>CAWBFP010000014.1:0-58566 GCA_963788095.1 uncultured Alphaproteobacteria bacterium | reverse complement strand
TTTCAGAGTTCGAGCCCTCGAAACGGTCACGCTGTGCCTCATCGGCCTATCAGCTTAGCCCACGCGCACCTGGAAGACTGGCGACCTACTGTTGCCCCCGCGGGCCACATCGTCGCCTCTGCTCGGTCGTGCGCCGAGCGTCAAGGCGATGCGGGTTTGACTTGCAGCCCCAACGGCGTCTTCGAGTTTCCAGTGATGCCCCTGGCCTCAGTCCGAGCGCATGCCAATTCGGTTGCCGTTTCCGCTGTGCACTCCCGCGCGGTAACGTGCGCGCAATTTGACCGGGTTACCAGCCATTACGACTTCCTCGCGCTTTCTCTCTGGCCTGTCGACTGGAACACCCGATGCTCAGGCAGTTGCTCGTATCGATCGTCTGCATTGAAAGCTTGGGACATTCAGCCTTTCGCGTTTAAGCGTGATCCATTGGGTAACGTGGGGCAGCTTCGAACCCGGACACGATCGAGGAGTGGTTCAATCATGGTGCGTCGGAAGACTAAGGCTGGCAACTACTACCACGAGCCGCCGCCGGAGGAGGGCGCAGGCTTCTACCGCCGCGTCGGCAATGGACCGATCGCGTTCACTCGCCCCGGCCCATCGCGCCTTCCAGAACCGGCGCGGTCACCAGAAAAGCAGCCAACATAAAAGCGCCAGCGTCCAAGGCGAGGAAAAACACGCTCGATGTCCGCTTAGCCCCTACAAGCGGCGCAAAAGCGGACATTCTCTAACCGCCGCTTTGGGGCCAATAGGCGACATATGCGGCGCAGCAAATTGCGATTATTCGATCACCTCGTCGGCACCGGCGAGCAGCGTCGGGGGACTTCAAGGCCGAGCGCCTTGGCGGTCTTGAGATTGATCAACTAGCTCGAACTTGGTCGGCTGCTCCACTGGCAGATCGCCCGGCTTGGAGCCTTTGAAGATCTTGTTCACGAAGATCGCGGCGCGGCGGTAGAGGTCAGCATAGTTCACGCCGTAGCTCATCAAGCCTCCGGCGTCGATGAACTCCCTGCTGTTATACATCATCGGCATCCGATGTTTCGCCGCGAGCTCTACGACCTCCCGACGATTTGCCAGTTGACGGCGTCGTTCCCCACGAGGATTGCGTCGGTGCGCTGGGCATTTGCGGCGTGGAATGCCTCGCACGATGTCTTCGGACTTTCGCACGTCGAGAAGCTGGGCCTCGAGACCCAGCGACGGAGCCACCGTCTTGAACTCTTCCCACTGCGGTGGGACAAGCGGGTTCTCCATATTGTGCATGAGCGCTATTCGTCTGATGCCCGCAACCATCTCTCGCAGCAGCTCGAGCCGTTTCAAGAACAATTCGCTGGTGAAGGCGCTCAGGCCGGTGATATTTCCGCCCGGGCGTGCGAGCCCTGCGACGATGCCGGTCCCGACCGGCTCGCCGCTCGCGGCCATGACCACCGGAATCGTCCCAGTGGCATTCTTGGCCGCCATCACCGCGGGTGTCCCGCGGGTCACGATCAAATCGACGTTGAGTCGAACCAGCTCGGCCGCAAGCTGTGGAAAACGCTCGGGGCGGCCGTCGACCGAACGGTAGTCGAAGATGAGGTTTTGACCTTCGACGTAGCCGAGTTCGCGCAGGCCCTTTCGAAGGGCATCGAAATTGGCGGCGTTCGATGACGCCGGCGTCATCTCCAGCAGACCAATCCGATGGACCCTGCCATGCTGCTGCGCGCGCGCCGGAAGCGGCCACGCAGCCGCGCCGCCGAGCAGCGTGATGAATTCACGCCGTTTCACTGCCCGATGCCTCCCGTACTTCCAACCGAAAGGATAGCACACCTCGGTACGGCAGGAGGCTGCCGCGCTGCGGCATTTCAATCCAGCTCATGTCGCAGATGGGTCAAAACCGACAAGTCTCAGTCTGAGCAAATCTCTTCCAGTCTACCCCCACGAGCTGACGTAGGAGCGGACACCCCGTTTCGTCGCGATGGGCCATGAACCGACCTAAACCCTTCCGCGCTGTGCCACAGCGCGGTAGCCTATCTCGTGAGCGGCCCAGGTGATCAGGCTCGCTGTTCAAAGTGTCGCCGACAATTGGGGGGACCGCTATGCAACTTCCTCGCCGGAAATTCTTGCATCTGGCCGCGGGCGCCGCCGCGCTTCCTGCCGTGCTGCCGACCGCGCGGGCGCAAGCGTACCCGACCCGGCCAATCAAGCTCGTCGTCCCGTTCCCGCCGGGGGGCGCGTTCGATGCGCTGGCGCGGCCGTGGGTTGAGAAGATCAAACCGCTACTCGGCACCGTGTTCGTCGAGAACATCGGCGGCGGCGGCGGTTCGATCGGTGCCGCCGCAGTCGCGCGCGCGCCAGCCGACGGCTACACCATCCTGCTCGGCGGCACGCTGCCGCACATCAACGAGGCGTTGCTCAAGCGCCAGCCGCTTTATGATCCGGTCAAGGACCTCGATCCGATCCTATGCCTTGCCGTCAGTGCTTTCAGCATCGTGTTGCATCCTTCGGTGTCGGCGCAAACGCTCGCCGAGTTTGTCGTCTATGCCAACGCCAATCGCGGCAAGGTTTCATACGGGCACGGCGGCATCGGCTCGATTAACCATCTCACCGGCGAACGCTTCAAGTCGCTCGCCGGCATGCCCGAGCTCGTGCCGGTGCCCTATCGCGGCGCCGGGCCGGGACTCACTGATCTGGTCGGCGGACAAGTCGCGATGTTTGTGCCGGCGTTCACCAAGCAGGTGATCGAGCTGCATCGCACTGGCAAGCTGCGCGTCCTGGCGGTGGCGAGCCCCAAGCGTCTCGCGGCCGCACCCGACCTTCCGACCACGGCCGAGAGCGGCTTCCCCGGCCTCATCTCGGTGATGTCGCTCGGGCCGTTCGCGCCAGCCGGCACGCCGCGGCCGATCATCGAGCAGATCGCGGCCGCCTCGCGCAAGGCGCTGGCAGAGCCCGCCTATCAGGCGTTCCTGATCGACGGCGCGTTCGAGCCTGTGCTCGACTCCGATGCGGAGAAATTTCGCGCCTCGCTCGCCGCCGACGTCAAGCTGTGGGCACCGCTCGTCGCCTCGCTCGGGCTCAAGATCGACTGAGGGCGTCAGAGAACGAGCATAGCAGGCCAGCTACGGGGCATGCCGTCTCCTCAAGCCAAGATTTGCAAGGGCTGCTGCGCCTCATTCGATCACTCGTCAGCGCGGGCGAGCAGCGTTGGCGGGACGGTGAGGCCGAGCGCCTCGCATACGCTGCCTCTACCCAGGGTGTCTCCTGACAGCATAACGAATTGGCGAGGATCAAGTCAGGGGCTCGCTGCGTTGCGGGATTTCGATCCGGCTCATGTCGGCTGTGGGGTCAAAACCGGTAACTCTCACCCCGAGCATATCTCGTCTGCTCTTGCCCCGGCAGCCGACCTGAGCCCGCGGTGACGGTACTTCTCAATCGGGCCCATAACCGGACATTGCGCGCCCCACGGCCCCTCTCGGGGGCAATCGAGGGTCCGCGGCAAGTTCTAAACGCCCACCGCAGCCCGGTCGGTTCCTCTGCGTTGTCTGCTGCGGCGAGCGCAGCAATTGAACGAGCCCGTCAAGGCCGCCTGATCTATACCTTGGTTTAGGTCCTCTTAACCATTCCGCTGCGCAAGCTGACCCTTGAGGCAATAGGCGCGAATCGCTCTTCGTGGTCTTTAGATCTCCATCAACTTCGACGTTCGAAAGGTCTGGGCATGGACACGATCGAGCTGAGGGGCCAGGCGGAGTTCTGCCTGCGATTGTTGCAGCTGTGGACGGATGGATCATTGGCGGGTCGGCTTAGTGACCTGGCTGCCCGCTACCACGAAGCTGCGCTGCGTGCGGAGTTCGGCGTTCCTGCCGTTCTGGACGCTGCGGCGAAGCAATAAGTGGCAGCCTAGCAACCGCCAAGAACCCCCGGCCCAGAAGCCCGGCCCCGGTGGCCGGGCTTTTTCTTTGCTGCCTTGTAGGGCATCCGGACGGGCCACTGCCCAGATCCGGACATACTTGGGTGCTGGCTTATCATGTTGTTGCCGGCCCGCGCTCTCATTCTTCGCTGCTCGACGTAGCTGCGGACGCCGGTGAGATGGGTCATTTGGGCCACCATCGAGTTCCCGCGCGGAACGACGGTCTGCTACGGACGTTTGCCCACAATGCGCAATGGAGGCGATCATGCGTCGGTATTTCGTGCTTTCGCTGGGTTCTGTTCTGGCCGGTGCGATGCTTGTTTCCGCCGCCGCGGCGGATTCCTATTTCCGTCGTTGGCAGAACGGCAGTTGGACCAACGTCGAGTACAAGGACGGCGTTTGTTACTACTTCTACTCGTACAACTCTTATGATCAGAATATGAGGATCAACCGGAATGGCGATTGCTCGCACGTCGCAATCGGTCCGGACGGTAATCCAACTCCGGTCTTTGCCGGCCCGGTGGTGGTGAGACCGAGATCGCTCGCCCGAGCGATGCCCGGGCCGCTCCGCTAGCGGGCCTGGCCTGCACGTCCGCGGGATCTGGCCGACCAGCATCAACACTGCTGATCGACGCGCGAGCTACCGTGTCACCTAGGGCCGTATGGAGACGCGGGCTAGTCTGCGCTCCTCGGCGATGAGACGGCGGTCTGTTCGGTTCCCGACGCAGCGTCGCCAGGGCGGCGTGTACCCAATTCCAGACCTTGGCACTTGGAGATGAAGTCTCAAAGGCGATCGTCCTGAAATCAGGCCTCGGGCCAGGGCAGAAGCACAATCTTGCCGCCGAGTCCGCCGAGATCGATGCGGGTGTGGACGTCGCGCGCGGCCGCGAGAGGCAGACGGTCGATAACCACCGGCTGGATGGCGCGGTCGCGAAGTAGGTCGAACAGGGTGACCATGTCGGCCTTGAAATCTTCTGGGTGCGCTGATCGGCGTGAGGTGATGCTGTAGAACACGGCGTGACGGCCGCCGAACAGGCCGCTCAGTGCGTTCCACAGTTTGAGCCGCGCCAAACCGAGTGCCGCTGACGCCAAGCTTGCGCCGCCAACTGCCATTGTCTGGGCACCGTAGCCGACGAGTAGGCCGCCGGGCGCGAGGCAAGCGAAAGACTGCGCGAAATGCGCGCCGCCAATCGCATCGAAGGCTGCATCGACGCCGACCCCGCCCTTGCGCCCTGCGGTGAGCCCGCGCACAGCCGCGACGAAGTCGCCAGCGCGATAGTCGATCGCCGTTGCGCCGAAGCGCTCGACCATAGCCACGTTGGTGGCCGAGCAGGTGCCGATAGCGTTTAGGCCGAGATGGCGCGCCAGATCGAGCAGCGCCGTGCCGACCGTGCCAGAGGCGCCAATTACGAGGATAGTTGCTCCGCGCGGTAGGCGACGGTAGCGGGTGAGCATTTGGTAGGCGGTGAGATAGGCCAGCGGGATGCACACGGCCTCGGCGGGATCGACGCCATCGGGGACCGGCACGAGAAAGCGCGCGGGGCGGATGGCATACTGTGCGTATCCACCGACGACACAGAGATCAGCAACCAACTGTCCGGCGAGCTGGGCAGGTACGCCGGGTCCGGTCTCCTCGACGACGCCGACAACGTCATAACCCGGGGTGAACGGGAGTGGCCCCTTGAAGTCTGGGTAGCGGCCGCGCCGGATGAAGGTATCGGTGAAGCCGGTGCCGGCAGCGAGCACCTTGATGCGGACCTCGCCAGGGCCGGGGTCGGGAATTGTCGCCTGTTCCGCCAGCTCTAGGACCTCGGGGCCGCCGAACCGAGCGATACGAATGTATTGCCACGCCATGCGGCGAATATAAGCGATGGGTTCACCGTTTGTCGCACGTACATGTCCGCCATTACTTCAACGGGTCATTCACGACGGAGGCAGCCGAGGCCGCGTGCGTCTGTGCTTCCGCAGTACCCCGAAAGCTGAAGTAATTTCAAGCATCTTCCAGCGGGCGCAGCATGCTGGTTCCCTCAGTAAGTGAGGGAGACGACCATGCTGAATGATGAGAATTTCATACTGCCCCTGCCCAAGCGCACACCCTGGAACAAGGGAAAGCCGATCGCACCCAAGCCGCTGCTCCAGCAAAGACATGTTTGGGCCATCCGAACGAAGCTCCAGATTGAGCAGCGATCGCGCGATCCGGCTATGTTCAACCTCGCCATCGACAGCAAGCTGCGAGGCTGCGATGTCGTCGCGCTGAGGGTGGAAGACGTTGCACCAAACGGCTATGCCGTTGATCGGGCAACCGTGCGCCAAAAAAAGACCGGGCGACTCGGGGGCACGTGCTGGCGAGCCGTTTGTGTATACGAGGCTAACGCGAAATTGGGGTTCCAGACGACAGTCAAATCATGGAATTCCACGCAAACTACGTCTCCACGGGCAGCTTGGTCGGTGGCGACTACTACCAAGCCAGCTTCACGGTCGAACAGGATACGGACGAGCTCCATTGCGATAGCCCGTATCTCTTGATCCAACGCGATTTCGAAATGTCAGACGGTCGCTGCTACGTCGAAACGCATGACGAGAGATATCGCGGGCATTTTTTTCTGCGCAAAATCGAGCTCACGCCAGGGAAGTTGGCAGTCGAGTTGGATCGTCCGATCGACAATCTGATCTGTGTTACTTTTCGGCTGGGGACATCAGAGTTCGAGAGAGCTTCGCACGTGATAAAGATCATCAGCGGGGAAATCGGGCCTGATTCGGAATGATATGCGCCGCCTGAGGCGCTCGGCATTGAACCGTCTCCCTGTCGGCGTGTTGCCCCATCGCCGCGCCCACGCGTCGACGCGCATAGCGTACAGAGGCGTTTGCACGACATTGCAGTGTGTAGGGAGCGCCGTATCCCCATGGCCGTCGTGAGTCCGCTTTACCCCCAGTTGCTGACGTAGGAGCGGACATCCCCATTCCGTCGCGATGGGCCAGAAGCCGACACCGCGCTCGGTGCGCACGATGTCGGCCTTGGGCACTCGCTTAGGTGTCATCTCATTCAACTGGTCCGCCAGGCCCGTTGTAGAGGTAGGCACTGACGCCGCAGACGTGATTATCCACCCGTGTCACAAACGCACGCTTGGGGACGAGGGACGTCGTTCCGGGGAACGGCGATACATAGCGGATCTCGGAGACCATGCCCTCGCGGGCCTCGGTGAACATCCTCGCTCCGAGTGGGAGCCCGGCTTGATCACGCAATTGTCTCACGTCGTGAGTGACCAACGCTTCGTGGGCGGTGAATTTTCCATCCTCGGTGCGAAAGCAAAAGACAAATAGGTCTCGATCCCGGAATTTGGGATGATTGCCGTTGAACATCTCGAAGGCGCGCGCTTTATCGATCCCCACCTCTACGACCGCGCGTTCGAGCATCAGCCTTGCCTCCGCGATGGTCCCAAATTCCTCCGACCTTGCCGGTCCTGCGATTGCAGCTACGGCGAACATGACGGCGAAGAAATGTCGAATGTCTCGCATGGCCTTATCCTCCCTGGAGGGTGCAGTTAGCCATGCCCGCGGGAGGTTGATGGTCGAGATGGTTGGGATTCTTCTTGAGATATGTTGAGATTTGCCGAGGACGATCGTTTGCGCCTTGATTTCGCTTGAGACGCACTGATGATGCTCAAAGCGGCGAGTGGGGCGACCCATGCTCTACAAGTTCGGCAGCTACACCCTGAATGCGGACCGTTGCGAGCTGCATCTCGGTGCGGATCGGGTTGAGCTGGAGCCTCAGGTCTTCAGCGTGCTCAGCTACCTGATCCAGGAGCGATCGCGGATCGTCACGCGCGGAGATCTGATCGCGACCGTCTGGAATGGCCGGATTGTTTCGGACTCAACAATCAACAGCCGCATCGCCGCGGCGCGCCGGGTGATCGGGGATGAAGGGAGGTCCCAGAGCCTGATCCGCTCTTTTCCGCGCCGTGGATATCGATTTGTTGCGCCCGTGGAAACAGAGGCGCAGGCAAGCGGTCATCCCGCCCCGATGTGCATCGTGCCCGCGAGTTCGCGCGCATCGATCGTGGTTCTTCCTTTCACCAATCTGTCTCGGGAGCCTCAACAGGACAATTTGATCGACGGTCTGGTCGACGACATTACGACTGCGCTGACCCAATTCCGTCATCTCATCGTCGTGCCTCGTAGTATCGGATCTTCCTACCGGGGGAAGACCGCCGACATTACACGCATCACCAGAGAACTTAACGTGCGCTATGCGCTGGAAGGCACTTTGCGCAAGGAAGGGATGCGTATCCGGGTCAACGCGCAGCTGGTTGACTCGCGCACGGGGGTAAATCTCTGGGCTCGACGGTTCGAAGGCGATCTAGGCCGCGGTTTTCAACTTCAGGACCGGTTGACTGAGAGTGTCGTTGGCGAGGTCGTGACAAAGCTCGAGCAAGCCGAAATCGACTTGCACCGGCGATCGCAATCCCATTCGCCGGACGCCTACTCGCGGGTCATGCGAGGCACGAGCATTCTTTACGGGTGGACCCCAGACGCTATCCAAAAGGCACTCGATGAGTATCGTCTGGCCATGCAAGCCGACCCGGAGTTCGCTCCGGCATATGCGATGGCCTCGTATTGCTTTGTTCAAAGACAGTCTTACGGCTTGATCACCGATTGTTCCACCGAGTGCCGGGAGGGCATCGACCTGGCGTGGCGCGCGGCGGAGCTGGGCAAGAACGACGCCCACGCGCTGACACGCGCGGCTCATGTCGTTTCGGCGCTAGGGGACGACATCAGCGGCGGGGCATCCTGATCGAACAGGCGATTGCGCTCAATCCAAACCTCGCGACCGCTTGGTACGTGCGAGGTTGGCTCCGCCTTTTTCAGGGTGATGCGATCGGAGCGCTTTCTGATCTCGATCACGCAAGACGGCTGAGCCCCTATGATCGGCTTGTATTCAAGATCAATGCCGCGATGGCCTATGCATGCTTCTTTGGCGGCCGAATTGATGACGCGTCGCGATTTGCGCTCAGTGCCATCCGCGAGCGTCCAAACTATATGACCGGTCTACGAGTGGCTGCGGCAAGCCATGCGTCTGCCGGTAGGATGGCCGACGCAAAACTCCTCGCGGCGAGAACGCGGGATCTCGATCCAAAAGTGCGCCTTTCGACGTTGGGCCGCCTCCTGCCCTTTCAGTCCGACGACCTGTCGAGGTGGGCGGATGCGCTTCGCAGTGCCGGCCTGCCTGACTAATCTGCCGAGGCCTGCGACCTGCAGTTATCTGTTCAGATGTCCGCTTAGGGTCTTGTGTCACGAGCATCGCCGATCCAAACGGTGGTGCGCAACTGTACGAGAGATGAAGGAGGGCCCTTCGAGGTCGGCAATCAGGTGTTGATCTCAAGCCACCGCAAGCTGCTGTCGTCAAAAGCGATGGTGGTGAACGTTGCGGAAAAGTCGGGACATGATTCCGGCAGGCGAGGTTGAGAGAGGCGAGCGCAAGCGAACCGCCGATGAAGTGTCGAAAGCGGATTAGGCGATGTCAAAACCGGGGGGTGACCCTTCCTCCGGGATCAGCTCGGGAGAACCCTGAAGCCTGCCTGAGCGGCATCCGGCATATAGGCGGCGCGAAGCTCAACCAGGCTCTTGTATGGAACGTGAGAACCTAGACGGCGATGGCAAGGGAAAAGGCACAAGTGGCTCAAACCGCGAGGCCGAAAGTACCGATGCGCCAGATAGGGACGGACTGCTTCGTAGTAGCGATGAAGCGGGGCAATGCCCGTGGAGCGAAGGGAGCGGGTCATCGCCATTTGGCTCGGGTCAACCGGCAACGGGAGGAACCCGGTGTTCAATGGAAGGCGGCAGCCTTCAAGCGGTGGCACGAGCCGGATAAGTCGAGAGGCTTAAGTCCGGTTCTGTGAGGGGCTCGGGGTGAAATTCCCCGGGCCTACTCGGCAAACCCGGTAAGTCTCGACGTGAGCAAATATCTTCCGGTTTGCCCCCGAAAGCGGCCAACTAGCAAAGATCTCGAAGGGTCCAAGAAGTGCCAAAAACCCGAGCACCTCTTTGGGGCCCTCCGTCCGCATCCGCCAGGTGCGGACATGATCCGGAGGGTGGCCCGTTGGCCAATGCCACTCTGCTTAGCGTCCGGCAGCTCGCCGAGCGCTTCATGACCACGGCGGCGGAAGCGAATGCACGCTAGCCACATCGGGCACGTCACCAGCCTTGGCGCCGCTCACCCATGGACGCGCGCGATCCGGATCGGCAGCCGGTCGCGCGGCTTCGGGATCGGCCACATCTGCCAGGACGGGACGTAGCCAGGCGCAAGGCTCACGTTGGTCGTCGTCAGCAGGTGGTAGAAGAAGCTCTTGGCCTGCATGTAGGCAAAGTGCAGGCCGAGACACATATGGGCACCGCCGCCGAACGGCACCCAGGCATACTTGTGACGCGCGCGCACGGCCTCGTCGGTGAAGCGCAACGGATCGAACTTCATCGGCTCCGGCCAGATCTCCGGCATGCGATGCGTGAAGACGGTGTTGATGCCGACGCGCGTGCCGGCCGGTATCTCGTGCCCCATAAACTCGAAATCGCGCACGGCGGCGCGCGGCATCGAGGGCACCGGCGGATTGAGGCGCATCGCTTCCTTGAAGGCCATCTCGAAGTGGACGAGCTCGCCCAGCCGTTCGTAAGGCAGCGGTGCACCGGCTGGAAGGCGGAGCCCGCGCATCTCCGCGCGCAGCTTGTCCTGCCACTCCGGGTGCTTGCCCAACAGGTAGACGAGCGACGTCACCGACGAGGTCAGCGTGTCGTGCGCCGCCATCATCAGGAAGCTCATGTGATCGGCGATCTCCTGATCGGTGAGCAGCGACCCATCTTCCTTGGTGGCGCGGCACAGCTCGGAGAACAGGTCGGAGGCCTGCCCGGCGCGCCGCCGCGGGATCTCCCGACGGAAGAAGGCAACGATCGTCTCGCGTCCCCTGACGCCTTTCCACATCTGCGTGCCCGGAACGGGAGTGCGCACCACGCCGACGATCGCGGCCACCATGTCGACGAAGGCGCGGTTGACGGCATTCGCCTGCGGTCCGAGCTCGATCCCGAGGAAGGAGGTCGCGGCCAGATCGAGGGTCAGCTGCTTGATCGCCGGATAGAACTCAAGGTCGGCGGTGCCGCCTTGGCCGGCGCCGGCCAGATGCCATTGCGCGATCCGCCGCGAGATCCCGTCGTTCAACGCGCCGAGATAGGCCTGCATCGGCGCCGGCTTGAAGGCAACGCCCAGCGCCCGGCGGTGCAGTCGATGCTCGTCGAAATCCATCAGCATCAGCCCGCGCGGGAACAGCTGATCGAGCAGAAAGCCCCAGCCGCCGGACGAGGAGAAGTTCTTGTCGCGATCGAACAATACCAGCTCGTTCGCCTCCGGCCCGAGCATGGCGACGCTGCGGACCCCGAACAGGTGGTCGCGATAGACCGGGCCATACTTGCGGTGCATCGCCTCGGCATGGCCGGCCGGATCCCTGAGGGCCGCGAAGGTGTTGCCGACGATCGGCCAGCCATCCTCGCCGGGAAGGTGCGCGAGCGGTTTCGTCCGGCGGACGGACGCCGACCCGCTCGTCAGCTGCATCGTCATGGCTTGTCTCCGTGCGCGAGCTCTTTGGCGGCATGATAGCAGACGTTGCCCTGGCGCTGCGGGCAACCGCTTCATGATCGTGCCCCGTCGTACGCATCATGACCAAGCAACCGAACCACCTCGATTCCCACGGCAGAATCCCGAATAGCCAGCGAATCCATCAGCCGGAGTTCGGTATTACTGCGACGGTGCAGACGAGTCCGTTCTTGGCAAAGGCGGCACCCTGGCTGTCCTCGCACGGCGCGAAGCGCCTGCCCAGACTAGGTTCCGTCATAGCGAGTTGCGCACCGGCCTTGCTTCCGATCCACCTGGATGAAAGCCTTAGGCGCTGTTCAGCGCCGACCTTTCTTGCGAGTTGCGCACCGGCCTGACGGCCGATCCACCTGGATGAAACTTGCAACCCCTCATCCTGATCAGGATGACGATGTTGTGGGAGCAACGCTTATTCTGACTCGTCATCCTGAGGCGCTCGCCCGACGAAGTCGGGCGAGCCTCGAAGGACGCACGACATGGCAGCTGCACGGCAGAGCAGCATCCTTCGAGGCCCTCGCTTCGCTCGGGCACCTCAGGATGACGGTGTGGGGGGCCGAAACCCATCCGCCTGTTTCTTCCTAGTCTAGGAGCGTGGCCGCATGGCCTCACGCCCGTCCATGTAGTGTCACCCCGGCCAAGCGAGCGGAGCGAGCGCGGAGCCGGGATCCATGAACCTCCGCATGCGAGGCAGGGATACATGGATCCGGCTCTCGCGCCTTTCGGCGCTCGGCCGGGACGACAGCAGTAGGAACGTCCTCGGGGTAGGCAGGCCGCGGCACCCTGGCTGGACAACTCTTCCTCGGCGATGGCAATGACCTAATTGGCACAATCCGCGCCATTTCATTTCGAAGATTGCCGGCGGGCTTCCGCGAGTTCCTTTTCGAGCGCTTCGATTCGCGCCTGCATGGCGGCGAGCCGTGCATTCAAGGCGCCGACATTGAGAAAGGCCTCGTTTTCCGCCGGAGCATCCAGCCTTGCCGCATAGCCGAGCCACGAGGACTTATAGATCTTCACGTTGCGGAAACCGAGTTCGCTGAGCACGGCAGCCGTCTCCGAGGCGCGGGTTCCGCTTTGGCAATAAACGATAGTTTCCCTGTTGGGATTCAGTTTTGCATACAGGCTGCGCAGGTCGGCTGTCGATTTCAGCGACATGCCGGCGTTGTTGGAGGCCTCACGGCGGCTGAGCTTCGTCGCGGTCTCGGGATCGACCCAGTTCTCCTCGTATGGAATGTTAATGGCGCCGGGGATATGACCGCCGCGGATGGCGCGGATGTCGTTTCCGGAAAACTCCCCGCGCGTGCGCGCGTCGATGATCTGAACGTTTTCGTCCTTCATCCGCGCGAGCATGTCCTGCGTCGACACCGTCAGCGCCGTGTTGGGCGTGATCTTCACCGCGAGCGGCGGAAGGCGGGTTTCGGCGGTGGCTGTCGGGTGGCCGGCGTCACGCCAGCCGTCGATCCCGTCGTGGAACACGTATGCCTTTGTTCCTCCGAAATACCGGATGGCGAAATGCGTGAAATAGGCGGCGGCGCTGCCCCGCGTCGAATAGACCACGACCTCGCGCGCCGGATCGATGCCGGCATCACCGAGGATCTTTTCGATTTGCGAAAGCCCGATGAACTCCTCGGTGTTCGGGTTGCGCAGAACCCTGGTCGGGCTGTCGATATTGACTGCGCCAGGAATATGCCCGCGCCGGTAGGCGGCGGCATCGCGCACATCCCAGACGATCGCGCCTCGCTTGACAGCGTCGGCCACGAAGCCCGCATCGACGATGCTGGACGCATGGGAGGGGACTGCGAGAAGCAAGAAGCCGAGAAGTGCGAAGTTACGAACCGTAAACGTCAAGATCGTGGTCATGTCGATCTCCCATTGAATACGGACAAATCTCGCTGAAGCGGTTGGTCGCCGGCGGCAATATCGGAAAGGGGTCATTCACGGTCATTGCCCCCTTAACCGGGATCGCACAGATAAACCGCGACAAGGTTGAAGATAGCAATTTTTTCGGATTGCCCGAAAGCCATTGTCGGTCAAACCGGCAAGCTCACCCCTGCCAATTCAGGCGGCGCGTCGCCGCAACGACCGCGCACCATCCGGCCCACTGGGGCGCAGTCCCTACTCCACGTAGGCCTGGCACTCGATCTCGACCTTCATGCGCGGATCGACCAGCCCCTTGACCTCGACCAGCGTGGAGACCGGGAGATTGTCGCCGAAATACGCGATGCGGCGCGGGTTGATCTTCGGCCGCTCGGTAATGTCGGTCATGAACACCTGCACCTTGACGACATGCTCGGGCCCGGCGCCGGCCGCCTTCAGGCACTTGTCCATCACGGCGATGGCGAGGTCGAACTGGGCGACGACGTCGGACGGGATGCTGCCGTCCCGCGCCTGGCCGACGACGCCGGCGACCCAGACGTGGGGGCCGGCGCGGGTGACGTGGCAATAGTGGCTGACCGGCGGTCGGATATCCGGAACGATGATGCGCTGGATTTTCGGCATGCTCACCTGGCGTCAGTTCGGGGACTCTCCAAGCCTAACCGCAGTTGCCCCTGCCCCGCCAGCGCAGCTTTGCCCGCCTCCGACCGAGATCCTAGTTGGCCCATCGACCCCATCGCGCCCATTGCGAGCGCGAGACCCAATCGCGCATCAACAGATCTGCCGCCTCGACTTGCGACGGCATCATGCGCTCTCGCATCGCCAGGAGCTCGCGCACGGCGATATCGCGTTGCGCATCCAATGAGGATCGTGCCGACAGTGCGAACCACTTGTAGGCCTGGAGCTGGTTCTGCCGGACCCCTTTGCCGAGCGCGAACAGAACACCGAGGTTGAATTGCGCCGTTCCGTTGCCCATGAGAGCTGCACGCTCGAACCATGCGGCAGCTTCCTGCTGATCGGCCGTGCTGCCCGATTCCATGTACAGCTCGCCGAGCGAATTGGCGGCATCACAATGCTGCTGCTCGGCGGCGCGCCGAAGCCAGGTCAAGGCAAGCGTGCGATCCTTCGGCACCCCGGCGCCGTCGCGATGCATGATGCCCAAGGCGAACTTCGCATCGACCTTTCCCTGCTCGGCCGCGCGGGAGAACCAGTGCGCGGCGCGAGCCTTGTCCTGCGGAACGCCTTCGCCATTCGCGAACATGGATCCGACGAGTTGCTGAGCGTCGGCGTTCCCCTGGTGTGCGAGCGGCTCCAGGATCTCTCTGGCGCGTGCGTATTCACGTAGTGTGTACCTTACGAACCCATCCAGCAGCTGACTTGCGCTCTCCTGGATGTCGTTCGGGCCCTGCGCGACGCTCTCTTGCGCGCGCAGCGGCGCGATCGCCGACGCGGTGACGAGCAGAATCAGTCCGATGGCCCACAACCGCACCGGCCGCCGATCCGCAGCGCGCGAGACCTGCCAGCTCCCTACCGCATGTCGAAAAACCGCCGAGGTCGACATCGAAGGATGCTCCGCGTCGATGCATCACTGCGTATTGTCGGCTGATCCACGCGGCCTTTGGTTGGCACTCAGGTCGTGCGCGTTCGCGGGCCCCTTGCTCGCCAAGAGCTGGTGCAAGCGGCTGCGAGCCGCCTCGTTCCGAGCTGCCAATTCCGAGCTGCACGCGGCCTGGCGGCAATCGTAGCCGGGCTGCCCGATCAATCGCGTGAGCCCGCTTGCGGTTTCGGGCGGGATCGCTGGCGAACGTTCCAGCTTGCGGGCAAGCAGTTCCATCTGCGCGGTCGCTTCCATCGGCCGCATGCCGCCGGATGCCATCAGGATCACGGCCCAGCCGACACAGGCGGCCACTACGACCAGCGAGCCCCACAAAGCGCGATTGGAAACCGTCTCCGTTCCTCGCACGAAGGGCCATGACTGTCCTGCCTCGAGCCAGAGATATTTGGCCCTATGGTCGGTGGCGCCGCTACGTGAGCGGTCCGGAGCCATACCGTCGGCCAGCTTTTCGTTGGCTTGAATGATGGCGACGAAAGTATCGGCCGGGCCGCATTCCGTGGCGACCGAAACGGCACCCGTCGTTTGCTGCGTGCGCATGGTTCTCCCCAGTTGAGTTCCCCGGCTGACCGACATCATCGAAACGCTCGCCGGCTGCAGGCCTGAGCGGCCTGCTGGACGAAGAAGCGGTCAATAGCTGTCGTATTGCTGGACCGGCAGGTCCCGCGCGGCCTGCATCATCTTGGCGGAAGGACTGACGGTCGCCCCGGCGACCGGGACACCGGCTCGCGGGACCGGGACCGAAGCTGCCGAAAAGCTGGCGATCAGAAGACCGCAGCTGGCAGCTGCCAGAATGCCGGCCACGAGGATTTTCTTCTTGGTGCGCATGGCTTTCCCCCATCGTTGAGGACCGAACCATGCGCCCGGGTCAGGCGGGGGTCGTTGGCTTTTCCCAACGGTTGTGAAAAAAAGCCTGGACCCCATCGGTAGTCCCGATGGGGGCCGGCATCCGTGGCGAGGCTGGCCTGCAGCCGCCGCGATGCCGGAACGAGCGATCGAGGGCGTCGCGATCCCGATGTCAGTCGCACGCATGGCTTTCTCCGCGAGGTGCCCTCGCGCCGCCTAGCGCGGCGCCTGCTCCATCGGGCCGAATCCCGGAATACGCCCGGGCTCCCAATCGAATTCGAGGAAGCCGAAGAACAGCGGAACGGCTTCATGCCCAGGCATCTCGACCGCGCCGCCGCCGGCGTGCGAGGCGGAAGGGACCGTTGCCGCCGCGAAGACTGCGCCAGTGCGCTGACCGGAGAACGGCGCCGAATGCGACAGCGCGAGCGCGACGGTCGCAAGCGCCATGATCGCGAGCAGAATGAAACGAATCGACGATCGGCGGGGACGAGCGGCGCCCTTGGGTGCCGGGCTGGAATGGCGATGCATCGAAGACCCCCGGCTGCGAGACCTGACCCCTGCGAGCGAGCTCGAGGTCACCGTACGCGGGGCCGATGCAAAGCCATGTGAGCCCCGTCACACGTCCCGGGAGCTGCAAGCGTCGCTTCCAGGTGATCGGAGATTGCCGGATCGGCGGCGGGCGCGCTTTGAGGCCGCCTTACCGCCAGCTTGAGATTCTCTTGATTCTCGCCCCCCGTCGCTCCAGCGTTCCCTCCCCCCTTGCGGGGCCGGAGGGACAGGGAGGGGGTAAGCGCCGATTCTGATTTCGCGAATACCCCCCTTCCCAACCCTCCCCCACAAGGGGGCAGGGTGATTGCATGTGGGCCTCCACCCTCCCTTGAAAAGGGAGGGTCGGATCGGCGAAGCCGATCCGGGGAGGGATCGCGAGCCGCTTGCGACCCCCTCCCGGTCCGCTGCGCGGACCGACCTCCCCCTTTCAGGGGGAGGTGAGCGCGCTCAATCGTCAAATGCGATAGCCCTGCCACAAGGGGGGAGGGAGCACGACGCCGTGCCCGCCTTACGTGCCGCTGTTCCCACCCGACAATCACGAGCGGAGATGTGTGCAGGCCTTAGCCCTCTGGGAGAGGTGATTCAGCACAAGCGACAATTGCGCTAGTCGGCCCTGGCTTCGCGGACGAGCCTTTCGAGCCGGGCGATATCGGTGATCCTGAGGTCGCCACCTTCGCGGCGTAGTAAACCCGTGGAGCCGAGCCGGCTCAGTTCGCGAGAGACGGCCTCCCGATGCGTGCTGATGCGGTCGGCAATGTCGGCAAGCGAAGGCGCCGGCGACAACAACACTTGGCCCTGCGGCTGGCTCACCCCCCCGGCCGCCAACCGCAGCAGCTCCGCATGGATCCGATTCTGAACCGCGAGCGTGCTGAACTCGACCACCCGCTCGGAGAGGCGGCGCACCTCCGCGGTGACATGCCGGAGCGTGGCGACCGTCACCGCCGGCTCCCGTAACAGCAGGCTTTCGAACTCGCTCGCCGCGAGCGAGGCGATCGTAGACGGCTCGATCGCCTCGACGCCAGCCGAACGCGCCAGCCGGTCGATGGCGGCGATTTCTCCGAACATGGCCCCCGGCCGCAGGTCGGTGAAAACCACGGCCTTGCCGCTGGCCGAATAGATGATCACGCGCACCTTGCCGGCGGCGAGGAAGAGAACGTCGGTCGAGGGATCGTCATAGCTGAGAATCTGCTCGCCGGCGTCGTAGCTCTGCCACTTGCAGGTGCCGGCGAGCTGCTCCAGCCGCATGTCCGGCAGCTCGGCGAGGATCCGCACGCGCTTCAATGCCGCCAGGCGCTCGCTCTCATGCATCCGGCAAACCTCCGCCCACTCGGTCGGACCTGCAGCCATGGCGAGACGCGGACCGGCCGCCGCCGCGGCCGGCCCGAACTATGTCGTATGCCGACGGTCTTCTTACACCTCGTCCTCGAGCAGGTAGAGGCTGACACGCATGGCCGGCGCCGACCCCGTCGCATCGTACGCGATGCTTGCGACCACCAGCTGGTCGCACTTCTTCCCCATCGGCGGATTGGCGTCGCCGAACGGGGACAGCAGGCCAGAGGCGGTCTAGCTCTCCGGCAGTTGCGGCGGCGGCCCGGCATCGTGCGGGCGCACCCTTTCGGCGATCTGTTCGTCCGTTAGCGGCAATTGCGTGGTCATCAGGATCCCCCTTGGTGCTGATAGTGAAGTGAGTTCAGATCATTCGTCCACGAGACCTCAAGCGCGCGAGTGCGCGCGCAAGCCACGTTCGGATTCGTGGCGCCGACGAGTCGGCGCGATCAAAGCAGAGCCTATGCCTTCTCACCTACCTCGGCGTTCACGCCGGCGCAGGCAGCCGGAACGTTGAAGTACGACGGGTCGATCGGAATACGGGGTTCGACATAGGCGTAGTAGTCGGCGAGCGCGAGGCTCGTCCCCACGTTCACGCCCGATTGCGACTGCATGAACGTGATCGGGCGGCTGCGCGTCCCGTCGCTGCCCGGGAACGGAGCGTACCAGGCCCACAGGTAAGTCGCTTCCGGATAATTCGGTGGCTGAGGCGGAAACAGCACCGAGTAGACCGTCACCGTCTTGTCCGGACACAGCACCGGATTGTTGGTGATGGTGGCCTGGATGGTGCCCTGGACCGCCGGAATGGAAACCCAGTTCGGCGGTTCCTGCGGAAACGGGAACTGGCTGCCACCAATGCAAGTGGTCCTGTTGCTGTAAGCCGAAATCAGATACCCGATGTCGCTGCCGGGCGGCGGTACCGTACCGTTCGGGGCCTTGCCGAACAGCAGTGCCACCTGCTTGTCCAGATCTCCGGGGTTGTACTTGAATTCCATCGTTGTTCGCTGGGCGCGGTCCGGGGCCACGTGATACTCATTGTCAGGCTTCCATTCGTAGAGAACCTCGGTGGGAAGCGGATTGAAGTTCTCGTTCACCGGGGTCATGAAAGCCGTCATCCCCAACCTCGAATTCCAGACAAAGTTTTTGAACCCGTTCGGATTCCCGACGGCGAAACCCGGAAACGTCGGATTGGTCCACGTGCTGGGCGGCGATGCCGATTGGAGCACCTTGAAGGCCGGCACATAGGTGAAGGAATACATCTGGAAGATCGCAAGCTGCGTCGGATCCCCCATGGTCGGCGTCGAAGGCCCGTTGCCGAACATCATGCGCACCGGCTCCCGGGAAGCGGAGTTGAACCACATCCACGTTGCCGCCGGAGGCAGGTTGGGGTTGGAAAGCTTCACCGGCACCTTCCACCAGTCCACGTCCGGCAGCGGCATCCAGTTCAGCGGCGATCTGCCCGCGCAAGCCGCGTCGGGCAGCCGAGCTCCGAACCAGTCGGAGGGCAGCGACCAGCCCATGTTGACCGTTTTCCACGTAACGCCCTTGTCGGTTGAGAGCTGGGTGCCAGCGGTCGTGATCATGTACCACCAGGAGCCGTAGGAGCAACCAGCTATCTGTGCCGAAAGGAATTTCCCGCGGGCGTAAGCGAAGTTGGCGACGCAAAGCTGAAAGAACGGATTGTTCGGCGTCGGATCGTTGGACAGCGGCGGACTGAAAGGGTGCAGCAGTGCGGTACACGCCCACGCGGCAGGCATCGCTGGCGGAGGGCCCGCTCACCGGCTGGAAGGATGGAAAAGGACCGGCCATTGGAGAGGCATTCGATCCGTCGGTCATGCTGTTTCTCCGTTTTCAGTGGCGCATTGCATTGGTTGAAGGAGGTCAATTGAACGCGCTGCCGCGGCGCACACGTCCGGCGCGCGCCGCGCCGCTGGGCGCTGATCCTCTGGAATTGCAATTCCCGTGTCCCGTACCCGCCGAGTTGCGCTTTCGCGTCATGGCGAGCTAGGTCAGCCGTTCGAGCATCGCCTTCGCCTGCTGCAGGTCGGCGGTGTCGAACCCCTCGGTGAACCAGCCGTAAGTCTCGCCGAGCATGCGCCGCGCCTCGCCCCCTTTGCCTTGGCTCTGCCACAGGCCCGCGAGGCTCATCGCGGCGCGCAGCTCCAACGACTTCGCGCCACGTCCGCGCGCGCCATCGATCGCGCGGCGGAAGCACGCCTCGGCCTGCGACCCGTCGCGACCGTTTTTCTGCAGCAGCAGGACGCCCTGGAGGCGATGGAGCTCGGGCTCGCTGTAGCCTTCCGTCGTTTTCTCGACCATCGCCAGGCCCTCGTCGATCGTCGCCAGGCCTTCTTCATGCTTGCCTGTCGCGCCGTAGGCTTCGGCAAGCAGCGCGAGGTAGTGGGTGCGATGCAAATCCGCGCCGGCGCCGCGCTCGGCGGCGAGCCCTTGCCGGATCTGTTCGATCCCCTCCTCGCCGCGCCCCCTCATGCACAGCGCCCAGCCGCGCAGAATCATGCCGTGCCCGATCCACGCCAGGAAGCCCTGCTCGGTCGAGAGCTCCATCATGGTCTTCACGCGCTCCTCGACCGTCGTCACCTCGCCGCGAACCTGATGCAGCCGGGCGGCAACCCATAGGGAGAACGCGAGGCTGAACGCATGGGTGGTCTTGGAGGCGAGCGCGAGCTCTTCGCCGCTGCGCGCCAGCGCCTTGTCCGGAAAACCCAGCGACCACAGCGACAGCGCCCCGAAACCTAAGCCCACGATTCCCGGGTCTTCTCCCCACCGTGAGATCCAGAAGCCGTGCTGTTTTGAATCGTAGAAGGACATCCCCTGTTCGAGGTGCTCGCGGGCAAGCGTCAGATCGCCGCGGAAGAAGCAGTTGTATCCGTGCGCCACATGGGCGGGCAGCAGCAGTGTCGGATCGTCCGCGCGTTTTGCAAGCCGCAGCAACTGCTCCCCGACCTGATGCGCCAACGGCAGCTCGCCGCGCAGCGCATAGAACCTGTGCAACGCCAGCAGCACCGGGAACAGCAGCGCGGTGTCCGCCTCCTGCTGACAGAGAACCCGCGCGCGCGTGTAGACGTCCTCCGCCTCAGGCGTCGCCCAGCCCTTGGTGACGGTGAGCGCCGCGCCGAGCGCGAGCAACAGAGTGAGCTCCTGCGGCGTGCGCTCGGGCGTGCGCGGAAGGCTGTCGAGCAATTTCCGGCCGGTGGTCAGATGGCTCACGGCTTCGAGGTTGGCCGAACGCTGCAGCGCCCACTCGCCCGCCTTCTGCCACCAGACGACGGCGCGCTCCTAGAGCCCCGCCTCGGTCAGGTGATGCGCCACCAACTCGGGCTTGATGTCGGCCGATCCGGCGAAGTGGCCCTCAAGCACGTCGGCGATGTGCTGATGGTACTGCTGTCGCTTGGTTTTCAGCAACGACTGATACGCCGCTTCCTGAATCAGCGCGTGCTTGAAAATGAAGGTCGCCTGCTGCAGCACGCCCTGCCGATAGAGGAGCCCCGCTTCCATCAGCTGTGACAGCTCGCGCTCCAGGACGTCCTCTTCCAGCGGCGATACGGCCTTCAGCAGCTCGAAGGTAAATTCCCGCCCGAGCGTGGCCGCCAGCTGCGCCACCTCCTTGACGGTGGAGAGAAGGTCGAGGCGCGCCATCAACGAGCCGTGCAGCGTCGTCGGGATCGCCAGCGCCGGCAACGGCTCGCTCAGCTCATAGTGCCCGTCGCGCTCCTTGAGCAGCCCGGACTCGAGCACCATTTTGGTCAGCTCTTCGACGAACAGCGGCACGCCGTCGGTCTTGATCGCGATCTGTTGGATCAACTCTGCCGGCAACGCCTTTCCCTGCGCGACCCGCGAGACCATTTCGGCGACCTGTCGCCGCGTCAGGCGGTTGAGAGTCACCTGCGTCAGGTGCGAGCGGCCGGTCCACGGCAAAGCAAAATCCGGGCGGCAGGTGAACACCGCGAGGATGCTGGTCATCGGCCCCTGGTCGACGATCAGGTTGAGGAACTCGAGCGTCGACGGGTCGATCCAGTGCAGGTCTTCGACGATGCACAGCAGCGGCTGCCTGGCCGCCCGCTTGAGCAGCATGGTCAACAGCACCGAGAGGACTTTCTGCTTCTGTTTTTCCGGGCTGAGGTTGAGCGGCGGATAGCGCTCGGGCAGCGGAACCGAAAGCAGGGCGGCGAGCAGCGGCACCGTCTCCGGCAAGGACATCCCATACTGAACGAGGAATCCCTCGATCTTCGCCAGCCGGTCCTCGACCGTGTCGTCGCGGCCGAACTCCAGCACGATGCGCTCGAGCGTATCGATGATCGGATAGAACGCGCTGTTCTCGTGGTAGGGCGAGCATCGGAACGAGGTGAGCCACGCCCGCGGATTGCCGCTGACATGTTCCTTGAGCACCTGCAGAAGGCGCGACTTGCCGACGCCCGCCTCGCCGCTGAGCACCACCACCTGGCCGACGCCTTCGGTGACCTCCTCCCAGCGATCGAGCAGCAGCCTGATCTCCTGCTCGCGCCCGACGAGCGGCGTGAGCCGCGCCCCGCCGCTCGCCTCCAGCCGGCTGCGCGCGGTGCTGTGGTGGAGCACCTGATAGAGTTGCAGCGGTTGCGAGATGCCCTTCAGCTCATGGGAGCCGAGGTCCTTGCATTCGAACAGCCCTTCGATCAGCCGGAACGTCGGTCCGGTGATCGTCACGGTGTCCGCTTGCGCCAGCGCCTGCATGCGCGCCGCGAGGTTCGGCGTTTCCCCCAATGCCAGGTCCTCGCGCTTGCCTTCGTCGCCAAGCTCGCCGACCACGACCAGCCCGGTGTGGACCGTCACCCGCAGCGACAGCCGCACACCCAGCTGCTCCTGGAGCGTTGCATTCAACCCCTCCAGGCCTTCGACAATTCCCAGGCCGGCATGCACGGCGCGCTGGGCGTCGTCTTCGTGCGCGTGCGGATAGCCGAAGTAGACGAGCAGCCCGTCGCCGAGATACTGCGCGATGGTGCCGTCGTAGCGCCTGATGACGCTCGCGCACATCGCCTGATAATCCCGCAACACCCGCCGCAGCTCCTCCGGATCGAGCCGGCCCGAAAGCGTGGTCGAGTCCACGAGATCGCAGAACATGATGGTGAGCTGGCGCCGCTCGCCCTCCGACGCGCGCGCTGCGGCCGGCGCGATCGCGGGCGTCGGGGCCGCTGCTGACGGTTTCGGCTCCGGCGGCTGAACGGGATCGGGCGCCGTGGCGGCAGCGAAAGCGGTTGCGCATTGCCCGCAGAACCTGGCGTCGAGCGGGTTTTCAGCCGAGCAGCTCGGGCAGCGCTGCACGAGTGACGCACCGCACTGGGTGCAGAACTTCATACCCCTGGAATTTTCCACCCCGCAGCTCATGCACCGCATGGCTGCACCCCCCTTCACGTATGCGAGTCAAATTTCACATCGTTGGCGCGGCTGCAGCCCTCAGCCATCGCCTGATCGGCTCGTCTGCAGTTCTCCAGCACCGGCTCTGCTTCGCTTCGTCTCTTGATGTCGAGGCTCGGGAAAACTCGTGACGGTCGGGCGCAAACAACTGATGCGCCTCGCGGCACTTCCCCTTGCTCGCGGTTCGCTGCCCGTGACGGCGCGACCAATAGCGAAGTGATGGACCACCGACAGTTTCATGTCGCCGTTGATTCGGCGATCACCTTAGAATTGAGTTGCAGCGCCTTTACCTCCCCTCAAAAGCCTCTGATCAGGCAAGTTTTAGCTTTCAACCCTGTCTATTACAGCAAGGAATTGCTGGCGACGGAATAGTCTGCACAGATGAATGTGCCAATAGCAACCTACAATCGCACAACCGCTACTTGCTGCCCTAGCTATTCGCGTTTCCGCCGCAGATATGATGACGTGGCTGAGGTTCGGTGGCGCGTCCGCAGACCGGTGTGAGACCCGCGGAGCCTCTCGCCCAAACAGGGAAGCGCGAGATGGCGCGCTGTGGGAGGAGCCGCGCGAGCTCCCAGTCGCGCCTCAAGCCGCCCTTCCGCTCGGCAGCGGGGTCTTCAGTCCCGGTGCCCTCGACAGCGCCGTTTCGGCCTCGGTGATGAGGCGGCGCATGATCTCGCGCGCCGAGAGAACTTCGCCTATGCCTCCGGCGGTCTGACCTGCCCACAGCACACATTCATGCGCGCGGCCCGCCTGGGTCGTCACAACGATCTGATTGCGCAGACGATCGCGCTCGCGACGCGCCTCCTCGCGCTTGCCGCTCCACTCATCCAAGAAGGCCGTGCGCAAGGAGCGCGGAACGGTGCCGAAACCGACCGTCCCCGGCAGCGGACTGATGTCGTTGATGACGTCGACCTTGATCGCGCGTCCTCAGATTTTGCCTGCGTTATCGCGCGCTTCCATTCCGCCGGGGCCGGCGCCTCCATGCAGGCGATGAACCGCGTCCCCATATTGACCCCGGCCGCCCCTAGCATGAGCGCGGCCGCGATGCCGCGTCCGTCGAAAATGCCGCCTGCCGCCACGACCGGAATCGGTGACACCGCATCGACGACCTGCGGCACCAGGGTCATCGTGCTGACCTCGCCGCAGTAGCCGCCGGATTCGCCGCCCTGCGCGATGATCACGTCGATGCCTCGCTCGGCCGCCTGGACCGCTTGGGCCACGGTCGTGACCTGCAGCATCGTCAGCGCGCCCGCGTCGTGGGCCTGCTTCACCAGGTCGCCCGGATCCACGTGCCCGCAGCGACGGCTTGCAACCCCGGCCGGACGATTTAGCGCATCAGCATCAGGGAAGCCATGAGGCGTGCCGGGACCTCGATGGTGGGCCTGTTCCCGAAGAGTTGCGCACGGTCAATTCCCGCATCCTTGAGCTGGGCGTCAGACAGTTCCGCCACTACGCGACGGGCGCGCATGGCGGCCAAAGCCTGGCCGACGGCCTCCACAATTGCCGCCCTGAACGGCAATCGGCCGGCGCCGATCCCCGTTGAGTGGTGCGCGGGTGAACTGAGAATTGCGTGGGACATTGTCGCCTCCCATCCGGTGGTGCCGAAGCGGCAGCCGCACAAGCCATCCCATCCGCCCGCTTGCTCAGCGTTCGGGCGCCCGTGAATTTCCCGTTTTGGGGCGGGGCGGGCCCGTTAAATCTGCGCAAATTCCGGCCGAGGCCGTGTTAATTCTTCTCGGGCCTTCAGCGGGGGCGAGGCGTGCAGATACAATTGCTGGGCGGCTTGGACATTGCGTCCTCGGGCGAGATCGCCCGCAAGACCAAGCTCGTGCTGGCCGCGATCGCTCTTGCGGGAGCCAGGGGCATCAGCCGCGCACAGCTTTGCACCATGTTCTGGCCTGACCGCGCGCCGCCTCAGGCCCGCAGCAGCTTGCGGCAGGCCCTGGCGACGCTGCGCAAAGCTGCCGGCAGCCAACATCCCCCGGTCATCGCGGTCGATGGCGATCTCGAAACGGTTCGCCTCGCCGGCGATGAGCTTGCCGTGGACGTCCGATCGTTCCTGCGCGGGATCGACGAGGGACCGCCGCGCGGCTGGTGCGCCGCCGCGGACCTCTACCGGGGCGACCTGCTGGCTGGTGTCGAACTCCCGGCCGAGCTCGACGAGTGGTTCGCAACGCACCGCAGGTCGCTCCGGCAACAGGCACTCAACCTCGTCGAGCGCATGAGCATGGTCGAGGCTACCGCGTCGGCAGCCGAGGCCCTGGCAGGGCGCCTGCTTTCCGCCGACGCGACGGCCGAGGAAGCGCATCGCGCGCTGATCCGCATCCACAAACAGCGGGGCCACCTCAACGCGGCGCTGCGCCAATTCGACCAATGCCGGAGCGCCCTGCAAAAGGAGCTTGCGACCGACCCCGACTGGGAAACGGTCGCGCTCATCAAGACCTTGCGCGCGGACGGCACCGTCGAGGCGCAGACCCGGGCGGCCGCGATTGCGCCCGCTGGCGCGCCCGGGCCGGAGGCAAGTGCGCTCCAGCGAGACCGGGATCAGCCGTCGGTCGTCGTCATGCCGTTCGACAATCTGAGCGGCGGGGACGACGAGTACTTTGCCGATGGCGTCGTCGAGGAGATCACCGCGGCGCTGTCGCGCATCCGCGACTTCTTCGTCATCGCGCGGCAGTCTGCCTTCACCTACAAGGGTCGCTTCGTCGATGTCCGCGAGGTCGGCAAGGCCCTGAGCGTGAAGTACGTGGTCGAGGGCACGGTCCGCCGCGGCGGTGACAAGCTGCGCATATCCGTCCAGCTGGTCGATGCCGAGACCGGCATGCAGCTCTGGTCCGAGCGCTACGAAGGAGCGGCTACCGACCTGTTCGAATTTCAGGATCAGATCGCGACCAAGGTCGCCGGGGCCATGCACCCTGCGGTGCGGCGCGCCGAGATCGACTCGGCAAGGCGCAAGCCGCCGAGCAGCCTGCGCGCCTACGACCTCGTGATGCGTGCCTTTCCGAAGTTGTGGGGAGAGAACGCAGACGCCATCAACGAGGCGATCGCAATTCTTGGCCAGGCGGTCGCGATCGATCCGAACTATGGCCGGGCGCATGCCCTGCTCGCCTGGTGCCACGCTCTGAAACTGGTCTACATCTGGTCGCCTGCGGCCGACCGAGACATTGCCGCCGCGCGCCGAGCGATCGAGATGGCTGCGGGCTCCATCGGCGACGATCCCACGGCGTTGACGGCAACGGGGGCGGCCTTGAGCCTTTGCGGCGAGCAGGAAAGGGCGTCGGCCATCATCGAGCACGCCCTCGCGCTTGATCCCAACAATGCCTGGGCTTGGACGCGATTGGGCTGGGTCGCCATCTACCGGGAACAGCCCGACCGCGCGATGGAACGGTTCGAGCGGGCGATGACGCTCAGCCCTCTCGATCCGTTTTCCTTCAACACGCGCATCGGCATCGCCGCCTCGCTGGTGCTTGCGGGTCGAGTGTCCGAAGGTCTCGCCATTGCAGTGGAGGTGATCAACATGCATCCGGAAGTCACATGGGCCTATCGCCAGGTGGCCGCATGGTCAGCCATGAATGGAGACTTGGAAGCCGCCCGTTGGGCGGCGCGGAAGCTGTTGAGCGCTCACCCAGACTTCACCATCAAGCGATACATGGCGCTGCCTGCGTTCCGTGAGATGTCCAGCTTCCGAGCCCGGATGGCGGCAGGCATGAGGCAAGCCGGCTTGCCGGAGTGATCCGCCCGACAAAGGCCGACACGTCCATTGCGCTGACGAGAACGTCGCGCACCCACCATCGGTGCCCGCGGCCGGCCTCAATACGGGAACGGCCAGACGCCGGATCTTGTGCTGTTGTCCCGCCCGGCCGCTCCGTCGCGCGCGTTCCCGCGATGGCATCGTGGGTACACATGCCTGATTGCGCCACCTCCCGGCGCTTTGCCCAAGCCCGAGGGACGCCATGAAGATCGATGCCGTCGAGCTCACCCTGTTCGCCTGGGACGACATCCCGCCGACCCGATATAGCCAGGGTACGCAGAACATCTCCGGGCCGCAGCAATCTCGCGCTGCTGCGCATCCGCACCGACGACGGCATCGACGGGCACGCGTTCCTCGGCTCGGCCACCAATCCGGCCGAGACCGACGCCGGCGCGCTCATCCGGTTCCTCAAGCCGGTGCTGGTCGGCAAGGATCCGCTCGCGCGCGAGGAGCTGCATGCCGCGATGCGCGCGCGCCAGCGCCACATGGGCCTGCGCACCGTCGGCGCCTGCGACACCGCGCTGTGGGACATCGCCGCCAAGGCGGCGGGGATGCCGCTCTATCGGCTGCTCGGCGGCGGGCGCGCCGAGATCGGCGCCTATGCGTCGAGCCAGATCCTCGACGGGCCATCGGCCTATGCGGCGGAAGCCCTGCGGTTCAAGGCCGACGGCTGGAAGGCCTACAAGATTCACCCGCCGCAACAGCCGGACGACGACATCCGGGTGTGCGAGGCCGTGCGCGCCGCGGTCGGCGACGACTTCACGCTGATGCTCGATTCGACCTGGAGCTACCGCTATCCCGACGCCGTGCGCGTCGGCCGCGCGATCGAGCGGCTCGGCTTCCTCTGGTACGAGGATCCGCTCAACGAGGAGGACATCTACGGCTACGTCAAGCTTCGCGCGCAGCTCTCGATCCCGATCATGGCGACCGAATATCCGGCCGGCGACATCGGCACCTATGCGGTCTGGCTCACCGAGCGCGCCACCGACTACCTGCGCGGCGATATCCCGGCCAAAGGCGGGCTCACCACCATGCTCAAGACCGCGCACCTCGCCGAGGCCTTCCACATGAACTACGAGGTTCACCACGGCGGCAACTCGTTCAACAATCTCGCCCAGCTGCACCTCGCCTGCGCGATCCGCAACACGACCTATTTCGAGGTGCTGTTGCCGCACGGCGCCCACAAGTACGGTCTGCTCAACGACATCGAGATCGGCCGGGACGGTATGGCGCGCTGCCCGCAGGCCGCCGGCATCGGCGCCGAGATCGATTTCGATCTGATCCGGCGGAAAAAACTTGCCGATCTCGCTTGATGGCGCAGGGATCCTGGACCGCCGCGGTTGGCGGCCTCCGGGATGACAGCCGCACTTCCGGCGAATGGCGAATGGCGAATAGTGAAGTCCCGATAGCCATTCGCCATTCGCTACTCGCCATTCGCCGTGTTGCTTCAACGCCTACGCTCCTCCCGACGACGGGTCGCGGCCGATTTTTGCGGGGCGCATGTGAGCCCCTTCACACTCGCACCGCCGACTAGGCGCTAGCTTGAGCGAAACGGCGGCTTGCAGGGGATCATCGGCGGCGCCGCGATCCCCGCGGGCACGATGCCTTCAGGGGAGTGGGACAATGAGACCAACCGCCAACCGACCTTGGCAGGAGGAGCCGGCCAAGCTCTTCGTGCAAACGGACGGCATGCTTGGTGCCGCCCGCGTTCTCCATCAGGCAGGCGCCGGTGCCACCGATGACCCCAGGATCGCGCATCTTTGCCTGGATGCGGGGCAGTCACGCATCCTGTTGCGAGGCGCCGGCACAACATCCGATCGCGTCATGGCCGGATGGTTGATAGCGATCTTCGCTTGCGCGTGCCTCGCAGCGATATTCATGCAGAGCGAGAGCCGCGCGACGCTGGCGACGGCACAAATGGAACGATTGGTCGCACAGCTGGAGCGCACCACGACCATCCCGGCGCAAACGGCCAACGCGATCGCGCGCGCCCTTGAGGAGCCTTTGCACTGCGCGCCAGGGCCCTGCGACTTCGAGGCGCAGGCCCGAGACAAGTCCGTGCGCGATCACTTGAAACACCTGCTCGCGACCAAGGAAATCGCCAAGCAGGGGACGGTCGAGCGGGTGGCCGGCTCGCCGCGCCATGCCGGCCAGCTGATTGTGTATTGAGCAAGCGCGGGCTCTCTACGACCCTTCCGCGTCCGCGTTGACCAAGGCTTCGGCCGCGAGCGCCTCGCCTGGGACCAAATGGGGGTGACCGCCAACAAGCTCGCGGCGGCGGTCGAGGATGGCGGCGCGCGCGCTATCGAGCGCGATGATCAGCGCGCTCATGGTGCGGGCGCTGGTCGTGCGCCAGCGCGCATGGCGGACGGCGCGGATGACGAGCTCGTCGAGCTCGCCCGCCAGCGCGTCGAGCCTGCCGACTTCCGTCGCCGCGCGTGCCTCGCTGAGGATCTCGAGCAGGCGGTCGAGCACGTCCTCGACCGCATGCTGCCGCCGGCTGACGAAGACCTGCCGCAGCCCGGTGAGACCGGAAAGCAGCGCGCCGACACCGAACAAGCCGAACCACAGCCAATCGCCCCAGCGATCCATGAAACTCTGCTGCTCGCGATTGAAATAGTCGGCCGCGCCGCGATGGTTCGGCAACGGCGCCGCCAACGCGGCATCGTTGTCGGGCGCCTTCATCAGGTTTATCGCCGGATGCGTCTTGGCGATCAGCGGGCGCATCTCGAACAGATGCTGCACCACCCTCGACACCGTGATGCGGTCGAGCGCGTCGGCCGCCACCAGCCGATAGGTGATGGCCGCGGTCTTGATCTCCTCCGCCGGCAGTTTCGGCTGCAAGCTCAACGCGCCGGGCGCGATCGTCACTTCCTTGAAGGCCGGGTTGCGATGGGTCAGCGGCTCGAGGCCCTCGAGCGGCACCGCCGCAATCGTTCCGCCGAGCGCGCCGGAAGCGGCACCGATGAGGCGCGATGCCTCGTCGGTACGCGGCGCCGCCATGAACGCCAACGCGTCCAGGCGGCGGCTGGCCAGATCCTCGCTCTCCTCGGGCCGAATGCGCACCACGGTGATGTCGCGCGCCGCCGTGCCGTAGTAGTCGAGAATGGTCTCGAGCGCCGCCGCGTCGGCCTGATCGCGCGTCACCATGCCGAGCCGCCTGCCGCCCAGCTTGTCGAGGCCGTCGACCTTGCGCTGAGCCGGCGCCACCATGATCAGCGTCTCCTCGCGCATGAGCGCCGCCGTAAGGCCGTTGCTCGGATAGCTGACGTCCGGGCGCACCAGCGCGAGGTCGACGGCCCGGCGCTCCAGGGCGGCGGCGGTGGCGGCGTAGTCATCGAACGTCTGCAGGCGAAGCCGGATGCCCTTGTGGTGCTCGGCCAGCGCCCGCGCGTATGCCGCGATGACGCCGGTTTCGGCCGCATCGTGCCGCGTTACGGCGACGCTCAGCCGCGTCGGCGCCAGCAGCGCCCACCCGAATGCCACGCAGAGCGCAAGTACCGCTCCCAGCATGAGCCCGGGCCAGTACCGCCGCAGCCGGGCCGCCCAACGCCGCATCGCCACTGCCAGGTCCTCCGGTCGCGCAGGTGAAACCCTCGAAACGGCAGTTGGTTGCGCCTTGGGCGCCGGTACCCTAGCCTGCTCGGTCCGGAGGCGGCGTCGTGACCGTATCGACCAGCCTGGCGCGAGCTGATCGAATTCTCCCCGCCGCAGGCGGACGGTCGTTCACGCGCATGCAGCTGGGGCGGCTGCTGCTGGGCCGGCCCTTCACCCTGATGGTCATCCTGCTGGTGATCGAGGCGGCATTGGCCGCGGCGGTGACCTATCTGGTCATCAAGGCCAGCCGGGACGTGATCGAAAACCGATTCCTGATCAACGATCTGTTGTGGATCCTGGTGGTGCAATGCACGTCGTACGGCGTCGGGGCGATCAGCTGGATCTACGCCGAGCGCAGCGGCTTCAAGGCGTTCGGCCTCTACATGCAGCGGTTCGCGCGCGAGAACCGCGAGCGCACCAAGCTGCTCAACGAGAAGCCGTGCCGCGAGCAGGTGGAGCCGTTCCTGACCGGCGAGACCTTCCACATCTTCTTCGAGCTCGTATACGAGCTGGAGCATGACCTGCGCATGTTCCTGGCGCTGATCTTCAACCTCTTGGTCTTCGCCAGCGAGATCGACGGCACCATCCCGATCGCCTACGGCAGCGTGTTCGCGGTGCTGCTGACGCTGCAATGGACGTTCCGCCGGCGCGTCGCCGAGGCCTATCTGCGCAACCAGCGCATGACCAACCGGATGACCGCGCACGGCTATACCGCGTGGGATAACGTGTTCACCGGCAACCGCTACAACCTGCGGCTTTGGATGCGCGGGTTCAAGCTCAGCTGCGCGAGGCGTTGGGGGCGCAGATCACCGCCATCCTCACGCGCGAGGGGCTGAGCGCGATCAGCGGCATGATCGGGCTTACATCGTGTTCGGCACCATCGTCTACGTGGCGCAGAAGAACGCCGGCGACACCGCGGTGCTGATCGCGCTCGCCGCCACCTTGCCGCGGCAGATCGAATTGACGCACGACGTGCACGGGCTCGCCTCCGGCTGGAACGAGATGCTGCAGCTGTGGACCCGGATGGGCGGGGTGGTCGACAATTTCCGCCCGCCCGAGGATCCGGCCTTTGCGTCGCGCGCGAAATTCGACCGGCTGATCCTCAAGGAGGGCGACGAGGTGCGGGTGTGCGGCTCGGTCGAGGAGGCGCTGCGGCACGTCATGGCGGCGCCGGCCGGCCGCATCGCGGTGCGCGGCGGCAATGGCTCGGGCAAGTCGACGCTGCTGGCCGCGCTGAAAGCCGAGATCAAGAACCGCGCCTATTATTTTCCGACCACCGACCGGCTGGCGTTCAGTTTCGCGCAACTGCGGCCGCCGCCATCGGCGTCGGATGCCGACGACGATCAGGACGAAGAAGACACCGCGCCGAAGCGCTCGCGTCAGGGGTTCTCGTCGGGCGAGCGGCAGCTCAAGTCGCTGCAGGAGATCGTCGCCTGGACCGACGCGTCGATCTATCTGCTGGACGAATGGGACGCCAACCTCGATGCCACCAACCGCGCGACGGCCGATGCACTGGTGGAGACGTTGGCGCGCCGCGCGCGCGTGGTCGAGATCTCGCACCGCGACCACGGCGCGGCGCCGAAGCGTGATCCGGCCGCCCGCCCGGCAGCCTGAGAGGCGGCACGACCGCGAAGCTCGCCCCACGACGCGAGCCGCCGGACCCGCGGCGGGCATCGAGGGCGGGGCGAGCCTGCGGCCTTGGAACGCCTAGCCGAACGCGCATAATGGGATCACGGCGCCGGACGCGTCGCGAACGGAGGCGGGGCGCGTGGCGCAGATTCGGCTGAACGAGGTCACCAAGGGTTTTGGTGGCGAGCTCGCGGTCGACCGGGTCAGCTTCGCGGCCGAGGCCGGCAGCCTGGTGGTGTTGCTGGGGCCCTCCGGCTGCGGCAAATCGACCACGCTGCGGCTGATCGCCGGCCTCGAGCGGCCGGACTCCGGGGCGATCGAGATCGCCGGCCGCGACGTGACGCAGCTTGCCCCGTCGCGGCGCGGCACCGCGATGGTGTTCCAGTCGTATGCGTTGTTTCCCCACCTCTCGGTGCGCGAGAACATCGTGTTCGGCCTCAAGGTACGACGCGTTCCGCGCGCGGAGCGTGACGCCCGGCTCAAGCGCGCCGCCACCGTGCTAGGCCTCGGACGGCTGCTCGAGCGCAAGCCGTCGCAACTGTCGGGCGGCCAGCAGCAGCGGGTCGCGCTCGGCCGCGCCATCGTCGCCGAGACGCCGGTCTGCCTGATGGACGAGCCGCTCTCCAACCTCGATGCGCAGCTGCGCGGCGAGATGCGGCGCGAAATTCGCGCACTGCAGCGCCGCCTCGGCATCACCATGCTGTACGTCACCCACGACCAGGTCGAGGCCATGACCATGGCCGACCGCGTCATCCTGATGCGGGCCGGGCGGATCGAGCAGAACGGCGCGCCGGCCGAGCTCTACGAGCGTCCCGCAACGGTGTTCACCGCCCGCTTCGTCGGCGCCCCGCCGATGAACGTGATCCCGGCGGCACTGCTCAACGGGCGGTCGGGGCTCGCCGCCACCGCCCCCACGGGTCGCGATCTCGACACGCTCGCGGCTGGCGTGCGTCCGGAATCGGTGCGCATCGCGCCGGCGGGCTTGCCGGCACGGATCGTCGCGGCCGAATATCTCGGCGCGGATACGCAGGTCGAGACGCGGGCCGGCGAGGAGACGGTGATGGTGCGCACCGCCGGCCGGTTTGCCGGCGCGCCCGGCGAGACGATCCATCTTGCGTGGGAGGCATCGGCGACGCGCATTGGTTCGAGGCGTCATCGGGGCGTCGCGTCGGCTGATCACGAAGGCAATCGCGTGGCAACGGACATCGCGACAGCAGGGAGGAAGTGATGGACAGACGACAATTCATCATCGGCTCGGCGGCGGTCGCCGGCGGCGCGCTCGCCGCGCCGGCGATCGTGCGCGCCGCAACCGAGATCTCGTTCTTCTACCCGGTGGCGGTCGGCGGACCGATCACCCGGATTATCGACGGCTATGCGGCCGACTTCGAGAAGGAGAACCCCGGCATCACGGTGAAGCCGATCTATGCCGGCACCTATCAGGAGACGATCGTCAAGGCGCTCACCGCACACAAGGCCGGCAATCCGCCGGTGACGTCGGTGCTGCTGTCGACCGACATGTTCTCGCTGATCGACGAGGAAGCGATCGTGCCGGTCGACGAGTTCATCAAGAGCGCGGCCGAGCAAGAGCTGGATCAAGAGCTTCTTCCCGGCGTTCATGCTCAACAGCCAGACCGGCGGCAAGACCTGGGGGCGTCCCGTTCCAGCGCTCGACCATCGTGCTCTACTGGAACAAGGATCTGTTCAAGGAAGCGGGCCTCGACCCCGACAAGGCGCCGGCCACCTGGGCCGAGGAGCTCGCCTTCGCCGAGAAGCTCACCAAGCGCGATGCCTCCGGCAACGCCACGCAATGGGGCATGCAGATCCCGTCCTCCGGCTTCCCGTACTGGCTGTTCCAGGGGCTCACGACGCCGAACGACGTCGTGCTGATGAACCAGGAGGGCGACCGCACCTTCTACGACAAGCCGGCGGTGATCGAGGCGCTGGCAGCGCTGGGCCGACCTCGGCCGCAAGCACAAGGTGATGGCGCCGGGCATGATCGAGTGGGGCACGACGCCGAAGGACTTCTTCGAGCGCAAGTGCGCGATGATGTGGACGACGACCGGCAACCTCACCAACGTGCGCACCAACGCCAAATTCCCGTTCGGCGTCGCCATGCTGCCGGCCAACAAGCGGCGCGGCACGCCGACCGGCGGCGGCAACTTCTACATCTTCAAGAAGGCAACGCGCGCGCAGCAGGAGGCCGCCGTCAAGTTCGCCCAGTGGATGACCTCGCCCGAGCGCGCGGCGCAATGGGGCATCGACACCGGCTATGTGGCGGTGCGTGGCGACGCCTGGGAAACGCCGGTGATGAAGAAGTACGTCGAGGGTTTCCCGGCGGCGGCGGTGGCGCGCGACCAGCTGCAGTATTCGGTCGCCGAGCTTTCCACCCATGACAACCAGCGCGTCACCAAGGCGCTCAACGACGGCCTGCAGGCGGCGCTTACCGGCACCAAGACGCCGGAGCAGGCGATGAAGGACTGCGCAGGCCGAAGCCGAGCGCATCCTGCCGCTACCGTTGACGGAGGCCAGCAACCGTCGCCGGCTCACCTATCGCTGGCCATCCCGATGCACCGATGCGTCCGCCCGCGTATGTCATGGCTGGCTGCTGCTGCTGCCGGCGATGGCGCTGCTGGCGCTGTTCACCCATTGGCCGGCGCTCGCAACCCTGATCGACAGCTTCTGCTCGACGCCGCGCGCGCGGCGGCGGTCGACTTCATCGGGCTCGACAACTACCGCCAGATCGCTCGACGACCCGATCTTCTGGCAGGCGCTGTCGAACAATCTGTGGTTTGCGCTCGGTACCATCCCGGTTTCGATCGCGCTCGCGCTGTTGATGGCGCTGTGGGTCAACGACCGCATCGCCGGTCGCGCGGCGGTGCGCATGGCCTATTTCACGCCGACCGTGCTGCCGATGATCGCGGTCGCCAACATCTGGCTGTTCTTCTACACGCCGCAGTATGGCCTGCTCGAGCAGGTGCTCTCTCTGTTCGGCGCGCGCCCCCACAACTGGCTCGGCACCCCGGAGACCGCGCTCGCCTGCGTCACCGTGGTGGCGATCTGGAAGGAAGCCGGCTTCTTCATGATCTTCTACCTCGCGGCGCTGCAGCAGATTCCGCCGAGCCTCGGCGAAGCCGCGGCGCTGGAAGGCGCCTCGCGCTGGACTTCTTCCGGCGCGTGCAGTTTCCCGCTGCTGATGCCGACCACGCTGTTCGTGCTGGTCAACGCGGTGATCAACGCCTTCCGCATGGTCGACCACATCATCGTCATGACGCCGCGGCGGGCCCGACAACGCCACCGCGCTGCTGTTGTTCCACATCTACGAGACCGGCTTCAAGTTCTGGGACTACGGGCTACGCGGCGGCGCTGACCGTGGTGCTGCTGGCGCTGCTGGCAACGGTCGCGCTCGGCCAGTACCTGTTCCTCGAGCGGCGGATCCACTACCGATGAGCGCACGCGCCACGCACGATCCCTATGCGCCGCAGGGGGCGGCCTGGGTGCTCGAATCGGCCGCCGCCTGGCTGCTGGCGATCCTGTGGCTGTTGCCGCTCTCTATGCGTTCTGGACCGCGTTCCACCCGGCCGAGTTCTCGGCCCGCTTCGAACCTGCTGGCGCCGCTCACGCTGGACAATTTCGTGCAGGCCTGGAATGCGGCGCCGTTCGCGCGCTATTTCCTCAACACCTTCCTGCTGGTGACGCTTGATCCTCGCCTGCCAGCTGGTGCTGTGCACGCTCGCGGCTTATGCCTTCGCGCGGTTCGAGTTCGCCGGGCGCGAGCTTGCCTTCGCGCTGGTGCTGCTGCAGCTGATGATCATGCCGGACGTGCTGATCGTCGAGAATTACCGGACCATGAGCCGGCTCGGGCATCCTCGATTCGATCCCCGCCATCGCCCTGCCCTACGTCGCCTCGGCGTTCGGCATCTTCCTATTGCGCCAGACGTTCAAGACCGTGCCGCGGGAGCTCGACGAGGCGGCGCGGATCGAAGGCGCAGGCCCCTTGCAGGTGCTGCTGCGCCTCTACGTGCCGCTCGCCAAGCCGGTCTACATCGCTTACGGCCTGGTCTCCGTGAGCTACCACTGGAACAACTTCCTGTGGCCGCTGATCGTGACCAATTCGGTCGAGGCGCGGCCGCTCACCGTCGGCCTGCAGGTATTCTCCTCCACCGACCAGGGCATCGACTGGTCGGTGATCTGCGCCGCCACACTGATGACCTCGGCGCCGCTGCTGGTTGCTTTCCTATTGTTCCAGCGCCAATTCGTGCAAAGCTTCATGCGCGCCGGGATCCGTTGAGACGGGTGGTGAATATGATCCGCGTCGGCATCGGGGGATGGACGTTCGAGCAATGGCGAGGCGCGTTCTACCCGCGCGGCCTGCCGCATGCGCGCGAGCTCGAGTATGCCAGCCGCAATCTGACCACGATCGAGATCAACGGCACGTTCTATCGCACCCAGAGCCGCGATAGCTTCCGGCGCTGGGCGCAGGAAACGCCGGACGACTTCGTGTTCTCGGTCAAGGGGCATCGCAACACGGTCAACCGCCGCAAGCTCGCGGAGGCGGGCGAGTTGATCGAGTGGTTCCTCGGCAGCGGCATCGCCGAGCTTGGGCCCAAGCTCGGGCCGCTGCTGTGGCAATTCGCGCCGACCAAGAAATTCGACGAGGAAGATTTCGCAACCTTCCTGGCGTTGCTGCCGAAGACGCTGGACGGACGGCCGCTCATGCATGCGGTCGAGGTGCGCCACGACAGTTTCCGCGCGCCGGCCTTCATCGCGCTCGCCCGCCGTTTCGAGGTCGCGGTCGTGTTCGCGGATTCCGACAAGTATCCGGCGATCGCCGACGTCACCGGGCCGTTCGTGTACGCGCGGTTGCAACGCACGGTCGAGAAGGAACCAACGGGCTACGCGCCCGCCGACCTCGATGCCTGGGCCAAACGCCTGCGCGCCTGGGCCGGCGGCAAGGAGCCGGGCGACCTGCCGCGGGTCGGCGACGCCGCACCGGGTGCCAAGTCCCGCCCGGTGTTCGCCTACATGATCTCGGGCGCCAAGGTGCGCGCACCGGCCGCCGCCATGGCGCTCATCGAGCGGCTGCGGAGGTGACCGCCCTGCCCGTTGCGGTTAGCGCGGATCCGGCGCGCCGATTTAGCGAGCTTGCGCGGTAGATGCGCCCGTCTTGCCCTGCATGTAATCCACCGTCGCGTGCATCAGCGCGCGCAACCCCGGCAGCAGGCCCGACTCGTCGATCCGGAATCGCGGCGAGTGGTTGGGTGCAGCCTGCGCGATCGGCGTTGACGGCGCAGTGATGCCGACGCTGAAGTAGAAGCCCGGCACGTGCTGGGCAAAAAACGAGAAGTCGTCGTAGGCCATGCCGCGCGGCACCTCAACGACCTTGCCCGGGCTGACCACGCGCTGCAAAGACCCGACGAGCTGGCTCGTGAGCGCCGCGTTGTTGATGAGTGGTATGACGTGATCGGCATCCGACCACTCCACGATGGCATCTCCGCCACCCGTCCTCGCGATGCCCTCCGCCACTTCGGACACGCGTCTCATCACGAAATTGCGCATATCCATGTCCTGGCTGCGCAGCGTGCCCTCAAGCTCGACCTGATCGGGGATGATGTTGGAGCGGTTTCCGCCATTGAAGATGCCGACGGTGAGCACGGCCGGCGACGAGGTAATATCCACTTGCCGGCTGATGATGGTCTGCAGGCCCAGCACGATTTGGCTGCCGAGCACAATCGGGTCGACGCCGCGCCAGGGCGCGGCCCCGTGGGTCTGGCGGCCTTTGACGATAATGCGAAACACGTCGGCACCCGCATTGCGGGGACCTGACCGGTAGCCGAGCGTGCCGGCGTGCAGGTTCGAGACGACATGCAGGCCGAGCACCACGTCCGGCTTCGGATCATCGAACGCGCCCTCCTTGAGCATCTGCCGTGCGCCTCCAGCCTCGCCTTTCGGCAACCCCTCCTCCGCCGGCTGGAACACCAGCTTTACGGTGCCGGGGAGCTCGGACTTGAGCTTCGCGAACAGTTCCGCGGCGGCCATCAAAATGGCGACGTGCGCGTCGTGCCCGCAGGCGTGCATGACGCCGGTCTCGGCACCGCGCCACACTGTCGTGACCTTCGACGCAAACGGCAGGTCGACCTCCTCCCTCACTGGCAGTGCGTCCATGTCAGCGCGCAAAGCGACGACCGGGCCGGGCTTGGCGCCCTTGAGCGTGGCGACGATGCCCGTCGTGGCTACCCGCTCGCGCACGTCGTATCCCAGTCGGCGCAGGTGCGCGGCGACGAGGCCGGCCGTTCTCACCTCACGGTTTCCCAGCTCCGGATTTCGGTGGATGTCGCGCCGCCAATCGATCATACGGGGCTCGATCAATTCGGCCTCGCGGTCGAGCGCCTCAAGGAGGACAGTGGCTGCGGCAGGCGATACGGCAACGGTCGTTGCGACCATCGAAATCTGCATCAATCTTGCCAGCATGCTGGCCTCCTGTAATCGGCGCGTGGCAACTGCGAGCTGGATCGCACGTTTGGTCTGCGTAAGCGGCAAGGCTTCAATGCGCGCGAATATTATAGGCCTTGATGATCGGCCACCACTTTTCGATCTCAGCTTTTTGGTGCGCTCGAAGAGCTTCGGGTGTCTGCTGCTCCCGCGGTGGGATCTCCTGTCCCAGATCGGCAAGCCGTTTGCGCACGACTGGGTCGGCCAATGCAGCCACAACGGCTTCATTGAGCCTAGCGATGACGGCTTGCGGCGTGCCCTTGGGCACCCAAAGCGCATGCCAGATCGACACGTAGAAGCCAGGCAAGCCGGCCTCGTCGACGGTCGGGATATCAGGCGCCACGCTCAAACGAGTGTTGCCCGCTACCGCGTACGCCCTGATCTTCCCGGTTGCGAGATAGGGAAGCGAATTCGACACCTGATCGAAGAACAGATCGATGTGACCGGCCATGAGCGATTGCAGGATGGGCCCCGCACCACGGTAGGCAGCGAAGGGAAATTCCGTTCCGGTTCGACGCTGGAAGTAGAGGCCGCTGATGTGGCTCCCGCTGCCGGCGCCGCTGTGGCCCGACGAGACCTTGTTCTGATTAGCTCTGACCCAGGTGATCAATTCCGCCAAGTTGTGGGCTGGGACCGAGCTTCGCGAGACGATCAGGTGCGGATTGGTCGCAAGCAGCGCCACCGGCTCCAAGTCGGTGAGCAGGTCGTACTTCAGCTTGCGCACTGCGCCATTGATCACATTCGTGCCCCAGTTCCCGATGTTCAAAGTGTAGCCGTCGGCGGGAGCGCGAACGACGCGTTCAACCCCTATGCTGCCGGCTGCACCCGCCATGTTCTCGACGATCACCGCTTGCCCGAGCGATAATGACATCCCCTCAGCGAGAATGCGCGCGAGCGTGTCAGTCGGTCCGCCCGCCGCATAAGGTGCAATGATGATGACAGCTCGCTTCGGGTAATCGTGCGCCGCCATCGTCCCGATGCATGAGAAGAGTGCCGCGGACCCGAGAGCGAAAAGCCGTATTGCGGATCCGATCACGTCAGGCCTCCTGGCGCACGACCCTCTGCGTCGGCCGACGCAGGCGCATCTCGCTCATTCGCCGCCACGACGCGTCGCCTGCGGCGGCCCAAGCCAGGACGGGCAAGTTCCTCGTTGGCTTGAATGACGCGGAGCAGCAATGCGACGAACGTCTGTTGCTCCTTGGACGACAGACAATCGAGAATTCTCGTTTGTGCCCTTCGCGTGAGTGGTCGAATCCGGTCCTGCAAATCGATCCCGCGCTGGGTCAGATGCAGGCGCCGCACGCGGCGATCGCTATCGTCGGTGCGGCGCTCGATCAGCCCACGTGCCTCCAGCTGGCTCACAAGCAGTCCGACATTGGTGCGATCGATCCCGAGCCTTGCGGCCAGCCCGATCTGGTCAAGGCCTGGCTCCTCGCGCAGGTAAGGAAAGGCGGAGTACTGCAGCGGCGTGAGGTCCTCGCCCGCCAGCGCATGAGCCATCGCCCCCGAACAGATCTGCTGAAACCGCAGGGCGAGTGGTGAGGGACGAAGCCGGATCGGCACGGCCCCGATCCTTACGGTGTCGCCAACCACCGGCGCTGCGGATTTGCGACTTCGGGGCAAGTCAGCTCCTCAATATCATCAAATAACTGATCAAATATATGATTATTGCGATGCTGTCAACGAGTTCAGCGTGCAGCCATCGAAGTGCGCGCGCCGGCCGCCGCCATGGCGCTGCTCGAGCGGCTGAAATAAGCGCGCAGCCGCCAGGCAGCCCGCGGCGGCTGTTCAACGACCTGCCGTCATCCCCCGCTTTCGCGTCGCGGAAGCGGGGGACCCAGTAAACGATGCCTTTGCAGATCGTGGTCAGGCGCAGGGTGTTTACTGGATCATCCGCTCCCCGCCTTCGCGACGCCTTCGCGGGGACAAGTTTCGCGGATGATGACGGCTGAGAATGCAGGACCACTATGATCGCCCAAGCGCGGCGGCGCAGGTTGCGGCGGAAGGGAGCCGCCGGTATGTAGGGCGCGCACCTTGCGCCGAGGCCTCCGCCCGGGAGCGCGTCGGGCCGCATCTCACCGCAACGTAGGACGGTTGCCGGAAATCCCATGGCCCGGCTGGTCATGAAATTCGGCGGCACCTCGGTCGCCGACATCGAGCGGATCCGCAACGTCGCGCGCCACGTCAAGCGCGAGGTGGATGCCGGACACGACGTCGCCGTCGTGGTCTCGGCCATGGCGGGCACGACCAATGAGCTGGTCTCCTGGTGCCGCGAGGCCGCGCCGCTGCACGACGCCCGCGAATACGACGCGGTCGTCGCCGCGGGCGAGCAGGTCACCTCCGGCCTGCTCGCCATGACGCTGGAGGCGATGGGCGTCAACGCCCGCTCCTGGCAGGGCTGGCAGCTGCCGATCCTGACCTCGGACGCGCACGGCGCCGCGCGCGTCCTCGACATCAACGGCGCCGAGCTGATCAAGCGCTTCAGGGAGCGCCGGCAGGTGGCGGTGATCTGCGGCTTCCAGGGCGTGCACAAGGAAACCGGCCGGATCACCACCCTTGGGCGCGGCGGATCCGATACGTCAGCGGTCGCGGTTGCGGCCGCCATCCAGGCCGAGCGCTGCGATATCTACACCGACGTCGACGGCGTCTACACCACGGATCCGCGCATCGTTCCGAAGGCCAAGCGGCTCGCCCGGATCGCGTTCGAGGAGATGCTCGAGCTCGCTTCCCTCGGCGCCAAGGTGCTGCAGGTGCGCTCGGTCGAGCTCGGCATGGTGCATAATGTGCGCATCTTCGTGCGCTCGAGTTTCGAGCGCCCGGAGGCGATCGATCCGCACGGCGTTCCTTCCGGGACGCTGATTTGCGACGAGGAGGAGATCGTGGAGCAGCAGGTGGTCACCGGTATCGCATTCTCGAAGGACGAGGCGCAAATCTCCGTCCGCCGCGTGCAGGACAAGCCCGGCGTCGCGGCCGCGATCTTCGGCCCGCTGGCGGAGGCCAGCATCAACGTCGACATGATCGTGCAGAACGTGTCCGAGGACAGCTATACCGACCTCACCTTCACGGTGCCGGCGGCCGACTACGAGCGCGCGGCCGACGTGCTGGTGCGGGCCAAGGATGCAATCGGCTACCACCACCTCGACCGCTCGACCGACGTCGCCAAGATCTCGGTGATCGGCATCGGCATGCGCAGCCACGCCGGCGTCGCCGCGCAGGCGTTCCGTGCGCTTGCCGACCGCGGCATCAACATCCGCGCGATCACCACGTCGGAGATCAAGTTCTCGCTGCTGATCGACGAGGCCTATACGGAGCTCGCGGTGCGCACGCTGCATTCGCTCTACGGGCTCGACAAGTAGAAGGAGCGGCTGGTCATGCGCACGATATCGACCGATTCCGACCTGGTGTTCCTGTCGCCCGGCGAATACGTCGACAGCGATCATCCGGCGATTCGTACGGCGGCCGCGCGCTTGGCCCCGTCCGCGGCGACCCCGGCGCAGGCGGCAGGCGCGTTCTATGTGGCAGTGCGCGACATCTACTACGACTACGTCGATCACAGCGATCTCGAGGTCTATCGCGCCTCGAGCGTGCTCGCCGCCGGGCGCGGCTACTGCGTCGGCAAGGCGTCGCTCTACGCCGCGCTTTGCCGCGCCCGCGGCATTCCGGCGCGCGTCGCCTTCGCGGACGTGAAGAACCATCTCGCCACGCCGCGGCTGTTGGAGCGGATCGGGACCGACCTGTTCGCCTGGCATGGCTTCACCGAAGTTCTGCTCGACGGCCGCTGGGTCAAGGCGAGCCCGACGTTCAATGCCAGCCTGTGCGCGAAGCTCGGCGTCAAGCCGCTCGAGTTCGACGGGGTCTCGGACGCGATCCTGCAGCCGTTCGACGCCGTCGGCCGCACGTTCATGCGCTACGTCAAGTTCCATGGCGCGTTCCACGACGTGCCGGCGCGTTTCCTCAAGAACGAGATGACGCGGCTCTATCCCAGGCTCGGCGGCCTGACCGGCGACATGCAGCAGGAGGCTGCCGAGGCGCACGCGTGAACGATGAGTCCCCACCTTGCGCGAGGCGCACCCTTGCTTACCGGTCCCCCCTGGATTCACACACCTCTGAGCGCCGTACCGCAATCTGCGCCGTCGCTCTCGCGGAGGCGTCGCTCCAGCGTTCCCTCCCCCCTTGCGGGGGAGGGACAGGGAGGGGGGTAATGGCCAATTCTGAGTTCGCGAACACCCCCCTCCCCAACCCTCCCCCACAAGGGGGGAGGGAGCACGAGGCAGTGCCCGCCTTACCGCGGGGCCACCCTCCCGTTTCAGGGGCGGGATGAACCACCGCTATGCCGCGGACGATCTCCTATGCGCAGCGCTTCGAGGACCTGTATCTGCTGCGCTGCTTCGGGGCGCAACCGGACGGCTTCTACATCGACATCGGCGCCGGCCATCCGGTCCACGACAATGTCTCGTTCGCGTTCTACCTGAAGGGCTGGCGCGGCATCACGGTCGAGCCCAATCCGGCGCTCGCGCGGCTGAGCCAGGCGGTGCGGCCGCGCGACCACGGCTATCAGGTCCTGGTCGGCGAGGCCCCTGGCCAGGCGACTTTCTATCTGGTCGAGCACTTGCACGGCCTCTCGACCACGAACGAGGCGCACGCCCACGCCGCCCGCACCGAGTTCGGGAAAGATTTCGAGACGCTCACCCTTCCCGTCACCACCTTGCGCGCGCTGTGCGAGCAGCACGCCCCGGCCGCGATCGATTTCCTGAAGGTCGACGTCGAAGGCGCCGAGCGGGAGGTCCTGCTGGGCGGCGATTGGCGGCAATTCCGGCCCAAGGTCGTGGTGGTGGAAGCGCTCGCGCCGGTTACGCAGGCGCCGGCGTGGGACGCATTCGAGCCGTTCCTCATCGGCCAGGGCTATCGCCATGTCTGGTTCGACAGCCTCAATCGCTACTACCTGGCCGAAGAGGCATCCGCGCTCGCGACGCAGTTCGAGAACGCGCCGGCCGCGTTCGAGCACGCGGTGATGTTCGGCACCATCGAGCCTGCGCTCGCCGACGCAACGCATCCCGACCACGCCCTGGCCACGCTGCTTGCCCGCACCGCCATGGCTCGCCTGCCGCTGATCGACCGCGGCACCCTGGTCGAGATCTTGACCGCCGATCTGGCGTCCGCCGACCTGGCGCGGCCGGCGACGGAGGCCGACGTCGCCGGCGCCTTCGCGCGGCTGTTCGGCAGGGCCCCCGCGCCGGAGGAGATTGCCGCGTTGCGGCCCGCGCCGCAGGCGACCGTTCGCGAGCTTTATGCGCGGCTGGTCGAGGGCGATGCTTTTCGCACCGCCTGCGGCCGCATTTCGGCAAGCTATGCCTGGTGAATGAACGCCGATGAGCAACGCCCCGCGTTTCGACATCGACCTGCAGGAATTCTGGGCGGATCCCTATCCGACATTCGCAGCGATGCGTGCCGACGCCCCGATCGCCTATGTGCCGCAGCTCGACAGCACGCTGTTCACGCGCCGCGACGACATCTTCGTGTACGAGAAGATGATCGACGTGTTCTCCTCGCATCAGCCGAAGGGATTGATGAACCGGCTGATGGGCCACAACATGATGCGCAAGGACGGCGATGCGCACCTCTCGGAACGAAACGTCCTGTTTCCCCGCTTTCGCCCCGCACCGTCAAGGAGCATTGGAAAGGCCAGTTCCAGGCGCATGCCGACCGGGTGCTGGAAGAATTGCCGAGTAGGCCCGGGGAATTTCACCCCGAGCCCCTCACAGAACCGGACTTAAGCCTCTCGACTTATCCGGCTCGTGCCACCGCTTGAAGGCTGCCGCCTTCCATTGAACACCGGGTTCCTCCCGTTGCCGGTTGACCCGAGCCAAATGGCGATGACCCGCTCCCTTCGCTCCACGGGCATTGCCCCGCTTCATCGCTACTACGAAGCAGTCCGTCCCTATCTGGCGCATCGGTACTTTCGGCCTCGCGGTTTGAGCCACTTGTGCCTTTTCCCTTGCCATCGCCGTCTAGGTTCTCACGTTCCATACAAGAGCCTGGTTGAGCTTCGCGCCGCCTATATGCCGGATGCCGCTCAGGCAGGCTTCAGGGTTCTCCCGAGCTGATCCCGGAGGAAGGGTCACCCCCCGGTTTTGACATCGCCTAATCCGCTTTCGACACTTCATCGGCGGTTCGCTTGCGCTCGCCTCTCTCAACCTCGCCTGCCGGAATCATGTCCCGACTTTTCCGCAACGTTCACCACCATCGCTTTTGACGACAGCAGCTTGCGGTGGCTTGAGATCAACACCTGATTGCCGACCTCGAAGGGCCCTCCTTCATCTCTCGTACAGTTGCGCACCACCGTTTGGATCGGCGATGCTCGTGACACAAGACCCCGATCGGACGCGCCGACCTGTGCCAGGATTTTGCGCTGCGGTTTTCAGCCGAGTGCCTCAAGTCGATCACCGGGCTCACCAACATGCGGTTCGAGGACATGGACGCCTGGTCGCAGGCCATGATCGACGGGATCGCCAACTACGCCGGCAAGCCCGAGGTCGAAGCGCGCTGCCATGCCGCCACCGCCGGCATCGATGCGGCGATCGACGACATGCTCCCGGTGCGCGCCAACAATCCCGATCGCAGCCTCTTGGGCGTGATGCTCGCGGCCGGCATGCCGATGGAGAGCGTTCGCGCCAACATCAAGCTTTCGATCAGCGGCGGGCAGAATGAGCCCCGTCATGCCATCGCGGGCGCGGTCTGGGCCTTGCTTACGCACCCAGATCAGCTCGCGCTCGTGCGCGCCGGCCGCGCGTCCTGGATCCAGGTGTTCGAGGAATATTCGAGGTGGCTATCGCCGATCGGAATGTCGCCGCGGCGGATTGCCAAATCCTGGTCGAACGGCGACATCGAGCTCGAACCCGAAGACCGCATCTTCTTCATGTTCGGCTCGGCCAATCGCGACGAGACGCATTTCCCGAACGCCGCCGTCTTCGACGTGACGCGCGACACGTCGAAGAGCGTGGCGTTCGGCGCCGGCCCGCATTTTTGTGCCGGCGCCTGGGCGGCGCGCGCCATGGTTGCCGACGTCGCCCTGCCGAGCATCTTTGCGAACCTCAAGTCTTTACGCCTCGATCCAGCCATCCCGGTCCGCATCGGCGGATGGGCGTTCCGCGGCTTGAGCAAACTTCCTGTGCAATGGCAATGACATAATATTTCTGCTCTAGCCTGCCCCCGGTTCTGCACCCTAAAAAAGCCCCACCGCGGCGGCGGGGCTTCGGAGGCGGCTGCAGGGTGCCGCCCGATGTCCGCTTCGCTCCCAAAGCGACCGAGTTTCCGCATCGCCGCGAAATGACGCGATGGGCCAAAAGCGGCTGTGAGCAATTGCAGCAAAAGAGCAAGCTATTCGATCACCTCGTCGGCGCGCGCTAGCAGGCTGGGGGAAACCTCCAGCGGAGCGTTTTCGCCGTTCTCAAATTTATGACGAGTTCAAAGGAGGTCGGCTGCTGGAATGGCAGGTCGCTTGGAGGTATCCCTTGAGATATACGATCGACATAACCCGCCGCGCCTCGAAACAGTTGGCTGATATTGCTTCCATAGCTAATAAGCCCGCTTCATTCGCGATGGAAATCAACCCCGGCAGCCCCGTCGCGTCGGCCAATTCAGCATCAGATGTCGATGTCGGATGTGTTCCAGCCCGATGCTGACATAGAAGCAGTCGGCTCCTTGGGTGGCCATCTGAGCGAAGGCTCGCCAGTACCCGCCTCCGTGCCGTCGTGCAGCAGCGCGCCGATGACAGTAACGCCCGCCTGTCGTCCCGCATCGCGCACCGCTTCCCCGATCCGTCCTTCCCAGATGAAGCCAGGGGTCACGCAGGCAGCCGTGAGCACGTTGGCGCGATTTCTCTCAACAAGGCGAAGCGCTTTGCAAGGGTCTCAAGGCCCGCGTCGACACTGAAGCCTGTGATATTGCGCCCCGGGGCGCGCGAGGCTCGTCGCAAATCCGGAGCCGACCGGATCCACCACGCCTGTCACGACAGGAATACTCTCGGTTTCCTCATAAGCGCTGCGACAGCACTCTGCCTCGGTGCAAAAATCGCGTCTGGTCTTCGTTTTACAATCTCTTTCGCGATTTCGCGGAACCGATCCCTTCCGCCTTCGACTACATGGCGATCCACAAGGAGGTTGTTGTCCTCTACTTAACGAAGCCGCCGTAGTTCATCCCGCCATTCTACCCACGGACGGCTTGCCTCCTTCGTCGTCCAAACCTTGTCCGATGCGGGTAAGAACCGCAATACGGCGCACGCGCTCGTTGTGCTGGGCATGCGCCCTCACCGACCACAGCGGCGCGCACAAGCCCAGGCAAGCACATCCGCCGCCTCATTCGATCACCTCGTCGGCGCGCGCGAGCAGCGTCGGCGGGGATTTCCAGCCCGAGCGCTTTGGCCGTCTTCAAGTTGATGATCAGCTCCAGTTGGGTGGGCTGTTGGACGGGAAGATTGCTCGGCTTTTCCTTCAGTATGCGATCAACATATGTTGCGCTTGCCGAACCAGGATCTGTATGTCAGGTCCTACGACATCAGGCCGCCCTCCTCGAAAATTCACGCCACCCATACACACTGGCAGCCTCTGCCGCGCGGCCAACTCCATGATGCGCTTACGGTTCAGCACCGCAAATCCGTGAGTCAATACGACCACCCCTTCGACTTGCTCAGCCGCAGCCGCAGCGAAGGCTTGCTCCAATTCATCCCAATGCTGGGCTGCTACAGGCGCTATGGTCACGCCAAGAGCATGGGCAATCGCCGCCGTCTCCTCGAGTTCTGGTTTTGTCGCTGGCTCTTGAGGATTGTAGACAATGCCGATGCGGCTGCATTTGGCAAATGCGCTGCACAGCAGCTGGAGTCGCTTTCCGGCAAGGTCGGCGGACATGTACGAGAGCCGGTCAGGTTTCCGCCAGGCCGCGCGAGGCCTGCGACAACGCCTTGCCTCTCCGGGTCGCCACGGAATGCGATGACGATCGGAATGGTCGTAGTCGCCTGTTTCGCCGCCCACACCGCAGGCCCCAAGGCGGCGATCCATCGACCTGAGCCGCGACCAGTTCGGCGGCCAGTCCCCGGAGCCGGTCGATCGCCGCTATTCTGTGTCGTTGGACAAGCGTGAAATTTCTTCCCTCGATGCTCCCGAGCTCGCGCAACGCGGTGAGAAATTGAATGACACGGACGCCCTCCCCCGCCGCATAGTTCGAGAACACCAACAGTTGGAACGCGTCGCTGAGCTTGACATTCTACAACCGTGGTCGATGCAATGAGTATTAGGCAAGCAAACAAGCTGGCGGCGACCGTTCTAGGGCGCATGATTTGTCTCCGAACGTTCGCACTCAGGAACAGTGACATCACGATGTCAAGTCTAAGAAGGCACCATCTCGCACTCGGATAGGGGCCGGCTGCTGCGCGCCGCCAGCGGCCATGAGGCCGCCGCGCCGAGCAGCGTGATGAAGTCGCGCCGTTTCAATTGATCACTGCATCCGATGCTCACGTGGGGAGCAGCGTGTCGCAGGATATCGGATTGCGGCGCACCAGTCAGAGGGCAATGGAGCACTGTACAACTATCAAGGTTGCTGAGAGTTTGAGGGTCAAAATCTTACAAGTCACAGACGAACACACTCTTTTGGCTACCCCCATGAGCTCACGTAGGAGTGGACATCCGCATTTTTATGGCTCATTTCCGCACTTTATGCAGCGCAGCAAAAGAACATGCGGGCCAACCAACGCGTCCGGGTCGCTCACCTGCAAGTGTTGCGAAAGCCGCACGGATTTCGCCTGCTGTTGCTGGCGTTGAGAACGTGAATTCGCACCCCCATGGCCCCAACCGGGGAGACATCGAAGGTTTTGTCGAAGACGGGAAAGGAAGCTATGTCGAACTTCTCCTCGAAATCAACCACGGCCTCGTCAAATGGGTCGTCCTCGCTGACAATCGGGCTGAAGGCCCCGGTGACCCTGAACCGCTCCAGGCTGAGACCGATGTTGATGTTGATGTCCGTATCGTTAGGTCGATGTCGGGCGTTATGCCAAGGTGAAGTCGATCTTCTCGTTACCGTTGGGGTCCTTGGTCAGGGCGTGTTCAATCGGAAAAGCGCGCCGCAGTTGAAATTCCGATTTGATCCGTTCTCGTACGTCAAGGTGCCGCTGAGCCCGACGTGCATGGAAAGGTCTTGCAGAAAGATTGAGACCGCCGGTCACGTCAGCATCGAAAGGCAGGAAGCTTCCAGTCACCTCGCGACCCCGGGAATCCCGGCGACGAAGGGGATTTGTACCAAAGGCGGCGATCGGGGGAAAGTAATTTGCCGCAAACGGGTCGACGTCCAGATGATCTGGACGAAGTTGTCGCTGCTGTTTGGGCGACGAGCGGATTCGCAGTCGAAGGCCCGGCATCCGGGTTGAGTTCGGGGAGGTCGAGGCCGAGCGAGAACCCGGGGGAGAGGGGAATGGTGACTGGCGGCATCACCGGTGTCGAGGGTGACGCCGAGACGGACAGGTCGGGATTGACCCGCTGATGGATGGAGACCAGGTCGAGCTCGGTCACGATGAGATCTAGCCCAGCCTCGAGATCAGCTTCACGTCAAAAATGGGCAGGATTGAGAGAAATGCCTGGTCCCGTGCCGTCAATGGTGGCACCCGAAGCCGAGATGGCGAAGGTCGATCGATCGGAGCTGATCGGTCCTCTTTTGTAGGTGGTGTCGACGGTGACGTCGAACGGGATGTGGGATCAAACTCTCCGCCGGTGATCGACACCTCAAAATCGGACCCGCGGGGATCGACGTCGGTGTCCCCAAAAACAGGATGGCGTCGGGGGTATCGGAATGTCGATTTGCGGCGGATCGAACAGGTCGTCGATACCAATGAATTCCTGCTCGTGGAAACTGAACGGAGGACCGGGCCCCCAGATGTCCTGGTTGTCCGCGAAAAATGAAGCATTGAAGAAATTCTGGTTGTAGTCGATCTCGATCGCGATGGCCTTGCTCACGACCTCCTTCACCATTCGACGTTTCCTCTGAGACCGCGGTAAAGTTCAGATCGAAATCGATATCCTGGTTCTGAGGCAGCGTTACCTTGTCCTGGTTTCATTTGGTTCGTCCTCGGGATTGATGCCGCCCAATGGCGCAATGTTCACGCCGGCGGGCAGGCCGCCGCCACCGCCGCGTCGATACGATCGATGAACTCCGAACTGTCGGCATCTCTTTCCTTCGCGGTGCCTTCAGGTGAACTCGTAATACGCTGGCACTCGAAATGACCTCGACATCGATGGTGGGAACATCGGCGACCGCCGCCAATTCGAGCGTTCACGAGGGCATGTCCTGGCCGCGGTTCCCGTCGGAGACGCAATTTCGAAGCTGTCGGGACCGCTTATCCAGATCAGGCGTGTACAGGATGGTTTTTCCGTCCGGCCCGATGGCGACGCTGCCGTGCGAGGGGCCGTCGTGGAAGGCCGTGATGGTGAGCTGGTCCAGTCCGTCGGCATCGGCTTGTTCTTGAGCACGTCGACGACAATCGCCGTCGGCGTCTTTGACGGTTGTTGAGGCCCGCCGCGCCGTCCTCGAAGATGTCGGTTTTAAATTCGTCGTCCTCCGCATCCGGGGCAGCCGGGGCGAGGTAACGATCTTGTCGCCGCTGCTGGTCACCGGGCGCCAAATTGGAGATGAGCGAAATCGTCGAGCGTGAGATCATTGGCGGCATTCGAAACCGTGAAATGAATTCGGGGGATCGATCCAAAAGGTCCTTGCCCATTTCCGGGCGTTCCAAACTTGATGCCGAAATCGAACGGCGCGGCATGGCCACTCATATTGACGCCCTGTCGAGAGATCGATCACCCGGTTCGCTTTGACCTGCGTTCCGGTGATAACCCGTCGCCTCCGGTGAGCTCATCGGCGAGCTTCAACTCCTTGAAGTGGGGAAGAAAAGGCCGCGGAGGTCGTTCGATCCTAGCGCGTCCACAATGAAGTCGATCTTCCCGTCGTTTTGGTGGCGGTGACCTGAACGCCGACCTTGCAGGATTCGTGAAAATGATTTGGCGTGGGCAAACAGATCACTCATCGGAACCCCCCTTGTTCCAATACACGATTGTTCCGCGTAGGATGGCCCCTGATCTGCGTAAGGAAGTCAAATAGCTTCAGGCTATCGGCGTCATCCGGACGCAGCGGGGCTACTACCGTCCGCCGCATAATGTTCTGTGAGCAGAAATCCCGGACTCTCCGTGTCCTCCAATGGCCCTCCAGTCGCGGGCCATTCGGCGTTCTTAGTTGCAGAATTGCTGCGCTGCGGGATTTCAATCCCACTCATGTCGCTGATGGGTCTTGGTTGTGTAAATTCGTGCTGAGCCCAATTTCTAGCGTGTTCCTGCGCGATTTTTGCGGAGGGATCGGGATGAGACGCTTCATCGAGGGCGCGGACCGCGAGCAGAGCACGCTATTTCCAGACCGCCGGGAAGATGGATTTGCGAGGACAATCCGGTATTTGTTGATGAACTCGATCTAGCCGATCCGAGGTTTGACGGGGTTGATCCGAATAGCTGGCCATCCGTCGGTGCTGCTCAAGCTCTACATCTACGGTACCATCGTGTTCAGTCGAGCCGCCGTCTTGAGCGCGCTAGGCCGGCCGCAACGTTGAGGTGATGTGGCTCACCGGTCGGCTGGTTCCCGATCGTCTTACCGGGGAACCGACCGGTGAGCCACATCACCTCAACGTTGCGGCCGCTGCCTCGCGCTCAAGACGGCGGCTCGACTGAAACACCGATTGAGATACCCGTAGATGTAGAGCTTGAGCCAGCACCGACGGATGGTACGAGGGCCGAGCCTGTAACCTCGGGATCAACCCCGTCGAACCTCAGATCGGCTAGATCGAGTTCATCGACAAATACGTCGATCACACGAACCGGATTGTCCTCGCAAATCCAGTCTTCCAGGCACTCTGGAAATAGCGTGCTCTGCTCGCGGTCCGCGCCCTCGATGAAGCGTCTGATCCCGATCCCTCCGCAAAATCGCGCAGGAATCATACCGCTGAGAATCACTGGCTCAGCACGTTTTTACACAACCAAGACCCATCAGCGACATGAGTGGGATTGAAATCCCGCAGCGCAGCAATTCTGCGACGAAGAACGCCGAATGGCCCGCAAGCTGGAGGCCATTGGAGGGCGCCGCAGGTCCGGCATTTTGTGCTCACAGACCATTCATGCGGCGGACGGTAGTAGCCCACGCTGCGTCCGGATAGAGACGCCGATAGCCTGCAGCTATTTGACTTCTATACGCAGTTCAGGGGCCATCTACGTGGAAAAATCGTGTATTGGAGCAAGGGGGGTTCCGATGAGTGATCTGTTTTGCCCACGCCAAATCATTTTCACGATCCCTGGAAGACCGGCGTTCAGGTCACCGCCACCGAAAATGACGGCAAGATCGACTTCATTGTGGACGCGCTGAGATCGAACGACCTTCGTGGCCTTTTCTTCCACTTCAACCAGTTGAGCTTTCCGGATTGCAGCTCACCGGAGGCGACGGGTTTATCACCGGATCGGACTTCAAAGCGAACCGGGCGATCGATCTCCGACCAGGAGGTCAATATGAATGGCCAGGCCGGCGCCGTTCGATTTCGGCATCAAGCTTGGAACGTCGGGAAATGGCACGGACCTTTTGGATGATCCCCGATTCATTTCACGCTTTCGAATGCCGCCAATGATCTCACGCTCGACGATTTCGCTCATCTCCAATTCGTTGCCCGGCTGGACCAGCAGTGGGGACAAGATCGTTACCCTTGCCCTGGTTGTCCGGATCGAAGACGACGAATTGAAAACGACATCTTCGAGGACGGCGCGGCGGGCCTCAACAACCCGTCAAAGACGCCGACGGCGATTGTCCTCGACGTGCTCAAGAACGACACCGATGCCGACGACTGGGCCGGCTCATCATCACCGCCTTCCACGACGGCCCCTCGCACGGCATCGTCGCTATCGGGCGGACGGCAAGACCGTCCTGTACACGCCCGATCTGGACTACGCGGTCCCGACAGCTTCGAATATTGCGTCTCCGACGGGAATGGTGGCCAGGACCATGCCCTCGTGACTCTCGAATTGGCGGCGGTCGCCGATGTTCCAACCATCGATGTCGAGGTCATTTCGAGTGCCAGCGTCGATGAGTTCACCCTGAAGGTCACCGCGAACGAAACGATGCCGAGAGTTCGGAGTTCATCGATCGTATCGACGCGGCGGTGGCGGACGGGCCGCCCGCCGGCGTGAGCATTGCGCGATTGGGCGACTTCAATCCCGGCGACGACCGAATGAGTTTGTCAAGGAGTTCAAGGTCATGCTGCCTCAGAACCAGGATATCGATTTCGATCTGAACTTTACCGCGGTCTCAGAATAAACGTCGAATGGTTATCAGGAGGTCGCGAGCAAGGCCATCGCGATCGAGCTCGACTACAACCAGAACTTCTTCAATGCCTCGTTCTTCGCGGACAACCAGGACATCTGGGGCCCCGGTGAGCCATTCAGCTTCCACGAACAGGAATTCATTGGTATCGACGACGTGTTCGATCCGCCGCAGATCGACATCCCGATACCCCCGACGCCGCTTCTGTTTTTCGGGGACGCCAAGATTGATGCCCGGGGCGGTTTCGATTTTGAGGTGAAGATCACCGGCGGCGAGTTTGATGCCACCATTCCGATCGACGTCCAAGTCGACACCGTCTACAACAAGACGACCGATCAGTTCCTGGTCAATCCCACATTCGACATCTCGGATTCGGGTGCAAAGATTGACGGCACGGGACCAAGGCGGATTTCTCTCGATCCTGCCCATTTTCGATGTGACCGCTGATTTCGAGGCTGGACGCAGATCTCGTCGTAACCGAACTCGAGTTTGTTTCCGTTCATGAGCGGATCAATCCCGACCTGTCCGATCTCGGAACGACCCTTGACACGGGTGATGCCAAGGTCACCATTCCCCTTTTCCCTGGGTTCTCGCTCGGCCTCGACTTTCCCGAACTCAACCCGGATGCCGGACCCTCGACTGCGAATTCGCTGGTCGCCCACGACGCCAGCGACAACTTCGTCGAGATCAATCTGGACGTCGACCAGTTTGCGGCAAATTACTTTCCCCCGATCGCTGCGCTTTCGGTGGAGATCCCCTTCTTCGCCGGGATTCCCGTGGTCGCGGAGGTGTCGGGAAACGTCGTGCCCTTCGATGCTGACGTGACCGGCGGTCTAAATCTTCTGCAAGACCCTTTCCATGCACGTCGGGCTCAACGGCACCTTGACTTACGAGAACGGATCGAACCAGACCTTCAAGTTCGGGGGAGGCTTTTACGGTTGATCACGCCCTGAGCAAGGACACCAACGGTGATGAGAAGATTGACTTCACCTTGAGCATAACGCCCGACATCGACCTTACGAACAATACAGACATCAACATCAACGTTAATCTCAGCCTGGAGCTGTTCAGGATCAGCGGAACCTTCAGCCCGATTGTCGGCGAGGACGAAACATTTAACCAGGCCGTGGTTGATTTCGAAGAAAAGTTCGACATCGCTTCGTTTCCCGTTTTCGACAAAACCTTCGATGTGCTGCTCGGTTCATGGGGGTGCGAATTCACGTTCTCAACGCCAGCAACAGCGGCGAAATCCGTGCTGGTTTTCCAACATCTGCGCGTGAGCGACCCGACGCGTTGTTCCTTGCACCCCGCATGTTCTTTTGCTGCGCTGCATGAGTCTCGGGAAATGGCCCATCGCGACGAAATCGGGACTCCTACGTGAGCTCATGGGGGTAGCCCGAAGAGAATATGCTCAGTCTGTGACTTGTAGATTCTGACCCCCGAGCAGACTCTGGCGACCTTGATAGTCGTACAGTGCTCCATTGCCCTCTGACTGGTGCGCGCAATCCGATATCCCTCGACGCGCTCCTCCCCGTGAGGCATCGAATGCATTTCCATCAATTGAAACGGCGCGACTCATCACGCTGCTCGGCGCGGCGGCCTCATGGCCGCTGGCGGCGCGCAGCAGCCAGCCTACCGAGTCCGAGATGGCGCCTTCTTAGACTTGACATCGTGATGTCACTGTTCCGAGTGGCAAACGTTCGGAAACAATATGCGCCCTAGAACGGTCGCCACCAGCTTGTTTGCTTGCCTAATACTCATTGCATCGACCACGGTTGTGCAATCTCAAGCTCAGCGACGCATTCCGACTGTTGGTGTTCTGAACTATGCGGCAGCCCACGACGTCCGTGTCATTCAATTTCTCACCGCGTTGCGCGAGCTCGGGCACATCGAGGGAAGAAATTCGCTTGTCCAACGACACGCGGATGGCGCGATGGACCGGCTCCCGGGACTGGCCGCCGAACTGGTCGCGGCTCAGGTCGATGTGATCATCGCCTTGGGCCTGCGGTGTGGGCGGCAAAACAGGCGACTACGACCATTCCGATCGTCATCGCATTCAGTGGCAACCCGGAGAGCAGGGCGTTGTCGCAAGCCTCGGCACCTGGCGGAAACATGACCGGCTTCTCGTACATGTCCGCCGACCTTGCCGGAAAGCGACTCGAGCTGCTGTGCGACGCATTGGCCAAATGCAGCCGCATCGGCATCCTCTACAATCCTCAAGAGCCAGCGACAACACCAGAGCTCGAGGAGACGGCGGCGACTGCCCGTGCTCTTGGCGTGACTGCAGCGCCTGTAGCAGCCCGGCATTCGGATGAATTGGAGCAAGCCTTCGCTGCGGCTGCGGCTGAGCAAGTCGAAGGAGTGGTCGTATTGACTCACGGATTTGCGGTGCTGAACCGGAAGCGCATCATGGAGTTGGCCGCGCGGCAGAGGCTGCCAGTGCTGTATGGGTGGCGTGAATTTGTCGAGGAGGGCGGCCTGATGTCGTACGGACCTGACATACAGATCCTGGTTCGGCAAGCCGCAACATATGTTGATCGCATACTGAAGGGCGAAAAGCCGAGCAATCTTCCCGTCCAACAGCCCACCCGACTGGAACTGATCATCAACTTGAAGACGGCCAAAGCGCTCGGGCTCGAATTGCCGCCGACGCTGCTAGCGCGCGCGACGAGGTGATCGAATGAGGCGGCGGGATGTGCTTGCCCTGGGCTTGTGCGCGCCGCTGTGGTCGGTGAGGGCGCATGCCCAGCACAACGAGCGCGTGCGCCGTTATTGCGGTTCTTACCGCATCGGACAAGGTTTGGACGACGAAAGGAGGCAAGCCGTCCGTCAGGTAGAATGGCAGGATGAACTACGGCGGCTTCGTTCCGTAGAGGACAACAACCTGTTGTCGATCGCCATCCACTCGAAGGCGAAGGGATCGGTTCCGCGAAATCGCGAAAGAGATTGTAAAACCAAAGACCAGACGCGAATTTTGCACCGAAGCAGAGTGCTGTCACAGCGCTTATTGAGGAAACCGAGAGTTTTCCTGTCGTGACCGTCGTGCCGTGATCCGGTCGGTTCCGGATTTGCGACGAGCCTCGCGCGCCCGGGGCGCAGATATACAGGCTTCAGTGTCGACGCGGGCCCTGAGCCCCTTGCGAAGCGCTTCGCCTTGTTCAGAGAATCGCGCCGACGTGCTCACGGCTGGCCTGCGTGACCCCTGGCTTCATATGGGATGGACGGATCGGGGAAGCGGTGCGCGATGCGGGACGACAGGCGGCGTTACCGTCATCGGCGCGCTGCTGCACGACGAGCACGGAGAAGAGCGGAGTACCTAGGCAGCCTTCGCTCAGATGGCCACCCAAGGAGCCGACTGCTTCTATGCAGCATCGGGCTGGAACACATCCGACATCGACATCTGATCGCTGAATTGGCCGACGCGACGGGGCTCCCGGGGTTCATTTCCATCGCGAACTCCGTCGAAGTAGGGCTTCCGTCGCTATGGAAGCAATATCAGCCAACTGTTTCGAGGCGCGGCGGTTATGCTCGATCGTATTCTCAAAGGGATACCTCCAAGCGACCTGCCATTCCAGCAGCCGATCTCCTTTGAACTCATCATGAATTTGAGAACGGCGCAAACCTCCGCCTGGAGGTTTCCCCCAGCCTGCTAGCGCGCGCCGACGAGTGATCGATAGCTTGCTCTTTTGCTGCGATTGCTCACAGCCGCTTTTGGCCCATCGCGTCATTTCGCGGCGATGCGGGAACTCGGTCGCTTTGGGAGCGAAGCGGACATCGGGCGGCACCCTGCAGCCGCCTCCGAAGCCCCGCCGCCGCGGTGGGGCTTTTTTAGGGTGCAGAACCGGGGGCAGGCTAGAGCAGAAATACTATGTCATTGCCATTGCACAGGAAGTTTGCTCAAGCCGCGGAACGCCCATCCGCCGATGCGAACCGGAATGGCCGGATCCAGACGCAAAGACTTGAGGTTCGCAAAGATGCTCGGCAGGGCGACGTCGGCCACCATGGTGCGCGCCGCCCAGGCGCCGGCGCAGAAATGCGGGCCAGCCTGAACGCCACGCTTTTCGAGGTGTCGCGTGTCACGTCGAAGAGGGCGGCGTTCGGGAAGTGGGTCTCGTCGCGATTGGCCGAGGCGAACATGAAGAAGATGCGGTCCTCGGGTTCCAGCTCGATCCTCTCCGATCGACCAGGATTTGGCAATCCGCCGCGGCGACATTCCGATCGGCGATAGCCACCTCGCATATTCCTCGAACACCTGGATCCAGGACGCGCGGCCGGCGCGCACGAGCGCGAGCTGATCGGGGTGCGTGAGCAAGGCCCAGACCGCACCCGCGATGGCATGACGGGGCTCCATTCTGCCCGCCGCTGATCGAAAGCTCGACGTTGGCGCGAACGCTCTCCATCGGCATGCCGGCCTCGAGCATCACGCCCAACAGGCTGCGATCGGGGTTGTCGGCGCGCACCGGAAGCATGTCGTCGATCGCCGCATCGATGCCGGCGGTGGCGGCATGGCAGCGCGCTTCGACCTCGGGCTTGCCGGCGTAGTTGGCGATCCCGTCGATCATGGCCTGCGACCAGGCGTCCATGTCCTCGAACCGCATGTTGGTGAGCCCGGTGATCGACTTGAGGCACTCGGCTGAAAACCGCAGCGCAAAATCCCGGCACAGGTCGGCGCGTCCGATCGGGCTCAATTCTTCCAGCACCCGATCGGCATGCGCCTGGAACCGGCCTTTCCAATGCTCCTTGACGGTGCGGGGCGAAAGCGCGGGAAACAGTAGGTTTCGTTCCGAGAGGTGCGCATCGCCGTCCTTGCGCATCATGTTGTGGCCCATCAGCCGGTTCATCAGTCCCTTCGGCTGATGCGAGGAGAACACGTCGATCATCTTCTCGTACACGAAGATGTCGTCGCGGCGCGTGAACAGCGTGCTGTCGAGCTGCGGCACATAGGCGATCGGGGCGTCGGCACGCATGCGCGCGAACGTCGGATAGGGATCCGCTGAGAATTCCTGCAGGTCGATGTCGAAACGCGGGGCGTTGCTCATCGGCGTTCATTCACCAGGCATAGCTTGCCGAAATGCGGCCGCAGGCGGTGCGAAAAGCATCGCCCTCGACCAGCCGCGCATAAAGCTCCCGAACGGTCGCCTGCGGCGCCGGCCGCAACGCGGCAATCTCCTCCGGCCCGGGGGCCCTGCCGAACAGCCGCGCGAAGGCGCCGGCGACGTCGGCCTCGGTCGCCGGCCGCGCCAGCTCGGCGGGCGCCAAGTCGGCGGTCAAGATCTCGACCAGGGTGCCGCGGGGCTCGACGAGCGGCAGGCGAGCCATGGCGGTGCGGGCAAGCAGCGTGGCAAGGGCATGGTCGGGATGCGCCGCGTCTACGAGCGCAGGCTCAATGGTGCCGAACATCACCGCATCCTCGAACGCGGCCGGCGCGTTCTCGAACTGCGTCGCCAGCGCGGATGCCTCTTCAGCTGAAGGTAGTAGCGATTGAGGGTGTCGAACCAGACATGGCGATAGCGCTGCTCGATGAGGAACGGCTCTAATGCGTCCCACGCCGGCGCCTGCGTAACCGGCGCGAGCGCTTCCACGACCAC
>CAWBFP010000013.1:0-68044 GCA_963788095.1 uncultured Alphaproteobacteria bacterium | reverse complement strand
CGTGCAGCATCAAAACAACTAGGTACTTCACTAGGTGCGGTATCGATTCCGGTATGCGCCCGTCCCTTACAGGCTGGCGAGTTTTGTAGAGCTTCCCGGCTACACTTCTGCAAACTTTGGTGAGGTCTGCGTATCCAGTAAACAAGTTCTACAGTAATAGGGGAATTGCCGCAGTGTGGACATCAGCCTCAATGTGTGCAACATCAGTCACCAAACGGAACTCGATTGCCACCCTGCCTTCTACATGGCATCCGCCCGAAGAAAGGTTCGTAGATCTTGTGCGTCCATGATGAAGGAGGATCTATCCTGGACACCGACAAATATTGCATCCTCGTTGCTGAAGACGATCCGATCTTGCGGTATGTGACCGTTCTCGCCCTGTCGCACCATGGCTATTGCGTTATTCATGCCGTAGACGGTCTGGACGCATTGACGAAGGCGGCTGAATACGACGGGCAAATTCACGTACTGGTACGAAGATGCCCCGGATGGACGGTCATCAACTCGCCCGTGAGTTGAAGTCGACACGGTTCCTGACGTTGAGGTATTGATAGTTTCAGGGGATCACGAAGACAACTTCCTCCTGGAGCCATACACCACGCCGATTCCCTAATGAAGCCTGTGGACACGCCCACGCTGTTGAGGAAGGTCGATGGCTTCAACGCCGCCACCGGACGGCAGGGTAGGTGCTGGTGCTTACCAGCCAATCCGAATAAGGTATCCAGCACTATCACTATCCCAACAGCGCATCGACCGCTGAAACGAGCGACTCGGGCGATATGGTTTCAAGGTGCATCGTGGATCATCGGTTCCACTTGCGTAAATCACCTTTACTCGTGGACTGCGATGCAACACCCATTCCGAGAGTTCAAAGCCGTCCATTTCCCACATACGAACATCGTTACTAGAACGTCAATTGGCTCTTGTTCAAATAGGGTCATCGCCTTGGCGGGAGTATTCGCACAAAGCGTTTTGTGACCAGCGGATTCCAAAACTCTACACATCACATATGTCGTGATAGCGTCGTCATCTACGAATAGAATCGTAGCGGACTTGCGCAATCCTTGTTTGCTGGCAGGAGGTCTTGGTACATCCGACATCTGAGAAGGGTCGGTCATTGCAAGCTCCTTTCACCTCTAAGACGTACCCACCATTACAGTTACGTTGTTAAGAGGTCCCTAAGATTACCATGGTTACGTAAGCCGCAAGCTATTCACATGCCAAGCAAGCCACAGTGGTAAGCCATCTCGTGCAGCATCACCTATAGACACTGTGGCGAGCTTTGAAATTGATGCCGACAACGCTATTGAACCCGCTCAACAACGGTCACCGGATCACCGCATTGATGGCAGAGGAATGTGAACATCTCCGACCAGCCGGGGAACTCATTTGCGTGTTCGCAATGGGGACATTTGACTGTCAAGGTTCCAGAGGATCCGGTCGGCACCCCTTCTATGAGCCGGGGCGGGGTGGACCCGTATCGACAGGGGAGACGCCTAGGTCGTCATTGGGCGTGCCGCCAAACGAGGTCACCATCTTCGACCCATACTTGCGAGTTGCAATTGGGACAAACAGTTACGGTTTCGGAAATAGGAATTGGTGTGCCGCATTCCGGGCACGATTCATGCGACATCACTGGTCCGTGCAACCAAGCAGTTCCTTCTCCTGTGTAAACGCCACGCTCATTCTCAGGTTATGGCTGTGATCGTCAACCGGATTGCCCATCTCGATTTGATCCACCAGCGCACGTAGCGCTCCGACAACATCGCAGCCCTTCAACTTCCTAATCTCGGTGGTGGCGTCATCAGAGAGGCGTTCGATGAAATAGTCCAGCGTCCCTTGAATGGTGTCGCAGTCGGCCTGATACCTCCCGAAGCATGGTGCCCTGATGTAATTCGTGCATTGAGGGGTACTGTGTGACATCGAAAGGCTCTGTACCGGGAGGCGGTGGATAGGAAATGCCCCAAATTGAGGCGTCGGGCATCCTGCGTAACAGCAGCGTACCTAATGGAGATGCGTGCAAAGAACCACAGATGAAAACTGCTGCGATGGGGACACGAACTCGTCCAAAAGGTCCTTGAATCTGCAAAACATGTGGTACTCACGTACAAGGTTCCAAGCCTTGGCATATGGGTCCGATTTCACAGCCAAGTCGTATGGACACTCGTCGGAAACGCCTCGCATACCCCGTATTCAGTACTCGACGAAGGTCGATGTTCTCGTAACGGCAATTCTGATGGTTACCAGCGACCCGCTTCGGCACCGTATCTTCCTTCTCGCCAGCTTCCTCACCGACGAATCGAACGTCGAAGGCTTGCACTGTACGTTCGAGGAACGTGTAGAATTTCTCCCATTCATCATCCTGTCCTTTGTTGCAGTGTTGGGAGTGGTCGCAATCCCACGACTATCACAGTACTTCCCGTTGTTGAGGCTGCGAACTTGGAGACGACAAGTCCGACCTCGCCCTGATTGTTGTTCGGGTCTTTAGACAGCATGTTGTACTCGACGGCACGATGGCGGCTTTGGACACTCAAGAACCGGACGACGCAATGAGATCTATGCTACGCTCCCCGCACGGACGAGCTTCACAAGGTCTACGATAGCGAGATCAACGTGAGCATAAGCTGGCTGAGACGCTATACGAAGCGGCCATCGCAAGGGGCAGGAACGCACGTTCCCCCTTGTCGCACGCTTCTGTTTAGTTAGGTTCACAGGGGTTCGGGTGGATCGTCTTGATACGAATTCCGGTTCTCCGTACAGTAATATCTTGACCCGCCGAACTGCATCGTGTTTGGGTGCGGACTCTTGTCGAACACTTCCAAAACTTCTAGCGGCATTTCTGACCTTTCGATAGCGTGCTTCACGTCAGCGTCGTCTGGTCCATCAACGAAATACTCTCGGTCTTCCATCAGAGCTACTGTACAACCGAGTTTTCGCCGCTTGCGATGCAGTCGGGCAGCTTCAATTGCAACAGGTCAAGATTCGCACCAAGGTGTTTGGGTTGCCTCTCCATCGCGGCGATCCCCCGACCGTGTGCAAAAATGGCGTTGCCGGGTAGGTGGTGTGGTGCCCGGGGGAAAGCCTCGGACGAGCGGTTGTTAGATAACGCTCCATGAAGTACATACGTCACTGCCTCAATCACTAAGCGTATTCTTTACAAATTGGATGCCTTTTGACTCATTCGCAAAATCTATTTTCCTACCATCAGCACGGAATGTTGATGATGAACGCCCTTGAGATCTTCGGTGCCGAGATGCTCGTATACCAGTGTTGTCTCAAGGCTTTGGTGGCCTAGTATTCTACGAGTAGAGCAATGCTGCCGCCGCTGCGTAGATAAAACGTAGCGAACTGGTGTCGAAGTAGATGGAAGCGCAGTTGGTTTACGTTTATCCGCTGCCCAATGACCTCTAGTTGCCGCAGCGCATTTCTATACGCTGCTTTAATCCTTGACGTAGTGTGAACACGTATTCGCTACCGGGATGAGACTCGGCCTTGATGTACCGATAGAGGGTCTTACGCAAGGAAAACGTGAACGGAACGATACGTTCTTTGTCTCCCTTGCCCTGCTGTACTCGGATAAGCAGATTGTCGAGATCGATGTCGCTCTTCCTTAGATTCAGGACCTCGTTGACCCCTAGCTGAATCGAGCACCAACAAGCGCCATCGTGTGGACCCTCTTTTCAATTCGGTTGCGAGGCGAATAGCGTACAAGGTCGGCAACTTGGGAGTCGGAGAGGACGGGCGGGATACGCTGCGGCGTCTTCAGCTTCGGAATGTGGATCAGATTGGCGACGTGGTGCTCCGTATAGAGCCAACGCAGAAACGCGTTCAGGCACCGCGCATAGTCGTTGATGGAAGTTGCCGCGAGTTTGCCAGTCGCCGCTAGTGCCATGACAGCCTTTCTTACCTGAACTGAGAGGTCAGCCTCGCTTTGAACCTCGGCAAGGTAGGGTTCGAAGGCCTTGCGACTGCACGCGTACCAGTCGAGGGTTTTCGATGAGACGTACAGGAGATATCGACGCTCCTGAACGAAGGTCTCAAACAATGTTAAGATTGGGTGGGGAACCCCTTGATCAATGGGCATCTGCGCCTTTTCAGTCCTCTCTGAATCGCGCTGAAGCCTATGTGATTAAGGGAGCAACCACTTAGAGTCGGGGCGTAGCGCAGCCTGGTAGCGCACCTGCCTTGGGCGCAGGGGGTCGTGTGTTCGAATCACACCGCCCCGACCAAATTCGGACAGGCAGGCCGGCTCAGGCCGCCTTTCGCTTTCTAACCCCCTCTCCGGGCCGCGAAATCAGCCTCGACGGAACAGCGTCGACCTCGTAAGCCAACAGCGAGTTCTTCCAAAAAACTTCTCAACCACGTCCTGGGCGTGGGAGCTCGATGTACTGCGCTGAATGGTTTTGAAATACGACCGGGTAAGGCGCGATCATGTCGCACTGCGGCCAATTGCTCCGCGTATACAACACGGTCGCTGGACCGGAGAACATCCCCACAATTCATCCAGGCAGGTTTGTAGAAGGCAGCGTCTTGCAGTACTTCCCGATTCACCATTCGCAACACGCCGGACACCTTCGCATGGACGAGAGGTCTTTTTCCGCACGCGGCGAGACCGGATCGGAAGGCTGCTTGCACCGACCCGTCCGTAGGTTGGTCGAGCTGGCAGGTGAGCGATACGATCCGTAGGTCGGGAAGTGCTTCCGACAATCTTGCAATTTGGCTGAAATCCGGTGACCCGGCAAGAACGTCGAGCGTGAGGCTCTCCCCATCAGCAATTTCAGGTCACCGAGGGCCTGAGGACTCCGGCAGAATCCAGTCCATGTTCGTACGACTGATTCGGATTCCATGAAACAAGGGGTGTTCTGCTGAACCGCTTCAGCGCCCGGCGAAAGTCCGGATAGGCCCGGGATAGATTCCTGAATTGCCCAGAACAAGCCGGCTGCTCGGTCCGCAACGCTCGAGCAGCCAAAGATTATCTTTTCCAGCCATTACTCGCCTCAATCGCAATTACGCCGTCCACCTTGTACGGTTTCACTGCCTCCAGATAGCGATCGGGATAGCTGGGCTTGTAGAGAACCGGATTATTGCGAGAAGGCCACGGCACCCCTGAGGGACGTGCAGTGTCAGGGAAATCTACGGCTGCGTCGATCACGCGCTGGGACTCTTAGCCGCACGCCAGAGCAGAATATGGCGGCAGCCGAGTTGACTGTCAGCAGTACGTCTCGGCGCGTCATGTTGATAATTGGCTGAAGCTGAACAACCATCAGTCTACCATTGTTGGATCGTTAAGCCGTGTCAAGATGGTTTGCCTAGACGTCGAGCATCAGCTCGGGTTAAAATACGCTTTGCTGATCGTGCAGGCCAACGTGGATTTGCTCGGGCGGGCAGCCAGCCACACATCTACATGAAAATCACATCGATCGAGACTTACATCGCCGGCAATCCATCGAAGCACTGGCTTTTCGCCAAGGTCATTGACGGGACGAGGGCATCTATGGATCGGGGAGGGAACTTCTCACGACTCCTTCGCGAAAATCGACCGAAGCTGCCATCCACGAACTGAAACCTGTTGATCTCTGGGCATCGACCTGTTTCAGGTCGAAATCCTGACACAGAAACTGGTTTGATGATGTTTACTGCGAAGGTGCCAGATCCATATGTGCGCCGTCGCCGCAATCGAAATCGCCTGCTGGGACATTCATCGGGAAAGCGACGAACCAGCCGATCTAATTTTGGGGCGAACGTTGCCACGAGAAACTGCGCGCCTACGCCAACGGTCGGTATCGAGGGCCTCGTACTCCAGGATCCTTCGGTGAGAAGGCAAAGGCCGTGGCCGCACGCGGCTACACAGCGCTAGTTCGACCCCTTTGGCAGCGCCTGGCGTATGCTTTCGACGGACGATTTCGACCTCAGCCTCGACATCATCCGTGCGGTTCGGGATGCGGTGTCGGTCCGAAGGTCGACTTGCTCATTGAAGGACATTGCAGATTCAACGTGCCTACCGCGCTCAAGTTTGCCGAAGCTCATGGAGACACGTCCACCTGGTTTGAAGAGCCTGTACCTCATACAAACATCGCGGCAATGGTGGAAGTGGCCCGGCATAGCGCCGTGCCCGTGGCCACGGGAGGAAAGCTCCTCTCTACGAAACAGCAGTTCGCCGAACTCCTAAGCACGAGGTAGTTGAGCATCCTGCAACCGGAGCCTCTCAACCTTGGCGGTATCTCCGCCGCCCGCAAGATTGCGGACATGGCCGATGCCCATTTTGGAGTGATCTGCGCCCACAGTGCACAAGGACCGGTATGTTCGGCGGCATGTGTTCAGCTCAATGCGTCTATTCCTAACTTTTCATTCACGAAATCTTCGATGAGTTCAACGAGCCCTGGGAAAAAGAGATCGTGACCAATGCCGTTCACGTGGTGGATGGCTATATCGCCATCTCGGACCGCCCTGGGCTAGGAATCGACCTGAACATAGAGAGATCCTCAGCACCCCTATCAGCAGGAACATCTCGTCCCACTGTTTCGCCCCGGCTGGGAAACGACAGACTATCCGCCGGCTAGAGCATTTCTCGTTTGGTAGGAATCGATTCACCCATGCCGATACACCCAGCCTTGCGAACAACCCTCGGTACGATGTCGTCGTTCTTCCGCTCCCTAGCTCTGGCGTGGCGCAGTTCGTCGAGGAATTCGACCCCGCCCAAGAGCGACTGTTGCCTTGTCTTCGACGAGCCGCACAGAATTTGGGAACCAACTCCGCAGGACTGGAATCGACTCAGGCCGATATCACGCTCATGACGAGAGTTGAAAGCGCAGGCCGGCGGAACGGCACGGTGGTCTTCATGGGAGATTCGATCACTTGGATGCGATGGAAGCTTGCCCCAGTACTTCCCGCGAAACCATACGTGAATCGAGGTATCAGCGGGCCGAACTACTGCCCCAGATGCTGGTTCGCATGTTCGAGGACATAATCGACTTGAAGCCGCGGCACTCGTTATCTTCTCTGCCAGTTTCAGATCGATATCGCCCAAGGAATACCGTCCTCAGACGATTGAAGATGGTGCAGAGGAAAACTTTCGGCGATGGTCGAACTCGCTCGATTGCCATCGAATCCGTGTGATTGCGATGTGTCCTGTAACTCCAGTCAAGCGTGTGACTGGTCCGCAGGAAATAACTAGATAGGGCCGGCCGCCTGTAGGACATTCTGAAGCTAACACATGGCTCAAGGCGTACGCCGCGAAGATGAGTCCGTTTACGCGGACCACTTCGCCGCCCTGTCAACGAGAAGGTAATGTTAAGGATGGTCTCCACGATAGCTTGCGCCCGAACGAAGGGATACGATCGATGGCAAGCCGTCGAGAGAACCGCCATCCAGCAGGCGATTACAACAGAAGTTGAGTGCGGCTCAGCGCTCGGACCTCGAACGGAGGATGTTCGCGCCCGCTGCCACTCCGATGTACTGCTTGCCATCGAACGAGTACGTCATTGGAGACGCCTTCCACGATTCGTTCGTCTGGAAGCTCAACAAAGGCTTACCGGTAACGGCATCGGCAGCCATCAATTCTCCGGTTTCGCGCGAAGATGACGAGTCCCGTTGCGGTTGCCAGCGTTCTAGGCCCCAGGATTGCGCGGGACCGGGCTCGGGAGTTCCGAAGCGATCGCTCCGGTACGGACGTTTAAGGCTTTTAGAACTGTCTACCGCTTTCGGTCTGGCGCAGTATTCTGGGAACCTCCCAGAAAGGTCTTACCCGCCTCCCAAACTCCCCCGTTCGGTCTTCTTGTAGATACTGCACTTTTCGAAGGTTTGAAAGGACAGCAAACCTGTCGACGGGTTGTACGAAGGCGAGAACCAGTTTGTCGCGCCATCTTGCGAAGGGCAGACCTTCGTCCCTTCTGCGGTGGGCACTTGGTTCGGCAGTTTGATCGGACGGCCATCGGCCCCGATGCCACTTGCCCATGTCAGATTTCGAACAAACGGCTTCGCCAGCAGAAGTTTCCCGTCCGTTCGATCGAACACGTAGAAGAAGCCGTTACGATCGGCGTGAAGCAACAGCTTGCGAGGACGGCCCTCCCAGTCTGCATTCACAACAATGGAAGTCTGGGTTGCGTCCCAGTCCCACAAATCGTGAGGCGTGAACTGGTAGTACCACTTCAACTTACCGGTGGCACGATCGAGCGCGAGAATGCTGTCCGAATATAGGTTGTCGCCCTTTCTCAGGTTTCCGGTATATTCTTCGCTCGGGTTGCCTGTCGGCCAGTAAATCGTATCCAATTCTGGGTCATAGCTTCCCGTGAACCAGGTCGGCGCGCCCCCATGCGCGGGCTCCCGCCCTTCCCACGTTTCAAATCCGGGTTCGCCGCGCCGGGAACCGTGTGGAACCGCCAGACTTCCTTTCCTGTCGCTTGGTCGAAGGCTGCCAGAACTCCGTTCGCTCCGTGCTCGCCTCCTCCAACCCCCACACCACATTGCCTGCGGGAAGAGGCGCCGATGTGGCGAAGTAGTTGGCGCCAGTCCGCGATCTCGGAATCCCACAGCAATTCGCCCGTAAATCGGTTCAACGCGATGATATGAGCATGATCGGTCTCCATAAATACCCGATCTCCGGCAACGCCCACGCCTCGGTTGCTCCCGGCAGCCGTTGTCATGCCCGGTTGACGTGCTTTCTGGTAGCGCCAGATCTGACGACCGGTTCCGGCATCGAGAGCAATGCACTGGTTAGGAGCCGTGACATACATGATGCCGTCGACAACCACCGGCGTTCCCTGCAACCTTCCCGCATTTGGAACGGTAAGAACCCACTTCGGCGCTAGACTGGCGATGTTCTTCTTGTTGATCTTCGTCAAGGTCGTAAATCGATTCCCGCCTGTCTCCCCGTTATAGGTTGGCCATCCGACTTCCGAGGTGACTTCCCGATACCGGTCCCCTGCGCGGCGGAGAAGATGGATTCGCTTGTCGTCGGTCCGCAGTTGAAGGTCATCGAAGCCTTCTCCAGCCACTTGACCTTCCAGCATTCCGCCAGCGACCAACTGCACGCTACGGCGTACCACCGGTCTTTCGCGGCGCTGGATGCGGCGCAAATGAGCAACGAGTTGAGTGAGCTCGGGGTCGGCGATCTTAGTGGGAGGCATGCCACGAGTCGGCAGACCGTTCTTGATCAACAACGTCAACTGGGGATCGTCGTGAGTGCGAAGACGGGAGAGGATGGGAGGACCCATCTCGCCACCGTTTCCATCAGCTCCGTGGCAACGGGAACAACTGCTGTCGAACGCTTTCTTTCCAGGGGCGTCAGCCTGCGGAAAAGAGTAGATCCGCAGATCAAAGTAGCGGCAGAAGGGCAATGCGCATGGGAGGGCTGCTCAACAGCAATTGTATCCGGATCGGCGAAGGCCTGGAGTGCAAGCCTCCGCCGCCGAATCCGGGCGGACCGATATTACCCCGTCATGCTCATGTCGCTCGATGTTCCGCCAGCTGCGGGAACGTAGCACTTCAGTGTGTAGTCCATCACCATGCGATCCGCGTTGAAGCGCCAACCCAGCGTTCGGATCGTGCGCTTCATGCGCTTGATCCAGCCGCGCGGCAATCCGTCGCGGTCGCGCTGGTAGTACAGCGGAATCACCTCCTCCCGCAGTACTCGGTACAAGTCGTCACCGTCGCGGCGGTCGTGGACGTCCCGTTGGAGTGTGTCCGGCCGGTGCCGATGGCGAAGCCGTTCAGACCATCGTACGCTTCCGCCCACCAGCCGTCCAGGACCGAAAGGTTCAAGCCGCCGTTCAAAACCACTTTCTGACCGCTGGTTCCCGATGCCTCGAGCGGCCGCCGCGGATTGTTCAGCCACACGTCGACGCCCTGCACGAAATGACGCCCCACATTGATGTCGTAGTCCTCGACGAAGACGAATTTGATCGGCGAACTGGGTGTCGCGCATGAGGCTCGGCGATCTCCTGCAGCACGCGCTTGCCCGGCTCATCCCGAGGATGGGCCTTACCCGCAAAAACGAACTGCACGGGCCGCTTCGGATCGTTCACCATCGACGCGAGGCGTTCGATGTCTGCCAGGATCAGATTCGCACGCTTATAGGTTGCGAACCGCCGCGCGAAGCCGATGGTCAGTGCATCCGGAGTCAGCACCCGGCTGAGTCTGCTGCAGCGCTGTCCGGCGATTCGCCACGGCGTTCGGCCTGCTCGACGGCACGGCGCCGGACAAACTCCAGCAGCCGCAATTTCAGGCTTAGGTGCGTTTCCCAAAGTTCGCCGTCGTCGACTTCTCAATTCCCTCCCATATACCTGCGTCGCCGCTGTTCGTGCCAGCCCGTGCCAAGGTGGCGATCGTACAGGCGAGACATCTGCGGCGCGAGCCAGGACGGCACATGCACGCCGTTCGTGATATGGCCGATCGGCACGGCGTCTTCGTTCTGCCCGGATAGAGTCCGGTCCACATCGCGCGGGAAACCTCGCCATGCAGCGCCGATACGGCGTTTGCGCGCCGCGAGAGTTTGACGCCCAACACTGTCATGCAGAACGATTCATCGTGTTTCCCGGGGTTCTCACGGCCGAGCTGCATCAGGGCGTCGTGGGCGATCCCCAGCATGTCGCGCAATGGTCCGAGATGTTCTTCGATCAGTCGGAGCTAAAGCGATCGTGTCCCGCAGGTACGCCGCCGGTGCTCGAGTTCGATGCCGAAGGCAACCTGCTGCGGCACTGGGGCGGCAAGGGCGAAGGGTTCGAGTGGCCGAAGAACGAGCACGGTCTGCACGTCGACAAGCAGGGTAACGTCTGGATCGGCGGCAACGACGAAATCGATCACCACATCCTGAAATTCTCGGCCGACGGAAAGTTCCTGCAGCAATTCGGCAAGCAAGGATCGACCGGCGGCTCCAACAGCCAGACGCAGCTCGGGCGTCCGGCGCATCTGCAGGTCGACGAGGCGGCGAACGAGCTCTACGTCGCCGACGGCTACAAGAACCGCCGCATCATCGTGTTCGACAGCAATACCGGCGCCTACAAGCGGCACTGGGGCGCGTACGGCAAGACGCCGAGCGACGAGAAGCTGCCGCCCTACAATCCGTCGGCGCCGCTCTCCGAGCAGTTCTCCAACCCGGTGCATTGCGTGCGGCTGTCGAACGACGGGCACGTCTACGTGTGCGATCGCGCCAACGACCGCATCCAGGTGTTCCGTAAGGACGGCACCTTCGTGAAGGAGTTCCGGGTCGAGCCGCAGACCCTGCAGAACGGCTCGGTGTGGGACCTCGTGCTGTCGGAGGACGCGGGGCAGAACTACATCTTCGTCGCCGACGGGGCCAACGGTCAGATCCACGTCCTCAGCCGCGACGACGGCAAGCTGCTCACGCAATGGGGCCGCCACGGTCGTCAGCCCGGGCAGTTCAAATGGGTGCACAACATGGGCATCGATTTATCCGGTAACCTCTACACGGCCGAGGTCGGCTTCGGCCGCCGCGTGCAAAAATTCAAGCGCACGGAGTGAGAGTTAAAGCGGGGCACGATCGACATGGATCAGCTGCGCGATCCCGCGCTCAGCATCGCCCTCGTGATGGTGGTCGGCGCGGTCTGCGGCGCGATCGCGGAGGCGCTGTTGAATTGTGGCGCCAGCGCGCGCCCGCGCCAGCTTCTCACCTACGCGCTGGTGGGCATCGCCGGCGCGTTCCTGGGGTTCCATGGGGCGATGCTGCGGGGGCTCGGCGTGATGGAGCCGATCGTGCCGTTCCTGATCACCGCCCTGGTGGCAAGCCTGGTGCTGCTGGGATGGCATGCGACCCGCGGCCCGGCGACATCGGACCAGTGAGCCGAGCGACATGGCGTTCAAATGCACGGTGCCGGCGGTGCCGACGGTCCAGCAGGACGATGAGACGGTGCGCATCACCCGCTGGGATTTCGAGCCGGGCGCGACGACCGGCTGGCACACCCACGGATGGCCGTATTTCGTCGTGCTGCTGACCGATGCGCTGATGAAGGTCGACGACGGCAAGTCCGAAACGGCGGTGGCGCTGAAGGCCGGTCAGTCCTATTCGCGCCCGGCCGGCATCGAGCACGACGTGATGAACGGCTCCGCCCACCCGATGGCGTTCGTGGAAATCGAGATCAAGCGGCCGGAAGCGCTCGTGCAGCTGCCCCGGCCTTAAGGGCAAGGCGCAGGACGCGCGATTCCGCCGCCGGCTACGCTTGCGATCGCGTGGCCCTGATAAGGTGCCCAGCCCTACCCCAAGCATATCTTGACGTTTACGTAAACTGCTTGCTATGCGTCAGTCCGCGCGGGCAACGTCAGAAACTCCCGCATCACATGCCAGAACAGGTGCCGGTTGTTGGCGAAGGTGAGCGAGTGCGCGATGCCGGGCAGGATCACGAACTGGCGGTCCCCGTTCGGCAGCTGCTTGTAGAAGTCATAGAGGTCGTCGAGCGCGGCGATGCCGTCGTGCTCGCCGCGCACCAGCAGCACGGGCGCCAAAACCTTCTTCGGATCGACCACCGGCAGGTTCGCGACCATGTCGAGATAGGTGCCGGTCGGCACGTCGCTGCCGAATGCGAGCTCCTCGTTGGCGATCGCCTCGGCGACCACCGGGTCGTAGCCGCCGCCATGGCCGTCGCGGGCGAAGATCGAGCGGATCATGGCGCGGTCGCGCACGCGGCGATTGCCGGCGCGGTACTCGGCCACGCGCTCGCGGCGGCGCGCGAGCGTGGGGAGCCCGCGCCGGTATAGGTGAAGGCGGCGAGCACCAGCCGCGCCACGCGCTCAGGCCGCGCCATCGCGAAACCACCGGCGCGCAGCGCGCCCGAGGACACGCCGCAGAAATTGAGCTTCTCGACACCGGTCTCGCGCACCGCCAGCTCGACGCCGGCTTTGAGGTCCTCCACGCCGCTGGCGATGTCGGAATTGCCCTCGGTGCGGGACGAGCGGCCGTAGTTCTCGTGATCCAGGGTCCAGACGTCATAGCCGGCGCGGGCGAAGACGTTCATCAGCGAATATTCGCCGCGGCCCGGCACGGTGAGGTCGAAGCTGGTGCGCGAGGAGTTCGAGGACCCGTGCACCAGGAACAGGACAGGCAGCGCTCGCTCGCCGGGCTGCGGAGCCCGGTCCGCTTGCGGTAGAGGTAGAGCGAGACCTCTCCCTTCTTGGCCCAGTACTCGGACGTCCACAGCGGCCCCGACGCGGCGGCCGGCGCCGCATTGCCGCTGCTGTCGGCACCCTGCGCCACGGCGCGGCGCGAAAACAGGCCGGCGCCGACGCCGAGAGCAGCCGCGATCAGGCCTCGGCGTGCGAGCGAAAAATGGGGTGTCGACATGGTTGCCTCCGAACAGCGCCGTGCGAGACTATCACGTTCCCGCCATGACGGCTTGATCGGCCGCGGCGCCGATGGCGGCCAAAGCGACCGGACCTATATTCAGGCGGCGAACCCAAAAAGCGCGTGATCCCGAAACGTAGGAACCGGTTTTCGGAAAGGATCACACACCAAGGAATGGTTGAAAGTGGGCGGCCCGCCCTATTGCGGATGGAGACCAGTCATGTTGGACAAGCCCGAGACCGCGCGTGGCACAAGCTCATTTCGACCGATCGATCCGCGCGTGCGCATCGGCCACGCCCACCTCAAGGTCGCGGATCTGGAACGCGCGCTCGCCTTCTATCGGGGCGTGCTCGGCTTCGAGGTGATGCAGCAACGCGACGGCGCGATGTTCGTCTCGGCCGGCGGCTATCACCACCATATCGCGTTCAATATCTGGGAAAGCCGCGGCGGCTCGCCCCCGCCTGCGGGCAGCACCGGCCTCTTTCACGTCGCCATCCTCTATCCGACCCGCGCGGCGCTCGCCGATGCTCTGCGCCGGCTGAGGGCGGCGAACATCCCGCTCGAGGGCGCGAGCGACCATGGCGTGAGCGAGGCGCTCTACCTGCGCGATCCGGACGGCAACGGCATCGAGCTCTATCGCGACCGAGCGCAGGCGGAATGGCCGCGCACGCCCGACGGCAAGCTTGCGATGACGACACGCCGGCTCGACCTGGACGATCTGCTGCGGGAGAGCGCGGAGACGAGCTGATTTAGATTTCTGTTCACTCACGACGAGCAACTGCACCCTTTCGCGACGCGAAAGGCGAGTCCGCAGCGAACGCATGGGGGCGCCTCTAGGGGTCACCCCCACCGACAGCGCACGAGCGCTCTACCGCGTCACCGCTGGCAGGTCCCAGCTTTCGCGCCCTGGCGTGGTGATGCGCTCGCAGTTGCGACGGCCGGCCATCGCGCAGTCCTGGATGCGGCGCATTTCAAGGATCGCGTTGGCCATCCAAACGCCCGCGCCAATCAGCACGACGATGACCGCAAGGATGGCGAGATGGGTCAGCGTGCGGTCGCGCTCGCTGACCGGGTGCTCGCGGTGACGATCGGGCGGCGGGTCGGCATCGGTCACGACGGCATAGTGCGCGCCGAGGCGAACGCGTGCAAAGCCGTCGCGCCGGGGCGGAAGAGCTCCAGCGGTGCTGCGGCGACAATCCGCGATCAGCCGGCGTCGGGCCCCCAGCGGCATCCGGACATTTCGCCAAGAGCCCGGCGTTGCACAGATTCCTGGCGTGCGCATCCGCGGCGCGGGCGCGCCGCGGGCCGCAAAGGTCACGCTTCCATCGTCTCCTTGACCACCGCAATCAGCTGCTTGAGTGTGAACGGCTTGGCCAAGAACTCATAGTCGCGGCGCTCGGGGAAATTCTTTTCGAACGCGTCCTCGGCATAGCCGGAGACGAAGATCATCTTGAGCTTGGGATTGCGCTTGCGCATCTCCTTGAACAGGGTGGGCCCGTCCATCTCCGGCATCACCACGTCCGACACGACGAGGTCGACGTCGCCTGCCCGGTCATCAAATACCTTGATGGCCTCGATGCCGTTCGAGGCCTGCAGCACGGTGAAGCCGCGCGATTCGAGCCCGCGTGCGTTGAGCCCGCGTAACCCTTCCTCGTCCTCGACCAAGAGGATGGTGCCGCGCCCGGTGAGATCCGCGGCCGCCTTCTGCGGCTCGTCGGGCGGCACCAGGGCCGGGGCCGCCACGGTCTCATCCGCCTCGGCGCCGGGTATGTGGCGCGGCAGGAAGATGCGGAACGTGGTGCCGATGCCGGGCGCGGAGTCGAGGAAGATGAAGCCGTCGGTCTGCTTGATGATTCCATATACGGTGGAGAGGCCGAGGCCGGTGCCCTTGCCGACCTCCTTGGTGGAGAAGAACGGCTCGAACACCTTGTCGGCAATCTCGGGCGGAATGCCGGTGCCGGTGTCGCTGACCTCGATGAGAACATAGTCGCCGGCCGGCATCGCCTTGTAGGCGTAGCTCGCCGACTCGCTCGCCGGAACATTGGCGGTGTGCACCGTGAGCTTGCCGCCGTTCGGCATGGCGTCGCGGGCGTTGACCGCCAGATTGACGATCACCTGCTGGAACTGCGAAACATCGACCTTCACCGGCCAGAGGTCGCGACTGTGCTTGGGGTCGAGCTGGACACGCTCGCCGAGCAGGCGTTGCAGCAGCAGCTTGAGGTCGGACAGGACCTCGCCCAGATCGAGCACCTGCGGGCGCAGCGTCTGCCGGCGCGAGAACGCCAGCAGCTGGCGCACCAAGCTGGCGGCGCGGTTGGCGTTCTGCTTGATCTGCATGATGTCCTGGAACGACGGATCGGTCGGCCGGTGCGCGTTGAGGAGGAAATCGGTCGCCATCATGATGGCGGAAAGCACGTTGTTGAAGTCGTGCGCGATGCCGCCGGCGAGCTGACCCACCGCCTGCATCTTCTGCGACTGCGCGAACTGCGCTTCCAGCGCGCGCTGCTCCGTGGTCTCGACCGCATAGATGATGGCGGCTTCGCCGGCGCGCTCTTCCTCCTCCACAGTCGCGACGAACAGGCGCGCCGAGCGGGCGCCTTCGCCCGCGAGCGCGACGCCCGCGAGCGCGACGTCGAACGGGGCGATGTCGCCCTGGCCGTCGCCGGCCCGCGCGATCGCAGCTTCGGTGACCGGCCGGTCGCGGTCGGCGATCAGGGTCAAGATCGAGTGACCTTCGGCCGGCACGGCGTCGCCCTTGACGATGCCGTGGTGAAGGCGCGCGAACGGCGCGTTCGAGCGCACGATGCGTCCGCTCTTGTCGACGGTCGCGATCGCCATCGGCGCATTGTGAAAGAAGCGCATGAAGCGCACTTCGGCGGCGCGCTCGGGGTCGGCGCCGCCGCCGCGCGCGCGGTTGAGCACCAGCGTGCGCGATGCGCCCGGCGTCCCGTCGGGGGCGAACGCCACCTTGTGAAACAGGCGCGCGGGCAGCGTGCGCCCGCTGCGGGTCTTGAGGTCGAGATCGAGCACCTCGGTCTTCACCTCGCCGGGCGAGGCCGCCAGCATCGCCAGCAACGCCGCGCCGTCGCCGGACACGATATTGCCGAGCTTCAATCCGCCCGATCCGACCTGGGCGAGGTCGTGATCGAGCCAGGCGGCGAGCGTAGCGTTGAGATAGACGACCTCGCCGGCGGCATTGGCGGAGAAGAATCCCGCCGGCGCATGATCGAGATAGTCGATCGCGTGCTGCAGCTCCCGGAACGAGTTCTCATGCCGTTCGCGGTCACGCGAGATGTCGGCCACCGTCCACGCCGTCGCGCCGGCCTGGCCGGCCGCTGCGAGCGGGCTCACCCGCAGGCGCAGCCAGCGCGCCGGCTCCCCGCCCCATCCGGCGACCCGGACCTCTTCCTGCAGCCGGCGGCCCTCGCGCGCGGCCTTGACCAGGCGATAGACCGCCTCCGACACTTCCGGGTCGCCGACGAAGACGCGCTCGATCGGTCGCACGTCTTTGTCGCCGGTCGCCGCGATCAGTCCGCGATACGCCGCGTTGGCATAGACGATGCGCCCGGCCGCGTCAGTGACCAGGAGCCCGTCGGTCATGCTCTCGACCACGGCTTGCGCCAGGGGATTGCGGGCATCCCTGCCCGGAATGCGCAGAATCCCCGCCGCCCCGGCAAACAGCGAGAACACGCCGGCAACCGCCAAGCAGGCGAGCAGGAGCAGGATGTAGCGCTCGGCGTGGGCGCGACCGACGAACAGCAAGCCGGCCGCCGCGCCGAGCAGGACCAGCGCGACAAGCAAAACCATGCCGATGCTGCCGCGGCGCACGCCGGCGTCGCCCGGCGGCGAATGTCGTTCGCTCAAATCCCGCGTCGCCATGGCGGATCGTGCTCTGCCCGCGCCCGAATGGGCGGAAGGGACCGCGAGGGCCAAGGTAGCTCCCCTTTGCGGCAGATGGTGCGACGCAACGGCAACTGGAAGAGTCTCAGTCGGCTGCGACCGCAACATCGGGATACGGCTTCGCGAATCAACCATCGGAGTGAATCACGGTTTGCGATTGCTGCAAGCTTTTCTTGGCGGCGGATCGACATTTTCAACTCACCGCACGGCCACGCGGCGCAGCCGCACGACGCAGCCGATCACCCCCGCGACCGCCTTGGAGCGCTCGGACGGAATCCCCTCGTCGACCTCGATGGTCGCGTGCAGCGCGCGCCGGCGGTGGGCTCTCGACCAGTCCTTGCATCGGATCGGCATCTTCACGATTGCTTCTACGACTGCATCATGCGATCGCTGCACTGGCGCGCGCCTCGATTGCGATCATGGGTGCGCGACCGCGCCACGACGTCGACGACTTCGGTTTAAAGCGCTGCATCCAGGCACCATCGTCGTTCACCTCTCGTTTAACCATGCGAGTTCTCGCTGCCACTTGAATCGGCGGCAGAATTCAACTCCAGGTGTTAACGATCTGTTAGGGTTAAGGCCGGCAGTTTTACCAGCTGCGTCTGTCCGGCCCGCCGGCCGGGCCTAGCCACGCTGACGGTCGCGCGCAAAGCGGGAGAAGTCTCATGGGTCTCGACAGCCTCCTTGGCGTGGAACTTTCGCTTCCGGCGAAGGCGATCGTGGTGTTCGTGGTCGTCCTGGTGTTGCTCGGCCTCGTAACGTGGGTGTTCCGTCGTTTCAGCGGAGACCGGGCCGGCGCACCTGCGGCCCGCGGCGGTCGACAGCCGCGGCTCGCCGTCATCGATGCGGCGGTGGTCGACAACCGGCGGCGGATGGTGCTGATCCGCCGCGACAACGTCGAACACCTGATCATGATCGGCGGTCCGACCGACGTCGTGGTCGAGCAGAACATCGTCAGGGCGGTGCCGGTCGCCCCACCGCGCGAACCGCCCGGGCCGCGTGCGCCAGCCGAGCCAGCTGCGCGCGCACCGGCGGACACGAGGTCGCCGATGGAAGGCATGCGCCCGGTGGCGTCGCCGGAGATCGCCCCGCGCGTCCTGACGCCGCGTGCCGAGCCAGCCGACCGCGCCACCCGCCCGTTCGAGCCGCGCCGTCCGGCACGAGAAGCGCCGCGCGAGCTCGTGCGGCCGCCGCGCGCACCGGCCCCAAGCCGCGGCGACCTCGAGCCGCCGCCCATCGACGTGCACCCGGCGCCGCCCACCGCGGACGCGAATCTCGCCGACATGGCCCAGCGCTTGGAGGCAGCCTTGCGTCGGCCGGGCGCGACGAGGGAGCCGCTTGCGGCCCCAGAGACCCCGCCGAGCGAAGCCCGAGCCAAGCCGCAAGCGGCCGAACCGGCCGCGCCGACAGCGTCGCCTTCGGCGCCGACAGCCTCGCCTTCCACGCCGGCGCCCCCGCCTTCCCCGCCGCCCGCGGCGGCGGGCGGCACTCCGCCGCAAGCCAAGCCGGCAAGTCCGCCGGCGGCAGCGGCCAGTGCGACTCCCGAACCCAAACCGGCGCGCACCGAGCCGAGCCCTGCGACGCAGAAATCGGTGCTCGATAGCCTCGAAGAAGAGATGGCGAGCCTGTTGGGCCGCCCGGAAAAAAAGGACTGATGCGGCGCGCGCCTACGCATCTGTTCTGAAGCCGAGAGCGCGGCTTCGGGCGAAGGTTGTGCCGGCGCTTGGTCACAGGTGCCGTGGCGGCGCGTCTCGACCGGCAATGGAAATCTCGGGCGCGCAGCCAGGCTCTCGACAATCGAGAAACCGATGACGCACGGGCACAGGCCAGTGCCAGTGCCAGTGCCGCGCCGTTGCAGGCGCGCTCGCTTGAAGATCATCACACCTTGGCCAGATCCATCGCCGGGCTGTATTCCTTTTCTCGTACTTCTTTCATGATCGCCTGGCCCGCAGATCACTTCGCCCTTGGCCTGGTCGAAGGTCAGTGTCGGATTGCCGTAGAGCAGCCAGCCGTCGTTGAGCGCCGCGGTGACGCGGTGACAGAACGCGGGGTCGTCCTTGCCGGTGAGATAGCGGTAAGCCTGCATGGGTGCTCCTCGGATGTGGGCGCGAACGGGGGGATCCACTACACGCCGCGCGCCGGCTTCCGGCGAGGCGTCTCCTGGTCCTCGGCCTGCCGTGAGCTGACGCTCGGATGCGCGATGACCTTGGGCGCGCGCACACGCAACGGCCAATTGCGCAAGTGCTTCGCGGTCACTCACCCGCGAATCTCCAGCCGGCGACCTCCTCTTCAGAGGAGGGCAAGGCAGCTCAATCGTCGCGGTAGACCCGCTCGCGTCGCTCATGGCGCTCCTGCGCCTCGAGCGAGAGGGTCGCGATCGGCCGCGCCTCCAGCCGCCGCAGGTTGATCGGCTCGCCGGTCTCCTCGCAGTACCCGTAGGTGCCGTCGTCAATGCGGGCGAGCGCGGCATCGATCTTGGCGATCAGCTTGCGCTGCCGGTCACGCGCGCGCAGCTCGATCGCCCGATCGGTCTCCGACGAGGCGCGGTCGGCCAGGTCGGGATGGTTTTGGTTCTCGTCCTGCAGGTGTTGCAGGGTCTCGCGCGCCTCCTTGAGAATGTCCTCCTTCCAGGCGAGCAGCTTGTTGCGGAAGTACTCCCGCTGCCGCTCGTTCATGAATTGCTCTTTGTCGGAAGGGCGGTAGTTGTTGGTGGTTCCGTTGCCGTTTTGCTTTTGCTTTTGGGCTGACATACGCACGACTCGATGCTCCTCCCGTGGCGCGAGTCTCCCCCTCGCGCGGGCGCTTATAATCGCGCGCCGCGCCGTCGACAACTGCGGAGTAGACCGGACCGAATCTGAGTCGCGGGGTTACGCGCCGGGGCGGTATCGCGCTGCGGTCGGGAGCCGTCAGCCGCCACGCGCGTGCCTGAAAACTCGGCAAGCGCGACGCGCGCCCGCGGCCCGGCTGGGACGGGCGCCGGCCCCGCCGGTGATCATCGCCTCCACTCGTGCGCGCTTTCGCACCGCAGCATCGAGGGTGCCGGCCGCCCGCGCCTTCGCCCCGCTCTGGCCTTCCCGACAGTGCCAAAGCCCCAAAGCCCACTTGCCTGAGCCCCTGAGTCGTCACTCGGGGCGACGCCGTCGCTCGCTCGGGACGCGACGTTGAGAAAACCTCACCCCGTCTTCGGCGCCTCGCCTTCCGGCACGAACTTCATCGCCACGCCGTTCATGCAGTAGCGCTTGCCGGTCGGCGGCGGGCCGTCGTCGAACACGTGGCCGAGATGGCCGCCGCAGCGGCGGCAGTGCACCTCGGTACGGGTCATGAACCAGGAGCGGTCGGTCGAGGTGCCGACCGCATTGGCGAGCGGCTCGTAGAAGCTCGGCCAACCGGTGCCGCTCTCGTACTTGGTGTCGGAGGAGAACACGGGCAGGTCGCAGCCCGCGCACACGAACGTGCCCTTGCGCTTCTCCTTGTCGAGCGGGCTGGTGCCGGCGCGCTCGGTGCCGTGCTTGCGCAGCACCTGGAACTGCTCCGGCGTGAGTTGGCGCCGCCACTCCTCGTCGCTCTTGGTGACCTCGAACCGGGCTTCCGCCTTGGCATCCATATGCACCCTCCATGGCAGCGCCGCCAAGCCGGCTGCGCCCGCCGCTGTGCCCAACAATGTCCGTCGCGTGACCATGTCAACCTTCTCCTCGGTCGGTGCCCCAGAGCTCTTCCAGCCGCCGGTCGCGCCCACAGTTGAACCGATAGAACTTATATTTGGTGGCGTTCTTCAAATAGTAGTCCTGGTGATAGTCCTCGGCCTTGTAGAACTGGGTCGCCTGAACGATCTGGGTCTGGATCGGCCCCTTGAACCGGCCGGACTGCTCGATCTCCTTCTTCGAGGCCTCGGCGAGCCGCCGCTGCTCGTCGTTGTGTGTGAAGATCGCTGAGCGATACTCGCTGCCGGCGTCGCAGAACTGCCGGTCCTTGGCGAGCGGGTCGATGTTGCGCCAGAAGTGGCGGAGCAGCTTCTCGAATGAGACAACCGTCGGATCGTAGACGATTTCGACCGCCTCGGCGTGACCGGTGCGGCCGCCCGAGACTTGCGTGTAGGTCGGATTTGGCGTGTGGCCGCCGATATAGCCGGAGGTGGTGCTGATCACCCCTTTGACCTTGTCGAAATCGGCCTCCACGCACCAGAAGCAACCGCCCGCGAAGGTCGCGACCGCGCGCTGCCCGGCAGCGGCCGGCGGGGACGCGGGTTGTGCCGCCGCCATCCCGATCGCCGCGATACCAAGGAACGTACCGACAACAAGCCGCAGCATTCGGATGCCCTCCGTTCGTTGCCTTAACTTCGTCTCGCCGCAAGCTACGTTTCGGCAACCGCACGCGTTACAGCCTCGACGATCAACCCGCGATCACGTTCGTGCGAGCGTCCCGTCCGGGCATGGCGCGAAGCGAAGCGACCAAGCAATCCGGATGCGACGCCGGCGCCGTGGACGGCTTCGCCTTCGGCGCGCCATGGCCCATGCGCCTTGCCCGTCGGGCAACCCGCCTCTAGTGTCCCGATCCGAAGTTCGCAAACATTTGCGGGACAGTCTCATGCGAACTTCGGCATCCAAGGGACACCAGCAAGCTAATCATTGTAGTGCCCCTTTTGAACCCGAGGTTCGCAATCGAACGAGCGGCACCGGCGTGCGAACTTCGGGTTCGGGGCACCGGTGTCCGCCGTCGCGTCAACGTCAGGATAGTGCATGCGGTTCGAAGGGACGAGAGCCTATGTGGCGACCGACGACCTCAAGGTCGCGGTCAATGCCTCGATCACGCTGGAGCGGCCGCTGCTGGTCAAAGGGGAGCCGGGCACCGGCAAGACCGTGCTGGCGCTGGAGATCGCCAAGGCGCTGGGCGCGCCGCTGATAGAATGGCACATCAAGTCGACCACCAAGGCGCTGCAGGGGCTGTACGAATACGATGCGGTGACACGGCTGCGCGACAGCCAGCTCGGCGATCCGCGGGTCAAGGACATCCGCAACTACATCAAGCGCGGCAAGCTGTGGGACGCGTTCGCCAGCGACGAGCGCCCGGTTCTGCTCATCGACGAGATCGACAAGGCCGACATCGAGTTCCCGAACGACCTGCTGCAGGAGCTCGACCGGATGGAGTTCTTCGTCTACGAGACCGGCGAGACCGTGCATGCGCGGCGGCGGCCGATCGTCGTCATCACCTCCAACAACGAGAAGGAGCTCCCCGACGCGTTCCTGCGCCGCTGCTTCTTCCACTACATCCGCTTTCCCGACCACGACACCATGCGCGCCATCATCGAGGTGCATTTTCCCGGAATCAAGCAGCGGCTGGTCGGCGAGGCCTTGCGCCTGTTCTACGAGATCCGCGAGGTGCCGGGACTGAAAAAGAAGCCCTCGACGTCGGAACTGCTCGACTGGCTCAAGCTGTTGATGGTCGAGGACATCGGGCCGGAGACGCTGCGCGAGCGCGACCCCAAGAAGCTGATCCCGCCGCTGCACGGGGCGCTGCTCAAGAACGAGCAGGACGTGCACCTGTTCGAGCGGCTCGCCTTCATGGCGCGGCGGGAGGGACGGTCGTGAGCGGTAGGGTGCGCAAAGCGGCGCAAAGCGGCGCGTGCGCACGATGACCCGAAGACGTGCGCACGGCGCCTTCGGCGCCTTTGCACACCCTACAGGCGTACACACATGCGCCGCCTGATGCTCATGCGCCACGCGAAATCGGATTGGTCGGTCGGCGGCCAGCGCGACCACGATCGCGCGCTCGCCGCCCGCGGGCGCGAGGCAGCACCGTTGATCGCCGCCTACATGGCGCGTCACGGCCTCAAGCCCGACAAGGTTTTGGTGTCGACCGCGCGTCGCGCGCGCGAGACCTGGGACCTGGTCGCGCCGGCGTTCAGCACGGACCTCAATGTTTCCTTCGACGCCCGTCTGTATGAAGCCAATCCGAAGGCATTGCTCGTCCCGTTGCGCGCGGTCGATGCGGCCGCGCACAGCCTGCTGATGATCGGCCACAACCCCGGCATCCAGGAGCTGGCGAACCTGCTGATGGCCTCCGGCGATATCGATGCCCGCCAGCGGCTGTTGGAGAAGTTCCCGACCGCGGCGCTCGCGGTCATCGACTTTCAGATCGACGATTGGAGCGCGCTCGCGCCCCATTCCGGGAGGCTCGACCGCTTCGTCAGCCCGCGCGCGCTCGCCACCGATCCTGACTAGTGAGTAGCGAATGGCGAATAGCGAATAGCGAATAGCGAATAGCGAATAGTGAATAGTGAATGTGATCGGGGGCGCCGCTATTCATTCGCTACTCACTATTCGCTATTCGCTATTCGCTATTCACTATTCACTATTCACTATCGGACGCACCTGTGCCCCTGATCTCCCATATCGCCGACGAGGCACGTCAGGCCGCGCGCGCGGTCGCGGACTACGGCGGCAGCCTGTTCGACCCGACGGTTCGTCTCGGCGTCACCGGTCTCTCCCGCTCGGGCAAGACGGTGTTCATCACCGCGCTCGTCCACAACCTGATCCACGGCGGGCGGATGCCGGTGTTCGAGGCGATGGCGCAGGGGCGCATCGCGGGCGCGCGGCTCGAGCCGCAGCCGGACGACGCGGTGCCGCGGTTCGACTACGAATCGCACGTGAAGGCGCTGGTGGCCGAACGCCGCTGGCCGGAGTCGACGCGGCGGATCAGCGAGTTGCGACTGGTCGTCGTCTACCAGTCGGCGCGCGGATCGGCGCGCGAGCGAACCTTGACCATCGATCTCGTCGACTATCCGGGCGAATGGCTGCTCGACCTGCCGCTGCTCGGCAAGAGCTACGCCGAGTGGTCGGCGGAGACGGTCAGGCTGTCGCGCCAGGGCGCGCGCGCCACGCTGGCGAACGCCTGGCGCGCGCATCTGGCGACGGTCGATGCGAGCGGGCCGGAAGACGAGCAGGTCGCGATCACGGCCGCCGAGCTGTTCACCGCCTATCTGAAGGCCTGCCGCGACGACCAGTTCGCCATCAGCCTGCTGCCGCCGGGGCGGTTCCTGATGCCGGGCGATCTCGAAGCCTCGCCCGCCTTGACGTTTGCGCCGCTTCACCTGCCTGAAGGCGGCGCGGCGGCTTCCGGCTCGCTATGGGCAATGATGGAGCGCCGCTACGAGGCCTACAAGGACGTGGTGGTGCGGCCGTTCTTCCGCGAGCACTTCGCGCGGCTCGACCGCCAGATCGTGCTGATCGACGCGCTCGCCGCCTTCAATGCCGGCCCGGAGGCCGTCCGCGATCTCGAAGCGACGCTCGCCGCCATCCTCGACTGCTTCCGGATCGGCCGACCGACCTGGCTGAGCGCATTGTTCCGGCCGCGCATCGATCGCATCCTGCTGGCCGCCACCAAGGCCGACCATCTGCATCACACCAGCCATGATCGGCTCGAGCTGATCCTCGCTCGCATGGCTGAACGCGCCATCGCGCGCGCGAAATTCTCCGGTGCCATGATCGATGTGGCAGCGCTTGCGGCGGTGCGCGCGACGCGCGAAGCAATCATCGAGCGCGGGCGCGAGCGACTGCCATCGATCATCGGCACGCCGCTGAAAGGCGAAAACATTGCCGGTGAGATCTTCGACGGGAACAGCGAGACGGCGGTGTTCCCGGGCGACCTGCCGGACGACCCGACACCGATGTTCGATGGCGACGCGGCAAGCAACGCGACCACTCAGCCGTCGGCGGAACCCGACTTCCGGTTCCTGCGATTTCGTCCACCGGCGCTGGTACCGGCTTCATCCGAGGCGCCGACTTTGCCCCACATTCGCCTTGACCGCGCCCTGCAATTTCTCCTCGGAGACCGTCTCGAATGACCGACGATCGCAGGCAGCGCAAACCGACGGCGTTCCGGCTCGACGATCCGCAGGTGATGCTGTCGTCGGCATCGGAGCTGGGCGAACGGGCCCGCGCGGCCGGCCGGCGCCACGTCGTCATCAATCCGGAGCCGGAACCTGCCGCCGCGGCGCTCGTGCCCGCGCCGGCGGCGAGTCCCCGGCGGCGATGGCCGTGGAGCACGCTGTTCTGGTCGGCACTCGCCGGCCTCGTTTCGCTGGCTGCCGGAATCGCCGTCATGGCGTTGATCGAGGACCTGTTTGCCAGGGCCGAGTGGCTGGGCTGGCTCGGGCTCACGCTCGCGGCGGTCGCGGCGATCGCCCTGCTCGTGATCGCGGTCCGCGAAATCCTGGGGCTGATGCGGCTGGCGACGGTGGAGAGGCTGCGGGAACGCGCCAACTTGATCATCGTCAGCGACGACCGCGAGCAGGGCCGCGCGCTCGCGCGCGACCTCGTGGCGTATGCCCGCGCCGCGCCACGGCTCGCGCGCGGACGCGCTGCGCTCGAAAGCCACCTCGGCGAGATCATCGACGGTGCCGACCTGGTCCGCCTGGCCGAGCGGGAGTTGATGGGACCGCTCGACGCGGAGGCGCGCCAGATCGTCTCGGCCGCCGCCAAGCGCGTCTCGGTGGTGACCGCGGTCAGCCCGCGCGCGGCGATCGATATGGTGTTCGTTTTCATCACCGCGCTCCAGCTGATCCGGCGCCTGGCCGAGCTTTATGGCGGCCGGCCCGGCACGCTCGGGCTGATCCGGCTGGTGCGGCGCGTAGTCACCCACCTCGCGGTCACCGGAGGCATGGCGGCGGGCGACAGCATCGTGCAGCAGATGTTCGGACACGGCATCGCCGCCAAGCTGTCGGCGCGGCTTGGCGAAGGCGTGCTCAACGGGCTGCTCACGGCGCGCCTGGGGCTTGCCGCCATCGAGGTCACGCGGCCGCTGCCCTTTGCGGCTCTGCCGCCGCCGAGCATGGGCGACCTTGCGGGCGGCCTCATCCGTCGCCGCCAAGGCACGAGCGAGGCGGGCGAGCTACCCGCCGGGTAGCACCGCCGCCGGAATCGCTTCCGGGCGATAGCGCCCCGGGCGGTTGCGGCGGAAGAACGTGCCGAGCTGCCACAGATAGAAGGCAAGGAACACGCCGGCGACCGCGGCCCCGATAAGCGCTCCCTCCTGCACGCCCCGCACGATCAGCAGGGCGATCGCGACGGCAATGCCGACGAACACCATCACGCCCGGCCAATACAGCCATGGCGGCGAACCGGCCTCGAACACGGCCTCTGTCCGCACCTCGGCCAAGCGTCGGTGAAGCGCCTCGACAAAGGCAATATAGGCCGCATCCTGCCGGCGCTGCTCGGTCAGGCTCGCCCAGGAGACCGACGACACCTTCAGCTTCGGGGCCTGCGCCGCCCAGATTTCGGTGAGAAACCGCTGCGTCTGCAGGTTGGCCGGGCGGTAAAGCAGCCGCACGCGGCGAACGGCCCCATAGGGGATGCGGCCGGAATAACGGCCGATCTCCCACTCAAGCGCATCGGCGGCCAACCGAAACACCTGCGGCGGCCCCATCAACGAGGCCTTGAATGCGTAGATTGGGGGGGCCGACCCGTCTGGGAGCGCGGCGGATCCTTCGTCCGGCGGCGGGAGCGGCTCGGGCATCCGCCTTTCTAGCATCGGCCCTGGGCCGATCAACGGCAGCCCGGCGCGCGAAATCGCAACTTTGCGAGGCAGTGTGAGCTTCCTCACACTCACCGTCACACGGGGTCGCTATCGTCCAGGCAACACAGTCACCCAAGCGGTCGGGCGGAAGCAATTCACGCCCCAAGAACAGGAGTTGGACGATGGAGATGCAGCAGATCCGCTATTTCGTTGCGCTCTGCGATGAGCTGAACTTCACCCGCGCCGCCCAGCGCTGCAAGGTGGCACAGCCCTCCCTTACCATCGCGATCAAGGGGCTCGAGGACGAGCTCGGCGGTCCGCTGTTTCACCGCAAGCCTCGCGTCGCCCTGACCCAGCTCGGTGACGCGTTGCGCTCGACCCTGCAGGAGATCATGATTTAGGTGGAAATCGCGCGCGCAACTGCAAAAGCGCTGACGACGCGAGAGCAGCCCGAACCCTATCGCGAACCCCACAATTCCGTCCGCAGCGCCATGAACGGGCAGGGGCTGGAAGCCTGACCACCGCCAGCGCCGGTCTGGTGACGCCGTCCGCGTCGCCCACCACCCTATCAGTCCCGAGAGCCCGGCCGACCATCGGCCGGGCTCTCGTTCTGCTCGAATGACGAGCTCATTTGACACGCCGGCGCGTGCGTGCGCTTGTTGCCGAGACCGGCGCCTTGTCCCGCAACGTCCACGTCATGCTGCCCTCAGAACGCCTGCCATTCTCGGCAATCGACCAACGTCCGCCGCTGAAGTTCCCCGACGGCATTCGACTGGTGGTGTGGCCCGTCCTGGCGCTCGAGCACTGGGATATTTCGCGGCCGATGGCGCGCATGGCGATCTCGCCTCCGCAGGGGCAGGCGCTGCAGCCCGATCATCCCAATTGGAGCTGGCACGAATACGGGATGCGGGTGGGGTTCTGGCGCATCAAGCGCGCGTTCGAACGGCTCAAGATCACGCCGACCGTGACCCTGAATGGCCGCGCCTGCGAGAGCTATCCGGCGGTGGTGCGCGCCTGCCTCGACAGCGGCTGGGAACTCAACGCCCACGGATACGAGCAAATCCCGATGCACAAGCTCGAGGATGAGCGCGCCGCCATCATGCGGGCAATGGAGGCGATCGAGAGTTTTTCAGGCGGGCGGCCGCGCGGTTGGTTCGGCCCGGGGCTGACGCAGACCTACGACACGCTGGACTACCTCTCGGAGGCGGGCATCGAATACATCGGCGACTGGGTGCTCGACGATGAGCCGGTCACGCTTTCCACCAGGCACAAGCCGGTGGTGGCCCTGCCCTACAACTTCGAGATCCACGACATCGTGCTGATGGCATTGCAGCATCACCCATCCGACATGATGTATCGGCGCGCCATCGATCAGTTCGAATGCCTGTACGCCGAAAGCGCCGAGCGGGCGAAGATCATGGCGATCGCAGTACATCCCTATCTCTCGGGCGTGCCGCATCGCATCAAGCACGTCGAGCGCACCTACGAGGAGATCCTCGATCGCCCCGGGGTGGCGTGCTGGGACGGGGAGAAAATTCTCGACTGGTATTTGGGACAGCAGAAGAAGTGAGCTACCGCGCACGGGAGCTGCGCGCAACCGAGATGCGTCGCGGCCGCTGGAGGCGGCCGCGACGCTATGTGGCCTTCGAAAACTCAGGCCGCCTTGCGGTTGACGCTGCTCTCCGCGAGCTTGCTCAGTTTCTCGTCCGCCGCCTTCTCCTCGTCCAGGTTCTGCTTGAGCAGGCGAATGGCTTCCTGATGGCCGAGTGTCTTGGCCCACGCCATCAGCGTGCCGTAGCGAGCGATCTCGTAGTGCTCCACTGCCTGTGCGGCGCCGATCAGCGCGGCGTCCAGCACTTGCTTGTCATCGATGTCGCCGGCAATGTCCTCGGCCTCATCGATCAGACCGTCGGTCGCCGGACAGTCGACGCCCTGCGGCTGCTTGCCAAGCAGCTTAAACACCTGCTCCAGACGTCTGATCTGGCCCTTGGTTTCTTCGAGGTGAGTTTTGAAGCCTTGCGTAAGCTGCTTGTCGGTCGCCTTCTCGATCATCTCGGGCAACGCCTTCACGATCTGGTTCTCGGCGTAGTAGATGTCCTGCAGCGCGTGCAAGAATAGCTCATCCATGGTGTGGATGTCGGCTGAAAACAGGCCCATGGCTCGATCCTTTCCGGTATGGAGGTAACGACGGAGGGTTCGCGGCAAAGCCCGTGCGAGCGCCTCCCGTCACGTCGCCAACGTTCGAGAAATGGGCGGGTTCCGTTGATTTGGGTGCTAGGCCGCGCGCTGCGGTAGTCTTCCGAAATCGCGCAGAATGCGGTCGCCGGAGCGCGCGAGCGCCGCCTTTTTGGACGCGATATCGGCGAACAGCAGCGCCCCGTTTCGCTTCACCACGCGGCCGGCGATCAGCACCGTGTCGACGTTGGCGACGCCGCCCTGCATCACGATCGAGCGGACGGAATCGCGCACCGGGAACATGTTGAGGTCGCCCGCGCGCAACAGGATCACGTCGGCCTGCTTGCCAGGGGTCAGCGAACCGACGCGATCAGTGAGCCCGATCAAGCTTGCGCCGTTGATGGTCGTCCATTCGAGCGCGTCGCGGCAAGTCAACGGCATGGTCTCGGGCCGGCTGCCGGTTGCGCCCAGGGTCTCGATGATGGTGCGGTTGCGCTCGTGCTGTAGCGTCACGCGCATCGCCGTAAACATGTCGCCGCGCGCCGCCGGCTCGACGTCCGATCCGAGCGTGACCGGGGATCCGAGGCCGTACAGCACCCCTGTAAGCGGGTCGCCGTAGCCCATCTGCAGCTCGATCTCGGCCGTGACGGTGAACCTGCCGCCTCGTTGCGCGATCAGGCGCACGGTCTCGGGCGCAACGTCGTTGCCGTGAACGATGTGGAGCTTGTCGCCGACCAGGCCTTCCTCGGCCAGCCGCTCGAAGCCGCGCGCCGTCAGCGAAGTTCCGCCGCCGACATGCATGCTGGCGATCAGGTCGAATTCGTGGGCGAGCCTGACGTCTTCCCGCGTCACCTCGTAGGTCGAGTAGTACGGCCCCAGGATCGCCAGCCCGAAGGTGATGAGGCCTGAAGTCGGCGGCGAAGCGCCCCTTGCGCAGCCGCTCGACCTCGGCGCGCGGCATCGGGATCTCGCTGAAGTGTCTCTGTCCGGGCTTGGGGTCGGGTTTCGGCGAGCCGTGCAGGAACACCGCGCGGATCCCGGCATCTTGCAGTCCCTAAATCGCCGCGTCGGTGTGCGCGGGGGTCGGATTGTTGTGGCACCAGTCGACCAACGTGGTGGAGCCGCAATTGATCTGGTTGAGCGCGCCCATCAGGTTGGCGATGTAGATGTCGTCGGGCCCGAAATGGGTGGCGAGCCCGCGATGCATGGCCTGCATGTACTGCGCAACGGTCCAGTCCGCGGCGACGCCGCGCAGCGCGCTCTGCCAGGTGTGCACGTGGGCATTGATCAGCCCCGGCAGCACGACCATGTCGGCGGCGTCGATGACCTCGGCGCCATCGGGAGCCGGCAGGTCGGCCGCAAGCGCCGCGATGCGGTCGTCTTCGATCAGCACGTCGCCGCGCGGCATATCGGGCAGCTGCCGATCCATGGTGACGACGTTACCGCCCTTGAGCAGAATCCGGCGCACTCGTCCCCTCCCGCGGCATGGCGATCGCCGTTCGACGGCTCGCCGTTCAATGCTTGGTTATCGCTTTGGCCAATGTTCGACAATGCCGGCGGCGACGGAGAACTGGACACACGGGCCGAGATCGAGCCGCAAGACCAGGGCGGCGCCGCGCACATTTTCGGTTTGTTTTTACGGAAAATCCCGCTACTCGAAGCCCGACATCGATCGCCGCCGGGCCCGAGCCGGAAGTTCATGCAGCACCGTATCCAGCACGCCAGCGTCACCGTCCGGTCCCGCGCCGAGCTCGCACAATGCTCGCACTGGCCGCGCGCGTTCGCCGATCAACGCAAGGATCGCCGCTACTATGAATTGGTCGAAGACACCATTCGCCAGCAGTTCGACTACCGCTATTTCGTGATCGCGGATGGCGACGGCGAGGTGCGGGCGGTGCAGCCTTTCTTCGTGCTCGACCAGGACCTTGCGGCCGGAATGGGGGCGCAGAGCCGGGCCACGATCGCGTTCCTGCGGCGGCTGTGGCCGCGCTTTTTGCGCATGCGCACGCTGATGGTCGGATGCGCCGCCGGCGAAGGACATATCGACGCCAGCGACGAATTTTCTCGCGGCGCGCACGCGCGGGCCGTCGCAGAGGCGGCGCTCGAATACGCGCGTTCGCTGAAGGCGCCGTTGATCGTGTTCAAGGAATTCCCAGCGCGCTATCGCGATGTGCTCGCCTGTTTTCGCGACCATGGCTACACGCGCGTTCCCAGCCTGCCGATGACGCGGCTGCGCCTCGACTATACGAGCTTCGAGGACTATCTCAGCCGCGCGCTCAGCCGCGCCGCGCGCAAGGACGTGCGCCGAAAGCTGAAGGCGGCGGCGCAAGCGCCGACGATCGAAATGACGACGATCACCGATATCTCTCCCCATATCGATGAGGTCTATCCACTCTATCTCGCGGTCTACGAGCGATCGAGCCTGCAGTTCGAAAAGCTCACGCGCGAATACCTTTGCGAGCTCGGGCGTCGGATGCCCGACAAGGCCCGCTTCTTCGTATGGCGACAGCAGCATCGCATCATCGCCTTCAGCGTCTGCCTGGTGCAGGGCGACACCATTTACGATGAGTATCTGGGATTGGATTATCGGTGCGCGCTCGATCTGCACCTCTACCACTACACATTCCGCGACATCGTCAGCTGGGCAATCGCACACGGCTGTCAGTGGTACGTGAGCAGCAGCCTCAACTATGATCCGAAGCTGCACCTGCGCTGCGTGCTCGAACCGCTCGATCTTTATGTTCGTCACGCGTCGCCGGCGGCGAATGCCGTGCTCAAGCGGGTGTTGCCGTGGCTGGAACCGACGCGCAACGACCCGACATTGAAGAAATTTCCCAACTACGGCGAGTTGTGGGGCCGCCCATGACGGGCGGTAGCGCGCGCCGACTGATCCTCAGCCCGTATCTTCAGCTTCTGGGGGCCCAGGTCCTGATCACGGCCGCCGAAGTGCTGCTGAAAAAGGGCGCGGTCGCGAGCGTCGCGGGAGCAGGCGGACCGGAAGTGCTCGGCCTCGCGGCGCTCGCTTCCGGCGCAACCTGGCTCGGCATTCTCCTTTACATCGTCAGCTTCCTCATCTGGCTTCACGTCCTGCGCCTGCTGCCGCTGACGCAGGCCTACGCATTGGCGAGCATGGTGCACGTCCTGGTGCCGACGGCCGCCTGGCTGTTTCTCAACGAAACCATCTCCTCGACGCGGGCGGCCGGCATCGCGTTTGTGCTCGTCGGCGTGCTCCTGGTTGCGGCGCCCGCCGCGCAGGCGGAGGAAGAGCTGTGACCCTGCTTGCAATCGGCCTTTGTCTGGCGTGTCTGACCTGCGAGGTGGGCGGTCAGCTGTTCCTCAAGCACGGGATGAATGCAACCAACCTCGTGCCGCGGCCCTGGCCCATCATCATTCGCAACGTGTCGGCAGCGCTCGGCCTGCTGACCCTCTGGTTCCTGCTGTGGCTAGGCCTGCTGCAAGGTTGGGACTTGAGCCAGCTCTATCCGTTCGAGGGCCTCAGCCCGCCGATGCTGGTACTGGGCGCTTGGCTGTTCCTGAAGGAGCACGTTCCTGCCCGCGCCTGGCTCGGCATCGGGCTGATCGGATGCGGGGTGGCGCTGGTGGCGGTCGGATAGCTCAGCCCGCTGCGGCGGCGCGCTCCTCGCGGGTGCGGATCTCGACCTGCGAGGTCAGCGTACGGTGCACCGGACACTTGTCGGCGATCTCCAGCAGCCGGCGGCGCTGGTCGTCATCCAGATCGCCGTAGAGCCTGACGGTGCGGTCGATGCGGTCGAGCATTCCTTCCTTGGTTTCGCAGTCCGCGCAGTCGGCTGCGTGGATTCTTTCATGCTGCAGCATGACCGCCACGCGCTCGAGCGGCAACGCCTTGCGCTCGGCATAGAGCCGCAGCGTCATCGACGTGCAGGCTCCGAGAGCGGCCAGCAGCAGGTCGTAGGGCGTCAGCCCGCTGCCGAGTCCGCCGACGGCCGTCGGCTCGTCGGCCAGCAGGCGATGCTTGCCGGCTTCTATCAGTTGCTGGAAGCGCCCCGCCCGGGTCTCGGTGACGACGACAGCGGGTGCGGTGCTTTCGATTTCGCGCGGCGCCGCCGCGTCGAGGTAGCGCTCGGCCCAGGCCGCCAGCACGTTCGCCACGTAGACCGCGTCGCTGCGGCGGCTCAGCAGATGATCGGCGTCGGCGAGCGAGATGAAGCTCTTGGGATGCTTGGCGGCGAGGAAGACGCGGCTTGCATTGTCGATGCCGACGATCTGGTCGACCGGCGAATGAAAGATCAGCAACGCCTTGCGCAGCTGCGCGATCTGGACCGCGAGGCGTTGCTCGGAGATATCGTCCAGGAACTCGCGGCGGATACGGAACGGCCGGCCGGCGATCGTAACCTCGACTTCGCCTTGCGTCCGGATCTCTTCGACGCGCTCGCGCAACAGGCCGACGACGTGGCCCGGGTCGCTCGGCGCCGCGATCGTCACCACCGCGCGCGCTTCCGGGAAGGCGGCGGCCGCCGCCAGCACGGCTGCACCACCAAGGCTGTGGCCGATCAGCAGGGCGGGGGCGCGCCGGGTGGCGCGCAGGTGGTCGGCAGCGGCGACCAGATCGGCGACATTGGAGGAAAAGGTGGTGTTGGCGAACTCGCCCTCGCTGGAACCGAGCCCAGTGAAGTCGAAGCGCAGCACCGCGATGCCCAGCCCGGTCAGTGCCTGCGCGATGCGTTTGGCGGCGTGCACGTCCTTGCCGCAGGTGAAGCAGTGCGCGAACAAGGCGTAGCTTCGCGGTTCGCCGGGCGGCGTGTCGAGCAGCGCCGCCAATCGTTCTCCTCTCGCGTTAGGAAAATCGAAGCGCTCGGCGGGCATGGCGGTCTCCTCCGTGCTACGTTGCCGGCCGGTAGACGCCGGCCTGAACGGATAATCGCATGTCCCGCTCGCTCTCGCAGGAACATTTCGGGCGTACCGCCGCCCACTACCTCACCAGCAAGCCGCACGCGCAAGGCGCGAGTCTCGACCGAATGGTTGAGCTCGCGCGACCGCAGCCGCACTGGCGCGCGCTCGACGTCGCAACCGGCGCCGGGCACACGGCCTATGCTTTCGCGCCGCATGTTGAGCGGGTGTGGGCGACCGACATCACCGACGAGATGCTCGAACTCGTACGCGGTGAAATCGCTAAGCGCGGGCTCGCCAACATGCGCACCGCCCATGCGAGGGCAGAGGCGCTGCCGTTCGAAGATCAAAGCTTCGAGCTCGTCACCTGCCGGACCGCACCTCACCACTTCGAAAGTATTCCGAAGTTTCTCGGCGAGGCACGGCGAGTGCTCAGACAGGACGGCAGGCTGGCCCTGGTCGACAACGTCGTGCCTGAGGGCAGCGTCGGCGACTATGTCAACGCCTTCGAGCGCTTTCGCGATCCAAGCCATCTGCGCGCTTGGACGATGGCGGAATGGCGCGCCGCGCTCGGCGACGCCGGCTTTGCCATCGTGCACGAGGAGGAGATCGAAAAGGAAATGGAGTTCGCGAGCTGGGCGGCGCGTCACGATGCCACCATGCAGTCGCTGTTGCGCGCGATGCTGATCGAGGCAACGCCCGCCGTTGCGGCCGTTCTCAAGCCAACCGAGAGCATCGGCGCCTGGACCTTCCGGTTGCGGGAGGGCGTCTTCATCGCGAATCCAGCCTGACTGGCCGCGCTCCACGCAGCCCAATCTGGGGTAGATCGTACCCTTTGAGCCCCGGCTCGGTTGCGGGCTTCCCGATCCGCAGCGAAGCTGTCGGACGAGTCGATTTTCGCCGCGCTCGAATGGTCGGCAAGTCAGTGCCGGGCACCCGGATTCAACCTTGAAACAGAGGTCATGGCAAAACGCCCCGCGCCAGTGCCCGAACACCAACGCTGTACATTCAAAGTACTTGGCCTCCACTAAACGTGTCGCGTTGCTTACTAGTCCGCCGGCATGTCGCCTTTTTTTACTTTAGAACACTGCTTATCGTGGTCAAGCACAAGAATTGTGATTGAGAAACACTTGCGGCGCACGGCGCGCGAGGTCTATGGTCGCCGCGCTGTCCTCCTAGTCAGAGGCACGGGGCAGGGGTCAAGGCCCGACACCGGGACGCGGCCCCTGCCCTTCCTGTTTGCGGCGCGTGTGGGCCCGCAAGACTCATTGGCGGCCGTCCGCGCCGTCGAGGCTTTTGACGCGGTCGCCGAGCCATTCGTAGAAGTGCGAAGCAATGATCACGAACAGCGTGAGCCCCAGCAAGCTCAGGGCGCCGGTTGCAACGATGCCGACGAGCTGGCTGGTGACGGCTTTCGAGCGCTCCAAGCCGACGGCATAGAGCAGCAGCCCGGCGCCGACAAGCAGAGGAAACGCCGTCACGAGACCGACGAGGAAGATGCGCAAGGCATAGCCCCTGGTATCCGCGATCGCGTTGCTCCACGTCGCGCCCGGCGCATCGACCGCGACCGCCGGAAACAGAATCGTGATCCGCAAGCTCAGCACGATAAGCACGAGCATCACGATAAGCAGCAGGCTCAGCTGCACGGCGATCGAGAAAGGCAACAGCGGCGTCAGCAGAAGCGGCACGGACGATATCAGCAACAGCACGACCGACCAGCCGAAGAACCGTTGGAAACGCCTTTCCGCCGGTGCGACGACGTAGCGCGCCGTGACGTCACCCAGAATGATGAAGCGGTGCACGGCGATCAGGTAGGGAGTGAGGACGAAGGCCTGCGCCAAGCTGGCGAGCAAGGCCACGCCCTGGCTGCGCTTCGCCATGAGTTCGGCAAGCGTCTCGACCAATCCCAGCGCGGTGACGATCGCGAGCGCGATCGCTGCAAGCGCCGGCATCGCCACGAGCGCGCGGCGCATATCGCGCCACGCCAAGGCCGCCGCGCGCCAGATCGAGGGCATTGCGGGCATCATCAACTCCTGCGTTCCGTGCGATTTGGTCGCCCGAAACACCTCGCGGGTTCAACACCGATCGACGCGAGGGCACGTGCCAGCATAAGCGAGCGGACAGCGCCTGGGCACGATCGGCGAACCACTGAACCGGTGCGCGCCTCGCACGTTCCTGCGAGCTGCGCACGCCGGCTACCGCACCAACTCACGCATCGCCTTGTCGAGGCCGTCGAGGGTGAGCGGATACATGCGGTCGGCGAGCAGCTGTCGCACCATCTTGATCGAGTAGGTGTAATCCCAGCGGTCCTCCGGCACCGGGTTGAGCCAGACCGCATGCGGATAGCTGCGCGTCACCCGCGCGAGCCAGACCGCGCCCGCCTCCTCGTTGAAGTGCTCCACCGATCCGCCCGGTTGCGTGACCTCGTACGGCGACATCGAGGCATCGCCCACGAAGATCACTTTGTAGTCGTGCGGGTACTTGTGCAGCACCTCCCAGGTCGGCGTGGTCTCCTGCCAGCGCCGGCGGTTCTCCTTCCACACGCGCTCGTAGAGACAGTTGTGGAAGTAGAAGTAGTCCATGTGCTTGAACTCGGTGCGCGCGGCCGAGAACAGCTCCTCGACCAGCTTCACGTGCCAGTCCATCGAGCCCCCGACGTCGAAGAACAACAGCACCTTCACGGTGTTGTGACGCTCGGGCCGCAACTTGATGTCGAGGTAGCCCTTGTGCGCAGTCTCCTTGATGGTGCCGTCGAGGTCGAGCTCCTCGGGCGCGCCGGTGCGCGCGAACTTGCGCAGGCGCCGCAGCGCCAGCTTGATGTTGCGGGTGCCAAGCTCGACCTTGCCGTCGAGGTCCTTGAACTCGCGCCGGTCCCACACCTTCACGGCGCGGAAGTTGCGGTTGCCGTCCTGGCCGATGCGCACACCTTCCGGATTGTAGCCGTAAGCGCCGAACGGCGAGGTGCCGGCAGTGCCGATCCATTTCGAACCGCCCTGGTGGCGGCCCCTTTGCTCCTCGAGGCGCTTGCGCAACGTTTCCAGCAGCTTGTCGAGGCCGCCCATCGCCTCGATCAACCTTTTTTCTTCCTCGGTGAGGTACTTTTCCGCGAGCTTTTTCAGCCATTCCGCCGGGATTTCTGCGGCCAGCGCCTGCTCCAGGAGATCGAGCCCCTTGAAGACGTGGCCGAAAACGCGATCGAACTTGTCTAGATTGCGCTCATCCTTCACCAGCGCGGCGCGCGACAGATAATAGAAATCCTCGACCCTGCGCCCGGCGAGATCCTTCTCCATCGCTTCCATCAGCGTGAGGTACTCGCGCAAGGTCACCGGCAGTCCGGCGGATTTGAGTTCGGTGAAGAACGTTACGAACATCGTGCTGCTCAATTGAAGCGGGACCGCTTAGAGCCGGGTAGGCCATTTCCGGCAGGAACAAGGTCGCCCGCAACTCAGCCACTTATCATATAGCCATTCGGCGGGCTCATGGATTCCGGCTCGGTGCGCGCTCTCGTTGCGGATCCGGCCTCCGCCTGCCCTGATTTCGTCGCCATCGCGGGCTTGAACGAAGCCTCATTTGCGGGGTTTCGATGCGTCTAGCTGCAACTGCAGGCTTGCTGGCGCTGGTTGCGACGGCAACGAGCGACCGCGCGTTAGCGCAAACGGTGGTGGCCGATCCCCAGTTCCGCATCGCATGGGAGGTAAAGAACCGCTTCCGCCTGTTTCGCAACGAGGCCGATTTCCAGCGGCACCTCGCGGCGGACCGCGGCGACGGCGTGCTGGCCGCGGAGCGCCGGCTGGCGCAAGCAAGCGGCGGCCAGGGCTGGGCGCGGCTGAGCTTGAATAGTCTATGCGTCGATGCCGCCGGACAGGTGTTGGAAACCTGCGAGCGCGACGGCGTCCGGGAGTCGTATTTCGCGCCGACCGATCACCGGGTTGGGGTGGTGGCGGCGAACGCCCCGGCCGGAGCCACCTGCGCCTGGCGTTTCGAGAGCGTCGATCACGAGCCGCAGCAGGTGAGCGTTCCGTGCGCCGAGGAGGTGCGCCTGCGCGTCCCGTATGGCCGGCCGACCGTCGCGGTGGTCGAAGTGGCCTTCGCGGACGGCACTGCGCAGCGCGCGACAACCGAGATTTTGGTGCGCGACGTGCTGATCGCGGGTATCGGCGACTCGGTTGCGTCGGGGGAAGGGAACCCCGACCGCGCAATCACTCTCGACGACGGCGGTTTCTGTTTCCGCCGCTTCTTTGGTGGCGACGAGTATTTCCGGCCCGGCCGCGCCGGCTTCCAGGGAAACAAGACGTGCGGGGCCACGACTGGCCCCGACCACTCCAGCCGCGACTGGGCGCAGCGCGGCGCAAACTGGATGAGCGCGGCCTGTCATCGCTCGCTCTACGGCTACCAGTTGCGCACCGCGCTGGCGCTGGCGGTGGAAACTCCACAGGTCGCGGTCACGTTTCTGCCGCTCGCCTGCACCGGAGCCGGCATCGATCGCGGCCTTCTGGCTTCGCGCCGCGCCCGTGAGTTGACCTGCGGCGGGCGCGGCCGCGCCGGCGCCTGCCCGAGCACCGTGCCGGCGCAGATCGCGCAGATGGCCGCCGCGCTGAAGGCGGCGCAACGCGTGCAGCCGGGGCGGACCTTCGATCTCGTGCTGCTGACCGTCGGGGCGAACGACGTCTACTTCTCCGAGCTCGTTGCCAACGCGATCCTCGACCAGACCAGCGAGCGTACGCTGCTCGCCGGCTCCGGCGGGATCGCCAGCGTGGACGACGCTCGGGCGGCGCTGCAGGCGCAATTGCCATCCCGCTTCGCGAAGCTGCGCGCGGCCTTGAAGCCGCTCGTCGGCGGCGACCTTTCGCGTGTGACCTATGTCGCGTATCCCAATCCGGCGTTGTATGAAGGCGGCGCGCCATGCCCGGGCGGCCGGGACGGCGTCGACATTCATCCGGCATTCGTCGTCAATGCCGAACGGGTGGCGCAGGCCTCGGTTTTCGTCGAGCGACACTTTCTTCCAACCGTTCGCGCGCTCGCCCTGTGCGAAAGCGGCGCGGGTTGCAAGGATGCTGCCGACCGCATGGCCTTTGTCGATGCGCATCAGAACGCCTTTGCGGACCGCGGCTTCTGCGCGCGGGCGGAAACGGATCCGGAGTTCGACAAGGCGTGCTTCTCGCTCGAAGGCGCAAGTTTCACCAACAGCAAGGTGGCGGGCGCGGAGCGGCCGCTCGCCTGTGAGCAGAGCGTGCGCCAATTCCGCCCCTATGCGCCGCGTGCGCGCTGGATCCGCACCGCCAACGACAGCTACTTCACCGCGATGACCTATCCGGACGGGATGTCGGGCGTGCCGGCCGACATCCACGACGCGATGTGGGGGGTGTTGAGTGCGGTCTACGGCGGCGCGCTCCACCCGACCGCGGAAGGCCACGCAGCGATGGCGGACGCCGCGCTGCCTGCGGCGCGCGAGGTGCTGCGCCTGTTCCCGGACCGACGTGCCGATCCAGACCCAGTCGCCCCCACCCCTCAATTCCGGGGCAGCGGGATCGAGATAAGGTGGTGATCCGAGCGGGGGCAACAGAAGCCGGATTGACGAGCGGGCCAGCAGCTCCTATTTAGCCAGAAATTCTGGCTAGATTAGGAATCGCCATGGCCCGCTCCAGCTGGTCGGCTCAGGACGCGAAAAACCGGTTCAGCGAGGTGATTGAGGCCGCCAAGCGTGCGCCGCAGACGGTGACCAAACACGGCAAGCCCGCGGTCGTCGTCGTCGACGCGGACGAGTACGCCCGGCTGCAGACGCTCGGCCGCGTCAAGCGACCGCGCTTCGCCGATCATCTGCTCGCCATGCCGACCGACGACGGAGAATTCGAGCGCCTTGGTGGCCGGCTGCGTGACACCGATCTCTAATGTATCTCATCGATACGGTGGTGTTGTCGGAACTGCGCAAAAGACGCCGCGATCCAAACGTCGTCAGATGGATCGAGTCAGTCCCCGATACCGACCTGTTCTTGAGCGCAATCACGGTCGCTGAAGTCGAGCGGGGCATCGAGCGACAGCGAGCCGCCAATCCGCCGTTCGCCGCTGAGTTGGCGAGCTGGCTCGACGTCGTCCTGCGCGCCTATGCGGAACGTGTTCTGCCGCTTACCGTCAACGTCGCCCGGCGATGGGGCCGCCTTGCAGCTCATGCCACGCACAACGAGATAGACCTTGCCATCGCGGCGACCGCGCTCGAACATGGGCTCGTGGTGGCGACTCGCAACCTGTCGGATTTTGCGCCCACCGGTGTGGCGACAATCAATCCTTTCGAGCCCGCACCCGCGCGGCGACGATAGTCCACGATCGGCCTGCGGGATGATCGTGGCGGTCAGAAACCGCCTACTCCGCCGCCCGACGTGGGGAACTCTTGGGGCGCGGCAAGGCCCCACCTACGCCTTGCTGGACAAAATGGCCATCTGATAGCTATATTCGGCCCATGGGAACCCACAGCGTCGCCGAGGCCAAGAACAAGCTTCCGGAGCTGATCGACCGCGCCCTCAAGGGGGAGGGCGTGGTCATCACCCGGCACGGCCGCCCTGTGGTTGAATTGAAGCCGATTCCGCAACCGGCCCGGCCGGTGACGCCGGAAGACCTCGATTGGCTGGCAGCCCGTCGTCTGAAGCTGCGAAACGTCACCGAAGATGCCGGCACACTCGTCAGCAAGATGCGCGACGAGGGAGAGCGTTGAGCCTCTATCTGGACGCCAGCATTCTTGTTGCGCTGTTCACCCAGGACCCGCAAGCCGAACGTGCAGACGCATTCCTGCGGGCTCGCGCCGCCAAATTGGTCGTGAGCGACTTTGCCGAAGCTGAGTTCGCGTCGGCAATTGCTCGTCGCGTGCGGATGCGCCAAGCGAGGCCGGAGGCTGCACGCGAGACGTTTGCCGTTTTCGATGCTTGGGTGCTTCGAGCGACGGAGCGCGCGCACGCAACGACGGCGGACATCAGGTCCGCTGCCCTCTTCATTCGCCGTTTGGATTTGATCCTTCGCGCGCCCGACGCAATTCATATCGCGATCGCGCAACGCGTTGCCGCCGACCTGTTCGCGTTCGATGAACGGATGGCCGCGGCCGCCCGCGCGCTCGGAACCAAAGTGGTTTCCGGCTAGAGCGGACAGCTTTGCTTCGAGCCGGCATCCGACCTTAGCGCATTGGTTTGCGCGTGGTCTTCTCGAACAGGTGCTCGCCTTTTCGGATCACGCCGCGCACTCACGCCACGCCGAGCTTCTTCTGCAGGCTGGTCGAGGAGGTGGTGTACTGGAACACGAGGCGCTTGTCGGGGAAGACGTAGCGGTGCGCCTTCTGCGCCATCAGCGCGGCCTCGTGAAAGCCCGAGAGGATCAGCTTGAGCTTGCCCGGGTACCAGTTGATGTCGCCGATCGCGAAGATTCCGGGCTCGCTGGTCTCGAACGCGGCGGTATCGACCGGGATCAGGTCGTCCTTGAGCTCGAGGCCCCAGTTCGCCACCGGACCAAGCTTCATGGTCAACCCGAAGAACGGCAGCATGGCGTCGCACCGGATGGTGGCGACGGCGCCATCGGACGCCTTCACGGTCGCGCCGCTGAGCATGCCGTCCTCGCCCTCGAGCGCGGTCACCTGGCCGATCTTGAGATCCATCGCGTCGGCGGCGACCAGCGCGCGCATCTTGTTGACGCTGTCGGGCGCGGCGCGGAAGTCGTCGCGCCGGTGGAGCAACGTCAGATGCGCGGCGAGCGGCTGCAGGTTGAGCGTCCAGTCGAGCGCCGAGTCCCCGCCGCCGACGATGATCAGCCGCTTGTTGCGGAAATCCTCCATCCGGCGCACGGCGTAGAAGACCGATCTGCCCTCGTACGGCTCGATCCCGTTGATCGGCGGACGCTTGGGCTGGAACGAGCCGCCGCCGGCCCCGATCACGATCACCTTGGCCTCGAACACCTTGCCGCGATCGGTGGTCACGCGAAAGCCAGGATTGCCGATGCGCTCAACCTTCTCGACCATCTCGCCGAGATGGAAAGTCGCGCCGAACGGCTTGATCTGCTCCATCAGCGCGTCGACCAGCCCCTGGCCACTGATCACGGAGATCGCCGGGATGTCGTAGATCGGTTTCTCCGGATAGAGCTCGGCGCACTGCCCGCCGATCTTGTCGAGAATGTCGACGAGATGGGCCTTCATGTCGAGCAAGCCGAGCTCGAATACGGCAAACAGCCCGACCGGGCCCGCGCCTATGATCAGCACGTCGGTCTTGACCGGTCCCGGTGTCGGATCGGGTATCGAATGCATGCCTACACTCAGTCGTTTGCAATCGGGCGCCTGTCTAGCGGCTGGCGACCGCCAGGGGAAGAGCCGTTTCGGGACAGCAGGAATGGCTTTTAGTCCCTTGATATAAGCCACGTTCCGCCGTTTAACAGCCCCGCGTTCTAGAGGTAGCTGCCTTGCATGACTTGTCGCCTACGCGTTCGCGCGCTGCGCCGCCGGCGTTGACCGATTTTCCCGACCGCACCACCCACACCATCCGGCATGGCGATCTGGATGCGCAGCGACACGTCAACAACACCGTGTTTGCCAGCTTCTTCGAAAGCGGACGGGTGCAGGTGATCCGCCATCCTGAGCACGGCCTGCTGGTGCCGGGGACGACACTGGTGCTGGCGCGCACCGAGATCGATTTCCTGCGCGAGCTGCACTATCCTGGAACAGTCGAAATCGGTACCGGCATTGCGGGGATCGGGCGCAGCTCGTTCACCTTCGCGCAGGCGCTGTTCGACGGCGGCCAGTGCGCAGCGACCGGACGCGCCACCATGGTGCTGATCGACTCCGCCACTCGCCGCTCACGGCCGCTGCCAGACGACCTGGTGGCGCGCATGCGGCGGTGGGTCATTGCGGACTAGCGAGAGGGCCATTGCCATCCCGCTCTAACTCATTGTTTTCCGCCTGTTCTTTTCCGAAACCGTCTTCCCATTTCCGCCGTCGCGCGCCACTGTCACGCCTGTCGCGGCGGGGTGCGCACGATCAGCCCGTGGAGCTCATCGGTGACCTTGATCTGGCAGGACAGCCGCGAGTTCGGCCGCACGTCGTAGCCGAAATCCAGCATATCCTCCTCCATCGGCGACGGGCCGCCGGTCGTCTCGAACCATTGCTCATCGACGTAGACATGGCAGGTGGCGCAGGCGCAGGCGCCGCCGCACTCGGCCTCAATCTCGGGAACGCCGTTCTTGATGGCGGATTCCATGACGGTCGAGCCGAGCTCGGCGTCGATCACGCGCGAGGTGCCGCCGGAATCGATATAGGTGATCTTGGGCATGCGAGCTCGATATGGAGACGAAACGGCCGCCTCCTATATCGGCTCACGCCGCCGCCCGCTAGAGCAGAGCGGCGCTTCTTGCAGCCGCCATGCCGCGCCAGCTTATTGTCTTTGCGCGCGATCGTTTCCGACAACCGGTCCCGACTTTTCGCGATGACGCGCACGGCTACGACTTTGGACGCAAACCGCGAGCACCAAGGCAACTAATGCGCCCGCAGCAGATCGGTGATCAAGGAGCGGGTCTCCTCGACGGCCGCGCGCAGCGAGGCGCGCGCTCGGGCAAGCGCGTCGTCATCGGCCGCGCGCTCGACCGCTTCGGCGGCGGCAGCCACGCGCCAGGCGCCGAGGCTTTGCGCCGAGCCGCGCAGCGTGTGGGCGAGCGACGGCACACTGTCGGGATCCGCGGCTTCCATCCGGTCGAGCAGCACGGCGGCCTGACGCACGAACAACTGCAGCATCTCGCGCTCCAAGCTGCGATCGCCGAGCGTCATGCGGGCAAGGTGCACGAGGTCGATGGGCCGCTCGCCGCGCTCCAGCGATACCTCGCCGACGGTGCCGCGGACGACTGCAGACAATTCCATCATGGCTTGGCCCTCCATGACCGTTTGCCGGATCTGATGCTGGCTCGCAATTCCCGAATTCCGGTTAATCGCGGCCCTCGGCCACGGCCTCGGCCCACAACAACCACCCGAATTGCTGAAGACCGGGTAAACACCCTAACGATCGCGGGGCGACCGGGGCTCCGCCGCCGGCGGTTCGTGGCCGAGAACCCGGTAGCCGGCGGGGGTGAGCTTGCAGACCAGCCATTCGGGCTTGATCGGATTGTGGAACCAGCGCTCCGCCCAACCCCGGGCGATGCAGGCTTCGACCGTCTTGTGCGGAATCGACTGCCCGGCGCGGTCAAACAGCGGTAGCTTGCCGCCCGGCTCTGTCAATCCGCGCTCAAGGTAACGCCGCTGCGGCTCGGTCGGTCGCGGCGCGGGCTCCGGCGCCCGCTGCGGCTCATTCGGTGCCGATGCCCCGCCCGTGCCTAACTCCCTCGCTGCACGCATTACGCTCCCCGTTAACAATGATTAAGGAGTGGTTACCGGCGGCGGTTTCCTTCGGTCCCGCCCACGGTTAGGATGGCCGCGCGGCGGTGCATGTGATGGCGGCGGGGGCCCCTGTGCCGGCCCAAACGGGGGAGCAAAGCCCAAGTCACGGTTGACATCCGACGTGGACCCGCGGGCCCCCTGGCCCCGGCATCATCCTGGCTGACAGTTTCGACAAGAGGCAACGCAAAAGATGGCTAACACACCGAGGAAGCTGAAGGACCCGACAGAAGCGGCATTGTCGGCGATCCAGGATGCGCTGAACCTGCGGGAGACCGCGCCCGCGCCCGGCCGGCCGGGGGGCGATGCGCCAGCGCCGGCGGACGCCATCGACACCTGGCCTCCTCGCCAGCGCCCGGCGTCGGATCAGGATTTGTTCTACGAGGAAAAGCCGCAGGCGACCGAGCAAGCGGCGCCGCGGCGCACCGCCGCCAACGACGACCGCCGATCGGTCGGACAATTGCTCCAGACGCTGCAACAGCGGCCATCGCGCACGCCCTACATGGTCGCCGCGCTTCTGTCGCTCGCCTGGGCGGCCGTCGCGTTCGCGCTGGCGTGGCAATATCTCGGCAGCAGTTCGGGCTCGGCCTTTGCCCTCGGTCTCGCCGGCGCTCCGCAGCTGCTTGCAATCGTCGCAGCTGTTCTCGTGCCGATCATGTTCTTCTTCGTGCTCGCCAACATGGTCTCGCGAGCACAGGAACTGCGGATGGCATCGCGGGCGATGACGGAAGTTGCCATGCGACTTGCCGAGCCGGAATCGATCGCCGGCGAGTTGATCGTCAGCGTCGGTCAGGCGATCCGGCGCGAGGTCGCAGCCATGGGCGACGGCGTCGAGCGCGCGCTTGCGCGCGCTGCCGAGCTGGAATCGCTGGTGCACAACGAGGTCGCTGCGCTGGAGCGGGCCTACAGCGGCAACGAGCTGCGCATCCGGGGATTGATCGAGGACCTCGCCAGCCAGCGCGAGTCCCTGATCGGCCAGGCCGATCAGATCCGCACCGCCATCACCAGCGTGCATACGGGCCTCACCCAGGACGTCACCTCGGTCAGCGAGCTGGTGTCATCGAGCGTCAACGACGCGGCGCAACGGATCACGCGCTCATTGGCCGAGAAAGGCGAGCACATCACGGTCGCGTTCGGGCGCGCCGGCGATTCCATGATCAATGCGATCGGAGGCCGCGGCGGCGAGCTGCTCGACCAGCTCAATCGAACGAGCGACGAGGTCAGCCGCACGCTCGACGCGGCCAACACGCGGCTGGTTGCCGCCCTCAACTTCAAGACCGACGAGCTCACCGACAAGATCGTGGATATTTCCGGAGATCTGTCGCAGACGCTGTCGGCACGTCTCGATCGCATCGCCGATGGTTTGCAGGCGAAGACCAGGGCGCTGGGCGACGAACTGGTCCGGCGCACCGAAGATGCCGGATCCGAACTCAACGCGCTGACGGCGAAGCTGTCGGGCGAATTGGCCACGCGCTCGCGGGAAGTGGTGGCGGCCCTGGTCGACACCGGCAGCCGGATGGCGGAGACCATCGTCACGCGCGCCGACGAGGTAAACAACAGCATCAAGGCGAGTGGCGACTCGCTTTCCCTCGACCTCAGCCTGCGCGGCGGCGACGTGGTCGCCAAGCTCGAGGAGGCCGGCTCGCGCATCACCGAGACCATCCTGTCGCGCGGAACCAGCGCCACCGAGACATTCCGCGAGAAGGCCGATCAGCTGATGAACGTCATCGGCACGCGTACCGATACGTTACAGGACGTGCTCTCGACCCGCCTCGCCAGTATCGAGAACGTGCTCACGCACAGCGGGGCCGACCTCGCCGAAAAGATCTCCCGCGACGCCGGGAGCTTGAGCCAGGTCATTACGGCCCATCTCGGTGAGTTCGACCGCACCGTGAAGATCCACGGCGCCGATCTCTTGGAGCGGCTGGGGCGGCGCGCCGAGGAGGTTACCGAGACGCTGCGCACGCAGACCGAAAGCTTCGATCGTCGCGCCGGCGAGCGGGTGACCGATGTCGCACAGACGCTCCAGTCGCAGCTCGACATTTTCGAAGGGCGCGCGGACCAGCGGATGAGCGACATCACCCGCACCCTGCAGTCGCAACTCGACATCTTCGAGGGCCGGGCCAACGAACGGATGGCGGACATCAGCAAAGGTCTGCAGTCGCAGCTGGAGATTTTCGACAGCCGGTCAACGGCAAAAATGGCCGATGCGACGCAGACGCTGCAATCCCATCTCGACATCTTCGAGAGCCGCGCCGGCGCGAAAATGAGCGACGCGACCGAATCCCTGCGGGCGCATGCCGAAAGCTTCGAGGCGCGCGTCGGCAGCAAGGTGGCCCAGATCACCGAAAGCCTGCGGACACATGTCGACGAGTTTGACAGTCGCAGCGAATCGCGGGCGCGAGAAATCGCCGACACTCTCGGGCAGCGGATGCTGCACGTGGAGCAGGCGCTCGATAGCCGCGCGCAGGGGCTCAACGATCTCTTGAGAGAGCGCGCGCTCGAGCTTGCCCGAACGCTGTCTGAAGGCGGCAAGGACGTCGTGGCTTCGCTCGACAACCGTTTCGCCGAGATCACTGCCGCGATCAGCGACCGCAGCGATGGATTGGTCAACCAGCTGGTGATGAAGACGGAGGATATCAGCAAGGGCTTGGGCTCGCGCGCGATCGAGATCGCCGACAGTCTCGACACGCGCATCGGCAGGTTCGAAGAGCTGCTGATCGATCGCGTGGAATCCGCCACCAGCCAGCTCGAAGTGCGCGGATCGGCCGTGGCCAACGCGCTCGTCACCCGTGCGGATTATCTCGATCAATCGATGAAGACCGCAACCGGCGAAGCCGAAAAGGCGATCAACGCGCTGGCGACGTCGGCCGCGGACGCGATCCGCGGTGGCGCGCAGGATGCGCAGCGATCGCTCGTCCTTTTGGCCTCGGCTTCGGCGGAGGCGATCCGTACCGGCTCCCATGACGCCGAGCAGTCGCTGCAGGCACTGGCCGCCGCGATGACCGGTTCGATCGTCACCGGTGTTCAGGGCGCCGAGCAGTCGCTGCAAGCGCTGGCCGCCGCGACGGCTGGCTCGATCGTCACTGGTGTTCAGGGCGCCGAGCAGTCGCTGCAGGCGCTGGCCTCCTCGACCGTCGAGGCGATTCGCGCCAGCACTCAGGACGCCGAGCAGGTGCTTGCGCCGCTGGCGACAACGACGTCTGACACGATCCGTACCGGCGCTCAAGATGCCAGCCGTTCGCTCGAAGCCGTGGTATCGTCCATGGCTGAGGCATTGCGCGTCGGCACGCGCGACGCCGAGCGCGCGCTCGAGGCACTCGCCTCCTCCAGTAGCGAAACCATCCGCGGCGGTCTGCGCGAGGTCGAGCAATCGCTCGAAGGCGCGGCGCGAGCCTCGGCTGAAACCATTCGTGCCGGCGCAAGCGCGGCGGAACAGGCTCTGGTCGGCTTGTCCTCCTCGTTGAGCGAGCGCATCGTGGCCAGCACCGAAGACGCCGAGCGCCGGGTCGGTATCCTGACGGCTTCGAGCGCCGACACGATCCGGTCGGCGGCACAGGATATCGAGCAGCGGCTCGGTTCGGCCACCGCTTCGATCGTGCAGGCGGTCGGTTCGAGCTCGGGCGAGGCGGAACGCATTCTCGGAGCCGCCGCGGCATCCGCATCCGAAGCGATCCGCTCGAGTACGCAAGACGCCGAGCGGACGCTGGGCACCGCGGCCGCGTCGACTTCGGAATCGATTCGAACGAGCACGCACGATACCGAGCGCACATTGGCAACGCTGGCGACCGGTGTCGGCAAGGTGTTGTCGCAGAATGCCAGCGACCTCGAACAGATGCTGATGGGTGCGAACGCCGAGGTCGTCCGCAACATGTCGGAGAAGACCGAGGAGCTGCGGTCGACGCTCGATCTGCGCAGCCAGGATCTCGCCCGTATCCTCGACGAAAAGGGCGGCGGACTGCTCACCGCCCTCGACGCTCGCAACCAGAACCTGACCGGCGAAGTGGGACGCCTCGCCGACCAGACCCTCAACGCGCTCGAGCTGCGTGGCGCGACGCTCACCGGCGAATTCGCCAAGCTGACCGATGAGGCCGTGAAGGCGATCGAGAGCAAGGGGATGGCGTTTACGGACGGCGTCGCCCGCCTGACCGAGACCACGGTCAATGCCTTCGATGGCAAGGGCTCGGCAATCGCCGGCGAAGTCGCCCGCGTCACCGATCAGGCGCTGCAGGCGATCGAAGCCAAGGGTACGGCGCTGGCGCGTGCGGTGGTCGCAAACAGCGACGAGATTGCGCGCTTGATCACCCAGGCCGGCGCCACCGCCACGGCCTCGGTCGGGCGCGCGGTCACCGAACTCGAGGACAAGGCCAAGCTCGCGATCGAAAAGTCGCAGCGCACCTCGACGGCGGCGGTCGCCGAGATGCTCGAAACGCACGGCATGTTGCGCAACGATACCACCGCTCTGTTCGAGCGGCTGCGCGATGCCAACGCGCTGCTGCAGGAAGTGCTCACCGGCGCCACCACCAGCCTCGGCGGCATCGAGGCGACGCTGTCGGCGCGCGCGCAGGAATTCGTCGGCGCACTGGGCACGATCGGCGAGCGCAGCGACGCGGCGAGCGCCCGCGTCGAGGAGCAGATCAAGTCGTTCCATGCAGTGACCAGCGGCGCGTTGAGCGATATCACCAGCATGGCGCAGCGGTTCGACGAGCAGGGCCGCGCCCTCTCGACGGCCGCCGGCTTGCTGGACGCGAGCCATCGCCGTGTCGAGGCCGCGCTCGGCGAGCGGCAGCAAGCGCTCGACACCGCTGTCACCGAGGTCGGCTCGCGAACCGAAGGCCTCGAGCAGCGCTTCGAGCGGTTCTCGGCGTTGCTGCAGGATTTGCTGGGCGCGGCCGAGAGCCGCGCGCGAGAGATCGCGCGCGTGATCGCCGATTCCAGCACGGAAGGATCGCGCGCCATCGCCAGCCAATACGAGCTGATGCGCAACACCAGCGAGGAGGAGCGCGGCCGCACCATGGAGGCGCTGCGCAAGCTGTTCGAGGAGACCTCGAGCGAGACGCAGGCGCTGTTCACCGAGGCGTCCGAGCGCTTCAACCAGGTGGTCAAGGAGACGAAAGCCTCGGCTGCCGCGGTGCAGCGCGATCTCGATTCCACGCGCGAGGAGTTGCGTCGCGGCCTCTCCAACTTGCCGCAGGAAACGGTGGAGAGCACCGCGCAGCTGCGCCGCGTCATCGTCGAGCAGATCGAGGCGCTGGCCGAGCTCAACCGCATCGTGGCGCGGCACGGGCGCGGAATGGACATCGTCGAACGGACCCCGAGCCGACATTCGGTGCACGAGCAGGCGCTGGCGGCGGTCGCGAATGCGACCGGGCAGCGCATACCCGACTTCGCGACTCCACGTCCGCCCCCGCCGCAGCCGCGCCCCAGCACCGGCGACGGCCGGGGCGGATGGCTGAGCGACGTGCTCGCGCGCGCGTCGCGCGAGGAGACCCCGCCACCGGAGTCGCGCGCCGAGTTCGCCGGCCGGCCGGCGAGCGTGGGAGCGCTCGGGTCGATCTCGATCGACATCGCCCGCATGGTCAATCACGAGGCGGCAGCCGAGTTGTGGAACCAGCACCAACGCGGCGAGAACGCGGCGTTCACGCGCCGCCTGTACACCCCGCAAGGACAGCAGACCTTCGAGGAGATCCGGCGCAAGTACCGCACCGACGGCGATTTCAAGCAGACGATCGACCAATATGTCGCGGAGTTCGAGCGGCTGCTCGACGAGGTCGAGCGCGACGATCCGGGATCGGCGGTGGCGCTGAGCTACCTCACGTCGGAGACCGGCAAGGTCTATACCATGCTGGCGCACGCGATCGGGCGCTTCGATTAGCGCGCCGGGGCCTCGACGACCGGCACCGGTTTCGGCGCGCCGGTGTCCTTGCCCGCCTGACCGATCGCCGCTACTTCGACCTGATGACGCTTGCGTTGTCGGTGCGCATCGAATCTTGGCCGCTCGCCGGCGCTTTCACGATCGCGCGGGGGACCCGTTTCGAGACCACCGTGGTGGTGGCCGAACTGTCGGATGGCTCGCATATCGGTCGCGGCGAAGGCGTGCCGTTGGCGCGTTATCGCGAAAGCACCGACAGCGTGGCCGCGGCGCTGGCAACAGTGCGGGGCGAGCTCAAGCACGGTCTTGACCGCAGCACCCTGCAGCAGGTGATGGCGGCGGGCGCGGCCCGCAACGCACTCGACTGCGCGTTCTGGGACCTGGAGGCAAAGCGCGCCGGCAAGCCGGTGCATGAACTTTGCGGGCTTGCGCCGCCACGCCCGCTCACTACGGCATATACGATTTCCCTTGGCACACCTGCCGCAATGGCGGACGCGGCGGCACGTGCCGCCGATCGATTGCTGCTGAAAATCAAGCTCGGCGGCGACGGCGACCCGGCACGAATCCACGCGGTACGGCTGGCGGCGCCGCGGGCGGAGCTGATCGTCGACGCCAACGAATCCTGGCGCCCCGAGCAGCTCGCCGAGAACATGGCCGCATGCGCGCAGGCGGGCGTCACGCTGATCGAACAACCATTGCCGGCGGGTGCGGACGATGCGCTGGCGACTTCGCCGCGGCCGATCCCGGTGTGCGCCGACGAGAGCATCCACGACCGCGCGTCGCTCGGGCGTCTGCAAGGGAAATACGACGCCGTCAACATCAAGCTCGACAAGGCCGGCGGCCTCACCGAGGCGCTCGCGCTCAAGGCGGAGGCCGAGCGGCGCGGACTGGCGATCATGGTCGGCTGCATGGTGGGGACGTCGCTTGCCATGGCTCCGGCGGTACTGGTGGCGCAGAGCGCACGCGTGGTCGACCTGGATGGGCCGCTGCTGCTCGCAAAGGACCGCACCGACGGCCTGCAGTACGAAGCAAGCCTGGTCCATCCGGCCTCGCCCGCGTTGTGGGGCTAGCATCCGGAGCACGGACGCTTCAGGGCGTGAGCGCCCGTTGCGGCTCCCGCCAGAACCAATGCGCAAACAGCGCCGCCGCGCCACCGGCCGCCGTCATCACCGCCATCAGGGCGTAAGCGCCGGAACCGAAGCGGGCGTGCAGCACGCCGGACAAAGCCATGGCGACCGTCATGGCGACCCCGCCTGCCACCGCCAGGAAACCTTGCGCGGTCGCCGCAAGGCCGGGCGGTGCTGCCCGCGCGAGGTATTGCACGGCGCCGAGATGGGTCGCTCCGAAGGACAGAGCATGCAGGCATTGCAGAATCGGCAGCAGCGCCGCCGGCGGATCGAGTGCCATGACGCTCCAGCGCAGCACCCCGCCGACGGCGCCGAGCAGAAGCAGCATGGTGGGCCCGACAGCTGCCGGCAGACGTCCAGAGGCGGCAAACAAGGCGATTTCCGCCGCTACGCCCACCGACCAGAGGGCGCCGATCGTCACGCCGCCGAGCCCCGCCGCCGTCCAGTCTAGACTGCTGAATCCGTAGTACACCGCATGGCTGCCCTGAATGAGAACTCGAGGCGATGGCCACCACCACCAACGCCGGCACCCGCAGCAGCGTCGCGGCGGAGTGCGGGCGCTCGCCGGGCCGGCGCGCCGCGTGCGTGATCGGCTGCAGGACGAGCGCCGCCGCGGCGGTCGCGCAGAACGCCGCTGCAATCGGCCAGATCAGTTCGCCAGGCGCCATGATCGCCGCCAGCATGCCGGCCGCGAGGTTGCCGGCAATGAACGCGACCGAGCCCCAAAGCCGGACCGGACCGTAGCTTCGGCCGCGCGCGCTCAGACCTTGAAGCGCATAGGCGTCCGCCAACGGCGTCATGATGCCCAGTGCCGCCGAGGCGACCGCGAAGCTCACGAACATCGCGGCCACATGGGGGGAGACGGCGAGGGCGATCGTGGCCGCCGCAGCAACGCACGAGGCGAGGACGAGGCTACCTTTGAGCGCGCCCCGCCGGTCGGTCGCCACGGAAGCAAGCGGGACCGCCACCACCCGCCCCACGGCGGAGAGGGCGAGGAGCAGCCCGATGGTTTGCTCGTCGAGGCCCCTGGCGGCGAACCAGACCGGCAGAAACGGCAATTGGATGCCGATGGCAGCGAAGACCCCCGCAAAGAAAAGCGCCAGCCGCAACTCGAAACCCATGGCGGCACTCTACAGAGTCTTCGGCGCGCCTAAGGCCGGTCGGGGCCTGGACCAGGGTGATATCGACGTCGCGATGGAGGCGGCCGGCCGCGGACGACACTCGCCGCCGCCAACGACCCGGCCGGCGACGACACCGATCCGTACCGCGAGGCTCGGGTGACACCAGCTGCGCCGGCCTTGGCGCGGCCTCGCGAGCTCACGGACTTGCTGATCGCCGAGTGTGGCAGCGCGCCGGTCCGGCAAAAGGCCGATCCCTTGGCATCGATTCATGGCCTACGGGGAATGGATCGCGCTGTTTAGATAGGCTTGGCGCGCACTTCGCCATTACAGCTCGCGTGAGCACTCTTCCTTCAAGTCCTGCGCATCGGAATTGCGCCGAGGAAATCGCGCTTCCCGATCTCGACCCCGCAATGGCGCAAAATTGCGTAAGCCGCGGTGCGGTGAAAGTAGAAATTGGGCAGCACGAAGTGGTTGAGGTAGTCGTTGCCCTTCATGTGACCCTTGTTGGTGGGGCCGAGCGGAAAGGTGATCTCACGCTCGGTGGCGGCGTCGATCGCCTGTCGGTCGAGCGTCTTCATGAATGCGACGGTGTTGGCGAGACGCGCCTTGAGCTCGTCGATCGTCGTCTCATTGTCCTCGTAGCGCGGCGGCTCGACACCGGCGAGACGGGCCGCGCCGTTCTTGGCCTGGTCGGCCGTGACCTGCACCTGACGCACCAGCGGGAACATATCGGGGGCGAGCCGCGTGTTGAGCAGCACCGCGGGTTCGATCTTCTTTGCCGCCGCGAACGCGGCGCCCTTGTCGAGCACGCCGGAGAGCGACGTAGAGTCCGATCTCAAGAACGGGCAGCGAAGCCTCGGACAGGGAGAACGTCATTGCGGATCCTTTGCAGGGTGAGTTGATGGGCTTGGCGGCGGAAGCATGCGCACCAATGAACGGACGTTGAACGCGGTGCGCTCACGCCACCAGGCGGTAGAACAGCTCCGGGTCGACGTTGCCGCCGGACAGCACCGCGACCGCCACCTTGCCGCTGACGTCGACCTTACCGGAGATAAGCGCCGCCAAGCCTACCGCGCCGCCCGGCTCGACCACCAGCTTGAGCTCGCGGAACGCGAACGCGACGGCGCGCGCGACCTCCTCCTCGCTCGCCGTCAAGCCCTCGCCGACCAGCGCGCGATTGATCTCGAACGTCATCTTGCCGGGCGACGGCGACATCAGCGCGTCGCAGATCGAGCCGGAGGCGGCGCTGTTGGTCTCGCGCTTGCCCGAGCGGAACGAGCGGGCGTGGTCGTCGAACCCCTGTGGCTCGGCGGTGTAGAGGCGCGCCGCCGGCGCGCGCGCCTTCACCGCCAGCGCGATCCCGGCAGTCAAGCCGCCGCCGGACGCATTGACGATGACGACGTCCGGGGTCACGCCTTCGAGCGCGAGATCGTCGACGATCTCGCGGCCTGCGGTGCCTTGACCGGCAATGATCATCGGGTCGTCGTACGGCGGCACCAGGGTCGCGCCGCGGCGCGCCGCCAGATCGCGCGCGATCGCCTCGCGATCTTCCCGCTCGCGCTCGTAAAGCACGACCTCGGCGCCAAACGCCTGGGTGCGTTCGCGCTTGGGACGCGGCGCGTCGCGCGGCATCACGATCACGGCCGGCATGTCCAACAGCTTGGCGGCATGGGCCACGCCCTGGGCGTGGTTGCCGGACGAGAACGCGACCACGCCGCCGGCGCGGCGCTCGGGCGGGATCGACGATAGCTTGTTGTAGGCGCCGCGGAACTTGAAGCTGCCGGTCCGCTGCAGCGTCTCGGCTTTCAGGTAGATGCGGCCGCCGGTGAGGGCGTCGAGCACCGGGGAAGCGACCAGCGGCGTGTGCAGCGCCACTCCCGCGAGCCGCTGCGCCGCACGTTCGACGTCGGCGGCGGTGGGGAGGGCTGCTGCAGCTTCGACGGCATCCTGCATGAAGCGACCGTAGTCCTGCCTTCCCCGCCGGGCAAGCGCAACCGCGCTCCCCCCATGCGCCTCCTTTCGCCTACCCTGCGAGCGGGAGCCCACGTACCACCAGCCGATTCAGCCGGGCGGTGAACGCCGCCGGATCCTCCGGCACCTCGCCATCGAGAATCTGCGCCTGCTCGAACAGCAGCGCCGACAGGTCGCTCAGATCGTGCTCGCGTCCACCCGTCTTGGCGTCGGCCAGGGCTTTGACCAGCGGATGGCGCATGTTGAGCTCGAGGATGGGTTTGACGCCGGTGCCGCGCTTCTGCAGAGCAAGCAGGCGCTCGATCTCAAGGTCGGGACCGCGCCCGCCCGCCACCAGGCAGGCCGGGCTGTCGGTGAGGCGCTGCGAGACGCGCACGTCGGCCACCCGCTCGCCGAGCGCGGCCTTCACCGCCGCGATGACGGTCGCATCGTCGATTGCCTCGGCACCGCGATCGACATCTGTGCGCTTGGCGTCGTCGAGCAACGGCACCAGGCCGAAGTCCACATCGCCCTGGCTCAGCGACTTGAGCGGCTTGCCGCCGAAATCCAGCCTCATCGAGGTCCAGAACGCATCGATCGGGTCGGTCAGCAACAAAACCTCGACGCCGCGGGCGCGCGCGGCTTCGAGCTTGGGGCTCGATTTCAGGCGCTCGAGCGTGTCGCCGACGAGGTAATAGATCTCGGTCTGGTTCGGCTTGAGATCGGCAACGTATTGCTTGAGCGAGCGAGCCGTTCCGACGGTGGTGTCGAAGCGCGCAAACGCGAGCAGCTGCTCGCGCCGCTCGTAATCCTCGTAGATGCCTTCCTTGATGACGCGGCCGAAGGCGTTCCAGACGCCCAAGAATTTTTCGGCGTCCTTCTCCGCGAGGGTCTCAAGCTCGGTTAGAATGCGGCCGACCAGGGCCTTGCCGATCTGGGCTACCTCCGGATTGTTCTGCAGCATCTCGCGCGAAATGTTGAGCGGCAGGTCCTCGCTATCAACGACGCCGCGCAGGAAGCGCAGGTAGCCGGGCAACAGCGCAGCCTCGTCGGTGATGTAGACGCGCCGGACGTAGAGCTTGACGCGCGCCTGGCGCGATGGATCGAACAGGTCGTAAGGCGGCTGCGTCGGCACGAACAACAGCGCGGCGTACGACCGCCGCCCCTCCGCTCGGTAATGGATGGTCAGCGCCGGCTCGTCGAACGCGGCCGCCAGCGTGCGGTAGGCCTGGGCATAATCCTCGGGCTTGAGCTCGGATTTGGGCCGCTGCCAGAGCGCGCTCGCCGCGTTGATCTGTTCGGGCTCGCCGGCCACGCCGACGAGGCGCACCGGAAACAGAATGTGGTTCGAATAGGTTTGAACAACCCGCTTTATCTCGTTGACTTCTAAGTACTTCTTAGCCTCCGGCTTGAGATGAAGCGCAATCGACGTGCCGCGCGCCACGCGGCTCGACTGCGCCGCGTCGGCCGGCGCAACCTCGAACCCGCCGGAGCCGCCGGACGACCGCCACACCCATGCCTCCGCCGAGCCGGCGCGGCGGCTCACGACCTCGATCCGGTCCGCCACCATGAACGCCGAATAGAACCCGACGCCGAACTGGCCGATGAGGCCGGCGCCTGCCCTGGCCTCGGCCAGCCGCTCGATGAAGGCGCGGGTCCCGGAGCGCGCCACGGTGCCGAGATTGTCGATCAATTCCTGGCGGTCCATGCCGATGCCGGTGTCGGCGACCGTCAGCGTGCCGGCGTCGACGTCGGGCCGGATCTCGATCGCAAGCTCCCCGCCCTGGGACAGCAGCGCGGGAACTGCGAGTGCCTCGTAGCGCAACCGGTCGCAGGCATCGGAAGCGTTCGAGATCAGTTCGCGCAGGAACACGTCGGTCTCGGAATAGACCGCGTTGACCATCAAGCGCAAAAGCTCGGCGACTTCGGCCTGAAACGAGAAACGGTCGGTGGCGGACTCGGTTTCGATGCTCATGCGGCTCCGTCGGCGGTAGGGTTGCGGGAGAGGTTGTGTATCGCGGGGTCAGCAACTGCCGCAAGGGTTGGCGGCGCGGCCGCGGCAGGCGAGGCTGCTCACAGGAACAACAGGATCACCGACAGCGCCAGCAGCGCCGCCATCGCCAGGTTGGTCGCACGCAGCGCGCGAGGCGAGGACAGGAAGCGGCGGATGGCCATGCCGAAAGCACACCAGGCCGCCAGACTGACGACATTGGTCGTGCTGAATACGGCGACGATGACGGCGAGCTGCAGTGCCACGCTGCCGCCCGGCGCCGTGAAGGCGACGACCACGCCGAGCGCCAAGGTCCAGGCCTTCGGATTGACCCATTGGAACAGCGCGGCTTCCAGAAAACTGAGCGGTCGCCGCGCGCTCTCGGCCGCACCTGGATCGCCGGCGCGGGCAATGCGCCAGGCAAGATAGAGCAGGTAGAGCGCACCAGCGATGCGCAGCCATTGGTGCCACGCCGGATAGGCCTGCAGGAGCTGGCCAGCGCCGAGGCCGAACGCAACCACCATGACGGCAAAGCCGAAGCTGATGCCGAGAATATGCGGCACGGTGCGTGTGAAGCCGAAGGCGGTGCCGGACGCCGTCACCATGATGTTGTTCGGCCCGGGCGTGAACGAGCCGACGAACGCGAAAATCGCTAAGGGAATGATGGTGTCGCCCATTGCCATGGTTGCGGCCGCCGGCTAGGCAGGTCAGCAGTACTGACATAAAACGGGCCCGGGTGCGAGTGCCGCGCGGGCGTCGCCTGCGCCGCAATACAGGGGAGGAATCGCCATGGATCTCGGCATTGCCGGCCGCAAGGCCATCGTCTGCGCGTCGAGCCGCGGGCTCGGCCGCGCCTGCGCGCTCGCGCTGGCGGAGGCCGAGTGCGACGTCGTGATCAACGGGCGCGACGCGGGGCGGCTGGAAGCGACCGCCGCCGAAATCCGCGCCGCAACCGGCGCCAAGGTGACGGCCGTGGTGGCGGATGTAGCGACGCCCGAGGGTCAGGCGCAGCTGCTGGCGGCCTGCCCGCAACCGGACATCCTGGTGAACAACAATGCCGGACCGCCGTTCCGCGACTTCCGCGAGCTCAACCGGCAGCAGATGATCGACGGCGTGGTCGCCAACATGGTCGTCGCGATCGAGCTGATCCAGAAGGTGCTCGATCCGATGGTGGCGCGGAAATTCGGCCGCATCGTCAACATCACGTCGGGGTCGGTGAAGATGCCGCTCGCCGGCCTTGACCTGTCGTCTGGCGCGCGCGCCGGCTTGACCGCGTTCCTGGCCGGCGTCGCGCGCACGGTCGCGGGCTCGAACGTGACCATCAACAACATCCTGCCGGGCACGTTCGACACCGACCGACTGCGCGCCAACATGGAGATAACCGCCAAGAAACGCGGCGTCTCGGTCGAGCAGGCGATCGCGGACCGCATCGCCACCGTGCCGGCCAAGCGGTTCGGTTATCCGGAGGAGTTCGGGATGGCCGCCGCGTTCCTGTGCTCGACGCATGCCGGCTACATCACCGGGCAGAACCTCTTGATCGACGGCGGGGTGTTTCCGGGCACGATGTGACATTCGCAAGCGCGTTGAGCGTCAGCGAAACGTTCGCGCATGCGCGGACACGACAGCTCCGGCGCCACCGACGCGACCTTGCGCGCTTGCGGGACGCGCCTCGCCGACGCATGATCGCCGTTCCCGCCATCTGCGTCCAAACGCATCTGCAATCGGAGAAATCGTCTTGAAACTCGTCCGCTTCGGCCCGCCCGGCCGCGAGAAGCCCGGGATCCTCGATGCCGCGGGTCGCATCCGCGACCTCTCCAAGGTCGTGCCGGACATCGCCGGCGACCTGCTCACCCACAAAGGCCTGAGCCGGATCCGCAAAGCGAGGGTGGACAAGTTGCCGTTGGTGCGCGGCAACCCGCGGCTCGGCCCATGCGTCGGCGCGGTCGGGAACTTCATCGGCATCGGGCTCAACTATGCCGATCATGCCGCCGAAGCCGGAGCGCCGGTGCCGAGCGAGCCGGTCGTGTTCAACAAGGCGCTGTCGAGCATCTGCGGCCCGAACGACGACACCATGATCCCCAAGGGCTCGACCAAGCTCGACTACGAGGTCGAGCTCGGGATCGTCATCGGGCAGACCGCGCGCTACCTCGCCAAGAAGGACGCCATGGCGGCCGTCGCCGGCTACTGCGTCTGCAACGACGTCTCCGAGCGCGCGTTCCAGAATGAACACGGGCCGACGATCTGCAAAGGCAAGGGAGCCGAGACGTTCGGGCCGCTCGGCCCCTGGCTCGTCAGCAAGGACGAGATCACGGATCCGCAACGGCTCGCCATGTGGCTCTCGGTCAATGGCGAGCCGCGGCAGAACGGAAATACCCATACGATGGTGTTCGGCGTCGCGCACCTCGTCTGGTACCTGTCGCAGTTCTTCGTGCTGCGCCCGGGGGACGTGATCGCGACCGGCACCCCGCCCGGCGTTGCGCTCGGCATGAAACCGGCGCCAATTTGGCTCAAGGCCGGCGACGTGGTGCGCCTCGGCATCGAGGGATTGGGCGAGCAGCAGCAGAAGATCGTGCGGTTCAGGCGGTAGCCCGGCAGGGCACATCGAAGCCGCTTGCGGCGCGCATGCCACCGACGCATGATCGCACTCCCGCCATCTCCCCTCAAGACAACCAGAGGCAATTGGAGACCGCAATGAAGCTCCTCCGTTTCGGCCCGCCCGGCCGCGAGAAACCTGGAATCCTCGACGCCGAGGGCCGCATTCGCGATCTCTCCAAGGTGGTGCCGGACATCGCCGGCGACGCGCTCAGCCCGAAGGGACTTGCCAAGATCGCCAAAGCCAAGGTGGACAAGCTTCCGCTGGTGCGCGGCAAGCCCCGGATCGGGCCGTGCGTCGGTGCAACGCGCAACTTCATCGCGATCGGGCTCAACTATTCCGACCATGCGGCGGAAGCCGGCATGCCGATCCCGCAAGAGCCGATCATCTTCAACAAGGCGCCGACGTGTATCTGCGGACCGAATGACGACACCGTCATCCCGAAGGACTCGAGCAAGCTCGACTGGGAGGTCGAGCTCGGCGTCGTGATCGGGCAACGTGCGCGCTATCTCTCGAAATCAAAGGCGCTCGACGTGGTCGCCGGTTACTGCACGGCCAACGACGTTTCGGAACGGGTGTTCCAGCTCGAGCGCTCGGGCCAGTGGACCAAGGGCAAGGGCTGCGAGACCTTCGGTCCGCTCGGGCCGTGGCTCGTCACCAAGGACGAGGTCAAGAACCCGCAGAACCTCGACATGTGGCTCACCGTCAACGACGGGAGCCGGCAGAAGGGCAACACCAAGACCATGATCTTCAGTGTCGCCCACATCGTGTGGTACTGCTCGCAGTTCTTCGTCATGGAGCCGGGCGACGTGATCGTCACCGGCACCCCGCCGGGCGTGGGCGCCGGTATGAAGCCGCCGCAGTTCCTCAAGGCCGGCGACGTGGTGCGGCTCGGCATCCAGGGCCTCGGCGAGCAGCAGCAGAAGGTGGTGAAGTTCAAGGCCTAGGCAATTGAGCGCAGCGGGCGCGGGGGCGCGCGCCCAGCGTCTGGACCGCCTACTCCATCACCGCCGCCTTCATGATGCAGACCATGGCGGCGCGGGCACGCGTGTCGCCGACGTTGCGCACGACGTGGCGGCGGTCGGCGCGGTAGCGCGCGGTCGAGCCCGCCTCCACGCGCTCCGTCCGGCCGGAGACCTCCACTTCCAGCACCCCGTCGCTGACCGAGAGACACTCGATGGCGCCGCGCTGGTGGCCTTCCGAGTCGAGCTCGCCGCCGGGCTCGGCTTCGAGCGCGTACCATTGCAGCCATTCGACGGTTTGCACCCAGCCGATGATTGCGAGCCTGACCTTGCCGTCCTCGGAAACCAGCACCGGCGTGTCGGCGCGCGAGACCACGTCGACGAACGGCTCGTCGTCGTGGGAGGCAAGCACGCGCTCGATCGAAATGTCGAGCGCCTGCGACAGCCGCCAAATGGTGGCCAACGTCGGATTGGTTTCGTTGCGCTCGATCTGGCTGATGATGGATTTCGCCACGCCGGACTGCTCGGCGAGCTCGGAGAGCGACAGATTGTAGGCCTTGCGCAAGCGCTGAATGGTCTTGCCGAGCTGGCCGGACAGCGCCAACGCGCCGGCATCGAGCTCGGCCCTGCGTCCGTCGCGCTCGCTCATGGGCGGCGTCCGAGACGATCGTAGGATGGGCACAGCGCCGCACCGCGGGGCATGCCTAAGTCAACATCGCCGCGCGGGCACGGGGCGCGTCCACGCGCCTTTGTGCACCCTGCGTCGTTTTCGTCCATGGAACCGAGACTACCACCAGGCGTGAAAATGGTGCACCGGGCCGTGGCCGGAGCCGACCGCGAGCCGCTCAGCGGCGCCCAAGGCGGCGGTGACATAGTCCTTGGCGGCGCGCACGGCCGCGGTCAGGTCAAGCCCCTTGGCCAGGCCGGCCGCCACCGCGGACGACAGCGTACAGCCGGTGCCGTGGGTATTGCTGGTCTCGACGCGGCTGGCGGCAAGGCGGGTCATGCGGGTCGGCTCGACCAGAATATCGACGCTCTCGGGGCCGGCGTGATGGCCGCCCTTGATCAGCACCGCGCGCGCCCCCAGCGCCAGCAGGCGCTCACCCTGCGCCCGCATCTCGGCTTCGCTGCGCGCGAGCGGGGCCTCGAGCAGCGCGGCGGCCTCCGGCAGGTTGGGCGTGATCACCACGGCGCGCGGGATCAGCACCCGACGCAGTACCTCGACCGCGGGCGGAGCGAGCAACCGGGCGCCCGATGTCGCGACCATGACCGGGTCGAGGACGACAGTCGTCTGGCCATGCCGGGCAAGGCCTTCGGCCACCGCCTCGATCGTTTGCGGTTGCGACAGCATGCCGATCTTCACGGCCTGGACGTTGAGGTCGGAGAATACCGCGTCGATCTGGGCCGCAACGAAGGCGGGCGGAACGTCGTGAACGGCGGTGACGCCGCGGGTGTTCTGGGCGGTGAGCGCGGTGATGACCGAGGCACCGTAGACGCCGAGCGCCGCGAAGGTCTTGAGGTCGGCCTGGATGCCGGCGCCGCCGCCGGAATCGGAGCCCGCGATGGTGACTGCGATCGGCGCCGTCATCGCCGGCTCGCCCGTGCGCGATCCACGATCGCGCGCAACTCGCGCGCCGCCGCTTCCGGATCGGGGGCAAGCGACAGCGCCGCGATCACCGCGACTCCATCGGCTCCCGCCGCTATGACGTCGGCTGCGTTGCTTGCGTCGATGCCGGCGATCGCTCCCACTGGAAGATCACCCGAGCGTGCGCGCAGCGCGGCCAGGATCGACCGCAAGCCGGCGACGCCGATCGGCGCGCTGGTATTGTCCTTCGAGGTGGTGGCGAACACCCCACCGATGCAGATGTAGTCCAGCGCCTCGAGCGGCGCGTCAGCGGCCTGCGCGGCGGTCTTGACGGAGAGGCCGATCGTGGCCTCCGGCCCGAGCAGAGCGCGCGCGTCGGCGGCGGCCATGTCGTCCTGTCCGACATGGACGCCGTCGGCGCCGGCCGCGAGCGCCACGTCGACGCGGTCATTGACGAGCAGCCGCGCGCCGGTGCCGGCGAGCGCCGCCTTGATGGCGCGCGCCCGTTCGACCATTTCGCGGGTCGAGCCGAGCTTGTCGCGCAGCTGCACCAGGGTCGCGCCGCCGTCGACGACTCGCCGCGCCAGATCGGGCAGCGCGCGACCGCCGGAGCGTTGCGGATCGACCAACGCATAGAGGCGGATGTCGGCCTTCATGGCCGAGAGCTAGAGCGGGGCGCTCGCGCGCGCAAGTACGCCTTGCCTCGGCGCGGCGATTTTGCTGCATTTGGCGCTCGCGGGCGGTCGGAGGCGCGCATGGTTCCGTTCTTCGTGCAGATCAAGTGCCACCTCGGCAAGTCCTACGAGGTCGCCAACAACCTCGCCGACGCCGAGATCGCGTCGGAGATCTACTCGACTGCCGGCGACTACGACCTGCTGGTGAAATTCTACGTCGACTCCGCAACCGACATCGGCCATTTCGTGAACGAGAAGGTGCAAACCATCCCCGGCATCCAGGACACCCGCACCATCATCACCTTCAAGGCGTTTTGAAGCGGTTTCGCGTAGGGCACAATGTCACTATGCGCCATCGCATGCGCAGCGGTGAAGCACGCTGGGCTATTCGGCCCTAACGGCTATCCCCCATCGCGGCGCTCCGGCGTCACCGGGGTGCCGCTCGCCATGGCGCGGGCGCGTTCGAGGCCGAGCTGGCGCTCGCGCCAGATCACGAACAGCCCCGCTACGCTGACGATCCCGGCGCCGACGAAAACGATCGAGGCCGGCACCTCGCCGAAGACCAGCACCCTTCTTAGCTGACTTTACCCTAGTTTGCCATGATAGTCGTTGCTTAGCGGCGGAAATCCCCGTATTTGTTGACCTGATGTTTCCGGCTTTACCCGGCTTTACAGTGGGGCCATGTTAGCCCGTGCGTTAGCCGGCAACCCCAGCCCCAGCCAAGGAGAAACATCCCATGTCCCGCCGCCGCCTGACCGACAAGGGCGTTGCCGCGCTTGAGGCCGCGTACTGCCCGCTATGCCGAGACGGTGCCCCAGCTTGCCGGCCTCTATGTCCGGGTGCAGCCGGCTCCGGGGCCAAGAGCTTCGTCGCCGTCGCCCGCGAACCCGGCCGGCAAACAGATTTGGACACACGATCGGCCCGGCCGACGTGATCGGCGTGGACGAAGCATGCGAGCGCGGGCGCGAAGTGCTCCGGCGCGTGCGTTCCGGGTTGCCAGCCGTCGAGCCGCCGCAGGTCAAGCCCGACACGTTCGCCGATGTCGCGGCGCAATGGTTGGAGCGCCACGTCGTGGCCAAGGGGCGTGCGCACGCGCGCGCGAGATCGAGCGCGTGCTCGCCGTCTATGTCCTGCCGGTCTGGAAAGACCGCGCCCTGGTCGATATTCGCCGCAGTGACGTGGTCCGGCTGCTCGACGCCGTCGAGGACAAGCACGGAGCGCGCATGGCCGACCAGGTGCTTGTCGTCGTGCGCTCGATCATGAATTGGCATGCGGTCCGCGCCGATGGCTACACGGCGCCGATCGTGCGCGGCATGCGGCGCGTCAAGCCCCATGAGCGGGCGAGGTCGCGCATCTTGGACGACGCCGAGATCGCCGCGCTATGGAAGGCAGCCGACCAATGCGGGCAGTTTGGCGCGCTCGCCAGGCTGGCGCTGCTTACCGGGCAGCGGCGCCGCAAGCTCGCGACCTTGAGGTGGTCCGACATTGTCGACGACATTTGGCACGTTGCGCGCGAGGCGCCGCGCGAAAAGGGCACGCCGGTCGCGCTCGAACTGCCGCCGATAGCGCTCGACATCATCGCCGCGCTGCCGCGCAAGGGCGAATACGTGTTCCCTGGTATCGACGGCAAGCCGTTCTGGAGCTTCAGCCGGGGCAAGGCCGCGCTCGACGCCGCGATGCCACCGGGCACGCCGGTATGGAAATTCCACGATCTGCGCAGAACTACGCCGCAGCCTTTTGAGCAAAGCAGGCGCGCGCCCGGATATCGGCGAGCGGGTGCTTGGCCACGTGCAACCGGGTGTTGCAGCAACTTACGACCGGCACGAGTATGCCGACGAGATGGGCGACGCGCTGGCGCGGCTCGCGTCGATGGTCGCGTCCATTGTCGATCCGCAGCCGAACGTCGTAAGCATGGCGGCGAAGCGGAAGGAAGGCCCGATGAAGCCGTGAGACCAAAGCTGTTGCCTGTTCCTGCGCAGAGTGATAATTACGCGCGCAAGCGCCAGATTTCATCAGATTGCGCGGCTAGGGGTAGCCGGCTGGCGCGAAGCCCAGATGGAGGTCAACCCGATCGGTGACGGAGAGTCCGTCGCCGGGACCACCATCTGGAGCATCTCCCAATGCGCAAGCGTCTGCGGTTCGCCGACCTGGTCGCGCTCGGCCTGTTCAGCAATCGTGTCACCCTGGCCAATTGGCAACGCGATCACGGATTCCCCCTCGGCCTGTTGATCGGCAACACTCGGAGCTGGGACGAAGCCGAGATCGAGGTTTGGCTCGCCAGCCAACGGTCACCCAAAAAGCAGACGCCACGCGGCGAGGTCCGTCGTAACCGCGACCGCAAGGCCGTCGCCGAGTCGACCGCCGCGTGACGCATGGCCTCCCGAAACGGCGCGGGCCTCGCCTCGGCGGTGACCGAGATCGAGGCCCGGAAGGTTGTCGGCGCTGGCGAGCCCGACGGACAACCTTCTAAGGCCGAAAAACAAACCACGCAAGCGGCCAGAATCGAGCCGATACCGCTCGACCGTATCAAGGACGGCGGTGCGCAGATGCGCACCGAGATGCGGGTCGAGACCGTCAACGAGTATGCCCACGACATGCTCGACGGCGCGACCTTCCCGCCGGTCATCCTGTACGACGACGGCACCGACCTGTGGCTCGCCGACGGGTATCACCGCGTCGAGGCGAACCGGAAGGTCGAGCATGCCGAGATCATGGCCGAGATACGTGCAGGCACGCAGCGCGACGCGATCCTGCACGCCATCGGCGCCAACGCCAGTCATGGCCTACGTCGGACCCAAGCCGACAAGCGACGCGCCGTCGAGCGGCTGCTACGCGATCCCGATTGGTCGAAGTGGTCTGATCGCAAGATCGCCAAGGCGGCCCGTGTTGATCACAAGACCGTCGGCACGGTCCGCCGGGAGCTGGCTGGCGAATTCCCCACCGTCGCGGCCGCCAGGTCGAGGGGTGGAGAATTCCCCACCAAGGCGGCGGGCAAAGTCATGGCTCGCGGCTCACTGTTCGAAGACGTGCTCCGCGCCGTCTCGGACGACGTCCTGATCGCAGAATGCCGCCGTCGCCGCCTCACGGTGGAGGCCGGCGATGTTTGACTATGAAGCGATCAAGGATATGGCCAAGCGTATCGGGCGGCCGGTCACTGATCTACTCGCGCTGTCGCCGATAGTCGATCCATACTATGCCGACCTCGGTCACCGGCGCGGCGCGGCTGAATGGTTCGCGGAGCTATGGGCCGAGCACGGCGCGGCCGGAGTTGACCTCCGCCGTCTCCATTACCGACTGATATCGACGCCGGGCATCGTTAAGCCGGACGGCACCGCATACGAGAACACGTTAGGCGATTGGAAAACCCTGGTGAGCGCCAGCCTGTCGGCGCGCTACCTCGACCTCATTCCAATTGATGACCTGATCGACCGGCGCAACGCCGAGCCGATGCTGTTCGCACCGGACGTCGACGCCGATCCTGATCAAGAGATCACGGCGGCGAGCGACGTGTTGAACGGTGAGCCGTTCGTTGAAGCGCTGAGCGTCCCGGACATGCCGGGCCTGCCGTGGCTCGCTCTCGACCTCGACGCGCCGGTGCAGCGCTTCATCGTGGAGATATGGATCGAGAAGTCGAGCGAGAACGACTGGCTCGTTCCGCTATGCCAGCGGCGCGGCGTCAACCTCCTGGTCGGCATCGGGGACAGTGAAACACGCTCGCGTGAGCTTGCCGTGAGGTCGGCGGAGTACGGTGCGCCGGTTCGGATCATCTACCTGTCGGACTTTGACCCGGCGGGCGCTCGATGCCGAAGGCGGCGGCGCGCAAGATGGAGTTCACCATCGCCAAGCTCGATCTTAGGACAGTCGACTCTCAGCTGATCCCGCTGGCGCTCACTCCCGAGCAAGTCCGCCACTATGATCTGCCGCGAACCCCGATCAAGGAAACCGAGAGGCGCAAGGATAAGTTCGAGGGCACCTTCGGCGTCGGCGCTACTGAGCTTGACGCCATGGAAGCGACGCACCCGGCGAGCTGGCTCGGCTGTTGGAGGCGGAGCTTGATAATTGGCTCGACCCCGGTTTGCAGCGACGCTTCGACCGCCTGCGCGCGGACCTGGAACTCCGTTTCAGGAGGATCACGCAACGGGTTCGCGCGCCGCACGCCGACGACATCGAGGCGCTCGAACAGAGCTTCGCCGAGATCACCGACCAACTGGCGCGCATCGGGGAGCAGTTCGAGGACTGGGAAACAGAGGCGGACGAACTGTGGGATGCAATCGCCGTGAGCTAGAGGAACGGGAAAGCCCGACCTCTCGGACGTCGAGTGCCGCAATCGGAAGCGCCGGGCGAGACTGACAGCTCGTGCTGTTCGAACTCGAGGCGCATCTTCTCCCAGACCTGGCTTTCATAATTCCTGGCGCACCGGCGATGAGGAACGCCACCGAGCCGGCGCGAGCGGCGCACCAGGATCGGCGGGAATTCGCGCCACGCCTGATCGAGATGCTCGAAAGCCCGGCTTATCGGGTGCTGAGCCTATCAGCCAGGCGCGCGCTCGACCGCATTGAGATCGAGATGGCGCACCACGGCGGCACCGATAACGGCAAGCTGCCCGTGACGTTCGATGACTTCCAAGGCTATGGCATCCACCGGCAGGCCATCGCACCAGCCATCCGGGAGCTGGTTGCACTCGGCTTTGTCGAGATCACGCGACAAGGCTGCGCAGGCAACGCCGAGCATCGCTCACCGAACCTGTACAGGCTCACCGCACGGCCCGCCCAAGGGTATTCCGGCGGCGGCGCCCACGAATGGAGCAAGGTGGCCAGCATCGAAGCGGCCGGAGCCCTGGCGCAGGCAGCCAGGGCCGCCAAGCCGACACGGGAATGGCGGGTCCGAAAAGCAAAAGCCAGTAGTGGAAAACGTCAAAAGCCAGTGGTGGAAACCACCACTGAAACGGCCAATTCCAGAGACGGAAGCCACCACCACGGGGCTCATTACGGAATCCACCACTACTCTCGATATCTCGGGTAGGGACGAACCGTCCCTATGTCTCGATCAAGGAGACGACCTGTCCTCGATAAGCTGCCATGGTCGACGCCGCGATCCTTGGGCTGGGTGTCGCCGCGCGTCGCGCGGTGATCTCGAGATCGCGGCGCTGAGGCTGCAGCCAGCGTCAGGAGCGACACGCCGCGCTTCCTCGATGACTGAGACCAGGGGGCGGCGGTCGCCAGGGACAGAGGCCTCTGGCGCGCACCGCACGCGGTCGGCGCTCACAGATTTTTTTCCGTTGGCCGAAATCTATAGTTCACCTGAGGGACCGAAAAATGAGCACTGGCAACGGCTTGTGAGGGAGAATTTTCGTGGCGAAAATCAGCATATCTCGCGGACCTGCAGCAGATGTTACGCGAGCGGGAGCAGAGCCCGCCGGAGCTACCGCCGGCGCGGCGTCGCGGCGTGGCCGGCCGCCGAGGTGCGGGCGACGTCGACGTGGCGCTCGACGCTCTGCGCGAGATCGTTCGCGACGCTAAGGCCCCGCCGGCCGCCCAGTGCGGGCTGCCGAGTTGTTGTTGGACCGCGCAACGAGGTCCCGATTCCGTTTCTGGACTGGTGGCCAAGGGCGTAGACGTGCTCGCGCTTTAATGGCGATCATCAAACCGATACGAAGAGAACACAGGAAGACCGAACGTATGCGAGCACTCGGCTAGCGAAAAAATACGGCACCGAGGCACCCTAGAAGAAAGGCTAGTTCCGACCGCATCGCCGTCACAGACTACAATCGAATCGCCCTGATCGATTTTCAGCTTGGACATGAGGAACCCTCCCGGGCCCGACGGGGCCGCGCCAGCCCACGTGGTTCCTAATTTCAATGCGCAGACAGCTGCCTCAGTTCCTTTGTCAGCTCCTAGGGCGGGCCGTGGGGGGCCCTGATTGGGGATCACAAGGAACCGCCTCATTACCGATCGGACGGCGACAGTTGAGAGTTGGGCTTGGTGTATAGCTCTTTGGTCGCGGCCTCGCGCCTTCGCTCCTCGACGCGCTGCGGCGTTTGC
>CAWBFP010000012.1:0-118687 GCA_963788095.1 uncultured Alphaproteobacteria bacterium | reverse complement strand
GTGACCGTGCTGCAGCTCCCGGCTTTGCCTACCAGCAGGGAAGAAGAGGTTCAGACCCGCGCTTCGGCCAATGACGAGCTGGCGCTTTCGAACGGGGATGTTCGGTAACGATCTGCTCGGGCCCATGAGTGCCGGGATTGGGGCGTCCTAATCCGGGCAGCGGTCGCATTTGGTGTTCCTGGCTTCCAAAGAAGGCGCTCCGTTCAATTCTGATTGAGCGGGCACGCAGCAGGTGCGTTTGCCCAATTCAGGCTGCGGGAAGCGGCAAATGGACCGCCCTGAACGCGAGAAGATGCTCTCAGGCGAGCTTTATCACCCGAGCGATCCCCGGATACAGGATGATTTGGCGGCAACGGCGCGCTGGCTCGCTCGCTACAATGCTTCGCTGCCGGAAGAACGCCCGAGCCTCTTGCGCGAAAGGCTTGGTGCCGTTGGTGAGCGGGCCGAGATTTGCCCGCCGTTCTTTTGCGATTACGGCTTCAACATCAGGCTCGGTCATGGCGTGTTTCTAAACTTCAACTGCGTCATCCTCGATGTGGTTGAGGTTACAATCGGCGACGGAACACAGATAGGCCCAGCAGTCCATACGCGGCCGATCATCCTCGAGATGCCGCGCTCAGGCAGTCAGGGCTTGAGTTCGGGCGTCCGGTTCGGATCGGCCGGAATGTGTGGATTGGCGGCGCCGCGATTATTCTTCCAGGCGTTGTCATCGGCGACGACGCGGTTATCGGCGCGGGCAGCGTTGTGACTAAGGACGTGCCGACCGGCACCACAGTGCGTGGGAATCCCGCGCGTTAGGTCGATTGGCCGCAACGGTCATTTAAAGCGGGTCGTCCCGGCCGTAGCGATGGCCCTGGCCTCAATAGACCGCCCGCGCCCTGAGCACGATTGCCAGTTGATCGGTCGCCGCCTTCCGATCTTCGAACGTCCTCGACTCCGCAGCGGCAAGCAGTAGCTCGATCGCATGCGCCACAGCTCGACTGCTCGTCACGGATTCAAAGTATCGGAGCAGCGCCGCGCGTGCGTCCCCCAGAGTGACAAGCTTGGTTCCGTCCTTGAGGGTAAGCGACCGGGTCAATTTGGCCGACCAGTCCGGCCGCTTCTTTCGTGACCTCATTTCCAAATCCGGCCCGGATAGATCACTCCGCAGTGCTTCGCTGATGCCAACTAAGGCGTGGCCTCGTCTTCGATATCCATGATCGACCAGTCTTGCCCGCTTTTGTAGCTGGAGTTGCGACTCATTGTCGGCCGATCCGGTCCGGGTAGATTACGCCGCACAGGTCCCATGAGCTTGCCGGCGGCGGTCTTCGGGCAGCCGGCGGTAATTCGAACGCGCCCCTAGGCCTAGTTGTGTTGGAGCGCGTCCGTCACGAAGGCGACCGCGTCATCCCGCAGGCGGTTCGCGTCGCGTTCGCCATCCTTCGCTAGGTCGATGATGCGCATGGCGAGCTCTTCTCGCGTCCTATCAGCGTCAGCGGAGAACGCCAACTGGCTTCTCGATCCCAGCAGCTTTTGCCAAGCGGTGTCGAATGCCAAGCCCATGGCATGCGCGGTGTCAGGGTCGAATATCCTTTGCTGTGCGATCGGATGGATGCTGCCCATGCGGTCCTCCCCTTGCAGCCCTGCAGAGCGGGCTGAGTCTCAGGCGCCGGCACGCTCTGGGATGCCGGTGATGAGGTGTGATTGCGCCGGCCGCCGCAGCGCAGATGCGGGATCATCCCATCTCTCTGCCGGATTGGCCGATGGCATCATGCAGGGAAAAGGACAAACGTCAGCAGCAGCGGTCTGGTTCGGCATGGGCAAGAGCGTGCCCAACTAATGGTTTCCCGTTGGTTAACGCCCCTGCGTGGGCGGGCCCGCCCGGCGCTCGCATTTGGTGCAGGCGAGCGGAACCATGTCTGACGGGTGCTCGGTCAGGGGGACGTAGGAGCGGGGCACGCAGGAGCACCTTGATGCAGGGACCGTCGCGCCAGTGTTAGCAGGGGCCCGGCCTGCCGGGCACCGGGCCCCCTTCGGGAGCCGGACAGGGTGTCGCTCTGTCCGGCCACCCTCGGGAAAATGCGGCGAACGCCGGGCGCGTTCCCATGCGGCCTAGGCGGCTTTGCGCCCCCATGCGCCAGTCGCATGAAGGCGACGGCATCGTCCCGGATCTTGGCCATATCGCGCTCGCCTGCTTGGGCCGACGCGATGATGCGCCTGGCGAGCTGGTCGCGTTTCGTATCAGCATCCGGGCCGATGCTGCCGTTCCCTTCAAGCGTTCGCCAAGCGTCCTCGAAGGCCGCAGTCAGAGTTCGAATGGTCTCGGGATCGAACAGGCTGTCGGATGGAAGGCGCGACTGGATCGGCATCGCCAGCCTCCTGGCTCGTGTCAAGCTACGACACTAGTTAGCGCCGGCCCAAGACGCCGAACAGCCGCGGTAGGGCCGTAGTGGCGGATTATACGTTCGATAGCGCGATACGGAGCTATTCAAATTGTCGCGCCCGGCAGTGAAGCTATCCCGACTTGCCGTCACACCACCGCTTTTGTAGCTGGAGTTGCGAACTCATTGTCGGCCGACAGGTCCCATGAGCTTGCCGGCGGCGATCTTCGGGCAGCCGGTGGCTAATTCCAGCCGCAGGTCGACGAGGTTCGCGTCGGGGCCGACGCGCTCGATCAGCGTCCGTTTCCTGTATTGCCCGCGGCGCTCGCACTCGTTCTTATTACCTCTTCGTTGTTTTTGTCGTCGTTGTCATCAGGCACGAAACCACTGCCGCCGCACGTTGGGCACTGCTTCTCGTCGCCGGTGCCTTTTTCAATGACACCATCGCCGTTGCATTCAGGGCAGGTCTTCATCTCTACCTCCCGAGCGCTAGCTGGTGCTGGGCGACGATCAAGGGTGCCTCGGAGGCGCCCGCACGGCCGATTTGGGGCTGCACGATGGCAATTCCCGCCAGCACCGTGCCGGCGAGCAGGTCTCTTGTTTTCGCCATGTCTTGTCCCTTCCCTGACTAATAGTCAACGTTTTAGCGGTCGAGTCCACTTAATCGCCAATAGTTTACGAGTTTGCTTATCCTCTGGGGTATGCGTCAGGGTAACCACCGAGGGCGGCTCTAGGTTGGGCACGCAAAGAGCGCCCGACGCGCGTCAAACCCCGGACAGCACGTAGCGGACCGCGCGGCCGATCAACCAGATCACGAACGCAACGACGAGCACCAGCACCAGAAAACCCGGCCGAAGGCCGGTGGTGGTCGAGTAATAGACCAAACCCTAGGACTATGAGAGCCAACGCCAGCGCGCAGGCGGTCCAGTAGAGAACGTTGGCGAGACGATCAATCACGCGCCTTATGTATCGCGTTCGCGTTGACGTTCGTCGGCGCCTTCATGCGGCTTGGATAACGGAGGACGAACCCGATGCTCGGATATGGTTGGACTGCCGCCCAGCGCCAGGGCCTGCTACGCCGTCACCTACTGTACCGCGACCGTGAGCTCCGGCCGGCGATGCAGCGTGTCGCCGACGCGGTGCGCGACGTTGCCGAGCTGCCTGCGTGGGTCGCTCGCACGCCGAGCCCGCTGGCGCTGTTCAGGCATGCCTTTGGCGCTGATACCAGCGGCGACTGATCTCCCCCGACCATCGCCGCTGACTGAGCCAGCGCGCCGAGTTTACGAGTTTGCTTATCCTCTGGGGTATGCGTCAGGGTAACCACCGAGGGCGGCTCTAGGTTGGGCACGCAAAGAGCGCCCGACGCGCGTCAAACCCCGGACAGCACGTAGCGGACCGCGCGGCCGATCAACCAGATCACGAACGCAACGACGAGCACCAGCACCAGAAAACCCGGCCGAAGGCCGGTGGTGGTCGAGTAATAGACCAAACCCTAGGACTATGAGAGCCAACGCCAGCGCGCAGGCGGTCCAGTAGAGAACGTTGGCGAGACGATCAATCACGCGCCTTATGTATCGCGTTCGCGTTGACGTTCGTCGGCGCCTTCGTGCGGCTTGGATAACGGAGGACGAACCCGATGCTCGGATATGGTTGGACTGCCGCCCAGCGCCAGGGCCTGCTACGCCGTCACCTACTGTACCGCGACCGTGAGCTCCGGCCGGCGATGCAGCGTGTCGCCGACGCGGTGCGCGACGTTGCCGACCTGTGCGAGGAGTTCGGCCATCCGATCACGGTGGCCGATATCTTGGCCGAGCTGCCTGCGTGGGTCGCTCGCACGCCGAGCCCGCTGGCGCTGTTCAGGCATGCCTTTGGCGCTGATACCAGCGGCGACTGATCTCCCCCGACCATCGCCGCTGACTGAGCCAGCGCGCCGTCCCCCCGTGCGCCGGCTCTTTCATTAAGGCTTCTAGCCGCATGCGCGGTTGACGCCGCCATCCGTGGCCAGTGGGATTCGGCATCCGCGAAAACTGCGCCTATCTTGCCGGCCATGAAGAAGCCGAGGGGAGTCATCCAACCGCGTTGGGGCGTGTACATCCTGAAGCGCAAGGCCGAGCGCCTGCCTTTCACAGTCACTGGCCGGAACAGCGAGGAAGCGATCGAGCGCGCGATAGGAGTACGACGTGCCCGAGCGAGCGTTTCCGCGTTAGCGTCCAGCGGGAGGCGTGACATGGGCGCCGATCGCCTTGCGGAGGCGGAGACGCGCTCGCGCGCAAGGGGTTCATTGCTCATTTTCGACCATCCCCCGCCATCGCTCCTGGGCCTTCCCCCCAAACCTCTTGCCCACGCAGCCGGTCCGGCATGGCCATCGACACGCGCACCAACGCCGGCTGTGAGTCGCCAGAGAACGCTGCCACCTCAAGCCGGTTTCTACAACGACGATAAGAACAACGAAGAGGTAATAAGAACGAATGCGAGCGCCGCGGGCAATACAGGAAACGGACGCTGATCGAGCGCGTCGGCCCCGACGCGAACCTCGTCGACCTGCGGCTGGAGTTGGCGGCCGGCTGTCCGAAGATCAGCGCGGGCAAGGTCATGGACCTGTGCGGCGTGATCTACCCGGACGGGTGATAAGAACCCGGCGACGCCTTGTGCGCAGAAAAGTGCTGCGCCAGGAGGTGGCCGAAACCAAACTCCGCTTAGGCGCGTCAGCCTTCATCAGAAAGTCTTCGGGCACGCACCTGCGGCTCTTCCTCGACAACGCCACCCTCCTCGGCCTGACGAAATCCTTGAGACACAGCTCGGCAAGCTCGCGCTCGCCAAGCAGCTGACCCCGCGCCTCCTCGCCGCCGGCGAGTGCGTGCGGCGCACATCAGCGACATGCTCGAGGGCATCCGCAATCGCGCCGCAAAGACAAAGGCACCGACAGCCAGCGTCGATACCTTGACCCTCTGTCCCTGATCGGCGAGCCAATTTCTGATCTCGATCAGTAGCGTGCTGTGCCCCGCGTGGTAGTGCGCTACGCATGGAATGGTCCGACTGGCTGCTGCTAGGCGCGCAAGTGGTCGTCGTGGCGGCCGGGGTCGTCATCGTCGCGGCGTGGATTTTATTTCCGCGAAAACTTGAGTGAAGCGGCGGCCCCGTTCAGCGCACGGCCGCGGCGCACGAGCTTAGGGCTTCCGAACCGGGTGCAGTGCCCCCCTAAGGCAAGGAGGCCCGCCAAAAACGCCGTGGCTTTTGCCGCGCCCCCCGAAAGGACACCGGCAACTGTGAATAGGATGGTGGACGCGCCGCCAAATGCCCGGCGACTCCGCGTAGAACTCGGCAACGAAGGTCAGTCGGCCTGTTCGGAAGCGTCCTGCCGCGGCATCTTGAGATCGTCTACGAGATCAACAGCCTGCGAGATTTCAGCGCGTTGTGGCCGGACAGGTTCGTAAACGTGACGAACGGCGTGACGCCTCGGCGAATTCATCATGCTGACGAATCCCGGCCTGACGAAGCTGCTGACGGACACAATTGGGGACGGTTGGACGCGACGGGCGCAGGATCGGCCATAGGGAGGATTGCCGATCACCGCGTCATACAGTATATCGGGACAACCAAGCGTTAGCGTGTCAGCGCGTTGAACCAGTCCATTGAGCGTCACGCCAGAGCTTTCGATCTCGCCTCGTAACAGGTCTTTGAGAAGCGCCTCCGACAGCTCGGCGAGACCCGACTCGACTTCGACTCCGTGGAGCGACGCAGCCTTCAACCACCTCGGCGGCGCGCCACAAGGTATCCCGTCCGATAGTTGCTCGCATCTGCCAAAGATTTGTTGCCGCGCGCCAATCAGCTAAATAGACAATTGTCTCTAGGAAGTCTGTGCCCACCTAGAGCGCATGACCAAAGATGACTATCGCGCCGCGCTCGCAGCCCTCGGATTGAGCCAAGTCGCCGCTGCCAAAGTGCTCGGCATCACCGATCGGATCTCGCGCCTACGCACTTGGCGAACGGCCGGTGCCGGAGCCGGTGGGGATGGGTCGACGCCGGGGATCTCTGGCAACGACAAGCTCCATCTACTGCCCGACTGCGGTAGAGAGCTTGTGATGGAATGCCCGGTTTGCCACCACGTCGATCGCATGGCTGCGACGTTCTGCACCGCGTGCGGCGCGCCGTTGCTCGCACCCTGCCCTGCCTGTGGGGCAGCCAATCCACCAGCGGCAGGATTCTGCGGCGATTGCGGACGAAAGCTCGCAGGGCGGGCCGCCTCTGCCGCGCAGCCTCTTTCGCCGTCAGCCTCTCCACCGAATGCTATCACCGTAAATGCCGAGCGCCGTCAGCTGACGGTGATTTTCTGCGATCTCGTTGGTTCGACAGATCTTTCGGCCCGGCTCGACCCCGAGGATCTGCGCGACGTGATCGGCTCCTATCGCGGCCGAGTGGCAGATGCGGTGGCGCGCTTCGACGGGTTCATCGCAGGGTATCCGGGCGACGGCGTCCTTGTGTATTTCGGCTACCCGCGGTCGCATGAGGACGACGCCGAGCGGGCGGTCAGGGCGGGACTGGCAGCGGTCGCAGCGGTCCGGAGCCTGAGCACGGGCGCGGGGATCCGGCTGCAGGCCCGCGTCGGTATCGCCACGGGGCTCGTTGTCGTCGGCGAGCAGATTGGGGTCGGCGAAACACAGCAAGTTGACGCCACGGGCGAAACGCCGAACCTGGCGGCGAGGCTGCAGGCCGTGGCAGAGCCCGGTGAGGTCGTGATCGCGGCCAGCACGCGGCGGCTGGTTGGACGAATGTTTGACTGCCGCGCGCTCGGTGCCATCGAGATCAAGGGGCTGCCGCAGCCTGTTGAGACGTGGCAGGTGCTCGGCGAGAGCGCCGGCGTCAGTCGCTTCGAGGCGATGCACGCAGACACGCTGTCCCCGCTCGTTGGCCGGCAGGAGGAGATCGAGCTGCTGCTCCGCCGTTGGGATCAAGCCAAGGCGGGCGAGGGTCGGGTCGCACTCCTCTCAGGCGAGCCAGGCATCGGCAAGTCGCGCATCGCGGAAAGCCTGCTTGCGCGACTGGGGGACGAGGCGCACGTGCGCCTGCGCTATTTCTGTTCGCCGTACCACGAGCACAGCGCGCTGTACCCGTTCATTGCACAGCTCGAGCGGGCCGCAGGCATCGAGCTTGGCAGCGACGCCGGAGCGAGGCTCGACAAGCTGGAAGCCTTGCTTAAGCTGACGGCAAAGAATGTGGCACGGGATGTGGCACTAATCGCCGAGCTGTTGGCGGTGCCGGCGGACGGGCGCTATCCGGCGTTGCAGGTCAGCCCGCAGCAGAAGCGAGAGCTGACGCTCACCACGCTCCTCGGCCAACTCGATGGCGTCGCGGCGCAGCGCCCCCTCCTGATCGTGTTCGAGGACGCCCACTGGATCGATCCGACATCGCTCGATTTGCTCAATCGAATTGTTGCCCGCGTCGCTGACCTGCCGGTGCTGCTGATCATCACGTGCCGGCCAGAGTTCCAGCCAACCTGGGTCGGCCAGCCGCATGTGACGATGCTGCCTTTGAGCCGCCTTGGCCGGCGCGACGGCGCCGGCATTATCGCTGGCATCACCAAGGGTAAGGCGCTGCCCGACGCGGTCGCCGAGCAGATCCTCGCGCGCGCCGACGGCGTGCCGCTGTTCATCGAGGAATTGACGAGCACAATGCTCGAGAGCGGGCTGTTGCGCGAAATAACAGATCGCTATGCGCTCGACGGACCGCTGCCGCCGCTTGCCATACCAACCACGCTGCGGGCCGCGCTGGTGGCCCGCCTCGACCGTCTTGCCTCGGTCAAGGGTGCCTCCATTAAGCAGATCGCACAAATCGGTGCTGCCCTCGGGCGTGAATTCTCGTATCGCCTGATCGCCGCCGTTGCGCCGACTGCCGGCGCTCCATTGGAGACGGCGCTCGCTCAGCTGGGCGCGGCAGAATTGATCTTTGCCCGCGGCGAGCCGCCGGGTTCGACGTACATCTTCAAGCATGCGCTCGTGCAGGAAGCAGCTCACGCAAGTTTGCTGCACAGCGAGCGCCAGCGGCTCCACGGCCAGATCACCGATGCGCTAAACGAGCACTTTCCGGAAATTATCGAATCGCATCCTGAGCTGATGGCCCACCACTTGGCCGAGGCTGGGCTGAGCGAGCGTGCGATCGAATACCTTCAAAAAGCCGGTGAGCGCGCGATCCAGCGCTCGGCCAACATCGAAGCCATCGCCCACTTGAAGCGGGCACTCGAATTGCTGCAATTGCTTCCCGATCATCAGGGACGCACGCGCAAGACGCTCGAACTGGTCGTGTTGCTCGGCCAGGCTATGATCGCCGGCCGCGGTTATGCGGCTGCGGAGACCAAGGAAGTTCTTCGGCGCGCCAAGGCGCTGATCGACGAATCCACCGATCTGGCGCAGAAATTCTCAATCCTGTACGGAATTTGGGCGTGCCACTACGTCGGTGGCGAGGTCGCCCTGCAGAGGGACGCGGCGGCGGATTTCCTGAGAGAGGCCGAGCGTCACGGCGACACCGCCGCTCTGTGCCTGTCGCACCGCGCGCTTGGGGCGACCTACGTGACCATGGGCGAGTTCGCCGCCGGCCGCCAACACCTCGAGCGCGCGCGGGCGCTCTATAGCGCCGAAGAGCATGCGCGGCTCCGCTACCAATATGGACAGGACATTGGCGTGACTGCGCTGTGCTACTTGTCCTGGGCGCTGTGGCACCTCGGCTATTTCGATCAGGCGTCGGAAGTCGCCGCGGAGGCACTGCGACGCGCCGAGGAGATCTCGCATCCACATACACAGGTCTACACGATCTGCCACGCACGCGGGATGCTCGACATATTTCGCCGCCGACATGAGGAGACGCGATCCTATGCCGGCCTTGTCGTCGCGCTTAGCGTCGAGCACGGCTTCCCGTTCTGGGCTGCTGGTGGGCGCATTCTGAATGGCTGGGCTGCAACTTGCCAGGGCGAGACAGAACTGGGCATCGACCTGCTTCGCGACGGTGTGACGGCGTGGCGGAAGACGGGAGCGCGCTTGTGGCTGCCGATATTTCTGGCGCTCGAGGCCGACGCTCACGCCAAAGCAGGCCATAGCGATACCGCATTGCAGGTCATCGAGGAGGCGATTCTGATTTCGGAAGAGACCGGTGAACGATGGGCCATCGCGGAAGTCCTGCGCATCAAGGCTAGCCTGCTCCTAGCCACCGGCCGCCCGACCGAGGAAGTCGAGGCTTTGCTCGTCAACAGCCTGGAGATCGCTCGTCATCAGCAGGCGCGCTCCTGGGAGCTGCGCACCGCCTGTGATCTGGCTCGTCTTTGGCAGCACCAAGGTCGCGGTGGGGAAGCTCTTCAGCTGGTGCAAACGATTTACGATCAATTCACCGAAGGCTTCGATACCGCGGATCTCCGAGACGCTAAAGCGCTTCTGGCCCACGGCACGGAAACCAGGTTAACGCGTGATCTGGAAAATTTGAGACCCTGTTGGAAAGCCAGTTCTGCCGCATGAACTGCCAGATGTTTTCCTGGGTTGAGTTCGGGGACGCGCGGCGGCAGCGGCATGAGCGTGGGACTAACCAAAGCCAAATGCGCCGCAACCCGCCACCCGGGAAAGCGTTATCGTACCGGGGCAGCATGTGGGATTGGACCCGATGGCCGACGACCCTCCCAAGACCGGCGATGCCCCCGAGCCAGGGGCGCTCCTCGATCAGACCGTGCAGGATCACCTCGGCCAGAAGCTGCGCGCAGCCTACGCGGAGACGGAAGATAAGCCCGCCTATCTGGGCGACCCTGCCCTGCCTGCCGCGTTCGAGCACAAGCTGGTTGAGCTCGAGAAGTCCGAGGAGGTGCATGAGAAGAGCGTCGAAGCCGTCAAGGAAGCGCTCGGCCTTCGGGACCCCGCGCATGAGCGGAGCGTCGAGGCCGTGCGCGATGCGTTGACCGCGCGATCCGGCTCAGCGGACGATTGAACCGCCTGCCCGTCTCGCCCCGTCGCTCGCCACGCTCCCCGTGAAACATCCGACGGCCCCCAAAATGGCACTCGGTCCAGACGATCGGCACACGCTGTTCAACCGACTTCCAATCAGTGTCGCCAGGGGCTTTCTCGGTTATACAAGAGGATCCAGCGCTCGGAGAGTGGCGCCGGCCATCCACGCAATTCCGTTCATCTCGCGCTTCGGGCGGCGTCTTCGTTCGCTTCGATCTGGTCGGCAATTCGAAGCCACAGCCTTTCCTGGGTTTCGTGAGCCCGGCGCCTGTGCGGTTCGCTGGCGTCTTTCGCCAACCGCGCACACTCGTCAGCCTTCTGCCGATACCACAAGGAGTCGTGCATCCGCGGATATTGCATCGGTCGGCCCTCGAGGTCTGTGCAAAATCGCTCAACAGGCCCGGCAAATTCCAACCGACACAAGCAGGTTAAGTCTTCAAATTTGGCGCTGGATTCGCTATGATCGGCCATCGTCGCAAACGGAAGCCCCGTGAAGAAGCGCGGCAAGGCCTCGTTCGATCCGAAAGCTTTTCTCGCAAAAGTAGGCGAGGGAAAAACGATTGCCACATATCGCAAGGATGAGATCGTTTTCTCGCAGGGCGAGATCGCGGACGCAGTCTTCTACATCCAAAAAGGCAAAATCAAGCTCTCCGTCGTTTCGGAGCAGGGCAAGGAAGCCGTAGTCGCAATCTTGGCGCCTGGTCAGTTCTTTGGCGAAGGGTGTCTGAACGGCCACCCGCTGCGCATCGCAACCACGACAGCGATCGAAGACTGCGTCATCACTCGCTTGGATAAGGCGGTCATGGTCACCACCATTCACAATGAGCCAGACTTTTCCGAACTATTCATGGCGTATCTGCTGGACCGAAACAGCCGGATTGAGGAGGACTTGATTGACCAATTGTTCAATTCCAGCGAAAAGCGCCTGGCCCGGCTTCTGCTCCTGCTGGCAAATTTCGGCAGGGAAGGCAGGCCGCAGCCCATCGCCGGAAAGATCAGTCAGGAAATACTGGCGGAGATGATCGGCACGACGCGCTCGCGCGTGAGCTTTTTCATGAACAAATTCCGCAAACTGGGTTTCATCGAGTACAACGGAGAAATCGAGGTGCACAATTCCTTGCTGAGCGTCGTCCTGTACGACAAGCTCGAGGCGAAGGATGCGAGGAATTAGAAAGGGTAACCAGCGTGAAGGACAAGGCTTCCGATCGCTCTAGCAATGGCTGGCACGGCTATGCGGGCCGGTGCCGTAAACGACCCAATAGTGTCGGGACTGCTGGTGGCGTAGAGCAGCGTCGGAGTCTGGCCTGGGCTGGCCTGCTCACGAATTGCCACCGTCCACGCTGTAGGTTTGGCTGTGGCCGCATTCGGCGCTCGCGTAGGTGCGAAGCTCCATCGCGACGTCGCCCGGGTCGGCAGCTACGAGCTTGATGACCATCGCCCCCGAGCACACGGCGCAACGGGAAGCCGCCATGGCCGCCAGCCGCTCCTTCGTCGCAATTGGGCGTCCCATCCGCCTCTCGGGTTACTGATCCTTGCGATGTACACCGGTGAGAGCCTCGTCGGCTGCTGCCGATCCTTTTTACGAACGTGCAGAAAACGCGCGAGCTGTCCCTTGATCGGAGCCGTTTTCCGCAGATCCCCGATCGATGTGGCGCATTCGAACAGTTCGCGTTGGATCTTGTTGGGAGAGTGTCCCACCGCATCATGACTGCCGCGCCAAGGGAGCCGAGCATCTGATCTTCCTCCTCGACCAGCGCGGTGCCCTCATTCAAGTCGTGGACCATTGCCGGCATCGTCTTCTCGAAACTGCTCGCCATCCATTCGGCGTTTTCCGCCAGGCTACCCGTGCGTGCCGGCGCGGGCCGTGAGCAATTTTGCACAGACGGAGCCGGTCCTCTGGGCTTACATCGCACCCGAATACCCCGGCGCCGGGAGCCCAGGAGCACCATATGCCGAAGATTGCCCTCGCCAGAGTCGCAATGGACGACAGGAGCGAGTTGCTGCCGATGACGATCTGCGCGGTTCTGGTGCTCGCAGGCGGAATTGGCGCCTCGATTCTGTCAGCGATAAATATCACGCCGCCGTATGGTGACATCCTCTTGATCGCCGCCCTATTTGTGGCGGTGATCCCGATCTTTCCGATCGCCGTGTGGCTTGGCGCAATGTGGCCGGCTTGAGTAAAGCGGGCTTCGCCGTTCCGGGAATCGCGACATGCCGGACAAAGAGACCTAAACGCCTGGGCGACGAAAGGGCGCTTGCCAGGTGGAACAACGAAGGCGGCGCGCCGAGGTCTGGTGATCTCGCCGCGCTAGTTCAGATGCCGCCCCAGCCAATGGTTGGCGTCCTCTTGTCCAGGTGCCGAACATCCTACTCTTGACCGAGGGAAGCCGAGCCCGATCGGGGAGTCGCCGAGTAGTTGGGCCTGCGGATTCATGAACCAGAGCCGCCAGATAGTCACAGCTCGCGCGATGACGCGCGCGGGAGTCCCGGTCCTTACCGGCTACCGCGAGCCCAGTTTGGCGCGCAGCATGCTCGAGCTTCTCATCACGGCCGTGCCGTTTGCCTTTCTCTGGATGCTGATGTGGGCCGCCCTCGACGCCGGTTATTGGCCTTGCCTCGTGCTCGGCCTTCCGGCCGCCGGCTTCCTGGTACGCCTCTTCATGATCCAGCACGATTGCGGCCATGGGTCGTTCTTTCGCCATCGTCTGGCGAATGACTGGGTCGGGCGGGCCATCGGCGTACTGACCCTGACGCCTTACGGCTTCTGGCGACGCACCCACGCTCTTCACCACGCAAACTCGGGTAATCTCGATCATCGCGGGCTCGGCGACATCGATACGCTGACGGTGCGCGAATATCTGTCGTTGTCCCGCTGGGGTCGGCTTCGATATCGCCTGTACCGGCACCCGATCTTGATGTTCGGCTTCGGGCCCGCCTATATCTTCGTCTTCAAGCATCGCTTGCCGATCGGATTGATGCGGAGTGGCTGGCAACCCTGGCTCAGCACGATGGCAACCAACATTGCGATCGCGATTGTGGTCGCAACGTTGATCAGTCTAATCGGCATCGGCCCGTTCCTGCTTGTACACCTGCCGATCGCCCTGCTCGCGGCTTCGGTCGAAGTTCTGGCTGTTTTACGTTCAGCATCAGTTCGAGGACACTTTCTGGGCCGATGATGAGGGCTGGAATTTTCAGCAAGCGGCGCTCCAGGGCAGCTCGCACTATGATTTGCCGGCCATGTTGCGCTGGTTCACCGCCAATATCGGCGTGCACCACGTCCACCACCTGTGCAGCCGAATCCCCTACTACCGCCTGCCACGCGTGGTCCGGGATCACCCGCAGCTCGCTGCGGTCGGGCGGCTTACGCTGCGCCAGAGTCTCAAGTGCGTGCGCATGGTTCTTTGGGACGAGAGGCAGCGCCGGCTTATCTCCTTTCGCGAGCTGCATGCCGTGACGTCGGCAACGGAGAGCAATGAAGTGTCGCCCGTGGCACAATTCCTGGCACGGGAGTGCTCTACTCGCTTCTCCCCCGGGTTCATTCCGACACATAACGAAGTCCGTTGACGCGTCTGCAGTCTGCCAAATCCGGAAATCGTTCGGGTTGGGAGAGCATACGGACCCACGGGAGTCTCAAGTGGTCGGAACAGCTTATGACCACAGCTTCGCGGTGCCCAGTCTCCCGGCCGCTTGCAGAACGACGCCGAGCACACGGCGGCCGGCGTCCGAAAACCTCCAAGGGAGGCCAATTGAGATACTGGCGGTCCCGACAGTTCTGTTAGGGGCCTTGAGCGTCAACCACTTACACCGACTGACGGCCCTTATTGGCTCGATCCGATGCTTAGAGGTTCGCGCGCACTGACTGACGCGCCGACCGCCTTCACCTCTCCCACAACGGCGGGGAGGAGGTGAGCAATTTTATACAGCCCCGCTCGGTCAACGGACTTAAGCTTAAAGCGCTCGGTGCTTACGCACGCGCCCCCCTGGGGAGGAAAAATGCTGACTAAAATAGCGACGCGAAACAGTCTCCGCTCCGGCAGGATCGACAAAAAGGAACCGTCGGCCCTTGATATCGCGGTCGGCAGGATCGGATTTCGGAAACGGTTCGGGATTAACGAGGAAATTTATGGAGCAAACGAGCGCGCTGACTACTTCTACAAAGTCGTCAGCGGGTGCGTTCGCTCTTACACAGTCGTTGAGGATGGGCGACGCCTGATTGCAGCCTTTTATCTGCCCGGCGACATTTTCGGTCTTGAGCCCACGGAACGGCACCTGTTTTCAGCGGAGGCCATCTTTGACGCTGAAATGCTTGTCATCAATCGTAACGAAGTAATGCAGTCGGCAGCGCGAGAAAACACGTTGGCGCGCGACCTATGGGCACATGTGGCTAACGAGCTTCACCGTACGCAAAGCCATCTACTCTTGCTCAACAAAAGCGCCTCGGAACGGGTGGCCACCTTCCTGCTCGAGATGGGCGACCGCACTCGGCACGACCGCACTCGGCACCGGGACGAAATTGGGTTGCCAATGTCACGCCAAGACATTGCCGATTATCTGGCGGTTACCAGTGAGACCGTATCCCGCATGCTGACAAAGCTCGAGAACACTTCGGCGATCGCCCTACGAACCACTAGAAGCATCGTGCTGCGAGATCGTGCTGGGTTGGAGCAAATGGTCATCTGAGCCGTTTGCTTCGCCGCTCGTCATCCAGATGTTCACCGCGCGGGTCAGCCACCGCTGCCATCGCGGCTTGGCTTAGAATTTCATCAGGGCTTCCAGCTGACCCATGAATTCATAGCTGTTAGCTAAGCGGTACCAGCACTGCTCAATGTGCAGGTAAGTGAACCTCTTGTCGGGATCGGCTTCAGCATCGTATAGCAGGCGCGCCTCAACGGCCTTGTCCAGGCACGCGGCCACTCTTGGGCTGGTTTGGCGTAGCATCGTAGCCCCCCAGGGGCCCCGGCGGCGAGCTTCCTCGCGTAACACATTACCTTAAGCCACAAAGGGCGAAGAAAAATGATCAGGATCAAAGTCTACGATTTTGTCGCAACGACATATAGATCTAGCCAGGGGATTGTTCTTGTCTTCTGCCGCCATTCGTTTGCTCCTGCGTGCCATCTCTCAGGAGCGCCAGTCTGAACAGCCGCGAACGCGCGCGCGCCGGTCGCCGACGTTGGTCCGTTATTTCGACAGCCGGTCCGGGTAGATGACGCCGCAGAGATCGGCGAGCCGGTTGGCGACGACTTTCGGGCAGTCGGCGGCGAGGATCGGCCGCAGCTCGACACCATGGTCTGATCCGGGCCGGAGCGCTCGATGAGCGTTGCCTTGCGGTACTGCCCACGCCGCGGACATTTGGTGCACGACCACGGACCTGTGTGGTGGCTCCGCAGCTACTCCGCGCGGCATTCTGAACATTGCGAACTCGACCCCAAGCCGCAACTCGCTGGCCGTTAAAACCAGGTTGGCGAAGCTAGGTTCCGTGCCAGGGACCGGAGTTCCTGCGCATGGCGCCGGACGGGTTCGATCAGAACCGCCTGTGTGTCGCTTGGCGATCTGTCGAGTGGTTCTTCGATCATGTCAGCGGAATCGGTGAGGAGTGCGGCTGCATCGGCCAAGTCGAGTACCCGCGATCGTAATAGCGTTGCGAGCAATTTGCCGATCAACGCCGTCTGCGCAGCCAACGCAAGGGAGAGACTTTGCGCCGTCGCCGCCAAAACGGCGTTGTCTAGGCCGTTTGTCATTTTCGCGCGCCATCGAGTGGTTACAGGCGAACGAGGGTATCACGGCAGCTTGCTGGCGTCATGGCGGTCGTCCCGATGGCGTTTGCATGGGAGCCTGATCGCCGCGCCCCCGGGCGAGCACCAGAATCAATGGTCGCCCATGAGGCACGGGGGCATTCCTCGCCAAAGCGCCTCGTTCGAAGTTACCCAGCCAGTCTGAATGCCTGCCGTGCCAATAGCTTCCAGCGGCCACCTTCCTTGTTCCACACCTGTAGCGCGCCGATGTTAGACGTACCCGGCTTGCCGTCTGTTTCAAACTCAACAACTAGCTTGTGGCGGAGAATTGCATTGTCACCAACGACGGACGTGCTGGGCTCGGTCACCGTAATCGCTTTGTAGATCGTCTTCTTGCCGGCGACGACATCGATGAATTGCGCCTTGTTTTCTATTACACCTCCCGAATGGCCGTAGCTCAGCTTGTCGGAAAGAAGCTCCTCCAACTTGGCCTTGTCGGCTTTGAGCATGGCCTGTTTCAATTCCTCTGCAGCCTGGTTTACGGCGGCCTCGTCGCCGGACTGCGCGAGCGAGGGCCTGTGAAATAGGCCTGAGCTGAGGACTGCGACCGCGGCGGCCAGCTGACGGCGAGTGAAATTCATGGAGGCTCCTCCCTTATTCTGGTTGTGGCGGCTAGTCGAAACTCTACTTGCTGGGGATCGGACTGTACATCCTAACGTGACGACGATTCGACGGAAGAGTGGGTGAAGGGACGCGCTTTCCTCGCCAGCCTGGCGGCCGTCGGCCGGCAGTTGGCGGCGCACGCGCACCACGGTCACGGCCACAGCACGATCACGCGCACGCCCATCATCACCATCACGACCATGCGTCGGCCTGGGGCCACTCGAGTTTGCAACTACGATGCTGGTCGCTCTCTGCCGCAACATCCTCGCAGCAGGCGTCCGATCCGAGCGGCTTTTTGTCCAAGCCCACAAAGGTCCATTATCTGGTTCACGGCAGACGTATACAGCACCTTGACGTTGGGTCGGATGTTGCGCGCTTCGGCACCGAGCTCAATGCCGCCAGGGCCGTTCTCCGCAAGCTGCAAGTCGGTGAAGATCGCCTCCACCGAGGTGTCCCCCGCAAGATCCGAGAGTGCGCCCTCGCGCTCCGCGCCCGAAAACCAAATTTGAGCGTTGCTTTTTGTTGCTTCACAAAGAATAGTCTGGGAAGGCATCAATTCATTGCGAGAGTTGACGGGCTGAAATGAAAAGCCGGTCGGCTAGTGAATTAGTTTCTGCCAGCATCGTTCTCGCCGCCATAACCTGCATCTGGGGTTCGCTCGCCTATGTGTTGGTCCTACTGGCGTTGGGTCGGTGAGCCCTTTGCTTGCGCGGGCTATCAAGGAAGTGCGAGTGACGGAATAGGGTTCAATGGTCAGGTTGCGCAGCAGCAATCCGGAGCACGGCATGTCGGCTGGGGGTCAAAACGCGAAAAACTCATCTCGAGCATTTCTGGTCCGCTCTTGCCCCGAAAGCGGCCGTTAGAGCGGACGTCGGCTGGGGGTCGATGCCGTTGAAAAAGTGGCTGATGAGGTCGGCGAGCCCTTCCATTTGAGCTTTTAAGAGTTTGTTTTCGCCTCGCTCTCGTTTCCCTTTCTTGCAGCATTGGCCAGTTTAGCGCAGCGTCCAACGCTTGCTGAACGTTGGACGCCACTGACGCTTTCAAGCAACGCAAGCAGCTTGCGTGTTCAGCGACGGCCGCCAGATATGGTTGGCGAGTGTCTTCAAGTTCTGCACGATGGCAGCGAGGTGGAACTCGTCGCGTGCACCGGAGAGGCCGCGCAGCCGCATGCGCTCGAAACGATGGTAAGTCTTCAGGTGCGCAAAGCGCATCTCGACCCGCTTGCGCTCGTCACGTGATTTGTCGAACTCCGAGGTGCCCATCAATTCGCGCGCCGTATCGCGTGCATCCTCATGCACGTCGCGCGGGATCTTTCGGAAGGTCATGTTCGGAGTGCATTTGGGCTTGAGCTGACACGAGCCGCAGTCGCGCGTACTCGCCCGATAGAGAATCGTCCTTCCGTCGTGGACCCGCCCAGTGGTCGTCAGGAGCTTGCCCTCGGGACAGATGTAAACGTTGCGTTCCTTGTCGAACGTGAAGTCGGCACGCGAGAAGGTGCCGTCCTCGCGATCACTCTTGTCCCAGACGGGAATGTGCGGCGTGACCTGCATCTTTTAAAAGTCTGTTTTCGCCTCGCTCTCGTTTCCCTTTCTTGCAGCATTGGCCAGTTTAGCGCAGCGTCCAACGCTTGCTGAACGTTGGACGCCACTGACGCTTTCAAGCAACGCAAGCAGCTTGCGTGTTCAGCGACGGCCGCCAGATATGGTTGGCGAGTGTCTTCAAGTTCTGCACGATGGCAGCGAGGTGGAACTCGTCGCGTGCACCGGAGAGGCCGCGCAGCCGCATGCGCTCGAAACGATGGTGAGTCTTCAGGTGCGCAAAGCGCATCTCGACCCGCTTGCGCTCGTCACGTGATTTGTCGAACTCCGAGGTGCCCATCAATTCGCGCGCCGTATCGCGTGCATCCTCATGCACGTCGCGCGGGATCTTTCGGAAGGTCATGTTCGGAGTGCATTTGGGCTTGAGCTGACACGAGCCGCAGTCGCGCGTACTCGCCCGATAGAGAATCGTCCTTCCGTCGTGGACCCGCCCAGTGGTCGTCAGGAGCTTGCCCTCGGGACAGATATGCTGGTGGCCCAAGTAACCTGTGCCGCCGAGGGTGCGGCAAGGCCACCAGGGGGATAAGGCGGGGAAGCGATGGCGGGGGATGGTCGAAAATGAGCAATGAACCCCTTGCGCGCGAGCGCACCAGCCACAGACCACCGAGCCGCAGATCGGGGGCAATCTTCGGGGCAAGGGAAAGCCGTCGCCAATTCCCGTAATGGTCGAAAATGAGCAATGAACCCCTTGCGCGCGAGCGCACCAGCCACAGACCACCGCGTGCCCTCTGCAACCGAATCGCATCGCATTCTCCCCCGAACCCACCGGTTCGTGGCGCCGCAGATCGGGGGCAATCTTGGGGCAAGGGAAAGCCGTCGCCAATTCCCGTCTAAAATCATTCGAGAGAGTTAGCGCTGCCATTCCATGATGCACAGATAGCGGAGTGCAAGTATTGCCGCCCGCACGCGCGACCGTTCCGCCTTGGCTTCCCGCGAAAAGCGCCCGTGTTTCCAGTTTGCACGCCTGCTGCGCTCTAGGCCCTCCGGCGTTCGCGGCCCTGTACTCTTGCCGCCGTGAACCTTGCACCGACCGTTCCTCCAACGCATCAATTCGAGCGCAATCGGAGGAATAGCGGACATGCCGCGAAGCCCCGAAGCGGTCATCACTTCCCTACGCCGCTACTATCAACACCACGAAATCAATAAGTGTATCGGCCGGAGCGAACCGGTTGCAGCCTGCAACCCTAAGCTTTGTGCGTCGTTCCGGTGATGCTGTTTCGAAGGGTGATGCTGTTTCGAAGCTCGATTGGGCTGGCGATGGTGCGGAGCGTTTCGAAGCCTTCGCCGGTGCCAAGGATCGTCACGTTGCCATAGTCGAGCATGCGCCCGAGGATTGATTGATCGATCTGGACGCTCTCGACCTTGTCCATGTTCATCTCGTTGGTCTGCCGCCGAATGAGACCTTTCTTGTAGATGACCCGCCGGTTGGTGGCTGCGATCTCGGTGACCCACCATTGGAGCCATTGCTGGATCAGGAGAACGACCGCAACGAGCGCGAGGGCGTATGCCGTATACCACCAAAATCCTGTCAGAAGCCGCGTTTCGCTGAGCCAGTAAGCGACCACCGCTAGGAGTGCAACCGCAACGCCGGGCCAGTACACTATCCAATGAATGGACGAGATATGCCGGACCTGCTCACCGGGCTGCAAGACGCGCTGAACGTAGCTCATGACAATGAGTCTCCCTCTACAGCATAGAGACCTCCCGCCGCCATGCCAACAATAGGGCTTATCACCGGTCGACTGACGGTCGCCCTCGCCCCCGAAAGGACACCGGCAACTGTGAATAGGATGGTGGACGCGCCCCCAAATGCCCGGCAACCCCGCGTAAACTCGGCAACGAAACGAAAAGCGGGGTGCGATGGCAGGTTGGGAAACAGATGCTGAGTATCGCCGTCAGCGCACTCGCAGCGGGCGTCTCGTGGGTTAGCCTAGAGTTTGTCGCTCGCCCGTATCGAAGGTTCATCGATCTCAGGGGCGAGATAATCCGCCGCGTCGCCGAAACAGCGGACGTGCGACCGCGATACGTACCGTATCGGACACCTGATGGCGAAGACAGGTTCCATCAGAATGACCCTCCTCTGTTACTAGTCCTACTGAGTCAGAACGCCGCACCCGCTGGTGTGAAGAATCAATTATTGGAGGCGCTTCCCACGCGGCAGGGGAGGTTGGGATGGGTGTTCACCGGGCGGCCGATATTGAACGACGTTTTGCGAGTTATATCGAGGGTCTTGTGAGCGTGATCGGGCACCGGGATCGGGCCGGGCCGTTACGCGACTATTGCGTGGGCTTGGTGATGCCGGGTGCCCGCAAGAGCGTGGAGCCGATGGCGGCGCTCACGGCGCCTGAGCGGACGGCGGCACAGCATCAGTCGTTGCTGCATTTTGTCGGCCAAGGGCCGTGGTCGGACGAGAAGGTCTTGGCGAAGGTTCGTGAGCTGGTGATGCCTCGGATCGAGCGTGCCGCGCCGATCGAGGCCTGGATCATCGACGACACGAGCTTCCCCAAGCAGGGACGGCATTCAGTTGGGGTAGCACGTCAATATTGCGGCCAGCTTGGCAAGCAGGCGAACTGCCAGGTGGCGGTATCGCTGTCTATTGTCAACCGGCACGCGAGCCTGCCGGTGGCCTATCGGCTGTATTTGCCGAAGGACTGGGCGCAGGATGGTGAGCGGCGGCGCAAAGCGGAGATACCGCAGCAGATTAGCTTTAAGACCAAGCCGGAGATCGCGCTGGAGCAGATCGGCTGGGCGTGTGAGGCCGGGCTTCCGCGCGGGACCGTGCTTATGGACACTCGCTACGGCCACGATGCGAAGCTGCGCACGGGCATCACCGAGCTTAAATTGGCCTATGTGGCCGGCATTCAGTCGCCGACGCTGGTCTCGGCACCAGGCCCGCGGCCTGGCCCCGCACCGCGCAAGGGCCGCCGCCGCGAACCAGATGCGCTCTCGGTCAAGGAGGTTGCCGTTGGGCTGAGCAGGAAAGCGTGGCGCACGATCACGTGGCGCGAAGGCACGAACGAATGGCTATCGTCACGCTTTGCCCGGTTGCGAATTTGCGTTGCGTCGCGGGATGGCGAGAAGTCGAGCAAAGAATGGCTGCTGATCGAGTGGCCCGAGGGTGAGAAGGAGCCAACCAAATACTGGCTCTCCACCTTGCCAAAAAAGACCCGCTTCCGCGATCTCGTCGAGCGCGCCAAACTGCGCTGGCGCATCGAGCGCGATTATCAGGAGCTCAAGCAGGAGGTCGGGCTCGGGCATTTTGAAGGGCGTGGATGGCGTGGCTTCCATCACCACGCCACACTGTGCATTGCGGCCTATGGCTTCCTGGTCTCCGAAAGGGAGACAATTCCCCCCTCAGGACCTCGTTCCACCGCGCGATTCGCGCAACTTGCTCTACCCAACGGTTACAGACCCAGAGGATCCGCCATTGCGGCCTGAGCGGCACATCCCAAACTCAATCGCAACGATGCGAATACGCTTGATCGATGCGATCGCCAAGAGCTTGCCACGATGTCCATGCTGTGGGGCACGCCATGCCAACCGCAACCGGAGAATATTGTGACGCAGTAGGACTAGAAGAAATTGAAAAGTTGCGTGGTATCCAGTGGTAGTGTGGAAGGCAGGCCGACCCGCATCTGGCTGCGATACATCGAGCGCAGGCTAGGGACCAGCAGGCTCACCGGCGAAAAGAAGTGGCGTTACCGGTTGCCTAGTGCACGACCCCGATAAGTAGGTATCGGCACGCTCCAGGAAGGAACGAAGCGGGCACACCCGCACGCGCTGTCGAGCTGTACGGCATTCGCGATCCTCACAGACCGAGGCTAAGCTGCTCAAGGGCTGAATTAGCTGATCGCGTCGCATGCCAACTGGATTATCCGCGGCACCCTCCGCAGCCTCGTTGCGGCCCCCTCTTTCAACCCAAGACAAAGGAGCGTGTTGTGAAGGAACCGAGCGAAGGGCAAAGAAGGGCAACGATGCGCGCGGCCTCCGCAGTCGCGCGTGAGGAATCGAAAAGAAACATGTTCAAAGGCTGCGAATCGAAGGGAAGCATGTTCCACGGCCGCGGACTGTCCAATCGGACCGTCGATACTCTCGCCAACTTTGGAATCGACGCACCAGAACGCCTTTTGTTCATGACCGAGGGGGAGATCAAAAAAATCCCCGGCGTAGGGAAAGCCTCTCTTGTGGAAATCATGGGATATCGCGCGCGGTTCATGCCGCAAGATTGAGCAGCCATTTGGCGTTCGCGGGCGCGCGCGTACTGCGGCGGCAGGCTGCTACCAGCCGTTCTTCTCCGACAATTCAGAACCTGTCGCCGCTCCTCCGCGGCAGGGTCCACGAAACCAAGCCGCCTGCAACGCGTTTATTTCAAGGCGCGGCAACGGTCGGGCGGGGCGAGGCCGTGCGCTTTGCGGACAACAGGGCGAAAATGCGATGCAGATCCCGGCGGAAATCGCGTTCCACAACATCGACAGCATCCCATGGGCGGAGGAGGAGATCCGCGCACGCATCGCCAAGCTGGAGAAAATCTATCAGCGGCTGATCACCTGTCGGGTGCGGGTGGACCAGCGCGCCAGGAACGCGACCGGCACCATTCCGCCGGTGGTGCGCATCGAGATGAGCGTTCCGGGGCGCAACGATCTCGTCGTCAGTCACGAGCCCGACCACCTGCAACAGAAGTTCCAGAATCCCGACCTGCATAACGCCATCAACGAAGCCTTCCGCATCGCCGAGGACCAGTTGTCGGAATACAAGCGCCAGCTCGACGACCATGGCCGCGAGGCGTTCCACGAGGTAGAGTTGCAGGCGTTGGGCCAGGTCGCCGACATCGATCCGGACGGCGACTTCGGCTTCATCCTCACCAACACCGGCGGCATGCTGTATTTCCACCGCAACAGCGTGCTATTGGGCGACTTCGACAAGCTCGAACGCGGCGACGCGGTGTATTACGTCGAGGAAGCGGGCGATACCGGCCCGACCGCCAGCAAGGTGCGGGTGAAGGGCAACGGCGCCGGATAGCGCACCCACGGCATTGCAGTGGTTGGAGCTTGTCGTTGTGATGTCGGGCAGCGTGGCTTTGCTGGCCGAGACTTGGCTTGCGGGCTGCCCAGGCGTAGCGCGGATCGATGCTTGGTCGGGACAGGTGGGAAGAGTTAGCGCCGCCATTCCATGATGCTCAGATAGCGGAGCGCAAGTATTGCAGCCCGCACTGCGTGCAATACGCCCGCTTCCTGGAGGCCGACGCGCACGTGCAGTCTGAAGGATTGATGCTCAAATCGAAACGGGGATCGGGGCGCTACAATCCTTACGTCGGCCTCTCAAACGCGGCGTGTGAAAACATGCTGAAGCTGGCGCGGCAACTCGGCCTGACACCCGCGAGCCGTAAACGCGTGGTCAGGGTACGCAATGTCGGCGCATCACCCGCAGCTAAATTCCTGAAGACCAGGTGACGCGAGGAAGAAATTCGCTCAGGTCGGAGCGCGGGGAGATAAATGGCCGCGTCCCCTTAGAGGTCGGAGGCCCGCAAGTGCACGCCGCGTAGGCGCGTACTCATAAATCGCGACCGCTGGCATTCGCTGATTGATGTCCGCTTAGCCCCCACAAGCGGCGGAAAAGCGGACCTTCCTTTAACCGCCGCTTTGGGCCGATTGTGTTGAAAAAGTCTTCGGTTGCGCGAAGTGATTATCGCTGATTCAGTCGCTGCGAGAAGCAGGACATCGAATTATGATGGGGCATCGGCAAGTTGAACAGGCTGCTTTGTTCTATGAGTTCTCGCTCGAACGGCACATTCCCACCGACCATCTGTTGCGCTCGATCGACCGGTTCGTGGAGTTCGGTGAGCTGAGGCGGGAGCTGGCGCCATTCTACAGCACGCTCGGGCGGCCATCGATTGATCCTGAGCTCATGATGCGGATGCTGATTGTCGGCTATTGCTTTGGCATCCGCTCCGAGCGACGCCTGTGCGAGGAAGTCCACCTCAATCTGGCGTATCGGTGGTTCTGCCGGCTCGGTCTCGATGGCTGCGTGCCAGATCATTCGACCTTCTCCAAGAACCGGCACGGCCGTTTCCGCCAGAGCGATCTGTTGCGTCGGGTATTCGAGACGGTTCTGAAGCGCTGTATCGATGAGGGACTGGTCGGCGGGGAAGGCTTCGCGGTCGATGCCAGTCTGATCAGGGCGGATGCGAACCGGCAGAAAGGCATCGCAGGCGCGAAGGGGCTGCCACCAGGAGCGACCGGACGGGCGGTAGAGGAATATCTGGCTGTGCTCGACGATGCCGCCTTCGGTGCTGCCAGCGATGTGGTGCCCAAGTTCGTCTCACCGGCCGATCCGGCAGCGCGATGGACCGGAGCCCACGGTGGGCAGGCGTTCTTTGCCTATTCCACCAACTACATGATCGATGTCGACAACGGGATCATCGTTGATGTCGAAGCGACGACGGCGATCCGGCAGGCCGAGGTCCTGGCCGCAAAACGCATGATCGAACGCTCGATCGAGCGCTTCGATCTGTATCCTGCCCGCCTTCTAGGCGACAGCGCCTATGGCTCGGCCGAGATGCTCGGCTGGTTGGTCTATGAGCACGGAATCGAGCCGCATGTGACCGTGTTCGACAAGTCGGCGCGCCAGGACGGCACCTTCTCACGCGATGACTTCAGCTATGACCGTGCCGGCGACGTCTACTACTGCCCGGGCGGCAAAATGCTGACCACGACCGGCTCACGTATCAATGATGGAGCGACATTGCGCTACCGCGCAAGCAAGTATGATTGCCAAGCCTGCCGCCTGAAACCTCGATGCTGTCCAAAAGAGCCTGCCCGCTATGTGCCACGATCGATCTATGAAGGTGCCCGTGACATGGCACGCCAAATCGCAAAGTCTTGGGAAGGTGGGGCTTCGCGCCGGCTTCGTAAGAAGGTCGAGATGCTGTTCGCGCACCTCAAACGCATTCTCAAGCTCGATCGGCTCCGACTACGGGGCCCGAATGGTGCACGCGATGAGTTCCTCCTCGCAGCAACCGCCCAGAACCTCCGAAAAATGGCGAAGCTGATCCCGGCACCAAACCTAAAGCCAGCCTGAGAACTGACCAACTCCCCTCATTGACTGCTCCCCTCACTACCGCAGCTCGACTACTTCGATCTATTGTCCGACTTCTTCAACAGAATCGGCCAAAAGCGACGTCAGCCTGAATGGACATCCCGTTAAAGCGCGTTTGGCGCTGCGATCTGATCCGTCGTACAATAGACTGTCCGATTGGATTTGCGGGGCCCAATGGTGCAAGAGCGGCCAGTCCGGGTCGAGCGCAGGTTGTCGGCGATATTGGCAGCCGACGTGGCTGGCTATTCGCGGCTCATGCACGATGACGAAGAAGCTACCCATGCCAAAATGAGCGCGCTGCTGACGGAGGCTGTCCATCCGGCAATCGCTGAACACGGGGGCCGCATCGTAAACAACACCGGCGATGGTTTCTTGGCGGAGTTTCCAAGCGCGGTCGAGGCGGTTCGGGCGGCGATGGAGTTCCAGAGCCGTATCGATGAACTCACGATCGGAGACGGCGAAGATACGCGGCTTCGGTTTCGCGTTGGCATCAATATCGGTGACGTAATTGTTGATCCTCGTGATATTTTTGGCGACGGCGTAAACATTGCGGCGCGTCTTGAGGGCATTGCAGAGCCCGGGCGGCATCTGCATCTCGTCGTCAGCCTACGATCAAGTCCGGGGCAAGGTCGGGGTTGAGTTCGTCGACTTAGGCGAGCAAAGCCTCAAGAACATCGCACTTCCGGTCCGAGCCTATGCGGTGGTCCGGGATGGAGCTGCCCCGGCCACCCAGGCTGAGGGCACCAGGCCGGGACCGCTTTCACCGCCTCGTCTCTCCATGGTTGTGCTGCCTTTCGCCAACCTCAGCGGTGATCCCGAGCAAGACTACTTCGTCGATGGTGTGACCGAGAGCCTGACCACGGACTTGTCGCGCATCTCAGGCTCATTCGTGATCGGCCGACACACCGCATTCACCTACAAGGGCAAGGCGGTCGACCTTAAGAAGATCGGGCGCGAGTTGAACATCCGCTACGTGCTGGAAGGTTCGGTGCAGCGTGGGGGTAATCGAGTTCGGGTTAACGTGCAGCTTGATCGACGCCGCAAGCGCCAATCACCTGTGGGCCGATCGCTTCGACAAACCCATCGCCGATTTGTTCGACATGCAGGACGAAATCGTGTCGCGGCTCGCTAACGCACTGAACGCCCAACTCATCGAGGCTGAGGCGCGGCGGGCGGAGCGTTCGCTGCATCCAGATGCGATGGACCTGTATTTCCAGGGCATGGCTTGGTTCAACAAGGGGTTAACCCCCGAATACATGACCCAGGCGCGCGGCTTTTTCGAACGAGCGTTGGCAATCAATCCCCGAAGTGTCGAAGCCCTGGTCGGCATGGCACGCGTCGATCTGAGCAATGGGGGCTGCCGCGCTAACTGACGACCGGGCCGCGCGCTATTCGGCAGCCGAAACAAATGCGATCAAGGCACTTTCACTCGCCCCGGACCATGCTTGGGCCCATTTGGTCTTGGGTTACGTGTACGTTTTTACAAACCGCGCTGCCCAAGGGATCGCTGAATGCGAGCAGGCGTTAGCGCTCGATCGCAATTTGGCCACTGCTCATAGCATTATCGGTATAGCCAAATTTTTTATGGGTCGCGCTGCCGAGACCGAAGGTCATATTCTCGAGGCTTTCCGTCTTTCCCCTCGCGATATCTTTGCCACCGCTGGATGCTAATTGTAGGCTGGTCCAAGCTACAGCTCGGGGCGGATGCCGAAGCCGTCGGTTGGCTACGGCGAAGCATTGAGGCCAACCGCAATCACCCGCTTACGCATTTCCACCTCGCCGGCGCGCTGGCGCTGCTTGGGGCGCTGGACGAGGCAAGGACCGCCGCGCAGGCGGGGCTGGCGCTCAATCCGAACTTCACCATCCGCCGCTGCCGCGACGCCAAATCAAGCGACAATCCGGCGTACCTTGCTGCGCGGGAGCGCGTTCTTTGAAGGCTTGCGTTTAGCCGGGGTGCCGGAGGGGTGATGTCGGAGATGAATTCCGGACCCTCGTGCTGCAGCAAAGAGGCCACCCTATTCGATCACCTCGTCGGCGCGGGCGAGCAGCGTCGGCGGCACCTCGAGGCCGAGCAACTTCGCCGTTTGCAGATTGATGACCAGCTCGAACTTGGTCGCCTGGTCGACCGGCAGCTCGGACGGCTTCGCGCCCTTGAGAATCCGCCCGGTCTGAATGCCGGCCCGCCGATAGGCATCCGCGAGGCTGTTTCCGTAGCTCATCAGGCCACCGACCCCGGGCACCTCGCGGCCGGCATAGATGGTCGGGATGGCATGCTGTGCCGCCAGCGCGATGATTTGCTCGACTCGGTTCACATAGAACGGATCGCTGCCGACGATGAGCCCGCCGACGCGATGCTGCGCCATTGCCGTGAACGCGCCGTCGATGTCGCCCGCGCTAGCGGCAGTCAGGACGATGAGTTGCAGCCCGATGGCGCGCGCCGCCTGCTGCAGTTCCGCCGGCTGTCGCGTCGATTCCGGATTGTTCGGATTGATCAGGAGGGCGACGCTTGTCGCATTGGGGACCATTTCGTGCAGCAGTCCCAGCCGCTTGGGTCCGAGTTCGGCGCTGAACCAGCTCACCCCGGTGACGTTGCCGCCCGGCTCCCTGATGCTGGCGACAAGGCCGCGTTCGACCGGGTTGTCACTGCTCGTGAACACGATCGGGATCGTGCTGGTCGCCTGCATGGCGACGAGCGCCGAATTGTTGCCGCCGGTTGCGGCGATCACGGCCACCTGGCGCCGGACGAGTTCAGCCGCGAGCGGCGGCAGCCGATCCCGCCGTCCCTCCGCCCAGCGGTATTCGATCGCGACGTTCTGACCCTCGACGTAGCCGGCCTCGTTCAGGCCTCGGCGGAAGGCGGCAACCGCCGGAGCGAACGCCTGCGCCGTTTGTCCATTGAGGAATCCGATCACCGGCAGCGGCGGCCGCTGCGCGTGCACCGCGAGCGGCCACGCCGCCGCCGCGCCACCGAGAAGCGTGATGAACGAGCGCCGGTTCACTACCCGGTCCCTCCCGTGCTTCCAACCGAAAGGATAGCACACCTCGGTACGGCAAGAGACTGCTGCGCTGCGGGATTTCGATCCAGCTTATGTCGCAGATGGGGTCAAAAACGGTAAAGCTCAGAGCGAGCATATCTTTTCCGGTGTACCCTCGATAGCTGACCTTGCCGAGCCGCGCAGCATCGTCCGGGTCGTGCCAGGAGCGCCATCTGGACCCACACCATCGGGGAGCGCCGCCCGAAGCCTTTGCCGCCGAGGCTGCCTCATTTCAATCCCCGCACGAACGCGAGCAAATCTGCCGTAAGCGACTGTCAGTGGTTCCGATGTGATACACCTGGGTCATGTGATTGTGCCCGAGCAGCTGCTTGAGGGGCGGGCAGCGGTTGTCGCGCTCACATAACGCCTTAAAGAGCCCAATGGCCTCGAGCTGAAATCGTGGCGGATCATATTCGGCAAATCCGATGAAGATCGGCACGGCCCGCGACGCGATGTGGCGGAGGGGCGATCGCTGCGCATAAAGGCTGCGGTCCTCGCCGTAGTAGGCGCGACGCCCCTCGGTTTGTCCGCTTTCCGGATCGTAGCCACCGGAGAGCAGGATCGCGCCGATTACACCGTCACCACCGCTTGGCCACAGCTCTTTGTGAAACAGATAGCCCGCGATGTGGGAGGCGCCCGCCGAATGGCCCATAAGGACAATGCGGTTCGGATCGCCACCGTAGCCATCGATGTTCGCACGGACCCACTGGAGAGCCGCGCCTACGTCCTGTGCCCCTGATGGCCACTGGTGCTTCGGCGCGAGACGGTAGGTGATGTTCACGCCGATCATATTGTGGCGCACCCAGAACGCAGCGACGTTCTGAAAGAACGGTATGCCGGGCGCGCTCTTGTCCCCCCGTACATACGCGCCGCCATGCACATAAACGACTACCGGCATTGGGGTAGTGGGCTTGGACGCAGGGGCGAGCAGATCGAGTTTGTGCCGCTCGTCCGGCCCGTAATTGAGATCGGTTCGCACTAGAATGTCGGGACCGATTCTGGCTGCAGCGGGGTGTAAAGGGAGCGAGCGCTTGATCGGACCTCATCGTTCAGGACCGGCCCGAGAGCGCGGACCTTTGCGGCCACTTCTGGCGGAATGCCGGTAGGCTGCCCGCAAACAGGACCGCCGATATTGAGGCCCACCAGTCCGATCGCGAACATCGCAACCCGAACGGGTTTGCCTAGCCGATTCGACAGACGGTCCATGCCGGTCCTCGATGCACGGCGCTGCTAACGACTATACGCCGGTTCGGCATTTCCGAAAGTGAGCCTGAGCTTGCTCACGACCGCTTCGGTCAATCGGTTGAGCAAGGTCCTCGGCATGTCGGCTTCACCCCCGGCTCCGGACGTATCGCTGCGTCGCAGCGAACCGGCCCTTTGTGCCCGAAAGCCGTCATACACTGAAGATTGCTAACGACTATACGCCGGTTCGGCATTTCCGAAAGTGAGCCTGAGCTTGCTCACGACCGCTTCGGTCAATCGGTTGAGCAAGGTCCTCGGCATGTCGGCTTCACCCCCGGCTCCGGACGTATCGCTGCGTCGCAGCGAACCGGCCCTTTGTGCCCGAAAGCCGTCATACACTGAAGATCGGTAGCACTGCCCCACAACGGCTTGCCGCATCATCACCGCATCCGTGACTGCGCTCTCACTTGGGCTGCAATCTTTCTGTGACGAACGCCTTTACAGCCTTTAGAGCCTCCGCATGCGCCTGAGCATTGTAGGCGGCTGTTGCTCCGCGCTCGACGCAGGGGTCGCTCGCATAGGTGAACGGCTGTTTGGTCTGGCTGTTTGCCGATTCCGGCTGAAGCCGCCCGTCGTTCCGGGATGAAGCCGCCCACCCATTCCGAGATGATCTCGCCCAGCGAGGGTTCCCTAATTTGAGTTGGTAATCGCCTGGCGACGCGCTCACCCGGCGCGAACATAGCCGTAGCGCAGATTCGACGGTTCCTTAGCGGCGAGCTCATACTCGCCCTTGAGCTTTGCCAGCCGATCCGCCGAATAGGCCGGCAATGGCGCTTCCGCAGCCTTGAGCTTGAGGCCATAGAGGCGCGCCGCGTTGGTGCCGAAGATCATCTGCTTGGTCGCGCTGTTGGCGTCGCCCAGCGCCGGGAAGCCGTACTTCTTTTGCATGTCGTCGGGGATTTCCAGCCGTCGCATCGCCTCGATCTGCCACTGCGGCGAGCCGTACCATACCGAGTCGGTGCCCCACAGCACGTGATCGGCGCCCATGCCCTTGACCAGCGTGCCGACCAGCGCGGCCGAGAATTTTGGATGCGCGACCGCCGAATTCGCGAACGACGTGCCGAGCTACCATGGCGTCGACCTGCAGCGCGCCTATCAGATCGTCTGCATGATGGTCGGGTCGCACCCGGAGAAATTCACCAAGCTGGCCGAAAAGGCGAAAATGCCTGAGGAGCGCCGGCACAGCTGCAAGCAGGACTACTTTTTCGCCGAATGGGCGTGGGAGACGATGCTCAACCCGCACCAGCGCACTCGTGATAAGCCGAAGCAGACGATCACGCTGAACTACGGTAAGGCGACCGGCAAACTCGCCCTCTACGCCAATATGTTCCGTGACATCAAGTTCCTGGAGTTCTTGGCCGAGCATGTCGGTGAGCACTATAGCTGGCCAAGGCCGTTCACGATGGAGATGGTGAGTTGCGGGGAGGCCGGCGCCAACTGGCACTCGGGCAAGCTCAAGATTTGCTACGAGATCGCCCAGGAATTCGCCGAGACCTACCGAGACTACGGCCACAAGCTGACGGTGCTCGAACCGAGCGTGCACAAGAAAAAGAAGCGGCGCTAGTGCCCCAACAACACCGTAGCCCATCGACGTGATCATTGCACAGCGACGGGGGCTTTGGCTTTTCGGCCGCCCCTCTTTTAGCATCTCGGGTTCTCTCGAGAGTTCAGTTGGTCGGTCCATGTGGTATTCTGATGTGAAGCTAAAGAGGCACAGTAAAAAATCCGAGCGGGCGCCGCAGATTGCGCTGTCCGTTCACCAACACCAGCAACCTCGATTCGGCCGCAGCCAAGCTCATATCGATGTGGAGGTTGCAATCATGAGGACGGCAAGAGTAATAGCATCTGGCCATGATGGGCACTAACTGGGCGTCCATGTACAGGGTGAGGATCTTGATGTCTGGAAAACGGTCTGCAGACAGTGTGGCGCTGCCGACACAGCATCATTGTGCTGCCTTTTCTGATCGCGCTGATGCTCGGTCTGCAGCCCGGCGTCGCGGTAGCGGACCAGGTGCCCGCTTTCGATCCTGCACGCAGCTGTCGCGCCGCCGCTAAACTGACAACGGCGTCGCTGGACAGCTGCCTGGGGGACGAGCGCACGGCCCATGACCAACTCGCCAAGCAGTGGGCGCAGTTCGCGCCCGCAGACCGCACGAACTGCACGCAGGTCACCAAAACGGGCGGCTACCCGAGTTACGTCGAACTGCTCACATGCCTGGAAATGGCAAGAGACGCAAAGAAGCTTCCGAAAGAATAGCGACCAGTTGGATGCCCGGCGACATTGCGAAGGTGAATTGAGTGCTATGCGGCGCGGCTGCGACCGTTGAGCCGCGCCGCACCACACGATCCATCAGACGAGTTCGAGCGGCGGCTACGGACCGAGAGCGCGTTGCACGTCGACCAGAGCCTGCTCGCAGGCGCTCTGGTTGCCGGCGTGGTCGGCTTCGCGCGCCCGCGCCATAGCCGCTGCGACCGCCTCCACCTTCTGTGACGACACGTCCACCGGCGGCTGCGATTGAGCCCGGCGTCGGCTGACGATGCATAGTGGCTGCGGTGCTCTCGCGCGCGGACGGCCGGGCAGCAGCTTTCGCTTCGAGCTTGGCGTCGATCTCAGCCTGCACGCGGTCGATCTCGTGCGAACATGGGCCGGCGTAACTCGCCGACATCGATGCAGCGAGCGCCGCCGCGCACGCCACCAGGAACCGCTGAATGCTCATGACTCTGCCTCCACATGGAAAGGTTCACGAACCACGCTTGCGAAAGCCGCGCTGTCCATCGAATGCGACGAAAAGCGCGGCGAAGGAGAAGCGTTTTGCTATTGCTCCAGCTAGTTGGCCCGGCCGCCACGCGCCGCCCGGGGCCGCCGTCGATGTTTCAGTTTCCGCCCGGCATGGAGAGCCTGACGCCTTCCTTCGCGAGCTGTTCCCGAATGTGCTGGAACCGCTCGTACTCCGAGATCGTGATCGGGCCGGTGTATGTCTCACTCTGCAGCTTGCGCGGCGGATACTTCACGTATGTCGTCATCAATTCTTTGATCGCCTCATTGATGGTCACCAGCGTCCAGGTTCTCTCGGTGACATTGCTCATGAAGATGTCGTAGCGCTCCTGCGGGTCCTGCCAGAGGTCGAACACCTGTGGCACGGTAGCGACGTATTTGTTCGGACCCTTCCAGCCCAGGTTCGAATCCACCGCGAGACCGCCCGTCGAGGCGCCGTCGTCGCCGCGCAGATTGAACACGGCCTTGTAGTTGCCGACGCGTGCCGCGCCGGGCGACAGCTCGTTCTCGGTGAAGTAGAACCAGGTCGTGCGCGCCGACTTGCCGGTGCCGAACAGGACCGGCGACATGTCGTAGCTGTCGAAGATGATCGGCTGGTTGGCGCGATCCTTCGTCGGCAGCTTGACGCCGCCGACCGCGGCGAAGGTCGCCATCAGATCGAGGCCGCCGAGAATGTCGTGGTTCTTCGACCCGGCCGCGATCTTGCCCGGCATCCAGGCGATGGCGGGAACGCGGTTGCCGCCCTCGCGCACGGTGCCCTTGGTGCCGCGGAACGGCGTGTAGCCGGCGTCAGGATAGACGTCCTGCCACGCGCCGTTGTCCGTCGTGTAGAAGACGAGCGTGTTGTTGGCGATACCGAGCGCGCGGACCTTGTCCATGATGCGGCCGATGCGGGCGTCGAGCTCGACGACCGAGTTGGCGTACTTGCTCTTGGACAGCGACTTGTGGATGTAGTCCGGATGCGGCATGTTCGGCTGGTGCACCTTCATGAAGTTGATGCTCATGAAGAACGGCTCGTCCGACTTGCGCCTTTCGGTCGAGATAGTCGAGCGCCGCCTTCTCGACGTAGCCGTCGAAGAACGGAATGCCGACGACGCCCTCCTTCCGTCGATGACCGGCGTGTCGACGTACTGGCCGTTGATCTTGAATTCCTCGCTTCGCCGGCTGACCGGCATTGCCCGACATCGCGCCCTTGGTCACCCGCTGGAACATGGCACGCAGTTCCGGGGACATGTCCGGAAACCAGGTCGGGTCGGCGTAGGTGTAGGCGTTGAGGTGATAGAGCCCGGCATACTTCATCTCGTCGTAGCCCTGGGCATTGGGCAGCGCGTAGTCGGCCTCGCCGAGGTGCCACTTGCCGGTGAAGAAGGTCTTGTAGCCGGCCGGTCTTGAGGACCGAGGCCAGCGTCCACTCCGCCGCCGGCAGGCCGCCGCCCTGGCCCTGGAAGGCCACGGTGGTCATGCCGCTGCGGTTCGGAATGCGGCCGGTCTGCATGGCCGCGCGGCCGGGCGTGCAGCTCGGCTGGGCGTAGAAGGAGAAGAACTTCATCCCCTCGTTGGCGAGCCGATCGATGTTGGGCGTCGGCATGCCGCGACCGGCGCCGCCGCCATAGGGACCGAGATCGCCGTAGCCCGTATCGTCGGATACGATCAGGATGATGTTGGGTTTCTGCTGCTGTTGCTGCGCGGATGCCGGCGTGCTCGCCACCATTACGGCAGCGCACAGCGCGGGCAGACTGAGCCATCTGCCTTGACGGATCTTCATGGTTTCAGCTCCTCAGTTACGAGTGGTCGGCCACTGCGCCGTACCAGGTTACATCCGGGAGGGTGAGGTCAGCTATTGGACCGTGGTCAACTTCCGTTTGACCGTCGTCCAACATCGGTATCGCCACCGTTCGGCGAGATCCGGTCAGTTTCAGAACCTTAGCATTGTAGGCGGCCGGTTGGCCGAGGGCCTGGTCGCCCGTCCATGCTCGCTGCGCATTCCGGTTATTCGGGATTGGGATCAAGCCTCTGGCCAGCGTACGAGCGGTAAGGACTGCGCAGCGCGACGCGGTTCCAGCGCGCTCGCTTGTTGGCCCAACTCGACCGTCGCGCGCAGCGGCCACAGTATGGGCCGCTATGCTGGAACCTTCCGGTTGGATTGCGATCGTGGACGACGACCCGTCCGTGCTGAAGGCCTTGGCGCGGCTGCTGCGGACTCGCGCCCTTTTACGCAAGGACATTTGGGTCAGCGCAAGAATTTCTCGATGCGTTGCCCGACGGGCTGCCCTACTGCCTGATCGTCGACCTGCAAATGCCTGAAATGAGCGGTTTCGAGCTGCAACAGCATTTGACGCGCCGGGGTGTCCAAATTCCGACCATTGTGATCACCGCCCACGGCGACGTCGCGGCGCGCGAACGCTGTAAATCCGCCGGCGTCATCGCTTTTCTCTTAAAGCCTTTGCAGGATACATCGCTGTTCGCTGCGATCGCTGCCGCGGACAAATCGCAAGAAGCCGGGAGCGAAAATGATCTCGTGCCTCATTGGCCCAAGGGCCAATCGACGCGGCCCATAATCTCGATTTAGCGGGCCGGGGCCTGAGGTAGCCCCGAGAGGGAAAGCTGGTCCGGCGGGGCTGACATAGCCGTTGCCTCGTGATCTGGCAAGATCGGCCGCCACCGCCCTCGATGCGGGGGACTAAGACGCAAGCTTACAGTCGCGAGGTGCCGCTGCGGCTCCTGCATCTCCTCGCGCACTCGACCGATCGCCAGGTTGGCTATGCGCAGCGGGTCGCGGTCCAAACCGCTCGCGCTCATTATTTCCTGAATTCGCAGCGCGAGTTCCGCCTGCAGTGTCTCCCGATCGTGTCCCGCGAGCACCGGGTCCCGCTCGACGAAGTGCCAGGACCGAGAGAACGCCTCCGAGGCAACGGCTGATGCTTTGGGGTCGCGGCGCCCCGATCTGAACGCGAGCATAGATTTCCTCCTGGGCGATCCGCGCCTGTGCCGGCCGTTATCGCTCGTCAAACTTAAATTCTGTTGTAACGCTGAGGTCGCCCCGCAGACGTGCAGCCAATGTATCACATGTCGTGAAACAAATACAACCGTACAATGAAACCAATTCAAACTGGTCAACACTGTACGGCTAAGCGAAGGCGGTCCGTCAGCCCAAGCCGAAGGCTCCTGCCAAGAAGGTCAAGGCTAAGGCTGGTCCAAACCGGGCAGGCCCGAGGGCAGTGCCTGTCGGGACGCCCACGACGGCGCGTCGTGGGGCTTCAGTGGGCGGTCGGAACCCGCCCACGCTCACCTGGATCAAGCTCAACCTCGAACTCGGTCCTTAGAGCTTTCTCGTGGTACTGAGCGGCCTTGCGCGTCAGATGGTCGATAACCAGAGCATCTGGACAAAGCAGCAGACAGTCGCAGGCAGAACTCCGCCTGACGACGTAGAAATAAGGCGTTCTCCATGGGATGGGTCCTTCCCACGCGATTACCCCCCCCATTATGCCCAACCAATAAACGGACAATGCCCCCTGTTGGTTCCCTAACTTTTGTCGGTTTCCTGACTTTTTCTCCGGGCAGTAGCCCGTCCCGATACCCCACGACGGGCCCTCCGTGGGGTCTCGGTGCGCTCGCCGGGGTTTCGGCCGCTATATCAGTAGCTCGGACAGCCGAGAGCTAACCGGAGAGCCAAGCGGGCGACGCATCGGTCAGTATGACGACGTCAATTCCTCTTGGCCGGTCAAGCGCGCGACGTCGGTGTGACCCCACTCGCTGGCTCGGACCAAGGCCAGCCAATCCTGCGCCAGACTCAACCATTCAATCTTATCGGATGCGCGCATACTTTCGTCGGCCATCCGCTGGCACAGCGCAGCATGGCGCCGGAACTCGTCCACCTTACTCATACTGGAACCCGCAGACTTGGCACCTAACGACTGGTTCCCAACGTTCCGGGCAGGAGGTCCCGGCTATGGGGGACCGCGGGGAAAGAAGCCCGCCAACTGAGGCGGCCTTCGGGGCTAAGAAGCGTGCCCATAAATCCGCCTTTCGTCGACACGTCGGTAGCGGGGAACCCTACGCTGCGGCGCGGGTCTCCCTTCTTCCAACTCAGCGCAACGTGCCCATCGGTCAGCAAGTCGGTTCCAAGAGGCCTTGCTCTCCAGATCACGCGTAGCGCGTGCCATGTTGCTGCACTCAAGAGCGTGCCGACGAAATTCCTCTGCCGGTCTAATCATCCGCAGTCTCCGGGAAGCCCCCGTAATTACGGATAACCGTGCCGAGTAGGCCCGGGGAATTTCACCCCGAGCCCCTCACAGAACCGGACTTAAGCCTCTCGACTTATCCGGCTCGTGCCACCGCTTGAAGGCTGCCGCCTTCCATTGAACACCGGGTTCCTCCCGTTGCCGGTTGACCCGAGCCAAATGGCGATGACCCGCTCCCTTCGCTCCACGGGCATTGCCCCGCTTCATCGCTACTACGAAGCAGTCCGTCCCTATCTGGCGCATCGGTACTTTCGGCCTCGCGGTTTGAGCCACTTGTGCCTTTTCCCTTGCCATCGCCGTCTAGGTTCTCACGTTCCATACAAGAGCCTGGTTGAGCTTCGCGCCGCCTATATGCCGGATGCCGCTCAGGCAGGCTTCAGGGTTCTCCCGAGCTGATCCCGGAGGAAGGGTCACCCCCGGTTTTGACATCGCCTAATCCGCTTTCGACACTTCATCGGCGGTTCGCTTGCGCTCGCCTCTCTCAACCTCGCCTGCCGGAATCATGTCCCGACTTTTCCGCAACGTTCACCACCATCGCTTTTGACGACAGCAGCTTGCGGTGGCTTGAGATCAACACCTGATTGCCGACCTCGAAGGGCCCTCCTTCATCTCTCGTACAGTTGCGCACCACCGTTTGGATCGGCGATGCTCGTGACACAAGACCCAAGCGGACGGTTCCGCTGTCCGGGGCGGCAGAGCGAGAACTTGCCGAGCCGCCTGGCGCCGCCGTGTGCTACTCTGAGTGAAGCTAAAGAGAGACCTTTCCAACGCTGGCCGCGACGCGCGGCTTCGGCCTCCGTGACGACGATAGCCGTAGGCTAAAAAAGGACTGCTCAGGGGGCATTCCGCGCCGACGCCCGATCGTTCAGAGAAACGGAAGCCCCAGCCTTTGGCTATCCCGGTCGAAACCAGCGGGACTACCGCTGTTGGCTATATCGCGCGGGGCCGGCGAGTTGGCGTCGGCGGCCGGAGGGCTTCCGTTAATTGATAACTCGGAAGCTTGCTTCTGGTTCAAGGGATGGGTCGCCGTCTGCTACGCAGCTACTGACAGGGAGGATAGGGATGGAATCCACACGTCTGATACCCTGTCGAATAATCGTAGCCGGGCCCGGCCGCGGCACCTACTCCAACACCTCGGCGATAGACCCGGCTGCGCCACGCCACGCCACGTGCCCCCGCACGCACCGCCACGCCGCGGCCAGCACGGACCCGGCCCGCACGCGCGACCCGCGCTCCGCTGGCGCGCTTCACGCTGCTCCGCTTCACGCTGGTACCTTTTGGCTTCACGCTGCTCCCTTGTCGCCACTTGAGATATTCATCAAACAGATCCTTGCGCTCCCCCTCGGCTTGTCGCCACTTGAGATATTCATCAAACAGATCCTTGCGCTGCCCCTCGGTAAGGTCCCGAAGCGCGGGACTCTGAGTGTTCAGGAATGACTCAAAATCGGCGAGCGTTGGCTCCTTTTGTTGCACCGTACCGCCTTGCTCAAGTGACTTTGGCTCTGTTTGCGCATGAGCCGCTGAAACAAGCTCGACCCCAAGCGGCATGGTGACAAGCACATGGGCAAAGACTCCAGCAGCTAGAAAGACCGTTCCATTAGCACGCATGCGCGTTCAGGCCTTCTTTTCAGCCCCGAGCCCCTGCCACGCCTCCCGCCTGGCAGGGGCTTTCTTGCTGGATCACGCCTCCAGCCCGTCGTTTAGTGACGCGGGCCGTGCTTCCGGTCCACAGTAGTCTTGAAGCCCCGCCGAGGTGCTGGTGGTTTGTCAGGCCCGCCAGCCGGATTGCAGTCCGGGCACGGGACGCCAGCACCTCTGCAACCATCGTGCCTCATCGGCTGGTCCCGATGCTCCTCGCAAACCCACCGCTCCTCACGGCATAGCTTGCAACCCGGCTCGGTCATCGCCCCACCAGGTCCGGGTAGCACACGCCGCAATGCTCGTGGATGCTCGGCGCCGGTATCCTGGGGCACCCGGCGGCTAGGTCGAACCGCATGCTGACAAGCCCGTAGTTCGGGCCGAAGCGTGCGAGCAGCGTCGCTTTGCGGTACTGGCCACGGCGCTCACACTTGTGGCACACGTCGGCCACCTAAAGGCATCAAAGGCCGAGTGAACCTGCCGGAAAGGTTGCGAAACCCGCCGGCTCGCCCGGCGGGTTTTTTCGCCGCAAACCAAGACAATTAGCCGCCCTGCCGCCGCACGCGTTCGGGGCGATTTTACCTGCGACGGCTAAACCTACGTAAACACGCCCATTCTTGGCACATGGATGCCGCTCCAGTAACAAAGATGCTGGCACAGGAATCGGCACCCGACACCACAGTATCCCTCCTGGCGGGCAAGATGGAAGGTATTGAGGCTCACATATTCTGGTAGCTACCCCCGGTCCAAATGGGCCGACCTGCGCCTGCGCCGGTGAATTAGTAAAGCTCGCGCTGGCCAGGACGAAAGCCAAGATGACAATGCGCAGCATCGGTATTCTCCTTGCGAAAAGGGCTATTGCGTTGGTCGGCAGTCCTTCTCTGAATGCCAGTCCCATCTTTGCTGGGCTATATGGACTGTCAAGCGACTCCGATGCGGCCAAGGACCGCTGCTCAACCTGATGGAGGGGGACTTGAGCGACAGCGCCGACGACGCTCACAGGGAAAGGCTTAAACAGGCGGCCGGCTGTGTTTTGGATTTGGTTCAACGGCTGCCCCGCGAGTTGGTGCCGGGCCTAACGACAGAGGAAGCAGCCCTCTGCTTGGAAACGGCAGCACAGGTAGTTCGACAAACGGAGGGCTGGTCCGCGTTCCTAGCGCTGGACGCCGACGCATTCGCCCGCGCTTTGGTCGAATTCCGCAAGTAGGCGATACTGGCCACGGCGCTCGCATTTGGTGCAGGCGAGCCGAACCATGTCGGACGGGTGCTCGGCGAGGGTGACGTAAGAACGCGCCACGGGGGCCCCGACCTCGCTCCGCGCTTCGTGGGTGCGCTGCGGGAGCGTGACCGGCTCAAAGCGCTGAGCGAGATCGATCACGTGCTGTCGCTGCATCGATGAGGGGGGCTTCCCCTCCTGACCCCCACACGCCGTCGTCGTTGGCCGTCCGAACCGTTCAAATCTGGTGTCCGTGACTACGCATGCACGACGCGGCCCGCGCATACCGCCCCCTGAGTGTTCCACTCGGGGATTTGTTGTGCGTAGGGCGTGCATTTCTTCCACGCTTGGTCGTACGTGAGCTTTTTCTCAGGCTTTACCCGCTTCGTCTGCGCCGATGCGGTGTCGGCGAGCCCAAACAACGGGACGATGGACAGCGCGACGGCGGCGCTAAGTAGACGTGATTTGGACATGTCAAGCTCCTAGGTTCGAATTGATCGCGTTCCCGTCGATGAGAGTATCGAGAGCGGAGTGTCTTTGAACGCGGCTGCGCCGAGCGGAAAGTTGCCCGTGGGCGCAGCAAAGCCCTGATGACGGACCTTCGCTTTGACCTGGATCAGAATTGCTACTAGGCCTCCCGCCGGACGGCCACGCGGAAACGCTCGCACGGCCGCACGTCGTATTCCTGGATCGCGCGCTCGATCGCTTCCTCGGCCGTCCCGCCAGTGACCGTGAACGGCATGCGCTCGGCCTTGCGCTTCAGCATGAAGACGCGCCACCGGGGCTGGATCACGTCACGGGGCTTTTTCATGGCCGACAAGATAGGCGAGGCCGGTGGGAATTCGAGTTCGATCCATGCCTGCCGCTGCCCGCTCGCAAGGCCGGTCAGTCGGCGACATTGGTCGCTGGGATCGGATGTTCGCTTTGCCTCACTCAATTACGGCACGGCTTTACCGTGAGGCCCTCGGGCAACTTTGTGTTTGCATCGCCGCACGCCTCATCCAATTGCGTCTGGGTAAGATGAACGGCGTCGCTCAGGTCGGCGTGCATCAGGTTGGCGCCGCTCAGGTTGGCGCCGCTCAGGTCGGCGCCGTCAGGACGGCGCCGCTCAGGTTGGCGCCGCTCAGGTTGGCGCGGCTCAGGTTGGCGCGACCAGAGCGGCGTACATCAGGTTGGCGCCGCTCAGGTTGGCGCCGCTCAGGTTGGCGCCGCTCAGGTTGGCGAACGTCAGGTCGGCACCGCTCAGGTTGGCGCCATCAGGTTGGCGCCGCTCAGGTCGGCGCCGCTCAGGTTGGCGCCGCTCAGGTTGGCGCCGCTCAGGTTGGCGCCGCTCAGGTTGGCGCCATCCAGGTTGGCCTTGCGGAGATCCTCTTAGGGAGCCACTGATCTGACAGATTTGCACGAAACAAATTGAATGGACGATGCAGAGGCCCGAAACCAAGCATTACCCCTCCGGCAATTATCCGCCGCGCTTACGCTCAGCAACCCCTTTGATCGCCAAGAGAGCCTACTGAACGGTAGCATGACATGGCTGGCGATGACCGCTACCGCAACGCCGAACAGACCCGATCCCCAGGCGGGGAATACGGCGGCCTTCCATGCAAAGAGCATCATTGTCACTGGCAGCAACATATAGAAGATCAAGCCACTGAAGAGCCGTATCAGTGAGTTCTGGAGCGGAACCAACGTTGGCGCCCGCACTGCCGACATTGACCGCGCAAGTCGATCCAGCCGGTCGCTGTGCTCGACATAAATCTGCAAGTAGACCCTCAGCACGATCAGGACCGCCGGCCCCAGCAGCATGAACCCGAAGAACGACACTGGCCCAGCAAGCGGCACGTTTATCTTTTCGCTGCCGCCCAACAGGGCGCTGTCCGGACTGAGCAAGGACAGAAGACAAAACGCGGTCGTGCCGAGGAATGTCAGCCCAATGCGAGTGACTTGGGTGGCAGTCTCATCCCTTGCCTTGCTGATGAGATCAGGTGAGAGCTTGCGAAGACCTTGACGGCGACGCGTCGAGCGCGGTTCGGCAGCCGTGGCGGATGGGATCTTGTCGAGCATGAAATTCCGCGCACCCTACGCACGACAGACGCTCCGGTTCACGTGGCTACAACTTACTAAGCGAACCGCGAGCGGCGGACTCTCGTTTGCCTCGGAGGGCGGTCCTCTTCTTAGCACTTATAGGGGCAACGCGCCGCTGCCAGATCCACGGCCTCACCGCGCTTTAGCGCAAGCGCGACCAGGGCGGCGGTAGAGCGCGCGACGTTGGCCCGTGGTGCGTTTTCAGGAGCAGGCGCTACCGGACATAGTGTCGGCCGCCGGACGCATGGGCGGGCAAATTTCGTTAGCCGCCTGTTAGCCTGGCACTTTGCTTGCGCTCGAGGCCGAGCTGGCGCTCGCGCCAGATTATGAAGAGTCCCGCTGCACTTACGGCGCCCGCGCCTACAAAAACGATCGAGGCCGGCACTTCGCCGAAGACCAGGTAGCCGAGCAGGAACGCCCACAGGATCGAGGTGTAATCGAACGGCGCGACCAGCGAGGCCGGCGCCAGACGGAAGCTCTCCGTCATCAGCAAATGGCCGATGCCGCCCAGAAATCCGATCACGACCAGCGCGGCGAGTTGCGGGGCACTCGGCATCACCCAGCCGAACGGCGCGCTGATCAGCCCGCCGATCGCGCAGATCACCGAGAAATAGAACACGATCGCCGAATTGGTCTCGCTGCCGGTCAGCCGCCGGGTCTGGATGGTTGAACCGGCCGACGTGACCGCGTTGGTGAGCGCGAACAGGGCGCCCAACGTCTGCGCCGAGCTGCCGGCCACCAGCCGGCCGGCATCGAGATGCGGCGCCAGCATCACGATCACGCCGACGAAGCCGACCGCGACCGCCGACCAGCGGTAGATGCGCACGCGCTCCTTGAGCACGAGAGCGGCGAGCGCGACCGTGATCAGCGGCGCCGCGAATCCGATGGCGGTGACCTCGGCGAGCGGCAGGCGCGCCAGCGCCGCGAAGCTCAGGAACATGCCGATGACGCCGAGCAGGCCACGGGTGACGTGGCCGAACGGCCGACCGGTGCGCACCGCCGCGAACAGCTCGCGACGCCAGGCGAAGATCAGAACCACCGGGATGATGGCGAACGCGCTGCGGAAGAACACCACCTCGCCGACCGGCACGTCCGCGCTCACCCAGCGCACCAGGGTCGACATCACGGCAAACACCAGCGCCGAGGCGATCTTGAGCAGGACGGCTTTGACGGCGTTCATGCGCAGGGTGGGGGGACGGGGAAGGCAGAGGCGCAATTGAGCATGCCGGCGCTTGCACGCAAAGGCGTGCGCCCGCATGCGCTTTTGGCGCGCCGCGCATGGCCCCCATCCTACTTTGCGCAAGTGGAGGGACGCGAAGGCGGTCACTGCTTCGGCGGCGGCTTGGGGCCTTCGATCGGCGGCAGCGACTTGATGTAGGTCGCGATCGCAGCGCGGTCGGCGGCGGGCAACTGCCCGGTGTTGCGCACCACGGCCGCCATGGTGGAGCCAACGGAGTCGCCGTCGGGCGTCGTGCCGGTCGCCAGCACCTCCTCGATCTCCCCCTTCGACCAGTCCTTGAGGCGGGCCTGCGTGATGTTCGGCACCCAGCCCTCGCCTTCGGGGTTGGGGCCACCGGCGAATCGTTGGCTGGTGACGATGCCGCCGAGCAGGTTGCGCGGCGAATGGCACTCGGCGCAATGACCGGGGCCGTTGGCCAGGTAGGCACCGCGATTCCATTCGGCCGATTGCGCAGGATCAGGCCGGAACCGCTCGCCGTCGAGGAACAGGAGCTTCCATCCACCGAGCGTGCGGCGGATGGTGAACGGGAACGGCAGGTCGTGGCCGCGCACTTTGCCCTCAACGGGCGGGAGCGTCTTGAGATGCGCGAACAGGTCGCGCAAGTCCTCGATGCGCATGCGCTGGTAGGAGGTATACGGAAACGACGGGTAGTAGTGCGCGCCGTTGGGCGACGTGCCCTTGAGCATGGCGGTGACGAACTGTGCCTCGCTCCAGGTGCCAATGCCGTCCTTGGGATCGGGCGAAATGTTGGGGACATAGAATGTGCCGAACGGCGATTTGAGGCCGAGCCCACCGCCCAGCCGGGTCGGCTCCTCCTTGCTGGTGGCGTGGCAGGAGGAGCAGCCGCCGGCGAAAAACATGATCCGGCCGTTGTCGGGATTCGGCGCATGCGGCCCAAGCGCGCTCGCCTCCACCACCACCGGCCTGGTCAGGAACCAGAACGCGACAAGGCCGACACCGCCCAGGATGACTGCCAGGATCACGAGCTTGCGCAGCATGCTCTCGTCCTTTCGGCTGAGCTTCCGATTCTAAGACGAAGGAGCCGCCGAAGAAAAGCGAAAGGGCGGCGCGTCGATGACGGCCGCCCCCGTTCGCGTGGCTAGTGCGATACTCAGCTCTTCTTGATGCGGTAGGTCTCGTGGCAGCCGCCGCAGTTGCGCATGACGTTGGCGTAGTTCTCCTTGAAGCTGTCGAGATCCTTGGTCGCCGCCCCGGCGGCCTTGGCGTCGTCGCCGAACTTCTTCAGCTTGCCGTCGAAGTCGGCCTTGTTCTGCCAAATCTTCGGATCTGCCGCCGTATCGCCGCCGGTCTTCGAATTGTCCGGGAACAAGGTGCCAACCTTGTCGGCGCTCTCGGCATAGGTGGTGAAGATGAGTTGCGCCTTGGCGACCTCGAATGGCGCCTCGCCGCGCGACATCTGGCCACCGATGCGAGCCTGGTCGCCGTTCGCCTTCATCAGGGCCTTACGGGCCGCGATGGGATCCTGCTGGGCAACGACGGCGGTGACGCCGAGCGCAACCGTGGCAACGGCGGCGACAGCGAACACGGTACGGATCATCGAGTTCTCCTCTGTGAGTGCGCGGGCGTTCCCGCCTCCTGGCGTCAACACCCTTACTTTCGAGTTATTCCGAACTGGCGGCCAGCCGGGCCGACACGGCAGAAGATCACGATTCTGTGAAAGACTACGCACCGGTCATTTGGAGCAGCCTGCATGCAGCCATCCGGAGGCAGAACTCAAAACGCTTTGGGCAGACCAGCCTGCCGCAGAACGGCGTTGGCGGTGTGGCGGCTGGGAATGGGGCTATGCCAGATTTCGTGACTGCCCTTGCCTTGACGGATCAAGATACACCCCGCCGCGCGCAGCAATTCCCGCAAGGGCCGGTCGAATTGCGGCGCCATTCATGCCGTAGCCAGTTCGGCTCCGCGCAAGGCGGTGATCTGGAGGAACACCGAGGAGGGATCGACTCCAGGATGGTTCTCAGGCAGCAGGTCGAGAGTCATTGCGGACATCTTCGCGAGCAGTTCGTCCAATGTCGGAGCGTCGGCCGCGGCCGGGATGTCGTCGCAGTGGCCGCTCCAGACCGATGCTTCGTCGTCCCATACGGCGGAAATGATGAGAATCACCGGTTTCGACATGCTCGTCCTGTCCGCGGCACCGTTCAACGACACTGAGATGCATTCCCTAGCACATCCGGCGCGGCATGCGGCATGAGTTTCAACCGTCGGATACCTACAGCGTGTGCAGCCGCCTGCCCTCCCCCAGCGCCTGCCAGACCCGTTCCGGGGTCGCCGGCATGTCGATGTGGCGGATGCGGTAGGCGCGCCAGAGCGCGTCCACGATCGCATTCATGATCGCCGGGCAGGAGCCGATGGCGCCGGCCTCGCCGGCGCCCTTCACCCCGAGCGCATTGGTCCGGCACTTGACGTTGCGGGTCTCGAACGCGAACGGGGGCGTGTTGCCGGCGCGGGGCAGCGCGTAGTCCATCAGACTGGCGGTGACGAGCTGGCCGGACCCGGCGTCGTAGACGGCATGCTCGAGCAGCGCCTGGCCAATGCCCTGTGCGCTGCCGCCGTGGATCTGGCCGGCCAACAGCAGCGGATTGAGGGTGACGCCGAAGTCGTCGACGATCACGTAGTTGACGATCGCGACCGAACCGGTCGACGGATCGATCTCGACCTCGGCGAGATGAGTGCCGTTCGGGTAAGTCGCGCCCGGTGGTTCGCAGGTCTCCGCCGCGGCCAGCAGCTCGGGCTTGGCCGGCGCGCGCGCAAGCTCCTCGAACCGGACGGCGCGGTCGGTGCCGGCGACGCGGACGGCGCCGTCGACGATCTCCAAATCGCCCGGGCTCGCCTCCAGCCGTTCGGCCGCAAGCGTCTTGAGGTTCTCGGCCAGCTCTGCGCGAGGCGCCCGCGACTGCGACCCCGCCCACCGGAATCGAGCTCGATCCGCCGGTGCCGGCACCGCTCGCGACCAGGTCGGTGTCACCCTGGACCACGCGTACCCGCTCCGGCGGCAGGCCGAGATGTTCGGCGACGATTTGCGCGAAGGCGGTGTGGTGCCCCTGCCCGCTCGACAACGTGCCGATGACGATGGTGACGCCGCCGTCGCGCTCGAGCCGCACCGTCGCGCTCTCCGGCCCGTTGCCGCCGCAGGCCTCGATGTAGGTCGCAAGGCCGATGCCTGAGAGCTTGCCGGCTTTCCTGGCGGCAGCGGCGCGGCGCTTGAAGCTGTCCCAGCCTGCGAGCTCCTGCGCGCGCGCCATGTGGCCGGCGAACTCGCCGGAATCGTAGACCTTCCCCGATGCGGTGGTATAGGGCATCGCGCTCGGCTTGATGAAGTTGCGCTTGCGCAGCGCATCCGGGGCCATGCCGAGCTCGCGCGCCGCCACGTCGAGCAGCCGCTCGATCACGTAGGCTGCCTCCGGTCGGCCGGCACCGCGATAGGCATCGACCGGCAGTGTATGGGTATACACGCCGCGCATGCGCAGGTGGCAGGTCGGGATGTCGTAGACGCCGGGCAGCAACTCGGCGCCGATGAACGGGATGAACGGCGCGTAGAGCGAAAGATACGCGCCCATGTCGGCGATGGTGTCGACGTCGAGCGCCAGGATCTTTCCCTTCTCGTCCAGCGCGAGCCGCGCGACCGTGACGTTGGCGCGGCCCTGGCAGTCGCCGAGAAAATGCTCGCTGCGCTCGGCGATCCATTTCACCGGTCGCTCGAGCCGTCGCGCCGCCACCGCCGCGAGCGCGTATTCCCGGTACGGAAACAGCTTGGTCCCGAACCCCCCGCCGACCTCCGGGCGTGACGACCCGCATCTTCTCCTTCGGGAGGTTGAGGACAGCGTCGCAGAGCACATCGCGGATCGCGTGCGGGCCCTGGCTCGAGAGGATCAAGGTCAGGCGGTCGGCGGCGGCATCGTATTCGGCGACGACGCCGCGGGTGTCGAGGTAGTTGGTCACGACGCGCGGGTTGACGAGCTCGAGGGTCACGATGCGCGCGGCGTCGCCGAACGCCTGCTCGGTCTTGCGCTCGTCGCCGATGGTCGCTTCGAACGAAACATTCCCGGGCTGGCTGGACCACACCTGCGGAGCGCCCGGCGCGACCGCAGCCTTCATGTCGACGACGTGCGGCAGCGCCTCCCATTCGATCGCGATCGCCTCGGCCGCGTCCTTGGCCTGGTCGAGCGTCTCCGCCACCACGAAGGCGACCATGTCGCCGACGTGGCGCGCCTCGCCGCGCGCCAGCATCGGATAGGGCGGCGCCTCTACGCTCACGCCGGGCGGAATGCCGAGACACGGCATGGTGCCGAGGTCCTTGACGTCGTCTCCGGTAAGGATGAGGCGCACGCCCGGCAGCGCGCTCGCGGTTGCTGGGTCGGTGATGCGGAAGCGCGCGTGCGCATGCGGCGAGCGCACCACGACCGCGTGCAGGGTCCCGGAGGGGGTGAAATCGGCAACATAACGACCTTCGCCGCGCAGCAGCGAATCGTCTTCCTTGCGCCGCAACGGCTGCCCGACACCGAACTTCACAGGCGGCATGACCTCACTCCGCGGGTTGCGATTGCGCCGCCTTGGGCCCGCCGGCCGCACGGCGGCGGCTGAGGCGGTGTCCGAGGCCGCTCGACAGCACGTAGAACGCCGGCGTGAAGATCAGGCCGAACAGGGTCACCCCGATCATGCCGAAGAACACCGCGGTGCCGAGCGCCTGGCGCAGCTCGGCGCCGGCGCCGACCGCGAGCACCAGCGGCGCCACGCCGAGGATGAACGAGAGCGAAGTCATCACGATCGGCCGCATGCGCAGCCGCGCTGCCTCGACCGCCGCCTCGTAGCGGTCGCGCCCCTGGTCTTCGAGCTGACGCGCGAACTCGACGATCAGGATCGCGTTCTTGGCCGCGAGCCCGATCAGCACGATGAAGCCGACCTGGGTGAGGATATTGTTGTCCTGCCCGCGCAGCACCACGCCGATGATCGCAGCCACCAGGCACATCGGCACGATCAGGATGACCGCGAGCGGCAAGGTGAGGCTCTCGTATTGCGCGGCCAGCACCAGAAATACGAACACGACGGCGAGCACGAACGCGAACATGGCGGTGTTGCCGGCGCGCAGCTGCTGGAACGCCAGCGTCGTCCATTCGTAGCTGAAGCCGTCCGGCAGCGTCTCAGCCGCGAGCCGCTGCATGGTCTCGATCGCCTGCCCTTGCGAGTAGCCGGGCGCGGCAGCGCCGTCGAGCTCCGCCGACGGATAGAGGTTGTAGCGCGGCACCCGATAGGGGCCCGATACGTCGCGCACCGTGGTGAACGAGGCCAGGGGCACGGTGTCGCCCGTCGAGTTGCGCACACGAATCTTCAGCACGTCGGCGGCGTCGAGGCGATCATTGCTGTCGGCCTGCGCCACCACCCGGAAGGTGCGGCCGAACAAGTTGAAGTCGTTGACGTAGGACGAACCGAGATAGGTCTGCAGCGCCGCGAATACCTCGGCGACGTTGATGCCGAGCATCTGCGCCTTGGTGCGATCGATGTCGAGGTAGAGCTGCGGGGTCGCGGTCTCGAACAGCGAGAACACCTGGGAAAGGCCGGGCGTCTGCGCAGCCTTCCCCATCATGGCATAGACCGTGCCCTGCAAGGCTTCCGGCCCGCGGCCGGCGCGATCCTCGACCATCATGCGAAAGCCGCCGGCATTGCCGATGCCGGCGACCGGCGGCGGCGCAACCACGATCATCAGCGCCTCGCGCAGCTCGGCGAATTTCCGCAGCAACTCGGCCTGCATGCCGGGGATCGACTTGCGCGGGTCGCGCGCGCGCTCCTGGAACGGCTCGAGCACCAGGAAAATCGCGCCCGAGTTCGGCGCATTGGTGAAGGTCGCGCCCGAAAAACCCACGATGTTCACCGCGCCCATGACGCCGGGCGTTTCCAGCGACAGGTCCACGGCGCGGCGCATCACCGCGTCGGTGCGCTGGAGCGAGGAGGCGGGCGGCAGCTGCGCCACCACGATCAGGTATCCGCGGTCGACCTGCGGGATGAAGCCGACCGGCGTCTTGCGGAACTCGTTGAGGCCGAAGGCGAGAATCCCCGCATAGGCGAGCATCATCAGCAGCGGGAACCGTACCGCCTTGCGGGCGGTCCAGCCGTAGGTGCGCGCGAAGCGCTCGAAGCCGAAGTTGAAGCCGCGGAAGATCACCTGCACCGGCCACTCCCAGAAGCGCGGCCGTCTGTGCTCGTGGGGCTTCAGCAGCATCGCGCACATGGCCGGCGACAGGGTGAGCGAGACGATCAGCGAGATCACGGTCGCGCCCGCGATGGTGAGCGCGAACTGGCGGTAGAACTGACCGGAGATGCCGGTGATGAACGCCGCCGGCACGAACACCGCGCACAGGACCAGCGCGATCGCGACCAGTGCCCAGCCGACTTCGTCCATGCTGCGGCGCGCCGCCTCCCTGGGCGAAAGCCCGTTGGCGATATTGCGCTCGACATTCTCCACCACGACGATGGCATCGTCGACCACGATACCGATTGCCAGCACCAATCCCGAGAGCGTGAGGTTGTTGAGGGTGAAACCGAACAACCCCATCAGGAAAAACGTGCCGATCAGCGAGATCGGGATCGCCAGGATGGGAATGACCGCGGCGCGCCAGGTCTGCAAGAACAGGATGATCACCAGCACGACGAACAGGATCGCCTCGAAGATGGTCTCGATGACGGCGTTGACCGACTGCTGGATGAACTGGGTCGGGTTGTAGACGATCGCGTGCTTGACGCCGGGCGGGAAGCGCGTCGCCAGCTGCTCCACCGTCTTGATGATAGCGTCGGCGGTCGCGAGCGCGTTCGAGCCCGGCCGCTGGAATACCGCGAGCGCCACGGCCGGGTCGCGGTTGAGATAGGAGTTGGACGAATAGTCCTGCGCGGCAAGCTGCACCCGCGCCACGTCCCGCAGGCGCACCACCGCCAGCGTCGTGGTCTTGACCACGATCTGGGCGAACTCTGCCGGATCCGCCAGCCGGCCGAGCGTGCGGACCGCGACCTGGAATGCCCGCGGCTCCTCGACCGGAGGCTGGTTGAGCACGCCGGAGGCGACCTGGATGTTCTGCGCCTGCAGCGCCGCCACCACGTCGCCCGCGGTCAGGCCGAGCGACTGCAGGCGGTCGGGATCGAGCCAGATGCGCATGGCGTAGTCGCGACTGCCGAACACGGTGATCGAGCCGACGCCGTCGACGCGCGTGAGCACGTCCTTGATTTCGAGGTTGGCGTAGTTGGAGATGAACAGCGTGTCGCGCGACTTGTCGGGGGAGAACAGGTGCACGACCATCATCAGGTCGGGCGAGCTCTTGGTGACCGTCACGCCGATCTGGCGCACCTCTTGCGGCAGACGCGGCTGCGCAATGCCGACGCGGTTCTGCACCTGCACCTGGGCGATGTCGAGGTTGGTGCCGAGGTCGAAGGTGACCGCGATCGAGAAGCGGCCGTCCGCGGTCGAGTTGGAGGAGACGTAGAGCATGCCCTCGACGCCGTTGATCTGCTCCTCGATCGGCGCCACCACGGTGGTTGCGACGACATCGGCGCTGGCGCCGGGATACTGACCGGACACGTTGATGATTGGCGGCGCGATCTCCGGGTACTGTGCGATCGGCAGCCGGAAGAACGACACCCCGCCAACGATCATGATCACGATCGAGACCACCCAGGCGAAGATCGGACGGTCGATGAAGAAATGCGAAAGGCGCATCGGCTCCGCCTCACCCGGCCCTGGCCTGCGGGCTCGTGGGCGCGGCCTCCTCCGGCGCGACCTTCTGCCCCGGGCGCGCGCGCATCAGCCCGCTGATCACCACCCGGTCGTCCGGCTCAAGCCCCTCCTTGATCACGCGCAAGTTGTCTACCGCCTGACCAAGGGTCACGTAGCGCTGACGCGCGACGCTTTCCGCGTCGACCACCAGGACGTACTTGCGCGCCTGCTCGGTGCCGATCGCCACGTCGGGAATGAGCAACGCCTCGTAGGGCGGCGACCCTGGAACCTGCACGCGGGCGAACATGCCGGGGGTAAACAAGCCTTGCGGATTGGCGAAGGTCGCGCGCCCGCGGATCGTGCCGGAGGCGCGGTCGATGACATTGTCGACGAAGTCCATCGAGCCCTGGTGCGAGAAGGCCTGCTCGTCGAGCAGCTTCAGCGCAACCGGCGTCTTGGTGCCTTGCGCGGCCATATCCTTGCCGATGCCGGCCACGCGCGTGTAGCGCAGATACGCGGCCTCGTCGAAGGTGAACTCGAATCGGATCGGGTCGGTGGATACGATGGTTGCGAGCAGCGTGGTGTTGCCGGAGGTTCCGCCGGTAACCAGGTTGCCGGGCGAAACGCGCCGGTCGCCGATATGGCCGGAGACCGGCGCGCGCAGCTCGGTGAATTCGAGGTCGAGCGTGGCCTGGCGCACGGCGGCTTCGTTGGCGGCGACCGACGCCTCGGCCGTGCGCTTGGCCTGGGTGCGCTGCTCGAACACCTGCTCCGAGATGGTCTTGTCGCGAACGAGCTGCTGGCCGCGGGTCAGGTCGCCCTCCGCAAATGCCAGCACCGCTCGCGCGTGCGCCAGGTTGCTGCGCGCCTGGTCGAGCGCGTTCTGGAACGGACGCCGGTCGATGGTGAACAGCAGGTCGCCCTGCTTGACCAGCTGGCCGTCGGTGAAATGCACCTTGTCCAGGTAACCGGAGACGCGCGCGCGCACCTCGACCGAGTCCACGGCGACGAAGCGCCCGACATATTCGTCCTTGTCGACGATGGTGCGCTTGACCGGCTTGGCGACGGTCACCGCCGGCGGTGGCGGCGCCGCGGCTGGGCGCTGCTGCTCGCCGCAGCCCGCGGCCACGAGCGCCAGCGGCAGTACGAGAACCAGCGTGCGCGCCGTCGTGCGCATCGACATGAAACTCCGATCGGCTGTCGGCCTCACCTAGCGCGCCGCGAGCGGCCGAGCAACGCACGCCATTGTGAGCCGAACAAGGCTGCGACGGCAGCGCCATAGACCAAGCCCCCGGCCGCGACGACGATCGCCAGGGCCGCTTCGTCCCGCAGGGTGCTCCAGTTGCCAACGAGCTTGAGAGCCAATTGTTCGGCACCCCAGAGGCCGATCGCGAGCGCAAGCGCGGCGACCGCCAGTTTGACCAGGAAGCGCATCAACTCTGGCTCAAACGCCAACAGCCGTGCGCGGACCGCAAACAACCCCACGAGCACGACGTTGATCCAGCCGCCGACCGAGGTCGCCAGTGCCAGTCCGACCTGCGCCAGCGAGCCCACGAGCGCGAACTTGAGCGCCACGTTGACGGCGGCCGCGGACAGCGAGGCCTTGACCGGCGTCGCCGTGTCGCCGCGCGCGAAGTAGGTCGCCACCAGGCTGCGGATCAGCACGAACGGGATCAGCCCGATCGCATAGGCGCGCAGCGTCGCTCCCGCGACGGACGCGTCGGCGGCGGTGAACGCGCCGCGTTTGAAGAAGGCTCTGATGATCAATTCCGGCACGATCAGGAAGGCGATGACGAACGGGATCGAAAGCAGGAGGGTCAATTCGATCGCGCGCGCTTGCGCGTGGCGGGCGCCGGCTTCATCGCCGGCGGCGATCCGGCGCGCCATTTCGGGCAGCAGCACGGTGCCGGCCGCGATGCCGATGACGCCGATCGGCAGCTGATTGAGCCGATCGGCATAGTAGAGTGCGGAGAGCGCGCCGACCGACAGGAAGCTGGCAATGAAGGTATCGGCGAGCAGCGCCAGCTGAACGCCGCCGGCGCCGACGGTCGCGGGGCCGAGTGCGGCGAAGAAGCGGCGGACGTCTTCGTCCCATCGCGGCCAGCGCGGCTTGACCATGATGCCGGATCGCTTGGCGTCGCCGGCGACCAGCAGGAACTCGAGGATGCCGGCGACCAGCACGCCCCACGCGGCGGCGTGACCCGCGGTCGGGAAGAAAGCCGCCAGCGCCAGGGCAAGGATCATGCTCAGGTTGAGCAGGATCGGCGCGGCGGCGGCGGCCGCAAAGCGATCGATCGCGTTCAACATCCCGCTGAACAGGGTCACCAGGGTCATCAGCAGCAGGTAGGGAAACGTGATGCGGGTGAGATCGACCGCCAACGGGAAGCGCACCGGATCGCCGTCAAAGCCCGGCCCCAACAGCCGGACGAGCCACGGCGTGAACGCGAGCGCGAGCGCCAGCAGCACGATCTGACTCGCGAGCAATAGCGAGAAGACCCGGTCTGCAAACAGCCCGGCCGCATCGGCGCCGCTCTGTTGGCGCGCGCGTGCATAGGCCGGGATGAACGCCGCGTTGAAGGCGCCCTCGGCGAAAATCGCGCGGAAATGGTTGGGCAGCCGGAACGCGAAGAAAAACGCATCCGCGACTGGTCCCGCGCCCAGCACGGCCGCCAGCACCACGTCGCGCGCGAAGCCGGCGATGCGCGAGACGAGCGTCAGACCGCCGACGGACGCGATGCGACCATGGAGGCCGCGAGTTCCGCCTGCGTCCTGCAATTCGTCCGTCATGCGGTTGGCATAGCGTGAGGATCGTCGACCTGTCATTTGCCGGCGACGAGCGCCTCGGCGTCGAACCCCGGGTTGTGCTGGTCGCAAGCCCGCACCGCAGGCGGGCGGCCGCTTCTCCCGATCAGCCGCTGGCCTTGGCCAGCGGACGGGGCGCCGTCATCGTGGCCGTCTCCCGACGGCCGTTCGAATCCTGCGCCAGGCAGCGGATGGCGACTTCAAGGCTGGCAACGCCCTCCTCGCCGGAAACGGCTGGAGGATTGCCGTCGCGGATCGCCGTGATGAAGGCCATGAGCTCGGCGCGCAGCGGCTCGGCATGGCCGACCGAAAGGTGGCGCATCGAATAACTGCCGTCGGGCTGGAATCCGAAACACTCCGTCACTTGCCGCGTGAGCAGATCGGCAATCACGTATTTCTTGCGGGTCGCGACGTGCACCGTACGGGCCTTGAACGGCGTCAGCCAGTTGGTGGTGATCTGGGCAAGCACACCCGATTCGGTACGGAACTGCAGCAGCGCGATGTCTTCGTTCTTTGCGCGGGCGCTGGCGAGCATCGGCTGAACGTCGACGATCTCCGAATCGGTGAACCAGCGGATCAGGTCGATGTCGTGCACGGCGAGATCGATGACGACGCCGACGTTGGATACGCGCGGGGGAAACGGTCCGACCCGGGTAATGCCGATCGACAGGATGTCCTCGCCGCGCAACGCCTCCTTGATCGATTCGACTGCGGGGTTGAAGCGTTCCACGTGGCCGACCATGAGGGTGACGCCGGCGGCGCGCGCAGCCGCCACGATGTTGCGACCCTCATCCGGATTGGATCCGATCGGCTTCTCGACCATCACGTGAACGCCGCGCTCGATCACGGCGAGGGCGAGCTCGTGATGCAGATGGGTGGGAGCGGCGATCGAGATCGCATCGACGCCGAGCGCGAGCAGCGCCTGGAGATCCTCGACCGCCGGGCAGCCGAGCGACCGTCCCACCAGTTTGCCCTGCGTACGATCCGGATCCGCCACGCCGGCGAGGTGCACGCCAGGGAGGTCGGCGTACACGCGCGCGTGGTTCGAGCCCATGACGCCGACGCCGACGACGCCGACCCGCAGGGCTCCTCCATTCTGCTTGACGGCTCGCACCATCCAGTTGTCCGCGCGGCTAAAAAACCAGCGATGATCCCTAACACGGACCGAGGGTGTTGGCGACGGGCGCCGCCCCAGCGCCAAACCTCTTTTTCATCAGTTACTTACAAGGTCTCTCGCTACTCGGCGGCGCGCGCGGGCGGCGGAATCGGAAGCGTCAACCCGGCCGCGACGGCATCCTCGCGGAAGGCGCGCACGGCATCCAGCGACAGTTCGGCGGCCGTCCTCGTGCCCAGTGCCGGCAGCTTCTTGAGCACATCGGCAGGCGCCGTAATGATGTGGCAACGGATGGCGTCGGCCTCGACAACGTTGAATACTTCGCGGGTCGACGCCCAGATGATCTCGACGTTGGCAGTCGAGCGTGCGCGTTCGACCGCATCCGCCATGATCGGGCGGTAGTCGATGCCGAGATCAGCCAACCGGCCGGCGAACACCGACACGCAGGCGGGCGCGCCGCCCGCCAGCGACTCGACCGCACGCGCGACCTGAGTGGGCGTGAAGATCGCCGTCATATTGATCTTGACGCCGTCGCGCGAGAGCGCGCGCACCGCCTCGTAGAGCGCTTCGCCGCGCGTGTTGGTGACCGGCAGCTTGACATAGACGTTGCTGCCCCAGGCGGCGATGACCTGCGCCTGCGCCACCATTTCGGGAATGTCGTCGGAAAAGACCTCGAACGAGATATGCCGGTCGGGGAGGGCGGCGACCAGCTCGCGTCCGTAAGCGGCATAGTCGGCAACCCCGGCCTTCTTGAGCAATGATGGATTGGTGGTGAAGCCCTTGATCCACCGCTTGGCGGCCATGTCGAGAATCTGCGTCTTGTCGGCGCCATCGGTGAACAGCTTGACGCTGAGGTCGTCGAGTTTCATTGCACCCATCGCTGCCGGGTAAGCGACACCGCGCCGCCGCCGCGCACCGGCCGTCAAAGAAGACTCAGGGAAGTCGCGTTCACGCAAACTTCTAAAGCTTTTTCGGCGGCCCGCAAGCTCAAGGGCGGGCGTCGGCTGCTCCGATCACCTGTGCTGCGGCCGGCGCGATTGATCGACCAGGCGGGAGCTGCTGTGGCCCGGGGCCAAGGCGACCAGCATGACCCCGCCGCCGTTCGCCTCGACCAGCTCGCGGCCGATCACCTGATCGAGGCGGTAATCGGCACCCTTGACCAGGATGCTGGGCTGCACGCACCGGATCAGCTCGAGCGGCGTCTCCTCGTCGAAAATCACCACCAGATCGACGGCTTCGAGCGCGGCAAGCACTTCGGCGCGCGCCTGCTGGTCCTGAACGGGGCGTCCGGCACCCTTGAGGGCCGCAACGGATGCGTTGCTGTTCAATCCAACGACCAGACGATCGCAAGCGCCGCGCGCTTCGGTCAGCAGCTTGACGTGCCCCGGATGCAGAAGGTCGAAGCATCCGTTGGTAAACCCGATGCGCAACCCGGCCCGGCGCCAAGCGCTGAGTGCATCTTGGAGCATTCGCCGATCGAATACGATCTTCTCTTCGGAAGCGAGCGCAGCGTGCGGGATGATGCGCCCGCGCAACTCGGCCGCCGAAACCGTGGCGGTGCCGCGCTTGCCGACCACCACCGACGCGGCTGCATTGGCGGCACGCATCGCGGATTCAAATCCGGCTCCCATCGCCAGCAGCGTGCCGAGCGTCGCCGCCACGGTGTCGCCGGCACCAGACATGTCGCGAACACGGACGGGGTAGGCGGGCACGTGCACCGGCGGGGCGCCGGGCTGGTGGAGCGTCATGCCATCCTCGCTGCGGGTCACCAGCACGGCCTCGCAGTCGACGAGCTTCGCAAGTTTGGCGGCGGCCGCGCCGATCTCGTCATCGGTGGTTGCGGCCTCCCGCGTCGCCTCGGCGAGCTCCTTGCGGTTGGGGGTAATCAGCGTCGCCCCGCGATAAACGAAGTAATCGCGCGCCTTGGGGTCGACAATCACGCGCTTCCCGGCCAGGCGTGCCGCCTCGATAATGGCGCGCACGGTCCGCTCGGTGAGCACGCCCTTGGCGTAATCCGACAACACCACCGCGCCGATATGCCCGAGCGCCGCACGGGCGCGCGCGAGCACCGCTGCTTCGATCTCCGCCGATACCGGCCTTGCAACTTCCCAATCGGCCCGCAGCAGGTGGGTGGAATGGTGCTCGGACACATAGCGGACCTTGCGCGTGGTCGGCCGGGAAGGATCGACGATCAGGTGCGGCTCGATGCGAGGCTCCGCCTGAAATGCCGCGGCGAGTTCGCGCGCCTCCGTGTCGTCACCGACGACGCCGACGAAGATGCAGCGTGCCCCGAGGCTTGCGATGTTGCGTGCGACGTTGCCGGCGCCGCCGATCTCCGACTCCTGCCGCGTCACGGCGAGCACAGGGGTCGCCGCCTCAGGAGATATGCGCGTCACCTCGCCATACACGAAGCGGTCGAGCATCAAGTCCCCGACGCACAGCACCACTTGTGCATCGAGACGCGACAAAACCTCTTCGAAGTTCAGCATCCGGCGCCCGATCAACAACCTTTCGGTCAGCCCCCCGCTCTAGCGATAGCGGTCCGCGGTGACAAGAAATCCGCTCACGTATCGCTCGACTGCCTGCTCCAGCGGGGTGAAGCCGCCGTTGTAGCCGGCGGTGCGCAGATTTTCGACCGTGGCCTGCGTAAAGTACTGGTAACGGTCGCGAATCGCCGGCGGCATGTCGATGTACTCGATCTTGGGCTCGCGCCGAAGAGCGCGGAACAGCGCCAGGACCAGGTCGCGAAAGGTGCGCGCCGTGCCGGTTCCGACATTGTAGATGCCCGACACCGACGGCGTCTCGAGCGCCCAGCGCACCACCGCCACCGCATCGTCGACCGACACGAAGTCGCGCCGCTGCTCGCCGTCGCCTATCCCGGGCTTGTGCGACTTGAACAGCCGCACCGACCGCCCCGTCCGGGCGTCATCGAACACGGTCGCCACGACGCTCATCATCCGGCCCTTGTGATACTCGTTCGGCCCGAACACATTGAAGAATTTCAAACCCACCCATTGCGGCGGCAAGTCCTGACGCTTGGCCGAGCGCTCGGCGAGGGTCTGGTCGAACAGGTGCTTGCTCCAGCCGTAGAGATTGAGCGGAACGAGCCGCTTGAGCGCACCGACCGACCAGTCGTCCTCGAATCCGGCGGATCCATCGCCATAGGTCGCAGCCGATGACGCATATACGAACGGGGTGCGGGCGGCCGTGCACCAGTCGAGCAGCGCCAGCGAGGTGCGGAAATTGGCTGACACCATCGCATCCGCATCGGTCGCGGTGGTATCAGAATTGGCGCCGAGATGGATCACCGCGTCGAGCCTGCGGCCCTCGAGCCAACGCATGAGCTCGGCCGGCGGCACGACATCGGCGAGCTGACGCTTTTGCAGATTGCGCCATTTCTCGCCGCCGCCGAGGGTGTCGGCGACGACGATGTCGGCGCGCCCCGCCTCGTTGAGGCTGGCGACCAGGTTCGACCCAATGAAACCGGCACCCCCGGTCACCAGCAGCATCAAACCGCCTCACAAGGCTGGCAGGCTCGCAGTCCGCGCCACCTTTGCCCCAGGCAGCATCCAGGCGCAATATTGTGCGCCGCGCCATGGCGGGCCTGACTCGCTGGGCAGCACTGGACAGCACCCCGGTGGAGCGGTAGGCCCCCCTCGCCTCCTTGGAGAAATGCCGTTTCCAACGTCATGAATGCCGGCCCCGATCAGGACCTCTTGCCAACCGGGCACGCCGCAAACGACGGGCGGCCGATCCTGCTCGTCCCCTACATGTGGATCGGGGATTTCGTGCGCTGCCACTCGGTCGTGCGGGTGCTGAAGGCGCGCTGGCCAGAACGGCCGGTCGACCTGCTGGCGACGGATTTGAACGCCGCCCTCGCCGATTACATGCCGGGCGTGCGCAAGGCGGTGCGCGGGGAGTTGCCGCGCGGCAGGCTGGCGGCTGCCCGCCAGTGGGCGCTGGCAAAACGGCTGCGCGCCGAAGACTACGGTACGGCGCTGATCATGTCGCGCAAATGGAAGGCGGCGCTCGCGCCGTTTCTGGCAGGCATCCCGGAGCGAATCGGGTTCGTCGGCGAGGCGCGCTTCGTGCTGCTGAGCGAGTTGCGATGGGGCGAGCGAGAGTTGGCGCGCATGGTGGACCAATGCGCGGCACTCGCCCTGCCCGACGGCGCGCCGCTGCCGCCGGAGTGGCCCCGCCCAGAGCTCCGGGTCCCGGAGCAAGAGGTCGCCGCATGGCGCGACCGTCGCGCGCTTGCCGAGGATGGCCGTCCGGTGGTGGCAATCGCACCCGGCGCGGTCGGCCCCTCCAAGCGCTGGCCCGCCGAATCTTACGCCGAATTGGCGCGGCAGCTTTCGAGTCAGGGCTTTGCCGTGTGGGTGCTGGGCGGGCCGGACGAGACGCCGATCGCCGCCGCGATCGGGGATGGCGCCAGCGCGCGCGTGCAGGATCTGACCGGACGCCAGCTTCGCGACGCCATCCTGGCGCTCGCGGCGGCAGACGTCGCCGTGTCCAACGACTCAGGGCTGCTGCACGTCGCCGCCGCCATCGGGACGCCAACCATCGGCATTTTCGGCCCCACCAGCCCGTGGCACTGGGCCCCCATCAATCCGCTGGCGGCGACGATCGAGACCACAACCGAGGTGCCCTGCCGACCCTGCCATCGGCCGGTCTGCCGGGTCGGGCATCACCGATGCATGGGCAACATTTCTGCCGGTCAAGTCATGGATGCGGTCGCGCGTGCGGTCGCGCGCAGCGACCTCGCGGTCGCAACCTGATCGCCGATGTCGTCGCCGCGGCCGGCAGCCTTTCTCGATCGGGACGGCGTTCTGATCCACGACGATGGCTATGTCGGCGAAATCGAGCGCGTCCGCTGGATCGCCGGCGCAGCGAGCGGCATCAAACGCCTCAATGCGCTCGGCTACCTCGTATTCCTGATCTCCAACCAGTCGGGGGTAGCGCGCGGGCACTTCACCGAAGCCGACGTCGAGACCGTGCACCGGTTCATGCTCGCGACGCTGGCACGGGAGGGCGCGCGCATCGACGACATACGCTACTGTCCGTACCATCCGGACGCCGCAGTCGGGGCCTATCGCCGGGTATCGGACTGGCGCAAGCCGCGTCCCGGCATGATCCTCGACCTGATGCGGGCGTGGCCGGTCGAGCGGACCGGCAGTTTCCTGGTCGGCGACCAGCCGACCGATCTCGAAGCAGCGCGCGCGGCGGGAATCGCCGGCTATCTTTTCACCGGCGGGGATTTTGCAGAGTTCGTGGAAGCGTGCTTGACCGAGAGAGCGGATGCCCGAGCGCGCGGCCACGGTTGACCGCACGCTTTGAAGCCGTCTGACTGATTGTGCGGGAGCGGTGCCCCAACGGGCGATGAAGCCGATCGATGATGAATGCCGACGAACTTCGCACTCGCGATTTCCAGCGGATCCTCCTGATCAAGCTGTCGGCGGTCGGCGACGTGATCCATACGATCCCGGTCTTGAACCAGCTTCGGCGGCGGTATCCCTCGGCGCGCATCGACTGGCTCATCAAGCCGGCGATAGCCGAGCTCGTGCGCCACCATTCGGCACTCAGCAACGTGATCGAATTCCCGCTTACGGATGCGACCGCGCGCTGGGCTGGCCTCGGCGGGCTGACGTCGTGGCCGAAGTTGATCTCCGATCTGCGCCGGCCGTGTTACGACCTGGTGGTCGACCTGCATGGACAGATCCGGTCGGCGCTCTGCACGCTGCTGACCGGCGCGCCGGTGCGGATCGGTTTCGATCGCCCGCGAGCGGACCTGCGCCGAGGGTCGGCGCGCGAGCTTCCGGCTCTCGCCTACCGGCACGGTTGGACGGGGGCGCGCGAGGGTTCGTGGATGGCCTATTCGCACCATCTGCGGCTTCCCACCCTGGACATGCACGCCGTCGACCGCTACCTGCGCGTCGCCGCGATGCTTGGCGCCACCGAGGCCCCGGCAGACTTCTCCTTCGCGATCCCGCAGGCGGCACACGATCAGGTTAGAGATCTCATGCGCACGCGGGGCATTGCGCTCGACGGCGGTCGACCCGGGATCGTGCTGGTGGCACCCGGTGCCCAGTGGGAGACCAAGCAATGGAGCCCTGCCGGGTTCGCCGAGGTGGCAAACCACTGCCTGCGGCGCGGATGGCCGGTGGTGATCGTCGGATCGCCCAACGAGACCGCGATCTGCAGCCGCCTCGCGGCCGCAGCGCCGGGCGCCGTCGACCTTTGCGGGCAAACGACGCTGAGCGAGCTTGCAGCGCTCACCAGCCTAGCGGCGATCGCGGTCACCAACGATTCGGGGGCCATGCACCTCGCGGTGGCGCTCGGGCGCCCCACGGTCAGCGTTTTCGGTCCGACCGATTCGCTTTGGAGCGGGCCGTACGGCCGCGCCGATGCGGTGCTCCAGGCGGGGCTTGCATGCTCGCCGTGCTATTTGCGCCGGCTTTCCCGCTGCCCGCACGATCATGCATGCATGGAGGCGATTCCACCCGCGCTGGTGATCGCCCGCATCGACAGTGCGCTACAGTCTGGCAGCCTGGCAGGCGTGCATGCCGCAGCTCTGCGTCCCTGACCTGTTCCGCATGCGTCTGCTACGGCTGCTCGACCGCGGCCAGCGCGACCTCGCCCGCATGACTGCTTTCACGGCGCACGACGGTGACGGTGCAGGGCGCCTCGGCGGTGATCCGGCCGCTGACCTTGGCGGAGGAGCTGCCGGCGGCAGGCGCGCCCACGATCAGGTGATCGACCTTGTTGGAGCGGGCAAAATCCACGACGGCGCCGGCGACGTTGCGCGACTCGAGCAGATGATAGGTGATCTTTCCCTTCGGCAGCCCAAGCGGCCGCGCCCACTCCCGCAGCTCGACCAGCCTTTGCACGTGAATGTTGTCGCCGGCGGCGTCGACGTTCTCGTCGACGGCGATCAATGAGCTGGGGATCACGTTGACGCAAGCGAGGCGCGCGCCCGGCATGTTGGCGAGCACCGAAGCGGCGGTCTCGAGCAGCGCCTGCCTGATCGCCTCGAGACCGGGGCGCAGACTGACCGCGACCAGGATAATGGGTGCACGTGGCGGCGGCCTCGACGCGCTCGCCAGGATCGCTCGCATCGTCTTTGCGGCCCGCATTCTGCGACCAAAGCTCGTGCGAAAGTCGCTCTGCTGCAGCCGGTCTGCGCGTTCCGTCAGCACCACCAGGTCGGGATGACGCAGGTCGAACATCAGATCCTCGGCGCGCGCGTAGCGCGCGTCGGGCATCGGTTCCAGGCACCGCAGTATGATCTCCTGCAGAGCCGCCGGGACGGCCTTTTGCAGCGCCCGGGGCGGCACCGGATCGCGCCATACGCGCCTGCGCACTTGGCGCATACGTGCCGGAGTGCCGAACGGAAGCCGCCCGGTCGCCAGTTGGTAGAGGATCGCGCCGAGCGCGAAGATGTCGCTGCGCCGATCCGAGCGCACGCGCATGAGCTGCTCGGGGGCCATGTATTCGGTCGTTCCCATCGGCCGGTGGAACTGTTCCTCCATGAGGTCCGGCAGATGCACGTGACGCGACAGGCCGAAATCGATCAGCACGGCGGGGCCGGAAGGACGGAACAGAATGTTCGCGGGCTTGAGATCGAGGTGCAGCACGTCCTGCTGATGCAGATCCGAGAGGGCGGCGGCGACCTCGGCGCCGACCTGGAAAACCTCATCGACGGGCACGACCCGCTCCAGGCTCCGCTTCAGCAGCGTCGGCCCTGGAATGTGCTCCATCACGATATAGGGCTGCACGGCGAAATCGCCGTTGGCGACAAAGCGCGGCACGTGCGGACCTTTGAGCTCCGCCATGATCATCTGCTCGACCTCGAAGCCGACGATGAGCGAGATGTCGCCCTCGAAGTCGAGCAGCGGCGCCTTCATGACGATGGGCAGGTCGATGTCGTCGCGCTCGACACGCCAAATGTCCGCCATGCCGCCGCGGTGCAGCCGCTCGCGCAGCCGGAAACCGTCGATCGTCATGCCGGCCGTCAGCTGCGCCCGCGCCACCGGTCAGATTCCCATGCTCAGCCGCTCGGCCAGAAAGTCCGGCAAGCCGGCTTTGCGGATCTTGCGGGCAGCGAGCTCGACGTCATAGGGCACGCGTACATAGGTCAGCCGATTGCGCGCCTCGTCGAACAGCCCGTAGCAGGCGGCCGGGTTGCGGTCGCGCGGCTGGCCGACCGCGCCGAGCACCGCCAGCCAGCGGCGCTGGCCCAAGAGCGGTATCGGCTGATCGTCGGCCGGCACGTGCAGCTGCGGCAAGGTCCTGACGCTTTCATTGAACAACGCCGGATAATGCGTGTGGCCGCAAAACGTGAGGCGGTGATGCGTCGCCCGAAAACTTTGGAATGCTTCGCGCGGGCCGAGCACGTAAATCCAGGTGTCCGGGGCGCTGGCGCTCGCGTGCACGAACAGCCGGTCACCTTCCTCGATGGTCAGCGGAAGCCCCGCGAGAAACGATCGCTGCGCATCGTCGAGCCTGGCGCGCGTCCAGTCGATCGCCGCAGTCGCCACCGGGTTCATGCTTTCGCTCGGATTGAGAACCGCGGCATCGTGATTGCCGAGGATCGCGACCGCGCCGGCTGCGACCATCTCGCCCGCCCGATCGACGACCCACTCCGGATCCGCGCCATAGCCGACGAGGTCGCCAAGAAAGACGTAGCGGTCAACCCCGGCGCGCTCGGCGTCGGCAAAGCAAGCGCTCAGGGCCTCACGGTTGCCGTGGATATCGGCAAGCAGCGCGATCAGCATGCCGATGTTGTAACACGAGCCTTGCGACGTCGGGGGCGCAAAGCCACGCGCAAGCGGGCCCGTGCGCACGCGTCTCCCGTGGCCGTGCGCATGGCGCCTGCGGCGCCTTTGCGCACCCTACATCGTCACCGCGCGACCGCGAGGATCAACCACGCGATCCCGAGCGCGAACACGCCGCACACGATGGTCAGAAACAGGATGCGTTGAAATCTGGTCATTCGGCGCTCCCCCTACGAGCGCGTGAGCCCACCCGCAGGTCGCTCACGCTTTCGGCAATCATCGGCTTTCGCGTGCCGCTTGTGTAGAGGGCCGGAGCGAACTTTTCGCTCCGGCCCTCCCGTTGCGAGCCCGACGGTCGGCTATTGCTTGAAGATGTCCCGCTTGTAGGTCTCGGGCACGAACAGGACGCCGATCACGAAGGTCATCAAGGCCACCACGATCGGATACCAGAGGCCGAAGTAGATGTCGCCGGTCTGCGCCACCATCGCGAACGAGGTCGCCGGCAACAGCCCGCCGAACCAGCCGTTGCCGATGTGGTAGGGCAGCGACATCCCGGAGTAGCGGATGCGGGTCGGGAAGAACTCGACCAGCGCGGCCGCGATCGGGCCGTAGACCATGGTCACGTAGATCACCAGGATGGTCAGGATGGCGATCAGGGTGAGCTTCTGGGCGCTGAAGATGTCGAACATCTGCGCGAAGTTGGCGAGCCCGGCCTTCGGGTCGATCGGGATCTTCACGAGCGTCGGGTTGTTGGCACCCGGATAGCCGACCGCCGTGAGCGCGGCGCCGACGTCCCGGGTGAAGTTCGGATCCTTGGCCGAGAACTCCTTGTCGCCGATCCTGACGCTCGCCACCGTGCCGCCGGGCGCGTTGACGGTCGTCGCGTTCACCGAGCTGCGTGCGAGCAGCGCCTTGGCGATGTCGCAGGAGTTGGTGAACTTCGCGGTGCCGGTGGGATTGAACTGGAACGAGCAGTCCGCCGGGTCCGCGATGATGGTGACCTGCGCCTTCTCCTGCGCCTCATAGAGCGCCGGGTTGGCAGTCTTGGTCATCAGCTTGAACAGCGGGAAGTAGGTGAGCGCCGCGATCAGGCAGCCGGCGAGGATGATCGGCTTGCGGCCGATCCGGTCGGAGAGCGCGCCGAACACGACGAAGCCGCCAGTGCCGAGGATGAGCGACCACGCGATCAGCACGTTGGCCGTGAAGGCGTCGACCTTGAGGATGCTCTGCAGGAAGAACAGGGCGTAGAACTGGCCGGTATACCAGACCACTGCCTGGCCGGCGACGAGGCCGAGCAGGGCGAGCAGAGCGATCTTAGCGTTCTTCCACTGGCCGAAGGCTTCGGTCAGCGGCGCCTTCGACATCGAGCCTTCCTCCTTCATCTTCTTGAAGGCGGGGCTCTCGTGCATCTGCAAGCGGATCCACACAGAGATGCCGAGCAGCACGATCGAGACCAGGAACGGAATGCGCCAGCCCCAGGCCGCGAACGGCGTGAGCTTGGCGCCGGCCGCCGTCGTCACCTCGGCAAAGTTGGCGTTGACGTAGATCTGCGTGAACATGATCACGATCAGCGAAAGCAGCAGGCCGAGCGTGGCGGTGGTCTGGATCCAGCTGGTGAAGAAGCCGCGCTTGCCGGGCGGGGCGTGCTCGGCGACGTAGATCGCCGCGCCGCCGTATTCGCCGCCGAGGGCGAGACCCTGGGCCATGCGCAGCGCAATCAGGATCACCGGGGCGAGGAACCCGATCGTGTCATAGCTCGGCAGGCAGCCGACCAGGAAGGTCGAGACGCCCATGATCAGGATCGTGATCAGGAAGGTGTACTTGCGGCCGACCAGGTCGCCGAGTTGGCCGAACACCAGGGCGCCGAACGGCCGCACCAGGAAGCCGGCCGCAAACGCCAGCAGGGCGAACACATTGCGCGTCGCCTCCGGGTACTGGCTGAAGAACTGGGCGCCGATGATCGCGGCCAGCGAGCCGTAGAGGTAGAAATCGTACCATTCGAACACGGTGCCGAGCGAGGACGCGAGGATGACGCGCTTCTCTTCGCGGCTCATGGGGCGGCTGCGGACCCCCACATCGTCCATGGTGGTGACAGACATTTGGTTCTCCCTAAGTCGTGACGGCGCGCGCAGGCACGCACCGCGAAGGTGCCGCCGACAAGCAGGTTGCCGGACATTGACGGTGAGCTGCGCTTTGCCCAAGGCACGGATGACACCGTGCCGATCCCTTGTGCGCAGCATGGTTGATACCGCCGCCGCGCCCGGCCGTCGAGCTAGCTTTTGATCGTAGGAGATTAGTCGCGTCGACTAAAGTCGTAATGCGCCGGGGATGCGACTTTTACTGCGCCGCTTCGGAGGCGACGGCACCGGCGTCGGCCACGGTCTGCGCCAGCGGCACGCGGAACGAGAACGTGGCCCCCTTGCCGGGCTCGCTCTGCACCCAGATTGCGCCGCCGAACCGGTGCAGGATCTGCCGGCAGATCGGCAACCCGAGCCCAGTACCCTGCGGCTTGCCGGTGAGGACGTCGGCCGCCTGCTGGAAGCGCTCGAAGATCTTCTCCTGGTCCTTCTGGGCGATGCCGCACCCGTTGTCCTTGACGTCGACGCGCAGGAAACCCCCTTCCTGCCAGGCCTCCAGCCGGATCCATCCGTTGTCCTTGGCGCAGAACTTCACCGCATTGGAGACCAGGTTGACGATCACTTGCGTCAGGCGGTCCGCGTCGGCGCGGATCGCCGGGATATCGTCGGCGATCCGGGTCTCGAGCGTGATGTGCGGGGCCTTGGCGAAAAGACCCGCCAAGGCGGCTAGCGCCTGCTCGAGCGCCGCCTTGGGAGCGAAGTCCGTCATGCTCCATTCCGATCGCCCCGCCTCCATCTTGGCGAGGTCGAGGATGTCGTTGATGAGACGGCTCAGCCGCTCGCTCTCCTGCACGATGATGCCGACGAATTCCTGGCGCTGGTCGGGGTCGAGCTCGGGGTTGTCGCGCAGGATCTCGCTGAACGAGCGGATCGAGGTCAGCGGCGTGCGCACCTCATGGCTCACCGTCGCCACGAAGTCGTCCTTCATCTTGTCGAGCTCCTTGAGGCTCTCGTTGGCGGCCCTCAGCTCCGTCGTCGCCGCCTCGAGCTCCCGCGATTTCTGCTCGAGCTGGCGCGAATAGACGACGAGTTGCGACGCCTCGTCGAGGATCTGCACGACCTCGTCGATATCGTGCATCTCCTCCCGCAGCACGGAGGCGACCATGATGCGCGCGGAGGCCGCGCCGATCGCGCCCGCGAGCTGACGCTCGCAATACGAGACGACCTCGGAGTTGGCGGGGCCGGGATCATGCAGCCGCCGATCGTTCTCGCGCTCGAACCGCGCGAAGGCCGCATTCGTCACCCCCTCGCCCATGAAGCGCACGAGCAGCTGGCGCAGGTCGCCGATGGTGGCGCGCGCGCGCCAGACGCGCCCGGCCTCGGTCGATCGCTTGAAGATATCGACGAACTGCACCGCCTGGCTGCGCTCGATGATCGACTGGGAGCTGATGAGGGAGACGCCGACGAAAAGCCCGACGTTCGCCAGCATCGTCCAGATCGTCGCATGCGCAATCGGATCCAGGCCCTGGAGGCCGAACAGCGCGTAGGGCTTCAGCAACGCCAGGCCGAACGGACCGTCCTCGACGAACCCCTGGCCGATCCAGCCCGAGCGCGCGAACGAGGGCAGCAGCAGGGTATAGATCCACACCAGGAACCCGCCGCTCAAGCCGGCGACCGCACCCGCCTTGGTCGCGCCCTTCCAGTACATGCCCCCGACGATCGCCGGCACGAACTGCATCGCGGCCGCAAAGGAGACGAGGCCAATCGTTACCAGCGCGTAGGACTCGCCGATCAGGCGGACATAGGCGTAGCCGAGCAGCACGACCAGGATGATGGTGGCGCGCCGGATCAGCAGCAGCATGCCGGCAAGGTCACGGCGCTCGGAGAGGTGCAAGCGGCCGACGCGCAGCAGCAACGGCATCACCAGGTCATTGCAGACCATGGTGGCCAACGCCACCGTCTCCACGATGATCATGCCGGTCGCGGCCGAAAGCCCGCCGATGAAAGCGATCAGCGCCAGCATCGGCTGACGTTCCGCCATCGGGACCGCGAGCACGAAGGTGTCGGCATCGACGCCTCCTTGCGGAAACATCAACAATCCGGCGAACGCGATCGGCAGCACGAAGATATTGATGAGCAGCAGGTACAAGGGGAACAGCCACATTGCCTTTCTGAGGTGGCGCTCGTCGACGTTCTCGACCACCAGGACCTGGAACTGGCGCGGCAGCACGACGATCGCGCCCATCGCCAGCACCGTGAGCGCGATCCAGTTGGTGTGCGCGGCCACGCCGTTGATGGTGAACAGGCGGCTGAGCGTGCCGGAAGCCTCCGCGCGGGCGAAAATATCCCCGAATCCGCCGTATAGACCGTAGGTGACGAACAGGCCGACGGCGATAAACGCGACGAGCTTGACAACCGACTCGAAGGCGATCGCCGCCACCATCCCCTCGTGCCGTTCGCTGGCATCGATATGGCGCGTGCCGAACAGGATCGCGAACACCGCCATCATTACCGCCACGTAGAACGCCGTATCCTGCAGGAACAGCGCGCTCGTCGGGGTCGCCGGCATCACGATGTCGGGATAGTGCAGCAGCACCGAGAAGCTGGTCGAGATCGCCTTGAGCTGCAGCGAGATGTAGGGAAGAATGCCGACCACCGCGATCACGGTGACGAGACCGCCGAGCTGGAAGCTCTTGCCGTAGCGCGAGGCGACGAAATCGGCGATCGACGTGGTGCGGTTGGCCTTGCTGATCCGGATCAGCTTGCGGATCACGAACCACGCCAGGATGAACGTGAGGGTCGGGCCGAGATAGACCGGCAGGAAGTCCACGCCGGTCGAGGCGGCGCGGCCGACCGAGCCGTAGAACGTCCAAGACGTACAGTAGACCGCGATCGAGAGCGCATACACGACCGGGTACGCGATCAGGCTGCGGCCCTGGTCGGCGCGCTTGTCGCCGTAGTAGGCGATCGCGAACAGCAGGCAGAGATAGAGCAACGCGACGGCGATGACGACCGGGCCGCTAAGCATCGATGCGACCCCCGGCTTGCGCGGGCTCGCCGCCGCGCGCATCGGCTTGAGCGTCGACAAGATCCTCCGCGGTATCTTGCCGCTCGACCGCAACGGCAACCAGGGCGATCAGCGCCAGCCAGATCGCGAACAGGTAGAGGTAAAGCGTCGGAATCCCGAGGACGCGGGTCGCCTTGTTGAAAACGATCAGCAACGGCGGGGTCAACAGCACGATCCCGAGCACGAACAGGGCGACAAGGAGTTCGCGTGAGCGGCTGAGAGACTGCATCGGAGCCTCTATCGATCGTCCGACTTCGGAGACCTCGCGAGCGCGGCTTCAACGCGCGCGATCGCATCCTTGGTCGAGAATGGCTTGGTGATGTAGTCGTCGGCCCCGAGCGCCAAGCCTTTCTCGCGCTCGACGTCGCGGCCCCTGGCGGTCAGCATGATGATGCGCATATCCTTCCATTCGGGGTTGGCGCGGATGCGTTCGCAAATGGAGAACCCGTCAATCTTCGGCATCATGACATCGAGCAGCACGAGATCGGGGGCCGCGCGCGCGATCTCGGCCAGCGCCTCCTCGCCGTCCTTGGCGGTGCGCACGTCATAGCCGCTCTTCTTCATGAGGAACTGCAACGAGAGCAGGATGTTCGGCTCATCGTCGACGATCAGCACGCTCGCGGTTTTGGTCATGGCGGTCACCACTTTCGTCGGCCATGCCAGGCCGACATGCCGCACCCTCAAACCCGAGACTAATTCGTGTCGCGACCGCAGCGCCATAGAATTCAACCGAAATTCCGATCTGCCGCTTGGCCGCATTGTCGCGGACTCGGCCAATGTCCGCGCTCGGCTGAGCCTTGCGGGCCGCACCGGCTGTCAGAGCGCTCGACGCGCGTGACAAGCTTTCGGCAGTCCGACTAGGCTCCCGGATCAGTCAAGGCAACCCACGGGATGACGCATGACAGAGCGACTGACGTCGCCGCCGAAACACGGGCACCGAACCTTTCTGTTCTCGGAGCTCGCCACCAATCTCGACCAGCTGCGCGCCGATATCGCCTTCCTCGGCATCCCTTACGGCTCCGCCTACGCGGTCTCCGCGATCAGCAACGATCAGAGCAACGGGCCGACGGCGCTGCGCCAGGCCAGCGACCGCATCGTGCGCAGCCTCGAGCGCTACGATTTCGACATCGGCGGCCCGCTCTATGACGGTCGTGCCATCCGGGCCGTGGACTGCGGCGACGTCTGGGCCGACATCCACGACCTCAAGAGTCACGTGCGGCGTGCCGAGCAGGCGGTGCGCAGGATTCTGGCGGCCGGGGCACTGCCGATCGTGCTCGGCGGCGACCACGCCATTCCGATCCCGGTGCTGCGCGCGTTCGAGGGGCGCGGTCCGATCACGCTGGTGCATATCGACCAGCACCTCGACTGGCGCGACGAGGTCGGCGGGGTGCGTGACGGCCTCTCGAGTCCGATCCGCCGCGCCTCGGAGATGGAGCACATTGGCGAGATCTTCCAGATCGGCATCCGGGCGACTGGGAGCGCGCGCACCGAGGAGGTCGAGGCGGCGCGCGTTTATGGCGCTCACATCGTCACCGCCTACGAGCTGCACGAGGTCGGCATGGCGGCGGTGCTCGAGCGCATTCCTGACGGCGGCCGCTACTATCTGACCGTGGACCTGGACGGGATGGATGCGTCCATTGCACCGGCGGTCGAGGCACCGATGCCGGGCGGCGTCACCTATCTGCAGGCCCGCACCCTCATCCACGGGCTGGTCCGCAAAGGCCGCGTCGTCGGCATGGATGTGGTCGAGATCACCCCGAAGGTGGACGTCAACCAGATCACCTGCATCACGGCCGGGCGGCTGATCGTGAACCTCATCGGGATGGCGGTGCGTGCGGGGTATTTTGACCGGCGGTAGTTGCACGCGTATCCGAGCGGCCGCACCGGCCACACCGAATCGGCTGCGGGGTCACTCGCGGCCCGTATTAAATCAATCGTTCTTTCCCGCGCGTATCGCCTGGATTCCGCGCAGGCCAGCCTGTTCGATCATCCTCTCGACCAATCCGGATGCCTTGATCTCCTCGACAAACTCATTGATGTACGCAAGCCGGTCGGGTCGAGCTTTCGAGATCGCCACCGCCAGGAGATTGGCGCCGTAGCGCTCCTCCACGACACGCGAACCGGACAGCTTCGCAGAGTAGTCCAGCAAAATGGGACGCACCGACGCCAAGGCGTCTGCTTGCCCCGAACGCAGAATCTCGAATGCGGCTTCCGGGATGTCGGCAGCGATGGTTTGGGCGTGCTTGAGCAATCGGCCAAGAGTCCGCGTCGACATATGATTGCGAACAACCGCAATGCGAACGCCCGGACGATCCACATCGGCCAGGCCGGCCGCCGAGGAACCCGCCGGTACCAGAAAGGTGTAGTCCAGCGCCAAGAATGGCGGCGAGAAGATGAGCTCGGCTGCGCGAGCTGGATCCTCGGTTCCCATGAATGACAGATCGCAAGAGCCCGCCTTGAGGCAATCGATCACGTCAGGCGGAGTCAGGTAACCCAGGAGGTCGAACTCGACCCCAAGACGCGCCGCGAGCGCGCGAGTGATTTCTACGCTTACAGCGCCAGCACCGATGCCACGCAGCTCACCCGTTACCGGGTCTTTGCTGTAGAGCGGGAGGAACAGCGCCGCCCGGACTTTGCCCGCGCGCACGAGACCCGCCACTCGCAAGTCCGGAGCTTGCTGCGCTTGCGCAGCAGGGGCAGCTAATAGCACGGCCATAATCAAGAGGCGAACCAGAGGGCGACCGGTCATGGCGTCATCCCTTTTCGACGCTTTCGACTGACTCGTGGTGCCAAGATGGACGATCGCACAAACGCTGCCTGGCAAGCAACCGCGGAGATTATGAGCTATCGATCAGTGCGTTGGCGGCAAATCAGCGTCACGACCAGGACTCGCGATGCCCAGGCGACGCCGCAAGCGTCGCCAGCTCGTGGTGACACGCGATCGTATGGGTGGCGCTCGGGCGGCGGACCGGCGGCGGCTCGCGGTCGCAGATCTCCCCGATCCGCCGCGGGCAGCGGCCGGCAAAGCAGCAGCCGACGTCGGCAACGCTGCGCCGTTGCTCGAGCGGCAGCCGGATGCGGCTTGCCGCCGGGCCTTCGACCGTCGGCACGGCCGAGAGCAGCGCTTCGGTATACGGATGGAAGGGCGGACGCAGCACCTCGTCGGCGTTGCCGACCTCGACCAGGCGGCCGCGATACATCACCGCGATGCGGTCGGCGAGATGCGCCACCACGGCGAGGTCGTGCGAGATGAACAGGTAGGCGACGTCCATGCGGTCGCGCAGCTCGGCCAACAGCCGCACGATCGCCGCCTGCACCGACACGTCGAGCGCCGAGACCGGCTCGTCGCAAACGATGAAACGCGGCTCGGTCGCGACCGCGCGCGCAATGCCGACCCGCTGCTTCTCACCGCCGCTCATCTGGTGCGGATAGCGGTTGGCGTAGTGCGCCGGAAGGCGCACGAGGTCGAGCAGCTCGCGCACCCGTTTCGAAGCTTCGCGCGGGGCGACGATCCCGAAGCGCCGCAGCGGCCGCCCGATGATCTCGCCCACGGTCTTGCGCGGATTGAGCGAGGAGTCGGGGTTTTGGAACACGATCTGCGCGAGCCGACGCATGGCGCCAAGCGCCGGCTGCGCGGCGCGCGTCACATCCTCGTTCCCTACGCGCAGCGTGCCGGCGTCGGGATCGACCAGGCGCAGGATTGCGCGCCCGAGCGTGGTCTTGCCCGATCCCGACTCGCCGACCAGGCCCAAGACCTCGCCGCGCCCGATCGTGAGCGAGACGTCGTCGACCGCGCGCACCCGCACCGGCCGCAGCACCGGCCGCCAGCCTTCGAACGACAACGCCGCGAGCCCGCGCGTCAGCGTGTAGGTTTTCGACAGGCGTTCGACGGCGACGATCGGCGCGCCTGAGATTTCTGCCACGGTCGCACGCCCCTGCGGCGCACCCTCGGCGGCCTTCGGCCACGGCGTGCCGGCGAGCCCATCGGTTTTCCAACAGCGCACCAGCCGATCCTCGGAGCGCGCCAACACCTGCGGCTGCGCGCAAGGATCTTCGGTGAATGGGCAGCGCGGCTTGAACCGGCAACCCGCGGGCGGGCTGCGCATGTCCGGAATCCGGCCGGGTATGCTGGCGAGCGGCTCCCGCCGCGCGTCGAGGCGCGGGAGCGCGGCCAGCAGGCCCTTCGTGTAGGGATGGCGGGGCGCGCGAAACACCTGCGCGCTCGCGCCGCTCTCCACGACCTCGCCGGCGTAAAGCACCGCCACCTCGTCGGCGATGCGGCGCACGACGCCGAGGTTGTGGGTGATGAACAGCATGCTCAGGCCTCGGCGCGCGCGCAGCTCCTCGAGCAGATCGAGGATCTGCGCCTCGATGGTGACGTCGAGCGCGGTGGTCGGCTCGTCGAGGATGAGGAGGTCGGGCTCGGTCGCAAGCGCGCCGGCGATGAGCGCGCGCTGGCGCATGCCACCGGAGAGCTCGTGCGGATAGGCGCCTGCCACGGCGTTCGCCTCGGCGATGCCGACCTCGCGCAGCAATTCGACCGCACGGGTCAGCGCCGCCTCGCGCGCGTAGCCGTTGTGATGGACGAGACCTTCGCCGATCTGCTCGCCGATCCGCAGCGAAGGATTGAGCACCGAGAACGGGTCCTGGAACACGATCGCGATGCGGGCCCCGCGCAACTGCCGCCGCGCCTCGGCGTCGAGCGTGAGGAGGTCGGTGCCCTCGAACAGGATACGCCCGGATGAAATGTCTGCTTCCGGTCCGAGCAGGCCCATGACGGCGAGCGCGATCGTGCTCTTGCCGGAGCCCGACTCGCCGACGACCGCAAGGGTCCGGCCCTTGCCGAGCGCGAGCGAGACGTCGCTCAGCGCCGTGACGGCGCCGCCGGGTATCCGGTAGCGGATGCCGAGGCGTTCGATGGTCAGCATCTTCATACCTTCTCGACGCGCCCCTTGAGGCGCGGATCGAGCCGCTCGCGCAGGCCGTCGCCGACGAGATTGATGCCGATGACCAAGAGGCACATGGCAAACCCCGGTGCCAGCGCGATCCAGGGGGCGCGGTCGACAAAGGCGCGCGCCTCCGCGATCATCAGGCCCCAGTCGGAGCTCGGAGGCTGCGCGCCGAGCCCGAGGAAGCTCAGCGCGGAACCGAGCAGAATGGCGTAGGTGACGCGCAGGCTCGCCTCGACGATCAGCGGCGGCCAGGCGTTCGGCAGGATCTCGCGGAACAAGACGTAGCCGGTGCTTTCGGCGCGCGCACGCGCCGCCTGCACGAAGTCCTCGTTGGCGAGCCCGAGCGTGACGCTGCGGGTGACGCGCGCGATCGGCGGAATGTAGACGAACCCGACCGCGAGCGCGGTCTTCCACAGCGCGGGGGGCGTCACCGCCAAAACCAGCAGGCCGAGCATGATGGCCGGTATGGCCATGAGCACGTCGGCTGCGCGCATCAGGATCTCGTCGACCTTGCCGCGGAAGTAGCCGGCCACGAGCCCGAGCGGCACGCCGATCGCAATGCTCACCAGCGTGGCGCCGACGCCCATCGCCAGCGACAGGCGCGTTCCCATCAGCAGCCGGCTGAGCACATCGCGGCCATACTCGTCGGTGCCGAACCAGTAGGTCGCGTTCGGCGGCTGGAAGCGCGTGCGGATCGAGATCGTGTCCCAAGGGTGCGGCGCGATCCAGGGCGCGAGCAAGCCCAGGATCGCGATGACGCCGACGATGACAAGCCCGGCCTTGAGCTGGGCCGGCATCGGCCGGCGCGCGGCCGCCTCCAGGACGTCAGGCGATGCTGCGGCCATAGCGGATCTTCGGATTGAGCCAGGCGTACAGCAGGTCGGCGCCGAGGTTGGCGAGCGCGTAGACCGCGGCGACGACGACGATGCTCGCCTGCAGCATCGGGATGTCACGCTGCTGGATCGAGAACACCAGCAGCCGGCCGAGGCCCGGATAGCCGAACACCGTCTCGATCACGACGATGCCGCCCATCAGCCGGCCGATGTCGAGCGCCAGCACCGTGATGGTCGGCAGCATCGCATTGCGCAACGCGTGCCGCATCACGACCACGCGCTCCGGCAGGCCCTTGGCGCGCGCTGCCATGACATAGGGGCTTTGCAGCACCTCGATCATGCTGGAGCGGGTGAGGCGCGACACGTGTGCCAGGTGCGCGAACACGAGCGTGATGGTCGGGGCGATCAGATGCTTCGCCCACGGCCAGAAGCCGGCCGAGAGCGGCTCATAGCCGGAGGCCGGCAACCAGCCGAGATAGGAGGCGAACACCAGGATCACCACGATCGCCCAGAAGAATTCCGGCACCGCGATGCCGAGATAGGTGGCGACCGACACCGCGTGGTCGAGCGGGCGGTTGTGGCGCAGCGCCGCCGCGACCCCGAGCGTGACGCCGATGATCGCGATCAGAACGAACGAGGTGAGAGTGAGCACCAGCGAGCGCTGAATCGCCTCGCTCAGGATCGGCGCGATCGGGCGGTTCATCAGCATCGAGGAGCCGAAATCGCCGCTAACGAAGCGCGAGGCCCAGCGCCAGTACTGCACCAGCACGGGATCGTTGAGGCCAAGCTTGAGCTCCAGCGCCTTGACCTGTTCGGGCGGCGCGAACGGCCCCAGGATCAGATAGGCGACATTGGCGGGCAGGATCGCGGTGATCGCGAACACCAGAAACGAGACCGCGACCAGCACGACCACGACCAGAGCCAGCCGCCGGATCACGTAGCCGGCCATGGCGGCCTCGCAGATTGGTGGCGTCGGGCGTGCAAGCTCATGTCCCCTCGCCTGCCCATCATGACGACCCCAGGCGCGGCAATCCAGCGCGACGCCGAACGCGGATGGTTTAGCCGACGGCACGCCCTGCAATGTCAGGCTGTGGCTAACGCCACATCGCCCGCATCCGGGCACCCAAGTCGATCCGATCGCCGGGCCGGGCATGCGATGGCTCGCGATCCGCTTTCGCCGGCCAAGTCTGGGTCTCGAACAATCCGAGCAGGGCGTCCGGCACGAAGCGCGTGCGCACTGCGTAGAGGTGCCGGTCGCCGCGACCCGGCTGCTGGTGCACGTAGAAGCGGTGCGGAACGATGATGTCGAGCTCGTCCTTGGCGCGGGTCATGGCGACGTACAGGAGACGCCGCTCCTCCTCGATCTCGTCGGCGCTGCCGGTCGCGAGATCGGTCGGAATGCAGCCGTCGACCGCATTGAGCACGAACACCGCGGTCCACTCCTGCCCCTTGGCGGAGTGGATCGTGGACAGGATGAGGTAGTCCTCGTCGAGGTGCGGCACGCCGGCCTCGTCGCTGGTGGCGCCCGGCGGGTCGAGCGTGAGCTCGGTGAGGAAGCGCTCGCGCGAGCCGTACGACGCGGCGATCTGCTCGAGCTGTACGAGATCGGCGGCGCGGACGCTGGCGTCCTCGTGAATGCGCTCAAGGTGAGGCCGATACCAGTCGCGCACCGCGCCCAGCTCCGCCGGCCATCCCGCGACCCGACGGAACATTCGTCCCATCAGGTCGGTGAACGACGCCCACTCGGCGCCGCCGCCGGCGACGGCGGCGGCTTGACCTCGGCCAGGGCGGAAGCACGGCCGCCCATGGCGTCGAGTACCCTGCCGGCGCTTGCCGGGCCGACGCCTTGCAGAAGCTGCAACACGCGGAAACCTGCCACACGGTCGCGCGGGTTCTCGGCCCAGCGTAGGCAGGCCAACACGTCCTTGACGTGCGCGGTGTCCAGGAACTTCAGGCCCCCGAACTTGACGAACGGGATGTTGCGGACCGTGAGCTCGACCTCGAGCGCCGCGCCGTGGTGCGATGCGCGGAACAAGACCGCCTGTCGCTTGAGCGGGATGCCAGCCTCGCGCTGCTCGAGCACGCGCTCGACCACGTAGCGGGCCTGGGCGAGCTCTTCGGCGACCGTAACCAGCCGCGGCCGCGCGCCCACGGGGCGCTCCGACCAGAGATCCTTGGTGAAACGCTCCGCGGCGAGCCCGATCACCGCATTCGCGGCGGCGAGGATGCTCTGCGTCGAGCGGTAGTTCTGTGCCAGCGTCACGATCCGGGCCGGCGGGCTGAACCGATGCGGGAACTCCAAGATGTTGCGCACGGTGGCGGCGCGGAACGAGTAGATCGACTGCGCGTCATCGCCGACGACGGTAAGACCGCGGCCGTCCGGCTTGAGCGCCAGCAGGATCGACGCCTGCAGGCGGTTCGTGTCCTGGAACTCATCGACCAGGACGTGGTCGAACCGGCCGGAAATGTCGGTCGCGATGACGGGCTCGGCCATCATCTGCGCCCAGTAGAGCAGCAGGTCGTCATAATCGAGGACGTGCTGGCGCTGCTTAGCCTCGACATAGGCGCCGAACAGCGTGCGCAGCTCACTCTCCCATACACAGCACCATGGGAACGTCTTCGCCAGCACCGCCTCCAGCATTTCCTCGGCGTTGACGGCCCGGGAGTAGATGGCGAGGCAGGTGCCCTTGGTGGGAAAACGGCTCTCGGTCGTCGACAGCTTGAGCTCGTGCCGCACCAGGTTCATGAGGTCGGCCAAGTCCTCGCGGTCGTGGATCGTGAACGACGGATCGAGGCCGATGCGATGCGCTTGCTGGCGCAGGAGCCGCGCGCCAATGCCGTGGAACGTCCCGGCCCAGGTCAGCGCCGCGGATGCCACCGCACTCGACCTCGAGGCGGCGCCGACGATGCGCTCGACCCGCCGCGCGATCTCGGCCGCCGCGCGGCGCGAGAACGTCAGCAGCAGGATGCGCCGCGGGTCGGCACCGTTGACCACGAGGTGGGCGACCCGGTGCGCGAGCGTATTGGTCTTGCCTGAGCCCGCGCCCGCGATGACGAGGAGGGCACGGTCCGCGACCGCGCCGGCGCCGTGCTCGATCGCACACCGTTGGTAGGGATTGAGCTGCTCAAGATAGGGCGCGGTCATGGGGCGAATCGGCGGCACCGCACCCCATCATGTTCGCTGTTCGTTCGCAATCTCCTTCTGGGTTCCCATTTCGCCGCGGGAAGACACGACCAACCCCTCAGCAGGGCCGGCATAGAGGCGTCGAGCGCCGGCTTGGTTGACAATTTCACGGCACTTTGTTCTGTTTATGTTCTGTTATTTCTCGCATAAGTTGAACGACACCATCAGGTACTATGGGGATGGAATTGACAGCGACCATCCTGCATGCGGACCTGGACGCCTTTTACGCCTCGGTCGAGCAGCTTTTGGACCCGTCGTTACGCGGCAAGCCGATCGCGGTCGGCGGCGGGGTCGTGCTCGCGGCCTCGTACGAAGCCAAAAGCTTCGGGGTGCACGGCGGAATGCCGGGACGCAAAGCGCGCGAGCTCTGCGCGGAGCTGACTTTCGTCGACGGCCATTTCAAGGACTATCAGCGGCTGGGCGACGCGGCGATGCAGGTCGTCGGCGACTTCACGCCGCTGGTCGAGCGGATCTCGATCGACGAGGCCTTCGCCGACGTTGCCGGGACCGAGCATCTGTTCGGGCCGCCGGCCGAGATCGCGAAGACGATCCGGCACCGGGTGCGGACCGAGCTCGGCCTGCCGATTTCGGTCGGCGTCGCGCGCACCAAGCACCTCGCCAAGATCGCCTCGCAAGTGGCCAAGCCTGACGGGCTGCGCGTGGTCGATCCGATGACCGAGCTCGAGTTCCTGCACGACCTGCCGGTCGGGGTGATGTGGGGCGTAGGTCCCGCGACCAGAGCGCGCCTAGCCGCCATCGGCGTCACCACCGTCGGGCAATTGGCGGAGATCGCGCCGGGCACGCTCGAGCCGCTGCTCGGCCGCGCGGCCTCCGAGAAGCTCGCGGCGCTCGCCTGGAACCGCGATCCGCGCGAGATCAGGGCGCACCGGCGGGCGCAATCGGCCGGTGCGCAATCGGCGCTTGGCCGGCAGCCCGCAGCCAAGCGCGTCGTTCGCCCGGCGCTCCGTCATCTGGCGGACCGGATCGGCAGCCGCCTGCGCGCCAAGCTGCGGTCCGGCCGCACCGTGACGGTGCGCGTGCGGTTCGCCGATCTGCGCTCGGTCACGCGCTCGCTCACGCTGCCGGCGCCGATTGCGGCGACCGCGACCCTGGCGGAAATCGCGGAGGACCTGGTGCAGGCCGTGCTCGCCAACCACCCCCGGGAGGCGACCATCTCGCTCTTGGCGATCTCGTTGTCGAACCTGGAGAACCGGCCGCTGGTGCAGCTCGAACTCCCGCTCGGCCTTGCCGATGAGGCGCGCCGTCCCGGGGCCAAACGCGGCGCGGCACGCTGGCTCGCGGACCGCGCCGTCGATGCCATCCGCGAGCGCTTCGGATGGGAGGCGGTCGGATATGCGTCGGTCGTGCTGGGCGGTGCGCGCTCGGTTCCCGACGCGTTTCGCGAGCTCGCGGAGCGAGAACTGTGACGGTCGTCCCCTCCCAGCCTGCGCCACCAGGACGTTGATCCCTATCGCGGCGAACCCTGGCAGGCTTTCTCGTTGGCGATGAAGTGGCGGGCGACCTCCTCGCCGGTCGCGATCCAGGCGTCGCCGAAGCTGCGAACGCGCGCGAGGAAGTCGCGAAAAATTCCGAGCCGCATCGGGCGGCCGGTCACCTGCGGATGCAGAACCGTGGTGACCAGCCCGCCCCACTCGCGCGTCTGGTCGAACTCGTCGTTCCAGATCGACAGCACGTGCTCCTTCGGAAACATCGGCCGCGGGCTGAAACGATTGCTCATGCCGTAGAGCCAATCGTCGAACGACATGTTGATGGGAAGCTCGACCGGGCCGGGCGAACCATCGCGCAGCCGGTGACGATACGGCCGAATGTCGTCGCGCCACGAGGATGAGTAGAGAATCCCGTGGTCGCGGAGATGCTTCAGCAGCCCGTCGTAGTTCTCGCCGGAGGGCGCGCGGTAGCCGATCGGCTTGACGCCGAGCTTTCGTTGCAAGGACTTCGAACGCGCGGTCGATCTCCTCGCGATCCTGTTCGAGGTCGTGCGGCTCCGGGCGCTTGTGCGAATAGCCGTGGTGGCCGATCTCGTGCCCGGCTTTGACGATTGCCTCGCACATGGCCGTGTGGGTGTCGACGACCCATCCGGGGATGAAGAACGTCGCCCGCACGTCGATCGAGCGCAGATAGTCGAGGATTTTCGGCACGCCGACGCGCACGTCGTAGCCGCCGAACGACAAGGTGACGAGGCGATCGACGTGGCGCGCGTCCATTGCGGTCCATGCGGTCTCGGCGTCGACGTCGAATGACGGAATCACCGCGCAGCGCGCGCCATTCGGCCAGGGGAACTCGGGCGCCGGCGCGGCGGTATTGGCCGGCACGTGCGGGATGTCGGGGATCATCGGGTCGGCTCCGATCTTGCTTGCGTTCGGCTGGCGCGCCGCGAGAGCTCGGCAACGGCGAGGGCGAGCAGCGTGAGGACGCACAGCAGTGTCGAAACGGCGGTCAGCGACGGATCCAATTCGAACCGCACCGCTTCCCATATGCGCTTCGGCAGCGTGTTGGTGCGCGGCCCGCCCAAAAACAGCACAAGCACGACCTCGTCGAACGAGGTCAGGAAGGCAAAGGCTCCGCTCGATAGGATGGCGGGGCGGATGGCGGGCAGCACCACGTGCCAGAACGCGCCCAGGAACGACGCGCCGCACGAGCGCGCTGCCAGCTCGACGCTGGGATGGACCTTGCGCACCGCCGCGCCGGCGATGACCAGCACCACCGGCAGCGCGAGCAACATGTGTCCGAGAAAAATGGCAACCGGCGTTCCCACCAGCCTGAACGGCGCGAACAGGACATAGAGGCCGATGGCGAGCACAACGACCGGAACCACCATCGGCGAGACCAGGAAGAACTCGACGAACCGCTTGCTGCGGGAGGTGGAGCGCGCGAGCGCGTAGGCGGCCGGCACGCCGATCAACAGCGACGCGAACGTGACGGCCAGCGCGATCCACAGCGACAGCAGCGCTGCCTCGCGCCAGCTGCGGCTGTTCCACAGCGCGTAGTACCAGCGCAGCGACCAGGAGCTGGGCGGAAAGCTGAACAGCGTCGTATCATTGAACGACACGATCAGGATCACGACGATCGGCGCCAGCAGAAATACGATGACCAACGTAGCGGCGGTCCACAGCAGACCAGCGCGCCACTCCGCACCGATGGGGCGTCGACGCTTCATGTGCGCGCCTCCGCGCCGGTTAGGCGCTCGGTGCCGGCGACCATGGCGCCAATGGCGAAGATGAGGCCGACGAAAGCCAGCAGGGTGAGGCTGAGCACCGCGCCGAACGACCAATCGAGCAGATCGCGCACGACCATCTCGATCAGCGAGACGATGGTCAGATCGTTCGGGCCGCCGAGCAGCGCCGGCGTGATGTAGAAACCGACCGCCAGCATGAAAACCAGCGTCATACCGGCGGCAAGTCCGGGCAGCGACTGCGGCAGCACGACATGGAGGAAGGCGCGGCCGGGGCTGGCGCCGAGCGAGCGCGCGGCGAGCGGCAGAGCGGGATCGAGGCGCGCGAGCACCGCCCAGATCGGCAGGATCATGAACGGCAGCAGCACGTGAACCATGCCGACCTGTACCCCGAAGCTGTTGAACAGCAGCGGCAAAGGTTGATGCACCAGGCCCGTCGCAACGAGCCATTCGTTCACGACGCCGCGCCGCCCGAGCAGGATGACCCAGGCGAGGCTGCGGGCCAGAACGCTGGTCCAGAACGGGATCATCACCGCGGTGAAAAGCAGCGCGCGGGCGCGCGGGCCCGCCGTCGCCATCAGATAGGCGAGCGGATAACCCAGCAGCACACAGACGAGCGTGGTGACCGTTGCGGTTCGGAACGTGATGAAGAAGGAATGGTGGTAGGCCTCGTCACCGGCAAGGCGAAACAGGTGCGCCAGGGTGAAGGAGCCTGCGCGGTCGCGAAACGCCCACGCGCCGAGCAGCAGGATCGGGATCAGGTAGACCGCGATGCAGAACAGGAGAGCGCCGAGCGCGAAAACCTCGGGCCGCGCTCTCCAGGGCCGTCGTGTCGCGGCGGACGGACTCGATATCACGGTCGCGGTCAGCCGCGCCGCACCATCCAGCGCGCGTAGCGCTCGGTCTGGGTTTCCTGGTTGGTCTTGCCGTCCGGGCCGACCGCTCCCCACCAGCCGATGTCGTTCCAGAACTGGCGCTTCAGGTTTTCCGGGCTGGTGTTGAGGATCTTGGCCTCGGCCTCGCTCAAGTGCGCGAATGCGTCCTGTGAGGACGGGCCGTAGGGAATACGCTTGGCGAGCTCTGCCTGCACCTTGCCGTCGAGCGCGAAGGTGAGGAACTGGTACACCGCATCGAGGTTGCGGGTTCCCTTGACGATCGCCCAGTTGTCCGGCGCGAGCTTGCCGCCGTTGTATTCGACGTCGATCGCGGCGCCGTCCTTCTTCGCGACCATGCCGCGCGGCCCGATGGTGCAGCAGATGTCGACCTCACCGGAAGTCAAGAGCTGGATCGCTTCCGCGTGATTGGCGTACCATTTCGTCACCAGCGGACGCAGGCGGTCCATCGACTTCCACGCCCGTTCGACATCGAGCGGGTACACTTTGTCGGTCGGAACCCCGTCGGCGACGACCGCGAGCTCGAGCTGCGGCGAGATCCCGCCGCGGAACGGAAATGAGCGCGCGCCCTTGAACTTCTCGCCGTCCCAGACTTCCGCCCATGACTGCGGATGCTTGCCGGTCGGAAACGTCTTGGTGTTGTAGACGACGTTGAACGAATAGATCAGGTGCCCGATGCCGTAAGGGTGATGCAGCACCTGCGGAATCTTGTCGAGACGCGCCTTGTCGAGGCGCGCGTAGTCGATCTTCTCCAAGAGATTGTTGTTGGCCATGGTCAGAATGGCGGGGATGTCGGTGTCGAGGACGTCCCAAGTGACGGTCCCGCTTTCGACCATCGCCTTCACCTTGGCGGCCTCCGGAGGACCATCATCGCGCACGCGGACGCCGCTCAGCCGCTCAAACGGCTGGAACATGACCTCGCGCATCGCCGTGGTGCGCGAGCCGCCCCAGGACACGACAGTAATCTCGCCCTTGTCGGCGCGGGCCGGTCGGACGTGAAAGAACGGGCCGGTTGCGGCGAGCGAGGCACCCGCCGTGCCCAGCAGGATCAAGCGGCGTGAGAACCTGTGTGTGGCAGTCATTGTCGATGCTCCCTGATGAGATCCGGTTGAAACGAGGCGCCGTCATCGGCCGCGAGGATCACCGCATCCTCGCGAGCCCAGTCGACGCGTACGGCATCGCCGAGGCGCAGGCGGCGATCACCGGCGCGGTTGGTCTGCTTGGCAATGATGGTGGCGCTCGTTCGCGACGCGCAGCGTCAAGCGCGTGACATCGCCGACGTAGACGGTCTCCACGACTTCGGCCGGGAGTCCGTCCTGGTCGGGCGAAAGGATCCGCAATTTTTCAGGCCGCAGCAGGATGACCGCACGGCTGCCTTCCCTGACACCTTGCGCGGTTCCGCGCAGCAAGGGCACGCCGCCTTGCGGCGCCAGCGCGAGCTGCCCGCCCGCGTCGCTGACCACGATGCCTTCGATCAGTGAACCCTCGCCGATGAAGCCTGCCGCGAACCGCGTCTGCGGCCGCTCGTAGAGGTCGGCAGGCGTACCGACCTGCACGATCCGGCCACGGCTCATCAGCGCGATGCGATCGGCAAGCGTAAGCGCTTCCTCCTGATCGTGGGTGACGTAGAGGACGGTCACGCCGAGGTCGCGATGCAGCCGGCGAATCTCGCCCTTGAGCTGCTCGCGCAAAGCGCGATCGAGCGCGCCGAGCGGCTCGTCCATGAGCAGCAGGCCGGGCTCGAACACCAGGGCGCGCGCGAGGGCGACGCGCTGCTGCTGACCGCCGGACAGTTGCGACGGCAGACGCGCGCCGAGGCCGATCAGGCCGACGCGTTCGAGCGCGGATTCGGCCCGCCGCCTGGCTTCCGCCTGCGCTACGCCCCGCATGCGCAGCGGAAACGCGACGTTGCGCACCGCCGTCATATGCGGAAACAACGCGTAGTTCTGGAACACGACGCCGATCCCGCGCCTTTCCGGTGGAAGGTGCACCACGCTACGGCCGTCCAGCACGACATCGCCGTCGTCGGGTGCGATGAATTCCGCGACCACCATCAGCGTCGTGGTCTTGCCCGAGCCGGATGCGCCGAGCAGTGTGACGAACTCGCCTGCCGCAAGTTCGAGCGAGACGCTGTCGGCGGCCGTCGTCTCGGCGCCATAGCGCTTGGAGACGTTCGCGATCGCCAAGGTGGATCCGCTTCTGCGGCGCGGCGCCATCCCAGCCGCCAGCGTCTCGATTCCTCCACTTTCCCGGCCGGGCGATGCCGAGGATGCAATAGCGAGCTGTGCCATGCTGTCGCGTTCGCTAACCTGGAGCAGGCTAGCGGCCACGATCTGGAATCGCAAACGACAACCAATCGGAAGTAATTGTCACTGGAGCATCCTTTGGGTGATCGCAGGTGGATTTCAGCCTTGGAAGTGCGCCTGCGGCCTTGTCCGGTCGGGTGTCGGCCTTGTACCAATACCGAGGTGCTGGCGACGCTTGCGACGCCGCGCTTGGGAAGCAGCCGATGAAAATCCTCCGCCGCAAATTCCTGCAGATGGCCGCCGGTGCCGCCGTCCTTCCTGCTGTCTCGCGCGTCGGGCTGGCGCAAGCCTACCCGGCCCGCCCGGTGCGGCTGATGGTGGGGTTTGCCGCCGGCCAGGCGATCGACATCCTGGCGCGGCTGATCGGCCAATCGCTGACGGACCGGCTCGGTCAGCAGTTCGTCGTCGAGAACCGGCCTGGCGCCGGCGGCAATATCGCCGCCGAGGCGGTCGTGCGCGCGCCCGCCGACGGCTACACGCTGCTGGTCATCGGCGCCAACAACGCCATCAACGCCACGCTCTACGACAACCTCGGTTTCAACGTCATCCGCGACCTCGTGCCGGTCGCGGGCATCTACCGGGTGCCGCAGGTGATGGAGGTCAATGCGGCGTTCCCGGCCAAGACCGTTCCGGAATTCATCGCTCATGCCAAGGCCAATCCGGGAAGGCTCAACTTCGCATCGGCCGGGGTCGGATCGGTCGCCCACGTCAGCGGCGAGCTGTTCAAGATGCTGGCCGGCGTCGACATGCAGCACGTCCCCTACCGCGGCGCGCCGCCGGCGCTGGCCGACCTGATCGCCGGACACGTCCACGTCATGTTCGACAACATGCCGTCATCGATCGAGCACATCCGTGCCGGCCGGCTGCGCGCACTGGGGGTAAGCACGCCGCGACGGCTCGACGTCCTCCCTGACGTGCCGACGATCGGCGAGTTCGTGCCAGGCTTCGAGACCATGGCGTTCGCCGGCCTCGGCGCGCCCAAGGACACACCCGAGGAGATCGTCCGCATCATCAATCGCGAGGTCAATGCCGGTCTTGCCGACACCGCCTTGCGGACGCGCATCCTCGATCTCGGCGGCATCCCGCTGCCGGTCTCGCCGCCCGAGTTCGCCAAACTGCTCGCCGACGAGACCGAGAAGTGGATGAAGGTGGTGAAGTTCTCGGGCGCGAAAGCGAGCTGAATTGTTACACCACTTGCGACCCCGCCCGCATCGCGCCGATTCTTATCGATCAGCGGTGCACCGGGCCTTCAATCTGGTCGATGACTTCCGCGACATTGTCCAAAGAGAGGCCCGGCCGAAGATCACCGAGATCTCGGGCCGTGATTCGAAATGCTCGGCGTTGAGCCGTGGTGGCACGCCGGCTTGCCAGTCCGCGCCGCAGGGTGTCATTGACGATCTCGCGGAAGGGCCGGCCGGCTCGGCGAGATTCCGCCTTCAGCTTTGCCGCCAAGTCATCGTCTAAGGTCAATGTCGTTCTCATGCCTTGGCGCTATGAGCGAGACTTCATGATGTCAAGCCGCATGCACCAAAGAAAGGCGGTTCTGAGTTCTGAGACTGAGACTGAGAGCGGCTCGAAAAGCAGTCCCTCATCTGAGGAGCTCGGCCGCGGAACGCGGCCGAGCCTGGAAGCCACACCCCTCATCCTTCAGGAGCGTCGCGCAGCGACGCGTCTCGAAGGATGCTCCCGGAGGTCACCAGTGGTGCCGCTGTGCGTGCGTCGAGGCTTTTCCGGACTTCGTCCGGAAAAGCACCTCAGCATGAGAGGTTGGAGCGCGCTGCAATCATTGGGGGTCTTTTCCAGCTAGGCGCTGCAATCGCTTCGTGTCGTCTCCTCGCGGAGCACGCTCACGCTCCGGTCGAGCTATAGCCTCCTGCTTCGCGGCACTAATCCCCCCTCACCGCTTCACCGTCACCTCCTTGAGCTCGAGCCACTGCATCGGGGTCGAGCGGAAACCCTCGACCTCCTTGCGGACGCCGTTCACGTGCGCGGCCGAGTATGGAATAATGCTGGTCACGGTCTCGTCGGCGATCTTCTGGAACTCATCGAAGATCTGCTTGCGCTTGGCCTCCTCGTTGGTCTTGCGTGCGACATCGAGCAGCTCGTCCACTTTCTCGTTCTTGTAGAGCCAGAGCTGGCGGTTCCAGCTGCCGGCTGAATGGTAGAACGGATAGAGCGCGGTATCGATGGTCGGCCGCGCGAAGTAACCGTCGACATACATCTGCGCCTTGCCGGCGACCTGGGCCGCATAGGAGGCGAACGGCACGCGCTCGATATTGATGCGGATGCCGGCGGCGCGCGCCATGTCGCGCACCGCGACGCCGAGGCGGACGCGCTGCTCGCGCTCCTGCGGCACCTGCATGGTGACGTCGAAGCCGTTCGGATGGCCGGCTTCCGCCAACAGCTTCTTGGCGCGGGCAATGTCGGGCTTGGCGAAGGTGAGTGTCTTGTTGAAGTAGGGATGGCTGGGCGGGATCGGGCTGTGGGTCGGCGCGCCCTGGCCGAAGATCGCGAGCTCGACGATCGCCTCCTTGTCGATGGTGGCGGCGAGCGCCTGACGCACGCGGATGTCGTTGAACGGCGCACGCTCGTTGTTGAGGATCACGCCGTCCCAGGTGGCGGTGGCGACGGAATCGGCGCGCACGTTCGGATGGTTCTTGAACTTGTCGACCGACTCGTACGGCAGGTTCCACAGGATGTCGACGGAGCCCGATTCGAGCGCCGCCAGCCGCGCCGCCGCTTCCGGGATGATGCGCATCGTCACCGCGTCGACTTTCGGCAGGCCCTGCTCGAAATAGTCAGGGTTCTTCGCCAGCTCCATGCGGTCGCCGGGCGCCCATGAGACGAACCGGAACGGGCCGGTGCCGACCGGCTGCGTCGACAGCGCATCGGCCCTGTCCTTGGCGACAATGCGGAGCTGGCGCTCGCCGAAGATGTCCGGGAAGCCCGCATAGGGAATGTTGAGCGTGAACTTGACCGTGAGCGGATCGACCGCCTCGACCTTCTCGACCATGGTCAAGTTGGCGCGCGCGCGCGAGCCGGTGGCCGGATCGAGGATACGCCGAACGGTGGCGACGACGTCATCGGCATCGAGCGTGCGGCCGTGGTGGAACTTCACGCCTTCGCGCAGCTTGAAGGTCCACTCCTTCAAGTCCTCGGACGCCGTCCAGCTCACCGCGAGGTCGGGCTTGGTGGTCAGGTCGCGGTCGATCCTGGTGAGGCCGTTGAACACCAGGTGGACGTAGATGTACTCGTCTCCGATGGTGGTCTTGGCGGGATCGAGCTGATTGAGCGTGGTACCGACCGCGACCCGGATGGTGCCCTGCGCAGCCGCGCCGGACGCAAGCCCGGTCGCGACGGCCAGCGCTGCCAATACCGATAGAACCCGTTTCATGCGATGCTCCCCTGAACTGCCCTGAGGGCGGCCTGAACTTCATATTCCCGATCGTTGCAGCGTTTGTCATTGCGAGTCGAAGGCGAAGCAATCCAGGCTGCCGTGCCGATTCTGGATTGCTTCGCTTCGCTCGCAATGACGGAAGGGCACAGTATAACCTCACTTGAGCCCAGGCGGGCGGGTGGCGCGGTCGGGATCGACGGCGCGCACCACGTACGGGTCGGCCTCCGGCTCGTAGGCAGCAAGCAGTCGCGCCAGCTCCTCGATCGGAGACCCATGATCGTCGACGCGCAGATCGACGTAGGGAAACGCCTCGCGGTGCACGACCAGGAGCGCCGCCGACGTCACCGGCTGGTGCTCGCCGCCGGCCGCTTCGCCTGCCCGCAGCGCATCGACCAGCCGGCGCCCGAGCGGCGCAGCATGCTCGGTCTCGAACGCCTTGACCATGGCGCCCGGCACCTCGGCCGAGCGCACGATATTGGCAATGGCGACGCAGTCGAGCCCATGCGCCTCGCCCCTCTCGCCACGCACATGCGCGCCGGAGAAAGCCGCCGTGCGCCCATCGCGATCGATGATAGCAAGCTGCCGCCAGTCGCGATGAGGCGTGCCCGCGACGATCGCGCTCGTCGCCTCGTCGGCGGTGAAACCGCGCGCGAGCAGATCGAGCGCGAGCGGGCCGAGCCTGGGATCGGTCCGGTGCTGGGTCAGGGCCGCGCCAACGCCGGCGCGCGCGTGCGGACAGCGCGAGCCGACCGCGATCGACGAGGTGGTCACGGCGGCTCCCAGCATCCCGGTGCGCGCACATCGTGCGACCAGCGAGAAGGTCATGCGGGTTCGTCCGGGATGACGGCCGCAACATCCACTTCCATCAACAGCTCGGGGCTGGCCAGACCCTTGACGATCAGGGCGCTGAAGGCGGGCGCGGCCGCTCTGAGGCGGCCGAGGACGACGCTGCTTACGCCCGCCAGAAAGGCGCGATCGGTCACGAACAAGGTCGCCTTTGTGACGTGCGAGAGCCGGGCGCCGGCTTCGCCGAGCAGGACTTCGACATTGTCCATGGCTTGACGGGCCTGCGCGACGGCGTCGCCGCGGCCCTGCAAGACCTCGTGCAGGTCGACGCCAGTCTGGCCGCGGAGGACGACGCGCCGGCCGGCGCGCACCGCCATGCAGAAATCGCAGTCGAGCGGCTGCCGTTCGGTGCCGTAGCGCGCATTCTTCGAGTGGTAGGGGCGCACGCGCCGGTGCGGCGCGCCGCCCTGCTTCGGCGCCGCCTGCACGTCGATCTCGAACAGGATTTCGGGACGCGCAAAGCCCGGAACGATGATGCCGGTCGAGACCGGATGCACCCCGCGGAAATGCTTGCCGATCACCGGATAGACAGCGGGGCGGTACGCACGGTCGCTGATATAGACGGTGATCTTGGTGACGTTGTCGACCCCCGCGCCCGCTTCCTTGAGAAGCGTCGTCAGGTTGCTCAATGCCAGCTCGGCTTGCGCGGCCGCGTCCTCCGGCCGGCGGCCGAGCCCCGCCATGGATTTCCCATCGAGTGAAGATCCGGTCTGGCCGCGGATGAAAATCTCCTCGGCACTGCTCACGAGCATCGCCCCTTGCCAAGCGATGTTCTGGCCGAACCAGTCGCGCATGTCGAAGGTGCGATGGCGCCGCACCGGCGCGCTGCCAACCGCCGGCACCACCGCCTCGGCATCGATCTGCACCATCAGCTCCGGCAGCGCCAACCCGCCGACGACAAGCCCGGTGCTGACCGGAAAGACGCCGGCAAGGCGCCGCCCGATCGTTTCGTACACGGCCTTGCGGTGGGCGCGATCGACCAGCGAGGTCGTGAGCTTGGTGATGTGGTTGAGCGATCCACCCGCTGCCGCGAGCGCCGCCTCGATGCCATCGAGGGCGGCATGGGTCTGCGCCGCCGGGTCGCCGAGGCCCGCGATGGCTCCATCGGACCGGCGCGCGGTCTGGCCGCTCAGGAACACGCGCTCGCCCGCGCGCACCGCCGGCGCAACGGTATGCTGGTCCCGGCGCTGCGCCGGGCGCGGTCTGTGTTTGAGAAATCCGTTCGTTGATGAACGGCACGTCCCCTACCCTGCCAGATACGTCGCGGCCGAAAGCGCGTGCGTGCGCACGATGTGGAGATACTCCTCGATATCCACCCACTCGTCGGGCTTGGCCATATTGTTGGGAGTGCACCCATACACATAGGCGGGCACGCCGCGGTGCCGCCAGTGCTTGCAATCGGTCGCACCGAGGCTCACGACCGGCACCGGCGTGCGTCCGGTAAAACCTGCGGCCGTCGACTGGATGATGCCGACCATCGGGTGATTGGGATCGCAGACGCTAGGCTCGGCCGAGTGCGTCCAGACCGGCGTCAGAGTGGCTTCCGGATAGCGCACGAGGATGCGTTCGACCTCGCGCATCATCTGCGCATGGCCGAGGCCGACCGGCAACCGGATGTCGACCTCCAGCCGGCAGTGCCCCGGCAGCACGTTGATCTTGACGCCGCCTTGGATGACGCCGGCCGAGACCGTGACGCGGTCGAGAATTTTTCCCGCCCCCTGCCCGAGCGCCTCGTCCATTGCGGCGCGTCCGCGTTCGACCGCCTCGCGAACGTCCGCGCTCTGCGGCACGTCCATGTCTTCGAGCGCGTAGAGCTCGCGCACGATCTCGCTCGCGATGCGGATCGCATTGCGGCTCATGTGGGTATAGGCGGCGTGGGCGCCCGGCGTACGCACGTCGATCACGATGCGAAGCGTGCCCTTCTCGCCGAAACGGATCGTTCCCGGGGTCGACGGCTCGCCGTTGAGCACGCAGTCGCCGCGAAACTCGTCCGGGAAGCTATCGACGAGCCATTTCGCTCCCCAGGTGCCGCCGGTCTCCTCGTCCGATACGCAGGTGAGCGTGAGACGGCCGCGCAACCGCTCGCGCAGGCGAAAGAGATAGAGGTAGGTCCAGACCGAGGCAGCGGTGCCGCATTTCATGTCGACGACACCGCGGCCATGCACCTTGCCGTCGGCGACTGCACCGCTCCAGGGGTCGCGCGACCAGTCGGCGGCAAGGCCGGCGGGAAAAACGTCGATGTGTCCGTTGAGCACGAGGTGCAGCCCGCCCCCGGCACCCGCGCCGCCGCAGGTGAACGAACCGGTGATGTTCGGCCATTCCGGCTTGGCGGTGCGGAACTCGACCGGCGCGCCCGACGCCTTGATTCGGTCGTGCAGATATGCGGCGGCGCGCCGCGTGTCGCCCGGCGGGTTCGGGCTCGGGATGGCGACAAATTCCGACAGGAACCGCACAATGGCGTCACGATCCTGGTCGATCCACGCCAGCAGGGTCTCGCGTAGGCCGGTCATTGCGCCGGCTCCGCCTCGGCGGGGAAATAGCCGCGCCGCTTCGCCTCTTCCCACAGCCGCCAGGTCGCGTCGGCACCGTTCCGAACGATCGCGTCTTCGTCGACCCCAAGCAACTCTCCGGCGCGTACCATCGGCTTTCCGTCGACGATCGCGGTGTCGACATCGGCTGAAGAAGCGTACCAGACCAAGCTGCGGATCGGATCGCGGATCGGCTGTAGATGGGCCCTGCGCGCGTCCACCACGACGACGTCGGCGGCGGCGCCACGCTGCAGCCGACCGAGGTCCGGCCGTCGCAGGATATCGGCACTGCCGATGGTGGCGGCGTGAAACATGTCCGCCGCGGTGGCGGCGTCCCCGGCGCCGAACGCCTGCTTCGAGGCGAACCCGGTCGCGCGCATCTGCGCAAAGAAGTCCATGCGCTCCGCATCGGTGCCGAGCCCGACCCGCACGCCATGCGACTTGAAGCGAGAAAAATTCGGCGACTTCCCGCCACGCAGGAACACGCTGGCGCAGTTCGCGATCGCCGCACCGGACGCGCTCACCTGTGCAAGCTCCTCGTCGCTGAGGTGCGTGCCATGAGCGAACACGACCCCTTCCCGCAGCAGGCCGACCGATTGCATGTAGGTGGCCGGGCTCATCCCGCGTTCGGCGGCGACGCGATCGACCTCGCCCTGGCTTTGTGCCAGATGGATGGTGGCAATCAGGTCGCGCTCGCGCGCCGTCGCATCGACCTTCGCGAGCAGGTCAGGGGCGCACGAGTCGGCCGCATGCGGCCCCAGGATCACGCGGATCCGGCCCCGCGGTCCGTTGTCGAACTCGGCAAACAGCCTTTCGAACGCCGCGAATCCGGTTTCGCCTTCGGGGCTGCCCTCGGCGGCGGCCGCAACGCGGGTGTCGCCCACCTTGGTCGCGGGCGAGAACAGATAGGGCGCGGCGTAGAGCCGCAAGCCCCAGCGCCGCGCCAGATCCAGGATCACGCGCTGCCGGGGGCGGAACTGATCGACCAGCGTGGTTGCGCCGCTCCTTGCCACCTCGAGCAGGCCGAGCGCGACCACCGCTTCGAGATCGTCGTCGTCGAGAAACGTCATCGCCAGCGCGCCCATCGGCATGAGAACCGAATAGACCTTGCTGTCCCCGATCGCCCGGCGCGGCAGATCGTCGACGATCCCGCGGAACAGCGGCGCATTGATGGTATGGTTGTGCAGATTGATGAAACCGGGAAACGCGATGCCGCCCGGGACCTCGATCGATTGCCATGCGGACGGGGGATCGGGGGTGACGTCGGCAATGTGGCCGTCCTCGATCACCACTGCCTGATCCTTTACCGGCACCTGCCGGCTGCCGATGGTCCGGATCGTCCACTCGGTCCTTACGACCAACCGCACAACTTCCCCCACAAGGCGCCGCGCCTGCAGACCACCGCCGTCCGACGAGACTACAGGGCTCCCGGTGCGGCTCACAATGACGCTTGGGTTGCGCCCTTGCAGTCGCGGCGACGCCGGTGAGAATCGCGTTCCCTCGACTTCGGGAACTGGACGCCGACGTGACCTCCCCACCATTCGTAGACGAGCTCGCGCGATTCGTTGCGCACACCCGGTTCGATAACCTGCCGGCCGCGGTCGTCGCCAAAGCCAAACGCCACATTCTCGATACCTTCGGGGCGGCGCTCGCCGGCGCGCGGTCCGAGGAGGCGCAACAGACGAGCGTCGCGCTGGCGGCAGCAGACGGCGCGGGCCGTTCGCCAGCATGGGGAACGTCACTGGCTTTTTCTCCGCGCAACGCCGCGCTGGTAAACGGCATTGCGGCGCACGCCTTCGAACTGGACGACACCGGTGGCTGCGACCATTCGGGCGCGGTCGTGCTGCCGGCGGCCATCGCCGCACTCGATACGACCGATCGGCTTTTGTCGGGCCGCGATTTCGTGACCGCCGTGGTGCTCGGCTATGACCTCGGGCGTCGCGTGCTCGAAGGCTTCGGCGGCTACAAGCCGCACAATGCGGCCGGTTGGCACTCGACCGGAACCTGCGGCACCTTTGCGGCAGCAGCCGCGGCCGCCTCCATCCTCGGGCTCGACGCCCGCGCGCTGGCGTCGGCGCTCGGGCTTGCGGCGAGCTTCTCGAGCGGCCTTTGGGCCTTCATCCATGACGGCGCCATGGCAAAGCGCGTGCACGCCGGCCGCGCCGCCGAGGGCGGCCTGTTGGCCGCGCTGCTGGCGGCGGGCGGCATCACCGGGCCGATGCACGTGTTCGAGGACGTGTGGGGTGGATTCTTCAAGACATTCGCGGCCGCCGCGCCGGATCCGGAAGCCCTGACACGCGACCTCGGACGGACCTGGGCGATCAGTCGGGCCGCCATCAAACCCTACGCGTCGTGCCGCGATACGCATGCGGCGGTCGACGCCGTCGCGCGCGTGCTCGATCGGCACAACCTGAAGGCCGCCGACGTGACGGAAATCCGTGTCCGAGCCAACGCCTTCCTGGCCGGGATGGTGGGCGGGCGCGCCGCGGACACCCTGCCGGCCGCACAAATGAGCCTGCCGTACGCGGTCGCCGCCCGAACCGTCTTCGGCTCTGCCGGTCTGTCGGCCTATTCAACGACCCGCCGCCACGATCCCGTTCTGCGGGCAATGCTTGATCGGGTCCTCCTCGATATCGATGAAACCGTGGTGGGAAGCGACAGCTCGACGGTAAAGATCGCATTGGCGGACGGCACCGAAATCGAGGAGGCGACGCGGCCCCCTCGCGGGTCGCCGGAGAACCCGCTCGACGACGAAGACCTCGTGGCGAAGTTCGCCGAATTGGCCGAACCGGTGCTGGATGCCGGGCCCGCTCAGGTGCTTCTGGAATTCACCCTTGCGCTCGAGCGGATGCCCGATGCCCGCGTGCTTTTGGGATTGTTGGGCAGCGCGCGCCCAGCGGCGGCGTCGCGGGGTGCCAACACGGCGAGGCCGTAAGGGCCGCGGCGAAGGAGCGGACCTAAATCGTTCACCTCTCCCGCGTCGGATCCGCGAGAAAGTCCGCGTAGGCCCGGGCCAAACCTTCCTTCAGAGGAATCATCGCCTTCCAACCCAGTGCTGAAAGCCGTGAAACGTCGACCAGCTTCCGCGGCGTACCATCCGGTTTCGACGCGTCGTAGGTAATCTTGCCCTGATAGCCAATCACATCTGCGACTATTTGAGCGAATTCTGCAATGGTTATGTCTTGGCCAACACCAATATTGAGGAATTCGGGACTCGAATAATTCTTCAGGATAAATGCGCAAGCATCCGCGAAATCGTCGACATGAAGGAACTCCCGCCTAGGCGTACCCGTTCCCCATATCACTACCGCCGGCGCACCAGCGGCTTTGGCCTCGTGAAACCGTCGGATGAGGGCTGCAACGACATGACTGTGCTCCGGATGATAATTGTCGCCCCGCCCATAAAGGTTGGTCGGCATCACCGAGATAAAGTCGCAACCGTATTGGCGGTGGTAAGCTTCGCAAAGCTTGATCCCCGCGATCTTCGCGATCGCATACCATTGATTCGTCGGCTCAAGCTCACCGGTGAGCATCTGATCCTCGCTCATCGGCTGTCTTGCGAATTTCGGGTAAATACATGTTGATCCGAGAAACAGCAATTTCTGCACGCCACCCATGTGGCTGGCTTGGATGCAATTGAGAGCCATGGCGAGATTGTCGGCGAGAAACTCCACTGGATAGGTGCTATTGGCCAAGATCCCGCCCACGCGTCCAGCCGCCATCACGACGACGTCCGGCTTCATGGAGCGAAAGTAGTTCTCCGTCGGCTCTTGACGCGTCAGATCGACGTCGCGGCGCTCCACGACCAGCACCTCGCAAGCCTCTTGGCGAAGGCGGCGAACGATGGCAGAACCGGCCATCCCATTATGGCCGGCAACGAAGATGCGCTTTCCAGTCAGATCGAAGGGAGCGGGCAAGGCGCTTGCCCTCTAGTCGTGCGGTTTCAACTGACGCGAAGTCTCGCCTGCTACGGTGATTAGGTCGGCCGCAACCATTTCGGCTACAAGATCCTCGAATGAGATCTTGTGCTGCCAGCCGAGCTTGGACCTTGCCTTGGATGGATCGCCAATGAGAAGATCTACCTCTGTGGGACGGAAATAGCGCCGATCAACCTCGATTAGCACTCGGCCCGATGCGGAGTCCACCCCCTTCTCTTCCGCCCCCGACCCCGTCCACTCGATACTGATGCCTATTTGCAGAAATGCCTTCTCCACGAATTCACGTACGGAATGGGTCTCTCCGGTCGCGAGGACGTAGTCGTCGGGCTCCGGCTGCTGCAGGATGCGCCACATCCCCTCCACATAGTCACGCGCATGCGCCCAGTCGCGCTTCGCATCCAAATTGCCGAGATACAGTTTTTGCTGACGGCCGAGCTTGATCGCCGCCACTGCCCGGGTGATCTTGCGGGTGACGAAGGTCTCACCTCGGGTCGGGCCTTCATGGTTGAACAGGATCCCGTTCGACGCATGCATGGCATACGCTTCCCGGTAATTCACCGTGATCCAGTAGGCATAAAGCTTTGCTGCCGCGTACGGCGAACGCGGGTAGAACGGCGTGGTCTCATGTTGGGGGACCTCCCGGACGGCGCCGTAAAGCTCCGAGGTCGAGGCCTGATAGAAACGTGCGCGTCTCTGCATGCCGAGAATTCGGATCGCCTCGAGTAGCCGCAGGGTGCCGAGACCGTCGGCATTCGCCGTGTATTCCGGTGTCTCGAACGAGACCTGGACATGGCTTTGGGCTGCCAGATTGTAGATCTCGTCGGGCTGCGTCTCCTGGATGATGCGGATCAGATTGGTGGCATCGGTGAGATCGCCGTAATGCATGGTGAAGCGTAGGTTCTCCTCGTGCGGATCTTGGTAGAGGTGATCAACCCGGCCGGTGTTGAAAGAGGACGAACGTCGCTTGATACCATGGACAACGTAACCCTTCTCGAGCAAGAATTCGGCGAGATACGCGCCATCTTGGCCCGTGACGCCGGTCACCAACGCAACGCGCTCTTTCATATCTTGCGGTCTCCATCGATTTCATCGCATCAGGGCTGTGCCGACCACTAGTACCCGGAATCAGAGTTGAGTGATATGCCGATTTTCGAACCGCCGCCGAAGACCTTTCTCTTAGTCCAGGCGACCGTTGCGCCCTCCTGATCCGATCAGGCTGCAAATCGCTGTTGCTGTTGGGGCCGCGGGCATGTGGGCAACGCGCCCTTGTCCAAGCGCAATGTCCACAGCCCAGTTGTCGAATTCGCCGCTGATCCTTCGCGGCCGGCTGCTCCATCGGCGTTCGGGCTGCCCCAGCCGCATGGTGCGGTCGCCTGCCATAGTAAAAGGCGATCCAGAGCCCGAAGGCTCGGTCGTGCGTGGCTGCGGCCCCAGCGCCGCATGCCCTTCTGGCGCATCAGCCGCCGAGCGCCCTAGCTGTTGAAGGCATACCCTGCGTCCGCAGATTCGATCCTCCGCCGTCAGTTCAGGCGGCCAAGCCTGAACTTCTCGTCGATCCGCCGCTTCCAGGACGCCAGATCCTTGTCCTTGCCGCCAACACGTCTCGACGAATGTAGAGCCATAGCGGGAGTCGCATTCGCTTCCGGAAAAGCTATACTCTGCATGACCCACAGCCCCTGTGGATCCAACAGGGCTAGGGTCGGGGTCCTCGCATGATTGCTGGGCCTTCGAAAGCAGTCCACATTTTTTGGAGAGAATGATGGCCGAGAAAAAAGCTCGCCGCACAAAGCCGCAACAGCGAAAATCGAGAAGGTCCCCGAGGAGGACTTCCCGAAAAACGAAACGAACGGTTAGATCGCAGGGACGCAATGGCCTGGCAGGAATGACTCTCGACGCGATTATTTCTCTACGCGATGAGGCGGAACGACTCATCAAGACTCGCGCGACCGCGCAAATGAAGGTTCTTGAAGGACAGCTTGCACGGATCAGCAGGTATATTGGCGGCCGGCCGGCCGGAAGAGTTCGTGCGGGCAAGAGCTCTCTTAAAGGGCGAAAGGTCGCTCCGAAATACCAGAATCCAGCAAACAAATCGGAGACCTGGGCGGGCAGAGGTGCGCGTCCTCGCTGGCTCCAGTCCCTCTTGCGGGAAGGGCACAAGATGGAGCGAGTTTCGAGTATCGTGAAGATAGGCGGTGCGAGCTGGCGCTTTCCAAGCACCTCGCGCGCAATGGAGCCGGTGAGCAAGCGCCAATTGCCGAGATCGCTTCTATCGGAGCATTGGCATAGCCCTCTCGCTTGAGCAGCACGTGCAGGCGCCGACAGCCGAACGCTGGGGGCTCGTGCGCCGACGCTTCAGCCGGTCTCGCAACGTGGCGTCGACCTCGCCGCGCACCAGCTTTGCCACGAGACGCACCGTACTAAAATGCTGCGCTTGGAATGGCTGGGAGCCCGAAATATACTGTGAATGCTGTGTCCTGCCAGCAGCTCGGGACTCACCTGCTTTTCGGTGCACAAGAACCAGAAGGAAGTACGACATGAATGGTGAGCGTCGCGTGCTGGTCACTGGTGGTGCAGGCTTCATCGGATCGCACCTCTGCCGGCGTCTGCTTGAGCGCGGCGATGAAGTCCTGTGCGTCGATAATTTTTACACCGGAACGCGGCGCAATGTTCATTCTCTGCTGTCGAATGCGGGCTTCGAATTGGTACGGCACGATGTGTGTTTCCCGCTCTACGTCGAAGTCGACGAGATCTTCAATCTAGCTTGTCCGGCTTCGCCAATTCACTACCAGTTCGATCCGGTTCAAACCACAAAGACCAGCGTTCATGGCGCCATCAACATGTTAGGCTTGGCAAAACGGGTGAAAGCCAAGATCCTGCAGGCCTCGACGTCAGAGGTGTACGGCGACCCCGAAGTCCATCCTCAGACCGAGGATTATTGGGGCCATGTCAATCCGATCGGCGCCAGATCGTGTTATGACGAGGGCAAGCGCTGCGCCGAAACATTGTTTTTCGATTATTTGCGGCAGCATAAGCTGCGGATCAAAGTCGCCAGGATTTTCAACACTTATGGTCCGCAGATGCATCCCTCAGACGGACGCGTAGTTTCAAATTTCATCATGCAGGCATTGCGCAACCAGGACATCACGGTATTTGGCGACGGCGATCAAACGCGTTCGTTCTGCTACGTCGACGACCTCGTTGACGGTCTTTTGCGGTTGATGGATTCGGGCGATCACATCACCGGGCCAATAAACCTCGGTAACCCGGAAGAGTTCACGATCCGTCAGCTAGCCGAGATGGTCATTGGTTTGACCCGGTCGAAATCAAAGATCGTTCACCATCCGCTTCCGGAAGATGACCCCAAGCAGCGGCGGCCAAATATCAGCAGGGCGCAGGAGGCGCTGGGTTGGCGGCCGCGAATACCTCTCCGAGAAGGTTTGAAGACCACGATCGAATACTTCGAAAGCCTGATGAACGGCGAAGTGGCACGTGCCTAAAGCATATATCGGAACCAGATTCATGCCGGGGAGAAGCAGCCTGTCGATCGGGCGTTAGGACGCGCGAATATGAAGGCTTTCCGGTGACTGCTTGGACAATGCCGCCCATCTCTGCCATTCTACCGCAATGCCAGCTTTCGCCGAGTCGAGATCGACTTTGTACCTGGACGGCCTCTTGTCCCGACCTCGGGAAGGCGCAGCCCTGAAAAGGGGTTACGGGTCACCTGCTCTCAGCTCTATCCTCAACGCGCAACAAATCTGCATGAGAGCGTGCGTCGTCGCAGGGGTATGTGGTGCCTTCGGACACTGAAGCTCGGCTTCCGCAGCGGGAGCGACGCGTGCTCGTTGTTGAAGACGATCGCGTGATTGCTTCGTCCCTCGCCGCTGACCTTAAAGAGTTCGGCTTCGTCGTGATCGGGCCTGCGCATAACTTGGCCGACGCGAGCGCCATGGCTTCGGCTTCGGCGCTGGATTGCGCCCTCATCGACATTGCGCTCGGTGTGGAGACGGCGCTTCCGGTGGCACAGATCCTCGCTGACCGACACATCCCTTTCGTGTTTATGACAGGCCAAAGCGAAGGGACGTTCCACGAGGTGCCTACGCTGCTCAAGCCATTCACCTTCAAAGAATTGCGGCACGCATTGCAGCAGCTGCTGCCCCCCGACGATGGTGAATCTGAAATTGACACTTCATCGAGACCGGGTGGGCGGGATGTAAAGCGTGTCTAAGCTCCGGATCGCACAAATCGAGCAAGAGGACTGTTCGATGCGCTCGAGCACACTGCGGATACCGTAGATCCGCGTTGCGACATGTAACCTCGCCACAATCATGAGCAAACGCACCACTTATCGCATCTGGATCCAAGCCCATTATCGTAAGTGGCTTGCGCCTGAGTGCATCGAAAGGCTGATTGAGGGCCAACTCCCCTTTCAAATCACCGCAAATTCGAGGAGGTGGAACCGCGCATTGCCGTGGGTAAAAACGCCGTGGCCGGCGAAGATGCCGCCGAAGGTGAAACCAATATTCTCGATCTCGGCCAAAGTGGCCCAAAAGCCCGCTTCGTCATGCCGGCCGGCAACGTTAGTCCATCGACCAGGAAGCAATTGCTCCTCAAGCGTGTACTCACCCGTCGCAAGATCGAGCGGGCGGGACCAGAACCGATAGGACGCATGGTCCCACTGCATATTGTCGCCACGTCGCTGCATGTAGAGACGGACGCGCGCAGGCGCATCGCCCTGCGTTGCCTTGAAGGTCGAGTCACCGACAATGCGGAACCGCATTCGCATGACCGAACGGCCCCTGATTGGGCCACTGCGTGTCGTGACGTAGTGAATGCCGTCCTCGTGCGGGAAATCAAAATGCCATGGCGCATTCGGCCGCGGCGGCATACCTGGCGAATAGCTGATCGTCCACTGCTGGGGGTCGAGTGAGTTGGTGCTGGTCAACTCGGCGCGAGCGGTAGTCAATTCCAAGATGAATGCGCCGAGGCCGATCACAACGATGCGTCGATTAAACATAGTCAAGTCCGTCGTACGCCCAGTGATCCACTGACCAGTGCCTTTCGTTACTTGCGCTGGGACATGTTCCACTGCGCCACGCGCTCGTGCCGGGCACCGAACAATTGGTAGCTCAGATATCGTCATACCAGTGTCGGGTGGACCTTATCGCGGGCGTGAGCTTGCCATCGGTGTCGTGCACTCCCGTTCACGCATCCGATGATCATTGGAAATAAACAGTAATTTGGCTTCGTTCTGCCAAAGTTACCAACGATCTACTACTAATGATTGTGTTTCGTGGTAGCATCATCCAACGCTAGAATAGCAGATTTTCGCCGTGATAGGGCTCGCCGTTCATACCGATCCATGGTCCGTAACTGTTTCGCTTCTCGTAACAGGAACATATCATGCTCCTTGCCTCCCAGAATGCGACCATGAGCCTCACTTTCTCCCTCACTATCCGCTCGAGACTCATAATAAGGATTGCTCGATTCCTGCGTTAGAAATTGATGGCGCGCTTCACGCACGCGACGCAGATCGATCTGGGCTTCTGCGACGCGGCGCGCGAGTGCATCGATTTCGGCGTTCGCTCCAGGCCCGGCAATTTCGCGCGCGAGCTCTTCCACCTCGTGGGACCAGGCTGGATCGGAACAAACCGGCAGGCTCAACCCGTGACGCAGCGCATTTTTGGCTGAAGTCGCGCGGCCGCGGGCGGTTTTTGGACCCGTGCTGGAGCGAGCATTGGCGCGGTTGCTCCTGATCTTACGTTCACTGGTCACGCCGCGCCTTAACCTTTCCTCCGCGCAGGTTCGGTTACTTCGATTTGGGCCTCTTCAACTCCTTGCATCTTCTGCCGCAGCGCTTCACCGAACACCGCGCGATGCCGATCAAGCTCGCGTAGACTGGCGTTGCGGCGGGTCTCGGCGACACTGATCAGGCGGTCGATCCGTTCTATTTTCTCGATCTGCTCCATGAATGCATCGGCCCGGATGTTGTCGATGGTCTGGCCGGAAGCAGCGAGAAGCTCGTTGACCTGATTGACTGCGTCCGGTTCACGCCGCGCGTAGGCGTGCGCGAGCTCTTCCGCTCTGGCCGCCTCTGCCTGGTTCAGGATCTGTTCCAGATACTGTTCATCGATCGCGCGAGAAGCTTACGGACCTTTTCGACAGCGTCAGGGTCAGACTGAGCGCACTCGGAGTGCCAGGTTCTTGTGCTTGGTCTTTCGGAAGGCTTTTCTCGATAATTTGCGCAAGGTTTTCTTTAAAAATGTCCTGGTACAGCTCGTAACCCATCTTCTTGCTTAGAAGAGCGGACTTCAAGGCTCCATGCTCGCTTTCCGTCAATAAGCTCAACCTCAAGCGGCGCAACCGCAGGATCTCCCATTGCAAGTTTAGCATGTCTGCTACGAACATCTCGTCGATAATATCGACCGGCTTTAGCGCGGCGCACATACGGGCGAGAAGCTCGTTATACATGTCTGCGTCTTCGCCTTTAAGAAGTAGCGGCGGACCAAAGAGCGCCAACCGTTGGACTTGCGCCGAAGCCGATGTCATCGACTTGGTATTCGAATTCAACCGAATGCGCCTTACCGCCATGGGCACGCCTATTTGGTCTCTCCAGTGGGTTCGCTCGTTGGCGGCACCCTAGGTAAGTGAGGGCTAAGTAAAGTCACCTGTCAAGCAACCCTGCTCAACTAAAAATCAGGCCTCAATTCCTCAGCAACTGCGGAATATTTGCCCTCACGTGCGCGATGACCGATACCGAGCCTTGCGTGAGGGTCTAGCCTACTGAAACCACGAAACCTCGCTTCATCTCGTGCGCCAGCCACTGAACAGGTGTATCGTACTCGGCATGCGACCGGCGAGTGCGAGCCTCAAGTGGCGGGGGTATGGCCTTCGCGTGGCCGGCACTGTTACGGTTTACAGCGCGCACCGAAGCCGCAGCCGACACATCCGCTGACATGCTGGCCTCAACGGAATGAATGAGATCACCGCGATTACGGTAGTGAGTTTAACAGGTTGGGTGGCGAATTGCGAGCCCTATGCGGCTATTTGGGCTTGCAAGACCTGAGCCATGTTGCTGAGGGCATCTCATTTTTTTCGTTTGGGCCGCCGCGGCTCCCGCAGGCGAATTCCCTCGCCGCCACCGTTTTCGTCGATCAAGGCAATTCCGGCTTTCTGAAGAGCTCTCCGCATCGCGTCAATTGCGTCCTGAGACACCCGTCGACGCCCTTTTTCGAAATCCACGACAGTCGAAAGGCCTAAGCCTGCGAGACGTGCGAGCTCCGATTGGTTCATCTCTAGGAGTGCTCTTGCGGCACGACATTGAGAAGGTGTCATGGAATCAACAATTCTTGTTGACGGCAGAGCGCCCGACGTGTATCAACAAATATTGTTGAAAGCCCGCGCTGCAGCCGGGCAGGAGGAAACCATGACCGCACGTAACGTCTTAGTGGATTCACAAAGTAGACGTTTTTTCATTGGCGGCTCGGACGCACGAATTATCATGGGTAACGATGAGGCCGCCCTGGTGCAGCTGTGGCACGAGAAGCGGGGTGAAGCCGAACCGGAGGACCTGTCGGGCAATCTCACTGTCCAGCTCGGGAAGGCCACCGAGGACCTGAACCGGCACTGGTATGAACGCAATACCGCGCAAACGGTGGGCCAGGTGCAGCGGCGGGTCAGGCATGCGGACCGTCCCGTTGGATGGCGGCCACGCTTGATGGCGTGGTCGACGGCAGCGGGGCGGTCTTCGAATTGAAGTTCATGCTGCCATGGTCGTTCTCCGAAGAGGGCGCGGCCGAAAAGTACATGCCCCAGCTGCAGCACAACATGTGGGTCATCGCTTCGCATAAGTCGGTGCTCTCGATCATAACCGGCGGGGGCAAATGGGTCGAGATCGCGATCCCGGCAGACCCGCTGTACCAGCACCTGCTCATTACCGCGGAAAAGAAGTTTTGGCGCTGCGTGCAGACCGGCGAAGCCCCTCGCCTCTTCGGGGTCGCACCGCCACGGCCCCGGATCGAAGCCGTGCGCATCGTGGACATGAGCGCCTCCAATTCCTGGGCGGAATTCGCTGGCATCTTTCGGCGAACCCGCGAGGCATATCTCGAGCACGAGAAGGCCAAGGCGGAGCTGAAAGGGTTGATCCCCGAAGATGCCAAGGAGGCGATCGGCCATGGAATTCGCGCCAGGCGCTCGAAATCCGGGGCCGTCAGCTTTGAGCTCCTCAACCCGGAGGCCAGCCATGCAGCGGTCCAGTGAATTGATCGCGGCGATTGCGGCGGCGCTTGGCCAAAGCCCAGGCCGAGCTCACCAATCCGGAAAAATCGCTGACCGCCACCATCCGCTCGCCGGTCACACGCTGAAGGTGACCGCACCTTCCGTTACGCCCCGCTCTCCAGCGGGCTTGAGATCGTGCGCAAGAGCCTGGGCGCGCATGAGATCGCGACCGTGCAGACGACCGCCCTCGACGCCGAGACGGGACTTATCCGGCTGACCACAACGCTCGCCCATTCCTCCGGAGAATGGATCTCCTCCGACTGGCCGGTATGCCCGGTCAGCGAGACGGCCGCGCCCCACAGAATGGGAGCGGCTCTGACCTATGCCCGACGGTATGCTCTGTTCACTCTGGTGGGGATCGCCGGAGAGGATGACCTCGATGCGCCCGACCTTGCAACCACCCCTCCCCGAGGTTCAGGAACGCGACTGTCAGGCCAGGCCATCAATGGATGGCCAAGGTTCTCGCGGTCCCAGCTTGCCCAATCGGCCGAATGGCGGCGGCCCTCTCGGTCAGTCAAGGCCGATTTTGCCGGCAGCCGAATCTGCTCAAGGTACGCGACCAGCTTCTGACCGAGCTGGCCGAGGTACGTTCAGCCGACCAGGCCGCCGAGTGGGCGCAGCGGACACTCCCTGTGAAGAATATGCTCACGGTTGGCGATGCTCAGCTCGTCGAGCAGGCATTCCGGTCCAGGATGGCAGCTTTCGACAGCGCCGCCCTCGGTGGTGAAGCAGCGAGCGGGCCAACGGCGGTGACCGCGGGACCTCCAGCGGAGCTTGGTGCACCACTGGGCCGGCGCAACAAACGCGTTCAAAGCGCGTGTTCGGAGTTGGCCGGCATCGATAAGCGTGCTCTGTCTATTCCCGAGCCACGCCGGCTGCGCGACAAGGCACATGTGAAATTCATTTCCAAGCAGCCGTGCCTCGTCTGTGGCCGCCAGCCTGCGGACGCTCATCATCTCCGGTTTGCTCAGTCCGCCGCACTCGGACGCAAGGTGAGCGACGAGTTCACGGTGCCGCTCTGCCGAGTTCACCATCGTGAGCTACATCGTTGTGGAGATGAAGTCGAATGGTGGAGCAAGTGCGCGGTTGATCCGCTCGCGATGGCCTCAACACTGTGGGCGCAAACGCACCCGCCTCGGGCGGGCATCGAGCCGCCAAGAACGGTAGTCGAAGGCGAGAGCCCTGATGATAAGGATAACGGCTTTTGTCACGAATTCCGGCAGAGTGGCAGCTCCACGGCACGCCGAAAAGGAGTTCAAATTACAAAACGAACCCAATCGTTGAGGCGGCCATGACCTCATTGCGACAGATCGAGGCTAATCGGCGCAACTCGCTCAAAAGTACTGGGCCCAAGACCTCGGAGGGCAAAGAGCGTTCCCGCTGCAATGCCGTGCGCCACGGCCTCACTGCCGAAACGGTAATCGGCCTCCTGGAAGACGCAGAGGACTATCGAGCCTTCGAGGCCGCCATTATAGGCGATTATGATGCTCAGTCGGCTGTGGAACGGGAGTTGGTGCTTCGGCTAGCGAGCGTCCTATGGCGACTTCGCCGTGCCACGACAATGGAAACCGGCCTGTTCCAAATTCAGGCTGAGCATCTGTGTGAGTTTAGGCAGGCCCGCCAAGTGCACCCGGAGGTGCGAAAAGTGGTCAATGGAATATTCCGGCGGGCTGAGTTGTTCGGGCTCGATCTGGATCAGGCGCCGAATGGCGACCCGAGCGGAACGACTGTCGTACCCAATAACGGGCTGTCGCCGATCGATCCCGCCCTCGAACTCACCCGCTGCTTTCTGCGGCTCGCCAATCTGCCCAGCTGCGCGCTCGATCGGCTCAGCCGGTACGAAGCAACCCTTTGGCGCCAAGCCGGACAGATTCTGCTCGCGCTCGATGCACTGGATCGCCGCAAGCCACAGGACAGAGGGCGCCGAGCCCGTTTCCCCGGCCAGCAACAACTACGGGACAACGAAGAAGAATGGTGACTTACGCCCTGGTCACGAACCCAGAAATTGGGTTCGTTTCGCACCATGGTCCTTGGTTGTCGAAGTACGGATCGCGGCAATTCGAGTAGCAAGCAGAGTGCGCTGGAACCATCAGTGACGGCTGCCGACGGCGTAGGAGACCACTCGTAATTGATCAGCCTACCAAGCTTTACCCGGGATGCCGCGGGCGCGACTGATCGGCCATGACCGCGGCGGCGAGGCGCTGGGCCGGCAGAGTTCCAGTGATCGTCGAGCGCGCAAGAGGCGGTAAACTGGTAATGCGTCGCACGGGCCAGTTGGATCAGGACATATGGACGCGCAGTCATGAGCAAAGCACCACCAATCGCAAGGCGAAGAGCAGGTCCAAGGTTCTCATTTTAAACCCGAACTCACTTATCGTGCTCATGATCCGAAAGTTAAAGCTGCTTATAACACGCAACTCCATTGAGGCTAGGCTGTTGCGCCAAGCCTGCACAATTCTTGAAACCAATAACCCCCTTTCGCCAGAGCTCAAGGATTGGTGGAAGAGACACAAAGAATAGCGGCGGTCCATAAACGGCGGAAAACGAGGCCACTTGGGCCGCCCTCTCGTCCAATTGGTCCTGGAATTCTAAGCCCATTATCGTAACGACTTGCGCCTGAATGCATCAGAAGGCTGATAAACCGGTCAAGCCTATGTCCCTGTCGCACCGACCGAGGGCCAACTCCCCTTTCAAATCACCGCAAATTCGAGGAGGTGGAACCGCGCATTGCCGTGGGTAAAAACGCCGTGGCCGGCGAAGATGCCGCCGAAGGTGAAACCAATATTCTCGATCTCGGCCATAGTGGCCCAAAAGCCCGCTTCGTCATGCTGGCCGGCAACGTTAGTCCATCGACCAGGAAGCAGTTGCTCTTCAAGGTGTACTCACCCGTCGCAAGATCGAGCGGGCGGGACCAGAACCGATAGGACGCATGGTCCCACTGCATGTTGTCGCCACGTCGCTGCATATAGAGACGGACGCGCGCAGGCGCATCGCCCTGCGTTGCCTTGAAGGTTGCGTCACCGACAATGCGGAACCGCATTCGCATGACCGAACGGTCCTGATTGGACCACTGCGTGTCGTGACGTAGTGAATGCCGTCCCGCTGGGTCGAGCTGGCGCATGCCCGGTGATACCTGATCGTCCATCCCCAATGGGTCGGCGCTGGTCAACTCGGCGCGAGCGGGAGTCAATTCCAAGATGAATGCGCCGAGGCCGATCACAACCATGCGTCGATCAAGCATAGTCACGTCCGTCGTACGCCCCGTGATCCACTGACGAGGCTTTTCGTTACTTTCCGCCAAGACATGTTCCGACTGCGCCACGCGCTCGTGTCGTGAGAGCGACGAGCCAGTAACCACCTTTTGTTCTTTGGCCCACGGCGCCGCTCCGTCAGGTCGGTACCGGTCGGGCAATCACGACGGGCTCGCCTTTTATGAGGCGGCAGAAGATGATGCAATATGGCCACGACCTTGCCACGCTGACTTGGTATGGCCAGAATCCGCACTTCATACAGTGGCAAACCCGGCCAAGTCAGGAACCGGCGCATCTCGGACGCGGTGTACTCTCGCACGTGTCCCATATGGCCGGCCGTGCGCAGCTTGCCATACTCGTGAATTGGGTCGAAGCGAGTCCGCGACCCAGTGCAAAGCTGACAACATTACCGAGCCGGTACAGATTTGGCGTCGTGAGCTAGAAGACCACCCCATCCGGCTGCAGCCCCCTTCGGATTTCCTCCAACGCGAAGGCAGGATCCACCCTCAAGTGCTCGAACGTTGCGCACCTCGCGACCGCCGCGAACGAATGGTCCTCGAACGGCAAAGGCTCGCGTTCGACATCGCATGTGAGGACTCCAGCGAGTGTTCGCGAATTACGTCCTCTGCCCGCTGCGGCGCGAGATCGACCGTCTTGAGGTCGATCCCGAGTTTTCGTAAGCACATCGAAAAGTAGAAGGGATAGCCGCCAACTTCCCAATATGGGACCGCCCCGATGCAGCTGAGCGATGCGCTGAGGTTCGCCCACGTACTCGGGCGCAGCTCCCTGAAATATGGGGAAAAGTGTCCGATCCGGCGGAGGTCCGCCTCGACCTCATCCACGATTTTGCAGAAATGCGATGGCATCCCCCTCCCCAGTCACACTGATCGCGGCTTCGCTCTTTTGGAACACCATGTCAACAGACGCTTGGTCGCGCCCATCCCGCTGGTAGGCGAGAGGCCGGGGAAGGCCGGGCTCCTAGATGCTATCGCCCAGAAGTAGACCGAGCTATATTGGGCCGCTCAGGACAATTCGAGGAGCACCACTCGGGGTTCAGTTCGCGTTCATATACGTGCGCAGCTTCATATCGAGATCGATCAAGCCGTGTCAAGACCGAAGCTTTCGCAGCTCTGGGGAGGCTTTCTCTATTTGCCTTCCTCATTGTTTTTCTCGAAGTCACGCTGCAGGGCTTCTATTGGTTCACAGCAGGCGACTTTTTGTTCAGACGCACCGGCGCTTCCAATTTTCGCGCGCGAGAGTCACGCGGGTTTCGGAAATCGCCCAGGTCTGTCCTTCGATCACCGCACCAACGAGTTCCATGCTCGTTACTATGTTAACCAGGCAGGATTTCGCGTGCCGCGTCCCGAACTGGAGTACATGCTGGTAAAACCCAATAATACCTATCGCGTGATGATACTCGGTCCTTCCTTTGCCTACGGCTGGGGGGTTGAGTATGAACTAGAGCTTCGCAGGCGTCCTCGAGCAGCTGCTTCAGGAACGCAGCTTCGCGCGCGAAAAGAAGATAGAGCTCATCAATGCGGGGGTCCCTGCAATGCCGACGGGCGCGCAGCTCGCTTGGTTCCAGCGGGTCGGCAAAGGCTACATGCCCGATTTCGTAATTCAGCTCGTCTATGGATCGATGGCGATCCCGAACATCTCAAATTCGTATGCAGCCGTTGACGACAACGGCTACCTCGTCTCGCTCGGCGGCTACGTCGGCCAGCGCTGGCACGACAGGTTCAAAAAACTCGCGACGGTATTCTATGGCTGGGTGCTGTGGGCAAAGCTCAATTCGCCATATTCGCCTGCACAGACCGGCGCGAAAGGCAACGCTGTGCTGGGAGCAGGACGCGAGATTTTTGTTCCGCCGGACTTTGACCCGACGCACCCACTAGTACATCAAGCGATGCACGTCTACACCAAGCTCTCCGGCAGCGTACGCGCTGCAGGCGCCCAGCTCCTGGTCGTCTATATCCCGTTCAGCTATGCGATCCACAGAGGGGACGAGGTCCGCTGGCGTCACCTCGGTGTATGGGATATCTCGCGACAGACGGATTTCGATGCAGCGTTTGTCCGTCATCTCAATGAGTGTCAGATCCCCAGTATCGATCTCACTCAGCATTTGCAGAAGTCCGCAGAAATCGGAAAGCGGATCTACTTTTGGCTGGACATTCACTGGACAGCTGCTGGGAATGCTGCAGCAGCACTAGCAGTCGCCGACTACTTCACAGGTCGACCGTAGTCCGAAGTCGGGTTACGCCGCGCATCAGCACTTTCTTACCCGGCGGGGCCGCGCGAGACTGGCGGTCGATTTCAGCGGTGGCGGTTGCGAACGTGGAAAAGGCCCCCGCGGTAGGTTGCGTGCGACGTCAGGAACTTGATCAAATGCAGCTCAAACCACACCGGCGCGTGATGGCCAAGCTGCGCGATGGTCGGCGATATGGGTCTCACCATGGTCGACACCGGGAGCGGGGTTTGTCCTGTGACGCGTGTTATGCCGATCAGCGACGGCCATGGAGCTGATCGATGCGGTTGAAGCAAGCCCAACGGCAATACGGCCTGCCGACGACGACCGCGTCGAACGGGTAGCCCGTTCACCTCGAAAAGGGGGTCGACCTGATGGGCTATGCCGAAGCGCATCATGCTTGACCTCAGTCGTCAGGGGAGCCGCCGAAAGCGTGCAGTGGAGCGCGCTGTCGAAGATCGGGTCAATCGAGCTTCGCGCGCCGGCGATTTTCACCACGCCTCGTTGCTGCCCCCAAGTCACTGGACTTCGCCTTGCTGTCTGATATTACTTGACTTACGAGGAGTTTTGTTGTGAAAGCTGGACCGGATCGACTTTGCGGATGGGCAGGGGATTTCCACTTGTCTCAGAGGAACGATTTGCACATATCGACCCGCTCACCCTATGTGCTTTGTGGCTGGCACACGCGTTCCGAAATGCCGCTTACCAGCATGCCAACATCTGCGATCAAGGGGGGGCATCGATGTCTTCATCCAGATCGCTTCCGGACCTTCTCCAATTGGCGACAGTCCGGGACGGACTGATTTTTGAGCATTCAGCGGAATGTTCGTTTATAAGGATCGAAGCTGTCGCGGACTTCGAGATCCACAGAGGACAGGCAATCAAAGTCTGGCCTGCTATTGGCGCTATGCAGAAAGAGATTGAGATTTTTCTTTTTGGGCCGGTGTGGGCTACCCTATGCCATCAGCGGGGCCTTCTACCACTTCACGCTAGTGCAATTGCGACAGAAGGCGGCATCATCGCGTTCGCTGGGCCTTCCGGCGCAGGCAAGTCGACAACCGCGGCACTGATGGGCGCATTCGATTATAAATTGTTCGCAGATGACATACTGCCAGTCAACTTTGGTCAAAATTCCAATACCAGGCGCTTGGCCATATCTCCGTCGCTTAAAGCTGCAAGGCGACTTGATTATCCAGCCACTGGCCCTAACTGCGACTGAGCCAGTGAGCGAGCGGCTGAACAAAGCATAAGTACTTCGTTCATCCGAAACGTGTGGCTGACGACAAGTGGACCCAACTCGAGCGTGTATACCTGCTTGAAATCGACACCACGAATTCGCGAAGCTCGATCGAAAGGATTGGCGGCGCGGAGGCTGTTCGCGCCTTAGTCGAACAGACGTATCATTTTGATTTTATCCTTGGCAGCCAGGCGGTTTAGTGAACATTTCGACTCTTTGCACTCAGCTGGCTTCCAGGATTCCCATTTACCGGCTGCGCCGGGCACCATTACAAGGCGACCGGAATAGAGTTCGGATCGCTAATCCGCGCTCACCTCGAAAATTGGATGAGCGATTGCCGGCGATCGCCACTCCTTTGATGCTGCGATGCTGCAAGCGCCGCGGCTCCCGCACGAATCGGGTGCCAGCTCCCTCTATCAATCCTTGGGCCACGTCATTCCCGATCACCACCATCCTGCTTTAGGTCACCTCGTTAACACTGTCTTTCAGGTTAAAAGCAATAGATATGCGAAGAATGTTGCCAACCAGCGGGAGATGAACCATAATGTAGTATATCTGGAATCGAATGCCACAATCTGGTTCTGTTTGTATTGTATTTGCGTTTCTTTCTCGGCAATCTTGAAGTAAGTTGAGCCGCCCCACTCGGAAATCCATTTAAGGGGAAAATAGAGCACGGTTTTATCGCCCCAGTCTGTGTGCCAATTTCCATCCTGACCTTTGACCTGGCCGTTTGCAATTATTCGCCAGCAATAGCAGTCTCCACGAAAGGGATGTCTTTGCGAATCATTCGCCATAGCCTGTAGAAAAAATTCTCTTGTGACTCCTCATTCCAAAGACTGCTCAGAAAAAACTTGTTATTGCTAGGATCTTCCATGTCAGATTTATGATTATATCGCCATTTATACGCCTCGGTTCCTTTTGCAATCAAATTGCAAAGATCTGGCTTGAAGAAATCCTCCTTGACAATAATCATTCAACAGTTCTCGCGCGCACCTAGTGTTAGGGCATCATGACCCATGTCTAAAATCCTAATCCCTCAAGTAAACCTCTTCTGCCAAGCCTCTTAGGCCGACGCGGCGGTCAGTATAAAGCCCTGACTACCGGGGCAACAGCCCCTCGTACCGGGAGCAGCAGCCCTCCTAGCCGGAGCAACAGCCGCTCGTACCCGGAGCAACAGCCCCTCCGTACCCGGAGCAACGGCCCCTCATGACGGAGGATCTAATGCCCAGAAGTCAAATCTTATCATGGATTTGCGGGGTCCGAAGACTCGACGTCCTTTGTCAATTGACCGGACGCTTGGCTCCCGCTATGACGTGGGCTCTCCTGGGCGGACGGCTGCAACCTATCCCGAGATGAACCCATGACGTTCCCGCACATGTTGAATTTGGATTGCGTCGTTCAGCGTGACCCCGACGTCATTGCCGCGGAAGCAGATCAAGAGCTCGTGATGGTCAGTATTGCCAATGGCTTTTACTACGCTGTCTCGGACGTCGCACGACAGATATGGGAGGCGATAGAGCACCCAAAGAAAATCTCCGATCTCATCGATGATCTCGCGAGGACCTATAGTGTCGACCGATCAACGTGTGAGGAGGAGACTTTGTCGTTCCTTGAAGATTTGCGGGCCGAGGGTCTGTTGAAGGTCAGCGATGGACCGGCTTCGTAAGTTCTGGTATCTGACAGGACGAGAGAAACTTATCCTTTTTGAAGCTTGTATTTTGTTGCTGGTTTCGAATTTGAGCGTGAAAATGTGGCGTTTAGGCACATCGACAGTTATCTGCATGCTCTTGGATAGCCGGTGCGATGCTATTGTTCCCTCAAACGACATCGAAAACGAGATCAAGCTTGTCGATCTTTCGTTGTCTCGCGCGGCAAATGCATTGCCTTGGAACAGCCTGTGCTTGAGCCGATCGATCGCACAGCTAATAATGCTTCGCCGCCGAGGGATTCCCGCGGTTCTATTTGCCGGCGTGAAATCTCGGAGATTCCTCCCTTTCCGCTCATGCCTGGGTCGCGCGGGTGATACGTGATAGATGGGAGCCTTGGGGCGGACTCGAGAATGTCGAGTTCACCGTATTAATGACAATCGGACAGAAGCCATGGCCAATTCGTCACCGCAATTACCGTTTGAGTTAGCCTGTAGTACCAGCCCTTCTTTTCTGATCAGCATGCATGTTTCTTATGCTCTGCAAGCAGCTCATGAGGAGTAAGGTTATGAGTGGCATATCCGCGATTTTGCACCTCGATGGATCACCTGTGGCTCAGCCGAGGTCGAGCGGATGGCAAACGTGCTGAGGCCGTATGGACCGGATCGGCAAAGGACCCTGGTGCGAGAATGCGGCGTTTGTGTTTTGTCTGCACCAACTGACTCCGGAAGATCTCTTGGAGCAGCAGCCACTTGTCTTCGCCAACCGATTTGTCATGTTGTTCGATGGTCGGATCGATAATCGAGCCGAACTGGGCGAGGCTCTGAATATAACTTCGAGTGACCTGCAGTTGATGTCGGATAGCATGATTGCGATGCGTCTCTTCGATCGTTGGGGCGAACGCGCGTTCGAGCGAATCCTCGGCGATTTTCGCAATCATTGTTATGGATCTGCAAGACGGTCACCTGATTTGCGCGCGGGACCAAATGGGTTTGCGCGTACTGCATTATTATCTTCTCGGCCACACGATTTGCGGTGGCAACAAATCCGGAGGCCCTTTTCGCCCTAAGCTGGGTTCCTCGCGATCTGGAACAAAGATAAGATTGGAGACACGCTCGTTAATCGTGGGCTGAATGGAGAGACAACCTACTATCACGATATTTTTCGCATACTTCCTGGGTCCATCGTCCGAGTGCGTGGTTCGAGCCTCTCAAAATATCAGTTTTGGAACCCGAAAACATTCCTGACGTTAGGTTCAAAAGTGACCACGAATACGTAGAGGCGTTTCAAGAACAACTTCACGCCGCAGTGAAAGTGAGGCTTCGCAGCCGCCGTTCGCCTTGTGCAACTATCACTGGTGGCCTTGATTCATCCAGCATTTCTGTCATCGCGGCCGATTTGCTCGCAGCAAACGGTAACAAATTGGATACATTCACAGCTGTGCCAGAAGCCGGATTCAGCAAGGAAGCAACACGGGGAATTCTATTTCGATGAAACGCCATACGTCCGTCAAATAGCGGAATTGAACGGCAACATCAATCCTCATTTTGTTCCGCCAAGCAAGGTTCCCATCCTCGAACATATCGCTGAAGAGATCCGGGTGGGAGGTGTCCCCAGTGGCGGCATTTTGAATGGTTTGTGGGTAATGGACATTTACGCCGCAGCGCGTTCGTTGGGACATAACGTCATGCTCTGTGGAGAAATGGGTAACATTACGATGAGCTACGCATGGCCGGGGGTTGTTTGCAGAGCTGGTACAGAGAGGACGATGGCTGAGGCTGTTGCGGGAGATCGTGTCCTCCGGCTTTCGATGGAGGCACATGATACGCCACTGCACCGTGGCGCCATTTGTCCCGGCTTCTTTCTTTCGCATAGTACAAGCAGTGGCGTCGCGGGGGCGAAGTCCACCCTGGTATGACTACAGTGCTATTCAATCCCGACTTTGCCGCTAGCAGTGGGATCGTCGATCGAGCAGCGCGCGAATATTCTCCCTTCGACGTGCCCCCTCCTGCGACAGCAAGCTGGCTCGTATTTTAGGATTTTCACGGTTTTTGTGAGGCGGCTGACTGGTTTGCAAAGTTGCGGGCCGCCTTCGGCATTGATACGCGCACGCCCGCCTTTGATCGACGGCTAGTCGAGTTTTGCATCGGAATACCGGACGATCAATACCGACGCAAAGGTCGTGAGCGCTGGTTGATCAGGCGGACTATGCAAGGTCGTCTCCCTGACGCTCGTTCTCTCCAATACGAAGCGGGGCTATCAGGCTGCTGACTGGTTCGCAAGGTTGACGCGAGAGCGAAAGCAATTGCGGCAGAGGTGAAACGCCTCGCCCGCAACCCCGAGGTGAGCTCGATTATCGATCTGCAGAGAGTAAGCGAGGTCTTGGACCGTTGGCCCGAGCGGGAGCCTATGGTGTTCAGTGCGGAGCAACGTCTCCTGATGTGGATTCCACAGGCTCTTGGGGCCGCAAATTTCATCGAGAGCGTGACGGGTCTGAATTATGCGCGTGACGCACGGGACGAGGCGGCGGCGGGTTGAGCTGGCGATTTCATGACCCGCGCCTGGCGGGAAAATGGAAGTCGACACCTCGCGATCCTTGCCGACGTTGCCCCGGGATTGATCGATTGTGAACTGGAGTCCGGCCTTTTGAGGGACCGGACCATGAAGCGCAAGAGGCACACGGAACAGCAGATCATAGCGTCCTGCAGGAGCACGAGGCCGGAGTGAAGACGGCGACAAGCGCTGAAGGTGCCGGAGAGCGAGAACGCCAGGCTCAAGAAACTGCTTGCCGGCACCATGCTCGACAACGCGGCCTTGAAGGATCTGCTGTCAAAAACTGGTGACGCCCGCTGTCAAGCGCGAGGCCTGTCGCTCAGCTTTGCTCTCGGTTTGAGATGAGCGGGCGGCGGGCGCGTCGCGGCATCGGCTGTGCCCGGATAACGGTGCGCTACCGGTCGCGCCGGCCGGACGACCCCGCCTTGTGTCATCTGCCATTTGTGTAATCAGTTTTGACCGGAAATTGGAGCTGCCGTTCGTTTCGACGACGGGAGAGTGATGATTTTATGTTTTAGTATCTCGGCAAATAGCTGATGTGCTCTAGCATTCGGGTGGCCGTCGTCGGGCAGAGTTAGCTTGTGTCCAGGGTTCCTGGAATAAAAATCTTTCACGGCATCGGTTGCATCAACAAAAATGGCTTCTGCAGGCAGGCCTGAGAGAAAGGCGTCGGAAAGCGGCACCCAGCCATCCGATACGATTGACGGATCCTCGCCGTCTAGGCGGCCCATGTACAGAAGGATGAAACTCGCGTTCAACTCGCGGGCAATCTTGACCATCTCCCTGATCACAAACAAACCGGCCTCGGCTTTTGCTTGCTGCGTCGGCGTGCCTGATATTCCAAGGCGCGAGTGCGTTTTCACAGTTTGGAGCAATTTATAAAACGCTAGTCGCAGACCGAGTATAACTCGGTTACCCCATCTCTGAGTTCTTTTCTCGTCCAAAAGATCTATCGAAATTTGGGTCCCCAAAACAGCAGCTCGATCCAGCGGTATTATGTACGGGTCGCGCCCAAGCCCGCCCACGGTGGGGACCTCTAAACAGACGGTTTCGGAGCACATGGGTCTAAGCTTCGCCTCAAATCGTCCTCAATCATCCCAAAAACGATCACACTTGGAGACAGCGAAATATTCTTCTTCAAACTGATCAACGCCTGAAGCGCGCTGTAACTGCCCAATGCAAAATTGACTACCGACACGCCAAACATTTCACCCAATCGTTCAGTATACGTCTGCTCGTTCTCAAAACCATATCCCTCTGAAAAAGAATCACCAATTGTAAGAATTGTGACTTTGTCGGGAATCCGCGCTCCGGGCCTATTCACTCGAGCGCCTAGATTATCTGTATAGATGTTGTATTCTATTTCTCGTATGATCCTGCGGGTGACAGCATTGCGCGGACGACGAAAACCAAGCTCGGAATTGAAGACGATCGCGTTGTCACCGACATGTTTCACGCCTATTCGGGTATAACGATCGACGCGGTCCAGGCCATACCAACAAGCCAAAACGAGCAACGTAAACAAGGGAACAAGAAGCATTATCACGTAGAATACGAAAATCTTCGCTGACGAATGAGTATGCTGCACCGCCTTGTCTCCCACTGAGCCGCGGTCCCGTGAATTACCGGCCGCTGCTTTTTTTACCATCACTCGTCCATGTCCCTCACCGGCCGCTGGTCTGGCGCGCACATCGAGCACCTCAATTCAGGGATGCGGGAAGCGGAAACAGACTGGCCGTCGGCGTCGCCACCAGCACATTGTCAGGTCTCACTGTCGTCAGGGCTCGGACATCGCGGCCGATCACCACATAATCGGCTCCGAAACCGCGCGCTAGCGCAATTAGGGTTCGGTACCATTCGGCCTCGTTCGGTAGTAAGTCGTAGACCAAGAATGGCTCAAGTTTAGCAAAGGCCTTCTGGCGATTGTGAAATTTTAGCATTCCCTCGAAATCGCCGGCGTAGATGAACCAGCTGCCTTCCGTGCCCGTGAACACCACCGGCTGCCTGGCCGCGTGGCGGATTGCCTGCCCGTACGCGCGGTCGTCTACGAAAATTCGGCTCCCAGCCGGCAGCGCGCGGACAGCGTCGATAAGTTCGCGCAAGTTGCGCTCGTAGTCGGTTAGCGCGCACGGAAACTTCGCTGCACGCAGGCACCGAATTGCGCTGCCCAAAGGCGAAGGCAGCTGTGCCAGCGGGCGGGGCGTGGCGAAACCGTGATAAAACACCGCCAGGAATACTGCGGGGATCGCCAGACGCGGCCCGAGCAAGGGGCCGGCGCCGGACCTGAAGATCTCAATTCCAATGAGGAAGACGAACAGCCATCCGACCGGGATGACGTAGCGCAGCGACCGCACGAAATCGTATTCGAAGGGTAAACGTCCGAGTGCCCCCGTGATGGTGTGCTCGATGGTTGGCACGATAATCGAAATGACCAGCACGCCCACACACCACCCGGCGATGAAGCGCATGAAATCGTGCCGATCTGGCCGCCGCTGCCACAGCCAGGTGAGCCCGAGCAGGATCGCCAGCACGTAGTGCCAGCTTGCGGCCAGGAAGCCTGCGGCAATACGCTGCGGGCCGTGCATGGCAGCCAGGCTGGACCGACTGATCTCGAGCGCCAGTGCCTGGTCCGTGATCTCCCCGACCGATGTGGCGTGCACGAAATGGACGATGTAGGGTAGCACGACCGCAAGGAATACCAACGCGAGCTTGAAATGGCACAGCAGATGCGCGGGCCAGGACGCCTGCGCCGGCTTCACCACGACCAAGCCGCACAGCACCGCAAAGGCTTGGGTCACGGCGCTGTGAGGATGTACGTAGACGAGAGCGCCCGCTGCGATCATGGTCACCCATCGCCACTGGTCCTCGCGCAAGTTGGTGATCGCGATCAACAACAGGACCGGGAACAACGCCTGATAGATCGATCGCGGCAGCGGATCCGCAAGCAAGCCCCAAATTCGCCATCGATGCCGATGGCCACGAGCTTAAGCGTGATCAACGCATAGCCGACCGCAAGCGCGCTATACCCGAGGACGTGCCTCGCCAGAAAATGATAGCCGGCCAGCTGGAGAAACGTCGTCGGCCCGAGCAAAAAAGCGTATGCATTGCCGAACCCGCCCAGCCAGTTTGCCGTGTAACGGAGATACACCGTGATAAAACCTTCCGCAAAGCGCAGGCTCGATGTCCGTTCGAGGATCAGATCGCCGTTGAAGCGTTGGGGTTCCAATTGCGCTGCTACCGCGGCAGCATACCTGCCTGCATCGCCGTAAAGAATATCGACACGCCAGCCCTTGCTGCGACCGTAAACGACCAGTGCACCAACAACCGCATAGACGACGAGCGCCCCCACGTCGATCTCCGATAAAGCGGGTTCCCGACCGGTTGAAATCTTGGTTCGCAAGTTACCCCCGTCCAGCTCATGCAGGATTTTTCACGTTCGGCATTTGGCGGCAGCGCGGATGGCGAGGTTGGCCAGTCTTCGTCACTCCAAGGCACATTCGCGGAACTCCAAACGCGGCTACCATGCTGAGCGCAACCCTGTCTCTGTTCATGAACTCGCCGATCTCGCGCCCACCTGGCCTGCCGCACCCGCTGACCGACGGCGCGCCCGGTTTTCGCCCGTAACCTGGCCGCGATCGAGCGCGGACCCCACGCCGTCGGGACGTCATCCATCGATTTTGCCCGCCGGAGCCGACCGAGGCGATAGAGCTGTGGTGCCAGCAGGATCGCCTTCTCTGGCTCGATTCGGTTGGCCGTCGGTGTGGGGGCGAGCGATCGCGCGCGGCCCGCGAAAGACAGTAAAGACTGCCGTCTGGGTATTGATGTACCCGCACGCGCGCCCTTGACATAGTGCGGCCGCCAGTCGGCTTTGCGGCAGCTGCAGCCGCTGTTGCCCGACCGCCACGGTGTGGGTCGCGGGCGACGATCCGCTCGCCCTGCCCTGTTGCGAAGCGAACTCATGCATGCTCTAATAGAGTCTGATTTGCACATCATGGGGAAGTTCATATGGCACAATCAGGCGTGCATACTGCGACGAAGGAATGGCGCCGGCCGGTGTTGCGCAAGCTGCCGATCGCCGAGACCGCTACGAAAGGCAAGGGCAACGAGGGGCAGGGGGGCGGAAAGGGCGAGAACGTGATAGTTTCGTGAATTTCCAGAGGTCGGAGAGGAGCAACGCGGAAGTCATTGATTTCAAATGCGTTTGATGTCCGTGCGCGATTGCGCTTGGTCGTGGGCGCGCGATTTGAGCTGGGGCTGAGACTGGCTGATTACTCAGGCTGCCGTGCGTCGTAGGTCCATTTTCGGCGGTGCGGGCTTCGCTCCGGCGGTGGTCGAGCGACGAGTTCGAGGATGGCAATTCGTATCGCGGTCAAAGTCTGTTGAGGCTGAGGCCAGGCGATTTTTCTCTCTCGCCCGGCGATTTTGGAGTAAGGCGCAGGCAATCATCGTCATGAGTGCGTGACGATGTAGGCCTTGCCAGGGCCGCCCTCGAAGTGGAAATTACCAGCCCGCGGGCGGACTGGGATCTGCAATGGGTTTGCAGGTAGGCCTACCAGCAGCCGAAGGAACTGAACTCGCCCTCGCTTGAGCTTTCCTTTTCGTGCCGGTGCGCCAACTGACGGCGCGCCACTTGGCATTGGCCAGCATGTCTTCGGCTGCCTTCGATATAATGTAGCTTGCGGGGACGACCGCGCCTGGCAACCGGCCAGATCATCCTCACAAGCGGCAGGGCAACCCTCGAGGTGCCGCGGATTCCCGACCGCGCGGGCAAGCTTGCGACCCGTGAGCCCCTGGCGGGACGGCGCGCTAACCTCCGATATGCATCCGCGGCACGCAGCTAAAGCGTACGCTGGCCGCAAGCGCCCGATCGATCTCTGCCCGAGCGACCTCCACCGCGAATGCGCCCCCTTCTTGACGAGGGAGGAAGCGGCGGAAGTTATAGCCAGCGGCGTCGAGGACGGTGTT
>CAWBFP010000011.1:0-64483 GCA_963788095.1 uncultured Alphaproteobacteria bacterium | reverse complement strand
AAAGCCGGCCCGCGAATCGCGGGCCGGCCTGGCCTCCTCGGTTCCGCCGCTAGACTGATTTACCACCAGCGCTCGCGCCCTTGGTACGGTCCCCACCCGTAGTACGGGGTGCTGTACCCGTAGGTGTAAGGGCTGCTCCCGTAATACGGGTCCGCGTAATAGGCGCGCGGCGGGTAATAGTACGGGTCGCTATAGTAATACCCCGGCCAGGTCGCGGCCGCGATGCCGGCGCCGATCAGGCCAATCGCCGCACCGGCGACCGCCGGGCCCGCCCAGTTGCGGCGGTAATAGCCGCGACGATAACGATACTGCACGTCCGTGGTGGCGTCGGGCGCCGTGGCCTTCACGACCGCGGTGTTGGAGGCAACCGGCGCGGCCGCCCCCGGCTGAACCGCCGTCAACGCCAAAGCCGCGGCGCCGAGCGCCAGGCTCGTGAGCTTCAAGCTGGTACGCATGACCTATTCCTTTCCTTTCTTCGTTGGCGCGCGCAGGCACCCCACAGATCGCAAGTCTTCTCCGCAACGCAGCGATGATCGAGGATTCAACGCGGCAGTGGATAACACGGTTCCAGCCTGGAAAATATGAACCTTTGGCTTGCTCGTTCTTGCTCTGTTCCCTACTATGGGTGTTACGAGAGGCAGGCAGCTTACGCAATAGCCGGGCGCCGTTGGCCGCATCGAGTATCGAGTTCGATCGCTGCTTACGCATGCAAGCACGCGCATCGTCTCATGGAACACCTCATGCGCCTGCAGGTTGCAGCTCTCGCCGGCAGAAAGATATCTGCGGTTGCCGAGCGCAAAACGAACTCCAGCCCGCTCGACGGAGGCGATGCCGTATCGCGTAAGTCACATTTCGCAAAACGAACTCACCTACCTCGTCATCCTGAGGCGCTCGCCCGACAAAGTCGGGCGAGCCTCGAAGGACGCACCGCGTGGCAGCTGCGAAACAGAGCAGCATCCTTCGAGGCCCTCGCTTCGCTCGGGCACCTCAGGATGACGGCGGATGACGGCGGTTGATGGCGGTTGTGTTCGCCAGAGCAAACCCGCCCAAGTCCCATTTGGCAGAACGAACTCCGCCCGGTCGCTGGAGGCGATGCCGTGACGACAAAGTCACATTTTGCAAAACGAACTCACCTACCTCGTCATCCTGAGGCGCTCGCCCGACAAAGTCGGGCGAGCCTCGAAGGACGCACCGCGTGGCAGCTGCGAAACGGAGCAGCATCCTTCGAGGCCCTCGCTTCGCTCGGGCACCTCAGGATGACGGCGGTTGATGGCGGTTGTGTTCGCCAGAGCAAACCCGCCCAAGTCCCATTTGGCAGAACGAACTCCGCCCGGTCGCTGGAGGCGATGCCGTGACGACAAAGTCACATTTTGCAAAACGAACTCACCTATCTCGTCATCCTGAGGCGCTCGCCCGACAAAGTCGGGCGAGCCTCGAAGGACGCACCGCGTGGCAGCTGCGAAACGGAGCAGCATCCTTCGAGGCCCTCGCTTCGCTCGGGCACCTCAGGATGACGGCGGTTGTGTTCGCCAGGACAAACCCGCCCAAGTCACGTTTGGCAAAACGAAGTCCAGAGTCGGGTCGATGAGCTACGAGGCCGTGGCATCGAAGTCACATTTCGCAAAACGAACTGCGGGGGCAATCGCCGACCGTTGCCGGTGTGGCGGGTGTGGCAGCGGAGTCGCATTTCGCAAAACGAGTCCGGGGATCGATGCCGAGTGCTGCCGGGTGTGGCAACGGAGCCGCATTTCGCAAAACGAGTCCGGAGATCGATGCCGAGTGTTGCCGGTGTGGCAGCGGAGTCGCATTTAGCAAAGCGGGTCCGGGGATCGATGCCGAATTTTCTACCGCTTCGCTCGGGATGACACCCAGGGCGTCGCAACGGAGCCGCATTTCGCAAGACGAGTCCGGGGGGATCGATGCCGAGTGTTGCCGGGTGTGGCAGCGGAGTCGCATTTCGCAAAAGAGCGGTCAGTGTCGGACCCGCTCAAATCTCGATAACACGCGCGAAAGAAACGCGGGCGAATTTGTAAATCATTTGTATTTTCAAATTCCGCCTTGCGGAACGTTCGACGGCGGACGTCGGGCACCGCCGAAACGCACCACGCCTCAGGCGACGTCGCGGATTCTCACCGCCGCCTCAACGTCGACCAAGTAGGGGCGCCCCTTGTGGTCGCCCCTCGCGCATCTTGCTGGAAACCGGGCGCCCACAAGGGCGCCCCTACGTACGGAGCGAAGGGTCGTTCGAACGGTGCCCGGGGGCACAGGCGGCCGCTACGCCACGTCGCGGATCTTCACCGCTGCTTCGAGATCGACCGAGACCAGCTGCGAGACGCCGCGCTCCGCCATGGTGACGCCGTAGAGCCGGTTCATCCGCGCCATCGTGATCGGGTTGTGGGTGATGGTGATGAAGCGCGTCGCGGTCTGCCGGATCATCTCGTCGAGCAGGTCGCAGAAGCGCTCGACGTTGTGGTCGTCGAGCGGCGCGTCGACCTCGTCGAGCACGCAGATCGGCGCCGGGTTGGTCATGAACACGGCGAAGATCAGCGCCAGCGCGGTCAGGGCCTGCTCGCCGCCCGACAGCAGCGACAGCGTCTGGAAGCGCTTGCCGGGCGGGCGCGCCAGGATGTCGAGCCCGGCCTCGAGCGGATCCTCGCTCTCGATCAGCTTGAGCTCGGCCTCGCCGCCGCCGAACAGCGTGGTGAACAGCGTCTTGAAGTGGCCGTTGACCACCTCGAACGAGGTGAGCAGGCGCTCGCGCGCCTCGCGGTTAAGGCTCTGGATGCCCTGGCGCAGCCGCCTGATCGCCTCGACCAGGTCGTCGCGCTCGGCCGCGAGGCTCGCGTGCTGCGCCTCGACCTCGCGCAGCTCCTCCTCGGCGCGCAGGTTGACGGCGCCGAGCCGCTCGCGCTCGCGCCGCAGCCGTTCGAGCGTCGCCTCGACCTGCTCGACCTCCGGCAGCGCGGCGTCGTCGGTAAGGCCGGCGAGCGCCGGCACCCGCTCGGGCTCGACCTCCAGCACCTCGACGATCTCGTGCGCGATCTCGGTCAGCCTCCGCTTGGCGCCCTCGAACCGTTCCTCGGCGCGGGCGGCGTCCTCGCGCGCCGACCCCATGGCCTCGAGCGCGGCGCGGGCGGCGCGGTCGGCCTCGGCGAGCGCATTCTCCGCCTCCGCCAGCCGGTCGGCGGCCTCGCGGCGGGCGCCTTGCGCGCCCTCGATCTCGCCGATCAGGCTTTGCCGGCGCGCCGCGAACACGTTCGGCGCATCGGCCAGCTGATCGCGCTCGCGCGTGGTTTCGGCGGCGCGTTCCGCGACCGTCGCGATCTGCGCCTGCGCGCCGGCTCGGCGCTCCTGCCAGGCGCCGCGCTCGCCGGCGATCGCGTTGAGCCGGCGCTCGGCGTGCTCGGCCTCGCGTGCCAGCGCCTGTGCCTCGGCGCGGGTCTCGGCCAACACCGCGCGGCGGTCGGTGACGTCGGCACGCGCGGTCGAGAGCTCGGCTTCGAGCTCCGCGACCGGCGGCAGCTGCGCCATGGTCGCGCGCGCCGCGTCGATCGCGGCGGTCGCCTCGTCGCGGCTGGCGGCGAGCCGCGCGCTCGCTTCATCGAGGGCGGAAAAGCGCGCCGTCACCTGCGCGCGTGCGCGTTCGGCCGCCGCATGGGCATCGCGCGCCGCATCGGCCTCGTGCTGGCGCGCCCGCCAGTCGACCCGCGTCTGCACTTCGCTGCCGGCGGCCGCGAGCGCGATTGCTTCGGCCTCCTCGACGGCCGCATGCCTGGCTGCGACCTCGGCATTGGCGGCGGCGAGCTCCTCGCCGATCTCGGCGAGCCGGTTCTTCTCGGCGAGCCGCCGGGCGGCCGCGGTCGGAGCGTTGGCGGCGGCGACGTAACCGTCCCAGCGCCAGAGGTCGCCTTGGCGCGATACCAGCCGCTGCCCAGGCTTGAGCAGCGCCGCCAGCCGGGCGCCGTCGGCGCGCTCCACGACCCCGATCTGCCTGAGGCGGCGCGCAAGCTCCGCCGGCGCGGTCATGAAGCGCGTCAGCGGCTCGGCGCCGGCCGGCAGCTCGGGGTCGGCCGGGTCGACCACGGCGCCGCCCCAGCGCTCCGGCGCGGCGGCCTCGATCGGCGCATCGAGGTCGTCCCCGAAGGCTGCGCCGAGCGCCGCCTCCAGCCCCTTCTCGACCGTCACCAGGTCGAGCGCCGGCGGCCACTGCCGGGCGCCGTCGACTTGCAGCAGCTTGGTCAGCGTTTGGATCTCGGCTTCGAGCTGGGCGGCGCGCCGCTCGGCGGCCGCAAGTGGGATGCGGGCTGCCTCGTAGGCCTGGCGCGCCGAGCCGTGGCGAGCCTCCGCCTCCTGAGCTGCCGCCTCGGCCGACGCCACCGCGACCTGCGCGGCCTCGATCGCCGCCGCGAGGGCGGCGATGTCCGGTCCGCTGCCTTCCGCCTGCAGCCGGGAGCGCTCGTCCTCGACCTCGGCGATCTGCCGCGCCAGCCGGTCCAGGCGCTCGGCATTCTCGCGCTGCGACCGCTCGAGCTCGCCGCGCCGGGCGGTGAGCTTGGCGAGCGCTTCGGTGCGCTCGCCGAACGCGCGCTCGGCTTCCGTCAGCGCCAATTCCGCGGCGCTCACCCGCGCCCCGACGGTCGCGCTGCGCTCGGCCAAACCCTCGGCGGTGCGCTTGAGCGCCTCCTCTTCGGTCCCGAGACCGGCGAGCGCCGCTTCGGCGTCGGCGGCGAGCTTGTTCTCGCGCGCCAGGTCGTCGGCGAAATGCGCCAGTCGCCGCTCGAGCTCGGCGATCCGCTCGCGCGCACGTGCCTCCTCGCGGTCGAGCGTCTCGCGCGCGATCACCAGGCGCTGCAAGGCCGCCGCAGCCTTGGCCTCGACGTCGCGCAACCCGGGCAGCACCGCCGCGGCGTTGGCCTGCTGGGTCGCCGCTGCGGCCTGCGCCTCGGTGCGCTCGGCGACCGCGCGGATCGCAAGATCGCGCGCGCGCTCGCCGTCGGCCACCTCGGCCTTGGCGGCAAGGAAGCGCAGGTGGAACAGCGTCGCCTCGGCCTTGCGCACCTGCGCCGACACGGTCTTGTAGCGCACCGCCTGGCGGGCCTGGCGCTTGAGGCCGTCGACCTGGGCGGCGATCTGCCCGATCACGTCTTCGAGCCGCTCGAGATTGTGGTCGGCGGCGCGCAATCGCAGCTCGGCCTCATGCCGGCGGGCGTGCAGCCCGGCCACGCCGGCCGCCTCTTCCAGCACGCGCCTGCGTGCCTCGGGCTTGGCGGCGATGATCTCGCCGATGCGCCCCTGGTGCACCAGCGCCGGCGAGCGCGCGCCGCTCGAGGCGTCGGCGAACACGATCTGCACGTCGCGCGCGCGCACCTCGCGGCCGTTGATGCGGTAGGTCGAGCCCTTCTCGCGCTCGATCCGGCGGGAGACTTCGAGCGTGTCGTAGTCATTGAAGGCGGCGGGCGCGGTGCGGTCGGAATTGTCGATGGTGAGCTGCACCTCGGCGGTGTTGCGCCCGGGCCGGCCGCTCGAGCCGGTAAAGATCACCTCGTCCATGTCGGCGGCGCGCATCGCCTTGTGCGAGGACTCGCCCATTACCCAGCGCAGCGCCTCGACCAGGTTCGACTTGCCGCAGCCGTTGGGCCCGACCACGCCGGTGAGCCCCGGCTCGATGTGCACGTCCGACGGCTCGACGAACGATTTGAATCCGATCAGGCGGAGACGGGTGAGCTTCATGCGCGGGCCCCCTCGGACGTGATGTCGGGGCACAGGAGGAATTAGGTTCCGCGCACCGTCTGGCAGCCGCCCCCGGCGCGAATCACCTGCAGGTCCCGCATCGGCGGGGAAAATGAATCAACGCAAGGCCGACCGCAACAGCCGATCGATGGAGATCGTTGCGGAGGCCCGATTCCGGTCCCGGGACGGATTTGCGGCAAACCAAGGCAGAGTGCGTCACGACCCCTTAAGGAAGGGTTGCATCTGCTTCTCGAGCTCCTGGATCGACATGGTGCCGCGGACGATCTTGCCGTTGACGAAGAAGGTCGGGGTCGAGTTCACGCCGAACTTCGTTTGCGCGCGCTGGCGCACCTCGTCGAGGCCATCGAGCAGCTTCTGATTCGACAGGCACTGCTCGAAGCTCTGCTCGGTGAAGCCGTTGCCCTTCGCGATCTTGAGCAGGGGCGGTATCGGGTTCTGGGCGAATGCCCAGTCCTTCTGCTCGCGGAACAGCGTGTCGACCAGGGTGAAATACTTCCCGTCGCCGGCGCAGCGCGCCAGCATGAAGGCGCCGGCCGCCAGCGGATCGAGCGGAAACTCGCGCAGGATGTAGCGCACCTTGCCGGTGTCGATGTAGCGCGACTTGAGCTCCGGATAGGTCGTGGTGTGGAACGTCGCGCAATGGCTGCAGGTCATCGAGGCGTATTCGATGAGGGTCACCGGCGCACCGGGCGAGCCCTGTGCCTGGTCGGGCAGCGAGCTCGGCGCCATCAGGTCCTGCTGGGAGGGGGTCTGCGCGTGGGCGGGCTGCCGGCTGCCGGTGGAGAGGACGGCGGCCGCCAGCGTCAGGGCTGCGGTGCCTTGCAAGAATTCGCGGCGGGTAATGCTCACGGCTCGATCCTCAAACTGCGTAGGAGCCCCTGCTGGCTATCCCGAAAGCGCGGATGTGGCAATGACGGACGCCCCCCGCCAGGGGGCCGGCGCCGTCAACTCTTATTGACGGCGGCGCCCAGGCGGGCGAGCGCCGCGCGCAGATCGGGGTCGCCGATATCTCCTAAGCCGGCCGCAATCCGCGCGGCGGCCTCGACATCGGGCGGCGGCGGCGCCGGCCGGGCGCGGCGCCGCGCCAGCGGCGCCTGCCGGAGCGCGATGCGGGCCACTGCGCGCCAGCCGAGAAAGCGGTTGACCCGCTCGAGAATGACCGGCGCCAGGTGCTGGATCTCGATTGCGGCCGGGCCTTCGGCGCGCAGCACCAAGGTCGCCGGCTCCGAGCCGTCGGCCTCGCCGGCGCGTGGCCATTGCAGCCTGAGCGGCTCGGCGTGGGTGGCGATCTCCACGCCCACGATCTCCGGCCAATGGGTGACGAGCTCGCCCGACGCGAAACCCTGGCGCGCGAACAGGTCGCCGAGGCAGGTGCCGACGAAATCGGCCAACGGCCGTGGATAAGTCTTCTTGCGCTTGTTCATCGCGGGCCGCTCTGCCAGTGCTGCAGCATGACGGTAGCAGGCGAGCAGGGGCGGCGGAAGCGCGCCACGGCAGCGGTATCCAAGGCTGTCGAGTTCGGCAACCCCGCATCGCCGGACGGGGCCCATCGCGCCTACGGCCGCGCAGGTCGAGCCCGACCCGGCGGCGCTGCTGGCCTGGTACGACCGGCATCGCCGCCGCCTGCCCTGGCGGGCGGGCGCCGGGGAAGCGGTCGACCCGTACCGCGTCTGGCTCTCCGAGATCATGCTGCAGCAGACCACGGTGCGGGCAGTCGAGCCGTATTTTCGGGACTTCGTCGCGCGCTGGCCGACGGTCGCGGTGCTTGCCGCCGCACCGCTCGAGGATGTGCTCAAGGCTTGGGCGGGGCTCGGCTACTATGCGCGGGCGCGCAATCTGCATGCCTGCGCGCGAACGGTGGCGACGCGCCATGGCGGATGTTTCCCCGCCGAGGTGGACGAGCTGCGCGCCTTGCCGGGCATCGGGGCCTATACGGCCGCCGCCATCGCGGCGATCGCCTTTGGCCGGCGCGCGGCCGCGATCGACGGCAATGTCGAACGGGTGATCGCGCGCCTCTATGCGATCGAGGAAGAACGGCAGCAGGCTAAACCGGTCGTGCGTCGCCTTGCCGAGACGTTGATGCCGGCCGCGCGCAGCGGCGACTTCGCGCAAGCCATGATGGATCTCGGCGCCACCATTTGCACACCCAGGAAGCCGGCCTGCGTCATCTGCCCGTGGCGCGAGCCGTGCGCCGGCCGGCGTCGCGACCCCGAGAGCCTTCCGCGCCGCGCGCCGAAACGCGCCGCGAAGCTCCGCGCCGGCGCTGCCTTCTGGGTCACCCGCGCGGACGGATTCGTATTGGTGCGCACGCGTCCGGCCAGCGGCCTGCTCGGTGGCATGACCGAAGTGCCGACCAGCGCGTGGACGCACGGTTTCGACGCTGGCCGTCGCGCGCTTGCCGGGGCGCCGCTGCGCGCGAGCTGGCGCCGGCTGCCGGGCACCGTCACCCACACCTTCACGCACTTTCCGCTGGAGCTTGTCGTCTATGCGGCCGAGGTACCGCGCTCAACGCCGGCGCCGGCCGACGCGCGCTGGCTGGCGCTCGGCGACCTTGCCGACGAGGCCTTCCCCAGCCTGATGCGCAAGGTGATCGCGCATGCGCTGCGCCGTGGCGAATAGCGAATGGCGAATAGCGAATAGCGAATAGCAACGTGCTGCCACGCCCCGCACATCACCACTATTTACGATTCGCTATTCACTATTCGCCGTTCGGCTAGCATCATGGCCGGGAGCGGCCGCCCGCGCCGCTGCCGCACAGGGGAGAGTCCACATGCATGTTTCGAGACGTCATTTCGTGATCGCGGCCGGCGGCGCCGCGGCAGTTGCGGCGGCGCCGCGCGCGTTCGCGGCCTGGGAGCCGAGCCTGCGCTATCCCGACCCGTCGGTGCAGATACTCGATCCGAGCTTTGCGAAATACCGCCTGGCACTCGCGAGCGTCGAGCGCATCGCGCATGGCATGCGCTGGTGCGAGGGGCCGGCCTGGTTCGGCGACGGCCGCTATCTCGTGTGGAGCGACATCCCCAACAACCGGATCATGCGCTGGGACGAGGAGACCGGGCGCGTGAGCATCTTCCGCAAGCCTTCGAATTTCGCCAACGGCAATACCCGCGACCGCCAAGGCCGGCTGCTGACCTGCGAGCACGATACGCGCCGGGTCTCGCGCACCGAGCATGACGGCACCATCATCACCATCGCGGACAAGTTCGACGGCAAGCCGCTCAACTCGCCGAACGACATCGTGGTGAAGTCCGACGAGTTCGATCTGGTTCACCGATCCGCCGTTCGGCATCCTCGGCAACTATGAGGGCCATACCGCCACCCCCGAGCTGCCGACCAACGTCTATCGCGTGGACGGCCGCAGCGGGCAGATCACGGTGGTGACCGGCGACATCAACCGCCCGAACGGGCTCGCCTTCTCGCCCGACGAGACCAAGCTCTACGTCGTCGAGGCGGCGGTCACGCCGCGCGTGATCCACGCCTTCGACGTCGTCGACAACGGCACCAGGCTCGCCAACAAGCGGCCGTTCATCACCGCCCAGCCGGGCGAGACGCCAGACGGTTTCCGGGTCGATGTCGACGGCAATCTGTGGTGCGGCTGGGGCATGGGCGATCCGCACGACGGCGTGATGATTTTCGACGCCGCCGGCAAGCGGATCGGCAAGATCGTGCTGCCGGAGCGCTGCGCCAACGTCTCGTTCGGCGGCGTCAAGCGCAACCGGCTGTTCATGGCGGCGAGCCACTCGGTCTATTCGCTCTACGTCAATACCCAGGGCGTCAAAGGCGGGTGAGCGATTGCGCCGCTGATGGCTGCGGTTGAAGGTCCGCCACGTACTACGATTCCAAACAACAGGGAGAGTTGAAGATGAGCGTCCAACGGCACGAGGTCGGCCCGCGCATGAGCCAGATCGTGATTCACGGCAGCACCGTTTATCTCGCCGGCATCGTGGCGCGCGAGAATGCCGGCAACAGCGTCACCGAGCAGACCCGCGAAATCCTTGCCACCATCGACAGCTACCTGGCGCAGGCGGGCACCGACAAGTCGAAGCTGTTGTCGGCGAACATCTGGCTCACCGACATGGCGACCTTCAACGAGATGAACGCCGTGTGGGACGCCTGGGTGTCGCCCGGCAACACGCCGGCGCGGGCGACCGTGGAGGCGAAGCTCGCCGCGCCCGGCTACAAGGTGGAAATCATGACGGTGGCGGCGCGTTGACACGCACGGCTTGCCGTATTGACGATGGTAGGGGCGACCCTTTGGAGCGCCCCTACGGTCGCGTGCCAGAGGTTGACCCGCGCCCCGCGTCGAAGCGCACGACCGCTCGGAGGCTCCTCATGTCCGCTACGCGTCGCGATTTTCTCGCCACCGCCGCCTCATGCGCGCTCGCGGCGGCCGCCGGCGCTCCGGCGCGCGCCGCCATGGCGCCGAACGACAAGTTCGATCTCGTGATCAAGGGCGGCGATGTGCTCGACCCCAGTCAGTCGCTGCGGGGCAAGCGCGACATCGGGATGCGCTTCGGCCTCATCGCGGCGGTCGAGGGCGAGATCCCGGCGGCCCGGGCGCAGCGGGTGCTCGATGCCTCCGGCAAGCTGGTGACACCGGGACTGATCGATCTCCACTGCCATGTGTTCCCGTGTGGGTCCGCGGTCGGAATCCCGGCCGACGAGCTGGTGGCGCACCAGTGCACCACCACCTGCGTGTCGGCGGGCGATGCTGGAGCGAACAATTTTGCCGCCTTCCGGCGCTATGTCGCCGGCCACTCCCGCACCCGCCTCTACGCTTTCGTGCACATCGCCAATATCGGGCTGGGCGGCTTTCCGGTGCCGGAGCTCTACAACATCGATTTCGCGCAGACCGATGCGGCCGCCAGAGCCGTGGCCGAGAACGCCGACATGGTGCTCGGAATCAAGGTGCGTATGTCCGAGAACGTGATCGCCAAGCACGGGCTCGAGCCGCTGCGGCGCGCAATCGCCGCGTGCGAGCAGGCGGGCACCGGCGCCAAGGTGATGTGCCACATCGGCGGGGTCGAGACCCGCGAGCCGATGTCGCAGATCCTCGACCTGCTGCGGCCGGGCGACATCCTCACGCATTGCTACGCCGGGGCGCCCAATCTGGGCGGGGCCTTCACCAATATCGTACAGGACGGGCGGGAGCTGCCGGCTGCGCTTGCCGCCAAGCAGCGCGGCGTCCTCTTCGACGTCGGCCACGGGGGCGGCAGCTTCGACTATACGGTGGCGGAAGCTGCGATCGCGCAAGGGGCGCCGCCCGACACCATCTCGTCCGACATCCACGTGTTCTCCGGCAACACGCCGGGCATGCCGTGCCTGACCTGGGTGATGAGCAAATTCATGGGGCTCGGCTTCACCCTGGAACAGGTCGTCACCATGGCGACCGTCACCCCCGCCAAGGTCATCAGCCGCGCCCCGAAACTCGGCACGCTGCAGGTCGGCGCGCCGGGCGACGTCGCGATCATGGAGCTGGTGCAAGGCCCGGTGTCTTTCGTCGACACCCGCAACAACACCCGCAACGGCCAAGCCCATCTCAAGCCGGTGCAGACGGTGGCGGCGGGCGTGCCGTTCGGCCGCCCCTATCACGCGCCGTTCGCGGTGCGGTGAGCCCGGACGCCATGACGACATCGGAGCGCGATGCGCCGGAGGGGGGCGTCGCCGCCGCGGGCGGCGGCTGGCGGCCGAGCGAGCGCTATCCCGACCCGGCGGTGCAGAGCCTCGATCCCTCGTTCGACAAGTATCGGTTCTTTCACGCCGGCGTCGAGCGGCTCGCCGGCGGCTGTCGCTTCAACGAGGGCGCGGTCTATTTCGGCGATGCGCGCTGCCTGCTGTGGAGCGATATCCCGAACAACCGCATCATGCGCTGGGACGAGGAGACCGGCGGCGTCAGCGTCTACCGCAAGCCGTCGAACCACGCCAACGGCAACACGCGCGATCGCCAGGGGCGGCTCATCACCTGCGAGCACAGCGGCCGGCGGCTCACCCGCACCGAAACCGACGGCGCGATCACGGTGCTGATCGACCGCTTCGACGGCAAGCGGCTCAACGGCACCAACGACGTGGTGGTCAAGTCCGACCACACCATCTGGTTCACCGACCCGCCGTCGGGGATAGCGGGCAACTACCTCGGCATCAAGGCGGAGGTGGAATTGCCGTTCGACGTGTACCGCCTCGAGCCCGACAGCGGGCGCGCGACCGTGGTGACGAGCGGCCTCGTCAAGCGGCCGAACGGGCTTGCCTTCTCGCCCGACGAGACCAGGCTCTACGTGGTCGAGAGCGCGGCCGAAGGGCGCGCGATCTACGCCTTCGACCTGATCGACGGCGGAACCAAGCTTGCGAACGGGCGCATCTTCATCAACTGCGACCAGGAGGAGGCTCCGGACGGCTTCCGGGTCGATGTCGACGGCAATCTATGGTGCGGCTGGGGCATGGGCCGCCCCGGACTCGACGGGGTCAAGGTGTTCGATCCGAACGGCAAGCCGATCGGCTTCATCGCGCTGCCGGAGCGCTGCGCCAACGTCTGCTTCGGCGGCCGCTACCGCAACCGCCTGTTCATGGCGGCGAGCCATTCGATCTATTCGCTGTTCGTCAACACGCAGGGCGTGGCGGGCGGCTGAGCGGCCCGCGCGAAGTCTTTGACATCGACTTGCTCGACTATCATTGAGGACAGGTAGATGATGAAGAACCCACCCCATCCTGGCGGCGTGCTTCGCAGGCAGGTGATCGACCCGCTTGGGCTCACCGTTACGCAGGCCGCGAAGGTATTGGGCGTCAGCCGGCCCGCGATCTCGAATCTCCTGAACCAGCGTGTCGCACTCTCACCCGAGATGGCCGTTCGTTTCGAGAAAGCCTTCGGGGTCGATATGGAGACGCTATTGGGGCTGCAGCATGCCTATGATGTTGCCTTGGCGCGCAAGGCTGCTCACGCGATTTCTGTCGGCCGCTATCGCGTGACGAATGGACGAATAGTCAAGCGATCCCGAGCGGCATAAGGGCGGAAGGGGGCGAACGCTATTCAGCGGCAATGCCCCATCTCGGCGCCCACCTGGGCACGAAGCGCGTCGATCGAGGTCAACCCCTGCGGGGTCTCGACGTGCCAGAACGCCCAGCCGTTGCAGGCGTCGAGGCCTTGCGCCAATGCGCCGACCCGGTGGATCGAGCCGACGGTTGCCCGAGCGTGATCGCGCCGTCGGCGCGCACCAGCGCGGCGCCCCGGCGTTTGGCGTCGACCAGATAGCGGCGGCAGGCAACGATCAGGCGGCATTGGGAGGCCTAACGCGTTTAGCGATCTCGTGACCACGCTCTTGCTCGACGACCGCTATGTCGTACTGACCTTGCAAGTCGATCCAGAATTGCGGCCGATTGCCAAAGTAGCGGCCAAGCCGCACGGCGGTGTCCGCCGTGATGGAGCGCCGGCCGCTGACGATGTCGGTGATGCGGCCGGACGGCACACCAAGGTCGAGCGCGAGCCGATTGGCGCTGAGACCGCGGGCCGCGATCTCTCGTCGCAGCAGCCGGCCTGGATGCGCAATGGGAGCCATTTCTCACCCTTTATGATAGTCCACGATCTCGACTTCGTAGGCGTCGCCTTTACTGAATGCAAAGCAGACGCGCCAGCGGCCGTTTAAGCGCCCATCTCGGCGCGCACCTGGGCGCGCAGCGCGTCGATCGAGGTCAGCCCCTGCGGGGTCTCGACGTGCCAGAACGCCCAGCCGTTGCAGGCGTCGAGGCCTTGCGCCAGCGCGCCGACCCGGTGGATCGAGCCGACGGTCGTGCCGAGCGTGATCGCGCCATCGGCGCGCACCAGGGCGGCGTGCCGGCGTTTGGCGTCGACCAGGCGCGCGCCGGCGCTCACCAGGCCGCGCTCGACCAGCGCCGCGAACGCGACCCGCGGGGCTTCGCGCGCGGTCACGAACGACGCCAGCGAGGCTTCCGGCAACGGTTCGACCGTTGCCAGGCGCGCCTCGGCCGCCGCCGCATACTCTCTGTCGCGCTCGATCCCGATGAAGCTTCGGCGCAGCCGCTTCGCCACCGCGCCGGTCGTCCCGGTGCCGAAGAACGGGTCGAGCACCACGTCGCCGGCCCGCGACGAGGCCAGCAGCACGCGCGCGAGCAACGCCTCCGGCTTCTGTGTGGGATGCATCTTTTTCCCAGTGCCGTTCTTCAGCCGCTCTTCGCCGGTGCACAGCGGCAGCGTCCAGTCGGAGCGCGCCTGTACATCGTCGTTGCCGGCTTTGAGCGCGTCGTAGTTGAACGTGTACTTGGCACTCGGCTCGCGCGCCGCCCAGATCAGCGTCTCATGCGCGTTGGTGAAGCGCCGCCCGCGGAAGTTGGGCATCGGATTGAGCTTGCGCCACACCACGTCGTTGAGGATCCAGAAGCCGAGGTCCTGCAGGATCGTGCCGACGCGGAAGATATTGTGATAGGAACCAATCACCCACAGCGTCGCCGTGGGCTTCATCAGCCGCCGGCATGCGATCAGCCAGGCGCGGGTGAACCCATCGTAATGCGCGAAGCTCGCGAACTTGTCCCAAGCGTCGTCGACGGCATCGACGTCGGAGTCGTCCGGGCGCTTGAGCGAATTCTTGAGCTGCAGATTGTAGGGCGGATCGGCGAATACCAGATCGACGCTGGCGGCCGGCAGGCGCGACATCTCGACGACGCAATCGCCGAGCAGGATGCGACCGGCCACCGCCGGCGCGGGAATCAAGCGGGGCGCCCTAGCGGACGCCCCGCGACGCGACACACCCATGACGCAGGAACTCTGACTAACTCAAGGGGACGCGGCCGGAGACGCGAGACCTACAACCGACAGCCCGCATCCTGCGCCGCCAAGGTAAAGAACGACTTAAATCTGCAGCAATTGCCGAGCGTTATTATCTGTTAGCCGGGAGCCTTGGCAGTTACCCAAACTTAACGACTGCATGGACTCGGCTGGCGCAGTCGGCGAAAATCGGCGGCACGCGAGGCCGAGCGGGAGCAACGGATGCAGTGGGAGGATTTCCGCCAGAGTCTAGAACGTCGAGGACTACCGCGGCGAGTTCCCGGGCGGGGGCGGCGGAGGCTTTGGCCTGCCGGGCGGCGCCGGCGGTTTGGGCATCGGCACCGTGGTGGTGCTCGGCCTGCTCGGCTGGGCATTGGGAATCGATCCGCGGCTCTTGATCAGCGGTGTCGAGGTTCTGCAGGGCGGGGGATCCTCGCACTACCAGCAATCGCCGCCGCCGCCGCGCACTGCGCCGCGCAACGCGCCGAGCGACGAGGTCGGGCGCTTCATGCGCGCCGTGCTCGGCGATACCGAGGATCGCTGGAAGGAGATATTCGAGAAGGCCGGCAAGCGCTACGTCGAGCCGCATCTGGTGGTGTTCCCCGGCCGCTGGGATTCCGCCTGCGGCCGCGCGGTCGCCGCCATGGGGCCGTTCTACTGCCCGAACGACCAGAAGATCTACCTCGACACCTCGTTCTTCCGCGACCTCGAGACGCGCTTCCGCGGCTGCGACGTGGGCAGCCGCGCCTGCCGGTTCGCGCAAGCATACGTGATCGCGCACGAGGTCGGGCATCACGTGCAGAACCTGCTCGGCATCCTGCCCCAGGTGCAGCAGATGCAACGCGGCATGAGCAAGGCCGAGGCCAATGCGCTGCAGGTCCGGGTCGAGCTGCAGGCCGACTGCTTCGCCGGCCTGTGGGCCAATCACTCGAACCAGAAATGGCGGACGATCGATCAGAGCGACATCGACGCCGCGCTGCGGACCGCGGCCGCGATCGGCGACGATCGTCTGCAGAAGCAGAGCCAGGGCACGGTCGTGCCGGAAAGCTTCACGCATGGCACCTCGGAGCAGCGCAAGCGCTGGTTCATGACCGGGTTCAAGAGCGGCTCGATCTCGGCCTGCAACACGTTCAAGGGCGCCGAAGTCTAAAGCCGCGCGATGCCGGGGCTCGACGACAGCCGCGCCTTCGTGCCGCTCAAGATCGCGGTGCTTACTGTGTCGGACAGCCGCGCGCTTGCAGACGACAAGTCGGGCGCCACGTTGGCAAGCCGCATCGAGGCGGCCGGCCACGCGCTCGCCGACCGCGCCATCGTGGCGGACGAGGTCGAGGCGATCCGGGCGCGCGTCAGAGCCTGGATCGCCGATCGGGGGGTCGACGTCATTATCACTACCGGGGGCACCGGGTTCACCGGCCGCGACGTGACGCCGGAAGCGGTCGAGCCGCTGTTCGAGAAGCGCATGGACGGTTTCTCGGCCTTCTTCCATATGATCAGCGCCGCCAAGATCGGGTCGTCGACCATCCAGTCGCGCGCGACCGCAGGGGTTGCCGGCGCGACCTACATCTTCTGTCTTCCGGGATCGCCCGGTGCCTGTCGCGACGCCTGGGACGAGATCCTCGTGCACCAGCTCGACTACCGCTACCGGCCATGCAACTTTGTCGAGCTGATGCCCCGCCTCGACGAGCATCTGCGCCGCCCAAAGGCGCGAGTGAGTCGCGAATAGTGAATAGCGAATGGCGAGATGGCGAATAGCGAATAGCGAATAGCGAATAGCGAATAGTGAAGAGCGAAGAGCGAAGCACGTGCCCGGACGCCGTACTCACTACTCACTACTCACTACTCACTACTCACTACTCACTATTCGCTACTCACTATTCGCCGTTCGCTATTCGCCAATCGCTCACCGCCCGAAATCCACCGCCACCGTATTGCCGCCGCTGATCAGAACGCCCACGCGTTCGTCCGGCCGTGGCGCGTAACGCCCCGATAGGATCGCCGCGAATGCGGCGGCTCCGCCCGGCTCGGCGACGACCCTGAGCGTGTTCCAGAGCGCCTCTTGCGCCGCGCGGATGGCATCGTCGGAGACCAACACGACACGAGCGACGTGGCGCTGCGCGATCGGGAACATCCGCTCGCCGACGCGCCGCGGGGCAAGCGAATCGGCCGCGATGCCGCCGGCTTCCGCGTCGATCGGCCGGCCGGCGGCGAGCGCGTTCGACAGCGTGGGGGCGGCTTCCGGCTCCACCCCGACGACGTTGATGCGGCCGCCGTACCAGGCCGCGATGCCGCCGATGAGGCCGCCGCCCCCGACCGCAACCAGCAGGCTGTCGAGTTCGGGCGCCTGCGCCTCGAGCTCGGTGCCGAGGGTGCCCTGGCCGAGCAGCGTCTCGGTCTGGTCGAAGGCATGCACCTTCAGCGCGCCGGAGCGCCGAGACCCACCCCTCGCTGGCCGCCAGCGCATCGTCATAGCGTTCGCCCTCCAGCACCAGGTCGGCGCCGTAGGCGCGGATGCGCGCGACCTTGGCGGGCGAGGAGATGGTCGGCACGAAGATCCGGGCCGGCACGCCGAGCCTCATCGCCGCATAGGCGACCGCCGCCCCGTGATTGCCGCCGGAGGCCGCGGCCACGCCCGCCGGCGGAACCGGCCGCATCAGCAGGTTGGCGAATGCTCCGCGCGTCTTGAACGATCCGGCGTGCTGGAAAAGCTCGAGCTTGAAGGAGAGCCGCATCGGCGCGAGGCCGAAGTCGGACCCGTTGGCGGCGATGACCGGCGTGCGACGGATATGCGGCCGAATCAACCGATCGGTCGCCTCGATGCGGTCGCGGTCGATGGCTGGTTGCGGCATCTGTGAGTGGCGAATAGCGAATAGCGAATAGCGAGATAGTGAATAGTGAATAGTGAATAGTGAATTGCGAAGCAGGCGTCCCGGACGCCCCACTCACTACTCGCTATTCGCTATTCGCTATTCGCTCAATGGGAACCGGTCCGGCGACCCCGGGGTTGATCTCCGCAACCGGGAGACCGTCATGCCGAGCCAGATGCCGCCCGTGCCGCCTGCGAATCGAAGCCCGAAGGGACCGGGCGCCGCCCCCAAAGTCTCCAAGAACACCGTGCCCGACGAGCAGGTGCCGGAAAACGTCGAGGAGCAAGGCGAGCAGGCCAACATCAAGCAGAACACGACCAATCAGGACCGCAGGCATCGTCGCTGACGATGCTTCCGTCGTGCCTTGCAAAAGAAAGACCCGGATCGTGGGCATACGATCCGGGTAAGGCGTGGGCCGATAGGAGGCCCCGATGAAGCCTGGAAGCGCGTTCCGCGCCGGAGTTGCGCCTCAGCGGGCACTCTCCATGCTGTTGCGGTAGACGGCGCAAATCTTGGCGGCAGCCGCAGACTGGTTGCGTTCGAACCGGTCGAAGGTCGCCCGTAGCGCGGGGTCGGTGATGCTTGCGAGTGCCGGCCCGCAACCGCTGTTGCGCGCGGCGCGGCCGCTGTCGGCAGGCGCGGGAAGCGAGCCGATCACCACCAGCGCGATCAGCGGCAGGATGAAGTAGCGGGGGCTGAGCTTGGTCATCGAATTGGCCCTGCGTCGCCTGGCGGCCGTTTGGTTAACGCGCTTCTTAGCGCGCGCGCGTTTCGGCCGCTTTTCGTCGAGACCATTGTCGCGTTTCGTCCTGGCGCCAGATTGTTTCGTCGCCTCGAAGGGCGAGCAGGTTAACGCCGGCGCGTTGCAGAACCGGAAAGTTGATGTCGAAAAGCACCGCTTTTTTTGGAAACGTTTGCGGCAAACCGCTACGGTTGTCCGCGTAGCGGAGAAAAGCTTGTAACTACTGGGTGATGGTGGTCGTCGGCGGGGCCAGCGCGGCGTTGGGATTGGCCACCGCATCGTGTACCAGCAGCGCCGCGATCAGCATGACGGCGGCGGTGAGGCTGCCAAGCAGCCAGCCGATGAGTTTCAGTCCCGCTTGGTCCGCCATCGTCGCCCCCTCAGCTGTCGCTGCAACTTTGCGCGATAAAGGTATTGATATCCTCAACGCTGCCGTCCAGTCGGCCGACCTCGTGATCGCGGTCGGTTCCGGTCTTGCAGGCGGCAATCACCGCGCGCGCTTTCACAACGATGAGGGCTTGAGCGAGATGCACGAGCGAAACCCCGACTTTCCGCACATGATTACGCACAAAGCGGCGAGAAGTTTCACCGCGTGTTAGCGCGGGACGCTGGCGCCCGCCTTCCAGAGAATGATCACGGCCGCGATCACGGCCGCGAGCAAGGCACTTACAAGAGGCAGCATAGACATCTGGGTTGCTTTCGGTTGTTCGTTTGCTTGCCCCGTTGATAGCGCGAACCTGTTTCCGCCATTTGTCGACATCTGTTTCTTGCTAGAAATAAACCCGCGGATGGTTTGCCTTCGCTTAACCGTTCCGGGGCTTGGCAACCAATCGTCAGCCATATCCAGACGGGCGACAACTCAAGCGCCTGAACTTGTTGACCTTTCGGTTGCGGGCTGGCGTCCGCTGGCGGCACTTCCGCTCGACCCTGCCGCGCTTATGCTGGCCCTACGAGCGCGCCGACTTTCTTGGCCGCCAACTGGCAACGTCTCCGCCCGCCGGGCGTTCTCCTTTCGTCCGCAAACAGCAAAAGGAGGCGCCCATGCGCAGCTCCCTTCGCCACGGCGTGATTGCGCTTGCGCTCTTGGGAGGCGTCACGCTTGCCGGCGCGACCGAAAGAACCAACACCGGCAGCACCAGCCCGGACCTCAATACCGGCGCGGGATCGAACACGTCCGATCGGTGCGACCGGGGAGACCATGCCGGCAAAGTTCTCGGCGGAGAACGACGCGCGCGACAAGATCCCGATCATGGGGCGTCTGCCGCTCACGGCCGACCAGGCGCGCATGCTGCGCGACAGCCTGGCTGCATCGTCCGAGCCGGACGCGGGAGTTGCCGCGGTCGGACCGGCGACCGAGTTGCCGGCCGACGTCGCAATCCATGATCTACCGGAGAATGTGACCGAGCAGGCGCCCGCCTTGAAGGGCTATAAGTTCGCCAAACTTGCCGACAAGATCGTGATCGTCAGTCCCCCGAACCGCGTGGTCGTCGGCGAGATCGCGAAGTAGCGCCGATCAGTTTCGATTCGCCTGACCTTTGTGGTCACGGCGAGCGGAGGAGCGACAAGACAAAGGACGAAGGTGCGATCCTGCATATTGCTTCGCCGCTCGTGCTGGTCGCACTGCCAAGCGGCAATCGCCAGGCGACAGCGCTCGAATCATTCGGCCTTCGTCTCACCCTTCCAGGTCGGCTGGCGCGGGTGGATCACGTCCTTGAACGCGTCGAACCCCTTCCAGGCCGGCTCGGGCGGCTCGTACGCGGGGCGGGGTGCGTAGGCCGATGGCTCGGCGAGCTGCAGCTTCGGGATATAGCGCGGGCAATTGGGAAAGATGGCGCGGGCCGCGACCCGTACGATCATCTGCGCGCCGACTGTCTGGCCGAGCAGCGGGTCGTCGCGGCTGACCGTCGCGGTGCCGTTGACGCGTAGCCGCCGCGGCCGCTCGTGCATGTCGATGAACAGCATCCCGATCTGCGGATTGACCAGGAGGTTGCCGAGGCTCTTGAACATTCCGTTGCCGTCGTAGTCGGGGAACGCCAGCTCGGACGGGCCGGTCACGCGAACGAAGCCCGGCGTGCCGCCTTTGAATGAGCAATCCGGGCGTCCCGCCGCGTCTGCGGTCGCCAGGAAGAAGTAGAGCGCGCTCTCGATGAAAGTCTTGTCGTCGTCGGTGAAGGCGGTGCGGGTGAGCTTCTGCTCCAGCCGATCGGAGATCCGCCGGCTGTCGAATTGATCCTGCAGGCGGCGGTTGCCGTCATGGTACATGATGCTATCGGTCATCTGTTTTCGGGCCCTCGGCGGCGTTGAGCCGGCATCATATCGCAGGACCTATCGTTGCGTCCCGCAGAGCTGCCCCTGCGACCGGTTGCCCAATTGGCGGGCGCTCTGCCGCAATTCTCCGCACATTGTCCGCCGGCTCGGCTCGCTAAACGGGCTTAGAGGGCTGCGGCCGGCTGGCATGGCGGTTGCAACACCGGGCGCACCAGCAGGCCGTGATCGCTGCCGGCCAGCGACGGAGCGCATTGGCAATGTCGGCGTTCGACGACCCCTTCGACCCCAACCGTCGGCTGCGTGCCGGCTGCGCCTGCGGGCGGCATCTCAGCCCCGCCGAACACGACCGTGACGCGGCGCTTGCGCTGCAATGCGCGGCCGTGGAGAGCGACGAAGAACGCTACCGAGGCGTGGTCACCTCGGCGGTCATGCGCGCGATGTTCCCGCGCGACCGGGCGCGCCGCGCCTTCCTGCAGTCGGTCGGCGCCTCGACCGCGCTTGCCGCGCTCTCGCACTTCTTCCCGCTCGGGGCCGCCGTCGAGGCGTTCGCCCAAACCATGGGGGCGATCGAGAAGAAGGACCTCAAGGTCGGCTTCATCCCGATCACCTGCGCGACGCCGATCATCATGGCCCATCCGATGGGCTTCTACGCCAAGCACGGTCTCAATGTGGAGGTGATCAAGACCGCCGGCTGGGCGGTCATTCGCGACAAGACGCTTAACAAGGAATACGACGCCGCCCACATGCTCTCGCCGATGCCGCTCGCGATCACGCTCGGCGCCGGCTCGACACCGATTCCGTACACGATGCCGGCGGTCGAGAACATCAACGGCCAGGCGATCACGCTGGCGGTGAAGCACAAGGATCGGCGCGACCCCAAGTCCTGGAAGGGCTTCAAGTTCGCCGTGCCGTTCGACTATTCGATGCACAACTATCTGCTGCGTTACTACGTCGCCGAGCACGGCATCGATCCCGACGCCGATATCCAGATCCGCAGCGTTCCGCCACCCGAAATGGTCGCCAACCTGCGGGCCGACAACATCGATGGGTTCCTGGCGCCCGACCCCGTCAACCAGCGCGCGGTCTATGACGGGGTCGGGTTCATCCACGTGCTCTCGAAGGATATCTGGGACCGGCATCCGTGCTGCGCATTTGCCGCTTCGCGCGAATTCGTGACGCAGATGCCCAACACCTACGCGGCATTGCTCAAGGCGATCATCGACGCCACGGCGTTTGCCACCAGGCCCGAGAACCGCAAGCAGATCGCCGAAGCGATCGCGCCCGCCAACTACCTCAATCAGCCGGTGACGGTCGTCGAGCAGGTCCTGACCGGCACCTTCGCGGACGGCCTCGGCAATATCCGCAAGGTGCCGGACCGCATCGATTTCGATCCGTTCCCGTGGGAATCGTTCGCGATCTGGATCCTCACCCAGATGAAACGGTGGGGGCAGCTCAAGGGTGAAGTCGACTACGCCGGTGTCGCCCGGCAGGTGTTCCTCGCCACCGAGACGTCGAAGCTGATGCGGGAAGTCGGCCTAAGCCCCCCGCCGTCCACCAGCAAGAGCTTCGTGGTGATGGGCAAGACCTTCGATCCGGCGAGGCCGGACGAGTACGTCAAGAGCTTCGCCATCAAGCGCGCGGTGTGACGCGTGATCGCGCCGCGCGCCGCGGTTGGTATGGTTTGCCCGAACGGGGAAAGGCCCCGAACGGCGAGGGTCGGACCAGCATCGGTCCGCGCGGCGATACCCGGCACTCGCCGCCCGGCGGGCACGGCTCGACGACCCTCCCCGGTCGGGGTCCTCCCCGTCGCCTCCAGTGCCCGGCGGGGGTGACCGTGCCATGAGCGCCTCGCTCACCCTGCGCGCCGCGGTGGTGTCGGTTGCGATTTTCTGCGCCTTCGTGCTCGTTTGGCACATCGCCACCCGCGGGACTGCACCGGTCGCGCCGATGGATCCGGAATACGCCAAGCTGATGGGCGTCACCGCGACCCAGGGCAAGTCCGCAATGCCGGGGCCGCTCGACGTCGGCGCGACGATCTGGGGGCATCTCAGGCGGCCGTTCTACGACAACGGGCCGAACGACAAGGGCGTCGGCATCCAGCTCGCCTATTCGATGGCGCGCGTCGGCGCCGGCTACCTGCTGGCGGTCGCGGTGGCGCTTCCGATCGGCTTCCTGATCGGAATGTCCCCGCTGATGAGCCGCGCGCTCGACCCATTCATCCAGGTGCTCAAGCCGATCTCGCCGCTCGCCTGGATGCCGCTCGCGCTCTACACCATCAAGGATTTCAGGTCTCTCGGCGATCTTCGTGATCTTCATCTGCTCGCTGTGGCCGATGCTGATCAACACCGCGTTCGGCGTGGCCTCGGTGCGCAGGGAGTGGCTCGACGTCGCGCGCACGCTCGAGGTCGGCACCGTGCGGCGCGCCTTCACCATCATCCTGCCGGCGGCGGCGCCGACGATCCTGACCGGCATGCGGATCTCGATCGGCATCGCGTGGTTGGTCATCGTCGCCGCCGAGATGTTGGTCGGCGGCACCGGCATCGGCTATTTCGTGTGGAACGAGTGGAACAACCTGTCGATCACCAACGTGATCGTCGCGATCCTGCTCATCGGCTTGGCCGGCATGGTGCTCGATCAGCTGCTCGCGCGCGCGACCCGGCTGGTCACTTTCCCGGAATGAGCGAGCGCATGGCTGGGCAACCGCAACACGCGCGCCTCATCCCGAGGAGCCGCCGAAGGCGGCGTCTCGAAGGATGCGATCCCCTGCGTCCCCGCAGGCGCATGCGACGAGACCTTGGCCTCGCCCTTCGAGACGGGCGCCTCGCGCCCTCCTCAGGGTGAGGGTGCAGGGCAGCGGCATGCCGGACAAATTCATCTCGATCGAAGGGATCGCCAAATGCTACCCGGCACCGGCCGGCGCGGTGACCACGGTATTTCGGGAGCTGTGGCTGTCGATGCGGCGCGGCGAATTCGTCTGCGTCATCGGACACTCGGGCTGCGGCAAGACCACCGTGCTCAACATCCTCGCCGGCCTCGACGTCCCCTCGGAGGGTGCCGTCATCGTCGATGGCCAGGCGATCGAAGGCCCGAGCCTCGACCGCGCCGTCATCTTTCAGAGCCACGCCCTGTTGCCGTGGCGCACCGTGTTCGGCAACGTCGCCTATGCGGTGTCGTCGAAATGGCGCAAGCGTTCGCACGTCGAAGTCAACCAGCAGGCGCAGAAATTCATCGACCTGGTCGGCCTCAAGGGGGCGGAGCACAAGCGCCCCTCGGAGCTTTCCGGCGGCATGAAGCAACGCGTCGGAATCGCTCGCGCGCTTTCGATCGAGCCGAAAATCATGCTGATGGACGAGCCGTTCTCGGCGCTGGATGCGCTCACCCGCGGCACCCTGCAGGACGAGGTGCGACGGATCTGCCTCACGACCGACCAGACCGTGTTCATGATCACCCACGACGTTGACGAGGCGATCTATCTCGCCGACCGCATCGTGCTGATGACCAACGGCCCGGATGCGGTGATCGCCGAGGTGGTCGAGAACCCGCTGCCGAAGGAACGCACACGCACCGACGTGCACCGCCATCCGCTCTACTATGCGACCCGCAACCACATCATCGATTTCCTGGTGACGCGCAGCCGCACGTTCCTCACCGCGGTCGGCCGCCAGCTCGATCCGCGCCACGTGCCGGTGGTGCGGCCCGCAATTCGCGAGCGCGCCCTGGTGGTGGCAGCGCCCGGCTCGCTTCCGGACGCGACGGCCCCGCGCGCTGCGGTGCAGATGCATTGAGACGGCTCAACACCATCGACGCCAACGGAGACACCGATGACCCGTGCCGGCCTGACCGAGAAGATCCTCGATATCAAGCGCGAGAAAGGGTGGAGCTGGAAGCATATCTGCGACGAGGTCGGCGGCTACGCGCCGGTGCTCGTCGTTGGTGCGCTGCTCGGCCAGATGAAGCTCACGCGGCCGCAGGCCGAGAAGGTTGCCGACCTGTTCGAGCTCTCCAAGGCGGAAACCGCCCTGCTCAACGAAGTGCCGATGCGCGGCGCCGGCGTCGCGATGCCGCCGACCGACCCGTTGATCTATCGTTTCTACGAGCTGGTGATGGTCAACGGCCCGGCCTGGAAGGCGCTGATCGAGGAGGAGTTCGGCGACGGCATCATGTCGGCGATCGATTTCGACATGGCGATCGAGCGGCTCCCCAATCCCAAGGGCGACCGCGTCAAGATCACGATGTCGGGCAAGTTCCTGCCGTACAAGTACTACGGCAACTCCGGCAACGTGCCGGAGTATGGCTATCGGGAGGAATAGAGGGAGCAAGCGCAAGCCGGCCCGTGCTCAACCGCTCTATCCGAGCGGCGTTGATCCCAAGGGCAACGGGACGACCGTGTATGCTTGGTTCGTTTGGGACAAGGATGCGCCGGGCCGAAACGAATTGAAGTGGTCCGAGCCCGCGCGGTCTCTATCCTGCAAGCACGAGGTCGCTCGCCTTTTCGGCCACTGCGGTTACGGCGGCGTTGGCCATTGCGGCCGGAAGGCCTGGCAGCACCGAGGCGTCGATGACCCGCAAACCCGCAATGCCTTTAACCCGCAGGGCTTCATCAACGACGGACCCGATGCGGCAGGTGCCGACAGGATGGTGGAAGGAATTCGCCGCACGACGAATGAAGTCGTGCCGAGTGGCGATGTTCGCCCAGCCGGGGCCCGGGTAGATTTCCTCCGCCCGCCATTCGGCAAAGGCGGCGCCGGCACCGATGTCGCGGGCGAGAGCAACGCCCTCTGCAAGAATGCTGAGATCCGCAGGTTCCGATAGGTAATTGGGATCGATGAGGGCTGAAGCACGCGGGTTGTCGGAGGCGAGTCGCACGCTGCCTCGGCTGCGGGGCCTCATCAGGCAAGGCACGAGGACGTAAGCCGGCGAAGCAAGCGGGCCTACGGAAGGCAAGACGAACGGCAGCGAGAGGCACATGACAAGGAGTTCTGGGCTCGCGTCTGGGGCGCTTTGCGGCATGTAGAGGAGAGCATCAGCGTGGTTGTAATGAGAGCGGGGTACGTCGCGTCGCGCCTTGTAGGCCACGCCCGCAACGAGCAGATGGTCTTCGAGATGGCGGCCGACGTCCGGCACATCGATTGCGATGGGGATGCCGAAAGATCGAAGGTCGTCAGCAGGGCCGATGCCCGACAACATCAACAGGCGCGGCGAATCAATTGCCCCGGCGCAGAGCAAGACCTCGATATCGGGCCGCAAGATACGCTCCGCGATGCGCACTCCGACGCACCGTTCGCTCTCGATTGCCAGACCGAGCACCTCTGTGCCGACCAGCAGATCTACGGTCGCGCTGCCAATGCTTCCAAGGTAGGCGGTCGAGGCATCGTCTCGGATGTGTCCTTTGATGCTGAGCTGGTTCCAGCCGACACCGGTGGGATTTGCCCCTCCAATATCAGGCGTCGCCGGGAAGCCGATATCCTGCGCCGCCCTCATGAACGTCGCGGCCACAGGAGTGCGGTCTGTCACATCCGCCAGCGAGAGCACGTGCAGAGGACCATTGCCGCCATGCCAGGCGCTGGCGCCGCCGGAAAATGTCTCGGCGCGCTTGAAGTATGGCAGGAGGTCCGAGTGGCGCCACCCCTGGGGCCAACGGTCGTACGCGGCCGGATGGCCACGCTGATAGGCGAGCGCATTGATAGCGCTCGAGCCTCCCAGCACTTTGCCGCGCGGATACGGAACGATACGGCCATCGAGCCGCGGTTGTGGCGTCGTCGAATATCGCCAGTCCACTTGGCTGCCCTGAAGCTCGGGCCAATCCGGCGGGTTCGCAATGGCGGCTAGTTTCGCCGGGCCACCGGCCTCGATCAGCAGCACCCTGCGCCCGGCTTGCCCAAGCCGGTGCGCCAACACGCAACCTGCTGAACCCGCACCAATAATGACGTAGTCGTAGGCTGGGCTGAGCTGCTCGGGTGAAGCAAGAGTACGCAGGCCAGGTGCGGCCACGGTAGGCCGGGCGAGGCCCGACAAGGCAACGCCGCAGCCGACGGCGGCCCCCAGCGCCATTCGTCGATCAAGCCTGGGCCCGAAGCCGTCGTTGATATTCGCCGGCGAAGCATCAATCCTGGGTCTGTATGGCATTGCCTGTTCACGCCGGTTCAACGAAGCCCTCGTTGGATTGAGCGGGATGATATCGTATTTCGAGGTGCTGACTAAGGGCGGCTGTTCGACCTCAATTCGCGCCCCGCGGTGGCCGCAAGCTGCCTGATGCGGCCGGGCCGTCCTCCTCATCCGACCACGCTTTGCCCGGATCGATTTCGCCCGACCACCTGCAAAGAGCCACGCGTGGCGCGGGGCGACGGCGCGAGTTGTCTGCCTCAGGCGGGCACTCGCGACTTGGTTGGTGCCGGCACGGCCGCGTTGACGAAGGTCATGAGATCGGCGGCGACGCGGCGCGGCTCCTCCCAGTGCGTCGCGTGCCCGGCGCCGGCATAGACGACCAGCTGCGGCTGCGGGATGCAGGAGACAAGCGCGTTTTGCATTGCGCGCGAGCAGCAGCCATCTTGGTCGCCCCAGATGATCAAGGTCGGCGCCGCGATGCGGCCGAGCTCGGGGGTCAGGTCGTCATGCAGGAAGCCGGCGAAGGCCGCGCGCCAAACCCGCGCGGGCACCTTCAGGCTTTCGCCCACCGCCATGTCGAGGAACGATGGCGGGATCGGCTGCGCCAGCGTGCTCTGTTGGAACGCCAAAGCCAGCGCCGGATCGACCGGATCGGCGAGGCGCGAGACTTCGCTCGCCCAGAATTCCTCGATCGCAGCATGCCCGCGCATGGTCGCAAATCCCCCGATCAGCACGAGCGCACGCGTGCGCTCCGGATGATCGATGGCGAAGCGTTGCGCGGCCTGTGTACCCATGGAGTGACCGACGATCACGGCCCGTTCGATCCCCAGTGCGTCCATGAACGCGGCGACGTCGTCGGCGAAATCCTTGCACCGATAGCCGCGGTCCGGTCGGTCGGAGCCGCCGTGCCCACGTTGGGACAGCGCGATGGCACGGAACGAGCCTGGCAGACGCTCGAACAAGAGCTCGAACGAGCGCCATGAAATCAGTGACGCCGTGCAGGAAGATGATCGGCACGCCAGCCGGGTCGCCCTGTTCGGCGTATTCAAGTGTGACGGCGCTCGCCAGCTTTGCCTGTCGGACCGACGGTTTCATGCTGCTCTCATCCTTCATGAGCTTGCCGCGCCCGCGCTTCGCCCGCCGGCTTCTTCCGCTGGAGAAAAGCCGGCCGAGCGAAGCGCGGACGCAGAGGGTTTCGGGTCGTTCCGTGGCACGCACCGCGGCAAACCGTCACGCCGCCTGCTTCATGGCGCTGGCGCGCTCGAGGAACAGCCGTGCCAGCGGGCTGTGCGGCTTGACGGCGGCGCGCTCGGCGGAGAGCGCCTGCGCCAATGCTTGTTGACCGGAGCGCAATGCCGCCTCGATCAAGGTGAGATCCAGCACATCGCGCTGCGCGTGGCTGCCGCCGAAGCGGTGAGCGATGTTGCGCACCGCGCGCAGCTGCCGTGCCGTTTCGCCGTAACGGCCCTCGCCGAACGCCTGGATCGCCAGTGCGACCGGATGGCCGACCTCGCGCGTGAACGACGCGTTGTCGCTGTGCTCGGCCATCATCGCCTCGCCCTGCGCCGCGAGCAGCCGCTGGGCGGCGGCGGGCCGGCCGGCGCCGACGAAGGCCATCATGGCGTGGGCGTCGTTGAACGCGTAGATGCTCTGCTCGGCGACCGGCTCCCAGGCGTCCGCCACCGCCTCCCAGCGGTCGCCCACGTCGATGCCGCGCAAGTGCAGCCGCCACAGCATGGCGGAGGCGTCGACCATATCCAGGATCACGCGTGAGCGCGCCCCGTAGATCGGGCCGTCGAACAGCGCCAGCACCGTGTCGACGTCGCCGAGATCGAGATGATAGAGCGCAAGGTGCCACCAATTGTGCACGGCAAAGAAGTTGTCGCGTGACCACCCCTCGGTGTTGCCCTGCATCCAGTTGATGCCGTCGCGCTGGCGGCCTTGCATCTCCAGCACGTGGGCGACGGCGTGCTGTGCCCAGCTGTCGCGCGGCTCGAGCTCGACGGCTTCGCGCCCGCTCCGCTCGGCCTTGGCATACTGGCCCATCTCCTCCAGCCCGAATGCGTGCATGCCGAGCACGGCATGGTAGCCGGGCACGTCGGATGACCAGGCCGGCAGCGCGCGCGCGATGCGGTCGCGCAGCATGCGGGAATCGCCGCGGAAGAAATCGACCTGATGGCCAGCCTGCAGCGCCAGCAGGTCGTGCGGGTGCTGGATCGCGAGGTCCTCGAGCACGCGCGAGGCCTTTTGCCAGCGCCCGTTGACGAGGCAACTGATGGCGGTGAGATGCGCCGCCTCCCTTTCGCTCGCCGCGATGCGGCTCGCCCGCTCGAAAGCCTCGTAGGCGACCGGGATCCCGGCCGGCTCAGTGCCGAGCAGGTGCAGGTAGGCGCGCAACGCGTGCGCCATGACGAAATCCGGACTTTCGGCGATCGCCGCGTCGACGCTCGCGACCGGGTCGCCGACGAACAGGTTGAGCTGGCGCACGGCGGTCTCGTAGTGCGGCAACGCGCGCTCGCTCGCGCCGGTGAGCAGGTGGCCGCGGATATCGCTAATGTTCATTGGGCTCTCCTCGCGTCTTCAAGCGCCGCGCGCCCGGGCCGCCGCCTTCTCACCTCTCGCTGGGAGAGGTTAAAGGACGATGCAACCGGGCGATCGGACGTTGCCTAGCGACAGATGGTTCAATAGGGACGCTTGGCAGTCTGGGCCGCGATCTGCGTGCCCCAGAGCGCCCATGCGGCCGCAAATGGGACCATTTCGAACTCACGTCCCTGGCGGACCGCGTACTCGATCGTGGACCGGGTCAACCCGATGTCACGCAGCATGCGGTCGTCGAGGTGTTGCAGCTCGCGCACGGCGCGGCGGGTGTGGTACGCGGCAATCGCCTTGAGCATCAGCCGCGCGATCGGGCGCAGCGCGTACCAGAAAGCGGTTCCGGCGCGCGCGAACCACGCGCCGAAGGCCGCGGAGGATTGGCTTTGGCCATAGACCGGACTTGCCGGCCCGCCGACGGGTATGACAGACATGGAGAATCTCCCGAAAGTGTGTGTTGCGTTGGTGGGAGAGATATGCGAGCCGGCCTCGGCAAGCTTGACCGCCGGCTTGAGAAATTCCTGATTTTTTCTCAAGATAAGGCGCTGGCGGCTGCGTCGCGGTCGCTGCCGGCCTTTTCCGCTTGCATCGCTGGAGGGTGGCGTGGCGCTTCGGTTTGCTGATTTCGAGATCGACGTTGCGCAGCAGGAGATGCGCCGCGGCGGCGAAATCGTGCACATGGAGCCGCAGGTGTTCGATCTCCTGCTCCACCTGGTTCGCAACCGGGGACGCATCGTCAGCAAGGACGAGCTGATCGAGACGGTCTGGAACGGACGCATCGTTTCGGAGGCGGCGCTGTCGAGCCGCATCAACGCCGCCCGCAAGGCGATCGGCGACAATGGCAACGACCAGCTCTTCATCCGCACGCTGCACAAGCGCGGCTTCCGCTTCGTCGGCGAGGTGAACGACGGTTCGCCCTCGATCGTCGGGCCGGGGGACGCGGTGGCCGAGAGCGAGGCGCGGAGCGATGCGGCGCAACCGGTTGAGGCCGCCCCCGACGCCGCCGCGACAGGGCCGTCGATCGCGGTCATGCCGTTCGACAATTTCGGCGGCAGCGCCGAGAGCGACTATTTCAGCTACGGGATGACTGAGGACATCATCCGCCTGCTGGCGCGCAACCGCTGGCTGACGGTGATCTCGCGCCACTCCACCATCGCATTCAAAGGCCGCACGGTCGACGTGCGCGAGGTGGGGGAGGCGCTCGGGGTGCGCTACGTGCTGGTCGGCAGCGTACGCAAGGGCAAGGATGCGGTGCGAATCACGGCCGAGCTGGTACGCGCCGCCGACGGCATCCAGCTCTGGTCTGAGAACTACGACCTGCAGCTCGAGGATATCTTCGGCATCCAGGAGGAAATGGCGCGACAGATCGCCGCGACCATCGAGCCGGAATTGTCGCGCGTCGAGCAGCAGCTCGCCGCGCGCAAGCCGCCCGACAATCTCGACGCCTGGGACTGCTACCAGCGCGGGATGTGGTACTTCTGGGCATTCACCACACCCGGTTTTGACCAGGCCGAAACCTGGTACCGTCGCGCGATCGAGATCGATCCCGAGTTCGCCCGCGCGCACGGCGCGCTTGGCTACGTCAATGTGCAGCGGGCGCTCTACGACGCGCCGGGCGACCGGCAGGCCCATCTCGATGCGGCTTTGCAGCAGGCGCGTACCTCGGTCGCGCTCGACGACCGCGACTCCTTCTGCCGCTGTGTGCTCGGCCGCGCGCTCTGCCTCGTGCGCCGCAACGACGAGGCGTCGGCCGAGCTTGAACTGGCGATCGAGCTCAACCCGAGCTTCGCGCAGGCGTTCTTCGCGCAAGGGTTCAATCTGCTATGGGCCGGCCGCGCCATCGAGGCGGAGGCGCTGCTGGATCGTGCCACCATGCTCAGTCCGCGCGACAGCCACCTGTGGAGCTTCCATCACGTGCGCGCGTGGGTGCATTTTTCGCTCGCCGAATATGACGTGGCGGCGGAATTCGCGCGGCGCGCAACCCGGCAGTCGAACGCCACCTATCGGCCATTCGCGACCCTCACGGCCACACTCGGCAATCTCGGCGACAAAGGGGAAGCTCGCGCCGCGGCCGCCGCGCTGATCGAGCGCAAGCCGGACTACACCTCGGCGACCGCCCGGCATGAGCTGTTCTTCTGCAACGGGCCGGATTTTCCCGACCGCTTCGTCGCCGGCCTGCGCGTCGCCGGCGTGCCCGCCGGGTAGGCGGATCGAGCTCAGTGGCCGTTGCGCCAGCGCGCTTTGTGCCGGCCGTCGGCGCGGAGGCTTCGCCGTCGCTGGCGAGGAGCCCACGCGCGCGCCGGTGTGGCACAAATGGCACATCGCGTTTGGCTCCGGTCGCCGGTTCCGCCCCGGGGTTGCCCTTCAGTCCCGTCGCAGGCGGGGATTCCGCGACACGGGTCCGCTGATGACCGTCAGCAGGCTCTCGCGGCGGAGAAACGTTCGAGAGGTCAGAGGCATAGGCAAAACTTCACGAACACGTAACTATACGATTGAAACTTTTAGGATTAGGCTTACGTATCTTTCGTGCAACATATGGAACCGGGACTTGGCGTAGCTGTTGTCCGGTTAGTCGAGGGAACGAGAGTAACGGCATCTAGGGTTTCCAAAACTCGAGAGCCCCGGGACGCCGAACTTGAACCGGCGCTGGGGCGGCGAATAGTGGGACCTGAGGCAAAGCTATGAACCACTCCATCGTCACGGCGGATCGCCGCACTCAGCTCAAGATCGTGATCGTCGCGCTGGCCGGCGCTATCGCAGTGGTGTCGGTCGGTATCGCCGCGCGGGTAAGCTCGGTAGATCTGGGAACCGAGATCGTGGCCGGTCGGCAGGCAAGCGACATCAAGGTCGGCGTCGTGAAGGCGACCAAGTCGAACGCCTGGACCCGCACCGACGACTTGACCATTCGCTAAAGCCGAATTTTCCGGACCGACATTCCGGATGCCGTTTGCGCGCGCCGTTCGGCGCGCCTTTTTGATTCCGGCGCGACAATCGACGTGCGATGCATTAACACGGGGTCCGATGCTGGACCGCGCCGACCCTGCCGCCACGCTCGAGGAACGCAAGCGCCGCGCACGGGCTTGGTTCGAGGCGCTTCGTGACGATATCTGCGCCGCCTGCGAGGCGTTGGAGCGCGAAGCGCCTGCGCCACTCTACGGCCCGGAATCCGGTTGCTTCGTGCGTACGGCTTGGGAGCGCACCGACCATACCGGCAGGCCGGGCGGCGGCGGCGTCATGGCGCTCGTGCACGGTCGCCTGTTCGAGAAGGCCGGCGTCCACGTGTCGACCGTGCATGGCGAATTCGCCCCCGAGTTCCGCAAGGATATTCCGGGTGCGGAAAGCGACCCGCGGTTCTGGGCATCGGGCATTTCGCTGATTGTCCACCCGCGCAACCCGCACGTCCCGGCCGTCCATATGAACACCCGCTTCGTCGTGACCACCAAGGCGTGGTTCGGCGGCGGCGCCGACCTCACCCCGGTGCTCGATCGCCGGCGCCGTCACGATGACGGCGACGCGGTCGCGTTCCATGCCGCCATGCGGGCGGCTTGCGAGGCGCATGCCGCCATCGCGCCGTACGACAAGTACAAGACCTGGTGCGACGAATACTTCTTCCTCAAGCATCGCAACGAGGCGCGCGGAATTGGCGGTATCTTCTACGACTGGCACGACTCCGGCGACTGGGACGCCGACTTCGCCTTCACGCAAGAGGTCGGCCGAGCGTTGCTGCGCGTCTATCCGGAGCTCGTGCGCCGAAATCTTGCCAGCCCCTGGGCCGAAGCGGAGCGGGAGGAGCAGCTGGTGCGGCGCGGCCGCTACGTCGAGTTCAACCTGCTGTATGACCGCGGCACCATTTTCGGGCTCAGGACTGGGGGCAACGTCGACTCGATCCTTTCGTCGCTGCCGCCGGTCGTGAAATGGCCGTGAGGCTCAACGCATTGCGGCGCTGACCACCATGAACGCGCCGCCGCCGAGCACCACCGCGTCGAGGATTGCGGTGTGCATGCGCACCGGCATGCGGTCGACAAACGCCTTGGCCAGGAAAGCACCCGGCATCGAGATGAGGCCGATCAAGAGCGCGAACGCCATCACCTTGGCGTCGACGATGCCGGCGATCCCGAACACGGCGATCTTGATGATCCCGACGGCGATCGAGATCGCGGCGTCGGTGGCGATCACGCCGGCGCCGCCGAGGCCGGATGCCATCAACAATGCCAGCAGGATCACGCCCGATCCGGTGGTACCGCCGACCAGCACGCCGTAGCCGACGGCCCCGATCGCGAGGCCGCGTTGCTCGACCACCAGGCCTCGTCGGTGCATCAGCCGGCGCAGCGGCACGCTCGCCATCAGGGTGGCGCCGATGACCAGGAGGGCGCCGCGCCCGGTCAGGAGCGTGAAGCCATAGGCGCCGAGCACACAGGTCGGGATGGAGCCGGCCAACACGATGAGCGTGCGCGGGGCATCGATCGAGTCGCGGAAGGCAATCGCCCGGCTGGTATTGGTGAACAGCGCCGTGATGGCGATGATCGGGACGATGGTCTCGGCGCCTGTGATCGGAACCAGTACGAGCGGAAGCAGGACGCCCGTGCCGTAACCGGCGACGCCGCCGACCAGCGCGGCGAACAGCGCGACCGCGCCGACCAGAGCAAGCTGCGTCAGCGTGACGCCGGTCAGTCCGGCGATCAGATCCATCTACGGCTTTTTTGCTGCGGCCGTGAGGTCGGCGGGCGAGATCAGGACGCTGAAGCGCTCGCACCAGATCACGACGCTGGGGAAATTGCCGAGATCGACACCGGCCGGAACCGCGTAGCGCTGGCTGCCCTTGAACGCGCGCAAGCCTCCAAGATCGACGTACATCTTGTCCTTTACGTCCGCCTCTGTGCGCACGTTCGGGTGCGGCACCAGGTAGACGTGGAACGCGGGTCCCGGGCCCACCTCGAAATCCGGTTCCAGGAACACCGTGCGCTCGTAGACCGAAACCTTGCCGCGGCCCCAGTGGATCGGATCCGACGGGTTGGCGTGGACGAACGTGCCGGTGGCGACCAGGGCGGAGCGGTCGGCCTCGGTCAGAGCCTCGGCTGCGGGCGGTGGCGGGAACACGAACGGGAACAGAAAGAAACCGATGCCGATGCCGAATGCCGTTCCAAGCGCGCCGCCGAAGATGAAGATCAAAATGCCACGCAGGAACCCGCGCATCGGAGCCTCGCTTCCATTCGTCACGGCCAGACTCGCTGCAGCCATGCACGTCATACCTGCTTGAAATCGGGACGCAAGGCGCGGCTATCCGGCACGAGCTCGGGCATGCGGGATCAGAGGATGACCAGAGCTCAGTCGGCGCTCGGCAGGCGGCGCATGGTAAACTCGATGCGGCCGTCCGCGAGCTCGCGCCAGCTCTCGACCTCGGTCATGTAGGCGGCCTTGGGGAAGCGGTTGAGGATCTCGCGCGCCTTTGCGCGCGCGGCTTCGCGCTCGAGCACGAAGGTTTCGCGGCGATAGCCATCGACTATGCGGCGCTTGTTCTCGGCCAGGCGGGCCGCGTTTCTGCGCGCAACATCGGCCGGCCGGCGCACGCGATCCATGACGCTCTCCTCACCGCCAATCTAGGTACGAGTTCGGCGTGAGGCCAGCCGCACCCACCCCATAGGCCAGGTCAATTGAACCGGAAGCCGGGCCAGACCCACTAAGAGGGTTCGACCATCGTCCCGGAGAGATGCCGATGATCACGTCCGACGACATCCTGCGGGTTCGCGCGAGCTTCGCCCTTGTGCTTCCCATCAAGGAGGCCGCCGCGGACCTGTTCTACAATCGCCTGTTCGAGATCGCCCCGCAGGTGCGGGCGCTGTTTTCCGACGATCTGGGCGAACAGAAGCGGAAACTGATGGCCATGATCGCGACCGCCGTTGGCGGATTGCACAATCTCGACGCACTGGTCCCGGCCGTCAAAGCGCTCGGCGCCCGTCATGTCGGCTATGGCGCCAAGGCGGAACATTACGCCGTCGTCGGCGAAGCGCTGCTGTGGACGCTCGAGCGCGGCCTCGGCGAGGCCTTCACTCCGGAGGTTCGCGAGTCCTGGACCAAGGTCTATGGCACGCTCGCAACCGTCATGCAGGCGGGAGCCGCCGAGGTCGAGGAGCTGCTGGCGGCCGAGTAACGCCCGAGCGCGCAGCCGCTTCGACGATCTTCGCTAACGCGGTGTCGTCCGCCGGGAAATCCCGGGCGATCCACGCTTCCTCCGCGGCCTCGAGCGCGGCGCCGAGCGCCGGCCCTTTCGAGATGCCGCGGCGGAGGAAGTCCGCGGCGCGCAGCGGGAATCGCGGGGCGATCCAGCGGTTCGGGAGAGTCGCGAGCTCGCGCCAGGCGGTATCGGCCGCGCCGGCCGCCGACCGCGCCCACGCCAGGAGCACGCGATCGACATGTTGGTCAGGGCCGATGCGATAAAGCAGGGCGCGCGCCATCTGCTCGCCGCGCGCCGGGTCGACCGCCCACCAACGCTCCGCCATGGAGGCGAGCCGCTCGTACTCCGCGTTGGTGAGACGCAGGCGCTGATGGAGCCGATCGGCGTCCTCGGCCACCAGCACGTTGAGCGCGCCCAGTCGCCGGATCGGGTCGGGGGCGAGGCCAGCCGCCGCCTCGACCTTGGCCAGGTTGGCGAACGAGGCAAGCAACGGCACCCCGCCGAGCACCGATCCGAGGATGCCGGTTTCCGCCATGACGGCGACCGTCGGCACGACGTGCGGGCCCGTCAGCAGCTTCAGCAGTTCCATCCGCACTCGCTCGCGCGACAGCCGGTCGAGGCCCGCGCGTAACAGGATGGAGGCAGCAATGCCGGCGGCGTCGGGCGGGCCCGACCCGTAGGTCGCCTGGAAACGGAAGAAGCGCAGGATCCGCAGGTAGTCCTCGCGAATGCGCGTCTGTGGGTCGCCGATGAAGCGCACGCGGCGCGCGCGCAGGTCGGCAAGTCCGCCGACGTGGTCATGGACTGCGCCGTCGCGCGCAGCGGACAGCGCATTGATGGTGAAGTCCCGGCGCTCGGCATCCGCTTTCCAGTCGCGGCCGAAGCGCACGGTCGCCTTGCGCCCGAAGGTCTCGATGTCCTCGCGCAGCGTGGTCACCTCGAACGGCGCGCGGTCCACGACCACCATCACGGTGCCGTGCTCGATCCCGGTCGGGACTGCCTTGAAGCCCGCCTGCTCGGCGCGGCGGACCACTTCCTGCGGGCGCGCGGTGGTGGCGACGTCGATGTCGCCGATCGGTTCTTCGAGAAGGGCATTGCGCACCGCGCCGCCGACGACGCGCGCTTCCTCGCCGTCGCGGTCGAGCACCGCGAGCAGCTGCGCCAGGGGGCCCGGCCGCAGCCACGGTGCGTCGCCAAGGTGCGGGGAGTTGTCCGGCGCCGTCACCGGTGGCCCGGCACCAGCTTGCCGTCCTCGATCTGGGCCGGCACGTAGGACGAATGCGGCGGCTGACCGGCGAACTGGGCCATGACGACAAAGCTGATCACGACGGAGGCAAGTGCCGCGATCGTCAGCCAGGCGATCACCTGCCATGACCAGGAATTCGGGGTGGAACACGCCCGCGCGCGTGGCCCACAGGAACACCGCGTAGAGCACGAACGGCGTCACGAACAGCACGATCTCGGTCAGAATCGGACGGATCATTGCGGGCGGGTTTCTTCGTTCATGGTCCGAAGGATAGCACGGCCGAAGCGGTGTCCATGCGAGGGCCGCCAGACGTCGGGCCTAGCCGTAAAGGCGCTCATACAAGTTCCGCAGGATCCCGGCCGTGACGCCCCAGATGTAGCGCTCGCCGAATGGCATGGCGTAGAAGGTGCGCATGATGCCGCGCCACTCGCGGCTGTGCTGCTGATGATTCTCCGGGCCCATCAGGAACGCGAGCGGCACCTCGAACACCTCCTCGACCTCGGCGGGGTTGACCGTGAGCCGGAAGTCGGGCGCAACACGCGCGACTGCGGGCACGATCCGGAACCCGGTGCCGGAGAGGTAAAGATCCGAATAGCCAATCGGCTCGACGTGGTTGCGGTCGAGCCCGATCTCCTCCTCGGCTTCACGCAGCGCGGCGGCGAGCGGGCTGGCGTCGCCGGGATCGATCTTGCCGCCCGGAAAGGCGATCTGCCCGGCATGGCTCGGCAGGTCGGCGGTGCGCAGCGTCAAGAGCACGGTCGGCTCCGGATGGTCGACCACCGGGACCAGGACCGCGGCCGGCCGGATCGGGCGGATGTCGGCCATGGCCTGGAGCACCGGGTCGACGGCATGATCGCCGCGCGCCGGCAGCAGATCCGGATCCGTGAGCGCGGCCGGCACGTCCATGGTCAGCCGGGCCCGCGCCAGATCGAAGAATTCGTGACCCGGCACGGGCCGTTTCGCGGGGGCCGCCCCCATCAGGCGAATTCCTTCAGGGCGTCCGCCGGCGCCATGGCGAAGAAGGCGGCCTGCGACACCACCCCGAACATGGGCGCGCCGTCGATTTCGCGCTCCTCGCCGAGCGCGACCAGATCGTAGAACAAGGCACGCGTCAGCTTGGCCCACAGGTCGCGCCGAACATGCAGGTAGGGCTTGAGCCCGCCGGTCCCCTGCTCCGGCTCGAAGCGCAATGCATTGTCCGGCCCACACATCACCCAGTCGTCGACATTGGTGCGAAACTTCAGCGTCTGCCCGCTGGCATGCTGATCGACTTGCATCTCCACGGCCAGAAACGGGGCATCGTCGACCACGATGCCGCACTTCTCCACCGGCGTGACAAGGAAATGCCGATCCCCCTCGCGCTTGAGCACGGAAGCAAACAATTTGACCAGGGGCAGCCTACCGATGGGGGTCTTCTGATAGAACCAGGTTCCGTCGGTGGCGATTTGCATGTCGATCTCGCCGCAATACGGCGGATTCCAGAGGTGCACCGGCGGCGGCCCTTTTTTGCCGGCGGTACGCGCCGCGCCGGCCAGCGCATCCAGGCCACCCGGTTCTTTCTCGGTCGCGTTGGTCATTGGTCGGTAGCGTCCGATGCTCGCGGGATCGTGATCGTCGTGTCCGGAATAGCCACGATCTCAAAATAGCGTAGACTCCGCCAAGCGCGAGGGCTTGGCGGGAGATTCGCCGGCAGCGGCCGGTGTGATCCTTGCATGGCCCCTTATATGGACCTTGCGCGCTGGAGAGTGGCCCGGGAGCTAAGGGAGTTGATGGAAATGACGCTGGTAGGTGGCGAAGGCCTTGAAAAGCTTGAGGACGGGATCGTCCGTACCGCGGAAACCGCTGCCGAGCACATCCAGGCGGCCAAGTCCGCCATCGGCAACGTGATTTTCGGCCAGGAACGGGTCGTCGAGCAGGCCCTGATCACCGTCCTGTGCGGCGGGCATGCGCTGCTGATCGGGCTCCCAGGCCTCGCCAAGACCAAGCTGATCGAGACCATGGGGGTGGTGCTCGGGCTCGAGGCGCGGCGCATCCAGTTCACGCCCGACCTGATGCCGTCCGATATCGTCGGCTCCGAGGTGCTGGACGAAGGCATCGGCGGCAAGCGCAGCTTCCGCTTCATTCCGGGCCCGATCTTCGCCCAGCTGTTGATGGCCGACGAGATCAACCGCGCCAGCCCGCGCACCCAATCGGCGTTGCTGCAGGCGATGCAGGAGCACCACGTCACCGTGGCAGGCGCGCGCCACGATGTGCCGCGACCGTTCCACGTGCTGGCGACGCAGAATCCGATCGAGCAGGAAGGCACCTACCCGCTGCCGGAGGCGCAGCTCGACCGCTTCCTGATGCAGATCGACGTGCCGTATCCGGATCACGCCAACGAGCGGAAGATCGTTTTCGACACGACCGGCGTCGAGGAGAGCAAGCCGAAGCCGACCATGACCGCCGATGAGCTGATGGCCGCGCAGCGCCTGGTACGGCGGCTGCCAGTCGGCGAATTGGTGGTGGAAGCAATCCTCAACCTGGTGCGCTCGGCTCGTCCTGGTCCGGAGACCGGCGAGCTCGGCAAGCTGATTTCCTGGGGACCGAGCCCGCGCGCCAGCCAAGCCCTGATGCTGGTCGCACGTGCCCGCGCATTGATCGACGGGCGGCTCGCGCCCTCGATCGACGACGTCCTCGACATGGCCGAGCCGATCCTCAAGCACCGTATGGCGCTCACCTTCGCGGCCCGTGCCGACGGTGAGACCACGGAAGCCGTCATCGCCCAGCTCAAGGCGCGTATCGGATAACCTGAATGGCGGCAAAGCGGCGAGCCGACAAGATCGAGGTCAAGGCAGCCCAGCGCGCGAGCGGTGAAGCCCGCTTGCTCGCGGACTCGATGCCGCGGCTGATCCTCGAAGCGCGCCGCATCGCCGCAACCGTGATCCACGGCCTGCACGGCCGCCGACGGGCGGGACCAGGGGAGAACTTCTGGCAGTATCGTCGGTTCATGTCCGGCGAGCCGGCGCGCCGCGTCGATTGGCGCCGCTCCGCGCGCGACGAGCACCTCTACGTGCGCGAGCAGGAGTGGGAGGCCGCGCACACGGTGTGGATCTGGCCCGATCGCTCGCCGTCGATGCTGTTCACCTCGCCACTCGCGCGCGACTCCAAGCTCGAGCGTACGCTGGTCGTCGCCTTCGCGCTGGCCGAGATCCTGGTGCAGGCAGGCGAGCGGGTCGGGATGCCGGGGCTGATGCGGCCGACCGGCAGCCGCAACGTGCTCGACAAGATGACCAATGCGATCGTGCACGACCACGCCGAACGCGGCAGCTTGCCGCTCGGCTTCTCGCCGTCCTCGCTCGCCGAAGTCGTGCTGGTGTCGGATTTCTGGAGCCCGATGGCTGACATCCGCAAGAGCCTGGCGCAGCTCTCGGTGACCGGCGCGCACGGGCATCTGGTCCAGATCACCGATCCGGCCGAGGAGACCTTTCCGTATTCGGGCCGCGTCGAGTTCATCGAGCCCGAGGGCGCAGGGTCGATCACCGCGGGCCGGGCCGAAGCTTGGCGCGTCGACTATCAGACGCGCGTCGCACTGCACCGCGTCGAGCTCAGGGCCGAGGCCGACAAGCTCGGCTGGAGCTTTGCTGTCCACCGAACCGATCGACCGGCGACCGAGCTCTTGCTCGCCCTGCATGCGCGCATGGGCGCGCCACCCCCCGGCGCCGTGGTCGGCGGCCGGCTAACGGTGTCGGGACAGCGCGGGAGGCACGCATGATGGGCCTGCCGCTCAGTTTCGCGCAGCCGCTGGTGCTGCTCGGGCTGTTGAGCCTGCCGGTGCTGTGGTGGCTATTGCGGCTGATCCCGCCGACGCCGCGCCGCGTCGATTTCCCACCGACGCGGCTTCTGTTCGATATCCAACCCAAGGAAGAGAAGCCGCAGCGGACGCCATGGTGGCTGACGCTGCTGCGCCTGGTGCTGGCGGCGCTGGTGATCATCGCGGCCGCCGAGCCGATCTGGAATCCGACGGTCGCGGCCTCGAGCGGCCGGCATCCGATCTCGCTCCTGATCGACGACGGCTGGGCGGCCGCGGCGAGCTGGGACGCGCGCATGCGCACCGCCGACGACATCCTGGCGCGGGCGGAGGCGGAGGGCCGCGCCGTCGCGCTCATTCCGCTGTCGGAAACCGTCCGCGACATTTCGCTCGAGACGCCGGGCGCCGCGCGCGTGCGCCTGCAGAAGCTCAGGCCGAAGCCGCATACCGTGGACCGTGTCGAAGCTTTGCCGGTGATCTCGCGCTTCCTCAACAGCGCGACCGATGTCGAGACGCTGTGGCTCTCCGACGGCGTCGACCTCGGCAATGCCAAGGATTTCGTCGAGGCGCTCGGCCGCGCACTCAATGGGCGGCCGTTGACGGTGATCGAAGGCGGACTTGCGCCGGCGCGCGCCCTCACCGGCGGCGAGAACACCGCCAGCGCGCTCACCGTCAAGGTGGTGCGTGCCAGCGCCAGCCCCGACACTGACAACGGCGTGGTGCGCGCGCTCGACCTCAAGGGTCTGCCGCTCGGCGAAACACGCTTCGGCTTCGGCCTCGGCGAGCACGAAACCGAGGCGGTGTTCGACCTCCCGGTCGAGATCCGCAACGACATCGCGCGGCTCGAGATTGCGGGCGAGCGATCGGCCGGGGCAGTGGCGTTGCTCGACAAGCGCTGGCGCCGCCGCACCATCGGGGTGATCTCCGGCTCCACGGTCGACACCGCCCAGCCGCTGCTGGCATCGACCTACTATCTCTCCCGCGCGCTCAATCCGTTCGCCGACATTCGGCTGGCGGAGCGGGGCTCCCCGGCCGAGTTCGGTCAGCCGTTTCCTCGACCAGAACCTGCCGATGCTGATCCTGGCCGACGTCGGCAACGTCGCGGGCGATGCCCGCGCGCGCCTGTCGCGCTGGATCGAGCAGGGCGGGGTGCTGGCGCGTTTCGCCGGCCCGCGGCTGGCCGCGGCCGACGATGATCTCGTGCCGGTGAAGCTGCGCCGCGGCGGCCGTATTCTGGGCGGCAGCCTGACCTGGGAACAGCCGCAGCAGCTCGCCGGTTTCGGTCGCGAGACGCCGTTCGCCGGCATGGTGGTGCCCGGCGACGTCACGGTGACGCGCCAGGTCCTGGCGGAACCGGAGTCCGCGCTCGGGGAGAAGACCTGGGCGACGCTCGGCGACGGCACGCCGCTTGTCACCGCCGCCCATCGCGGCAAGGGCCTGATCGTGCTGTTCCACGTGACCGCCGATACGCGCTGGTCCGACCTGCCGCTCTCGGGTACGTTCGTCGAGATGCTGAAGCGGATCGTGAGCCTCGCCGGCTCGGCCGCCGCCGCCGACAGCGCGGTTGCGAGCGCCGCCGAGACCCGGGAAGTCGTCCCGCCCACGCGCGTACTCGATGGCTTCGGTGCCTTCAGCGCCCCGCCGCCGACGGCGCGGCCGGTACCGGCGCGCTATTCCGGGCGCGGCACGGCCGAGCATCCGCCCGGCTTCTATGGTCCGCCGGAGGGTCTGCTCGCCGTCAACACGCTGACGGCGTCCGATCGGCCGGTACCGCTCGACGTGACGGCGCTCAATGCGCGCCGTCAGCAATACCGCGTCGGCGAGCCGCAGGACCTCAAGGGTCCGGTGTTCCTTGCCGGGCTGACCCTGGCGGTGATCGACGCCCTGGTGGTGTTCGCGCTTGCCGGCGGCTTTGCGCGCCTGCTGCCGCGGCGGCGTGTCACCGCGGCGCTGCTGATCGGACTTTGCGGCGGCATCGCCGCCCTTGGCGCGTCGCCGCTGCAAGCCCAATCGGGGGCGAGGGATGCGGCGCGCAGCCAATCGCTGGTGCGGGACAGCGAGCCCGACTTCAAGTCGGCGCTGGAGACACGGCTCGCCTATGTGGTGACCGGCGATGCCCAGGTCGACGCGATCAGCAGGGCCGGACTGCAGGGTCTGACGCTGTTCCTGGCGCAGCGCACCGCGCTCGAGGCCGGAGACCCGATCGGCCTCGACATCGCGAACGATGAGCTGGCGTTCTACCCGCTGATCTATTGGCCGGTCTTGCCCAACGCACAAAAACCGTCGGCCGAGGCGCTCGCCCGCATCGACGGATACATGAAGCAGGGCGGCACCGTGCTGTTCGATACCCGCGACGCGCTCGAGGCGCCGCCCGGTCCTGGCGGCGAGGCCAAGAGCCCGGGCATGCTGGCGCTGCGCAACATCCTCTCTTCGCTCGACATTCCGGCGCTCGAGCCGGTGTCGAAGGATCATGTGCTGACCAAGACGTTCTTTCTGCTGAAGGATTTTCCTGGCCGGTTCGCCACCGGGCAGCTCTGGGTGGAGGCGCTGCCGACCGAGGAGGAGGAAGAGGAGCAGCGCGAGAAGCGCCCCGCGCGCGCCGGCGACGGCATCTCTTCCATCATCATCACATCCAACGATCTGGCGGGAGCCTGGGCCATGCGCCCCGACGGGCAGGCGATGCTGCCGCTGCAGCCCGGCGAGCCGCGTCAGCGCGAGTTCGCCTTCCGCGCCGGCGTCAACATCGTGATGTACACGCTGACCGGCAACTACAAGGCCGATCAGGTCCACGTCCCGGCGCTGCTCGAGCGGCTGGGGCAGTAGGAGAACCGTTTGACCTTCGGAATAGCCTTTGCGCCGTTGGTGCCGACCTACGTTCTGTGGGGGGCGATTGCGGTCGCCGTCGTCGTCGCGGCGCTGCTCATCCTTTCGCGCAGTCGCGGCGCGCTGGTGCGCGCCGGTGCGCTCGCGCTCTTGGCGCTCGCGCTCGCCAACCCGTCATTCACGCGCGAGGATCGCGAGCCACTGACCTCGGTTGCCGTCGTCGTCGTCGACCGCAGTCCGAGCCAGAATTTCGGTGAGCGCCGGCAGCAGACCGAGGCCGCGCGGGCAGCGCTCGCCGAGCGTCTCGGCCGCATCCAGGGGCTGGAGGTGAGGTTCGTCGAAGCCGGGCAGGCGGACGGCGAGACCGACGGGACGCGGCTGTTCTCGGCTCTCGCCGCGACGCTGGCGGACGTGCCGTCCGACCGCGTGGCGGGCGCGGTGTTCATTACCGACGGCCGCGTCCATGACGTGCCGGCGGATGTTGCGGAGCTCGGGTTCTCGGCGCCGGTGCATGCGCTCGTGACCGGGCGTCGCGACGAGCGCGACCGTCGCGTCGTGCTCGCCTCGGCGCCGCGGTTCGGCATCGTCGGCCAGAGCCAGACCGTCGCCTTCAGGGTCGAGGACCAGGGCGCGCGCGGGGGTGCGGCCCAGGTCAGCATCCGGCGCGACGGCGAAACCGTGGAAACCCGCACCGTGCAGGTCGGGCAGACGGTGCGGGTCGGCGTCGCGATACCGCATGCCGGCCCCAACATCGTCGAGATCGAGGCCTCCGCGCTCGAAGACGAGTTGACGGCGGTCAACAACCGCGCGGTCGTGTCGATCGACGGCGTGCGCGACAAGCTGCGCGTGCTCCTGGTTTCCGGCGAGCCGCACGCGGGCGAGCGCACGTGGCGCAACTTGCTCAAATCGGACGCCGCCGTCGACCTCGTGCACTTCACCATCCTGCGCCCGCCGGAGAAACAGGACGGCACGCCGATCAACGAGCTGTCGCTGATCGCGTTTCCGACCCGCGAGCTGTTTCAGCAGAAGATCGGCGAATTCCACCTGATCATCTTCGATCGGTACGCGCGCCAGGGCGTCCTGCCGATCATGTACTTCGACAACATCGCGCGCTACGTGCGCGACGGCGGGGCGGTGCTGGTTGCTGCCGGGCCCGATTACGCCAGCCCGACCAGCATCTGGCGCACGCCGCTCGAGAGCATCCTGCCGGCGGAGCCGAGCGGGCGCACCACCGACCAACCCTTCCATGCCCGTCTCACCGACCTCGGCAAGCGTCATCCGGTGACCCGCGGGCTCGAGGGCGCGGCGGCCGAGCCGCCCCAATGGAGCCGCTGGTTCCGTCTGGTCGACACGCGCGCGGGCGGCAAGGGCACGTCGGTCATGCAGGGGCCGGACGGCAAGCCCCTGCTCATGCTCGCGCGCGAAGCCGAAGGGCGCGTCGCGCTCCTGCTCTCGGACCACATCTGGCTGTGGGCGCGCGGCTACGAGGGCGGCGGGCCGCATCTCGACCTGCTGCGCCGGCTGTCGCATTGGCTGATGAAACAGCCCGACCTCGAGGAGGAGGCGCTGCGACTGTCCGTCAACGGCCGCGAGCTGATCGTTCGACGCCAGACCATGGCCGAGAGCGTCAACGAGGTGACGCTGACGACGCCGTCGGGCCAGACGCGTTCGCTGACGCTGACCGAGGCGGAGCCCGGCCTATGGCGCGGGAGCGTCGAGGCGAGCGAGCTCGGCTTGTGGCGCGCGAGCGACGGCAAGCTCACCGCCCTGGTCAATGTCGGTCCGGCCAACCCGCGCGAGTTCACCGAGGTGACCTCGACCACCGAGGTGATGGCGCCGCTGACGAATGCGACCGGCGGCGATGCGCGACGGCTGGGGGCGAGCGCCGATGTCGCGGTTCCGCGCGTGCTGGGCGTGCGCACCAGCGAGGTCTACAAGGGTGACGACTGGATCGGGCTGAAGATGCGCACCGCGAGCGTCGTGCGCGGCATCGGCGTACTGCCGGTCTTTGCCGGCCTGCTCGGCATGCTGCTGCTGATCGGCAGCTTGGCGGCGACCTGGATGCGCGAGGGCCGCTAAGGCGTCGTCCAATCCGGCCGGATCGGTCCCGCCACGCCGTCGAACGCGCCGCTCGCGAGCTCGCACACCAAGAGGCGCGCGGGATCGACAGGGCCCGGCATGGTGGCGCGGCCCTTTGGAATCGACTTGAACCCGAGGCGGCCGTAATAGGGCTCGTCGCCCACCAGCACCACCAGGCGATGGCCCTTGCCGCGCGCCGCTTCCAGCGCGCGTGCCGTCAGCGCCTGCCCGATGCCCCGCCCACGGAACGGCGGCTCGATCGTGACCGGCCCCAGCAGCAGCGCGGGCGTCTCCCCGATACGGATCGGGGTCTGCCGCACCGAGCCCACCAGCAGCGTGCCGATGCGGGCGGTGAATGACAGGTCGAGCCGGTGCGGCACGCGCTCGCGAATGCGGTAGGACGTGCGGGCGAAGCGCCCGGGCCCGAACGTGCGCTCGTGCAGCCGTTCGATCGGCAGCGCGTCGGCGTCGGTTTCGGGCAGGACGGTGAGGGAAACGTCGCTCATCAAGGGCACCGCGAAGCGCGCTTAGCATTTGACCAGGCCGAAATCCATGGCCGGAGGTGTGATAGCGAGCGGAGGGCGACGCGCGTAGGGCGGAGCAAGCGAGCTTGCGCCGCGCGCAGACCGAGTGGGCAAACCGGTCCTGCGCCGCATCCTGCTTCCTCTGCGCTGCTTCGATGCTTACGTTGCGCACGGTGCGGGCCGGAAGGAGACCGAACATGGGGCAGCTGGTCGACGGGGTATGGCGGGATCGAGACGAGAAAACCGACGCGGCGGGACATTTCGTCCGTGCGGAGACGAAATTCCGGAGCTGGATCACACCGGACGGCAGCCCCGGCCCGTCAGGCGAGAGGGGCTTCGCGGCTGAGCCCGGCCGCTATCACCTGTACGTGTCGCTCGCCTGCCCTTGGGCTCATCGCACCATCATTTTTCGCAAGCTCGAGCGTCTCGAGGATGCGATCTCGATGTCGGTCGTCGCCTTTCACTTGGACGACCAGGGCTGGACCTTCGACACCGGTCAGGGCTCGACCGGCGATGCGGTCAACGGAACGAGCAAGTTGGCGCAGGTCTATCTGCTGGCCGCCCCGCGCTACACCGGCCGCGTCAGCGTACCGGTGCTGTGGGACAAGCAGCGCCGCACCATCGTCAACAACGAGTTGGCCGAGATCATCCGCATGCTCAACGCCGCATTTGGCGCGTTCACGTCAGCCGATACCGACTACTATCCGGCAGGACTTCGCGACGAGATCGACCGCATCAACGCCATCGTCTTCGCCGCCATCAACAACGGCGTCTATCGCGCCGGCTTCGCCACCACGCAAGCGGCCTACCAGCAGGCCGTCACCCAGGTGTTCGGGGCGTTGGACGAGCTCGAGGCGCGCCTGTCGCGCCAGCGTTACCTCGTGGGCGCTCAACCGACCGAGGCCGATTGGCGACTGTTCACGACACTCGTTCGCTTCGACGCGGTCTATCACGGGCACTTCAAGTGCAACCTGCGGCGCATCGTCGATTATCCGAATTTGTGGAGCTATCTGCGCGATCTCTATCAGGCCCCCGGCATCGCCGAGACCGTGAGCATGGAGCACATCAAGCGGCACTATTACGGCAGCCATCGTCACATCAATCCGACCGGTATCGTGCCGCTTGGGCCGGCGCTGGATTTTCACGCACCGCACGATCGAGCGCGGGTCGCCGAGGAGGAGCGCGGCGAGACGATGGTTACCACCGGCTGTTCGTCGGGGCGTCGCCAATGACTTCAGCGATGCGGCGGCGGGTGCCGGTTGCGGTGTCCGCCGGCAGTGCGCCAGGCGAGAAGAACCCGTGGTCGATGATCTCGCGGGTGCGTTGCGGCGCGCCGTCCTGGCGATATGCGCGCACGACGAACAGCGCCACGTGGTCGCGCTGCGACGTGCTGTCATTGAGATAAATGCCGTAGAGCTGAGGCTCCGCGAGCAGCGTGACGTTGCCCTCTTCGGCCAGTTCGCGCGCAAGCGCGTCCACCAGCGTCTCGCCGGGCTCGACTCCACCACCCGGCAAATGCCAGCCCGCCACGTAGGAATGCTTGACCAGCAACACGTCGCCGGCCGGGCTGATGACAAGGCCCTTGACTCCCAGCGTCAAGCCGCGCGCGACCCGCCAGTAGAGGTGCAGGAGGCGCTGCAGGCGGGGGCCAACCGCATCGCGTAGACGCTCGATCGCCATTGCGGGTCTCCTGGCGACTGCCGTGGTGGATTCGATGTTCTCGGCGGCGGTCCGGCGAAGAACTTCAAACCCAAGACCACGCCGAGCTCACCAAAGTTTCACTCCCGAGGCTCGCCAAGTCGCGACCATGCTGCCAAGCCCCGCGATCACCGCATGGCTGCCTTGTGGTCATTCGCTTTGTCAACCGGTGACCCCGCGCCTATTTCTTTGTCGTACAGTTCCCCCACGGCGGGCTCCTCCTCCCTCGTCCGCCGTGTACGACGGCGCCCCTCCCCCCGGGGCGCCGTCTTTCTTTTTGCGCTCATCCTGCCGCATGCTGACGCAGCAACTCTCGGGCGCGATCCGCTTCAAGCGAATTGGACCGCGCCGTAGAGTCCTTGCGCTTTGTCGCCTCTTCGATGGCGAGCCGGCGTTCCCCTCGGATCAGCTCCGGGCCAGGCTTTCGCCGGATCATGCGCCGATGGGGCGAGCCGGGATGAGGATCAGACATGAAGCGGTTCGCCGACCTTTCCGAGCAGGAGATCCTGGCGCTGGCAATCTCCAGCGAAGAGGAGGACAGCCGCATCTATCGCGACTTCGCCGAGGGTTTGCGCGATCCGTTCCCCGCCTCGGCCGAGCTCTTCGATGCGATGGCGGAGGAAGAAGTCCGCCACCGCACCATGCTGTTCGATCTCTACCGCGGGAAGTTCGGCGAATACCTGCCGCTCATTCGCCGGCAGGACGTGAAGGGGTTCGTGCGGCGGCGGCCGCATTGGCTGGTGCGCCCCCTGGGCGTCGACGAGGTCCGAAAATACGCGGCGGCGATGGAGTACGAAACGGCGCGCTTCTATCGCAAGGCCGCCGCGGCGACGCGCGATGCATCGATCCGCAAGCTGCTGATCGAGCTGGCCGAAGCGGAGGACCGGCACGAGAGCCATGCGCACAGGTTGGACGAGCGCATCCTCACCGACGAGGTCCGCGCCAAGGAGGACGAGACGGCGCGGCGCATGTTCGTGCTGCAATACGTGCAGCCCGGTCTCGCGGGGCTCATGGACGGCTCGGTGTCGACGCTCGCGCCGCTGTTCGCGGCCGCGTTTGCGACCCACAGCACCTGGGAGACCTTCCTGGTGGGGCTCGCAGCCTCGGTCGGGGCCGGCATTTCCATGGGCTTTGCCGAAGCGCTTTCCGACGACGGCTCGCTCACCGGGCGTGGCGCGCCCTTGCTGCGCGGCACGGTGTGCGGGGTGATGACCGGGCTCGGCGGCATCGGCCACACGCTTCCTTATCTCATTCCGGAATTCTGGACCGCGACCACATTGGCGGTCGCGGTCGTGGTGGTGGAGCTCGCCATCATCTCCTGGATCCGCTGGCGCTATATGGACACCCCGTTCCTGTCGGCGGCGTTCCAGGTGATGGTCGGCGGCGCGCTGGTGTTTCTCGCCGGCATCCTGATCGGCAGCTCCTGAACCGAGCGATGCCGATCCTGGCGCACCTTTCCGATCCGCACCTGCCGCTGCCGCGGCCGCGGCTTTCGGAGCTCGCCGGCAAGCGCGCGCTCGGATTCCTCAACTGGCACCGCGGCCGCCGCCGCGAGCATCGCTTCGAGATCCTCGAGACGATCGTGCGCGATCTCGAAGCCAGCGCGCCCGACCACGTCGCCGTGACCGGCGATCTCGTCAACATTGCGCTGCCGGGCGAATTCGCGCCCGCGCTCGATTTCCTCGCCCGTGTCGGGCCGCCCGACCGCGTGACCTTCGTCCCCGGCAATCACGACACCTACGTGCGCGCCACGATGGAGCATTCGAACCGGCACTGGGGCGAGTACATGCGCGGCGACGACCCGGCTGACGCGCAGGCCGGCCGCTTCCCGTTCGTGCGGCGGCGCGGGCCGGTGGCGCTCGTCGGACTGTCCACTGCGGTTCCGACGGCGCCGTTCATGGCAACTGGAAAGCTCGGGCCCGATCAGCTGCGCGCGCTGGGCAAGCGCCTCGCTGACCTCGCCGCCGAGGGCGTCTTCCGCGTCGTGCTGCTGCACCACCCGCCGGCGCCGTTCGCGGCCGATCGGCTGCGCAAGCTCACCGACGCCGCCGCCTTCCGGCAGGTGCTGCGCGAGCACGGGGCCGAGCTCGTGCTGCACGGCCACACCCATGTGCACTCGCTCGCTTGGCTCGACGGCCCTGCCGGCCGCATTCCCGCAGTCGGCGTGCCGTCGGCCTCGGCATCCCTTGCGGAGGATCACGAGCGCGCAAGCTACAACCTCTATCGCATCGAAGGCCGGCCCGGCGGATGGCGGTGCGAGGCGATCTCGCGCGGATTGGCATCCGCGGCCGGCGGCGTGGTCGAGCTCGGCCGCCAGATGCTTCAGGGATAGGGGTCGCGCAGATGGGCGAAGCGGTGCGTGCCGACATCACACATTCGCGTGCGCATGGCGCGCGGGCGGGGCGCTTGGCGCACGCCTCAAGGATCCTCAATAAATCAGCGGACCGAGGAACCACGCCGCCGCCAGCAGCGCGATCGCGCCCGCCAGGACCCCGAGCACGAACACGCCCAGCAGGCGCCAGAGCCGCCGCCGCCGAAGCCCGTCATAGTGCCGAGCTTCGGCGGCGCCAGCCGGTGCGCCGCCCGAGAGCGCCCGCTCGCGTTCCACCAGCCGGCGCGCGACATATTCGGTGATCGCCCGCACTACCTCGTCGATGTCCGGCGATTTCGGCCAGCACCCTCCGGCCAAAACGGCTGTCGAGGAGAAACCGATAGATGCGCTTGTCGTGGCCCATGGTGACGTGCGCGACCATGTCGACCCACAGGCGTGGCGAATTGCCTTTGGTGATGCCGCGGTCGAACACCTCGATCTCGGCAGGCACCTCGGCGAACACCGGATCGAGCGCCTCGTTGAGCAGCTCGAGGCGCGCGAGCTCGGCGTCGCGCAGGTCGACGACCACGCCGGTGCGCTCCGCCGCCTCGATGCGCGCCTGCCGGATGGCCTGCTTGAGCGGCGAAGGGCGCGGCTCCGCCGCTGGATGCGCGGGGATTGCGTGCTCGCTTTCCGTCATGGTTAACAAAATATCACCTGCCCACCGTGACACAAAGACGGCGCAGGCGCCGGGGGGCCTGTTTCCCACGCTCGAAATCCCGTATCGGACGCGACCATGAACGATTTGCCGGCGAGTGCCGCGAAAGTGCAACGAGCAGCCAGTGCGCTCGGCCTCGATGGGGCGGTGCGCGAGATGGCGGCCTCCACCCGCACGGCCGACCAGGCGGCTGCCGCCTGCGGGGTGACGGTCGGGCAGATCGTCAAATCGCTGGTGTTCGTCGGCGCCGAGACCGGAACGCCGTATCTGCTGCTGGTGTCGGGCACCAATCGGGTCGACGAGAACGGCGTCGCCCGGCATGTCGGCGAGCCGCTGACGCGGCCGGATGCCGACGCCGTGCGCCGCATCACCGGGTTTGCCATCGGCGGGGTCCCGCCGTTCGGACACGACCGCCCGCTCGCAACCTACATGGACGAGGATCTGCTCCGCCACGACGTGGTATGGGCGGCCGCCGGGACGCCGCGCGCGGTATTCCGGCTCGATCCCCGACGCTTGCGCGATGCGATCGCCGCCGCCGTCATCGCGGTGAAGTAAGACCTGTCGACCGTGCTGGAATAAACAAAACCGAAGGAGCCTCAACCGTGGATCTCAAAGGCCGCATTGCCATCGTCACCGGAGCCGCCGGCGGCATCGGCGCCGCCATCGCCCAACGCTACGTCCAGGGCGGCGCCAAGGTCGCCATCGCCGATCTCAAGCTCGATCTCGCAAAGGCGACCGCCGAGAAGCTCGCCGCGAGCGGGCCGGGCACCGCGATGGGCGTTGCGATGGACGTGGCGGATGAGCAGGCGGTCAATGCCGGCGTCGCCCAGGTGGTGCGCGCCTGGGGCGGCGTCGACGTCCTGGTCAGCAACGCCGGCATCCAGATCGTGCACAAGGTCGAGGAGTTCCCGTTCGCCGATTGGAAGAAGATGCTGGCGATCCACCTCGACGGCGCATTTTTGACCACCAAGGCGTGCCTGCCGCACATGTACAAGCAGCGCCGCGGCTCGATCATCTACATGGGCTCGGTGCACTCCAAGGAAGCCTCGCCCTTGAAGGCGGCATACGTCACGGCCAAGCACGGGCTGCTGGGCCTTGCCCGCGTCGTTGCCAAGGAGGGCGCCGAATACGGCGTGCGCAGCAACGTCATCTGCCCGGGATTCGTCAAGACTCCGCTGGTCGAGAAGCAGATCCCGGAGCAGGCGCAGACGCTCGGCATCTCCGAGCAGGAGGTGGTCGAGCGCATCATGCTCGGTCAGACCGTCGACAAGGAGTTCACCACGCTCGAGGACGTAGCCGAGATCGCCTTCGTGTTGGCGGCGTTCCCGACCAACGCACTGACCGGCCAGTCGGTGCTCCTTACCCACGGCTGGCACATGGAGTAGGCCTGTGTCCCGGGCGCAGCGCAGCATCCCCGGGTCCGCGCTCCGCGCGGCCCGGGGACAAGCTTGCCCTCGGACGCGCGAAAGCGCGATCCGAGGGTGCTGCGCTGCAGACCCGGGACCGTCCAAAACGCCAGCATATTTGAAGGTCCCGGATCTGCGGTGCACCGCGGAGCCTGTCCTCGGGCCGCGCGAAGCGCGGACCCGGGGACGCTGCACCGCGTCCGGGACACGCGGTTACGAGTGAACCCTCAGATCAATCCGCGCTTGGCCAGATTGCGCATCAGCGCCGCGGTGCCGAAGGTCCACGGCGGCGCGCGCTCGCACGTCGTCACGACGTTCGTGAGCGCACCGAGCCGGTCCGACGCGATGGTGACGACGTCGCCTTCATGGTGCGTGAAGCCCTGTCCGGGGGCGTCGCGATCCTCGATCGGCGCGAACATCGTGCCGAGATAGAGCGCGGCGCCGTCGGGATACTGATGGTGTGCGCCCATCATCTCGGCGACCAGCCGCGCCGGATCGCGGCTGATGCGCGACATCTGGCTCGACCCGGTCAAGCGGAACCCGTCGGCGCCTTCGACCGTGAGCTTGACCTCGGCGCGGCGAACGTCGTCGAGCGTGAAGGTGCGGTCGAACAGCCGGATGAAGGGGCCGACGGCGGCGGACGCGTTGTTGTCCTTCGACTTGCCGAGCAGCAGCGCGGAGCGGCCTTCGAGATCGCGCAGGTTGACGTCGTTGCCGAGCGACGCGCCGACGATGGTGCCGTGCGAATTGACCACCAGCACGATCTCCGGCTCCGGGTTGTTCCATTTCGACGCCGGCAGGATGCCGATGGCGGCGCCGGTGCCGACCGCGCTCATCGGCTGCGCCTTGGTGAAGATCTCGGCGTCGGGGCCGATGCCGACCTCGAGATACTGCGACCACAGTCCCTTCGCCTGCAGCAGCTTCTTGAGCTCCATCGCCTCGGCCGAGCCGGGTACCAGGCCGGCAACGGCGCCGCCCAGCGCCGCCTCGACCTCGGCGCGGGCGGCCGTCGCGCGCTCCGGCGCGCCGCGCGCCTGCTCCTCGATCACCCGCTCGAGCAGCGAGATCGCGAACGTCACCCCGGCGGCCTTGATCGCCTGCAGGTCGAGCGGCGCCAGCAGAAACGGGCGCCCGCCATTGCGTTCGGCCTCCGGCGTGTTGGCCAGGATCGACGCCAGGTCTCCGATCCGCTCGCCAGCGGCGGCGGCCGCGGCGGCGGGATCTTGTGCCTCGCACAGGTCCCGCACCGTCGCGAACGCCGCGGTGATGTCATGCACGCCATCGGGGCGCACCGCGACGACCGAGGGGCCGCCGGCATCGGGACGCCAGACGCGGCCGATCAGCGTGCCGGCGGCGCCGTCGGCGGGCAGCGTCCGGGCCGCATCGATGCTGAGCGTCATGGGCGTGCGGGCTAACTGCCCGAGCCCGCCAGCGCCTCGGGGAAGAACATCTCGCGCCAGTCGGCCGGCGGATTGCGCAGTGCGCCGGTCTTGGCCATGAAGCTCACGAACGGGCCGATGCCGCCGACCTTGGTGTTGTAGATGATCGCCGGGTCCGCGAGGATCTCCATGATGTCCTCGATCGGGGTCTTGTCGCCGCTCATCTTCAGATAGGTTTCCGCCGCGCGTCGCTTGTCGGCGTTGATGAAATCGGTCGCCTCCTTGAGCGCCCCGAGGAACGCCGCATAGAGCTTCGGGTTCTCGGTGCGGAATTTCGAGGTCGTGGCAATCACGTTGAACGACAGCGGCTCGTCGAACAGCTCGGTGCTGGTGAGCAGGCGCCGGATGTTGGGGTTCTTCATCTGCCGGTACTGGAATGGCGAGGACGAGAAGTTGGCGACGACCTCGCTCTTGCCGCCCAGCATCGCGGCGGTCGCGTCCGGGTGCGCCATCGAGACGGTGAGATGGTCGAGCGCGTTGAACTTCGCGTCGCCGAATGCCTTGGCGGCGGCCATCTGCAGGATGATCGCCTGCATCGAGACCTTCACGGCCGGCAATGCGATGCGATGATGATCCTTGAAATCCTTGACCGACTTGATGTCGGGATCGCGCACCAGGAGCATCAGCGGCGAGACGTTGAGGCCGGTCGCCGCCTTGACGTCCATGTTGCCCTTGGTCTTCGACCAGATCGTCACCAGGCCCGGGACGCCGAGCGAGACGAAGTCGATCGTGCCGGAGATCAGCGCGTCGTTCATCACGTCGCTGGAACGGAAGGTCGCCCATTCGGTGGTGATGTCGAGGCCCGCCGCCTTGGCGTGCTTCTCGATCAGTTTCTGGTCCTCCATCACCATGTATTGCGTGTAGGCGAGCCCGAACTGCTTGGCGACGCGCACGACGTTGGCCTCGGCGCGCGCCTCGAACGGGGCGAGTACCGCACCGGCGAGCGCGGCAACGACGGCAAGTCTATGAAGCATTGAACAACCTCCCTTGCGGACGATCTTGCACCGCCATTGCGACCGAACGCGAAGCGATTCGAGACCTAAGTCGTCTGGCCTGGATTGCTTCGTCGCTCACGCTCCTTGCCGTGACGGTGCCATGAGACACACAACTCGCGCACGCCCCGCGCCGGTCCGACGCGGTGCCTGCATGCTTCCCAACACGATACTACAGCGGATAGGCTCGTCCCAAGCCTGCCCGGTTTGCGTTGACGGCTGCGGCCGCCGATGTCAACAGGGCGGAGCTATGGGAGGTGAGGGAATGCTGAACGTTCCCGCTGTGGCCGCACAGAAACTGACTCAGGGGGTTGCGCCGCTTCTGGTCGTCGACGACGTCACGCTGCAGTACAAGACCAAGCAACACCTCGTTACCGCGACCTGGCGGGTCGGCTTCGAGGTCTACGAGGCCGACCGGTTCGTGCTGCTCGGGCCGTCGGGCTGCGGCAAGTCGACGCTGCTCAAAGCGATCGCGGGGTTCATGGCGCCGGTCGAGGGCTCGATCCGCCTCAGCGGCCGCACGATCGAGCGGCCCGGCCCCGACCGGATGATGGTGTTCCAGGAATTCGACCAGCTGCTGCCGTGGCGCACCGTGCTCGGAAACGTGCTGTTCCCGCTCACGCACAACCGCAAATTGCCGCGCGCCGAGGCGGTCGAGCACGCCCGCGCGCTGCTCGCCAAGGTCAACCTCACGCGGTTCGAGAACGTCTATCCCCACATGCTGTCGGGCGGCATGAAGCAGCGGGTCGCGATCGCCCGCGCGCTCGCGATGGAGCCGGCGGTGCTGCTGATGGACGAGCCGTTCGCCGCGCTCGACGCGCTCACGCGCCGCAAGATGCAGGAAGAGCTGGTCGCGCTCTGGGACGACGTGCGCTTCACCGTCATCTTCGTCACCCATTCGATCGAGGAGGCCCTGCTGGTGGGCAGCCGCATCCTGCTGATGTCGCCGCACCCCGGACAGGTGAAGGCGGAGCTCGACGTCGAGCACCTGGGCTTCGCCGACGTCGGCACTTCCGCGTTCGAAGCCGTCCACAAACGCGTGCATAGCGAGCTGTTCGCCGACAAGGTCGAGACCGCGCTCGCCGTGGAGGTCCATCATGTCTGAGCAAGCGCTGCGACTGTCGCCGCCGAAGCGTCCGGAGCGCACCGTCCGGCTCGACGCCGTGGGCGCGATCGGCGACGCGGCGCGGCCGCTGTCGCTGTTTGAGCGGCTGTCCGAGAACACCTTCGTCCGACGGCTGGTGATCCTGGTCGTGCTCGGCGCGATCTGGCAGGCCTACGCCACTTGGGTGGCGAACCCGCTGTTGTTTCCGACGCTGACCGAAACGCTCACTGCGCTGTGGGAAGCGGTCACGCGCGGCCCGCTGATCGAGCGCACCTTGACCTCGATCCAGGTGCTGCTGATGGGCTACGGCATCGGGCTCGCGCTCGCCGGGGTGTTCACGACGCTGGCGGTCTCGACCCGCGTCGGTACCGATCTGTTGTCGACGCTCACCTCGATGTTCAACCCGCTGCCGGCGATCGCGCTGCTGCCGCTCGCGCTGCTGTGGTTCGGGCTCGGCTACAAGAGCCTGGTGTTCGTGATCATCCACTCGGTCCTGTGGGCGGTTGCGCTCAACACCCATTCGGGCTTCACCTCGGTGAGCCCGACCTTGCGCATGGCCGGCCAGAACATCGGCCTGCGCGGGCTCTCCTACGTGGCGTTCCTCCTGGTGCCGGCCGCGTTCCCGTCGATCCTCACCGGGCTCAAGATCGGGTGGGCGTTCGCGTGGCGCACGCTGATCGCCGCCGAGCTGGTGTTCGGCGTCTCCTCGCGCTCGGGTGGGCTCGGCTGGTTCATCTTCGAGAACCGCAATCAGCTGGAGACCGCCTCGGTGTTCGCGGGGCTGTTCACCGTGATCATCATCGGCCTGGTGGTCGAAAGCGTGATCTTCCGCGGCATCGAGAACGCCACGGTGCGCCGCTGGGGCATGCAGAGCTGATCGCACTCCTCCCGTAGGGTGGGCAAAGCGCCGCGAAGCGGCGCGTGCCCACGTCGTGCGCAACCGCGTGGGCACGGCGCGCGAGTGCGCGCCTTTGCCCACCCTACGCGGCTGCTCACACGCACCTTCCGCCGTCGACCTCGAGAATATTTCCGGTCATGAAGCGCGCCTCGTCGGAGGCCAGGAACAGCGCCGCGTTGGCGATGTCGTCCGGCTCGGCGAGCCGGCCAAGCGGGATGGTCGCGACGAATTTCTCCCGCCGCTCGGGCGTGTCCTCCCCGAGGAACGTCGGCAGCAGCGGCGTGTCGGTTGCGACCGGCGCAATCGTGCACACCCGGATCTTGTCGGGCGCAAGCTCGACCGCGAGCGTCTTCGACAACAGGTGCACGGCGCCCTTGGTGGCGTTGTAGGCGGTGAGGCCCGGCCGCGGCCGCAGGCCCGCGGTCGAGCCGATATTGATGATCACGCCCGATCCTTGCGCGCGCATCGCGGGGATCACTGCCTGGCAGAACAGGAACACGCCCTTCACGTTAACGTCGAAGACCCAGTCGAATTCCTGCTCCTCGACTTCGAGCACCGGCTTGTTGCGATGGGTGACGCCGGCATTGTTGACCAGGATGTCGACCCGGCCGAAGGCCTCCTGGGTGATTTTCACCGCCGCCGCGATGTCGGCTGCCTTGCGCACGTCGCAGCGGATCGCGCTCGCCGCGTTGCCGATCCCGCGCGCCACCGCGCGCGCCGCATCCTCGTTGATGTCGAGCACGGCGACGCGCGCCCCTTCGCGCGCGTAGGTCTCGGCGATGGTCGTGCCCATCCCTGAGCCCGCACCGGTGACGATCGCGACCTTATCGGCAAGACGCATGTGCTTTCCTTTCTGCGTCGACTCGTCATTGCCGGGCTTGACCCGGCAATCCATCTCTAAAGACTTATGCGAAGGAGATGGATGCCCGGGTCAAGCCCGGGCATGACGATTCTGTTGGGAGGGTCATCGCTAGTACCAGGTATTGCAATTCCGTGGCTCACGGATCGTGCAGCACTTCGCGCCCGCACCGCATGCGGGACACTCATTTGCGATTTTCCGCGTACTAGCCGTGCTTGAACACGGCGGTCTTGGTGGCGCAGAACTCGTACAGCGCCTCGAATCCTTTCTCGCGCCCATGGCCGGAGCGCTTGAAGCCGCCGAACGGCAGCTCGATGCCGCCGCCGGCCCCATAGGCGTTGACGAACACCTGGCCGACGCGGATCGCCTTGGCCATGCGCATCTGCCGCGCGCCGTCGCGGGTCCAAACTCCGGCGACGAGGCCATAGGGCGTGGCGTTGGCCAGCCGGATGGCGTCGGCCTCGTCCTCGAACGGCATCGCCGAGAGCACCGGCCCGAACACCTCCTCGCAGCCGAGGCGATTGGCTTGCGGCACCGGGCCGAACAGCGTCGGGGTCACGTAATAGCCGCCCGCCGGAACGCCGTCGGCGATGCGGCCTCGCGCGATCACCGGGATGCCGTCGGCGCGCGCGCGCGCCAGGTAGCCGTCCACGCGCTGCTTTTGCCCGGCGTTGATCATGGCGCCGAGGTCGAGGTCCATGTCGTGGCTGCCGGCGCGCACGGCGCCGAAGCGCTCGGCGATCACGCCGACGAAATCGTCGTACGCCGAACGCTCGACCAGCACGCGCGAGCCGGCGGAGCAGGTCTGCCCGCCGTTCTGCACGATCGCGGCGACCACAACCGGCGCCGCGGCCTCGATGTCGGCGTCGGCGAACAGGACCTGGGGCGACTTGCCGCCGAGCTCGAGCGTGCAGCCGATATGGTTCTGCGCCGCCGCGGCCTGGATCAGCGTGCCGACTTCGGGGCTGCCGGTGAAGGAGATGAAGTCGATGCCCGGATGGCGGGCGAGCGCGGCACCGGCTTCCTCGCCGATGCCGGTGACCACGTTGAGCGCCCCTTCCGGAAAGCCGACCTCGAGCGCGAGCGCGGCGAAGCGCAGCGGGGTGAGGCTCGCGTCCTCCGCCGGCTTGACCACGCAGGCATTGCCCATCGCGAGCGAAGCCGCGACCGAGCGGCCGAAAATCTGCGCCGGATAATTCCACGGGATCACGTGGCCGGTGACGCCGTGCGGCTCGCGGAAGACCGCGACCGTGTAGCCGTTGAGGAACGGGATGGTTTCGCCGTGCACCTTGTCGGCGGCGGAGCCGTAGAACTCGAAATAACGCGCCGCCGCGATCGCGTCCGCCTTGCCCTGCTTGAGCGGCTTGCCGGTATCGCGGCTTTCGAGCGCCGCGATCTCGTCCTGCCGCGCCGCGATTGCTTCCCCGAGCCGCATCAGCAGCCGGCCGCGCTCGAGCGCGGTGAGCCTGCCCCAGGCGCCCGCCTCGAACGCGTTGCGCGCCGCCGCGACCGCGGCATCGATTTCGGCCGAACCGGAGCGCGGCATGGCGGCGAAAGGCTTGCCGTCGGACGGGCAAATGACATCGAGCGTCCGGCCATCCCGTGCGGGGGCCCGTTTGCCGGCCACGATGTTGTCGAACGAAAGCATTGCGTCCGGCGCCTGCGCCTTGCCCTGCAGCGTCATGATGCCTCCCCGGCGGTTGGGACAGGGTATCAGCGGTGCTTACAGCGAGCTTGGTCAATCGGCAATGTTCGTCATTAGTCGGGTTGCGCGGCCATAGGCAGCCGGTATGGTGGCTAGCGTTTTTCCCCTTGCCCCCAGCCCCAGCAATCTCGAGGAATCCATGCGCGCCAACGACAGCTTCCACATTGCCGTGCTGCCGGGGGACGGCATCGGTCCGGAGGTGATGGCGCCGGCGCTCGAGGTGCTGCACAAGATCGAATCGACGACGTCCGGCCTGAAGTTCCGCTTCACCGAGGCCCCGGCCGGTGCCGGCCACTATCGCGACAGCGGCACGGCCCTGCCGGAATCGACCGTCCGGCTGTGCGAGCAGGCCGATGCGATCCTGCTCGGGGCCTGCGGGTTGCCGCATATCCGCTATCCCGACGGTACCGAGATCGCGCCGCAGATCGAGCTGCGCTTCATCTTCGATCTCTATGCCGGGGTGCGGCCGGCGCGGCTCGTTCCCGGTGTGCCGAGCCCGATCGTCGGCGCGGCCGAGCGCGGCATCGATCTGGTGGTCATCCGCGAGTTCGACCGAAGGGCTGTTCGCCTCGATTGGCAAGGGCGTCGTCAGCGAAGAAGACGCGCGCGAGACCATGGTGGTCACGCGCAGAACCTCGGAGCGGCTGTTCGATTTCTCGCTGCGGCTGGCGGCGCGGCGCAAGGCCCGCGGCGGCAAGGGGGTGTGCACCTGCGTCGACAAGGCCAACGTGTTTCGCGCCTTCGCCTACTTCCGCCAGATCTTCGACGAGCGCAGCGCCCGCCAGCGCGATGCGCAGGCCGACCACATCTATATCGACGCCTGCGCGGCGGCGCTGGTGCGCCGGCCATGGGATTTCGACGTGCTGGTCACCGAGAACATGCTCGGCGACATCCTGTCCGACCTCGCCGCCGGGCTGATCGGCGGCATGGGCATGGCGCCCTCCGCCGACATCGGCGACACCCATGCGGTGTTCCAGCCCTGCCACGGCACCGCCCCGGACATCATGGGAAGCGGCAAGGCCAACCCGGCCGCCATGATCCTGTCGGCCGCCATGATGCTCGATTGGCTGGCCGAGCGGCACGATCATCCGGCGGCGGCGGAAGCCGCGCAGCGCATCGACCGCGCCGTCGACGGCGCGTTCGCGAACGGGCTCAAGCCATGCGAGTTCGGCGGCCGCGACGGGACCAGCGCGATCGCCAATGCCATTCTGCAGGCGCTCGACGGCGGACGCAGGCCGCACTGAGGCGAAAGCGGCGATTGTCGAATATTCCTTGTCGACCGTAGTGCTCGCCGTCCGCCGCGGCAGCGGCGAAACCCGTGGCGGAAGTCTTCGGCCGCTATGCCCCTTCAGATTTGTCTCAGTGTCATGCCCGGGCTTGACCCGGGCATCCATCATCCTTCGCAAGAGTCTTTCTAAGGGATGGATTGCCGGGTCAAGCCCGGCAATGACGAGTCACAGCTTGTTGCCGCTGGTTTGAGCAACCCGCGGATCGTGGGTTGTCCTTGGTGGGAATCGTGCGCATGGGCCTCCGAAGCGGCTCGACGCGCACGAGAACGGGGAGGCGACGGGTTGCGCCGCAACCGCGAGGGTGGCTTGCCAGCGGGCGAGCGTCAGAACAGAATCGCTTGCACGCGATCACCAAGCGCGTTGGGGCGGGCCGATGCCTGGAATTTCCATTCATGTCGTCGACGTCTCCCGCGGGGTGGTGGCGAGCGGCATGCGCGTCGAGCTGTTCGCGGTCGCCGGCGATTCCGTCCGGCTCATCGCCGGCGGCAACATCTCCAGCAAAGGTCTGCTGTCCGATCCGGCGCTCGACCGGAGATTCGCGCCCGGTTTCTATGACGCGCGCTTTCACGTCGCGGCCTACTATCGCGACGCGATCGGCGCGACCGCCGCGGTGCCCTTTCTGGATATCGTCTCGTATCGTTTCGGCTTGGCCGATCCGGAAGCGCATTATCATCTGCCGATGAAATGTACGCCGTGGGGATATTCTTGTTTCAGGGGTGGTGCCTGAGCGCTGCGCCTGAAGCCGGCCGTCGCTCGAGGCCCGTTTCTTGCTTGAGGAATCCTTGGCTACCTTTGCAGGGAGGCAAACGTGAACATCAGGTTTCAGACCGCATGTGCGCTGCTCGCGTTGACGGCGGCGCTGGTCGGAATGCCGGCGCTGGCGCAGGACTATCCCAACAAGCCAGTCCGGATCGTGGTGACGTTCCCGCCCGGCGGCTCGAGCGACGTGACCGCGCGCGCTCTCGCGGTTCCGCTCCAAAAGCATCTCGGGCAGCCGGTCGTCGTCGACAACAAGCCGGGCGCCGGCGGCACCATTGCGGCGGCCGAGATCTTCCGCGCCGCACCCGACGGCTACAACCTCCTGATGTCGAACACGACGCCGATCTCGCTCGCCCCCAACATGCTGGAGCCCGCGCCCTACGATTCGATCAAGGACTTCACGCACGTCAGTCTGGTCGCCACCGTGCCGGACGTGGTGATGGCGCATCCATCGGTTCCGGCCAAGAGCCTCGCCGAGCTCATCGCCTGGATCAAGGCGCAGGACAAGAAGGTGTTCTACGGCTCCGGCGGGGTCGGCTCCATCGGTCATATCCTCGGCGAGACGTTCAAGAAACAGCTCGGTCTCAATATCGAGCACGTCGGCTACCGCGGCAGCGCGCCGATGATCACCGACCTCATTGCCGGCCGGATGAGCTTCTCGTTCGATACGCTGCCGCAGAACGTACCGCACATCAAAGCCGAGAAGCTGCGCCCGCTGGCCGTAACCTCGCGCACCCGCTCGCATGTCGCGCCCGACATTCCGACCGTGGTCGAGGCCGGGATGGCGTACCTGTTGGCGGAGAACTTCATCGGCGTCTCCGCCCCGGCCGGGCTGCCGGATGCGGTCGCAAAGAAGTTGCACGCCGCAATTCAGGCGTCGCTCGACGATCCGGAGCTGATCAAGCGCCTCAATGACCTCGGCCTGACGGTGCGAAAAATGTCGCAGGCCGAGTTCGTCGATTTCGTCCGGACGCAGGTCCAGGGCTGGGCGGAGCCGGTCAAGGCCTCGGGAGCGAAGCTCAACTAAGCAGCTTTCGGTCAGTTGACCAACGGATGCGCCGGGGGATACGGCGTCAGCTTTCGCCACCTGCGGAAATGCCGTCGCATTGGCTCTCGGCAACAATGGGCCACAACAGCAGATCTTCGCGCCTGCAGCAAATCGCTTCCCTTGTTTACCCGGCGATCACACCCTTGCGGATGAGAAAGCAACCATAGGGCCGAGGATCAATGCACTGCACCACCGCGAACGCGCCGCGGGCTGCAACATAGAAGACGTGTCGCTCAAGGCCGGCCATCGGCAAAGCGCGTCCGGCCGCTTGCTCGATCGCCGCCTGTACGGCTCTCTGGACGGGGGGAATATCCTCTGGTTTGCCGACAACCTCCATACGGCGCACTGGATCGGGAGCAAAATCATCGACTGGAAACACCGTCAGGATTGCCGCGACGGCACGCTCCATTGTAATGCCCGGCAGACAGACCAACCGACCCGAAGTGGTCGCCCGGGCAATAGCCTCCGCCGGATGATTGCCGTCGACAATGGCGAGATCGTCACCGTGACCCATGGCGGCGAGAATCCAGAGAAGATCCGCTGACAGCAGCGGGTCGATTCCCTTCAGCATCAATGTCTCCCGCGTCGCTTCAGATAAAGGCGCCGCGCATTGTCGCCGAGAATGGCAGCGCGGTCCGGCGCCGCGAAATGCCGGATCAAAACAAGCGCGGTCTCGCGCCAGCGATCGTAGCCGCCGGCAAGGCAGACGACGGGCCAATCCGAGCCGAACAGCACGCGCTGCGGCCCGAAGACTTCGAGGATGTGTTCGGCATAGGGCTGGATGTCGGATACTTGCCAATCACCCGCCGCCTCGGTGACAAGCCCCGAGAGCTTGCACATCGCCTCGGGCGCAGCCGCGATGGCCGCAAGATCGCTCGCCCAGGGCTCGCGCAGACCTGCGCGGATCAGGGGTTTTGCGCCGTGATCGACGACCACGGCAAGACCCTGACAACGCACCATCAGCGTCTTCAGCCGCGGCAGGTGGCGCGGCAGCACGAGGGCATCGAACACCAGCCCGTGCGCCACCATCGCCTCGAAAGCCGGGGTGAGCGAAGGCCTCAGCAGCCAATCGTCATCGGCGATGTCTTGCACCATGGGACGCAGACCGACGAGTAACGGGTCGGTGGCGAGCGCCGCGATTGCGTCGGGCGCGCGCGCGGCCTCGAAATCGACCCAGCCGACGACGCCCCGCACGAACGGCGTCGCGTTGGCGATATCGAGCAAAAAGCGCGTCTCCGCGACGGTCGGCGCCGCCTGCACCAAAATCGTGCCGGCGATCCCGTGGCGTGCGAGCAGCGGTGCAAGATCCTCAGGCGCGAAGTCGCGATAGATCGGCGTCAGCGCCGGCGTGAGCCAACCATAGTCGCCGCGATCGATACGCCAGAAGTGCTGATGCGCATCGATCACGCTGGCACCGGGGCATGTGTGTCGAGCAAATCTTCCCGCTTGAGATCCGACCAGAGCGACGCCGGAACGCGCGCCGACAGCGCCGCGACATTGCGCGTGACCTCCGCAGGCGTCACTGCGCCGATCACGAGTGAGGCAACCGCGGGGTGGCCGAGCGCGAAGTGCATCGCGGCGACCGGGAGTGCGACGCCATGGGATGCGCAGACCCTTTCGATCCGCTTCACCCGGTCGAGAACGTCGTCCGGCGCGGGCCGATAATTGTATTTGGCCCCCACAACAGCGCCGCTCGCGAGAATCCCGGAGTTGAAGACGCCGCCAAGCATCACGCCGATTCCCTTTTGCTCGGCCAGCGGCAGAAAGTCGGCGAGTGCCGGCTGCTCCAGCAGCGAATAGCGTCCCGCCAGCAGCACCGCGTCGATATCGCCGGCATCCGCGAAGCGCACGCACATGGCGCTTTCGTTGACCCCAACGCCGATCGCCTTGACGACCTTGGCCCGCCGCAGCTCGTCCAGCGCGCGATAGGCGCCGTCCATGGCCTCCCTAAATCGCGCCTCGATCGCATCCTTGCCATGGGTCCAAACATCCACATCGTGGATCAGCGCGATGTCGATCGACGGCACGGCGAGGCGTTGCAGCGACTGCTCGAACGCGCGCATCGCCCCGTCGTAGGAATAGTCGATCACGAGATCGAACGAGAGGCCGCCGCGATAGCGCGAGGGGCTGCGCGGTCCGCCGGGTGCCGGCTTCAACCATCGCCCGACTTTGGTCGAGAGCACGAAGGCGGCGCGCGGCAGGCGCTTGAGTACCGTGCCGAATCTGTGCTCGGCAAGGCCGCGGCCGTAGAGCGGCGCGACGTCAAAGAGCGTCACGCCCAAGTCGGCGGCTGTCGCGACTGCTCGCATGGCGATTTCGTCATCGAGGAGGTCATACAAATCGCCGAGCGGCGCGCCGCCAATCCGAGGATGCTGACGGTAAGCCCGGATCGCCCGAGGGGGCGCGTCGGCAGAGCGGTCATATCAGACATCCTTAGAGCCGCGGTGCGGTGAGAAATCGGTATGCCGGGCGCGCATATTCGCGCTGCCGTCACATTGGCACTGCGCGCTGCCGTCACTCAAGCCAGCGGGCA
>CAWBFP010000010.1:0-63598 GCA_963788095.1 uncultured Alphaproteobacteria bacterium | reverse complement strand
CGGCAGCGGTTCTAGCCCATGTTTGACACTTCTGAGAAGTTGACCTGGAGTAAGTGCTTGAAGTCACTGAGGTGAGTGGTGGATAGTCGCGGTTGGAGGTGCGCCCCACCTCGTTGAAATCCGTGCTGTAGCTGACCAGGCCCTCCTTGGCGATGAGCTCTTGCTGGTAGAACATGGTGGGCAAACAGCATCCGTCACTCGATTATCTCATCCGCGCGGGCGAGCAGGGTGGACGGGATGTCGAGGCCGAGCGCTTTGGCGGTCCTCAGATTGATGACAAGCTCGAATTTTGTGGGCTGTTGAACCGGCAAGTCGGCGGGATTGGCGCCCTTGAGGATGCGCGCAACGTAGTCGACGCTCACCTGGCGAAAAAGGTCCAGGACATTGGCGCCGTAGCTCATCAGCCCGCCGCGGAACGCCCACAAACGACTGTAATACATGGCCGGAATTTTGTGGCGAGCCGCCTCCAGCAAAACTTTATCGCTGTTATAGAACAAGTACGGAGCGACGCCGACGATGAGCGCCCCAGCCCGGAGTTGGACCAGTCTCGCGAAGGCCGCCTCGATTTCGTCGTCACGGCTCGCTTCCAGGACAATGATTTGCCGCCCAAGCGCGCGGGCCGCCGCACGTATATTAGTCACCTCCTCGGCGAAACGCCTCGCGCCGCCGGACAGATAGCCGATCGTGTTCGCCTCGGGCACCATTTCGCACAGCAGTTCAAAACGCTTGCCCGCAAGCTCAGTCACAATAGACGTCACGCCGGTGATGTTGCCGCCCGGCCGGTTCAGGCTGGCAACCAGGCCGTAAGTCACCGGATTGATGCCTCCCGCGATGACAATTGGAATTGTCGCCGTGGCCTGTTTCGCTGCAAACGCCACGACGGGTGATCCGAATGCAACGATTACACTCACATGCAAACCAGCGATCTCGACCGCCATCGCCGGCAGCTGCTCCTCCTGGTTATTGGCCCAGTGATATTCGAGCTTGAGGTTCCGGCCCTCAACATAGCCGGCCGCCGCCAAGCCCTCACGGAGTGCAGAAATCAGCGGCTGGGCTGGACGACCGTCACTGAGGAACGCGATCACCGGCATCGCTGGCTGCTGTCGCGCGCCACCAACGGCCATGCCGCCGCGCCGCCGAGCATCGTGATGAACTCGCGCCTTCTCGTGTCGAACATGGAGCTTCCTCCTGGGCTTCCCAGGGGTGATGAAAGGGTGATCCCCGCTCCTATGCTCCCACCCATACGATAGCACATCACGGTTACGCGGGCGACCGCTGCACTGCGGAATTTGAACTCGCGATATTTGCTCGCACTCGCGTGCCTTATTGCCCCCATGTGCGACAGTGGGGCATCGGATCTGATTGGCGCCGATCAGGAATCGGACAAGAAGTAGGTCTCCATCATGCCTTTGCCTTTGATTTCCATTGTTCCGCGCGGCTCGAACGTGAATCGATCCCCAAGCGCAATGCGAGTGGCGGCGGACACCTGAATTCGACCGGGAAGCGAGTGGGATTCCATGCGGCTCGCGGTATTCACGGTATCGCCCCAGACATCGTAGACGAATTTATGCGTCCCGAGGACACCGGCAACGATCGGGCCGGTATGAATTCCGACCCGCGCCTGCAGCTTCAGATCGGTCGCTTTGGCGATGTCGTCAACCGCCGCCAGCATGCGGGGCGCGAGCATCGCGATACGAAGGGCATGGTCGGATTGGTGCTCGGGAATTCCGGCCGCGGCCATATAGGCATCGCCAATCGTCTTGATCTTTTCTACGCCGTGCTCGGCGGAAAGGCGGTCAAAGGTGGAGAATACCCTGGTCAGCAGGTCAATGGTGCGGTCAGGCGGCAAGTCCTGACTGAATGCGGTAAACCCGACGAGATCGCAAAACAGGATTGTCGCCTCGGTGATCCGGTCGGCAATGATCGTCTCGCCATCGCGCAAGCGATTGACGATGCTTTGCGGCAGGATGTTCAGGAGCAGCGACTCGGAGCGCTGCCTTTCCTGCTCCAAGTCCGCGATGAATTTCTTTTCCCGGTCGCGCAGCCATTTCTTCTCCAGCGAGGCACCGATGCGCGCCCGCAACAGGACCGGGTTGAACGGCTTGGTCAGATAATCCTCGGCACCGGCTTCGATGCAGCGCACGACGCTGTCCAGTTCGTCCAGGGCGGAGATCACGATCACTGGCACGTCGCTTGTATGTTGCGCGGCCTTGAGTCGCCGCAGCAGCTCGAAGCCGCTCATCTCGGGCATGATGAGGTCGAGCACAACGAGATCGAATTCCTGCCCTGCGACGAGCTCCAGCGCGGAGGCGCCGTTCGCAGCCGTCACGATCTGATGTCCCTCGCGCATCAGCCGGCGCGCAAGCACATCGCGATTGGCGGCATTGTCGTCGACCACCAGGATTCGGCTCGATCGCACCGTCTCTTGCGCGGCGCTTCTGGCGTGCAGCGGCTGGATGCCGCGCAGGACGTCCGCAAGGATGCCGAGGTGCCGCGCACGGCCACCGTCATAATTCACACCCGTTTCCTCGCGTCGCGTCAGCGTGAATATGATGTCGGTCTGAGCGAGCAGCTGATCAGCGGCCTCTTTCAGCTTTACGAGATCGCCCCGAAGTGGAGGTTGGTGCTCCCCCTCCATGTCCTCGATCAGCAATTCGCTGTAACCCTTGATGGCGTTGAGCGGATTTCTCAGGTCGTGACGGACTCGGCGGTGGAACGCTTCGAGCGCTTCGCCGTCGGACGAGGCGTTCTCGACGATACTCTGGACGAACGCGTTCAAGTGGATGCTCGCGGTCCGCATCCGATCGAGATCGGAAATCAGATGGTCCATTTCGAGACGGCGCGCATCCTCGATGATGATGTCGATGAAATCGGTGACGGCAGCGGCCGGCGCCCGCACCTCCTGACGCAACAACGCGGTCAAGGCGCGGTTCAGGCGGTCGTCGGATACAGGCGTCGACAAGACCACCTCCCAGGGCGCGGTGGCCGCTTAACCCTTTGGCAGAAGATGCTCGATTTTCTCGAGCAGACGGTCGAGATCGACCGGCTTGGTGTCGTAATCGTCACACCCGGCCTCGATCGCTTTTTCGCGGTCGCCGCTCATGGCATGCGATGTAAGCCCGATCACCAGCACATTGCGGGTGTTGCAGTCGGACTTGATGCGCCGGGTCGCTTCCCATCCGTCCATGACGGGCAGGCTCATGTCCATGAGAATGATGTCGGGCTTTTCGCTCCGCGCGAGGTCGATACCCTGCTGCCCGTCGACCGCGCACACCACCTGGAAGCCGCGGCGCGTGAGGCGGCGGGAGAGCATGTCGCGATTCATTTCGTTGTCTTCGACCAGCAGGACTTTCGTCATCGCTTCACCTTATGCCAAGTCTGATCACGCATCCGAGACCGCTGCCGCCGACGCCCGGCGCCGCACCGCCTCGCTCACGGCAGCCGCAATATCGACCCCGATCGATGATCCTTTTACAATCACGTTCTGAGCCTCGCGTAGCAGGCGCTCGCGCTCGCTCGTCGTGAGCTCCTTGGCGGTGATCACGATGACCGGGATGTCGCGCCATTGGACACGCGAAGTGAATGCGTCGAGGAATTCGAAGCCATCCATCTCCGGCATCATCAGATCGAGGAGAATAAGGGCCGGCGCCGCGTTATCGGCCAGCCACGCCAACGCAGAGCGACCGTTCACCGCCTCGGCCATGGGTAAGCCCATCTTCTCGATCGTATGTCGGATCATCACGCGTGTGTTCGCATCGTCTTCGACGACAAGGACCGGACCGTCGCGACGCAGCAGACGGTGCAGAAGCGTCACCAGATCCGCCCGCTCAACAGGTTTCGTGAGGACATCGACGGCGCCGAGCGAAAGTCCCAGACCGCGCTCTGCCAGAACCGTCACCATGACGACGGGGATGTCGCACAGCTCAACATCGGCTTTGAGCGCACTCAGCACCGCCCAGCCGTCCATCTTCGGCATGACCACGTCGAGTGTGATCGCGTCGGGCCGCATCGTGCGCGCCAGTTTCAGCGCCTCCTCTCCACTGGCAGCATGGAGAAGTTGATAGCCGGCGCTCTTCAGATTGGTCGACAACAGATCTCGTGCTGCCGGATCATCGTCGACGACGAGAACCGTCGTCGCATTGGCGGATTCTGCCAAGATGCGTGGGGCGTCAGTGGCTTCGATCGGCGTCGCCATGGTGACCCGGTCCGGCAAGGTAATGGTGAAGGTCGACCCCTCGCCGGGCCGGCTCGCGACCTCGATGTCTCCGCCCAGGAGTTGGCAGAAATGCCGCGTGATGGCCAGCCCGAGACCGGTGCCGCCGTACTTCTTCGTGGTCGAGACATCCGCCTGGCTGAACGCCTCGAATAGCCGGCCGAGCTGTTCTTCCGTCATTCCGATGCCAGTGTCGGAGATCGCGAACCGGACCATCGGGCGGTCGGCTTCGAACCGCTCCGCCACCAGGGTCAGTCGGCCCTTGTGCGTGAATTTGCTGGCGTTGCTCAGGACATTGAGCAGGCTCTGCTTCAGCTTGGTGCGATCGGTGCGCATGCTACTCAGGTTCTCAGCCATCTGAACCTCGAGCACATTGCCATTCTTCTCGGCGAGCGGGGTGATGATCGCGCGCAACTCCTGCAGAAGGGGAGCGATGTCCACGTCTTCGAGAAAGAGATCCATCCGGCCGGCTTCGATCTTCGACAGATCGAGGATGTCATTGATCAAACCGAGCAGGTGACGGCCCGACTGTTCGATTTTCCTGAGGTCAGTGGTGAAGCGCGCCTGGCCGGCCTCTTTGAGCTCCTCCTGGAGGAGTTCGCTGTAGCCGATGATGGCATTGAGGGGCGTGCGCAGCTCGTGGCTCATATTGGCAAGAAACTGCGACTTGTGCTGGCTGGCGATCGCAAGTTGCTGCCTTTTCTCCTCCACCTCGCTGTACAGCCGTGCATTCTCGATCGCGACGACGGATTGCGCGGCGAAGGTCTGCAGCAGATCGACGGTGGACTGAGGAAATGCACCCGGCTCACGCCGGCGCACCACCAGCATGCCGACGATGCCGTCGGGGCTGAGCAGCGGCACCACCAACAGCGCCCGGTAGCCCGAGCGCAACACGATCTCCTCGACCGGCGATACTGGCTCGCGAAGATCGACAACCTGCACCGGCGCGCGCTGGGACACCACCTGGGCAAACGTGGCCTCGTCGAAGCCGACACCTTGCTGGGTGATAGCCACGATCATGGCTTCGCTCATCCCGTGCGTCGCCCGCAAGCGCAATTCCTTTTGCGCTTCGTCGGAAACGTAGATCGCTCCTGCGTCGGTGCCGGAGAGCTGAACTGCCTTGGCGACGATCGTATTCAGCACGCTCTCGAGATCGAGCGTCGAATTGACCGCTTGGCTCACGTCGCCCAACGCGCGCAATTCCCCGACCGATTTCGCGAGCTCGTGCGTGCGCACCTCGACCTTGTGTTCCAGGTCCGCGTAGGATTCCTGCAGCTTCCCGGCCATGTCGTTGAACTGATCGGCCAGGGCCTCGAGCTCGTCACCGGTCTTCACCGCTATGCGCTGGCCGAGATCGCCGCTGCCGATCCGCGCCGCGCCGGCACGCAAGGCCTGGATCGGGCCGACCATGCGCCGCGCCAGGAACAGACCGCCGAACGACGCGAGCAGGAGACCCGAGAGCAGAAGCAGGCCCAGACGCTCGATCGAGGTGCGGAGCGGCGCATAGGCTTCCTCGAACGGCAGCTCGACAAACACCAGCCAGCCGAGCGGAGCCACCGGCGCGTAAGCCGTGAGCACGTTGCGCCCTTGAATGTCGGTTGCTTCCTGCACGTATTCGAGCGGCGCGCCGGCGGTATTGGAACGCGCCGCCTGCACCTGGGTCAGCCGCGACAGGTCGGTATTGCGCAGCACCAGGCTGATATCCGGATGAGCGATCAGCCGGCCTTGCGCATCGACGACGTACGCATGTCCGCGCTGGCCGACCTTGATCTGCGAGACCACGTCCCAGATGAGCTTGAGATTGACCTCGGCGACGCTGACGCCGGCATCGCGGCGCGCCCCGGCAAGCGCAAGCGTCATGTAGGGTTCGGATTCGCGGCGGAAATAGACCGGCCCGTAGTAGACCTTCTTCGCCACCGCTTCGGTGAATTTAGGGTCTTTGGAGAAGTCCGTCCGACTACCGACCACGTCCATGGCGAGACGCGAGACGCGCAGCTGCTCGCGGCCCTGCGAATCGAGCTGCGAGAGCTCGGTAATCGCCGGCACCTGACGCAGCAGCCTGAGCCCGTCGAAGCGGCGCTGATCGAGCGCGCCTGCCGACCACGGCAATTGCGTGGTCCAGCCCAATTGGCTTTCGATCTCCTTGATGAACTGACCGATCTTGGCGGCCGCTGCTTCGGCCTGCTCGCGCTGAATGCGGACCAGCGACGCCTTGTGCTCTTGATAATAGAACCAGACCTGGAGCGCACCGCTGGTCAGCAACGCCACCAACACAACGGCGAAGAACAGCGCAACATATTTAAGGATCAGCCGGCCGCGCAGCCGCGGCGGTCTCGACTGCTCCGCTACAGGTTCAATCGCTGCCGGTGCGGCTTCGTTCATTCGATCACTTCGTCGGCGCGGGCGGACAAACCGGGCGGCACGTCGAGACCGAGCGCCTTGGCTGTCTTCAGGTTGATCACCAACTCGAACTTGGTCGGCGTCTGCACTGGCAGCTCGCCCGGCTTGGCTCCCTTGAGGATGCGATCGACGTAGGACGCCGAGCGGCGGAACAGATCGGTCGTGTCGACGCCGTCGGAGATCAGCCCGCCGCTCACGGCGAAAAAGCGGAACGGATAGACCGCCGGCAGACGGTGCCGGGCTACGAGCGCGACGATGGTGTCGCGATGGCTGGTATTGGAGACATCGGGCAGGATGATCAGGCCGCCGTTCGGCTTGGCCGCGAACGTCCCGATTACACGATCAAACTCGGCGGGGTCGCGCACCGGAACGGCGACGGGCTGAACGCCAAAAGTCGGCGCAGCCACCTCAACCACCTGCACGAAGGATTCGCTGAACGGCGCCGTTTCGGGATTGAAGATCATGGCGACGCGGTTGACGCGGGAGGCGATTTGCTTGAGCGTCTCCAGCCACTTGCCGCCCATCGAAAACTCGAACGTAACGAAGCCGGTGATGTTGCCGCCGGGCCGCGTCAGGTTGGCGACGAGGCCGCGGCTCACCGGATCGATGACCTGCACGAACACAATCGGGATCGTGCGGGTCGCCGTTTGCAAGACCGTCATCACCGGGGTCGTGGTGGCCAGGATGACATCCGGCGCCAGCGCCACGAGCTCCGCCGCATACGTCCGTATTCGTTCCGGATCATCAGCGGCCCAGCGGTAGTCGATGCGAAAGTTGCGGCCCGCCGTCCATCCCAGCTCATGCAGGCCCTGCTCGAAGGCCATGGCCCGCGGCCGCGCTTCGGGATCGTTCTCCGCAATCCCCATTAGCGCTCCGATCCGACCGACCTTGCCCGACTGCTGCGCGCTCAGCGCCAGCGGCCAGGCAGTTGCTGACCCGGCAATCACTTTAACGAAGTCGCGCCGTCTCATCCGCCTCCCCAGGCTGAGCGCCACGCAGCGAGCAGTGAGGAAGATACCACATTGCAGCTTCGGCCGAGCCTATTGAGGTCCGGCTCTTGCCGACGCCGCGGCGCCGAGCAGCGCTTGAACTCGCCGCTTCCTCATTCGATCACCTCATCGGCGCGGGCGAGCAGGGTCGGCGGGATTTCGAGGCCGAGCGCCTTGGCGGTTTTGAGGTTTATGACGAGCTCAAACTTGGTTGGCTGCTCTATCGGCAACTCTCCAGGCGGGACGCCCTTCAGTACCTTGTCGATAAAGGCCGCCGATCGCGGTAACAGATGCGAGAATACAACTCCATAGGACACCAGGCCTCCCGCCGTGACGAAACCCCGCGCCTCATAGATGGTCGGGAGTTGGCTGCGGGCCGCGGCACCGGCGATCTCGTCACGGTATCGGAAGGAAAGAGGATTTGCGATCACGAGCGCGGCGCCGTCGCGTCGTTCCACCATTGCGGCGAATACCGAGGCAATCTCCGTTGAGTCGCGAAACTCGACGCGGTGGACGTCGATCCCAAGCGTCTTTGCGCTGGTCATGATCGCATCAATGTAATTGGGCGTAATGAATCCAGAGGGCGTGATCGGCTCGACGAGGCCTAGGCGTTCAAGCTGCGGGACCAACTCCCGGATCAGCTCCACCCGCTTGCCCATCAATTCGGGGGAAAGAATCTGGATTCCTGTGACGTTTCCACCCGGTCTCCGGAGGCTCTGGGCCAATCCGCTGCCGACAAGATCTCCTGAACCCGTCACAATGATCGGAATGTCACGCGTTGCTTGCTGGACAATTGAAGCCATGCCTGCGGTTGGTACGACGATGACGTCGACATTGGCGGCCAGCAGTTCCGCGACCAAGGCCGGAAGCGTCTCGTCTTGCGCCGCGGAGTAGCGGATCTCGAGCCCCATATTGCTTCCTTCGATCCAGCCAAGGTCTTGCAGCGCCGCCTTGAGCGCCGTCAAATAGTTCCGAGACGCCGGGTCGTTGCGGCTGGGTACCATGAGGAGACCGATACGCCGTAGCCGCTGCTGTGCGCTCGCCCCGAACGGCCGCACCGCTATGGTGCCGCCAAGGGCCGCCGCCGTTCGGCCAAGGACCGCGAAGAATTCGCGCCGCCTCATTCGATCACCTCGTCGGCGCGGGCGAGCAGGGCCGGCGGGATTTCGAGCCCGAGCGCTTTCGCGGTCTTGAGGTTGATCACCAGTTCGTACTTCGTCGGCGCCTGCACCGGCAGGTCGGCTGGATTCTCGCCCTTGAGGATACCCCCAAGGCCAGGGATGACGGGCTAAGTATAGCAGCTCAGGCCCGTGCATCGCAGCAAAAGCGGGCCGCTCATGGCAGGTCCGGCCAAGAAGCGACATATGCAGTGCAGCAAACAGCCTCTTTATTCGATCACCTCGTCAGCGATCGCGAGAATTCCCGGTGGAACGCTCAGGCCGAGCTCCTTCGCAGTCTTGAGGTTGATGATTAATTTGAACTTAGTTGCTTGGTAATACGGAATCTCCCCAGGGCTTGCGCCATTGAAGATCTGGTCGACTTGGCGGGCGGCGTGGCGCCAGAGTTCTTGAAGGTCGACCGCATAGGCCATGAGCCCACCGACTTCCGCAGCCTCTCGCCACACAAACATCGTCGGCAACCGCGCTTTTCCGGCCAGTTCGATGATGAGCCTTCGGTTGGAGTAATTGTCGGGGGAAGCACCGACAAGGATCGCATCCGCGCCCTCCTGCGAGATGGACTCGAACGCGCGCCTATATTCTGCCTCGCGCATGGGTGCATCGACCAAAGAGCCGAGGATTGAAACGCTCGCGCGCTGGGCTGCCTCGCGGATCGCCTGTCCCTCAAAAGTTTGCCAAGCAAGGGGCGCACCGAGGAAGCTGATTCGAGCGAGGCCTGGGATAGCTTCTTTCAGAAGTCCGAGACGCTTGCCGTAGACGTCCATTCCCGCATCTAGGCTAACGCCCGTAACATTGGCGCCTGGTTGCGCTAGGCTGGCCACAAGGCCCCAGGAGACCGGGTCACCCGTGAGCGCAACAATGGGGATTGTGCTGGTCGCCGATTTTAGACTGGAGGCCGTGTACAACCCCGTAGTGAGGATCACGTCCGGCTTTAACAGAACCACATCGCGAGCCAGCTCGGCGAAGCGCTCCCTCTTCCCTTCGCCGGAAAACAACTCCACTGTCAGGTTTCGTCCTTCGACATAACCCAGGCGGCCGAGTTCCTCAAAGAAGGCCCGGTAGGGGTTTGCTCTTAGCTCGACCAACGGATTCGAAGGATGGAAGAACGCAATGCGATGCACCTTCTCGGGCTTCTGTGCCCGAGCGCGCGGCGTCATGGCCGCCCACAAAAGGCCCGCAATAAACTCTCGCCGCCTCATCTCCTAGCGTCTCGTCGTTTTGGTCGCCGCCGAATGCGTAGACTTTATACCGATTTTTCGCCAACAATGCGACCGTGCCTTGGAGCGACCGTGCCGGCTGAATGTCCGAGATGGGTTCAAAAGCGGCTGGGAGCAATCGCAGCAAACCGCACCACTATTCGATCACCTCGTCGGCGGCGACAAGCAGAGTCGTCGGGATTTCCAGGCCGAGCGCCTTGGCTGTCTTGAGGTTGATGACGAGCTCGAATTTCGTCGGCTGCTGTACCGGGACATCGGCCGGCTTAGTGCCTTGCAGAATGATGTCCACGTAGCCAGCAGCGCGGCGCCACAGGTCACGGATGCTCGCTCCATAGGCCATGAGGCCTCCGAGGTCCGCGAACTCCCGCGCCATGGCGATCGAGGGCAGCCGGTGCCTGGTGGCGAGATCGACGATATGTCCTCGCTCGCTGAAAAGCATGGGGCTCGGCAATACGATGAGCGCATCGGCGCGCTCCCTGGCCATCGCTAAGAAGGCGCGATCGAACTCGGCAGCCCCCCTCACCTCCACGAGTTGAAGCTGCACCAACAAGGCGCTTGCCGCGGCCTCCATCTTCCCCATCATCTCCCGCATCGTGGACTCGCCGTAAGCGCCGGGATGCCAGAGGGCGGCGACGCGGGAAATGGCGGGGACCGCCTGCTTGAGCAGCTCCAGTCGCTTGGTGGCAAGCTCTGGGCCGAGAAACGTCATTCCGGTGATGTTCCCACCCGGCCGCGCGAGGCTGGCCACAAGGCCGTCCCCGAGGGGGTCGCCCATGACGGGCACCACGATCGGGACAGTGGTAGTCGCTTCCTTTGCTGCGCGGGCGGCGGGGGTATTGCTGGCCACAATGAGATCGAGATTGAGACGGACGAGCTCCGTCGCCATCTGCGGGAGTCGCTCGATCATTCCATCCGCGGCCTGATATTCGATGACGAGGTTCTGCCCCTCCACATAGCCCCGCTCGCGCAGTCCTTGCCGAAAGGCGTCAAGGCTTGCGGAATCGAAAGCGCGAATAGCCAGCAGACCGATCCGCGGGACCCGCGAGGGCTGCTGCGCACGCGCTGGGAGAGGCCACGCAGCCGCCGCACCTAGCAGCGTGATGAACTCTCGCCGCTTCATTCAATCACCTCGTCGGCGCGGGCAAGCAGCATCGGCGGCACGTCGAGGCCGAGCGCCTTGGCCGTCTTGAGATTGATCACCAGCTCGAACTTGACCGGAGCCTGGACGGGCAGCTCGCTCGGCTTCGCGCCGCGCAGGATGCGATCGACATAGACCGCCGCGCGCCGAAAATTATCGGTCAGGTCAACTCCGTAGGACAGCAGCCCGCCGAGTTCAGCCAAGAAACGGAACGGATATGCGGCAGGGAGACGGTAGCGAGCCGCCAGCGACGTGATCTCTGCGCGATGGGCGTTCGTGAATGCGTCCGGCATCAGGATAAGGCCGCTATTCGGCTCACGAGCCTGTGCGGCAACGACAGGTTCGAGCTCGGACCTGTTGCGAACAGGCGCAGCGGTCGCCTCCACTCCGAGGGACGCAGCGGCGGTTTTGAAGGGGTTCAGGAAATACTCGGCATAAGGCGCCGCTGCCGGGTTGTATAAGAACGCGACCCGGATGACGCGCGGTGCGATCTCCTTGAGCAGCTCCAGCCACTTGCTGCTCATCGAGCCCTCAAAAGGGATGAAACCAGTAACGTTGCCGCCCGGCCGTGGCACGCTCGCGACGAAGCCGCTGCCGACCGGATCGGTAACCGGTTGCGAAAATGATCGGGATGGTGCGTGTCTGTTGCAGCAAAGCCGCCGTGGTGGGCGTGTTATGAGAGAGAATCAGGTCGGGCTCCAGCGTGACGAGTTCCTTGGCGGAGCGCTGTATCGCCTCCACGTCGTCTGGTGTCGCCCAGCGGGTGTCGATCCGTATGCCGCGGCCTTCGGCCCACCCGAGCTCCCGGAGTGCCTCCCGCAACGCTGCGACAAAGCTCTGGCGTTCCGGGTCGTTCTCGGCGGCCGCCATCAGCACGCCGATCCGCCGCACCCGGTCAGCCTGCTGCGCGCGCGCCGCGAGAGGCCACGAGACCGCCGCGCCGCCGAGAGCTGTGATGAACTCGCGCCGCCTCATGGCACCTCTCAATTCGAGCGGCTAAAACCCTACCACGTCTTGGGGCCGAAAATTGCCTTGTGCATCACAGCAAAATTGAACAGCGAAGACCGGAGTGGGTCAATTTCGGAAGTTACCACACTTACTCGATCACCTCGTCAGCGCGGGCCAGCAGCGAGGGCGACAGATCAAGGCGCAGTGTCTTCGCGGTTTTCATATTGAGCACGAGTTCAAAGTGCGTCGGCTGCTCAACCGGCATCTCGCTCGGCGAGGCACCTTTCAAGATTCGGTCGACGTAGTCCGCCGCGCGTTCCCACAACTTGGTGATACTCGCATTGTAGCTTAGCAGGCAGCCTTGCTCGGCCATCTCGCGCCACTCGCAGGCGGTCGGCAGGCCAGTCTCCAACGCAAGCCGGGCCAGTCGGAGACCATCGCGAGCGAATTGCGGGCTGGCGCCAATTGTCAAAGCATCGGGACGAGCCGCCCGGATTGCCGAGAAGGCTCGCCCATAATCCTCCGGACCGGCGGCCTCGAAAAACAGCACCTCGACCCCGACGTTCGCGGCGGCCTCGCTGATCTCCTGCCGCAAGGCGGCGAGGCGCAACTTATCTGAATTCGAGCAGGGCCGCGATGCGGCGGGCTTTGGGAAGCGCGTCACGGAGCAGCTCCAGCCGCTTCGCCTCCAACGTTCTCGACAGCAGGCTGACTCCGGTTACGTTACCTCCCGGGCGCGAAAGGCTGCCAATCAAGCCCTGCCCGATGGGATCGCCGCTGAACATGACAATCGGGACCGTCTTGGTGACGCTTTTTGCGGCGGTCGTCGCCGTGTCTCCCGAAGTGATGATCAGGTTGACATCGAGAGCGAGAAGCTCTCGCGCCAGCATCGGAAGCTGCGCCGCCGTTCCTGCCCGTATCACAAGCAGCAGCTTGCGGCCTTCGACCAGACCGACTTTAGTGAGTTGGGGGACGATGGAGCTGCGCAAGCGATCTTCCGAGCTCGTTCCCAGGACGCCGATGCGATGCACCGGCGCTTGCGCGGCGAGGGGGCCAAGACCGAGAAGCACAACAGCGACTATGCGGAGAAGCCCCTTCATTTCGATCACCTCACCTGCAACCCACGAACGACAATGGTAACAGTTACTAGTGGGTAGGTATTCGCGTCAAATTGGTCGCCGATGTCTCAGTTGGGCCAAAAGCGGCTGTGAGCAATCGCAGCAACGGGCAAGCTATTCGATCACCTCGTCGGCGCGGGCGAGCAGCGCCGGCGGCACGTCGATGCCGAGTGCCTTGGCGGTCTTCATGTTGATCACCATTTCGTACTTGGTCGGTGCTTGCACCGGCAGTTCGCCTGGCTTTTCGCCCTTAAGGATGCGGTCGATATAGGAAGCCGAGCGCTTGACCGTATCGAGGGTATCTGGGCCGTAGGATATTAGGCCGCCACTCGCCGCGCTCTGACGGAACCCATAGACCGCGGGCAAGCGATGCCGGGCCGCAAGCGTGACAATGAGTTCGGCGTGGGTCAGAGTAAACGTATCAGGTGCCACGATCAGGCCGCTATTGGGTTCTCGGCCAAGCGCCACCAATGCAGCTTCGATGTCGCCGGTGCTGTGTACCTTTGTTGTGATGGGTTCGACCTTGAAAGTGGCGGCAGCGGTTTCAAATGCGCTCAAGTAAAACGTTCCGCGAAGAATCGCTGTGTCGGGGTTGACCATTATGGCGACGCGTGCGACCGCGGGTGCCGTTTCTTTTAAGACCTCTAGCCATTTTCCAACAAACGACGGCTCATAGAGAGTAAATCCGGTGATGTTGCCGCCCGGTCGCGCAAAACTTGCGACGTAACCCGCTCCAATCGGATCCGAGGCTCCTACGAATACGATTGGAATCGTACGTGTCGCCCGCGATAATGGAGCGAGTTGTGCATTGAAGAAAGCGAAGATCACATCCGGCGAAAGACCCACGAGCTCTGCTGCGTAGGCACGTGTGCGCTCCACGTTGCGGCCACCCCAGCGATATTCAACCTGGATATTGCGACCATCAGTCCAGCCAAGTTCCTGAAGCCCTTGCTGAAGCGCTGCAACGATTGCCTTAGCTTCGGACTCTTCCGCGGTGAACGGCATCAAAGCGCCGATCCTCCGCGTGCGTTCGGACGGCTGCGCCCGCGCCACGAACGCACACACGGCCGCACCGCCGAGGAGCGTGACGAACTCGCGCCGTCTCATAGGCTTCGCCTCGTGCCGAGCGTGAGCAAGCTGAGGCTATCACATTGCATCACAGCAAATTCAGCGACGTAATGTCCCAGTTAGGTCACTTCCGAACTCATGCAGCGCAGCAAAACGATGTGCGCGGTTGCACGGTTACTCGATCACCTCGTCGGCGCGGGCGAGCAGGGTAAGCGGGATTTCGAGGCCGAGCGCCTTCGCGGTCCTCTTGTTGATGACCAGCTCGAACTTGGTTGGCGCCTGAACTGGCAACTCACCGGGGTTCTCACCGCGCAGAATGCGATCGACATAGGAGGCCGCACGTCGGAACACGTCGGCATAGTCCATGCCGTAGGACGTGAGACCGCTGCTGCTCGTCAGGTAGAAGCGATACGGGTGGACCGCGGGCAGACGATAGCGAGCAGCGAGTGCGACATTTACGATCCGAGGGTGGTCCGGTGGTCAAGCTCTGCCACTCTGCTTAGGCGTCAGCACGTCCACCCCCGGCATCCCGAACGTCACTTGAGTAGCGCCTCACGCGACGCGCGTTCTCGTCGCTCCCGGAGCTTGCTCGCGCGGCGCTGCCAGGGCGCGCTCGAGACGGCGCAGGAGAAGGTCGATCTCGGCAAGATGCCGCGAGCTCAACGACGGGCCCGGGCGCCGCGTCGTCGCGTGGCGGATGGCACCGCGCCGGCGGAGGACTTCCTTGCGCGCCGCGACGCCCCAAAAGCCCTGCGCCTCATAGTCGAGCAGCGGCAGATAACGATCGAACAGATCGTGCGCCGCCTCCGTCTCGCCCCGGACGAACAGGCGATACACCCCCGAAAGCATCTCCGGGTGCGAGAAGCCGGCCATCGGACCGTCGATGCCGCGCGCCATCTCGTACGGCAGATAGAGCCCGTTGTTGCCGGTCATGATCGCGACCCGGCGCCCCTGTTTGGCGCGCAGCTGGCTGATCTTTTCGAGGCTCGGTAGGTCCTCCTCCTTGACCACCTGGATCTGCGCGAAGGCCTCGATCAGCCGCAGGATTGAGGGTACCGACATCCACACGCCGGTCGACTGCGGGAAGTCCTGCAGCACGACCGGCACATTGCCGAGCATGTCGAATATGGTCGAGAAGTAGCCGAACAGCTCTTCCTCGGTACGGATGCCGGCCGCAGGGGCGATCATCACGCCCGAGGCGCCGCGATCCATCGCCTCGGCCGCGAGCATCTGCAGCTGAGCCGAACTTGGATTGCTGACACCGACGATGACCGGTTTCCCGCCGGCGCGCGCGATGAAGCGCGAGGCGACGTCGAGCGCTTCATGCGGCGCCAGCCTCGGCCCCTCGCCGCTGACGCCGAGCACGACAAATCCGTCCGCCCCGTGCTTCAGGTAGAAGTCGGTGAGCGTATCGATGCTCGCCAGATCGACCGCGCCGCGATCGTCGAACGGGGTTTGCGCGATGATGACGCTGCCGGAAAGGGTGCCGAGCATGTGTTTAAGGCCTCCACCTGCGTGAACGATGATGACGCGGGTTCGGGGCTCCTTGCGATGCCCCATGCCGCCCATCTTAGAAGCCGGCCAACCTAAACGCCATCGCGGCTTCAGGCTCGATGACGCGAGCCGCTCGATGTTCTTGACGGCGCCAATCGGTCGTACGGCGGCGCGCCGCGACGCCTGTTGCGGATCCGTAGTCGCCGCCAACCCATGAGCGGTGACCGCCTTGGGTTTTGCTGCGCCGGCGGGCCTTAAATCCCAGGTTGCCGGACCGTCGCCCCGATCCGCCGCCGGCGGCGGGTGATGGGGGTGGAATAGACGTGGCCGGCTCGCGTGCGGTGCAGAGTTCTGCTAGCGATTTCCTCGCTCGAGTTGCAGCCGTCGCGTTTGCCCTAACGGAACGGGGAACCTCAGGAATACCGATGCTCAAGTTGGTGCAGCCGCTGCGTCGGTTTCTGGATGAATCCATCGGTTGGAACCGGCTCGGGCTCCTTCTGAGCCTCGCGATCATTGCAGTCGCCTTCGTCGTGCTGTTCCGGATGCTGCAGGACCTCGAAGTCGACGAGGTCGTGGATGCGCTGCGCGCCACGCCGACATCGCACATCGCGGTCGCCGCCCTCGCGGTCGCCGCCGCCTATTTCACCCTCACCTTTTACGACCTGTTCGCGCTTCGCACGATCGGTCGCTACGACGTGCCCTACCGGCTGGCCGCGCTTGCCGCCTTCACCAGCTACTCGATCGGCCACAACGTCGGGGCCAGCGTATTCACCGGCGGCGCGGTCCGATACCGCATCTATTCGGCGTGGGGGCTCAGTGCCGTGGATGTCGCCAAGATCTGCTTCGTGGCCGGGCTCACCTTCTGGCTCGGCAATGCCACGGTGCTCGGCCTCGGCATCGCCTACGATCCGCTCGCGGCGACCGCGGTTGACCAGCTGCCGCCGTGGCTGAACCGCGCCTTTGCCCTCCTCGCCCTCATCGTCGTCGCCGGCTACGTCGGTTGGGTCTGGCACAAGCCGCGCCTGATCGGACGCGACGGCTGGACGGTCAGGCTGCCCGCCGGTCCATTGACGCTGTTGCAGATCGGCATCGGCATCGTCGATCTGAGCTTTTGCGCGTTGGCGATGTGGATCCTGATACCGGCGGAGCCGCATATCGGCTTCGTCACGCTCGCCGTGGTCTTTGTCTCGGCGACGCTCCTGGGCTTTGCCAGCCACGCGCCCGGCGGCATCGGGGTGTTCGATGCCGCCATGCTCACGGCGCTTTGGCAGTTCGACAAGGAACATCTGATCGCCGGCTTGCTGCTGTTCCGGCTGCTCTACTATTTCATTCCGTTTGGGCTCGCGCTGGCCCTCCTCGGAGTCCGCGAGCTCTGGCTGAACCTTGCGCGCCGTCAGCCGCTTGCGGGCGCGCCCACGGCGCCGGCGGCGGCGCCGATGGGGCCGCCGCTTGCCGATTCCGACGCGTCGCGATCGGACTTGCTCGCGTCGCCGAAACCGAGGACGAGGGAGCCAACGTAGGCTGGTTGCGGCCGACGATCGGCCGCAACCACGGAAACGCCATGACACGCCATGACGCTCGGCGATGAATCCGGCGAACGCGATATCGTGGCGAAACTCGGGTCGCGCGTGACGCCCACCAACCTTGTGATCGCTGCGGCGGCGGCAGTTTTTCTGGCGCTCGCGCTCGCCGGCGCCGCGCCGCCGTTCGCGGCAGTGGCCGGCTTTGCAGCCATCGCCGCTGTCGCCCTCTATGCAGGACGGATCAGACCGACAACCGAGCCTTTGAGGACAGCCACCGACGACACTGCGGTTTCCGGCCAGGGAGGGGCGACCGACGCCCTGATCGCCGCGGTTCCCGATCCGGTGGTGGCACTCGACCGCAACGGCCTCGTGGTCGCGTTCAATGCCCCCGCCGGCGCCATTGCGCCGGCCCTGCGGCGCGGGGAACCCGCATCGCTTGCATTGCGCATGCCCGCCGTCGTCGATGCGATCCGCCGCGCCATGGCGAGCGGCGAAGCCCAGAGCGCCGAATTCTCCGAGCGGGTGCCGATCGACCGCTGGTACGCGGCGCAGTTGATACCGGTTCCGTCGGCGCCGGGGGACGCTCCGGACGGCCTCATGCTGCTGACGCTGCGTGACCTCACGCCGCTACGGCGCAGCGAGGAGATGCGCGCCGATTTCGTCGCCAACGCCAGTCACGAGCTGCGCACGCCGCTGGCGTCGCTGTCGGGATTCATCGATACGCTGCAGGGGCCGGCGCGCGACGATCCGGGCGCCCGCGAACGTTTCCTCCAGATCATGAAGGGGCAGGCGCGGCGGATGGCGCGGCTGATCGACGACCTGCTGTCGCTGTCGCGCATCGAGCTCAACGAGCACGTCCATCCTGAAACCGCTGTCGACGTTGTGCCGATCGTGCGGCAGGTGGTCGACAGCCTGCAGATGCTGGCGCGCGAACGCGGCGTCGAGGTCGCGGTGGCTGCCCCGCCCGCGCCGCTGACGGTTCTGGGCGATCGCGACGAACTGGTCCGTGTGTTTGAGAACCTGGTGGAGAACGCGCTGAAATACGGCGCTTCCGGCAAGCGGGTCGATATCGCGGTCGCGCGCAGCGACGCATCGGACACAAGCCGCGGTGAGGCGGTCATATCGGTGCGGGATTACGGGCCGGGCATCGCCCCCGAACACCTGCCGCGGCTGACCGAGCGGTTCTACCGCGTCGACGTCGGACAGAGCCGAGCTGAGGGCGGCACCGGGCTCGGCCTCGCCCTGGTGAAGCACGCGCTCAACCGGCATCGCGGCCGGCTGACGATCGACAGCACGCTCGGTGCCGGCGCGACCTTCACGGTGCGGCTGCCTTTTGCACAGGAGACGGTCGTCAACGATGGAAAAACCGCTTTGCGATCCTAGGGTTATACCGTCATCAAACCGTTGCAGAACAGTCATAAGAGGCTTGTGCGCGCCCCGTACGAGGGCATCTGAGGCGACCGTCGATAAAGAAACTCAGGAGGCATCGGTCGCCGGCCTCAAGCGAAGGAGAGTTTCCATGCGACCCATGACTGCCATTCTGGCGGCTGGCGCTGCGGTCGGCATTCTGGCCACCCCGCCGGCCCCTGCGACCGCGCAAACCAAAACCATCGCCATCGACGGATCGAGCACGGTGTTTCCCGTGTCGGAGGCGATCGCCGAAGAGTTCCAGAAGCTGACCAAGGGCCAGGTCCGGGTCACCGTCGGCATCTCCGGCACCGGCGGAGGCTTCAAGAAGTTCTGCCGCGGCGAAACCGACATCTCCAACGGCTCGCGCCCGATCCTCAAGGCCGAGATCGAGGAGTGCAAGAAGGCCGGCATCGAGTTCATCGAATTGCCGCTTGCCTTCGACGCACTGACGGTCGCCGTCAGCCCGAAGAACAACTTCATCGGCGAATGCATCATCAGTGGCCGATCTCAAGAAGATCTGGGAGCCGGCCGCGCAGGGCAAAGTGATGAACTGGAGCGACGTCAATCCGAAATGGCCGAACCAGAAGATGTCGCTGTTCGGGGCCGGCTCGGATTCCGGCACGTTCGACTATTTCACCGAGGCGATCACCGGCAAGGCAAAGGCCAGCCGCGGCGACTTCACGGCGAGCGAAGACGACAACGTGCTGGTGCAAGGCATCGAGAAAGATGCAAACTCGCTCGGCTACATCCCCTATGCCTACTACGCGCCGCACGCCAAGCAGATGAAGGCGCTCGCCATCGACGGCGGCAAGGGCTGCGTGAAGCCTTCGCTGGAGGCGGTGACGGCCGGCACATACAATCCGCTCGGCCGCCCGCTGTTCATCTACGTCAGCAAGAAAGTCGGCGGACAAGCCGGAAGTCCAACAATACGTCGAGTTCGCCATGACCAAGGGCGCGGCGCTCGTCGCCGAGGTGAAGTATCTCGCCCTGCCGCAGATGGCATATGACGAAGCTCTCAAGCACTTCAAACAGCCGCCGCGTCGGGAGCGTATTCGGCGGCGTGCCTGAGATCGGCGTCTCGATCGATGAGCTGATGAAGCGGGACGCCAAGTCCTAAGCGGCGGCCCGCCATCGTCGGCGGGAGGGCGCGGCCTCGCGCCCTCCCGCTTGAAGAGGGGACATCGCATGGTCTCCAAGCTCACAACGCCCAACGCCGCTCGCTCCGATTGCGCGAACGGCTGATCGAGACGCTGCTGTTCCTATGCGCGGCGTCGTCGGTGCTGGTCACGCTCGGCATCGTCGGTGTGCTCGTGTTCGAATCCTGGGCGTTCTTTTCGCACGTGCCGCTTTCGACCTTCCTGACCGACACGATGTGGACGCCGCTGTTTGCAGAGCCGCGTTACGGCATTCTTCCGCTGTTCAGCGGCACGCTGTTGAGCACGTTCGTCGGGCTGTGCGTTGCCGCGCCGCTTGGGGTTGACCGCAGCGATCTACCTGAGCGAGTTTGCGTGCCCCGGTTTTCGCGAGATCGTAAAGCCGATCCTGGAATTGCTGAGCGGCGTTCCGACCGTCGTGTTCGGCTTCTTCGCGCTCCTGTTTGTCACGCCGCTGCTGCAGGCGACGCTTCTTCCCAATCTGCCCGGGCTTCAACATCCTCAGCGCCGGCATCGTGATCGGCATCATGATCATTCCCTACGTCGCCTCGCTCAGCGAAGACGCATTGCGCGCGGTGCCCAACGGCCTGCGCGACGGATCGCTTGCCCTGGGCGCAACGCAAATTGGAGACCGCGTTCAAGGTCGTGCTGCCAGCCGCAATTTCCGGGGTCGCGGCGGCGTTCGTGCTCGGGATTTCGCGCGCGGTCGGCGAAACCATGGTGGTGGCGATCGCGGCCGGGCAGCAGCCCAACCTTACGCTCGATCCCGACGCAGCCGGCGGCCACGATCACCGCCTACATCGTCCAGGTCGCGCTCGGGGACCTGCCGCATGGCAGCATCGGATATCAGTCGATCTTTGCGGCCGGGCTCACGCTGCTGGTGATCACGCTCGCTTTCAACATCTTCGCGTTCTGGCTGCGCGCCAAGTTCCGGGAGGAGTACTGATGGCCGACGCAGCCTGGAGCTCAGCGACCCTCTCGAGGCATGCGCGCGCGCCGGCGGATGCGCGAAACGCGGCTGCGCAGGCGTCGGCGGCGGGAAACGGTCTTCGTTTGGCTGGGGATCGCCTCGACACTTTTCGCACTTGTCACTTTGGCTGCGCTGCTGATCGACTCTGGCGGTCGCCGGCCTATCCTCGGCTGACTTGGGACTTCTTCATCGAATTTCCCGTCGCGGCGCGCCTCGCAGGCCGGCATCCTCTCGGCTTGGGTCGGATCGCTCTTGGTCATCCTGACGACCGCGGCCATCGGCGTGCCTCTCGGCGTTTCGCCGGCATCTATCTGGAGGAGTATGCGCCGCGGAACTGGATGACGAATATCATCGAGATCAACATCAGCAATCTCGCCGGCGTGCCCTCGATCGTCTACGGGTTGCTGGCGCTCGGCCTGTTCGTCTACGCGCTCGGCACGGGACGCAACATCTTCACGGCCGGCCTTACGCTTGCGCTGCTTATTCTGCCGATCATCGTGGTGGCGACGCGCGAGGCGATCCGCGCCGTTCCCTGGTCGTTGCGCGAGGCCGCCTACGGCATCGGCTGCACGAAATGGCAGGTCACCAGCGACCACGTGCTGCCTGCCGCGCTGCCCGGCGTTCTGACCGGCGTCATCATCGGAGTTTCTCGCGCGCTCGGCGAAACCGCGCCGCTGATTACCATTGGGGCGCTGACTTTCATCGCCTTTCTTCCTTCGCCCCCTGTCACGTCGGAGTTTCCGTTCATCTCGTTTCAGTGGCTGTTCGAAGGGTTCACGGTCCTGCCGATCCAGGCCTTCAACTGGATTTCGCGGCCGGGAAGCGACTTCCACGCCAATGCCGCCGCCGCGGGGATCGTGCTTCTCGCAATGACGCTCGGGCTCAACAGCCTCGCGATCTATGCGCGCTATCGCTTGAGAAAGAAGCTTGCAATGGTGAGGGTGGAGCACGCCGAGCGAGTCTGCGCATCGTTCACCGCGTGGGAGTTCCAGCATGATATCGATGCCCCAGATTGAAGTAGCCGGCGCCGCGACGCCGCAGCCGGGAGCGGGGGCCGGCCGCACCAAGGTCGCCGCGCGCGACGTCAACGTCTACTATGGCGAGAAGCAGGCCCTGAACGACGTCACCGTCGACATCCCGGAAAAGGCGGTCACCGCCGTTTATCGGGCCTTCGGGCTGCGGAAAATCGACGTTCCTGCGCTGTATCAACCGCATGAACGATACGATCCCGATCGCACGCGTAACCGGGGCAGTCGAGATCGACGGGCAGAATGTCAATGATCCGAAGGTCGATCCGGTGCAATTGCGCGCCAGGGTCGGCATGGTGTTCCAGAAGCCGAACCCGTTCCCGAAATCGATCTACGAGAACGTCGCCTATGGCGCACGAATTCATGGCCTTGCCCGCACGCAAGCGCCGAGTTCGACGAGATCGTCGACACCAGCCTGAGGCGAGCCGGCCTGTTGGAGGAAGTGAAGGATCGGCTGCAGGAGCGCGGAACGGGCCTGTCGGGCGGGCAACAGCAGCGCCTGTGCATAGCGCGCGCTATCGCGGTCAATCCCGAAATCATCCTGATGGACGAGCCGTGCTCCGCGCTCGACCCGATCGCAACCGCAAAGATCGAGGAGCTGATCGACGAATTGCGCGAGAACTACACGATCATCATCGTCACGCATTCGATGCAGCAGGCGGCGCGCGTTTCACAGCGGACGGCGTTCTTCCATCTCGGTACGCTGGTCGAGGAAGGGCCGACCGCGACGATCTTCACGTCGCCGAAGAACAAGCGCACGCAAGACTACATCACCGGCCGGTTCGGATGAGACAGTCCGAGGAGAGACGAGGATGACTCTGATGTCCGAACATACCATGAAGGCGTTTGACGCCGACCTGCAGGACCTCGCGCGCAACGTCGCCGAAATGGGCGGGCTCGCCGAAAAGCAGATCGCGGAGTCGGTCGATGCGCTGGTCAAGCGCGACACCAAGCTTGCCCAACAGGTGATCGCGGCCGACGCCCTGATCGATGCGCTGCAGCGCGAGATCGAGGAAAAGGCGATCCTGACCATCGCGCGCCGCCAGCCGATGGCGGTCGATCTGCGCGAGATCGTCGGCGCGCTGCGCGTCTCCAACGATCTCGAGCGGATCGGCGATCTCGCCAAGAACATCGCCAAGCGCGTCGTCGCGCTCGGCAACGATTTCCGCGTCCACCAGGTGCTGCGCGGGCGTCGAGCACATGGCCGACCTGGTGCTGGCCGCGCTCAAGCAGGTGCTCGACGCCTATGCGCGGCGGGACGTCGCGCAGGCGCTCACCGTCTGGCGAGGCGACGAGGAGATCGACGCGGTGAACAACTCGCTGTTCCGCGAGCTCCTGACCTACATGATGGAAGACCCGCGCAACATCACGTTCTGTACCCACCTGCTGTTCTGCGCCAAGAACATCGAGCGCATGGGCGACCACGCGACCAACATCGCCGAGACGGTCTACTACATGGTAGAGGGGCGTGCGCTTCCCGATGAGCGCCCCAAGGGCGACACGACCAGTCCTGACCGCCGTGCCGTTTCCGGGTTAGCACGATAGCGAGGCCACGATGACTCCGCGCATTCTGATCGTCGAGGATGAAGAGCCTCTGACCCTGCTCTTGCGCTACAACCTCGAAGCCGAGGGCTACGACGTCGATGCCGCCGCCCGCGGCGACGAGGCCGAGATCAAGCTGCAGGAGAGCGCGCCGGATCTCGTGGTGCTCGACTGGATGCTGCCGGGGCTGTCCGGCATCGAGCTGTGCCGGCGCCTGCGCGCGCGCGCCGAGACCGAGCGGCTGCCGATCATCATGCTGACCGCGCGTGGCGAGGAATCCGAGCGCCTGCGAGGACTAACCACCGGCGCCGACGACTACATCGTCAAGCCGTTCTCGGTCCCCGAGTTTCTCGCCCGTATCCGGGCTCTGCTGCGGCGGTCGAAGCCCGAGCGGCTCGCCGCCGTGCTCAGGGCCGGCGACATCGCCCTCGACCGCGAACGCCGGCGCGTGTTTCGCGGCGAGCGCGAGGTCGCCCTCGGCCCCACCGAGTTCCGGCTGCTGGAGTTCCTGATGCAGAACCCCGGGCGCGTGTACTCCCGCGACCAGTTGCTCGACGGCGTTTGGGGGCGCGACATCTACATCGACGAGCGCACCGTCGACGTCCATGTCGGCCGCTTGCGCAAGGCCTTGAACCGCGGCCGCAGTCCGGATCCGATCCGCACGGTGCGCGGTTCGGGCTATTCGTTCGACGAGCGCTTTCTCAAGGCGGGCGACCCGGCGACAAAAGCAGGCGCCGGCTAGCCGACGCCCGCAGTTGGACGCTCGCCAAAGGAATCTATACCGATGGAACTTGAAAAAGAATCACTCACGCCTTCACCGCTAGCATAGAGACCGCTGAGACCCTTCCCTGGATCTCGAATGGCCCAGGCCGTTTGTCGTTCGAGACCCCGCGATGCTGTCGCGTCGCACTGCGCCCGATGGGTTGCCCTGCAGGCTCATGATCGGACCGAAAGCTACAGCGAGCTATCTGACAGGCCGGGCCCCCGCGTGAAGCGCGTGATATACATCTAAGTTGATCGCAAACAACGCGAATAGAAGCCAAGGAATGAGAAAATACAGAACGAGTTTGCTCGGGCTTTCAATTTGGTAAAGATAATCTTCTCGGATGCGCCTAGGAAGCAGCATTGCACTCAGAATCATCAGTCCGATAAATTGAAACCCGAGAACTTCATAAGCATGCCGAACGAAACGGCGAGCGCTCGGGTCGCTCAGTGTACTCAGGTCGGCGTCATATGTGATGGTGAAACTGTAAGCCATTATCGCGCAGGCAATCAAAAGGACGGCCACAATTTCCAAATGCGTAGGCTCGGCCTTTAACAGCTTAAACATTGCACCGCCCCTATCACCGGTATGTGTTCAGGGCTCCCGATTGCGCGCGGCGACAGATCTCGTCGACAACATCGCGAATTTCGCAAAGATTAAAATGCATGTCGAGAGCCGGGACCCATCGCGGGCCGATTGCCGCTCCCAGATACCACGCGAAACCCGGTCCCTTGACGCCAATTACTGAAAATAAAGCGATACGCGAGCGGGTGCCTGACCGGCCCTCTGACCGAATACCATAACGACATCTTCCAACGCTTCGAGCGCGCTTCGGCCACCTCGTAAGCCCGCCATGCCATCTCAAGTCGCTTGGCCAGCTCCGTGTCGCTAAGCTTAGCCAAATCGAATCGAAGGTTCAGGTACGGCAGCATATCGGCGGATTCTAGGACCTGTTGCACTGAAAGCGTCGATCGCGCTGCGCTTACGACCTGGTCCCGCCATTGTGGCGCACGAGCCTGACGGTGCGATCAGGAGCGCAGCTCGTCGTGCCCATGATGCCGCAACAGCCGCGGCGATATAGCGGGGCGTGGTTTGCGCTATTCGTTCGATGAGCGCTTTTTCAAAAACGGCGAGCCGGCAACAAAAGCGGGCGCCGGATAGCCGACGCCCGCAGTTGGACGCACGCGGCAGGAACGCTTGACGCGTCAGGCTCGCAGCAGCCGCCGGTCGCGGCGGCGATCGTTCAGCGGCTGGTAGGCGCGTCGCCAGTGATAGCCGCAGTAGGGCGATCCCTCGACGGCCTTACCGCCGCAGAAGAAGAAGTCGGGAGAGCCGGGATCGCCGCAGGGCCAGTGGCAGGTCGCTTCGGTCAGCTGCAGGATCGAGAGGCGCTGCCCGAGCGGGATGACGTTGTCCGTCATTTCCGGGACCGGCTCGGGCTCCGGATCGAGCTCGTGCAGAGCCCGCGGCGCCAGCGCCGTGTTGCCGCGGGTCGCCGGCCGCGGCGGCCGCATGAAATGCCCGGGCGGCCGCGGCTTGCGCGGCCGCTGCGCCGAAGAGGATGGCGCCTTGGCGCGACCGGACAGCCCAAGGCGGTGCACCTTGCCGATCACGGCGTTGCGCGTGATGCTCCCGAACTCGGCCGCGATCTGGCTGGCGGAAAGTCCGTCCGACCACAGCTTCTTCAGCAACTCAACCCGCTCGTCTGTCCACGTCCAGGTCATGGGCCCATTCCCTCGTCGCCAACCCGTGCGGCGTGCCCCCAAGCCTCGCGGAATCCCACCGCGGTCCCCGACAGCCGTTCGGCCATTCGGGGCTGACGCCTACTGATGGTCCTCAGGAGACGGTCCGCCGCACGAGATATCGTACCCGTCGTCATAAAAGGTACAATATCGCGTGACTCCCGCGCAAGAGTTCCTCGAAATCGTACGGGTCTTTTCCCCAGCAATGTCGGCCACAGTGCGACGCAAGCCACCCGGACATCGTCTGGACGAGCAACGCTCGCCCGCGCCGGGCCTCCTTCCTGGCGGCCGGACGCCGTCTCCACGCCGGACGCAAAGCTGAGCCTCCCGCCGCTGCGTTTGTCGGCGGCAGAAGCGCGCCGCAGCGATCCGGGCGCGACGGGGCGCGGCGGGGTCCGGTGCAGGGCGCGAAAAACCGCTGACCTCCCAAAGCCGCCGGCCGGTCGGTTGACAGCGAACCGCCGCGACATAATATGCAGCTACCGTGCCGCCCGCCGAGGCGGCACTATTCATTTTCGGCTTTGCTCGAACCGACGGATGGCGCCCGTGAGCTCGCATCTCCTGCCCACCTATGCGCGTGTCGACCTCGCGTTCGAACGGGGCGACGGGGCCTGGCTCGTCGCCACCAACGGCGACCGCTACCTCGACTTCACATCCGGCATCGCGGTCAATCTGCTCGGCCATGCGCATCCGCGTCTGGTCGAGGCGCTGACCGAGCAGGCGCAGAAGCTCTGGCACGTCTCCAATCTCTACCGCATCCCCGAGGGCGAGCGGCTGGCGGATCGGCTGTGCGCGGCGAGCTTCGCCGACAAGGTGTTCTTCACCAATTCCGGCGCCGAGGCGATGGAGTGCGCCATCAAGATGGCGCGCAAGTACCAATCGGCCAGCGGCAAGCCCGAGCGTTTCCGCATCATCACCTTCGAGGGGGCCTTCCATGGCCGCACGCTGGCGACGCTGGCGGCGGGCGGACAGAAAAAATACCTCGACGGTTTCGGCCCGGTGGTGGAGGGGTTCGACCAGCTCGTCGCCGGCGACCTCGAAGCGGTCAAGCGCACGATCGGACCGGAGACAGCCGCGATCCTGGTCGAGCCGATCCAGGCGGAGGGCGGCGTCCGCGTGATCTCGACGCAATTCCTGAAAGGCCTGCGCCAGCTATGCGACCAGCATGGGCTGCTGCTGATATTCGACGAAGTGCAGACCGGGATGGGGCGGACCGGGGAGCTGTTCGCGTACCAGCGCACCGGCGTCGTTCCTGACATCATGGCGGTCGCCAAGGGCATCGGCGGCGGCTATCCGCTGGGGGCCTGCCTGGGCACTGACGACGCGGCCAAGGGCATGACGACCGGCACCCACGGCTCGACGTTCGGCGGCAACCCCTTGGGGATGGCCATCGGCAATGCGGTGCTCGACGTCGTCCTGGCGCCCGGGTTCCTCGATCAGGTGAAACGCACCGCGCTGCTGTTCAAGCAGCGCCTGGCCGAGCTCAAGGATCGCCATCCCCGGGTAATTGCGGAGGTCCGCGGCGAGGGTTTGTTGATCGGGCTGCGCGCCGAGGTGGCCGCGGCCGAACTTGTCGATACGCTGCGCGCCGAAAAGATGATCACGGCGGCGGCCGGCGACAATGTCGTGCGGCTGCTGCCGCCGCTCATCGTCGGCGAGCAGGAGATTGCGGCAGCGCTCGCCAGCATCGACCGCGCCGCCACCCGGATCGAAGCTGCGCTCGAGCAACCGCGCAAGGTTCAAGGAGCAGCCGGGTGACCGCCGACGGCGTGCGGCATTTCCTCGACCTCACCGACATCCCCGCCAAGGACCTGCGGGGCATGATCGAGGCCGGCCGCATGATGAAGGCCCATTGGGTGCGCGACCGCGCCACGGCGGGGCGGCCGCTTGCCGGCAAGACCCTTGCCATGGTCTTCGACAAGCCGTCGACGCGCACGCGCGTCTCGTTCGACATCGCGATGCGTCAGCTCGGCGGCGAATGCATCATGGTGACCGGGCAGGAGATGCAGCTCGGCCGCGGCGAGACCATCGCCGACACGGCGCGCGTCCTCTCGCGCTACGTCGACGCCATCATGATCCGCATCCTCGATCATGCGGCTTTGCTGGAGCTCGCGCGCCACGCCACCGTCCCGGTGATCAATGGCCTGACGCGGCTTTCGCATCCATGCCAGGTCATGGCCGACGTCATGACCTTCGAGGAGCACCGCGGGCCGATCCACGGCAAGACCATCGCCTGGACCGGCGACGACAACAACGTGCTGGCATCCTGGATGCACGCCGCGGCGCGGTTCGAGTTCCGCCTGCAGGTCGCCACGCCTCCCGAGCTGGCGCCCAAGAAACGGTTGCTCGACTGGATGCTCGCGTCGGGCGCCGCGATCGTCATCGGGCACGACGCCGAGCAGGCGGTGATAGGAGCCGATTGCGTCGTCACCGACACCTGGGTGTCGATGGGCGACAAGGAAAGCGAGCGCCGCCACAACCTGCTCAGGCCCTACCAGGTGAATGCGCGGTTGATGGCAAAAGCGAAACCCGACGCCATATTCATGCATTGTCTGCCGGCGCACAGAGGCGAAGAGGTCACCGACGAGGTGATCGACGGTCCGCAGTCGGTGGTCTTCGACGAGGCCGAGAACCGCCTGCATGCCCAGAAGGGCATTTTGGCGTGGTGCCTGCACGCGACTTAAGTAGCCGCCCCATGTGGCTCGCGGGCGGCGCTGCGGCTATGCGTGCCGCTACGCCGGAGCTTTGCATCGTCGCTTCAACTGGCCTCGCGGGCGAGGCCGCGCTGCACTCGAACACGACGGAACCCGGACCTTGCAATGACCGACATCGCAATTCCCGAACGGGCGCCTGCCAGAACGTCGGCCGACGACACCGTGCTGCCGTTTCAGGTCGAGGCCCTCGACCTGCGCGGACGGCTGGTGCGGCTCGGGCCCGCGGTCGACGAGATCCTGAGCCGCCACAGCTATCCGGCCCCTGTGGCCAAGCTGGTGGGCGAAGCGGTGGTGCTGGGGGTGCTGCTGGGCTCCGCGCTGAAGTTCGAGGGTCGCTTCATCCTGCAGACGCAAACCGACGGGCCGGTGCGCATGCTGGTGGTCGATTTCACGACCCCCGGGAAGATCAGGGCCTGCGCCCGCTTCGACCGGGAGCGCGTCGCTGCCGCGATCGAAACCGGCGCGGCCACTGCCGGCACGCTGCTCGGCCATGGCCATCTCGCCATGACCATCGACCAGGGCACGGCGATGAGCCGCTATCAAGGCTTGGTGGCGTTGCAAGGCGGCGATCTCGAAGCGGCCGCGCATGAATACTTCCGGCGCTCCGAGCAAATCCCGACCCGGGTACGGTTGGCGGTCGCCGAGGAATTCCAGCCGGGCCCCGACGGGCTGCGCCATCGTTGGCGCGCCGGCGGCATCATGCTGCAGTTTCTCCCGAAGGCGACCGAGCGCATGCGGCAGGCCGATCTCGATCCCGGCGACGCACCGGAAGGCACGAGGCCGCACGTAGTGCCGGAGGACGATGCGTGGATCGAGGGCCGATCGCTGGTCGAGACGGTTCAGGATGTCGAGCTGATCGACCCGACGCTGTCGAACGAGCGTCTCGTCTACCGGCTGTTCCACGAGCGCGGCGTGCGCGTCTTTCGCTGCCGCGACGTTAAGGCCGAATGCTCGTGCTCGCGCACCAAGATCACCGCCATGCTGCGCAGCTTCTCGACCGACGAGCGCGCCCACATGGTCGAGAACGGGGTGATCTCGGTCACCTGCGAGTTCTGCAACAGCACCTACGTGGTGCAGCCCGCCGAGGTCGAGCCGCAGGGCTGATTGCAGCCGCGCGGCGGGCCTCGACCGCTTCGCTCCAGCGAGCAACGCCGACGTTCTTGCCGCGGCGACTGCGACGCGCGAATGTCAGTTGATCACGCGCTCGACGTCGGGAGCGTCGAGCGAGAAGGCCGGCACATCGATGTCGAAGCTTTCGCCGCGCGCACTCACCATGCCGTAGGTGCCGACCATGAAGCCGGAAGGCGTCGGGAGCGGCACGCCGCTGGTGTATTCGAACGATTGGCCCGGTTCGAGCACCGGCTCCTCGCCGACCACGCCTGCCCCCTTGACCTCTTGCAGCCGCCCCAACGCGTCGGTAATCCGCCAGTGCCGCGTCTTGAGCTGCACCGTCTCCCGTCCGCGATTGGCGATCTCGATCGTGTAGGCCCAGAAGTAAAGGCCCTCCTGGGGCGACGAGCGGTCAGGGATGAACCGCGGGGTCACCTTGACTTCGATGTCGCGGGTCAGGGCGCGATACATGGCCCTCGCTAACCCTATTCGAACCGATTTGCGAAGTAGTGAATCGCGTCTGCCGCCCCGATGCAATGGTTGGACCTGGGAATTTCCACACTACGGCTGGCACTTGGACGGACGTCCCAGCTCGCCGGCCGACCAAGACATTGTCGAAGCGGCCGCGACCCTCGGGTTTTTCCGGCATTCGGTAGCAAGCACACCTGTTGCCTCTGAGCAACGGTGTGCCTCTCCTGCCAACTCGGCGTAGGCAAACCCGGCCAATTCGCGTAGGGCTTCTATCCGCCCTTAGATCGATCCACGAACATCAGACCGGGAACGAAGCGACTGGGAACATGCGCAGACGTAATTTCATGCCTTCGAAGCAGTGTGCCGTGCTTATTCACCAAGTCGTGGCTCTTCGACATAAAATATCGGATCAGCGCCCTTCCAGGAGAGGCAAACAGACGGCTTCGCGCTGCCCTGGCTTTGGAATGAACCGGCCCATCATCAAAAACTTCTTTCCGATCTTGGCCTTTTGCAGGTGTAGCATTAGCGGCAAATTCTTGAGTTGAGTTCTCACTCGCCACCGCACATGGCTTGCCTTGCCAACGTAGAGAGCTTCAAAGCTATTACCGAATGCTCGCCCAAAGATGTACACCCCGGCGCCGCTCGGAATCTTCGTAAGATCCAATGTGTAGATAAGGTTCTCACGCGACCCGTCCTTTAGCCGAATAGGGCGCGACCACTCTAAGCGCAGCTTCATGCTTGCCCCCCCACCCCACACCTGCGGGCTCATCGTACCAAAAGACTATCCAAGGCACCTACGATGCGGTCTGCCCTAAGAACTGCCCCTTGTAAGCGCGATCTGGCATCCCCAGCGTCTGCTCGAAAACAAGTTGGCAAATTCTCATTCCAGCTCGGAGACAGATCCGAAGGGGACCATGATTGATAATTTCTAGCTGGATTGGAGCCTTGAATCCGTGTGGATAATCGGAGCGGTAACGTGAATTGCGAGCCCAAGACGTGCCAAAGAGCTTTTACCCTCAACCCGTGCAGCAACTCGACAGTGATCCTTTAAATCGACGGTCTCCGCCGTCCATCCTAATATCATAACATTGCGGGGAACGAGGTAACCTTTGTCGTCGATTGTGAGCGGATCGGTAAGTTTGCGAAGAAGAGGGATTGCGTTAAAACCCGGAGCGGACGGATCAATTGTTTGCTCAAGGCCAGGAACCGCGTCATCGCGGAAAATGCGGAGCGTCGGAGCCAAGGTCAGATCGACAGTGGTCGAAGAATACGCCTCTGGAGCATGAAGGTAAGGCGGCGTATCGTGGGGGTGATTGACGCCTCCACTTCTCCACCGAAGGAGTGATACGCCGTGACCGACACTAACGTTTTCCAACTTTCCCAGCCAGGAACTTTTGCGGACCCGCTGACCGAAGTGTTGCGCAACGGCGCGCGAGCGCTTCTGGCGCGGCGGTCGAAGCCGAGGTTGGAGCTTTGCTCAACGTCCATGCCGGCAAGCTGACCGACGATGGCCACCAGCGGCTGGTGCGGCACGGGCATCTGCCCGAGCGCGAGGTCATGACCGGCATCGGTCCAGTCGCCGTGCGGTGTCCACGGGTGCGTGACCGTGTCGGCGAAGGTCCGGAGCGCATTCGTTTTTCATCGGCTATTCTTCCTCCCTACGCGCGCCGGTCGAAGAGCCTCGAAGTGCTGATCCCGATCCTCTACCTCAAGGGCATCTCCACCGGTGACTTCGAGGACGCGCTGATCGCATTGCTCGGCAAGGATGCCGGCGGGCTCTCGGCTACGACCATTGGGCCTCGAGCACGCCTGGTCGGACGAGCATGCGCGCTGGAGCAAGCGCGATCTCTCGGCTAAACATTACGTCTACTTCTGGGTCGATGGCATCCATGTGCAGGCCCGGCTCGAGGACGCCGCGCAGTGCCTGTTGGTCATCATCGGCGCCACACTCGAGGGCAAGAAGGAGCTTGTCGGCCTCATCGACGGTGTGCGCGAGAGTGCGCTCTCCTGGCGAGAGCTGCTTCTCGACCTCAAGCGACGTGGGCTATCGATGGGCCCCGAGCTCGCGGTCGCCGATGGCGCGCTTGTATTCTCGCAAGCGGTCGAAGAGGTCTGGCCTCAGACGCGCGGCCAGCGCTGCTGGGTGCACAAGACCGCCAAGGCTGGCCTAGGTGTAATATCGAAAAGACCCGCTTCGAGTGAGTTGCGTATCTCGCGGTCCGTAAGAATCAACCCGATGCCCTTTTTTTCTCTTCGCCGTTTTTTAGTTCCTCTCCTGGAACCCAAACACGAGAGGAACCCTGGAATGTTTCTCGGGGAAGTTCGACAAGATAGTAATCGTCCTCGCGGCTTACAGGCCAGCCAATTCCGACTGTGCCATCTGGGCCAACGATTGTGTTATCGATCAGCATCGTCACTGGCCCATGTCTAGTTTTGACTGACACGACGCTTTCGTTCGGGTGAAGTCCCTCTTCAACCCTGTCGACTTGCAGGCGCATCATGGTCATTCTCCGCATTAAGGGTTGTACAAACAAGTGGGTTCCTGATCCGCGCCCACAGTTAGACGCGGCTTTCCCCAGGGAATGCCGTGGATTTCACGGAAAACATTGACACGGGACGGCAAATGCGAGTCGCGCACATGGTCACTTTTCCCCACTGATTCGCATATCCACAAATGACTCTTTGATTGTGGTTTCCTGGAGTCGCGTGTTGCGCGCGCAACGCGCATAGCGCCTGCCTCGAGCCTCCAAATACTGGGGAACAATACTAGAACAGACTAAATCGATTGGATATATATCTAACGATATGCGTGGTGCCTAATTACCAGATGTCGGTGCCGGATTTGATCATGTCGGGACCTAACATTGAGTGTGCCGTTGAGCGCTCGGGGCGCCAGAGCGTGCGATGGACACGGCCGACGAGTACCGGCAGAACGTAGAGTATTGCCTGCGGATGGCGCGCGAAACCCGCTACAATGATGTCAGGGACCAGTGGCTGCCAATCCCGTCGGGAAGTAGGCAGTTCGCGGCCTCGCTGAGGCGCGACCCGGCTAGGTGAGTTTGCTACCGAATGCCGGGTTTTTCCGGATGCGCCCGTATTTGACCGCATGGCAGGAATGAGGCATTTGATGGCAATCGGCACGTTCGTCTTAGTGGCGCGTTTACAAGACGCCAGTACCGAACTGACCTGAGAAGCGGCTTGCCGCTGGATACGGCGTGGTCGAACAGGGTGGCAACAGGGATACTCGATGACGCAACGCTTTATTTGGCCCTTTGCCCTTGTAATTGCTGCCCTTTCTTCTCCCGCAAGCCCGCAAGCCCAGCCGGCTCCGGCGGCGCCGGCCTGTGCCGCGCCGGCCGAGTTCGCGCGCCTTGGGCATACCTTGACCCGCCTGGCCCGGCGCCTGGCGATGGCCGAGCCCATTACCATCGTGGCGATCGGCTCATCCTCGACCTCCGGTGCCGGGGCAAGCTCGCCGGCCGCGACCTATCCGAGCCGGCTCGAAGCCGACCTCAAGGCGCGCTTTCCGGGCAGGACCATCCGGGTCTTGAACCGCGGGGTAGGCGGCGAGGATGCCAGCCAGATGCTGGCGCGCTTCGACCGCGACGTTGCGGTCGAGCAGCCCGACCTGGTGCTGTGGCAGGTCGGCACCAATGCGGTGCTGCGCGACCATGCCCTCGCCGGCGAGGCGCCGCTGATCCGGGAAGGCATCCGACGGCTGAAGGCGACGGGCGCCGACGTCGTGCTGATCGATCCGCAATATGCCCCCAAGGTGCTCGACAAGGAGCATGACGCGGAAGGCATGGTCCGTCTTATCGGCGCGGAGGCGAAGGCCGGCAACATCGGCCTGTTCCAGCGCTTCGCCATCATGCGGCACTGGCGCGAGCACCAGGGCATCGCGTTCGAGACGCTGCTTTCGGCCGACGGCCTGCACATGAACGACTGGAGCTACAGCTGCGTTGCCCGCCAGCTCGGCATCGCCATCGCGGACGCAGTCCGCAGCCCGGCGATCGCCGGCGGCGCGGCCCGGGCGCAGTAAGCATCGACACGCTATCGACGACCGCTGCGCGGTCTCGCACCTTCAGGAAGGCGGCGCAGGTAAAGGCTGCGCCGCAAAGATGGCTTGAAACCTCACGCCGCCTCGAGTGCCGTCAAAATATCCTCGGCGATGTCGTCGGGGTGCTCGAGCCCGGCGGAGAGCCGCACCAACCCTTCCGTGATCCCGAGCTCGGCGCGTTGCGGCGGCGTCAGGCGCTGATGCGTGCTGGTCGCCGGATGGGTGATCAGGCTCTTGGCATCGCCGAGGTTGTTGGAGATGCGCACCAGCTTGAGCGCGTTCAGGAACCGGAACGTCGTGGCGCGGTCGCCGTCGAGCTCGAAGGCGACCAGGGTCGAGCCGCCCTGCATCTGCCTGGCGACGGTCGCGGCCTGCGGATGGTCCGGCCGCCCCGGATAGATCAGCCGGATGATCTTCGGGTGCCCGGCGAGCACTTGTGCGACCGCCGCCGCAGCGGCGGTCTGCTGGCGCACGCGCACCGGCAGCGTTTCGAGCCCCTTGAGCAGGACCCATGCGTTGAACGGCGACAGGCTCGGCCCGGTCTGCCGCACGAACTGGTGGATATGCGCCTGGATGAACGCCTCCGACCCGAGGATGACGCCGCCCAGGCAGCGCCCCTGCCCGTCGATGTGCTTGGTGGCCGAGTAGACGACGCAGTCGGCGCCGAACCGCAGCGGGCTCTGGTAGAGCGGCGTTGCAAAGACGTTGTCGACCACCAGCGTGGCGCCGGCGGCGTGCGCGATCTCCGCGACCGCCGCGATATCGATCACCTCCAGGGTCGGATTGGTCGGCGTTTCCAGGAACAACGACTTGGTGTTGGGCCGCAGCGCGGCCTGCCACTGGGCAAGGTCGACGCCGTCGACCAGCGTCGTGGCGATGCCGTAGCGCGGCAGCAGATCCTCGACGATGTAGCGGCAGGATCCGAACAGCGCCTTGGCGGCGACCACGTGATCGCCGGCGCGAAGCTGCCCCATCAGCGAAGCGGTGACCGCCGCCATTCCGCTCGCGGTCGCGCGCGCGGCTTCCGCGTCTTCGAGCGCCGCCATCCGGGCCTCGAACATGGCGACGGTCGGGTTGGAGAAGCGCGAGTACTGGAAGCCCGGATCGGCGCCGGTGAAGCGCGCCTCGCACTGTTCGGCGCTGTCGTAGACGTAGCCTTGCGTGACGAACATCGCCTCGCAGTTCTCGCCGAACTGCGACCGCAGGATGCCGGCATGGACCAGAAGGGTTTCCGGGCGGTAGCGCTCAACAGTGGACGCGGACATCACGGGCCTCCCTTTGGGCCAACAAAAACCCGGCCGGGCGAAATGCCAGAGCCGGGTCCACGCGTCCCCGGCCTTTTAGCGACTTGTTTTACGTGGCTGCAAGCCGGCCGGCTCAAATGACCACGGAACAAGGGCGCTCTTAGCCGTCCCCCGAGTTCCCGTCAAGGCAACGGCGGTCGCGCTTCGGCGGCGGCGTGACTATCTCCGTCGGTGTGGAAAGCGCGGATAGCGGCCGGCCCGAACCCGAAAAGGTTGCCGGCCCTCCGGCGCTGTGATTCAAGGTGGATACCCAAGCCTGCGAAAGTGCCATTTGCGAATGTTGACAGCCCAGCCCTCGTTGACCGGCCTGCAGTTTGAATCCGCCGCGGCGGACGTGCGCAGCCTGCCGGTCAGCGATCGCAGGTCGAAGAGCGGGCTGCTGCCGCGCCAGCGCATCCGCGCGATGGTCGAGCGCAAGATGATCTCGGCGCTGAGCGAGATCGAGGAATTGCAACTGCAACCGGCCAGTCTCGACCTGCGGCTCGGGGCGCGCGCCTATCGCATTCGCGCGAGCTTTTTGCCCGGCCGCGACAAAAAGGTCTCCGATCAGCTTTCCGCCCTGAAGTACGACGAGATCGCGCTCGACGACGGCGCGATCCTGGAGCGCGGCTGCGTGTACCTGGTCGAGCTGCAGGAGCATCTGCAGCTGCCGGAGAGCATTGCGGCGGTCGCCAATCCCAAGAGCTCCACCGGCCGGCTCGATGTCTTCACCAGGTTGATCTCCAACGCGAGCGAGGTATTCGATCGGGTCGACGCCAAATACGAGGGGCCGCTGTTTGCGGAAATCTCTCCCCGCAGCTTCAGCATCAAAGTCCGCAAAGGATCCCGGCTCAACCAGATCCGGTTTCGCCGGTTGAATTCCCAGCAGGAAGCGCACTGGGATTTCCGCATCGATGACCGGCTCCTGCGCGATCGACACAAGCAGCGCCCGCTGGTCGACGGCGAATTGACGCTGCGCGACGGCTTGGTGCTGCGCGTGGGGCTTTCGGGCGACAACGCCTCCGAGCGCATCGTCGGCTACCGGGCACAGAAGTTCACCGACATCATCGACGTCGATTGCGTCGATACGTACGAGATGGCCGACTACTGGGAGCCGATTTCATGCGCGGCCCGACCGCCGGCTGATACTGGATCCTCATCAGTTCTACGTTTTGGCCTCGGCCGAGCGCTTGCACGTGCCACCCGACCTGGCGGCCGAGATGGTTCCGATCGACCCCGCGATGGGAGAGTTTCGGGTTCACTACGCCGGTTTCTTCGACCCGGGATTTGGCTACACCGAGCACGGGCAGCCCGGCAGCCGTGCCGTACTCGAGGTGAGAAGCCACGAGGTGCCGTTCATCCTGGAAGACGGGCAGATCATCGGTCGGCTGGTGTTCGAGCGGCTGTCGGAAGCGCCCGACGTCCTGTATGGACAGACCGCGACGTCGAACTATCAGGGACAGGGACTGAAGCTGTCCAAGCACTTCCGCGCCTGAGGCGCGTGGCGCGCGGCAACCGCACCGCAACGCTTGCGGCCCAAGGTGTCGCCTCGCTATGCTGCGGCCCTCCGACGGACCCCCGGCGCGAACCGACCACAAGGAACAACGGCTGCCGTCGGGACACGGAATTGAGATGCCGCAGACAGAACGGCTGAGAGTGCGGGTCGACCGCGGCCGCTGCCAGGGTCACGCGCGCTGCAACGCGCTTGCGCCCGAGCTGTTCCGGCTCGACGAACTTGGCCATTCGCACGAGATCGGCGACGGCGTCGTGCCGCCCGCGCTCAACGACAAGGCATGGCTCGCCAAGGCCAACTGCCCCGAGCTCGCCATCGACGTCATCGAGGAATGAGAGGACAGATGAGCAGGCGCCCGCCGGTGACCGATTGGGCCACCGACTTCGACCATCTCGACCCGCGCTGGATCAAGGATCCGTTCCCGATCTGGGAGGGGCTGCGCTCGAGCTGCCCGATCGCCCATACCGGCCGCTACATGGGCGTGTATTTCCCGAGCCGCTACGAGGACGTGCGCGCCATCTCCTACGACACCGAGCACTTCTCCTCGCGTCGCGTCGTGGTGCGCGAGGAGCCGCCGCCGCGCATACCGGCACCGCCGATCACCTCCGACCCGCCGCACCATGCGGCCGAGAAGCACGTGCTGCTGCCGCCGTTCACGCCGGCCGCGATCAAGCGGCACGAGCCGCGCACGCGGCAAATCTGCCGCGACCTCATTGCGCGTTTCGCAGGCGGCAGCGGCTGCGACGCGGCGGTCGACTATGCGCAGGAGATTCCGGTGCGCGTGATCGCCCACATGCTGGGCGTGCCGGAGGACGACGGCGACCTGTTCCGCAAGTGGATCCACGAGGTCCTGGAGCTCGGCATCACCGACATGGCGGCGCTGATGCGCGCCGTCGGCGAGATGACCGCGTATTTCGCGGCTGAGCTTGCCAAACGCCGGGCCGCGCCCACCGACGACCTGATCAGCTACCTGATGAACGCCCGGCTCGAAGGCGAGCCGATGGCCGACGAGCACGTCATCAACACGCTGCGGCTGTTGTTGATCGCCGGCGTCGACACCACCTGGAGCGCGATCGGATCCTGCCTCTGGCATCTCGCCACCCATGCGGACGACCGCCGGCGGCTGGCGGCGGAGCCGCAGCTGATCCCGACCGCGGTCGAGGAGTTCCTGCGCGCCTACGCGCCGGTGACGATGGCGCGCGAGGTGATCAAGGAGACGCAGATCAACGGCTGCGCGTTCAAGCCGGGCGAGATGGTGTTGCTGTCGTTTCCCGCCGCCAACCGCGATCCGGCGGTGTTCCCGGACGCCGACCGCGTCGTGATCGACCGTGTGCAGAACCGGCACGCCGCGTTCGGCCTCGGCATCCACCGCTGCATCGGCTCGAATCTTGCCCGCATGGAGATCACGGTCGCGCTCGCCGAATGGCTGGCGCTGGTGCCGGACTTCCAGCTTGAGCCGGGTGCCGAGGTCACCTGGTCCGAGGGCACGGTGCGCGGCCCGCGCCGCCTGCCGGTGGTGTTCGGCCAGATCCCAAGCCGATCACCGTAGGGGCGCCCCTTGTGGGCGCCCCAGATCTCCGATGCACCGCCAATTCACCGGGGGGCGACCACAAGGGTCGCCCCTCGATGCCCGCAATGATCAAGGTGACCGCTCCCGGCCCATCACGTCCCGGCGCAGTGCCGCGACCTCGGAGCGCAGTTCCCGGATCTCGGTAAGCAGCGGCGCGGTCTCCTCGTGCACGATCTCGCGCTCCGTCGCGATCTCGGCCGCCCTTTCCTTCTCGACCTCGCTCTGCATCGCGCTGACGATGATGCCGATGAACAGGTTGAGGATCGTGAACGTCGTGCCGATGATGAAGGGGATGAAGAACAGCCACGAATACGGGTACTTCTCCATCACCGGCCGCACCACGCCGTCGACCCAGCCTTCCAGCGTCATGATGGTGAACAGCGTGAACAGCGAGGCTGGCAGCGTGCCGAACAGGGCGGGGAAATCCTCGCCGAACAGGTTCACCGCCATGACGGCGCAGACGTAATAGATCAGGCCGATCAAGAGCACGATCGATCCCATCCCGGGCAGCGCGCCGATCAGCCCGCCGACCACGCGCCGCAGCGACGGCACCACCGTGATCAGCCGCAGCAGGCGCAGCACGCGCAGCGCGCGCAGCACCGTGAACGCGTCGGTCGCGGGCGCGAGCGAGACGCCGATCACCAGGAAGTCGAACACATTCCAGCCGTCGCGGAAGAACGCCGTGCGCTGCAGCGCCATACGGCTCAAGAGCTCGATCACGAAAACCGCCAGGATCGCCTGGTCGAGAACGTGCAGCAGCGTTCCCCAGCGCGCCATCACGGCCTGGCTGGTCTCCAGGCCGAGGGTTACGGCGTTGACGACGATGAGCGTCATGACGACGCGCTCGGTCCATGGATTCTCGATGATCCCGCGCAAGCGTTGCATGTGTGAGTCCCCTCGCCTGGTCATCGCCGGGATTGGCCGGCCCTGAACCTGGCAATCCATCCCAAACGGGCCTGTTGTTTTGCAAGATGGATGGGCGGGTCAAGCCCGCAAGCGTGGGGCAGCGGCAATCCGTCAGCTCTTGCCGTCGCCGATGTGCCGCGCAAAATCCTGGCGCAAGGCGGCGACTTCCTCCTTCAGCTCCATGATCCGCCGCATCAGCGGCTCGGTCTCCTCGTGCATGACCTCGCGCTCGGCTTCGAGCTCGGCCGCAACCGCCTTCTCGTGCTCGCGCTGCATGGCGCCGACGATGACGCCGATAAACAGGTTGAGCACCATGAAGGTGGTGCCGATGATGAACGGGATGAAGAACAGCCAGGCATAGGGCCGCGTCTGCATGATCGGGCGCACGATGCCGTCGACCCAGCCCTCGAGCGTCATGATCGTGAACAGCGTGAACAGCGAGCGAGCCAGCGTGCCGAACAGCTGCGGGAACTCGTCGCCGTAGAGGTTGGTCGCGATCACGGCGCACACGTAATAGATCAGCGCGATCAGGACCACGATCGACCCCATGCCGGGCAGCGAGGCGACGAGCCCGTTGACCACCCGCTGCAACGTCGGCACCGCCGTGATCAGCCGCAGCAGGCGCAGCACGCGCAGCGCGCGCAGCACCGCGAAGGCTCCGGTCGCCGGCGCCAGCGCGATCCCGACCACGATGAAGTCGAACACGTTCCAGCCGTCGCGGAAGAACGCCCCGCGCAGCACGTAGAGCCGCGCCAGGATCTCCACCACGAACACCGCCAGCACGACGGCGTCGATCGTTTCGAGGATCGGCCCGAACCGCGCCATCGCGACGTCGCTGGTCTCGACCCCGAGCGTGATCGCGTTGAGCACGATCAGCCCCATGATGAACCGGTCGGTTCGCGGGTGCTGGACGATTCTGCTTAGCCACTCGCGCAAGGCTGCCTCCTGCTGGCGGGAATGGATCCTTACCCGGCATGGTAGCGGCAGCAGTGGGCGAAGTCGTGGGGATGCTTGCGGCGCGCCGCGCGCATTGGCTATGCTCGCCTGCACGCGGGCGTAGTTCAGTGGTAGAACGTCAGCTTCCCAAGCTGAATGTCGTCGGTTCGATCCCGATCGCCCGCTCCAGCACTTGGGCCGGTTTTGCTAGCGCGGTCGGCATCAATGCGCGGGCATCGCCCGAGTTGAACAAGCGCAAGGTGGAAACGCCGCGCGGCGGCACATGGCACCCGCAGCGTTATCCGCCCGCATCGTGCAGCGGCTCGCTTCGCTGCGGGAGGGACTTCTCCTTAGCAGCCACCCCCTGGAGTCTCCCCTCCCCTGATCCGGCTTCCTCACGGATGTTTTACCGCGGGCTGGAAACCAGTTCGGCGACCCCTCCGTAACTCGCCGCGTGTGACCGCATCGAATGGAGGGGGATCATGACAGTGTACAAACTTCGCATTGCCCTCGCCTCGATCATCCTGGCTCTCGCGGCCGTGTCGGCCGCTGCAGACAGCGCGTCGGCGCGGGCCAGGGGTGGCGGTTGTTTCCAGCAGATCGTCGGCAGCGAGCTGACATCCATTTCAGGGCTTAGGAGGGCCATCATGATGCTGTACGGCGCCACCCCAGTCCTGGCGGGTCCCGTTGGACAAACTGAGGGGATCGCTGGCAACGGGCAGGGCCGGTCAGCCATTGAACCGCGCGTCCATCTTGCGTGTCTTCCAGCGTGCAGTGACGGCTCCCCGCGGGCGGTCTTCCGGGACCGTCGTCGCGCCCAACAGCCCACATAGCGCTTGCGGATATCTGCCAGCGGGCCCGCCGACAGGCCCGGGGCCGCCGCCGATGTAGATACCGGTGTCGGGCGTTCCAGTGGCATGGCTTGCAGGGATGCAAGCCAACCGCGTTCTGCAAGGTCCACCAATCCCGAGATCAAGCGCCTGCTCGAAACTGAAAGCAAATTCGGCGAGGCGATCGGCCTCAGCGACGCAACGACTGGGCCTATCGGATCATCAAGCACATCGGGAATTACGGGGAGAGTTTCGAAAGAAACCTCGGCGACGGCTCTCCGTTGCGAACGCCCCGTGACTCAATGCGCTCTGGAGCAGAGGCGGGCTACAATACGGACTTCCGGTCCCTTAACTCCGAACCTACACGGGCGCATGTCCAGCCCATGATCTCAGCGATGGCCCGCTGCGACGGTTGGGCAATGCAAAACCGGGGCGCCGCCGTGCCGCGCAGGACCTGGCGAGCCGAGCGCGCTTGCCTATCGGGCCAGCCTCAGAGCCAGCGCCATGATGGCGGTGGCCGCTATCCAGGAGCCGATGATGCGCACGCCGAGACGTTGCCAATTCCGGCTCAGCGCACGTGCGCTTCGATGACGGCCAACAGCAAGACAGCAGCACTGCAAAACGTGCCGATCAGGATGATGTTCGCTTCCCAGAGCGAAATGGCGTGCGGGGGAGAATCGAACGCGAGCGCAAGCCCGGTCAGCAACGAAAGCGCACTCACCAGCAGCTGCGGTATCGGTCGTGCGAGTGCGATGAGTGCGCTGCTGACGAGGGCGGAGGCGAGGAGAGCGTTGTCCAGCGGCGGCGGCACCATGGCGGAAACGATCCCAACGAAGCCGGCGGCCAGGCCGGCACAGTAGGCAACGGACGCGGGCCATGGCCATTGCGGAGATTGCTGTGCGATGAGCAAGCCCAACCCGACGATGGCAAGCGCGTGCGCCGGAACGAACAGCGGGTGCAGCACGCCGCCAATGAAACCCCCACCACCGAAAGCGGGGTGTGCCGTGGCGACGTCGGCCGGGAACGGAACCAGGACCGCCAGCAGCAGTGCGGTGCGCACCATCATGCCAATCGCCACAGAAATATCACTCCGGCCAAGGCGATGGCTGCGCCCGCGCCGCGCACGGCGATGCGGCCGGCGGGCCAGCGCACGGTCAGGCCCAAGGCGATACCGGCCAGGTGCAGGAGCCCGGTCGCAATGACAAATCCCGCGAAATAGGCGACCGCGTCGGCGCCTGTGGGAAGCTCAGTCCCATGCGCGTGGCCGTGAAAAATCGCGAACGTACCCACGGCCAATGCGGCCGTCCAAAGCGGTGGCCGCGCCGCGAACGCCACCATCAATCCCAGCGCGACTGCCGAGGCGGCGATTACGCTCTCGGTGCCCGGCAAGGGTACACCCAGTATCCCAAGTATGCCGCCGAAGGCCATCACCAGCGGAAACACGATAGGCAAGACAAATATTGCGGGAGCGCCCAGGAAGGCACCCCACAAGCCCACCGCGACCATCGCGACGACGTGGTCGGCGCCGAAGATTGGATGGCCGAACCCGTCGAAAAAGCCGTTCGTCGTGCTCCCCGTATGCGCGCCGACTGACACTGTCGTTAGCATCAACGCCACGGCTGCCACGGCTATCTGGATACTAAGCCCAAGCGATCGCATGATGCTCCATCTCGCGCTGAGAAGCGCATTGTACGGCTGAAGGACAGCAGTTCGCTATGGCGCCAGGTCAACCTCCGTCGTCGGTTCGATCCCGATCGCTCGCTCCAATACTTCAGTAGGCCGGGCAGTGGTGCGACGGAACATTTTCCGCGCCGCGGCCGACGGTCGCCTCCCGTGAGGCGAGCCGCAAGCTTCCTATGGTCGATGCCGACATCCAGCTCGAGCCAGGGCCGAACCAATGCGTAAGTCCTGAGGTTGGTTCATAGCGATCCCGTCGAGTTGGCCGTGGGCATCGAACAAGAATTTCGGCGTGGATGTCACACTGGCGGGTTTTAAATCGTCATGGGATCGGAGCCAATAGCAGGAGACCAACCATGACTGCCAAGCTTGACCCATTTGCCGCCGCGCCCACGCTCATGAAGACCTGGAGAAGCGCCTCTTTTGCCATCATCGAAAGCCTTGAGCCCGGCCTGGTCGAGCTCGTGGAGATCCGCGCTTCGCAGATCAACGGCTGCGCCAACTGTCTCAACATGCACACGGCTTGGGCGCGCGAGAAAGGGGAGACTGAGCAGCGCATTTACCTGCTTTCGGCCTGGCGCGAAGCGCCGTGCTACACGGACCGCGAGCGCGCCGCCCTCGGCTGGACCGAGGCGTTGACGCGAATGTCGGAAGGGCACCATCACGAGACCGCTTACGAAGCACTCAAGGCGCAGTTCAGTGAGGAGGAGCAGGTGAAGCTTACGCTGGTCATCAACAGCATCAACGGCTGGAACCGCATCGCGGTCGGCTTCGGCTTGTTCGTTGATCCGGCACTCGCAAAGTCCGCGGCGGCCGCCTGATGGCAGACGTTGGGCACGAGGATGCGGCGGCTAGTTTCGACCCGCTGCGTGCAAAGCTCATGCGCGTTGCTTACCGCATGCTCGGCTCCGTGGCTGACGCCGAGGACGTCCTGCAGGAGGCCTTCATCCGCTGGATGGGGGCTGACCGCAGCGGGGTGGGTGAACCCGAGGCGTTTCTGCGCCGGACGGTCACGCGCCTCTGCCTCGATCAGCTCAAGTCAGCACGACGCCACCGCGAGACCTATGTCGGCCCATGGCTTCCCGATCCCGTCCTGGACGAGGAGGAGGAGGAAGACGTCACCCTGCCGCTGCTGCTTGCGCTGGAGCGTCTTTCTCCGCTCGAGCGGGCGGCCTTCTTGCTGCACGATGTGTTCGGGCTGGGGTTCGAGGAAGTCGCCGCCACCATCCGGCGCGACCCCGCTGCCTGTCGTCAGCTCGCTGCCCGGGCGCGCACCCATGTTCGCGAAGCGAGACCGCGCTTCCATGTCGACAAACAACGTTGCCTTGAGCTTGCCAAGGCTTTCTTCACCGCGTCGCGCAGCGGCGACATGAAAGCGCTTGCTGCGATGTTGGCGGCCGATGTCTGTGCTCATGCGGACGGCGGCGGCAAGCGACCGGCAGCCACGCAGCCGACCTTCGGCTTCGATGCGGTCATGAAACTCCATGAATATCTGGCGGCTCATTTCCGCAACAATGCCTCGAAACTTGTTCGTGCCGGATTCATCAACGGATTGCCTGGTTTCATCACAGTGGAGGCCGATGGTGAACTCCAGACGACCGCGCTGGAAATCGAGGACGAGAAGGTCGTGGCAATCTATGTGGTGCGCAACCCCGACAAGCTGAGGCATCTGCACTAGATCGGCCGGGACGGAACGCTGGACCATCGTCGCCAAGTCGCGCTCTGCTGCAAAGGATACAACGTTTCTGAGATCGACCAACTCCAAGCGAGAACCTACGGCCTGCGCGGGACCGCTCGCCCGGACACCCTCTGGGCATCATCATGGCGCTCCGACCGCCCGTCAGGATCCAGCCACCAGTTCGCGAATGCAGGCCTCAAGCGTCGTCGGGCCTCGCAAGGTCGCAAGGGTCGTCAGGCACGCTCCTTATTCGCCGACCGCTGCCGAAGAGCGCGGCATCATCTCGTCTAGGTGGCACGCCAGCGCCTTTGCTTCTCGCGGTTGCCGCAGTTCTTCATACTGCACCACTGCCGGCGATGGCCCTTGCTCGTGTCGACAAAGTAGACCGCGCAGTCTGACGCGCCACACTTGCGGATTTTCGTTCGGTCGACGTTGACCAGGAGGTCCTCGATCGAAAGCGCACAAGCGTGCAGTAGAACCTCGGGCGCAATTGACCGAGACCACCGGTGCGTCGCCAGGCCCGGCGCGGTGGACATGACCAGGCCGCGCGCCGCATGCGCGGCCTGGATGGCGCGGCCAATGGCTAGCAAATCGGCGTGCGGAATTGGCTTGCCCGCGTGCGCCGCTGCCAGCAGGTCGTATAGCTGCTCGCGGAGCCTGCGAACCTGCGTCATTACGCGAGCGCAGCCAGGGTCCGAGAGCTTGCGCAAGCGCCGGGCAACGGAGGGTTCGATCAGCTTGGCCAGCTCAGCAAACCGCACGAGGTCGGCGTAGGCGGCCAGGCTTTCGATGGGCGCGGGGAAGGGGCGCTCATCGAGGGTGTTCACCAGATCGAGGGCGGGATGGCCTCCGCTCCAGTCGAACGGCCCGGCGCGGTCGCTCATGGTCTGTCTGGCCTCTTATTGCCTCATCGCGCATCATAACCTGTAAAAAACATCTATAAAGTTACGAGATGGCGAACATGGCGGGTGCGCTCGAACAAGGCGGCCCGCCGAGATTTCCCGGGGGTGACGCTGGCCTTAAGACCGAGTCCGGCAACAACGATGTTCCCGGCCCAGATGCTGCTGCCCTTTCGGCGCGGCCCTGCATTCGATCATCTTGGCCGGGTTGGATTAGCTGCGCTAGTTTTGGCGGCGCCCCTGCATGTGGCGGGCTGGTGCAGCATGAGAACTACGCGCTGAGGCGGTTCGCCGGAATCGAGGTAGGTCTCGAGCTCGTCGAGAAGCGCCTGGACATCCCGCGACGATTGATCTGCCTTACGGTCAGATATTTGGCCGATCTCCTTAAGCGTCAGGCGGAGCGTCAGTTTGCGGGATGAAACTAGGGCTCCATCCGGGTTGCTCGCTACGGGTGCAGCTTCGCATTGAAGAACGCAACTACCGCGGAATTGAAGTCGCGATGGAAGGCTGCGCGGTCAAACCCCGCCGGATCGCGACAACCCTCAGGCGCGACCTTCGCCAATGCCGGCGTACACGGCGCCAGGAACGCGAAGTGGCCGGCGTTCGGCACCACGTGATATTCGGGCTTCGTCGTCAGTCCGTCATATACATTTTGCGCATGACGCGGATGTGGCAGGATCTCATCGACCTCGCCCCGCCAGAGCTGGATCGGCGCCTTAATGCCGGCAAGTCCTTCCAGAGTGAACAAGACGCCGAGGGGCGCCGCGACAACGGCGGCGGCGATACGAGGGTCATGAACGAACGCGGCCGGCGGCACCAAAGGTCGCGTACCGATTTCGCGGGCGGTGCGGCACCCAGCATCGTCAGGATGCGCGGCGCAATAGGAACGCCCGAGTGATAAGTCCGGCTCGCCGCCGATCGCGACCAGCGCCGTGAAGCCGCCGGCTGAGAAGCCGAAGATGCCGATGCGCTTCGGATCAAGCCGGCCTCGCTGCGGCCATGAGGCCTGCATGTAATCGATCAGGGCCCTGATGTGACGCGGACGATTTTCGAAGCCCGCGCTAACGAAAAGGGTCGCGCTCTGGTCTCGAGTGTTGTCGCCTGTATGGGTGACCGCTGCCACCACGAAGCCGGCTTCGGCGAGCGCCAGCGCCGTGTCGTAGTGTTGTTGGAACGAGCCGCGGGTTCCGTGCGACATGACCACGAGCGGCAGACCGTACCCCGCGACCTCGCCACCCACTGCCACGGCCTGCGTGTAGGGCCCCAGCCGGTGCGAGGAGGCGGGCGCATCGCTCGGGTACCAGATCCCGGCTTCAAGCGGCGGGCCATTGGGGTCTGGAACCATGACCTGGGCGAAGCCAGCGGGGAGCACTGGCGCCGTGGTCAGCAACAGCATCCCGAGTGCCGCAACTATAGCGATCATGAGGTCTCGTCTGGCCTTGGCAGCGCTAAGGTACTCTACTCCAAATACCGCTCGTGTGAACGACCGACCCAACGCGACCCACTCGCTTTGCGACGGCTGCCGCCTGATTTGCTAGGCAGCTCTCGGACTTGCCCGCGCTCAGTGGCGACTTGAGTAGAGGAATGGAGCCTCTCGCGCGCGGCGGCCGCTGCACCTGCTCGCGTCCGAACCGCTGACGATGCAGACGCCAATCGAGATTGTCGACAACGTTCCGGACGTCCGTGGAAGTCAGCACCCCTGATCGCGGCGCCCCGGTCACGCCGACCGCCGTGGCCACCAACGCCACTCAGGAGATCGCCCACTCGGGTGACAAGTTTGGCAACAGTGACAGTGCGGCAATGAGGCCGCAGACGCATGCTGCTGACGCAACAGCAAATGGCCCAAGATAGCTGGCTGCCGCCGTCTCCGACCCAAGAACAGCGCCGAGCGCTGCGATACCGATCGCGAAGCCGCCTTGACGCATCACGACCGTCACAGCCGAAGCCATGCCGCTTTGATCGGCCGGCACCAGGGCGACCACTGCCCCGGAGAGTTGCGGATGCACCAACGCCGCGCCAATACCGATGCCCATCATCCCGCCAATGACCAGGGTGAATTGCATCGTCCAGTCTGTCGCCATTGCGGCGGCGGCAAGCGCGATGTTGCCCAGCATCATGACCGCAAGGCCGGCTGCAAAGTGTTGCCGCCAGCCCCAGTGGGTGACCAGACGGCCTCCCAGGGGTGGCAACATCAGCATCGGTATCGTAGCCGCCAGGAGGGCGAAGCCAGCCAATTCGGATGACCAGCGGAAAGCTGCACCGAGGAATAGTGGCAAGTAGACCAAGACGGCCCAATACCCAACTGAAACGGCAAAGAGCAGAAGCCCGATGCCGATCATGACCGGGCGAGCGAACACCATCGGGTCGAAGATGGGCTGTGGCCGGCGCCGCTGCTGAAGCACGAACGCTGCAAAAAGCAGCACGCTCAGCAACAATCCTGCCGCCATGTACATAGCAGAAGAGCGGCCATGAAGCAGCGCCGCGATTGCCGTGCCCAGAGCACCCGTCAGCAGCGCAATGGCAAAGAGGTCCAGCGGCCGGTGAGCGATTTCGCGTGCTTCTCGGACCAGGCGCGGCACGCCCCAAGCGACCAAGGCACAAGCAGGCAGGTTCGCAAGAAAGATCCAGGGCCAGCCGAACCACGAGGAAATGACGCCGCCCATGGTCGGGCCAAGCGCCATCGCAATGCCGGACATCACGCCCAACATCGCAAACGCGCGCGTACGCTCGTCCGGGTTTGGATAAACATTGGCGATCAACGCAATGGCGCCAGTGACAACAAAAGCCGCACCCACGCCCTGCAGGGCTCTGGCAGCCCACAGGGAGGGTCCATCCCAGGCAACTCCGCAGGCCAACGACGCGAGCGCAAACACGGAATTGCCACCGAGCATTGCGCGACGTCGGCCGTATCTGTCCGCCAGTGCCCCGGCTGCAAGCAAGGTCCCCGTAAATGCGAGGCTGTAGGCGTCCATCACCCAGGCGTATCCGGCAACCCCAAAGCCCAGTGCGATGCCGATAGCCGGCATAGCCACGACGACTGCCGTCACATCGAATTGCGTGAGGAACGCCGCCATACCGAGCACAAGCGCGGGCAGCATTGCCTGAGAACGAGAGCTGCAACTCGCGACCTCAGCTGCCGACGGTTCGGGCATCGTGACCTCATAGACGAACGGTGCTTCGGCCAACCGAAGCACGGAGTGGATGTGCAGCGATCAAAGGTGAGTGGACCGCACCAACCGCGACGGAGTGATTTTGAGCTCCGGCGGTTCACGTCGCCGACCCGGTAACGGTCCACCGCTGACGATGTAGACGCCAATCGAGATGAGCACGATCGCCATCCAGTCGAGCGTTGAAGGCCACTCGCCGAGGATCGGTATGGCCATGAGGCCAGTCATCGCGGGACAGAGCGCCGCGAATGCAGCACCACTGGACGCACCAAGAATGCCGACCGCGATCCCATACAGCAGATAGGAAATAACCGCGGTCAGAAGCCCCGGCACAAGCGCCTGCAGGGCGATGGCGCCGAGCGCGGCCTCGAACATGCTGCCTCCGGCCATCACGGCATAAGGCGGCAAATAGAGGAGCGTCGGGCGGTTTGGATTAGGCGAAGCCGCCACGCGACCGATCCGGGCCGGGTTCCGCTCATGGTTCCGCCGTGCCTTCCCGCCCGACTGCAGCGTCCGCCTCCACCACGGGGTCGTTGAAGGTCCAACGGCGCATCGTGCGTATGCGGTCGAGGCCGGCGAAGAGGCCCGCAAAGCCGCCGTCCGGCGAACCCTCCTGGAGTGTGTCATCGAACTCCTGGCTGAACCCGTCAAAGCCGGCATCCACCTCGCACAGATGAATCTGGTTCCAGTCGACCTTCAGCCCCGGGTCACGGTAGAGCACCGCCGCCGTCTCCATCGCCCTGAACGTCCCGATCCTGTTCGCCCGAACGAGCTTCGCGGCGGCAGGGCCGATATATTCCCGCATGGCGTCTCTGTATTCGCCGAGATATGTCGATTGCACCTCGATATATTCCAGCGACGCCTGCCGTTCGGGCCGATCGGCCGAGCCCTGCCAGTCGCGCGGCAGTACGAAGGCCGAGGGGGTGGTCAGAAAATCTCCGCGCGCAGCAGATCCGTCTCCGCCGGTTGCTGCTTGACCACGAGGTCGTGGATGGCGTCGGCAGGAACCATGTTGCGAAAGTAGCTCAGTTCGAGATGGCTCCACACGGGCGCTTCCGCAGCGTTCCGAAACACAGTGCGGTGCCGATAGAGCGCCTGCCCGAGGCATGTTTCCCCAAAGCGCGCCCAGTTGACGGCGCTGTCCTTGAGCGCGGTTTCCGTTCTGGGATCCCGCGCCTGTATCGTCCGGGCAAGCACTACGAGGCGGTCGTCGGGCTCAATCCGGGCCAGATTCAACTCGCAAAAGGGATGGATGCTCTCAGCCATTGGACACTCTCTAACAAAATTAGAATTCATTGCATCCTCGCCTCTCTATTTATCCCCCGGGCCAATCGTCGGCCAATGGCGTTCCGAGACGAATATGGACCGAGATGGCGTTAGGCTCTTCCGGATGGCGGCTGTTCGTTGCTTCTTGCTCAGAATCATTGAGTGTCTCCATGAGAGACTACGGTAAACTACTCTTCGCAATGCACTACGACGCGATGCGGCAATAGTGACGCTAATGCTGTCCGCCATCAGGGCCTGTGATGGGGTTCGGTGAGGCACAGGTCGTCCAAGCTAACGGCACGTGTCCAGGTCGCACAGGGATCGTGAGCAACCCCGAAGCCCAGTGCGCTGCCGATAGCCGGCATAGCCACGACGACTGCCGTCACATCGAATTGCGTGAGGAACGCCGCCATACCGAGCACAAGCGCGGGCAGCATTGTCTGAGAACGAGAGCTGCAACTCGCGACCTCGACTGCCGACGGCTCGGGCATCGTGACCTCATGGACGAACGGTGCTTCGGCCAAGCGAAGAACGGAATCGATGTGCAGCGATCAAAGGTGGGTGGATCGCATCAACTGCGACGGAGTGATTTTGAGTTCCGGCGGTTCACGTCGCCGCCCAGGTAACGGTCCACCGCTGACGATGTAGACGCCAATCGAGATGAGCACGATGGCCATCCAGTCGAGCGTTGAAGGCCACTCGCCGAGGATCGGTATAGCCATGAGGGCTGTCATCGCGGGACAGAGAGCCGCGAATGCAGCACCGCTGGACGCACCAAGAATGCCGACCGCCATTCCATACAGCAGATAGGAAATGACCGCGGTCAGAAGCCCCTGCACGAGCGCCTGCAAGGCTATGGCGCCGAGCGTGGCCTCGAACATGCTGCCACCGGCTGCGAGCGCATAAGGCGGCAAATAGAGAAGCGTCGAACCCACGGCAGAGATCGCAGCGGCGTGGAGGCCGTCGAGCCGCGCGCGGCGCATGGCGACCGTGTAGCAGGCCCACGAGAACGCAGCGCCAAGAAACAGCAGGTGGCCAAGGTTCTGTGACGTGCCGATGCTGCCGCCTGCGCCCCACACGATGCCGACGACGCCGATCGTGATGAAGGCGAAGCCCGCTCTCTTCTGAGCCGTAAACGGCTCCTTCAGCAGAACAGCCGCGAGGATGGCGACCATCAGCGGCATCACACCGGGAAAGAGCGCGCCCGCATGGGCCGCCGGCGCGAACAGCAAGCCGGCATTGGCAAGCAGGACCGCGGGCGCCCCACCGAGCACCAGCGCCGCCAGCCCGATCCAGCCGAGCCGGTCGAAGGCAAGTCCCTGCCGCAACAAGTACGGCGCCAGCAGCACCCCGGCCACGCCGAAGCGGATCGCCGAAATATCCCAAACCGTAAGGCTCGATTTGAGTCCGAGGCCAGCAACCACGATGTTCCCGGCCCAGATGCTCACCGCAGCTAGGCCAAACATCGCACCGCGCATGTAATCGGAGCTTGTCGCTGCGCTGTCTGCCGTCCCGCCCATGCGCGCCATGCCATAACCTCTTTACATCCGTTTAGAGGTTATGCTATCAAAGAACCGTCAAAAGGCAAGAGCAACTGTGAGCGATCGTCCTGGGCCGTTCGACTGGAGCGGAGGCCATCCCGCACTGGATCTCGTGAACACGCTCGACGAGCGGCCGTTTTCCGTCGCCCATTGAGAACCTCGCCACCTTTGGCGGTCTGGTGCGATTTGCAGAATTGGCGGGGCTCATCGAACGTCCCGTCGCCCGGCGTTTGGCCAATCGCAGCGATCCCGCCTGTGCCCCGCGCAGCACGCCGGACAAGGACGACAGCTCTATCGATGCATCGTGCCTGAGACAGGAGACCGATCATGGTCAAGGTCGTATTCGCTGGAGCGTTTGCCACGCGGCTGGTCGAGCCGGTGCGCGGCCAGGTGACAGTGCCGTGCGAGCTGGTTACGGATGACGAGGCGAGCATTCTGCCCAGACTCGCCGATGCCGATGTGGTCGTCACCATGGCGTTCTCATGCCAGATGGCCGATGCGGCACCGCGTCTCAAGCTGGTCCAGGTGCCCGGTGCGGGCCTCGATCGGATCGACCGCAACGCGCTGCGGCCCGGGATCCAGCTGGCCAATGTCTACGGCCATGAAGGCGGCATTGCTGAATACGTGATGGGCACGATGCTGACGCTGACCCGATCCTTCGGGCGACTCGACGCCAAGCTCCGCCGCGGAGAATGGGAGAGCCAGTGGGCCGTTGGCGTGCCCTCGCCGGCGCTTTGGCCGGAGCTGGCCGGCAGGAGCCTTGGCATCCTCGGGTACGGCCACATCGGCCAGGCATTGGCCGCGCGCGCCCGCGCCTTTGAGATGGAGGTGTGCGCGATACGGCGACAAGCCCAGGGTGTTCGGCCCGAAGAGCTGGCGTTTCTAGGCGGCCCCGAGCAACTGGATGAAGTGCTCCAGCGTTCCGATTATCTCGCCATCACGCTGTCGTTGTCGCCCGCCACCCGCAATCTGATTGGCGAGCGCGAACTGCGGCTCATGAAGCCATCGGTCTTTCTGATCAATGTCGCTCGGGCCGAGATCATCGCGCAGGAGGCGCTTTATGAAGCCCTCGCGAGCAAGCGGATCGCTGGAGCGGCACTCGACGTCTGGTATCGTTACCCGACCACCCAAGGGCCGTTCTTCCCATTCGACTTCCCGTTCCACGAGCTGGATAACGTGATCATGACGCCGCACGTATCGGGCTGGACGGAAGGCATGTTGCAGGCGCGGTCGAAACTGATCGCCGCGAACATCGATCGCGCGGCGAGGGGCGAGCCGCCGCTCAATTTGATCGCGCCGACCGGGTGACTCCCATCCGGTCAACCCTATCGGGCGGGGCGCCAGAGGCGAATGAGCGAAAGTCGGGCATCGGTGTATTTGGTGCGGCTCCCGTTCTTTTACGGATGGGTGATTGTGGCCGTCGTCCTCGTCACCATGGCGCGCCCTGATCGGGGGTGGTGCGACGGGACCATGGGTTGCGGGCATCATCTATGACATCACGGGGACGTACCGGCTCGCATTCGTGATCGCGATTGCGTGCTGCCTGGTTTCCGCCACGGCCATTTGGCGCGCAGCGCCTCGAAAGGTTCGACTGGTGCCTGGTCGTGTTCGATGACACGATAGCCTGCCATGGGCCGTCGCTATGAGTTTGGCGGCGCTGCGAGGCGTGACGTCGGCGACGCTTGGCGGCCACGTTGCTGCTCGACAGCTCCTTGGTAGGATAGCTGAAATATACCGACAGCGAAGATGAGCACGACTGGGCGCATAGGGTTCGCTCGTCATCGCCTAGCAACGGGCGCTACGCACCAGCGCCTTCACGAAAGAATGCACATGGACCCCAAGATCCCGATTCGCGGCATCGACTACACGGTGATCTTCGCGCGACAAATATCGAGGATGCGCGAGTTCTACGGATCGACAATGGGATTCCCTCTGCATAGGGAGCTTTCGCCGAAATGGGTGGAGTATCGGGTTGGCTCGAACATCTTGGCATTGGCCGAGCCGGGGACACGGTTCAACGATCCTTTGCCGCCGGTCGGCGTCATGTCGTTGCAGCTCGCCTTCCGGGTTGCGCCGCAGGAAGTAGACGCTTGTGCTGTGACGCTAGCAGAGCGCGGCGTTGCAATTGCTTTGCCGCCGACCGATCAGCCGTTTGGCCATCGCACGCTGTTCTTTCGCGACCCGGATGGCAACGTGCTGGAAATCTATGCGGAGATCGCTCCGCTCACTCATCAGTCGGAAGCAGACATGGATGCTCCGAGGTCGCCATAGTCCGGCGCCGCGGCCGACCGTCGCCTCCGATAAGGCGAGACGCAAGCTTCTTTTGTTCGATGCGCTGATTGCCGTGCCGATCCGCGACGCCGGCGCGGCCAGCGGGGCTGGTCACGCCGGTTGCTTCCCCGCCAAGAGCTGGTCAGATCAAGACCTGCCAATCGGCGACATGGACGCCGGAAAAGAGCACGTGACCTGTGTTGCTGAGCGCGAGCTCGAGCCCCGCGTCGGTGTCGGTCTGCTTGATGACGGTGACGCCATCGAACAGCCGGAAGTGATCCTGGCCAACGACGAAGTCGGTGACGGTGTTGTTCCCGGATGCCGAGGAACCAAAGTCGAAGTTGTCTTTGCCGTTACCGCCGCTCAGAGTGTTGTTGCCGGAGCCTCCGTTCAACGTATCGGCACCGTTGCTGCCGCCGTCCAGAATGTCGTCTCCGGCGTCTCCAAACAGCAGGTCATTGCCGTTTCCGCCGTTGATCTTGTCGTCGCCGCCGGCGCCATGAATCGTGTCCGACCCGTTGCCGCCACTGATCTCATCGTCGCCCGCGGTTCCGACCAGGTCGTCGTCCTTGTTGGTGCCGGGCAAGACAATGCCGGGCGGCCGCGGCGTGTCGTCATAGGTGAGCCGATAGGCGAGATCGCCGGGAAGCAGGAACCAGCCCGACGCCCCAAAATCGGCCGCCGTGCTGCCAAGATTCCGATGGAAGGCGAACGCGGTTCCTGCCGGTTCGGGGGGCGCGTCTTCGTCGACGCCGATCCCGGCAACGCGGGCCGCACCCCGCCCAGCGTTGCCGCCGAAATTTGCATTCAGCAGGAACGCGTAAGTCTCGCCGACGGTCAGGTCCAGTCCCTCGACCGAGACGCTCACGCGCTCCCAGTTGAAATCGCTACCATCGACCCTGAAGGTCAGCGGGGTGCTCTCGAAAAGCACCTGATCGGGGTGCAGAAAGTTGCCGTTGGAGTCCAAGCTCACCGACGCCACCAGCACCGTATAGTTGGTGGGACCAGGGCCGAACCCCGAGACAAAGGGATCGATCTCAAACTCGATCTGCGTCAGATTGGGCGCCAACGCCACAAGTGTTTGCCCGAAGTAACCGGTCGGGCCGTCACCCCACGCTGAGAAGCTTTCTTGGACGGGGTGCGTGAGAAAGTCGTCAGTCTGCGTCGCCATAAATGGCCCTTCCCTCTGTTATTGGTCTTGCCACGCTACAACTTGCGTTCCAGTAGGGCAACATTCTGCAACGAGATCTTGAGGATCGACGAAATCACGATCGCGGCAACTCTCGGAGCAGACTCACACCCACTCGTTTCCGAACCTCGTCGGCGGCCGACGTCCCGGCCCGACAGCGGCAGTGATTTCGAGGCCTCGACTTCCATCGGTCCGCCGCGACCTCGTCATTTTTCCAGCCGCGCCAGCATGGTCTTCATCTGATCGATTTCCTCTTGCCACGGTCGATGATCGCCCGCGCGACGTCTCACGCGGCCTACATCCCGAGGTATGCGCGCCGTACGCGCGCATCCGCCATCAGGGTCGCGTGGTCGCCCTGCAGCACGACCCGGCCGGTCTCCAGCACGTAGCCGCGGTCGCATGATTCGAGCGCCTCGGCGACGCGCTGCTCGACCAGGAGCACCGTCACCGCGTGCGCCCGGTGAATGGTGTGGATGCGCTCGAAGATCGTATCGACCACGGCCGGCGCGAGACCCATCGAAGGCTCGTCGAGCATCAGAAGCTCCGGGGCCGAGGCCAGCCCGCGCCCGATCGCCAGCATCTGCTGCTCGCCGCCGGAGAGCGTGCCGGCGAGCTGGTCGCGGCGCTCGGCCAGCACCGGGAAAAGCTCCAGGATGCCGGGCAAGAGCTCGCCGGCGCGGGCGCGGCCGTTGCGCGTATAGGCGCCCATCTCCAGGTTCTCCATCACGGTCATGGAGGCGAAGACCTGGCGGCCTTCCGGCACGTGGGCGATGCCGGCTTGCGCGCGCTCCGCCGGCGGCAGCGCCAGGAGATCGCGCCCGCTGTAGCTGATCGTTCCCGCCGCCGGCGCGACCGTGCCGGAGATCGCCTTGAACAGCGTGGTCTTGCCGGCGCCGTCGCCTGTCATGCCCTAACCACTTCCCGCATGCCGGCCCACGCGCCGGAGCCGCGCCGGCGTTGGGCTGCAAGCGAATGGGCAAATGCGACCGCAACCTTGGCGCATGACTGCCTTCTGCGCGCCAGAGCGTCAGGCCGGCCCAAACTGGTTTCAGTGGTGGCCGTGATGCCGGTGCACGACGGCGTGGCCGCGCCCGCGCGCGATCAGGCATTGGGGCGTCACTCGATTTCGCGACCCCGTGTCGTTCAAACCGCCGCCCCGCCTGTCATTCCGAGCGCAGCGATGCCGTCTTGATCGTCGGCGCCGGGCGTGCACGCCGGCGACCGCGCTCAGCAGGGGCGCGGTCGTCGTCCGCAAGGGGACGCCGGACGGTCCGTGCCGGTCCGGACTGGAAAGGGCCGCGTGCCGGTCGGGGCGATCTTCAGGTCAGAAGCTCGCAAGCCATTTCTGGTTTGCACCGCCGTGGCAGGGATGGATCTGGATTGGAGTATTATCGGCGTTGCCACCGCCGCGGATATCCATGCACATGTCGCTGTACAGGCGGAATTCCTGGCTCGTCGTGTGTGTCCAAAGCTGATTGTCCGCGCCGGTGCACGGATTGACGATCAGTTGCGCGCTGCGTGGACCCGTGGGCCCCCATGCCTGGACATCGGTGGCGCGCGCCTCGAGGCAAAGGCCGTTCAGGCCCCGGATCGTGCCGTTCGGCAACTGCGTCCAGCTCTGGTTCGGGCCCATGTGGCAGGGAAAGAGCTGCGCCGTGTGGTCGTTCTGATTGACGTCCAGGCATTTGCCGCCGCTGCCAAGGATCGCCGTTGCGATCTCGACACGGGAAACCTTTCCGTCGAGATTGCCGTCGTCATGGTAGCGCGCGGTGATGAAGCCGTCCGAAAAGGCTCCGTCGGCGAATTCGAAGGTCGGGACACAGTATGACGAAGGCGTCGTCGCACGAACCTGTATCTCGCTGAAGTCGTCGTTTCGGTGGCCGCTGGAATTGTCGAATATCCGGATGATCGTTCCGGCGCTGACCCGATCGAGGCGAAGCGAGCGCGCGGCATCGTTGTCGAAGGCGTCCGGGCCGGTGAAGTCGACCGTGTTTCCGGATCGATCGGTCAGGCTGCCGGCGCTGTCCCCGTGGCACCCGTTGCGCTTGTGAAATCCAAGGCTTCCCGATGGCCGGCAGATGCCCGGACCGAGCAAGCGGTCTTCCTCGTTACGCGGAGGAATTGACCTGGTTTCGCAGGCAGCACCGATTGGGCAGTGGGTAGCGTCGCCGCAGTGGGCGAGATCGGCGCAAAGGTAGGACCCGTTGGCAAGGTGAATGCCGACGAGCGCAGCGCCGCGCGGACACGCCGGCACGCCCGCCCGCCGAACCGGCCGGGTCACGAACAGACGGCGCAAGGTGTCTATCCCGCCGAAATGCGCGCACAGGAAACTGTTCGTTGCCCCGCTGAACCCCGTCATGAATTGGCCCGGGCCACACCAGTGCATGGGGGAGCCCGTGTAGCGATGATAGACGCCGGTATTTTGATCGGGCGGCCAGATATTGAAGCGGCCGTTCGGCGCATCTACCGTTTCGCCGTTGATCCAGGAGGCGGTGTCCCCCGCGAACCCGGTATTGCACAGCAGGCTGTTGCTGGCTGGATCGAAGCCAGTGACGACAGCATGCTGAGGGCACGCCGGAACACCCATGCAAGTCGGGCCGCCGGCCGGAACCACCACCTCCGCTCCCCACCCGGGCAACGAGGCGCAGGCGATGGCCAAAACCAGGAATGGGCGTGCAATTCTGGCGCGCATGCTATCCCCCGTCCACGCAGGCTGATCAGCACCCTGTGTGCTCGTCGTGCGCCAACGGGGCGCACCTGGTTCAGCCGTACCTTCATTGAGCCCGGCCGATCCGCAAACCGCTATCCGCCCGCCGCACGCGCTATCCGGATGCCGCCCCGAATTGCGCGGGCGCCCGCGCCTGTCCGCCGTCGCCGGCCGGGTTTCGGCGGAAGCTCTCGCATCGATGGAAATGTGTTTATGCCGGTCGGGGAATGGGTTAGTGTATCGCAATAGGGTGCGCCGAAGATATTCGGTCAGTCGGATGACACAATTCGCGCATCGCCTGCCCTGGCGCGGCATTGCGTCTTTGAGAGCTCGTCCGCCGAGGAGGTCCAGGCCTTTCTGGCCAGAAAGCGCTACGGCCTGCGGGTCGGCGGTGCACGGCCCGGCGGCCTGCTTGAAGCCCGGATCAACGCGGTCTACCTGCCCGACATGTACCTCGGCGCGCTGGCCTATGGCAGATGCGTCGAGATCTGCATTCAACCGGACCGCGGCGACTACGCCGTGCAGATACTGCTCGTCGGCGCGTTTGAGGCGCGCACGGGCAATGTTTCTCATGCGATCGGACGCCGGCACGTGGCGGTCGGCTCGCCCGGCCGTGAGCAGACCATCCTGTCAGCACCCGATTGTGCGCGCTTAACCATCTCGATCGGTCGTGATGCGGTGATCAAGCAGCTGTCGGCGTTGATCGGCGATGCGGTGAACAACTCCTTGATCTTCGCCACTGCAATGTCGCTCGACGATCCGTATGTGGCCAACGTCGTGAGCCTGGCGCGTTGGGCGGTGGCAGAACTGGAACGCAATCCCTCGCTGCTGCGCAACCGGCTGGCTGCGACGCAATTCGAGCAGTTCTTTGTCACCACCCTGCTCCTGGCGCAGGACAGCAACTACCGGCAGCGGCTGGAAGCGCCACGAAGGGGCGACATCTGCGTGCGCAGCGTGAAGCGTGCCGTCGACTACATAGAGGCCCACGCGGCCGTGCCGCTGACCCTGGCCGACCTGGTGGCTGTATCCGGTATTGCCGGGCGCACGCTCTTCAAGCATTTCCGCATGTCCAAAGGCATGTCGCCAATGGCCTATCTGCGGGGCGTCCGGCTGCAGAAGGCTCGCGAGCAGATGCTGCGTTGCGATGGCACGGGCACCGTCGCCGAGATCGCCATGCACTGGGGATTCGACCACCTTGGCCGCTTCGGCGTCGAGTATCGCCGGCGTTACGGCGAAACGCCGTCGACGACGCTGCGGCGTCGGCGCTGAGTGTCCGGGCGTCTACTCCGCCGCCGTCTTCAGCGTTGGCCGCGTGCGCAGCGACGGTCGGCATGGCTCGCCCAATAGGCACAACACGCGGGTGTGCGTCAGCCACTTCTCGCCTATACAGCTCAGATGCCGTCAACACGCCGATCTTTTATCGAGCAATCGCTATCGTGGCCGCAACATGCAACCCCCTTACTAAGAGCTACGGCGACCTCTCCTATGTTGCATTTCAATTCATCGCATAGAGCCTGAATAAACTGAACAGCCCGGATGAGGGAAGCTTGACCCGTTGGTACCCATACATTTTGAAACAAAGCAGTAATCAAAGCAGATTCGTCAGGCAGCGCGCGGGCGAACGACAGGTCACCCTCATGAAAGTCGATCCCTTTATTACTCCTATATTCGCCAAAGAACTCGTCGAGCGAAACTGGCAGTGCGGCCAAAAACAAAAGGTCAGGTTCAAAAACGTCCAAATCAAATCCTATACCAAGTAGATAGATTGCGTCGAGATTCAATCGGTTTGCGAGCCGTGGCGAAATCTCCTCCCTTATTCCGCGCACTACAGTTCTGAACGGAAGAGGTAGCTCGTCCGCGTCCTGACTTACCGAAACCATATCTTTAATCCGGTGAATATTCTCTGCCACGGAGCTTGTTAATATCGAGAGAGGCTTAAGTCCGGTTCTGTGAGGGGCTCGGGGTGAAATTCCCCGGGCCTACTCGGCAAATCCCAACACCTCTTTTGGCGCCCTTCCGTCCGCATCCGCCAGGTGCGGACATGATCCGGAGGGTGGTCCGTTGGTCAAGCTCTGCCACTCTGCTTAGCTTAACGGCCTCGCGCCCTTTGGCATAGACGGTATACTTGCGGGTGATTCGCTCAGAGAGCGGCGAAACTTTATAAGGGACACGGCAATGGCTAAAAAAGAAAAGACCGGCGCGCGGGCTGCGAGCATGGCAGCTAAGGTGCTGAGGCGGCCCACCCAGGCAACCCCCAAGCAGATCAAGACGCCTGCCGCGTCGGCGCTTACGCAGGCTCGGGACCGTCCGAAGGGCTCGAAGAGAAAGTGATCCCCCGCCGCCTGATCCCATTCATCGTCACCGTTACTTGCCCCGAGGTTGGGGGCGACGACTATCGTTTGCTCATCGTCCTGGATTAAGAAGCCGACCGAAATGCACTTGTGCGGGCGCCGTCGCTCAAAGCCATCGAGCCATTGCCAATTCGGGATGGGCTGACCGCTGTCGAGCCATTCGATTGAAACAAGTGGCGGATGCTCCGCCATAGCGCGCAATTCAAGCGCCCGCGTTGGTTAACAAAATCCTAACCGACCAGACGGCCTACACGTCGTCTAGTTTGACTGCTTCAACCCCAATCGCAATCAGGGCGGCTAAAAGAAATGTCGCCGGGAACGTGCCTCGGCTCAGCTTGTTGACGATCGGGGCTTCGGTTTCCTTGAGCCCGTGCGGCAGTCGTTCCGCCAGCTCGGCGTAGCCGATTTCAGCCCGCTTCAGTTCTGCCTTGAGGAACCGCTTTGCGCGGTCCTCTCATGAGAGTTTCTTACTGCCATGCCGCTAGCTTTCGTCCGCTCCCGCATCGCCAAGGGCACGACCGTTCACGCCGACGAAAGCGCCAATTGGAACGACCTCCATAGCCGCTTTGAAATGAAGCGCATCAACCACGAAGAGGCTTATTCATTCAACGGCGCTTGCACCAACGCGGCAGAGGAATTTTTCAGCCGTATGCGTCGTGCCGAGATCGGACACCACCACCATTCGCTGGCGCCTATTTGCTCCGGTACGCTCGAGGAAAAGTCGATGGCGGGAGGACTACCGCCGCATGTCGAACGGCGAGCAGATCAACCGGCTGGCTGGGCTTGCGTTAAAGCGCGGCAAGTCTGTGGACTTCACGGGGTACTGGCAACGACACGTCGCCGAATAGATGTTAGAAAACAAATTATACAATCCGCCGCTCGCGGATCGTGTAGCAAATTGCACGCTACACGAAACGAGAGCGTTTGTCATGCCGGCATCTAAGATTTTCCTGTGGCTCCGACAGTCCCATCTGCATCCGCCCTCGCCGCGCAATTCGCGTGGATTGCTGGCATTCGCTGGGGGCACGGGCTCGTGAGCAAGCTCGCGATCATGGGGGTCGTGTGCCTGTTCTCTTGATCGTGGTCGCGGCGACCGTTCAGAGCGAACTTCCATAAAGCTGCTCATTGCTATCATTGGCGTGCTAGTTTTCGGCGGATTTAGTTTCGGAGTTCTTTGGTGGGCGACAAAGCACCCGAAGTCTTGCAAACACTGAAGGGTCATAGTTTGTTCAGTCCCGCCTAATCGATATGGCGACGAAGCATATGGCCTTGCTGCCTGCCGTGCCCCATCTGGCGATCCGCTAAATCCGACAATGTTGGACACGCGAGAGGGCGATGCCGCATAGGTTTCTTCATATCGCCTTTAACTGGCGCGTCTCCGGGAAAGTGGTGGAGCTGGAGCCCACCTTTAGTCACTTTGCTGACGATTGGGTTCGCTATGCGCCAAACTGTTGGATCGTTTGGACAAGCCGCCCGTGAGCGATTTTTACTACGCCCTGCGACCGCAGATTGCCGATCAGGACGCAATGCTCATTGTCGGGCTCGATATGAATGAGCGCAATGGATGGCTGCCAAAGCCCATCTGGGACTGGATTGACAGAAAAGATTTCAAACGCTGCCCCCGCCTGCGCCGCTCGCGCCACCTCCGCCCGACTACAAGGATACGCTTACCCAGCTCCTTTTTTGGTCCCCAAAACATCTGGTGGCATTGGGATCTTGGGGGATCCCTGGGAACCCGAAAAGGGCAGTTAGAATTGGCACCTCGATCCAGCCAATTGCCTCGTTTGGCACGGGGGTGAAGCCTTTCATTGGCCTTTTCCATCCTGTCAGTGAACTTGCCCCTTGATGCGCTCGGACACGACCTTTATCCGGTCGCCGAGTTCGGCTCAGGTGACCGCGATGGCCAAGCAGATGAATCCAAGGAACGCGAGACCCGCCCTGATTACGTGCGTATTCCCATCTGTCGCGGAACTTCGTCCACTCGGCCGGCGCGCGCGCTCGAGAACTCCTCTTGCCGCTGCCCACTCGAAAGAAACTGGCGCCCAGGCGCGTCAAATCCTGATCCTCTAGCCAGAACAGGTTCACCGGTGAACGATCACCCAATAGACGAGGTGCATCAGGACGAAGCAAGCGAGTGCGGGCAAGGGTCCAGCCGAACGCCACCTGCCGCGCGCGGCAGTACTAACGAGCAGAAGGAGTAAGGACGACGATTCCGGCTGGTTCACTGAGAGCCCCACGCGTGGCCCCGGATAGTAGATCGAGCTGTGGCGCCATGTAGGCTTCTCTGCTGAGCCGCAGCTTTCCGGGCGCTCAGCCGCGACGCCAGTGCAAACGCCGAGGGTCACCGACGTCAGAATCAGCGCCAGATTTCGAGGAACCGCAGCACTTTCCGCTCCCTCCGGTTTTCGCTCACCTGGCCTTCTCAGATTCTTGTCACCGTGGGCTGGCCGTTGATGCGCTTGGGCACGAACTCTATGCGGTCGCCGGCCTGACCTGCTTGAGCATGGCGGGATCTCCGGCACGGAACACGATGGTCATCCCGTCCTCCATGTCAAATTTCTTCGACGGACGATGCTGATGGTGATCTTCTGCGCCGATTCATCGACCTTGGCCACTCGCCCGGTCACCAGTCCATCGTGGCTGGTGGCGTTAAACGGCGACGCGCCGACGCACAGGGCAAGTCCATGAGAAGGGGAGTGTCGAGGTTTCATGGTTGGCTCCTTTGTCACCACGAGTGTCACTTGACGGAAGTCTTGCCGGTATCCGCCTCGCGGCGGCCGGGGATCAGGCAGCCGTATTTGAATGCACCGCGCTTGGTGAACCGCCAGGTTTCGGTCGATGTCGCCGGGCGGAATCGTCTGCCGTTGGGGTCGTTGTGTCCATGTCGGAGTACCTCTGCATCAGCTCGGCGTGTTTGAGATTGGCAGCGGTGTCGGCGAGGATGAATTCGTGCGCGAGCAGCCCTTGTTCTCATGACGAACTCGACCTGCTCGCCGCGCTTCACCTCGAGACGTTCGGGCGCGTAGTACATCTTGCCGTCGCCCTCGTGCATCGAGACCGCGGACGTCTTGTACGCCGCTCGGGATCGCCGGGCATCCCAGCGGAGAACGCGCCCCTCTGCGCGTACACGTCGGCAGCGAAGCCGCTGACCAAGGCGAGCACGAGAACCGCCGAAGCCGCCACGTGATTCAACCGGACTTCGCTTTCATCGGATCACCTTCGCAATGTTGATGTCTCGACCGGGGCTTGCTGCCGGGGTCGACGACCTTAATCTCCACCCAGGTTTCTTGGCGCCCTGGCGCTGCGCTGCACCGGGGTCCGCCAACGCGGCGGCACTTCATAGGCGACCGTGCCGGGCGGCTGCTTTAGGTACCCGGGTCCTTGTACTCGTCGCGCCCCGAGGCCCTCGCGCACCTTTATCACCGAGAGCATGCCGCCATCTCCATCGGCCGAACTGGCCGAAGCCGGTCATCATCGGCAGCGTGTTGTCGGGCATCGGATTTCCATCTCGCCCATCTCCGCCATGCCGCCGAGGCCATCGGCACGTAGTCCGGCACCATCCTGCGG
>CAWBFP010000009.1:0-80841 GCA_963788095.1 uncultured Alphaproteobacteria bacterium | reverse complement strand
TCACGATGTTCTTGGCATGCGCGGCCGCGATCTCGAAGAAGTCGCCCTCGTCGACGACCTTCTGGATCAGCTCCTTGATGTCATAGGGCTTGTTGGGGTTGTCGGGCACCAGGCTGTCGAGCGACGGCTCCTCACGCTCGATATCGTCGAACGACGGCCATTCCGGCACCCCGTCGTTGTTGTTCGACGGCAGGAAGTCGAGCAGTCGGCGCATCTGCAGCAGGCACTCGACATCGTTTTCATAGGCGCCGTCCGCGACACCCGACTTGACGCAGTGCACGGTGGCGCCGCCGAGCTCTTCCGCCGTCACCACCTCGTTGGTCACCGTTTTCACCACGTCCGGGCCGGTGACGAACATGTAGCTCGTGTCGCGCACCATGAAGATGAAATCGGTCATCGCCGGCGAGTAGACATCGCCTCCCGCGCACGGCCCCATGATGACCAGATCTGCGGAATGACGCCCGAGGCGATGACGTTGCGTTCGAACACGTCGCCGTAGCCGCCGAGCGCCGCCACCCCCTCCTGGATGCGCGCGCCGCCGGCGTCGAACAGGCCGACGATCGGCGCACGCGCCTTCATGGCCATATCCTGGATCTTGATGATCTTCTGCGCGTGAGTCTCCGACAGCGAGCCGCCGAAGACGGTGAAGTCCTTGGCGAACACGAAGCAGGTGCGGCCGTTCACCGTGCCCCAGCCGGTCACCACGCCGTCGCCCGGGATCTTGTCCTGCTTGCCCATGCCGAACTCGACGAAACGGTGCTCGACGAACATGTCGAACTCCTCGAACGAGTCGCGGTCCATCAACAGGCCGATGCGCTCGCGGGCAGTGAGCTTCCCGCGCGCATGCTGCGCATCGGTCCGCTTCTTGCCGCCGCCGGCGCGCGCGGAGGCGCGCCGGGTTTCGAGCTTTTCAAGGATGTCCTTCATCCCTTCCCCCGAGACGATCGCGGACCCATAGCACGGCGGCCGGCGAGGCGCGATCGCCCTCGCTCTACGCCGTTGGTGTAGGATTGATCGTGTTCCGTTCCAACGCGCGAGGGAAATCCGCCATGGTCGCTGAGAATGAAGCGCCGGTGGTCATCGGGCTGCCGCGTCTGCTGCTGCGGCTCGAGGGCGCCGCGATGTTTGTCCTTGCCCTGGGGCTCTACCCGAAGGTCAGCGACTCCTGGCTGCTGTTAGCGGCGCTGTTTCTTGCGCCCGACCTCGGCATGCTCGGCTACCTGGCGGGCGCGCGCATCGGAGCCATCGCCTACAATGCCGCTCACTTCGAGCTGTTGCCGATCGCATTGGCGATCGCCGGATTGCTTTATCCGGCGGTCCTGCTGATCGCGCTGGCGCTCATTTGGCTGGCCCATATCGGCATCGACCGGGCCCTCGGCTACGGGCTCAAATACGAGGTCGGTTTCCGCTTCACGCATCTCGGAAGGATCGGACGGCGATGAGGATTGCGATCTACGGCGCCGGGGCGATCGGCGGCTATCTGGGCGTGCTGTTGAAACTCGCCGGCGCGGACGTGTCGCTGATCGCCCGGGGCGAGCATCTCGAAGCCATCCGCCAGCGCGGCCTCACGCTCAGGATCGATGGCGCGGAGAAGTCTTCGCGCATGCCTGCAACCGCCGAGCCTGCCGAGCTCGGACCGCAGGACTATGTCATCGTTGCGCTGAAGGCCCATCAGGCCTGGGAGGTGGCGGAACGGATGGCCCCGCTGCTCGGACCCGAGACCGCCGTGGTGACAGCGCAGAACGGCGTGCCGTGGTGGTACTTCTTCGGCTTCGAGGGCCAGTACGCCAACCGCCGAATCGAGAGCGTCGACCCCGGCGACCGGCAATGGAACGCGATCGGACCGCAGCGCGTGATCGGCTGCACCGTCTACCCGGCGGCCGAGATCGAGGCGCCGGGCGTGATCAAGCACATCTCCGGCAACAAGTTCGGGCTTGGCGAGCCCACACGGCAGACGACGGCTCGTGCGACGGCGCTCTCGAAGGTGCTCGAGGCCGCCGGCTTGAAGGCGCCAGTGATGCCGGAGATCCGCAATGACATCTGGCTGAAGCTGTGGGGGAACTTGTGCTTCAACCCGCTCTCGGCGCTCACCGGCGCGACGCTCGACGTGGTCGCGACCGAGCCCGGCACCCGCAATCTCGCGCGCAACATGATGTGGAGGCGGAAAAGATCGGGCGGCGAATCGGCGTGCATTTCCGCGTCGATGTCGACCGTCGGATCGACGGCGCGGCCCGCGTCGGGGCGCATCGGACATCGATGCTGCAGGACCTTGAACGCGCCCGTGCGCTCGAGATCGATGCGCTGCTCACCGCCGTGCAGGAGCTCGGCCGCCTCACCGAAGTGGAGACCCCCTACATCGACGCGGTGTTGGGCCTGGTGACGCAGATGGCCCGCGTGCGTGGACTCTACCCGACGTTTCCCGATATTGCGGCTGCCGACATCGAAACCGCCTACTAGGCATTTTTGCGCGAAGTGGGTCGCGGTTCGCCCTGGAAACGTGGCAAGGACAAGGAAATCGCGGGCACGCTCGCTTCGATCGGGTCGTGCCTTGCTCAGTCCGAAAGGCTGCCGAGCACGGTTGCGGCCGCCTGCATCTCCGCCAAGCGGAAGCTGCGGCGTTCGAGCGCAAGCTCATCCTTCCCCCACCGGTCCATCTGCCAGTCCTCGTCGACATGCGCTGCGGTCCATGCCTCCTCGGCGGACAGCCGGCCGCGCAACAGCGCCAAAGCCAGCAGGGCCGATCCGGTCAAGGTCGTGACCGCGTGCACGGCGCCGAGCCGCCATGGATCCGTCGGGATCGCGGCACGCGCCATCTCCACCGCGCGCGCTGGCTGCTGCACGAAGACCACACCTTCCGACAGGATGAATTGCGCCCCGAGCGCTTCACGGGCCCACGACAAAACTGGATCCCAGTACTGCGCTTGCCGCTTCACCAATCCGTCGGGCTGGTCGGCTCGATACAGCAGGAGATCGGATCCGAGATAGTTGGCCACCTCGTCGGCCACCGCCCTCGGTTCGGAGGCGACGCCATCGATGATCGTATTGGCCAGGCGCGTCAGCGGCATTCTGGCCGGATCGACATGATCCTTCTGCGCCTGCCATTCGGCCGCGATCGCTTCCGCTAGCGACCGCGAGGGCGCCGCCAAAGTGTTGCGCGCCGGGGTACGCACGGCGCGGCCGTCGAGCAGGATCGGATGATCGTGGCTACCCTCCCCGACCGTCGCATTCTGGTAGAACCGCCGCCGCAGTTGCGGCCGCACCGCGCGGCGCGCCGCCTCCATTGGGTCGAGCGGCTGGCCGGCGAAAATCTCTGCGAATATGTCACGCATAGTCGGCCTTCATGCCCGGCAAGCGGGAAACAGAAAGCTTAGGGCAGGCTGCTTCCGGCATCAGGGCGTCGGGCCGCCACCCCCGCCTCGAGTAGGCTGTGCGGCCGGTGATAGCCCCAACTGACGCCAAGGGCGAGCGCACCTGCAATTGACATTGCGGCGCAAATCTTGTGCTACCTGTCGACAGGTGTGTCATCAAATGCGTGCAATTTCAAGTGCTTATATCCTTGCTTGGAATCGATTCGAGAAGCAGTTGGCGGACGACGCTAAACCGTTTTGAGAGCTGACGCCTGGCGTGCTCGAAAGTACCAGCGGCGATATGGCGGCAGCCGGAGTACGAGACAATCGAAGCGCGGCGCCATCGGTTTCACGGTAAACTCACAAACCGCCAGCGGTAACGCCTAAAGGCGTTGTGAAATAAGCTTTTTCTGTCCCAGAATGGGCGCTGCAATCACAATGCAATCACCGGAAATGCAGCCGAGTGCGGATCTGAGGGCAGCCGATGCTGATGCGCACTGCCGTGGAGCAGCTCACGTGGTGCGTGGTCTTCACGGGTGTGCGTCAGGAATTGATGGCGGCCGAAAGCCTACGCGAGGCCGGGTATCAGGTGTTCCTGCCGATGCAGCGTTTGGCACCATTGCCCGGCGTATATTATCGCCGCCCTCGATATCGGCCGTTGTACCCTCGCTATCTGTTCGTTGGCTTGGGAAGCCATCTACCGATCACCACGGCCGTCACAGACGCGAGTGGTGTGCAGCGGGTGCTAATGGCCGGCGGTGAATGGCTGGCGGTCCCGCCCGAGCTGCTGTTCCCGCTCTTCTGGGATGATGCGCGCGGCCGGCACGATGAACCGGACCACGTCCGGAAGCTCAACGGCCACCGCAGGCGCCGCCCGCGGCCTCGGCGTGCGCCCTCGAGCGTCAAACACAATAGGCGGCGTTTGCAGGAGGGCTGGACGCTAACCGTAGGGCCATGTCCCCCATTTGACTGTCGGCTTATTCTCTCAAGTGCTCATTCACTTGGGAGACGCGCCATGGAGAAAGTCCCGGTTTCAACCCGCGCCCTCATTCAGCGCATCAACCGCAAACTGGTCCACGACGGGCAGGTGATGAAAGCGGCACGCAGCGCCCGCGCTGCGCAGAGCATGGGGCGCTACTACATCGTCGACACCTACACAAACGGCCTCGTCCGCGATCACTGTAGCCCAGCGGCCATGGGCCACGAGATGGGTGTCTTGGGCGCGTGGGAGCGCGTCGAATAATCCTATTTCACGGCGCGATCGCCAACTCGCCTCGCCACCGATCCCCAAGCGGGCCGAGTAACCGTTCATTAAGGTTAACGCGGCATGCTCGACGCGGGGCTGGTAGCGTTGGGAGCAGCCGCATGTACGCTGACGCGATTACGCTTGCCTGTGCAATCTCCGCAGTGCTCTTGAGCGGCCTGATCTTCGGAACGGTGTCGCTGAAATGATAAGCGCCGCCTGAATGCGGTTGACCGGATCGGCCATCAAGAGGCCTCCGACTGCTCGCGCCAGACACCCCACGCCGCGCGCAGCACTGCGAGGCTGAAGTCTGCCGGCTTTGATGCGAGAGTGTATTCGAGGGGCGCAACGACGTTGCCCGCATGGTCGTGCAAAGTCATCGTGATGCTGCAGTCCGCTTCATTTAGACGAAGCTCGCAATGCAGCACGGGCGCTTCAGTGCGCCGCGGCTCGAATGCGATCACGTTCTCGTCGGTCATCACCGGCCCTTCCCGTCACGGCCGCGCTTGACCGCGAGCTGCCACGCCTCCGAAGATCCAGGCCGCGCGCCGATGTTGGTGTCGGCGCAGTGCCACAGCGATCCGCCGTCCGTGACGAAGTCGCCGACGTGGTAGACCTTCGTCGCGTCAAATACCCCGCAGTATTTCATTGCCGGCCGCGCTTCGAGTTCCTTGATCCGCCTTTCGAGCGGCGCCACCGCCTCGGCGATCGCCTCCTTGATCACCGGAGCGAGGCCGCCGGCGATCTGCTCGAGGTTGCGCACGCGCAAGGGCGCGTCGAGTTGCGCCTTCGAAAGAAAAGCAGGCTTACCGGCCATTGCCTACGCCCCGCCCCAAGCAATTCCGGTGATTTCCGCAACCGCATCGTTGCGCAGCACCTGCGCGCCAAAAACAGCGTTGGCGATAAAGGCTGTCGAGTTGGTCTGAAACATGGAGACAAGCGATGCTGCAGTCGGTGTTACCGCATCGTGCGTCGGCGTGTCTGACATTTCCAGCGAGGTATGCTGACTGTGCCGCGTGGTGATCGGCCCACCATCCGCCGCAATGCCGCTCGCATCGATCAGAAATAAACTTCCGGCCGGCACACCCGAGCTCACCAGCGCCGGCAAATTCGCCATCTCGCCGCCGGTTGCCGACATCGCCGGAAACGCATCGAGGCCAATAGCATCGGTGAGGGTGCTCGCCCGCTTGGCGACATCGACCGCGCAAATCCAATAAAGCCGCGCGCTGCCGATGCTGTTGACGCTCAATAGTGCGACCTGCAAATCGTGTTTTGCATCGACCGCCGTCACGCCGGACGATGGGTTCGACGGCGAGCTGGTATCAATGATCATGTCGACGAACGCCGTATCGACCGCCTCCGATGCAGCACCCGCCACCAGGCGATTAAAATATTGCTCGCCGGCCGCGCTCACGTCGCGGAGCAATTCGTTCGTGACCGGGATTGCCGGGGAAGACGCCTTCAACGCCGGGAGCTGCACATTCGCGAATGTTACGCGCGAGACCGGGGCGTGCGCTCGGTTGGACTCTCGGAGCTCGTCGCCCAAACGTGCGCTCGGTTGGGCAGCAAGGGTGGTCTGCGGGGACGACGGAATAGTGATCTTGGCGACCTTAACCTTAACGAAGGGTAGTTGTTGTGCAGATAGGCTACATCGCCCAAAAGAAGGTCGCTGGAGAGTCAGATGCGGCACTTGAGGAGGAAGCCATGGAGGGGTTAATCGCCTTAACGGACGCCGAGCTTGCCGCTGTTGCGGGCGGGGAGTTGGTGTCCGTCTTCATCTTCAACAACAGTTTCAACAACGCCAGCGACAGCTTACTGATCTTTGGCGGCACGTTGGTTGACAGCTTGAACACTAATAGCTTTAACACCGGCAGCTTTAACATCGGCAACCTCAACAGCGGCAGTCGGCTGCCATCCGGCGTGGGACTATGACCAAGAGTGTCCTTCCATTGCGTTGCCGGCGTCCGGCCGGCGCGGCAAATCACCGATTGATCTCGTCCGTTCCGTCGACGATTGGCGCCACTGGCTCCACTACAATGTGCGCACCACGGGCGTGTGCCGCGTCTCCGGTATACGTCTTGAACCCGCGGAATTTTCGCTGCGTGAACGTGGTACGCGATTGAAGCTCGGCAACGCTGATGCGCACATCGCACGTGGCGCCCTCGGAATCTACGCCCGTTGCCAGACCAAGCCCGGCAATCGGATAGGATGACGGCGGATTACGATCGGCGTCGACTTGAAACCAGAAGCGCGGATCGTCCCTGTCTTCGAGCTGGTCATCACTAACGGCTACTGTATCGAAGCCCGCCTCGAAAGAGCCGGAGAGGTACGCACCGATCGTGAACGAGTGGCAGCGCAACACCTTCTGGATTTCCTGATAGCCGCCGTTGGCGAGCTGAACCTCGGTGAGTGTCCGCTTCTCGGGATCAATCAGGATTGCGCGCATTGCAGGTCTCCTTTTCAGTGCGGTCCACGTTGAACAGAATCTCGCAGTCGCAAAAGCCGCCATGGTCGCGGAAGAACTCGATGCTTCCTGCAATGTCGACGTTGCCCATACGCGCCATGACTGCTTTGGCGTACCGGTGCACCAGCTTAGGATCAGACTTCCCGGTACCATCTCCGTCGCAGAGCCAGGATTCGGCGTTCCAGTCCATGGCTTCAGAGAGCGCATCAGCGAACTCTTCCCAGCGCGGGCTTTCAGGGGTCAGGATTTCCATTTTCTTGTCCTCCTTCGGTTGCCGGCACCCGGCCGGCCGGTTGCCCAATCGCCCACCACAACTCGCCCACCATGGCTGCCAGAACTCAAAGTGGGCGGCTGCCCACGATGGCGTTGGCACCCACCCCCGCGGTGAAGCAACAATGAGGAGTTGCTAGGGCTGCTAGGGTGCAGCGGGGGGCACTGTGCCCTGGCAACCCTAGCAACTCCCCATTGTTAGCCGCACTCATACCAACCCGCCCTGCTCATCGGCCTCGTCTGCGGTGGCGGTTATCCGCGAGGCAATGCCGGCATAGACATAGCGGCGTTCCTTGCCGCGCCCGCGACGCTCCTTCCTGATTGCAGGCACAGCAGCAGCCAGGTCGCGCCCGAAAACGTGCTTGCTGGCCTTGACGTGCTCGTTCGCCTCGCACCAAGCCCGGTAACTCCCATAGAGCATCTCCGCGCCAATCTCGTGCTGAGGCCCAAGCACGCACTCCTCACGGACGAAGGCGGCGACGGGCGACGCCAGATCACGCATTGCAGTGATGGCGTCCTCGGCGGAAGCGAGTCGCGTGAAGCGGTTGTCGTTGTCGAGCGTGAGCCGCTCCAGTCCGTTGAGCGCCCAATTGAGGATGCCGGGTAGTTCGGCATGCAGAGTCGGTTCGAGGTCGTGGTCCTCCTTGCCGAGCCACGAGCGCGCGAGCAGCAGCAATACAATGCGGCCGACGATGGCGGTCGAGGCGTCGCCGAGCTTGGGTAGCTCGTTGGAGATGACGTGCAGGCGCGACGGCAGTTTGCCGGTCCATTGATCGCGATACTTGCGGTTGACCGTAAGCGTATCTTCGCCGGAGATTGAAAGCAGCCGCTCGACAACGACGCTGCCGTTCTTGCCGACGAAGCGCGCGTCGCTGATGATGGCGAGCGGCTTGCCGATCAACGGAGCCAACCCGAAGTCGCCGCCCAAACTATTAAGCGTGGGGCCGCAAACGTTGCGCCGGCCGACAAGGGCCGTGAGTACGCGGGCGATCGCGCCCTTGCCGCCGCGTGTGGGGCCGACCATCAGCAGGATCTTGTGCAGGTCGAGGCGGCCGCTGATGACATACCCGAACCATTCGCCGAGCACGTCGATGGCGGCGGGCTCCTGCGGCCATAACGCGGCGAGAAACGTGAGCCACTTCGCCGGCTCTGGTGCCGCTGCGTCATAGCTAAACGGCACGGCCGTCTGATTGAAGTAGGCGGGCGTGTGCTCGAACAGGTCCCGTGAAGTGACATCGAGCAGGCCGTTGGCAACAGCAACGATGGTGCCGCTCGCTCGGCCATCGATCCAGCATGGCTGCTCGACCTCGTCAGAGAGGATGGTAATGGCGCTCAGCGCCTCAAGCAGGTCGCCGATCTTGCGGCGCGTCGGCGCCCATGGTGCCAAGCTCAGTCCGGTGACGTAGCTCGCGTGCTCGGTAAACGCGTACAACAACGCGCGCACCGCGCGGTTCTCGACCTCGACCCAATGCGAGATTCGCCACGCCCACCAGCCCCCATGCCAAGCACGCAGCGTCAGCGCGTCAGGCGAACCATTGTGCAGGCAATGCTGCTCGACAAACTGCCGCGCTACCTGCATTGGCTCAGATGGCGGCGGCAGCACCCGCGGCCCCGTTTGCCGCTGCCGCCGGCTCTGTCGTTGCTGCCGCTGCTTGCGGGACAACCGATCGAGAGCGCTGTCATGCCGATGCATGCTCGCCCCCTGGCAGCTGTGCGCCCTCGCGGCGCTGTTCTTCGAGCCGTGCGACGCGGTCAAGGATGCGGCGCAGTTCGTCGTCCGGCAGCGGCGGGTGGACGTAAGTTTGATTCCAAGCGTGCAGCAGGCCGGCAACCAGATAGGGGTCAACCCATCTTCTCAGCAAATGGCCGGCGACCTGCACGGCAGCGCGGTCGGGATACTCGCGAATCGTGCCGCTGGTCAGTTGCCGCCAGGTTTCCGGGGAAACCCCGTTGCCTCCTGCGCGGACCGCCAAGCGCTCGATGAGCCAGGGCGGCGCCTCGGCGAGCGCAACGTCACGCGGGTGGTGGTCGACCGACCAGGCGTAAGACCGGCCGGAAATATGCCGGCTCGGTGGCGTGATGACGTAGCCGACGCGGGCGCGGACGTCGACGCCGGCGCCGAGCACTGGGTTCGTTGACGCCTCGGATGAGCGCACAGTTACGCCAGCCGGGCAGCGGAAGTAGACATGCTCACCGCCGCCGCCGGTGAGTACCCGCCAGGTCGGCGGAAATTCGTGCTCGCGCTCGAGCTCGCGCAAAGCATCGTCACCACCATGGCGTGGATCCGAATCGAGGACGATCAATGAGTCGGAGAGGAGACCAAGATTCGCGTCCGGCGCCTGGTCGCCCCAGCCCTTGATAATGCCGACGTCGGTGGTTGCCGACAGCAGGCCCTTAGGTGCGAGCTTGCCAAATGGATGCTTCGCCGGCGTGCGGCAGTCGCGGCCCTTCGGGCAGCAGCATACCAGCCGGCCATTGCTTGCGACCGGCCAGCACACGAAGAGCACCGGCAAGGCGTGCCGGCAGAACGCCAGCGCGGTCGCGACCGTCGACGCGGCAGTCATATCTGCACCGGGATATTGAGTCGGCGGCATGCCTCGACAACCTGCGCCATCCGCGGCGGCTGCCCGTGGTGGCCGGCAAGGACGCGCGCCACATGGCGATAGACGTCATAGAGATCGTCGCCGTCGAGATAGTCGCGCTCGCCGCCGGCCTTTACGTTCTCGAAGGTCGCGAGGAGGACATGGCCGAGGAAGCCGTCGACCGCCTGGCCAAAGAACCCGGCGAACTCGTCGTCGACGTGCCCGCAGATCGTGTCATCGGACATTGCGCGTCTCCTGGTGGTGAAGCTGCCGCCAGGACATGCGCCGCAAGGCGATCGGCACGTCGCGTGCGCGCCTGGTCGCGCTAAACTCAAACCACGCGAAGGGTGCAGTTCCGGTGTCCGTTCGCGCACCGGTCCAGCCGTCGCGATGCATCATCGGAAGCCGCTCGATTCCGACCCAGACGTGGACGAGATGATGAGCGAGCAAGTCGTCGCGGCGCGCGCCTTCGAGCGCGGCGAGTCGCTGCAGCACAATGACTCGGTCGACCAGTTGCAGGCCGTGGCGGATGAACTGATCGGCCAGCTTGAACGGGGGGTTTGTAACGATGCAATCGCAGCCGGGAGGAGCTCTGTACTCCAGCAGGAAACCGACGGGGGTCATGATTCCTGGGTCAGCGCCCGGATGGGCCACGAGGTCGCTAGCGATGACGGTATGGCCGGCGGCTCGGAGCATGCGCACGATGGCGCCGCGGCCGGCTGCCGGTTCCCAAATCGCCGGGGGCAAGGTCTCGACCCGGATCAGCGTGCGAGTCGCCTCCTCCGGAGTCTCGTAGAGGTCATCGCCGCGCTGCCGGAGCGCATGCCGATCGGTGCCCTGGCGTGCCATGACTTGGTCCTCTCAAGCGGAAGGAAAAGGAGCCAGCCCGAGAGGGCTGGCCCGTTGGTTCACTCGGATTCATTCGGCCGGCGATGTCGCAGGCGTCGGCGCAGACACCGTCGGCCGGACGGACGGAACCCGCCGCCGCGCATTGGGTAGGCGCCAGGCGAGACGCCGCTTGCGGCGCTGATAGGTCGGACGCTTGAGGCTATGCGGCTCGAGCTTGTCCAGCTGGGCCGCGAGCTCGTCGACCCAGAGCTCGGCCATCAGCCGCACCTCCCGGACGGCGTGGGCAATGTCGCGCGGCGTTAGGCTCGGATTCTTCCGGGAGAGTCGGCGCCAGACCGAATAGGCCGCCCCCTTGGGGTTGTGGATGCCGAGCACCTTGACGAGCTTGGCCTCGTCGATCTCGATCACTCGGCACGTGATCGCGTGCGCCTTGGAGGCTCCTGGGCCGTTGCTGGCCTTGCTTTTCGGTGGCGCCTCAAATAGATCGGAGCCGTATTGCACTGACATGGTAATTCCTCCTGGGCGTCTCACCGCCCTGCGAGGCTCTGAATTGAAACGCCCCTTTGGCCGAGCCTCGCCGTGGCCGCAGGGGCGTTTCGTTTTTCATTCGGCAGCGACGGTGGGGGGCTTGCCCCACGTATCGGCCCAGCGGTCCCGCTCTCGCGGCGGGATGCGCTTCACGCCGTTGAAATCGATCGCGGCAACGGTGCCCTTGGCTACAGCCGTGCGGATCACGCGCTCGGCCACGCCGACTACTCTGGCAAATTGAGAAATGGTGTAGCCCGGGCCGCTCGGGCTCTTGCGGCGCTTCCGCCGCGCAGTTGCGGACGCCACCATGGCGAGCCTCCCGCTCAAGGTTTCATGGCTACGTAGCGTTACTCAAGCTAACCTTGGCGTCAATAGCGTAACTTGCGCATCTTCGCCGGACGCGCTAGTCTGAAGCAATGGGAAGCCGGGCGGGGCAGAGCGACGCAGGCGGGAAGCTAATCTTCACCGGCCATCGGTGGCCGGCGGCGCGAGCGTGCGGGCGGTCCGTGGTCGCCATCGTGGGGACTGAAGGGACGCTGGCGCCAACGCGCGGCATCGTGGACATAACCACGACCGGTCAGGGGCGTGCGTGGACGCCCGAGCCCGTCGACGCGACCTGGCGCAATCTCGCCGACCTTGACCTCGAAAGCGCCCCCGCCTGCGAGGGATTCGTCCGCCGCTATGGCGACCCCTCTGGGCTACTTAAGCCGCAGATCTTCCCCGAGCGCACCCGTCCCGCAGTGCCCTCCGTCACGGTCACTAGGGTCATTGGCCGGTCGACGGCGTTCACGGCGACTGGCGCGATGGACTCCTCTGCAACGCACATCGTGCCCAAGGCGGCCGAGGTATCCAACCGGAATCCCGACGCCGTCAACTGCAGCCGCTGGTTCACTCTCGCTCACGTCCTTCGCCAGGCGGCTCAAGCCTGGGAGTCCGTCGACACGGACGGGAGTCAGTCACCCGAAAGACGCCACGCATCGGCGCGAAGCATCGCTCTTCCTCAGCCAATCATCGACCGCCCAAGCAGCGCTGCGAGAGGTCGTCGTTACGGGCGCGCCGCACGTCATAGGGCTCGCATTCCAGGCCGCTAGCCTACGAGCCTTTCTCGTCGCTCGCGCCGAGCTTGCGCTCGAGCACCCCCGGCCGATGCGGCACTGCGAGCACTGTGGCGCGTGGTTCGAGATCCGGCGCTCGCGGCGCGAGCCGCGATTCTGCTCCGGCACATGCCGAGCCCTCAGTCATCAACAATCGAAGGAACCTCATCATGGCCTCGGTCCGGCGTAATCGGATGCGCAGCGGAGCCCTCCGCTGGCAGGCAGTGTGGCGTGAACCGGGACCGGCCGGCACGACGTGCCAGCGGACCAAAAACTTTACGACCATGAAGGAAGCTAGGTCATACGCGAGCCGGATGGAGCAGGAGCACGAGCGGCGCGGCATCGGCGATCCGGAGAGGCACAGCCTCGAGCGGTATCTCAAGCGCTGGGTGGCGACGCTTGCGGCTCGGGGCGAGCACAGTCCGACCACCCTTCAAGCCTATCGCCGCAACGTCACGATCGCTTCCCGCCACATCGGACACATTGCGTTGGAGCGGGTTTCGCCGGCCGATCTCGACAGTCTGTATACGACTCTCCTGCAGCGCGGGGGTGTCGCCTTTAAGGCTGATGCGGACGGCAAGCGAGGCACTCGGCCGCTCAACCCGCGGACGGTGTTGCATGTCCATCGTGTCATGCACCGGGCTCTCGAGCAGGCGCGCAAGTGGAAGCTGATCGGCGAGAACCCGGCCAAGGATGCGACCGCCCCCACCCCACGCAAGAGCACGGTTCGGGCTTTCAGTCCGGATGAGGTTAATCGGCTGCTCGCCGCCGCTGCCGCAGACCGGGAAACGCACGCCATCGTCGCGACCTTGCTGATTACCGGCATGCGCCGCAGCGAGCTCCTCGGGCTGGCCTGGGACGCGATCGACCTTGATCGCGGCACCCTTGAGATTCGGCGCGTGGTTCTCGAGGTCGAGCACGCGCCAGTGCTGCGCGACGTCCTCAAGACTGAAAGCTCGACGCGAATGCTGGTCATCCCACCGCTATTGGTCGACATCCTGCGAGCCCAGAAGGCACACGTCCTGACGGGAGCGCTCACTTGGGGGAAGGGCTACCGCCGAGAGCCAATGTTCGTTTTCCCACGCCCAGACGGCGAACCCCACGACCCCATGGGGATGACCTATCGGCTGCGAGCGGTCATGCGCCGCGCCGAGGTCGAAGGGCGTTCGCCAACTCACTCCTGGCGCCACACGGCGGCAACGATGCTGATCGGCGCCGGCAGCGACATCAAGACAGTGCAAACACGACTCGGGCACGCGACGTCATCTTTCACCCTAGCCGTGTATGTGCACCCAACCAACGAGCGCGACCAAGCCGCCGCGGAGTTGCTCGCCTCGGTGGTCCAGCGGCAGCACAGAGACTGAACAGACTGTTTCGCGCAATCACAATGCAATCACCGGAGCGGCAAAAAGAGCGAGAATCCCGCTTGCGGCCTAAAGCCGGGCAAAGCCGGAAAAGTAAGCCCTGCCAGTGACTTGGAGGCATTCCGAAGCATTAGAACAAAGCGCGAAAGTGGCCATTTGGAAAACTCACAAATCGCCAAAAAACTTAGCCTAAACGGACTGATAACGGTTGTGGCGTCTAGTTGGGCTCACTACTATCCGCCCTGACTCGGCAGGCATAAGCCGGGGCGGCACGCAATCCAGGCTGAGTGGCAGATCCGGCCAGCCGCCGACTGCGTTCCAGGGAAACGCCGGCCGATGCACCGCGCATGTCGCGTCAAAGAAGCGCGGGCACGAGGAGTCGATGAAACTTACCGATATTTCCGCGCCTGAGTACTTCCACAAAGTCGTCGACTGCCAATGGGCCTGCCCGGCGCATACACCGGTGCCGGAATACATTCGCCTGATCGCGGCCGGCCGCTACTCCGACGCTTACATGGTCAACTGGAAGTCCAACGTGTTCCCCGGCATCCTCGGGCGCACGTGCGACCGGCCGTGCGAGCCCGCCTGCCGGCGGGGGCGGGTCGAGAAGGACCCGGTTGCGATCTGCCGGCTGAAGCGCGTCGCCGCCGACTACAAGGACGATATCCGCGAGCGCCTGCCGCGACCGGCGGCCCAGAAGAACGGCAAGCGCATCGCGCTGGTCGGCGGCGGTCCGGCATCCCTGACCGTCGCCCGCGACCTCGCGCCGCTCGGCTACCACTGCGTCGTGTTCGACCAGGATCCGCAAGTCGGCGGGATGATGCGCACGCAGATTCCCAAGTTCCGGCTACCCGATTCAATCATCGACGAAGAGTGCGGCTACATCCTCGACCTCGGGGTCGAGTTCCGGGGCGGCCGGCGTATCGATAGCCTCAAGTCGCTCCTGGAAGAGGGCTGGGATGCGGTGTTCGTGGGCTCGGGCGCACCGCGGGGGCGCGACCTCGACGTCCCCGGCCGCAAGGAGGCGGCTGCGAACATCCATATCGGCATCGACTGGCTTTCCAGCGTCTCGTTCGGCCACGTCACCAAGATCGGCAAGCGCGTAATCGTGCTTGGCGGCGGCAATACCGCCATGGATTGCTGCCGCACAGCGCGCCGTCTCGGCGGCGAGGACGTGAAGGTGGTGGTGCGCTCCGGCTTCGACGAAATGAAGGCGTCTCCCTGGGAGAAGGAGGACGCCATGCATGAGGACATCCCGATCTTCAACTACATGGTGCCCAAGTCCTTCATCCATGTGGATGGCCGCCTGACCGGCATCATGTTCGAGAAGGTCAAGGCCGAGTACGACGCCAAGGGTCGGCGAAATCTCGTGCCGACCGGCGATCCGGACGAATATTTCCGCTGCGACGACGTGCTGGTCGCGGTTGGGCAGGAGAACGCCTTCCCCTGGATCGAGCGCGACATCGGCGTCGAGTTCGATCGCTGGGACATGCCAGTGGTCGATGCCACCACCATGCAGTCGAGCCGGCGCGACGTCTTCTTCGGCGGCGATTCCGCCTTTGGTCCGAAAAACATCATCTGGGCCGTAGCGCACGGTCACGACGCCGCGATCTCGATCGACAAATACTGTCGCGGCGAGGACATCACCGGCCGCCTGCCCCCGAGCGTCGAGGTCGGCAGCCAGAAAATGGGCATCCACGAATGGTCCTACGACAATGAAATCTCGCTCGACAAGCGCTACCGGGTGCCGCTGCGCGACAAGACGATCGCCCTCAAGGACATCAAGGCTGAAGTCGAGCTCGGCTTCGATCCTCAGCTGGCCCTCAACGAGGCGTACCGCTGCCTGAATTGCGACGTGCAGACGGTGTTCACCGGCGAGCTGTGCATCGAGTGCGACGCCTGCGTCGACATCTGCCCGATGGACTGCATCACGTTCACCGAGAACGCCGAGGAGCCCGAGCTGCGCCAACGCCTGAACGCGCCGGCCAATAACTCGACGCAGGACCTTTACGTCGCCGACAATCTCAAGACCGGACGGGTGATGGTCAAGGACGAGGACGTCTGCCTGCATTGCGGGTTGTGCGCCGAGCGCTGCCCGACCGGGGCCTGGGACATGCAGAAATTCTTGATCGACATGACGTACGCGGGATCGGCATGCCACTCGAGAGCGTAAACGATTTCGTCGTCCGGTTCGCCAACGTCAACGGCTCGGGTTCGGCGAGCGCGAACGAGCTGTTCGCCCGCGCGGTGCTGCGCATGGGCGTGCCGGTGGCGCCGCGCAATATCTTTCCCTCCAACATTCAAGGCCTGCCGACCTGGTACGAGGTGCGGGTATCGGAAGCGGGCCATCTCGGGGCGCGCGGCGGCGTCGACCTGATGGTCGCGATGAACCCGCAGACCTGGGACAAGGACGTGGCCTCGCTCGAGCCGGGCGGCTACCTGTTCTACGATTCGACCAAGCCCATGCCGGCATCGAAGTTCCGCGCCGACATCGCGGTGATCGGCGTGCCGCTCACTGCAATCGCCAATCGCGAATATACCGACCCGCGCCAGCGTCAGCTGTTCAAGAACATCATCTATCTCGGTGCGCTCTCGGCACTGCTCGACATGGACGTCGCCGCGATTGAGAAGCTGATCGGCGAGCAGTTCAAGGGCAAGGACAAGCTTATCGCTCCCAACGTCCGCGCGCTGCACCTCGGACGCGACTACGCGCTGATGAATCTCGACTGCCCGATTGGCCTGACCCTGCGGCGCTCCGACAAAGTCGGCGACCGCATTTTCCTGGAAGGCAATTCGGCTGCCGCGCTCGGTGCCGTCTACGGCGGTGCGACGGTGTGCGCCTGGTATCCGATCACTCCGTCCTCGTCACTGGCCGAGGCCTTCGCAGCCCACTGCCGGCGCTATCGGGTCGACCCCGATACCGGCAAGGCGCGCCATGCCATCATTCAGGCCGAGGACGAGTTGGCGTCCATCGGCATGGTAATCGGTGCCGCCTGGAACGGGGCGCGCGCCTTTACGGCGACCTCCGGGCCGGGCATCTCGCTGATGCAGGAATTCATCGGCCTGGCCTACTTTGCCGAAATCCCCTCGGTCATTTTCGACGTGCAGCGCGCCGGGCCATCGACCGGCATGCCGACGCGCACACAGCAATGCGACGTCCTCAGCTGTGCCTACGCCTCCCACGGCGATACCAAGCACGTGCTGCTGTTTCCCGAGGACCCGGCTGAGGCATTCGAGCTCGGCGCGCAGGCCTTCGATCTTGCCGATCGGCTGCAGACACCGGTCTTCGTGATGCTCGATCTCGATATCGGCATGAACCACCGGCTGTGCCGGCCGTTGCAATGGGACGACCAGCGCAAGTTTGACCGCGGCAAGATCATGACCGCAGCCGAGCTCGACGCCGGGAAGGATTTCGGCCGCTACCTCGATATCGACAGCGACGGCATTCCGTATCGAACCTATCCCGGCACGCACCCGACCCGAGGATCGTTCTTCACGCGCGGGACCTCGCGCGACCCCTACGCGCGCTACACCGAGGAAGGCGCGCCTTACGCCGACAACATGCAGCGCCTGCTGCGCAAATTCGAGACCGCCAAGACCTTGGTGCCGGCCCCGATCCGTCGCAACGCCGAGAAGGCGACCAAGTACGGGGTGATCTACTACGGCTCGACCAGCCCCGCGATGGACGAGGCCATCGAGACCTTGCGGTCCGAAGGCAAAGTTCTCGACATGCTGCGCATACGCGGGTTCCCGTTCGCGCAGACCGTGCCCGACTTCATCGCCGAGCATGACTTCGTGTTCGTGGTCGAGCAGAACCGCGACGCGCAGCTGCGCATGCTGCTGGTCAACGAATTGAACCTAGACCCGTTGCGGCTGGTGCCGATCCTGCACTACGACGGCACGCCGATCACTGCGCGGTTCATCGCCAATGCCATCGGCGATCACCTCGACGCGCTCAAGATAACGCCGCTGCGGAAGGTGGTATCATGACCTACCTCGCCAAACCGAAATTCCACCACCCCGCGCTGCCCAGGAACGCGCTCGGCTATACCCACCGGGACTACGAAGGGTCGGTGTCGACACTATGCGCCGGCTGCGGGCACGACTCGATCACCGGTGCCATCATCCAGGCCTGCTTCGAGCTGTCGATCGAGCCGCACCGCGTCGCCAAGATTTCCGGCATCGGCTGTTCGTCGAAGACGCCCACCTACTTCCTGGGCCAGTCGCACGGATTCAATTCCGTTCACGGCCGGATGCCGTCGGTGCTCACCGGCGCCAACCTCGCGAACCGCGATCTGATCTATCTCGGCGTGTCCGGCGACGGCGATTCCGCCTCGATTGGCCTCGGCCAGTTCGCGCATGCGGTGCGCCGCGGCGTCAACATGGTCTACGTCGTCGAGAACAACGGCGTGTACGGCCTTACCAAGGGGCAGTTCTCAGCCACCGCCGACCGCGGCTCGAAGTCTAAGCGCGGCGCCATCAATACCGACAACTCGATCGATCTCGTCGCCATGGCGCTGCAGCTCGGTGCGACCTTCGTGGCGCGGTCGTTCTCCGGCGACAAGGAGCAGCTCACGCCGCTGATCAAGGCGGCGATCGAGCATCAGGGCGCCGCCTTCATCGACGTGATCTCCCCTTGCGTCGCATTCAATAATCACGAGGGCTCGACCAAGAGCTTCGACTACGTGCGCGAGCACAACATCGCGGTGAACCGCCTGGACTTCATCACCGGCCGCGCGCCCATCACCGTCGACTACGCGCCGGGTACGGCCGAGGTTGTCGAGCAGCACGACGGCTCCCGCCTGGTGCTGCGGAAGGTGGCCGATGAATACGACCCGCACGATCGCCGTAAGGCCGTGGCATATCTGCAAGAGAGCGCTGCCGCTGGCGAGATCGCGACCGGTCTGCTCTACGTCGATCCCGAGCCTGAGGACCTGCACGTCAGCTTCAATACCGTGGCAACGCCGCTCAACGCGCTGGGCGAGAAGGAGCTCTGTCCCGGCTCGACCGCGCTTGACAGGATCAACGCCAGTCTGCGTTAGCGCGGACGACGTCAGTTCATCATGCAGTTGTGAACGTAGGCGCCACGCTTGCGGCGTGGGACCCGATCGACTGTCGCCTGGTGCTGGCATTCCGCGGCCCGACCGCGCGACGGCTCCGGCACGGGTCCCGTGATCAGCGGCGTGCTGTAGGTCCTGGCGCTGCCGCCTACCGGCGGGGCATACACCGGCGGGAGCTGCGTTCGTGGCATGGGCTGGAACTCGAACAGCGGCTGCGGTGAGATCGGCGGGCCGATCGGCTGCGCGCCGGAAGTGCCCATTGGGCCCAGTACCAATGCCAGCACCGTTGCCAGATGACGGATCATCGTTGCCTCACTATTGGCCATAGATAGAGGCGCCGTCGCGGCAGTGAAGGGTCGAGCTCATCCTTCCGGGGCATCGACAATCGGATCGTAGCGCTTCGCATCGAACCCGAGCAGGTTCCACGACTGCACCATATGCGGCGGCAGCGGCGCCGTCACGTCGATCGTGCCGCCACGCGGATGCGGCACCGCGATTCGTCGCGCCAAGAGTTGCAGCCGGTTCTGCAGCCCGCCGGGCAGATCCCAATTCTCCTTCGAGAAGTATTTCGGATCGCCGAGGATGGGATGCCCGATATGCGCGCAGTGCGCGCGCAACTGATGGGTGCGACCAGTCACCGGTTTGAGCGAAATCCAGGCGAGTTGCCGGGCCGCGGTCTCGACCACGGCATAGAAGGTCACGGCGTGGCTCGCTCCCTCCTCGCCATGGCGGGCAATGCGCATGAACGAATCGCGTTCCAATTCTTCCTTGGCAAGAAACGTCGAGATGCGGCCCTGTGTCGGCTTGGGCACTCCCGCGACCAGCGCCCAGTAGATCTTGCGCGCTGACCGCGAACGAAACGACTTCGCGAGCGCGGTGGCGGCAAACCGCGTCTTGGCGACCAGCAGGCAGCCGGCCGTATCCTTGTCGAGCCGGTGCACCAGGCGCGGGCGCTGTCCCTGCGGGTCGCGCAAGACCTCCAACATGCCGTCGAGGTGACGTACCGTGCCCGAACCGCCCTGCACCGCCAACCCCATCGGCTTGTTGAGCACCAGAACGTCGGCGTCCTCGTAAAGGGTCATCGATTTGAGCAGCGCTCGGGTCTTGTCGTCCTCCTGTCGTTGCGGCGACAGCGGCCTGGGAGTGTCGAGCCGAAGCGGAGGGATGCGCACCACTTCCCCTGCCGCCAGCCGATCCTTCGGTCGCGCGCGCTTGCCATTCACCCGCAGCTCGCCTTTGCGGATGATGCGTTGGATATGCGAGAACGACAGTCCCGGGAATCGTGCCTCCAGGAACCGATCAACCCGCATGCCGCCCTCGTCGGGCGCGACCGTGACGGTCTGCACGCCGATGGCTGAAATTTCTGCTGTGTTGGCCGGCGGCCCTTCGGCGCGAGGCCGCCGTGGTCCGGCGCCGGGTGTCGGCGGCGGATCTTGATGGCTCTTCGGCGCCGCCTGCGGCCGCTTGGCAGAGGAGTGGAAACGAAGATGCTCCGCACGCCTGGTCGAGTGCCCGCCACGATCATGGCCCCGCGGCCCCGCGATTTGTCGCTGGCCGCCGGGCTGCCTTGGCCCCTGCCCTCGATGTCCCTTTGCCACCTGCCGTCCTCGGTCTGCGGCCCTGCGCGGTTGCCCCGCCCGCAGGCGCAAATTCCACAACACTTAGCCCGCCGCGGATCCAGGATATAAGGCCCTGAATGTCGGCTGTCCCGTTGGGCAACCCTTACCTGCTGCTGGCGGTGGCCGGGCTTTGCTGGTCTGGTAATCACATCGTCGGCCGCGCGGCGGCCGGTCATGTGCCGCCGTTCGGGCTGTCGACCGCCCGCTGGCTGCTCCCGGCAGTGGTCCTCTTGTGGTTCGCCAACCCGCACCTCGAACGTGATTGGCCGCTGATCAAGGCGCATTGGCGCATCTTGCTGTTCCTCAGCCTCACCGGCGGTGCGCTGTTCAGTGCGCTGCAGTATCTCGGTCTGCAGTACACCTCCGCGCTCAATGTCTCGGTATTCAACTCGCTGGTACCGGTGCTGATCGTTGCCGCTGGCGCGCTGATCTTCGGCGATCGGCTAAGGCTGCCGCAGCTGCTCGGGATCCTGGCCTCCCTCATGGGCGTGCTGGTGATCGTGACGCGGCTCGATTTAGGCGCGCTTGCGGGCCTCGCCTTCAACCGCGGCGATCTCATCATTCTGTTCAACATGGCTGCCTGGGCGGTCTATTCACCCTACCTGCGGCTGAAACCGGCCATTCATTGGGCGAGTTTCTTGCTCGTCATGGCGGTGTCGTCGTGCCTGATGACAGCACCGCTGTTTGCCTGGGAGCACCTTTCAGGATTTACATTCCAGCCGACCCTGCTGACCGCCGGCGCGATCCTCTACGTCGCGATTTTCCCCAGCGTGATCGCAATGGCCGCCTGGAACCGCGGCGTCGAGCTGATCGGCCCCAACCGGGCGGGACCGTTCCTGCATCTGGTGCCGCTTTACAGCGCAGTGCTCGCCTATTTGCTGCTCGGCGAACAGCTGCGAGCGTACCACCTGCTCGGATTCGCACTCATTCTATGCGGCGTCTACTTTGCGGCGCGCAGACGATAGGGGGCGCGAAAGACACGAGGGCTTCCTCGGCTGACGGACTTTGGACCGCGTCCGACGCAAGCGCGCGGTCGACTCATTCCACCTTGATGCCGGCCGCCCTGATGATCGGCCACCATTTCTCGACCTCGGCCTTGTGAAACGCGGCAAGCCCGTCCGGCGTTTGCTGCTCGCGCGTGGCGACGTCGAGCCCGAGCTCGGCGAAGCGCGCGCGCACGGCCGGATCTGCAAGCGCCTGCGTCATTGCGTCGTTGAGCTTGACGATGACGTCCTTCGGCGTGCCCTTGGGCGCGAAGAACCCGAACCACCCCGAGGCGTAGAGCCCGGGCACGCCGCCCTCGTCCGAGGTCGGGATGTCGGGCACCACCGTCGAGCGGCGCGGCGACAGATTCGCGATTGCCTTGATAGTCCCGGCCCGCACCTGCGGCAGCGCCGCAGCCGCTTGCACCACCAAAAGATCGACATGGCCGGCGACCAGATCCTGCATCGCCGGTCCGGCGCCCCGGTACGGGATGAACTGAACCCGCGTCCCGGTCGACTGCTGCATCAGGATGCCGGTCACCTGCGCGGCCGCGTTCTGGTTGACGAACTTGGCTTCGCCGGGATTCGCCTTCATCCATGCGACCAACGCCTTGAGGTCGTCCGCCGGCAAGGCCTTCTTGCCGACCAACAGCTGGGAATTGATCGAAATAAGCCCGATCGGTTCGAAGTCCTTCTGTAGATCGTAGGTCAGCGGATAGATGATGCTGCCGACATGGGTATCCCACTGCCCGATATCGATCGTGTAGCCATCCGGCGCGGCGCGCGCCACGCGTCCGACACCGATACTGCCCCCGGCGCCACCGACATTTTCGACGACGAGCGGCTGCCCGAGCACCGGGCGCATCCGTTCGGCCATGATGCGCGCGACGGTGTCGGTCGACCCGCCGGGCGGGAAAGGCACCACCAGCGTGATCGGGCGCGACGGATACGGCTGAGCCTGCGCGGCGGCGATAGCGACCAACCCTGCGAGCGCTACGGAAACGATGAATTTTCGCATGCTCTCCCCTCCCAACCGGGCCCGTCCCCGCCGACGCTCCCCGCCATGACGCGAAGTCACCATTGTCTTAATCAACGTCCACGCTCCTTTCGCAGCTTCGCCCAATGGTCCAGCCGCTTCCTGAGCTCGCGCTCGAACCCGCGGTCGGGCGGATCATAGAAGGTGTGGCGACCGAGCGCCTCGGGAAAATAGTCTTGGCCTGAGAAAGCATCCTCGGTGTCGTGGTCGTAGGCGTAGCCGCGACCATAGCCTTCCAGTTTCATCAAGCGCGTCGGCGCGTTGAGGATATGCTTGGGCGGCAGCAGGGAGCCCGCTTCCTTCGCCACCCGCACCGCTTGCCCATAGGCCGAGTAGGCGGCATTCGATTTCGGTGCGGTGGCGACATAGATGACGGCCTGAGCAATTGCGAGCTCGCCCTCCGGGCTGCCAAGGAAGTCGTATGCGTCCTTGGCGGCATTGGCGACCACCAGCGCCTGTGGATCGGCAAGACCGATATCTTCGATCGCCATCCGCACCACACGCCGAGCGACATAGAGCGGGTCTTCGCCGGCATCGAGCATGCGTGCGAGATAATAGAGCGCCGCGTCCGGGTCCGAACCGCGCACCGACTTGTGCAGTGCCGAGATGAGGTTGTAGTGACCGTCCTGCGATTTGTCGTAGATCGGTGCGCGCCGCTGCACGATCTCCTGCAGCGCCGCCGCGTCGAACGCCTCGCCTGAGCGCGCCGCGCGCCAGACTTCCTCGGCAAGGGTGAGCGCTGCGCGGCCGTCGCCATCGGCCATTCGGACGAGCGACGCGCGCGCGTCCGCATCGAGCGGCAACGGTCTGCCGTCGATCGTTTCGGCGCGCGCCAGCAGCTTTTCTAACGCCTCGGCATCGAGCGGCTTGAACACCAGCACGCGCGCTCGCGAGAGTAGCGCGGCGTTGAGCTCGAATGACGGGTTCTCGGTCGTGGCGCCGACCAGCACCACGGTGCCGTCCTCCATCACCGGCAGGAACGAGTCCTGCTGCGCGCGGTTGAAGCGGTGCACCTCGTCGACGAACAGCAGCGTTCCCTGCCCGCTCTCGCGCCGCGCGCGCGCTGCCTCGAACACCTTCTTGAGATCAGCGACGCCGGAGAACACCGCTGAAATCTGCTCGAAATGCAGGGCGGTGTCGCGCGCCAGCAGCCGTGCGACGGTGGTCTTACCGGTGCCGGGCGGCCCCCAAAAGATCAGCGAGCCGAGCGAGCGCGCTTCCAGCATGCGCGTCAGCGCGCCATCGGGTCCGAGCAGATGATCTTGGCCGACCACGTCCGCAAGTCGCGCGGGCCGCAGCTTGTCGGCCAACGGTCTCGGGGCGTCGCGCTCGAGGCCGGCGGCTTCGAACAGGCTCTTCGGCTTCGGCGCCGCCACCTTATCCGCCTACAACCGTGGTCATGATCTGGCCGCCGCGCATGATCTGCAGCCGCCAGACGCGCTGCGGCGTCTGCACCAAGCGGTCGAGCTCGTGCGAGCTTGTGGCCTTCTCGCCGTTGATCTCTAGCACGATATCTCCCGGTCGCAAGCCTACCGCCTGCGCCGCCGTGCCTTCATCCACGGCGGTGACGACCACTCCCTGCAGATTGCTGTCGACGCGCAACTCCTCAGCCACTGCCGGGGAGAGATTGGCGACGGTCGCGCCACCGAGCGGCGAACGTGACCGAATCCGCACCGGGTCACGCGGGGGATTTTCCGGCGCTGTTTCGAGCGCGACGGACAGCCGCGCCTCCTTACCGCCGCGCACCACGCCCACCTGGGCGCTGCCGCCGAGCGGCTTGGTAGCGAAGCGGTATCCGAACGCTTCCGGATCGTCGATCGTCTGGCCGTCGACCGCAACGATGAGATCGCCGGTTTTCAGACCCGCGCGCGCCGCCGGGCTGCCCTGCGTGACGCTGGCGACCAGCGCGCCTGCCGGACGCCGCAACCCAAGACTTTCGGCAATCTCGGCATTGACGCCTTGCAGCTTGGCACCGAGCCACGGTCTCCTCACCACGTTGCCACCACTCTTCGCCGACGCCACCACCACGCGCACCATGTTCGACGGAATGGCAAAACCGATGCCCTGCGAGCCGCCCGATCGCGAGTAGATCGCGGTATTGATGCCGACCAGCTTGCCGGTGAGGTCGACCAGCGCGCCGCCTGAATTGCCAGGATTGATGGCGGCGTCGGTCTGGATGAAGAACTGGTAGTCGGTGATCCCGACCTGCGTGCGCGCAAGCGCCGAGACGATGCCGTGCGTCACCGTCTGGCCGACCGCGAACGGGTTGCCGATCGCCAACACCAGATCGCCTACTTGCAGCTCGTCCGAATTGCCGAACTCGAGCGCCTGGAAACGTTCGCGCCCGTCCTTGATCCGCAGTACCGCCAGATCGGTGCGGGCCTCCTTCAAGACGATCTCGGCCTCGAACTCGCGCTTGTCCGCGAGTGCGACCTTGACCTCGGTCGCACCTTCGATGACGTGGTTGTTGGTGACGACGAAACCGGCCGCGTCTACGATCACCCCGGAGCCAAGCGAGCGCTGCACTTGCTCACGCGGCATTCCGGGCAGGCCGAAAAAACGGCGGAAGATCGGGTCGTCAGCGAACGGGTTGCGGTTCTCGACCACTTTGGCGGCGTAGACGTTGACTACCGCCGGGGCCGCACGCTGCACGGTGGCGGCAAACGACAACCGCATCTCGGCCGCCGACGTCGGCAGCCGCCGCTCCTGCGCGAGGACACCGGCCCCAGCACAAAGCGTCAAGGCAAAGGCGGCCGCCGCCGCCATCAGTCCGTACATCGTGGGCGGTCCGAATCCGACTGGCTGTCCCGAGATATAGAACGCGGCGCCGATCGGTTGAAGGGCTGCCGCAGGCGGAGCTTGGCGCCGTGCAATGGCCGCAAGGCTTGTGCCGCGCCAAGTCGAGAACCCAGCACGCGAGGCCGAGGGAACTGGCGGAACCCCAAGCCTCCTGGGCCCGCCGGAGTTGAGCGACCGGCAACGCCTATCGTGCACCGGCCGCCTGCAGCAGCCTTTCGATCTCACGATAGCCGCGCCGCCGCGCGTGCTGCAGCGGGGTCACGCCGTCCCGATCGGCAAGGCTGACATTGGCCCCATGCGCAATCAGGAGGCGGACGATTTCGGCATGCCGCGGGCCGCCATCCCCCAGCATCACCGCCTCCAGTAGTGCCGTCCAACCCAGATCGTTGATGTGATCGAGATCGATCGTGGATTTCTCCAGCAACAAGCGCACGGTCGCCACGTGGCCGCGCTCACAGGCCGGGATGAGCGCATTGCCGCCGTACCGGTTGCGCCGAGCGTAGTCTACGCGGCCGGTGGCGAGCATGGCCGCGAGCATTTCGGTCCGTCCCAGCGCCCCCGCCAACAGCCATGGCGAATCGCGATTGGCGGCCTGTGCATTGATGTCGGCGCCGGCCTCGATCAGGTGCTGGGCGACCGCGCCGCGATCATTGGCAACGGCAATCAACAAGGGGGTTCGTGCGGAATCATCGACGACATCGAGAGCCGCTCCACCGGAGATCAGTTCTTGCACCTGCGCCACATCCCCGCGCGCGGCGGCCGCAAGCAACCCATGCCCCCAATTCTGCGCGTCTGCGTGGGTGCTCACTAGGAAAGTCACCAGTGCGAGCGCCCGCAGAGCAGTTCGTTGCACTGTCGGCATGAGGAATTCGACTCCAACATCGATCGAGCCCCAAAAACCGCTGCCAGTCCGCGTCACCATGCGCGCCCGGGCAGGATGGCGTCGACTTTCCCACGTAGCAAACCCGGGCCGAGGGCCCGAAATCAAGCCGGCGCGGTGCGTTCAAGCCGCGTGGTCGCGTAAAGCTTGGGCCGTCAGAACGGCAGCAGCGGCGGGCCGTCGAACTTGAGCGTGAACTTCGCCTTGAGGACGCTCGCGGTCACGTCGACGATGCGGCGGACGCCGGGGAGATCCACGCGGCAGCCGAACGGGCAATGCTCGCGGTCGCCGAGGTCGACGTACTGGTATTCGAGGCCGAGGATGCCGGAGGTGCCGGCGGTCTTGTACACCGCCCAGTCGATGGCTCCGCCGACATACCAGCCGGTGTGCCAGGTCTCGGTGTTGTTGAGCGGGATGCCGAGCAAAGACACCCGCGTTTCGACCAGGCCGCTGGCAAAGCCGCCGCGCGCCGAGATCAGGAACCGATCCCAGGCAAGGCCGAGCACGCCGCCGGTGGTGAACAGCGCCTGGATGCGCGTGCTGCAGTCTGTGACGAGGTTCGGGCAGACGACCGTCGTGCCGAACGAATTGTCGAGCGGTATCGAGGCGCTGCTGTCGAGGCCGACCACGATGCTGCCCCAGCCGAAATTGCCGAACTGGTGCAGGCGGCCGCCGTGGAAGGTGATCATCGCCTGCTCGAACTCCGATCCGACGGTGCCGCCGGGCAGGAATAGCACGCCCGGTATCACCACCGGATCGAACGTCTGCCGGCTATCGCCCCACAGGCCGCCGAAGCCGACCCCGAGATACCAGCCGGTCCAGTCGTATGGCGGTGGCGGAGGCGGCGCGACCGGCATGTCGGCGGCGGCGGCGGCGGTGATGGAACCGGCCAACAACGCGGCCGCAATGGTCAAGGAATGCTTGGCGCGCATGGGATGCCCCCCAATTGCTTGCGACGGCACATTGTCACACCGGAGGCGAGGAGAATCGAGGCGCTTTTCCGGCCTTGGCAACTTTGCGGGCCGGCGTGCCAAAGTTGCAACAACGGGGATGCCATCGAGCATCGCACGCGGGGAGAGGCACGCGTGGCACACAAGCAAACCCCGGGCGGAAAGGCCCGGGGTCAAGTAGTTGGTCGCAGCGCAGGTGGGTGCAGAAATCTCGAGCGTCAGAACGGCAGCAGCGGCGGGCCGTCGAACTTGATCGAGAACTTCGCCTTGATCACGTTCGCGGTCACGTCGACGTTGCGCACGAAGCCGGGAGCCGGGCCGCAGCCGAACTGGCAGTGCACGATGTCGCCGAGATCGACGTAGTTGTATTCGATGCCGATGATGCCGGAGGTGCCGGCGGTCTTGTACACCGCCCAGTCGATGGCGCCGCCGACGTACCAGCCGGAGTGCCACCGGCTGGTGTTGTCGAACAGGATGCCGCCGGGGTTGGTGAAGGTGCGGGTTTGCACCAGCCCGGCCGCCCAGCCGCCGCGCACCGAGAACAGCACCCGATCCCAGGCCAGGCCGAGCAGGGCGCCGGTGGTGAACAGCGACTGGATCCGGACGCCGCAGCTGAACAGCCCGCTCGGGCAGGCCACCGTGTCGAGGTCGTTGTCGAGCGGCAGGTTGCCGCTCTGGTCGATGCCGATCACCAGGTTGCCCCAGCCGAAACCGGCGAGCTGATGGGTGTGGGTGCCGTGGAAGGCGACGATCGCCTGATTGATCTCGGGCGCGATCGAGCCGCCGAGCAGGCCGCCGGGTCCTCCGATGAGCCCGCCCGGGAACACGACGGTGCTCTCGCCGCCGAAGAAGCCGCCGAAGCCGACGCCGAGCCAGTATCCGGTCCAGTTGTAGGGCGGAGGCGGAGGCGGCGCGATCGGCATGTCGGCCGCGCTCGCGACACCGACCGATCCCGCCAACAGCGCACCCGCAATCGTCATCTTAAGGTAGTTGCGCATGGGATGCCCCCCATTTGCTTGCGACCAATGTTCACCTTGTGCGCGTTCGCAATCCAAGTCGAGGGCAAAGCAGTACCCTGCGCCCGTTTGTGGCAAGCTGTAGCGCCACGGCAACAATCCGGCCGGACCATCGTCCACTTGAGGGCGGGGCTGGGATCACAGACGCAGCAGCCGACCGCGCCGCAATGCAAAAGCATCGGTCAGGGACCATGGATGGAGGTCGAAGGCGACGCGCCGGCGGCTAGGCAAGCAACCAGTAGGCCGCCGACGCGCCCCCTGCGGCGTCGCTCGAAGCCGAATTGGTACCCGAGGAAGCGCCAGTCTGTCGGGAGATGCGAGCTCGCCGACGGAACCGCCACACGGACCATGCCCCGTGGGATGGGCGTTAGGCACCGTAGGCAGCGTCACGCCATCGGGCGTGGGCAGAGCCCCGATCGGACCGCCATCCGGACCAAGCCCCCTCGATGAGCGGCAGGCACCGTAGGCAGCGTGGCGCCATCGGGCGTCGGCAGAGCCCCGATCGGACCGCGGTCCGGGCCCAAGCCAGTCGGATGATTGGAAGTTGCATTCCCGCTCGCCATGGCGGTCGTGCCACCCCCGACGGACGCCGCGCCGCTCGGGGAGCGTGACAGGTCCTCTGACGACATCCCGAACTGATCCAGTCCGTTGAGGGAGAACGGATCAAAATTCAGCACAAGATCGTCGAACAGGTCGGAATTCTTCGGCTTGCTGATCGCCATGGACGTGAGATCTATCGCTGGATTTCTTGGCCGTAGGGAGAACAGGGCGCCGATCAGGTGGGGGACGCACGAGAAGCGGTCAGCAATGCTTAGCTTTGGGGAGCCCGGCGGGAACGCCTGGTCAGCACATAGAAAATGGGCCGGCGAAGCCGGCCCATTTTCAACCTTGCCAAAAGCCCGATCAGTAGTTTGCCACAACCGGGCCAACCGGACCAAAGCCAAACCGGTAGTTGATACCGAATTTCACGGTGGAGAGGGTCTGCTCGATCGCAGCCGTCTCGACGAACGTGCCCGCTGCTACGCGGTGGAAGTTGTGATCCTCGCGGCCGAAGTCGGTAAACATGTACTCGATCTTGGCCGACCAGTTCGGCGCGAAGGAGTACTCGAGGCCGGCGCCGATCGTCCAGCCGGAGCGCGTGATGTCCCCAGTCTGCTCGTCGAAAACATTGCCGAAGGTCACGAAGTGACGGTCGCCGGCCCAAGCCCAGCCACCCTTCACGTAGAGGAGCGCCCGGTCGAACGCGACACCAACCCGGCCGGTGATCGAAGCCAGCCAGTCAATGTTGCTTTCGCATGATGCGGCCGGATTGGGGCACGTGCTGGAGCCATTGATGTCGGCCCAGCTCGCCTCGCCTTCGACGCCGAATACGAACATGCCAGTCTGCCAGTTGAAGCCAACCTGTCCGCCGGCCAGCAGCCCGCTGACGTCATGGCTTGTCGCCGGGAACGGTGGGAGGATTGGAATGCCGAAGGCGTTGACGAACTCCCAGTCTTTGTTGCCGAAGCCACCGCCGACATGGCCGCCGATATAAAAGCCGGTCCAGGTGAAAAGCGGCACGGGAGGCGCAATCGGAGCTCGGAGTTGCCACATTGATAAACGCTCGCGGGCGGACTCCGCTATTGCTGAAAAGCCACACATCGGGTCAATTCGTCCCGGCCTTGACGCCGGAGATTGCTGGGAAAAACGCCGCAAGGTCGGCCACCTGACACCTGCGAAACGCCGGTCAAATAGGCCGCGGCCCGTGTTGGACCATCGGTCAAGCCGTTTTTTTCGACCGGAGCCAACAATAAGGGCCGGGCCGGCGGAGCCGGCCCCTCGCCGTCTGGCCCTTCCTTCAGCGTGCGTCAGTAGCCCGCGGCCAGCCCGCCGCCGAAGCGATAGCTCACACCCAGGCGGACGGTGTGAAAGTTCGGATCGTGCTGGAAGGCAGAGCCCGGAAATGCAACGGTCGATGTATTCGAGAGCTGCCCAAAATCGGTGTAGCGGTACTCGATCAGGGTGCTCCACGACGGCGTGAACGCGAACTCGAGCCCGCCTCCGACCGTCCAGCCCACCTCCGTGGCGCGGAAGCTCTCGCGCACGGCGGGCGTGAAGTAGGCATAGTCCAGATCCGCAAAGGCGGCGCCACCCGTGACGTACAAGAGCGTGGGGCCGAGCGCGTAGCCGAGACGTCCGCGCAAAGATGCCTGCCAGCGACTCTCGAAATCCGTTCCGTTGCCGGCAGCGGCGCCCATGCCCACTGCCGCGACCGCAGCCGGCACCGTGAAGCCGCCGCCCACCCCCGAGGCTTCGATGTCACCCTCGATGCCCAGCACGAACGGACCGGTCTGGAAATTGTAGCCGGCGTGGAGGCCGCCCACCGCGCCGGTACTGTCGAAGGTGCGGTCGAATCCAGTCGGGAGACCCATTGCGGTCGCGAACTCCGCGGTGTGGTCGCCGCCTCCTTGGTACCCCACTTGGCCGCCGACGTAGAAGCCGTTCCAAAGGATCGGCATCACCGGGGGCGCGGGGCGCGCCGGCGGTTTGGCCGGCAGCCTGCCGAGGTCGGCAGCAAGTGCGGGGGCTGCAAGGAGGGATGCGCCGCAAGCGAACGCAAGGCTGAGTTTCTTCATCAATGAGCCTCTGCTGATGGACGTTGACCCGAAGTCTTACCGGGAATAGGGCCACATCAAGACAGTAGAGCGAAGAATATCCAAGGCTATTGCCTTGTACTTTTCACAGTGATGGCGAAAAAGCGAAAGAAGATGCGGTAATAAAATATGGGTCGCGACAAGCGCCGACCGTGCGGCCTGACAGTAGGCGCGGCCGGACCAATGCTGAAAACCGCTCGGCAGCGCGCGGAGGCAGGTGCCTCAGGACGCCGGTGGCGGGCCGATCAAGCAGCGCGTCGCGTTGGTCCGCATGTTCCGGCAGCGCCACCACCCACCGTCCTGGCTCTTCCAGATGATGCGCTGATACGGAATTGTTTCGCCGGTTTCGGCCACAACGTAACCGATCCCGTTCTCGCTCAGGCCATTCTTCGGAACCTCGGCGCAATCGATATGGTTGCAACACCACTCGCCGCTGGCCGGATCGGTCAGCCGGTTGCGGCTGATCCAGCTGTCGTGCGCGGCGGCGAAGGACCCGGCGAGCAGGAGGAATAAGGTTGCGAAGAGCCGCAGCATCGGAGCCATCCCGGTTTTGAACCCGGCGACTCACGATGGTCCACCCAATATGGTTAACGCTTTCTTAAGACGGTAATGGGGTCCGCAGGCCGCTCCGCGAGGGCCGACCCTGTAAGGCCCAATGGTCGGATCGCTCCGCCGAACACCGCAAAGGGAGGATCAGGCAGCGCCGGCTTCCGCCTTCTCGCCGACCGGTCCCGACTCTTTCCCCTTGGCGTCGACATCTCGGTCGACGAATTCGATCACCGCGACCGCGGCGGAGTCGCCATAGCGGAACCCGGCCTTGAGTACCCGGATGTAGCCGCCGTTGCGATCCCGGTAGCGCGGACCCAGGACCTCGAACAGCTTCTTCACCATCGGCGGGTCGCGCATCGCCGCGATCGCCTGGCGCCGCGCATGCAGATCGCCGCGCTTGCCCAGGGTGACGAGCTTCTCGACGATCGGTCGCAACTCCTTCGCCTTCGGCAGGGTGGTGACAATCTGCTCGTGCTTGATCAGCGCGGCGGCCATGTTGCCAAACATGGCGCGACGGTGCTCGGCGGTGCGGTTGAGCTTGCGGTGAGCCTTTCCGTGGCGCATCGTCTCGTCAGAAGACTGATGACGGACGACAGATGACGGAATAAACATTCCTTTTCATTTGTCCTCCGTCCTCTGTCCGCTGTCCTCCGTTTCAGTAGTGGTCCTCGAAGCGTTTGGCGAGGTCGTCGATGTTCTCGGGCGGCCAACCTGGCACTTCCATGCCGAGGTGCAGGCCCATCTGGGCCAGCACTTCCTTGATCTCGTTCAGCGACTTGCGGCCGAAATTGGGAGTCCGGAGCATCTCCGCCTCGGTCTTCTGCACCAGGTCGCCGATGTAGACGATATTGTCGTTCTTCAGACAGTTGGCCGAGCGCACTGAAAGTTCCAGCTCGTCCACCTTCTTCAGGAACGCCGGATTGAATGCCAGATCCGGGATCGCTTCGGCCGAGATTTCGCGCCGCGGCTCTTCGAAATTGACGAACACGTTGAGCTGGTCCTGCAGGATGCGGGCCGCGTAGGCCACCGCGTCGTCCGGCGTGACCGCGCCATTGGTCTCTATCTGCAGCGTGAGCTTGTCATAGTCGAGGATCTGCCCTTCGCGGGTATTCTCGACCTTGTAGGAAACCTTGCGCACCGGCGAGTACAGGCTGTCCACCGGAATCAAGCCAATCGGAGCGTCCTCAGGTCGATTGCGCTCGGCCGCCACGTAGCCTTTGCCGGTATTGACCGTGAACTCCATGCGGATCTCAGCGCCCTCGTCGAGCGTGCACAGCACGAGCTCGGGATTGAGAATGGCGATGTCGCCGACGGTCTGGATGTCGCCAGCGGTGACGTGTCCGGGACCCTGCTTCTTCACCACCATGCGTTTCGGACCGTCGCCGTGCATGCGGATGGCGATATCCTTGATGTTGAGCACGATGTCGGTCACGTCCTCGCGCACGCCGGTGATCGAGGAGAACTCGTGCAATACGCCGTCGATGTGCACGGACTGCACCGCGGCGCCCTGCAACGACGACAAGAGAATGCGCCGCAGGGCGTTGCCGAGCGTGAGGCCGAAACCGCGTTCGAGTGGCTCGGCGACGACCGTCGCCGCCCGCTTCGGATCCGGCCCCGCCGCAACTTGCAGCTTGTCCGGCTTTATCAGTTCCTGCCAATTCTTTTGGATCACGTTGTCAGCCATCGGGTCTCTCTCCGGGGCGGGTCATCCCGCTCGCCCACCGTTGGTCGGTGAGAAAACCGGCGGCATCGGTAACGAGCCGTCCGCCGGATGTTGCGATCTATACACGCCGGCGCTTGCGTGGCCGGCAACCGTTGTGCGGTATCGGGGTCACGTCGCGAATCGAAGTGACGGTGAATCCTGCGGCCTGCAACGCTCGCAACGCGGATTCGCGGCCCGAGCCGGGGCCCGCGACCTCGACCTCCAGGGTGCGCATGCCGTGATCCATCGCCTTGCGGGCGGCATCCTCGGCGGCAACTTGAGCCGCGTACGGCGTCGACTTGCGCGAGCCCTTGAACCCCATGGTGCCGGCCGACGACCAGGCGATCGAGTTGCCCTGCACGTCGGTGATCGTGATCATGGTGTTGTTGAAGCTGGCGTTCACATGTGCGACGCCGGAAGCGATGTTCTTGCGTTCGCGCCGACGGACGCGTGCGACTTCTTTGGCCATGATCGATCCTCTCGCGGCTCAGGCTACGAGCGGCCCGAGCGTGTCTCACGCATTCCCGAACTCTTGCCTGCGCCCTATTTCCTCTTGCCGGCGATGGGCTTCGCCGGACCCTTGCGGGTACGCGCGTTGGTATGCGTCCGCTGTCCGCGCACCGGCAGACCGCGCCGGTGTCGCAGGCCCCGATAGCAGCCGAGGTCCATCAACCGCTTGACGTTCATCGCCACTTCGCGTCGCAGATCTCCCTCGACCATGTACTCGCGGTCGATCACCTCGCGGATCTGCAAGACCTCCTGGTCGGTCAGCTGCGACACCCGCCGGGCGTCGGGGATTCCTACCTTTGTCATGATTTCCTGGGCCTTGGTGGACCCGATTCCATGGATGTATTGCAGCGCAATAACGACGCGCTTGTTGGTCGGGATATTGACACCTGCGATGCGGGCCAAGGCTTACGCTCCTGCGGGCCCGAGCTGGGGCCGGATCTGATTGACAACGCTCAGGTATTTAAGCCTAAGAAATGATGCAAACGACGCTGCCCTGCCCCTCCTGGAAGGGCCCGGCAACATCCCTCACTCCTTCGACCCGATGCCTGCGTATTAAAGGATTTATCGGCTCGCCGTCAACCTGCCGCCTCGCAATTTTTATGCCGCCAGCGCCCGGTCGATAGCTGCGCTCACGCTGCCGATCGGCGCCATGCCGTCGACGGTGCGCAGCACACCCTTTTTCCCGTAGTAGTCGACCAGCGGGGGCGGTCTGCTCGCGGTAGGCGTCGAGCCTGATCTTGAACGCGTCCGGGTTGTCGTCGGGCCGCACCGAATCCCCCCGCGCCTTCATCTCGGCCGCGCGGGTTTCGATCCGTTTGAGCAGGATGGCCTCGTCCACGCCAAGCTGGATCACCGCGTCGAGCTTGAGACCTTTGTCGGACAGCAGTCGATCGAGGGCTTCTGCCTGGGCCACCGTGCGAGGAAAACCGTCGAGCACGAATCCGTTCCTGGCATCCGGTTCGTCGATGCGCTCGGACACGATCCCGACCACGATCTCGTCCGGCACCAGTGCGCCACGCGCCATGATGTCTCTTGCTTTGCGTCCGACCGGGGTTCCGGCCGCCACCGCGGAGCGCAGCATGTCGCCGGTAGAGAGTTGAACGATTTCGTGTTTTTCGACGAGACGTTGGGACTGCGTACCTTTGCCGGCCCCCGGTGGGCCGAGCATGATGAGCCTCATCGTCGGCGCCCCCTCAGCTTGGCGCGCTTGATCAGGCCTTCGTACTGGTGCGCCAGCAGATAGCCCTGCACCTGCGCGACGGTATCCATGGTCACACTGACCACGATCAGCAGCGACGTGCCGCCGAAATAGAACGGCACCGCCGCATAGGAGATGAGAATTTCCGGAATGATGCAGACGACCGCGAGATAAGCCGCACCAACGACGGTGATGCGGGACAGCACGTAGTCGATGTACTCGGCCGTGCGCTCGCCAGGGCGGATACCCGGAATGAAGCCGCCGTGCTTCTTGAGATTGTCGGCGGTCTCGGTCGGATTGAAGACAACGGCGGTGTAGAAGAACGCAAAGAACACGATCAGGCTGACATACAGAAAAAGGAACAGCGGCCGCCCGTGGTTCAGCTGCGTGGTGAGGATGTTGAGCCACTCCGGTCCTTGCCCGGCATTGAAGTTCGCGACCGTGGCCGGCAGCAGCAACAGCGACGAGGCAAAGATCGGCGGGATCACGCCCGAGGTGTTGAGCTTGAGCGGCAGATGCGAGGATTGGCCCTCGAACATCTGATTGCCCACCTGACGTTTGGGATATTGGATCAGCAGGCGGCGTTGGGCGCGCTCCATGAAGACGATGAAGGCGATCACGACCACCGCCATGACCAGCACGGCGAGAATGAGGCCGGTCGAAAGCGCGCCCTGCCGGCCGAGTTCCAGCGTGCTTACGAGCGCCGACGGCAACTCCGCCACGATACCGGCCAGGATGATCAGGGAGATGCCGTTGCCGATTCCGCGCGAGGTCACCTGCTCGCCGAGCCACATCAGGAACATAGTCCCGCCGGTAAGGGTGATCACCGTCGAGATGCGGAAGAACCAGCCGGGATCGGACACCGCGTTGCCGGCGCCCTCGAGGCCGATCGATATGCCGTATGCTTGAAACGCCGCCAGCAGCACGGTCAGATAGCGCGTGTACTGGTTGATTGTCTTGCGCCCCTGCTCGCCTTCCTTCTTGAGCTGCTCGAGCGTCGGCGACACCGTGGTCATCAACTGGATGATGATGGAAGCCGAGATATACGGCATGATATTGAGCGCGAAGATCGCCATGCGGTTGATCCCGCCGCCGGCGAACATGTTGAACATGCCGAGGATGCCGCCGGCCTGGGTGCGGAAAATCTGCTCCCATGCGGCCGGATCGATGCCGGGCAGCGGAATGTAGGTGCCGAGCCGGTAGACCAGCAACGCGCCCAGCGTGAACCAGATGCGCTTCTTGAGTTCCTCGGCCTTGGCGAGTGCGCCGAAGTTGAGGTTTGCCGCCAGTTGTTCCGCTGCCGAGACCATGGGCCTTCAAGTCCCCGAATTGCGTTCCCGCCGCTGTCGAGCGGTCCGCCCTAGATAGGCATTACGCAGCCTCTTCGCTCGCCTCCGGCCGGGGTCGCAGAATCTCGACCGAGCCTCCTGCCTTCTCGACCGCCGCCACGGCCGATCTCGAAGCGCCGTAGACCGCAAAATCCACCTTGCTGTTGATCTCGCCGGCTCCCAGCAGCCGAACACCGTCCTTGGCGCGGCGGAGTACCCCTGCCTTTACCAGCGCGTCCACATCGACTATGGCGGCGGCATCGAGCTTGCCGGCGTCGATCGCCTGCTGCACGCGGCCGAGATTGACCTCGTTGAGTTTGCTGGCGAACACGTTGTTGAACCCGCGCTTTGGCAGCCGGCGATGCAGCGGCATTTGGCCGCCCTCAAAGCCCTTGATGGCGACGCCGGACCGCGCCCATTGGCCCTTGATGCCGCGCCCGGCGGTCTTGCCCTTGCCGGAGCCGATGCCCCGGCCCACCCGCTTGCCCGATTTGCGCGCACCCGGCCTGTCCCTGAGGTCGCTGAGCTTCATCATCGTCTCCTAGCTTTCGGTGGTCATGCGCGCGAGCAGCCGCCGGCCGGCCTGCTCATCAGCAGCGCAGCGCCGACATTCTCCTTAAGGTCCCACCTTGCCGCGGGATCACGTCCACGGTCACTCCCCGACGACGCGCACGAGGTGCGCCACTTTCTTGATCATGCCACGCGCCGCCGGCGTATCCGCCACCTCGGCGACGCGGCCGAGCTTGTTGAGGCCGAGCCCGACCAGCGTCGCGCGCTGGTCGTGGCGACGGCGAATTGGGCTGCCGACCTGCTCGATCTTGATAACCTTGCCGCTCGTCTTGCCGGCACTCATGTGTCGCTCCTTGCGCCTCGCGCGACCCCGATCAGTCCGCCAGTGCCTGTTCGCCGTCGTGGTCGCGACGCCGCGCCTGCAGTGCGGACACCTTCAGATTACGCCGTGCCGCTACCGAGCGCGGCGAATCCTGATGCTTGAGGGCATCGAAAGTCGCGCGCACCATGTTGTATGGATTGGACGAGCCCAGCGATTTCGCCACCACGTCCTGCATTCCCAGCGTTTCGAACACCGCGCGCATCGGCCCGCCGGCAATGATGCCGGTTCCGGGCGGCGCCGCCCGCAGGAAGACCTTGCCGGCGCCATGCCGGCCGAACACGTCGTGATGCAGCGTGCGGCCCTCGCGCAACGGCACCCGCGTCAGGCCGCGCTTGGCGGCATCGGTCGCCTTGCGGATCGCCTCCGGCACCTCACGCGCCTTGCCATGACCGAAGCCGACGCGGCCCTTCTGATCACCGACGACGACCAGCGCCGCAAAGCCGAAACGCCGGCCGCCCTTCACTACCTTAGCCACGCGATTGATATGCACGAGCTTGTCGACAAACTCGCTGTCGCGCTCCTCGCGCTCACGGGCACGATCACGATCGCGCGCGCCCTTGCGTCCCCGTTCAGCCGAGGTTCCCGGTTGTATAGCCATCAGAAACTCAAACCTCCTTCGCGTGCCGCATCGGCGAGCGCCTTGACGCGGCCGTGATAACGATAGTTGCCGCGGTCGAACACCACGTCCCTAACGCCCTTCTCCAGCGTGCGCTCGGCCACAAGCTTGCCGACCGCCTTGGCGGCACTGACATCGGCACCGGTTTTCAGGCCGCTGCGCAGATTCTTGTCCCGCGACGAGGCGGCGGCAACCGTGTGGCCCTTCACGTCGTCGATCACCTGCGCATAGACATGCTTGGACGAGCGAAAAACCGAAAGCCGCATGCGGCCGCCGCTCGCAGCCTTGACGGCGCGCCGGACGCGGCCTTTGCGCCTGTCGGTGGTGCTACGCAGTGTCGCCATCATCGGCTCCCGTCACTTCTTCTTGCCTTCCTTGCGGAAGACATATTCGCCGGCATATTTCACGCCTTTGCCCTTGTACGGCTCGGGGGGCCTGAACGCGCGGATTTCCGCGGCGACCTGGCCGACCTTCTGCCGGTCGACGCCGCTAACTATGATCTCCGTCGGCCGCGGCGTTGCGACCGCTATTCCCTCCGGGACCGGATAGATCACGTCGTGGCTGTAGCCGAGCGCGAGTTGCAGGTTCTTGCCCTGCATCGACGCGCGGTAGCCGACGCCGGTGATCTCCAGGCGCTTCTCGAATCCGTTGGTCACGCCGGTGGCGAGATTGGCCACAAGCGAGCGCGAAAGCCCCCACATCGCGCGCCCACGCTTGGTTTCGGAGCGCGGGCTGAGCTTCAACACGTCCTTGTCGAGGGCCGCCGCGATCTCGTCGGGCAACTGCACCTGCAGGGCGCCTTTCGGGCCCTTCATCTTTACGGTCTGGCCCTCGACGCTTGCCTGCACGCCGGCGGGCACCGGGACGGGTTTTTTTCCGATACGGGACATGTCCGTCGTCTTTCTCAGAACACCGTACAGAGGATTTCGCCGCCGACGTTCTGGTCGCGCGCCTCGTGATCCGCCATCACGCCCTTCGGCGTCGAGAGGATGGCGATACCGAGGCCGTTATTGATGCGCGGCAAATTGCCGACCGAGACATAAACGCGTCGCCCCGGCTTCGACACCCGCGAAACTTCGCGGATCACCGGCGCGCCGTCGAAATACTTCAACTCGATGTCGAACTCGGTACGGCCATTGCCGAGCTCGGTGCGTCGAGTAGCCCCGGATGTAGCCCTCATTTCTGAGCACTTCCAGCACGTTCGCGCGCAGTTTGGAGCCGGGAGTCGACACTTTCGCTTTGTTCCGCAGCTGCGCGTTGCGGATGCGGGTGAGCATATCCCCCAGCGGATCGTTCAGCGCCATTTCGACGATCCCTCCTTACCAGCTCGACTTGACCAGGCCCGGAATCAGGCCCTTCGACCCGAGCTCCCGCAGCGCTATCCGGCTCATCTTGAGCTTGCGATAGAACGCCCGCGGTCGGCCGGTCACCTCGCAACGGTTGCGGATTCGCGTGGGCGACGAATTGCGCGGCAATTGCGCAAGCGTGAGCGCCGCTGCAAAGCGGTCCTCCATCGGCAGCGCCTTGTCGCGCGCGATCGCCTTGAGCTTGGAGCGGCGGCCGCTGTAGCTCTTCGCCATCTTGCGCCGCCGGGCATTCTTCTCGATCGAACTCTTCTTCGCCATCAACGTCTCCTGGTTGTCCGCGTTTGAGGACCTGCGCCTCACTGCCGGAACGGGAAATTCAATGCCGAAAGCAGCGCGCGCGCCTCGTCGTCGGTACGCGCGGTGGTGCAAATCACGATATCCATGCCCCAGACCTGTTCGGCCTTGTCGTAATCGATCTCCGGGAACACGATGTGCTCCTTGATGCCGATCGCGTAATTGCCACGGCCGTCGAAACTCTTGGGGTTGAGCCCGCGGAAATCGCGTACCCGCGGCAACGCGATGTTCACGAGTTCGATCCACGAACTCGTACATCCGCGTCTTGCGCAGGGTGACCTTGCAGCCGATCGGCTGATTCTCGCGCAGCTTGAAGTTCGAGATGGCCTTGCGCGACTTCGTGATCACCGCCTTCTGACCGGCGATCAGTGCCAGGTCGGCGGCTGCGGAATTGACCTTCTTGCGGTCGGCGACGCCTTCGCCGACCCCGATATTGAGCACGACCTTGTCGAGCACCGGCACCTGCATGGGGTTCTTGTATTCAAACTGCTCGACCAGCGCCTTGCGCACGACCTCGTCGAAATGCTTGCGCAGACGCGCGGTGACGCGCTCCTGCGGCGCCTTCGGGGCCTTGGCCTCGCTCGTTTCGGGCTTGGCGGCCTGCGGGGCCTTGGCGGCCTTGGCGGCTTTCTCGCCCTTCTGCCCCTTCTGGCCCTTTTCGGCTTGCGGAGCCTGATTGCCCTTGCGGCCCTTGTCGGACTTCTTGGCGTCAGGCTGCTTCGGGGTATCAGCCATCGATCTCCACTCCCGAGCGCTTCGCAAAGCGCACCTTCTTGTCGCCCACCGTTTTGAAGCCCACGCGCGTCGGCTTGCCGTCCTTCGGATCGGCGAGCGCGACATTCGACAGGTGGACCGGCGCCTCCTTGGAGATGATGCCGCCTTCCTGCGTCGCCGTCTGGCGCTGATGGCGCTTGACCATGTTGACGCCGCGCACCAGCACGCGTTGCTCGCGCGGGCGCATCTCGATCACCTCACCGGTGCGCCCCTTGTCGCGGCCGGTGATGACGACGACCTTGTCGCCCTTGCGGATCCTCGCCGCCATCACAGCACCTCCGGGGCGAGCGAGATGATCTTCATATGGTTCTTGGCCCGCAGCTCGCGCGGGACCGGCCCGAAGATGCGCGTCCCCACCGGCTCCATCTGCGGATTGATCAAAACCGCGGCGTTGCGATCGAACCGGATGATCGAGCCGTCGTTGCGGCGAATCTCTTTCGCCGTGCGTACGACCACCGCCTTCATCACCTCGCCTTTCTTGACCCGGCCGCGCGGGATCGCCTCCTTGACTGAGACCACGATGACATCACCGACGTGCGCGTATTTGCGCTTGGACCCGCCCAACACCTTGATGCACATCACTCGCCGCGCGCCGGAATTGTCCGCCACGTCGAGGTTGGTCTGCATCTGAATCATGATGCACCTCTTCCTCTGTTAGTCGCGTGCGCCAGCGGCTTCATCACTTCGCTTGCTTCTTCTCGCCGCGGACCACGGCCCAGCATTTGAGCTTCGAGATCGGACGATGTTCCTCGATCCACACGACGTCGCCGACCGAATAGGTATTGCCCTCGTCGTGCGCATGATAGTTCTTGCTGCGCCGAACGGTCTTCTTCATGACCGGATGGGTAAAGCGGCGCTCGACTCGGACGATGACGGTCTTGTCCTGCTTGTCGCTGACCACCACTCCCTGCAGCATGCGCTTCGGCATATCTCTACAACCTCTTACTTCGACTTCGACGCGCTCGCGCGCTTCTGGCGCGCGATGGTCTGGATGCGGGCGATGTCGCGACGCACCTGCCGCACGCGCGAGGTGTTCTCCAATTGCCCCGTCGCGCGCTGAAACCGCAGATTGAACTGCTCCTTCTTCAGCTTCAGCAGCTCGTCGCTGAGCTGATCGGGGGTCATCGCCCGCACGTCGCCCGCCTTCATCACCGTTCCTCGTCAATCCTACTCGCTGATGCGCGCCACGAAGCGCGTCTTGATCGACAGCTTGGCCGCGGCCAGCGCCAACGACTCCTTGGCGACCTCGATCGGCACACCGTCGACCTCGAACAGGATGCGGCCGGGTTTCACCCGGCACACCCAAAGCTCGGGCGTACCCTTGCCCTTGCCCATGCGTACCTCGATCGGCTTCTTGGAGACCGGCACGTCGGGAAAGATGCGGATCCACACGCGGCCGGAGCGTTTCATGTGGCGCGTGACTGCACGCCGGGCGGCTTCGATCTGGCGCGCGCTCAGCCGGTCCGGCTCGAGCGCCTTGAGCCCGTACTGCCCGAACGCGAGGTCCGTCCCGGAGGTCGCGACGCCGTGAATGCGCCCCTTATGCGCCTTGCGAAATTTAGTGCGATTGGGTTGCAGCATGATCTTGCGTCTCTTGTCTCAGGCCTCAGGCCGCGTCGCGACGCGGCCGCCCCGCATCGCCCTCGGCCATCTTCTTGTCCTGCGCCATCGGGTCGTGCTCCAAGATCTCGCCCTTGAAGATCCAGACCTTGACGCCGCACGTACCGTAGGTGGTGAACGCCGTGGCGACGCCGAAGTCGACATCTGCGCGCAGCGTGTGCAGCGGCACCCGGCCTTCACGGTACCATTCCATCCGCGCAATCTCGGCCCCGCCCAGACGACCGGAGCAATTGATGCGGATGCCACCGGCGCCCAGGCGAATTGCGGACTGCACCGCGCGCTTCATGGCGCGGCGGAACGCCACTCGACGCTCGAGCTGCTGAGCGATTGATTCGGCGACCAGTTGCGCGTCGAGCTCGGGCTTGCGTATTTCGACGATATTGATCACCACGTCGGACGCGGTCAGCTCGGCGACTTTCTTGCGCAACTTCTCGATGTCGGCGCCCTTCTTGCCGATGACGACGCCCGGACGTGCCGAGTGGATGGTCACCCGGCACTTCTTGTGCGGCCGTTCGATCACGATGCGCGATACGGCCGCCTGCTTGAGCTGTTTCATCAGCTCATCGCGGATGGCCATGTCTTCGTGCAGCAGCTTGCCGTACTCGTTCTTGCCGGCGAACCAGCGCGAATCCCATGTCCGGTTGATGCCGAGCCGCAAACCGATCGGATTGACTTTCTGACCCATCAGGGTTCTCCGCCTAGGCCGTCGCCTCGACCTCACGAACGACGATCGTGAGGTGCGAGAACGGTTTTTGGATGCGTCCGGCGCGGCCGCGCGCGCGCGCATGGAAGCGCTTCATCACCAGCGCCTTGCCCACGTAGGCGTGCGCCACCACCAGATCATCGACATCGAGGTCGTGATTGTTCTCGGCATTGGCGATTGCCGACTCCAGGCATTTCTTGACGTCGCCGGCGATGCGCTTGCGCGAGAACTGCAGATCGGCGAGGGCCGCCGCAACCTTCTTGCCGCGGATCAGCGCCGCCACCAGGTTGAGCTTCTGCGGGCTCACCCGGATGTTGCGGGCGACTGCCTTGGCCTCGTTCTCGGCGAGGTCGCGTTCGCGCGTTCTCTTGCCCATCGTCGCGGCCTTTCTCACGCTGCCGGGGTGGCGGCGCCGCCCGGGCCGGCCGGTCCGGTGGCCCGCTTCGCCTTGCGGTCGCCCGAGTGGCCGTGGAACGTGCGCGTCGGCGCGAACTCGCCGAACTTGTGACCAACCATCTCTTCGGTCACGAGTACCGGGATATGCTTGTGCCCGTTGTGCACGCCGAAGGTAAGGCCCACGAACTGCGGAAGGATGGTCGAGCGCCTGCTCCAGATCTTGATCACCTCGTGACGGCCCGACGCGCGCGCGGCCTCCGCTTTCTTGAGCAGGTAGCCGTCAACGAACGGGCCCTTCCAAACCGAACGCGCCATCGTCAGCGTCCTTCCTTACTTCTTCTTCCGCGCGTGGCGGCTTGAAACGACGAACTTCGTCGTCGACTTGTTCCGGCGGGTCTTCTTGCCCTTGGTCGGGAAACCCCAGGGGGTGACCGGGTGCCGCCCGCCGGAGGTGCGACCTTCGCCGCCGCCATGCGGGTGATCGATCGGGTTCATCGCGACACCGCGGTTGTGCGGCCGGCGCCCCTGCCAGCGGGTGCGGCCCGCCTTGCCGATCGAGATATTCATATTGTCGGGGTTCGAGACCGCGCCGACCGTCGCCATGCATTTGCCGTGCACCAGCCGCTGCTCGCCGGAGCCGAGCCGCATGATGACGTAGTCCTGGTCGCGGCCGACGATCTGAGCATAGGTGCCGGCCGAGCGCGCCAGCTGTCCGCCCTTGCCGATCTTGAGCTCGATGTTGTGCACGATGGTGCCGACCGGCATGCTGCCGAGCGGCATGGCGTTGCCGGGCTTGACGTCGACATGCTCGCCGGAGACGACGATGTCCCCCTCGGCGAGCCGCTGCGGCGCCAGGATGTACGACTGCTCGCCATCGTCATACTTGAGCAGCGCGATGAAGCCGGTGCGGTTCGGATCGTACTCGACGCGCTCGACCCGGGCGTTCACGCCGAACTTGCGGCGCTTGAAATCGACGATGCGATAGGCCTGCTTGTGGCCGCCGCCGCGGAAGCGCACGGTCACGCGGCCGTTGTTGTTGCGCCCGCCGGTGGCATTCTTGCCCTCGGTGAGAGCCTTGACCGGCTTGCCCTTGTGCAGGGCCGAGCGGTCGACCAGGACCAGCTGGCGCTGGCTCGGCGTCGTCGGCTTATAGCTCTTGAGTGCCATGGCGCCCTCGCCCTACAGACCTGTCGTCACGTCGATACGGTGACCTTCTTCGAGCGTCACGATCGCCTTCTTGACATCCGACAGCTCGCCGTACACGCCGCGGAACGCGCGTGTCTTGCCCTTGCGCACAAGCGTGTTCACCGCCTTGACCTTGACGTTGAACAGCTTCTCGACCGCTTCCTTGATCTGCGGCTTGGTCGCGGTCCTGGCGACTTTGAAAAGGACCTGGTTCCTATCAGACGCCATCGTCGCCTTCTCGGTGATGACCGGAGACAGGATGACGTCGTAGTGTCGCGGCTCTACGGCGGTCGGGCTCATTTGAAGCGCGCCTCCAATGCGGTGAGCGCGGCTCTGGTGAGTACCAGTTTCTCCCGGCGCATGATGTCATAGACGTTGATGCCGCGGATCGACAGCACGTCGATATTCGGGATGTTGCGCGCCGCAAGCGCGAAGTTGCCGTTGAGCTCGGCGCCATCGACGATCAGCGCGCTGGTGAAGCCGAGCTTGCCGAAGCGTTCCTTGAGCCCCTTGGTCTTCGCCTTGTCGCCGTCGATCGCGGCCTGGTCGAGCACCACAATGCCGCCGTCCTTGGCCTTCGACGACAACGCGTGCTTGAGCGCAAGCGCGCGCACCTTTTTAGGCAGATCGATCGCGTGGCTGCGCACCACCGGACCGAATGCGCGCCCGCCGCCGCGGAACACGTTGGCGCGTGCCGAGCCGTGACGCGCTCCGCCGGTGCCCTTCTGCCGATAGATCTTCTTGCCGGTGCGATTGATCTCCGACCGGTTCTTGACCTTGTGCGTGCCGCGCTGACGCTTGGCCAGCTGCCAGCGCACGCAACGCTGCAGAATGTCCGGGCGCGGCTTCAGTCCGAAAATCGCGTCGGAAAGCTCAACCGAGCCGGCTTCGTTGCCGTCGAGGGTGGTGACTTTCAGTTCCATGTCACGCTCCCGGCGCCTTCGGCGCCTCGGGTTGCGCCCCGGCCTCGCCCTCGGCCGCAGGCTCGGCTGCCGCGATCTCGCCGCCCGCCACGCGGAACTTGCCGGGCTTCGGCGCCTCCTTCGGCAGCGCCTTCTTGACTGCGTCGCGCACCGTAATCCACCCGCCCTTGGCGCCCGGCACCGCTCCCTCGACCAGGATGAGCCCGCGCTCGACGTCGGTTTGCACGACCTTCAGGTTGAGCGTCGTCACTCGCTCGACCCCCATGTGCCCGGGCATCTTCTTGTTCTTGAAGGTCTTGCCCGGATCCTGGCGACCTCCCGTCGATCCGATCGACCGATGCGAGATCGACACGCCGTGCGAGGCGCGCAGGCCGCCGAAGTTCCAGCGCTTCATGCCACCGGCAAATCCCTTGCCGATCGAGGTGCCGGTCACGTCGACATACTGTCCGACCACGAAGTGGTCGGCGGTGATCTCGGCGCCAACCGGGATCAGCTCGTCCGCACCGACGCGGAACTCGGCAAGCTTGCGCTTGGGCTCGACTTTGGCGACCGCAAAGTGCCCCCGTTCGGCCTTGCCTACGTTTTTCGGCTTGCGCTTGCCGGACCCAAGCTGCAGCGCTACATAGCCGTTCTTCTCGGCCGACCTGTGCGCGACCACCTGACAATTCTCGAGCCGCAGCACCGTCACCGGCACGTGCTCGCCGGCGTCGGTGAAGACTCGCGTCATTCCTACCTTCTGTGCGATCACCCCGGAACGCATCTTTGCCCGTCCTTGTGGCGTGTCTTTTTCCAAGCGCGTGCCGAGCGCCTACAGCTTGATCTCGACGTCGACGCCGGCAGCGAGGTCGAGCTTCATCAGCGCATCGACCGTCTGCGGAGTCGGATCGACGATATCCAGCAGCCGCTTGTGGGTTCGCATCTCGAACTGCTCGCGGCTCTTCTTGTCGACGTGCGGCGAGCGGTTGACGGTGAACTTCTCGATCCGCGTCGGCAGCGGGATCGGCCCGCGCACCTGCGCACCGGTGCGCTTCGCCGTATTCACGATCTCGCGCGTCGACGCATCGAGGATGCGATGATCGAACGCCTTTAGCCGGATGCGGATGTTCTGGCCGTTCATGATTTACCGGGCGACGCAGGACGGACGACGGATGAAAGATCGGTCGTCCGGCTCGCGTCTGTTTCCGTCCTCTGTCCTCGGTCCCTTTGTCGTCACTCGATGATTGAGGCGACGACGCCTGCGCCGACGGTGCGGCCGCCCTCGCGGATGGCGAAGCGCAGCTTCTCCTCCATCGCAATCGGCACGATCAGCTCCACCGTCATCGTCACATTGTCCCCCGGCATCACCATCTCGGTCCCCTCCGGAAGGTGCACGACCCCGGTCACGTCCGTCGTCCGGAAATAAAACTGCGGTCGATAGTTGGTGAAAAACGGCGTGTGACGCCCGCCCTCCTCCTTGGTCAGGATGTAGGCCTCCGCCTTGAACTTCGTGTGCGGCTTCACCGACCCCGGCTTGCACAGAACCTGCCCGCGCTCAACCTCCTCACGCTTCGTCCCGCGCAGCAGGCAGCCGACATTGTCCCCCGCCTCCCCCTGGTCCAGAAGCTTGCGGAACATCTCAACCCCGGTCACCGTCGTCTTCGTCGTCGGCTTCAAGCCCGACGATCTCAACCTCCTCGCCGACCTTGATCACCCCGCGCTCGATCCGGCCCGTCACCACCGTCCCGCGGCCGGAAATCGAGAAAACGTCCTCCACTGGCATCAGAAACGGCTGGTCCATCGGTCGCTCAGGCTGCGGGATGTAGGCGTCAACCGCCTTCATCAGCTCCAGCACCAACTCCTTCCCGATCTTCGCCTCGCGGTCCTCCAGCGCGCACAGCGCCGACCCCTTGATCACCGGAATGTCGTCGCCCAGGAAAGTCGTACTTCGACAGCAGCTCGCGTACCTCCAGCTCCACAAGCTCCAGAAGCTCGGGGTCGTCCACCATGTCCACCTTGTTGAGATACACAACCAGCGCAGGCACCCCAACCTGCCGCGCCAGCAGTATATGCTCCCGCGTCTGCGGCATCGGACCATCCGCCGCCGAAACAACCAGGATCGCCCCGTCCATCTGCGCCGCACCCGTGATCATGTTCTTCACGTAGTCCGCATGCCCAGGACAGTCGACATGCGCGTAGTGCCGATTGTCCGTCTGGTACTCAACATGCGCCGTCGCAATCGTGATCCCGCGCGCCTTCTCCTCGGGCGCCTTGTCAATCTGGTCGTACGCCGTGTAGGTCGCACCACCCGTCTCCGCCAAAATCTTGGTGATCGCCGCCGTCAACGACGTCTTCCCATGATCAACATGACCAATCGTCCCAACGTTGCAATGCGGCTTCGTCCGCGCAAACTTCTCTTTCGCCATGGATTTCTCCGCTCTCTCCTTATCCCTTGCTCTCCGCTCGGCTCAGGCGAATTTCGCCTGCACCTCTTCGGCCACGTTCGAGGGCACCTGTGCATAGTGGTCGAACTGCATCGTGAAGGTCGCTCGCCCTTGCGACATCGAGCGCAGCGTATTGACGTAGCCGAACATGTTCGCGAGCGGCACCATCGCGTTGATCACATTGGCATTGCCGCGCATGTCCTGGCCCTGGATCTGCCCGCGCCGCGAATTGAGGTCTCCGATCACCGAGCCGGTATAGTCCTCCGGCGTGACCACCTCGACCTTCATGACCGGCTCGAGCAGGACCGATTTGCCCTCCTGCAAGGCCTCGCGCAAAGCCGTGCGTGCGGCGATCTCAAACGCGAGCGCAGACGAAGTCGACCTCGTGATAGGCGCCATCCACCAGCGTGACCTTGAGATCGACGACCGGAAAACCGGCCAGAACGCCTGAGCCGAGCACCGACTCCAAGCCCTTTTCGACGCCGGGAATGAACTCCTTCGGCACCACGCCGCCCACGATCTTGTTCTCGAACTGGAACGGCGTTCCAGGTTTGGTCGGCTCGGCGATGATCTTGACGCGCGCGAATTGACCCGAGCCACCGGTCTGCTTCTTGTGGGTATGGTCCTTCGTAACGCTTCTGCTGATCCGCTCGCGGTAAGCGACTTGCGGCGCGCCGATATTGGCGTCCACCTTGTAGGTGCGCTTGAGGATATCGACCTTGATGTCGAGGTGCAGCTCACCCATGCCCTTGAGGATGGTCTGCCCGGACTCCTGATCGGTGGTCACCCGGAATGAGGGGTCTTCGGTCGCGAGCTTGGCGAGCGCCACCCCGAGCTTTTCCTGATCGGCCTTCGACTTCGGCTCGATCGCGATCTCGATCACCGGGTCCGGGAATTCCATCTTTTCGAGGATCACCGGCTTGTGCGGATCGCACAGCGTATCGCCGGTGCGAACCTCCTTGAGCCCGGCGAGCGCGACGATGTCGCCGGCATAGGCCTCCTTGATGTCCTCGCGATTGTTGGCGTGCATCAGCAACATACGGCCGATGCGCTCCTTGCGATCCTTGGTCGAGTTGACGACGCCGGTGCCGCTCTGCAGCACCCCGGAATAGATCCGGCAGAACGTGATGGTGCCGACGAACGGATCGTCCATGATCTTGAACGCCAGCAGCGCCATGGGCTCGCTATCCGACGGTTTGCGGACGACCTCGTTGCCCTTGTCGTCGATCCCTTTGATGGGCGGAACGTCCACCGGCGACGGCAGATAATCGACCACGGCGTCGAGCAGCGGCTGCACGCCCTTGTTCTTGAACGCCGAGCCCGCCAGCACCGGATAGAACGCGCCCGCTGATCACCGCCTTGCGGATCAGCCGCTTGAGCGTCGCCTCGTCCGGTTCCTTGCCGTCGAGATAGGCGGTCATGGCCTCGTCATCGAGCTCGACCGCCGCCTCCACCAGCGCCTGCCGATACTCGGCAGCCTGCGCCTTCATGTCGTCCGGGATGTCGATATCGTGGTACTTGGCGCCGAGGCCCTCGTCCTCCCAGACCACGCCCTTCATGCGCACCAGGTCGACGATGCCCTTGAACTGGTTCTCCGCACCGATCGGCAGCTGGATCGCGATCGGCTTGGCCCCCAACCGAGTCTTGATGTCCTCCAGACACTTGAAGAAGTCAGCCCCGATCTTGTCCATCTTGTTGGCGAACACGATACGGGGAACCTTGTACTTGTCGCCCTGGCGCCAGACCGTCTCGGTCTGCGGCTCAACGCCCTGGTTCGAATCGAGGACGCAAACGGCGCCATCGAGCACGCGCAGCGAGCGCTCGACCTCGATGGTGAAGTCGACGTGGCCCGGCGTATCGATGATGTTGAGGCGCTTGTGGTTCCAGAACGCGGTGGTCGCGGCCGAGGTGATGGTAATGCCGCGTTCCTGCTCCTGCTCCATCCAATCCATCGTCGCGGCGCCTTCGTGCACCTCGCCGATCTTGTGGCTCTTGCCGGTGTAATAGAGGATCCGCTCGGTCGTCGTCGTCTTGCCGGCATCGATGTGGGCCATGATGCCGAAGTTGCGGTAATCCTCAATTTTGTGGCTGCGGGGCATTGCACAAATCCTGACGCTTGATCGCCGTTGGCTTGCGGCTACCAGCGGTAATGCGAGAAAGCCCGGTTGGCTTCCGCCATCCGATGGGTGTCCTCGCGCTTCTTGACTGCGTTCCCCCGGTTGTTCGATGCATCGAGCAACTCGGCCGACAGCCGCTCGGTCATCGTCTTTTCGTTGCGTTCGCGCGCCGCCGAGATGATCCAGCGAATGCCGAGCGCCTGCCGGCGGTCGGTCCGCACCTCGACCGGAACCTGATAGGTGGCCCCGCCGACGCGCCGCGAGCGCACCTCGATCGCCGGCATGACGTTGTCGAGCGCCTGCTGGAACACGCTGACCGGGTTCTGCTTGGTCTTGCCTTCGATGGTATCGAGCGCGCCGTAGACGATCGCCTCCGCGACCGACTTCTTGCCGTCGTGCATGATCGAGTTCATGAACTTGGTGACGACGACGTTGCCGAATTTCGGATCCGGGAGGATTTCGCGCTTCTCGGCACGGTGACGGCGAGACATGATTGCGTCCTGTTTGCTTCTCGTCAGGTCATTTCGGCCGCTTGGCGCCGTACTTCGAGCGGCGCTGCTTGCGGTTCTTGACCCCCTGCGTGTCGAGCACGCCGCGCAGGATGTGATAGCGCACGCCCGGCAGGTCCTTGACGCGGCCGCCGCGGATCATCACCACCGAGTGCTCCTGCAGATTATGGCCTTCGCCCGGGATGTAGCCGATCACCTCGAAGCCGTTGGTGAGCCGCACCTTGGCGACCTTGCGTAGCGCCGAGTTCGGCTTCTTGGGCGTCGTCGTATAGACGCGGGTGCAAACACCGCGCTTCTGCGGGCTCTGCTGCAGTGCCGGCACCTTCTTGCGCGCCTTCACCTGCACCCGCGGCTTGCGGATCAACTGATTGATCGTCGGCATCCGACCTCGTCCAATCTCCGGGCCGGCCCGCTCCTGCGCGGCGCTGCCGCCGCGCAAAACGAAACCGCGCCATCCGCCTCAAAGCGGCGGCGCTCGATCACCACAGAGGACCACGCAGGCGGTATGCCTCCGCGGTCATGCACCAGCTATTCTGACAGCCACTGTCAGGGGCAGCGTCTGAGGCTCGTGGATCGAGGCGCTTGGGCGCGCCGTGCCGATGTCAGGAAACTCACCGCCTGCCGGAAAGTGCGCGGTATGTATCGGCCGGCTCCGCCCAAGTCAATAGCGGAGCGCAGAAAAGCTCGGATTTTCAAGGCTTCAGTGCAGACGTCGCCATGAAGATTGCCTCGCCTCCCTTGACGCGGCTGCGGGTCAGCGAATACTGTGGAACCATGAAAAATATCACAGTTTCTGTGGACGAGGAGACCTATCGGCGCGCCCGCATGAAGGCCGCTGAAAGGGATACGTCGGTTTCCGCTCTGGTGCGACAATTTCTGACTGACTTGCGGCGGAAGAAAGCGACGCGAACGCCTGCTTCGTCAGGAGCGGAGCTTGCGCGCGCGGGTTACCAACTTCAGGCGCGTCTGATCGCCTGCCGCGCGATGAACTGTACGATCGCGCCGATGACGGCGGGCGCTTTCTCGACACCAACGTTCTGCTCTACTCGATCAGCGACGATCCCGCGAGAGCGTCGAAACGCGACATCGCGGTCAGCTTGCTGGAGCAGCACGACAATGGCCTTCCGTGCAAGTCCTCCAGGAATTCTACGTGCAAGCGACGCGTGCGACGCGGCCAGATCCATTGTCCCACGAGATCGCCGCCGGTCTGGTGCGGACATGGCTCCTGCGCCTTCCTGTCCAGGACGTCACCGTTTCGATTCTAAGCAGCGCACTGGACATCAAGACGGTACACCGGCTGTCCTACTGGGACGCCGCCATCGTCGCAGCCGCGCAGGCACTCGGGTGCCGCGAGGTGCTGTCGGAAGACATGTCGCACGGTCGCGCAGATCGAGAGCGTCCTGATCCTCAATCCGTTCGCCAAAGTAAGAAGGCCGCCCTTGCGGGCGGCCTCTCTGGACCGAATGCGGCGCAGCGCTTCACTCCGCCGCCGGCAATGCCTCCTGCGCCTGTCGCCTGCTTGGCGGCCTCGCGCTCGCGTTCCTCCAGAATGAGCGCGTCGCGACGGGTCGCCACCTCGCGCAGCTGGTTCATGGTCGCACCGGTGCCGGCCGGAATCAGCCGGCCGACGATGACGTTCTCCTTGAGCCCATCGAGGGTGTCGTGCTTGCCGTTGACCGCGGCCTCGGTCAGCACGCGCGTCGTCTCCTGGAAGGAGGCGGCCGAGATGAACGAGCGGGTCTGCAGCGAGGCCTTGGTGATGCCGAGCAGCACCGGATGTGCCGCAGCCGGCTTCTTGCCCTCGTCCTTCGCCCGCGCATTGATCTCGTCGAAGTCGATGCGATCGAGCTGCTCGCCCTGGATCAGGTCGGTCTCGCCGGCATCGTCAATTTCAACTTTTTGCAGCATCTGGCGAACGATCACCTCGATGTGCTTGTCGTTGATGCTCACGCCCTGCAGCCGATAGACCTCCTGGATCTCGTTGACCAGATACGCGGCAAGGTCCTCGACGCCCTTGACAGCGAGGATGTCGTGCGGCGCCGGATTGCCTTCGACGATGAAGTCGCCCTTCTCGATGATGTCGCCATCCTGCAGATGGATGTGCTTGCCCTTCGGGATCAGGTACTCCTTCGGCTCGACGTCCTTCTCGCTCGGCTCGATGGTCAGCCGGCGCTTGTTCTTGTAGTCGCGCCCGAACCGCACCGTTCCGGAAATCTCGGCAATCACCGCGGCCTCCTTCGGCCGCCGGGCCTCGAACAGCTCCGCCACCCGCGGCAAGCCGCCGGTGATGTCGCGGGTCTTGGCGCTTTCGGTCGGAATACGCGCGATGACGTCGCCCGCCTTCACGTGCGCACCCGGATCCACCGAGATGATGGCGTCGACCGCGAGCTGGTAGCGCGCTTCGCCGCCGCGGCTGAGCTTGAGGATCTTGCCGTCCTTGCCTTCCTTGCTCTTGATGACGATCGCCGGCCGCAAATCCTGCTGGCCGCGCGCCGAGCCGGCGCGCCAATCGACGACCACGCGCTTGGCAATGAAGGTCGATTCGTCGATCGTCTCCGACATCGACTGACCTTCGACCAGATCCTCGAAGGCGACATAGCCATCGACCTCGGTCAGCACCGGGCGGGTGTAGGGGTCCCACTCAGCGATCCGCTGGCCGCGTTTGACCTTGTCGCCTTCGTCCACTTTCACGCGCGCGCCGTACTGGATGCGGTGCACCGCCCGCTCGCTGCCGTCGGGATCGGCGACGACGATCGCCATGTTGCGGCCGATCGCGACCAGCTCGCCGTCGGAGTTGCGCACCAGTGCGCGATTCCGGATCTGAATCGTCCCATCGAAGTTGGACTCGATGAACGACTGTTCGGAGATCTGCGCCGCACCGCCGATGTGGAACGTGCGCATCGTGAGCTGCGTGCCCGGCTCGCCGATCGACTGGGCGGCGATCACGCCGACCGCCTCGCCCATGTTCACCGGCGTGCCGCGCGCAAGATCGCGTCCGTAGCAGGTGCCGCACACTCCGTTCGTGGTCTCGCAGGTGAGCACCGAGCGGATCCGTACCTCCTGCACGCCGGCCTGGGTAATGGCATCGACCTGCTCTTCCTCGAGCAGCGTGTTCTTCTTCACGATCACCTTGTGCGACGACGGGTCGCGGACATCCTCGGCCGTCGTGCGACCCAGGATGCGGCTGGCGAGCGAGGCGACCACCTGCCCGGCATCGACGATAGCGCGCACCTTGATGCCTGCCGAAGTGCCGCAGTCGACTGCCGTGACGATGCAGTCCTGCGCCACGTCGACCAGACGGCGGGTGAGGTAGCCGGAGTTCGCGGTCTTGAGCGCGGTATCGGCCAGACCCTTGCGCGCGCCGTGCGTCGAGTTGAAGTACTCGAGCACCGAAAGCCCTTCCTTGAAGTTGGAGATGATCGGGCTTTCGATGATTTCGCCGCTCGGTTTGGCCATCGCGCCGCGCATGCCGGCGAGCTGCTTCATCTGCGCCGGCGAGCCGCGCGCGCCGGAGTGCGCCATCATGTAGATCGAGTTGATCGGCACCTCGCGGCCGCTCTTGGGGTCCTTCTTGACCGAGGAGATCTCCCGCATCATCTCGTCGGCGATGCGGTCGGTGCACTTCGACCAGGCGTCGACCACCTTGTTGTACTTCTCGCCGGGCGTGATCAGGCCGTCGTTTTGCTGCTGTTCGTACTCCTTGGCGAGCGTGCGGGTCTCCTCCACGATCTTCCACTTCGAATTCGGCACCACCATGTCGTCCTTGCCGAACGAGATGCCGGCCTTGAAGGCGTGATGGAAGCCAAGCGCCATCACGCGGTCGCAGAAGATCACCGTCTCCTTCTGTCCGCAGTGACGGTAGACCGTGTCGATCATGTTGGAGATTTCCCGCTTCGTCATCAGCTTGTTGACGAGGTCGAACGGGACCTTCTCGTTGTGCGGCAGCACCTGCCCGAGCATGACGCGGCCGGGCGTCGTGTCGTACCACTTGCGCACGGACTGGCCGTTCTCGTCGACGCCTTCCCAGCGGTACTTGATCTTGCTGTGCCAGGTGATGATTTTCTCGGCCAAAGCGTGCTCGATCTCGGCAATGTCGCCGAACGCCTTGCCCTCGCCGGGCTCGCCCTCGCGCAGCAGCGACAGGTAGTAGAGGCCGAGCACGATGTCCTGTGACGGCACGATGATCGGCGAGCCGTTGGCCGGATGCAGGATGTTGTTGGTCGACATCATCAACACGCGCGCCTCGAGCTGTGCCTCGAGCGAGAGCGGCACGTGCACGGCCATCTGGTCACCGTCGAAGTCGGCGTTGAACGCCGCGCACACCAGCGGATGCAGCTGGATCGCCTTGCCTTCGATCAGCACCGGCTCGAACGCCTGGATGCCGAGGCGGTGCAGCGTGGGGGCGCGATTGAGCAGCACCGGGTGCTCGCGGATCACCTCGTCCAGGATATCCCAGACTTCCGGCTTCTCTTTCTCGACCAGCTTCTTGGCCTGCTTGACCGTGGTCGACAGTCCCTTGGCCTCGAGGCGCGAATAGATGAACGGCTTGAACAGCTCGAGCGCCATTTTCTTCGGCAGCCCGCACTGGTGCAGCTTCAGCTCCGGCCCGACCACGATCACCGAGCGGCCGGAATAGTCCACGCGCTTTCCAAGCAGGTTCTGCCGGAACCGGCCCTGCTTGCCCTTGAGCATGTCGGCGAGCGACTTGAGCGGCCGCTTGTTGGCGCCGGTGATGACGCGGCCGCGCCGACCATTGTCGAACAGCGCGTCGACCGCCTCCTGCAACATCCGTTTCTCATTGCGGATGATGATATCGGGCGCGCGCAGCTCGATCAGCCGCTTCAGCCGATTGTTGCGGTTGATGACGCGGCGGTAAAGGTCGTTGAGGTCCGAGGTGGCGAAGCGGCCGCCGTCGAGCGGCACCAGCGGCCGCAAATCCGGCGGAATCACCGGCACCTGGGTGAGGATCATCCACTCGGGCTTGTTGCCGGATTGCTGGAAGGCCTCGACGATCTTCAGCCGCTTGGCGATCTTCTTCTTCTTGATGTCGGAATCGGTCTCGGCCATCTCCTGGCGCAGATCGACCTGGATCTTGCCGAGATCGAGCGCCTTGAGCATCTCGCGGATCGCCTCGGCGCCGATCAAGGCGGTAAAGGAATCCTGGCCGTACTCGTCCTGGGCCTTGAGATACTCATCCTCGCTCAGAAGCTGGCGATCCTTGAGCGGGGTCAGCCCCGGCTCGATCACCACATAGCTTTCGAAATACAGGATGCGCTCGAGATCCTTCAGCGTCATGTCGAGCAACAGGCCGATCCGCGACGGCAGCGACTTCAGGAACCAGATGTGCGCGACCGGGGCGGCCAGCTCGATGTGGCCCATGCGCTCGCGCCGGACCCGAGACAACGTCACCTCGACGCCGCACTTCTCGCAGATGATGCCCTTGTACTTCATGCGCTTGTACTTGCCGCACAAGCACTCGTAGTCCTTGATCGGCCCGAAGATGCGCGCGCAGAACAACCCGTCGCGCTCGGGCTTGAAGGTGCGGTAGTTGATGGTTTCCGGCTTCCTGATCTCGCCGTACGACCACGAGAGAATCTTATCCGGGCTCGCGATCGAGATGCGGATCTGGTCGAAGACCTGCGCCGGCACCTGCGGGCTGAACAGATTCATTACTTCTTGGTTCATCGATATCTCCGCTTGGAGCTATTCGGTTACGGATGACAGAGGACGGACGACAGACGACGGATCGTGTGACGTCTTTTTCTGTCCTCTGTCGTCCGTTATCCGTCGTCTGGCTACTCGGCCGCTTCTGCCGTCCCTTCCAAGCCGTGGGCGCCGCGCCCCTGCTTGGAATTGTGCAGATCGATATTGAGGCCGAGCGAACGCATCTCTTTCACCAGCACGTTGAACAACTCGGGGATGCCTGCCTCGAAGGTGTCGTCGCCGCGCACGACCGCCTCATAGACCTTGGTGCGGCCGGCGACGTCGTCCGACTTGACCGTGAGCATCTCCTGCAGCGTGTATGCGGCGCCGTAGGCTTCAAGCGCCCATACCTCCATTTCGCCGAACCGCTGACCGCCGAACTGCGCCTTGCCGCCCAACGGCTGCTGGGTGACCAGGCTGTACGGACCGATCGAGCGCGCGTGGATCTTGTCGTCGACCAGGTGATGGAGCTTGAGCATGTAAATGTAGCCGACCGTCACCTTGCGATCGAACGCCTCGCCGGTGCGCCCATCGAACAGCACCACCTGACCGGAGTGCTCCAGGCCGGCAAGGTCGAGCATCTTCTCGATGTCGGCCTCCTTGGCGCCGTCGAACACCGGAGTCGCAATCGGGACGCCATGGCGCAGGTTGCCGGCAAGCTCGATCAGTTCGCCGTCCTCCAGCGTTTTGATCGTCTCCTCGTCGCCGTATACCTTCTTGAGGGCTTCCTTGATCGGCCGCATGTCCTGCCGGGACATATAGGCATCGTAGGCTTGGCCGATGCGCTGACCGAGGCCGGCGCACGCCCAGCCGAGATGCGTTTCCAGAATTTGTCCGACGTTCATGCGGCTCGGCACGCCGAGCGGGTTGAGCACGATGTCGACCGAGGTGCCGTCCTCGAGGAACGGCATGTCCTCGGCCGGCACGATCTTCGACACCACCCCCTTGTTGCCGTGTCGGCCGGCCATCTTGTCGCCCGGCTGGATCTTGCGCTTCACCGCCACGAAGACCTTGACCATCTTCATGACGCCGGGAGGAAGTTCGTCGCCGCGCTGCAGCTTCTCGACCTTGTCGAGGAAGCGCTGCTCGAGGCCCTTCTTCGACTCGTCGTACTGCTTGCGGATGGCCTCGATCTCGGCCATCGCCTTGTCGTTCGACAGTGCGAACTGCCACCACTGCGAGCGCGGATGCTCTTCCAGCACCGCCTTGGTGATGCGGGTGTCCTTCTTGAAGCCCTTCGGACCGGCCACCCCGTTCTTGTTCTCCAGGATCTCGGATACCCGCCCGTAGACGTTGCGATCCAGGATCGCCTGCTCGTCATCGCGGTCCTTGGCGAGGCGTTCGATCTCCTCGCGCTCGATTGCCAGCGCGCGCTCGTCCTTCTCCACGCCGTGGCGGTTGAAAACCCGCACCTCGACCACGGTGCCCTGGACACCGGGAGGCACGCGCAGCGAGGTGTCCCGCACGTCGGACGCCTTCTCGCCGAAGATGGCGCGAAGCAGCTTCTCCTCCGGCGTCATCGGGCTCTCGCCCTTGGGGGTGATCTTGCCGCACAGGATGTCGCCAGCAAGCACCTCGGCGCCGATGTAGACGATACCGGCCTCGTCGAGGTTCTTGAGCGCCTCCTCCGAGACGTTCGGGATGTCGCGCGTGATCTCCTCCGGCCCGAGCTTGGTGTCGCGGGCCATGACCTCGAATTCCTCGATGTGGATCGAGGTGAAGACGTCGTCCTTGACGATCTTCTCGGACAACAGGATGGAGTCCTCGAAGTTGTAGCCGTTCCACGGCATGAACGCGACCAGCACGTTGCGGCCGAGCGCCAGCTCGCCGAGGTCGGTGGAGGGACCGTCGGCAATGATGTCGCCCTGCCTGACCTGATCGCCTACCTGCACCAGCGGGCGCTGGTTGATGCAAGTCGACTGATTCGATCGCTGGAACTTCTGCAGTCGGTAGATATCGACGCCCGACTTGGTCGGATCGAGGTCGCCGGTCGCACGCACCACGATACGGGTGGCGTCGACCTGATCGACGACTCCGGTGCGCCGGGCGGCGATGGCGGCGCCCGAATCGCGCGCCACGACGCCTTCCATGCCGGTGCCGACGAACGGCGCCTCCGCACGCACCAGCGGCACCGCCTGCCGCTGCATGTTGGAGCCCATCAGCGCGCGGTTGGCGTCGTCGTTCTCGAGAAACGGAATGAGTGCTGCCGCCACCGACACCAGCTGCTTCGGCGACACGTCCATGTAGTCGACCTTGTCGGGCGAGATCATGAGCACGTCGCCGGCATGCCGGCACACGATCAGATCCTCGGCAAAGCGCCCACGGCCATCGACCGCCTGGTTGGCCTGCGCCACGTAGTAGCGCCCCTCCTCCATGGCCGAGAGGTAGACCACGTCGTCGGTGACGCGCCCGTCCTTCACCTTGCGATAGGGGGTCTCGATGAAACCGTACTTGTTCACGCGCGCGTAGGTCGCGAGCGAGTTGATCAGGCCGATGTTTGGACCTTCCGGCGTCTCGATCGGGCAGATGCGGCCGTAGTGGGTCGGATGCACGTCTCGCACCTCGAAACCCGCCCGCTCGCGCGTGAGCCCGCCCGGCCCGAGGGCCGACAGACGCCGCTTGTGGGTGATCTCAGAGAGCGGATTGGTCTGATCCATGAACTGCGAGAGCTGCGATGAGCCGAAGAACTCGCGCACCGCGGCAGCCGCCGGCTTGGCATTGATCAAGTCCTGCGGCATCACGGTGTCGATATCGACCGAGGACATGCGCTCCTTGATGGCGCGCTCCATGCGCAGCAAGCCGATCCGGTACTGGTTTTCCATCAGTTCGCCGACCGAGCGCACGCGGCGATTGCCGAGGTGGTCGATGTCGTCGATCTCCCCGCGACCGTCGCGCAGGTCGACCAGCGTGCGGATGACCGAAATGATGTCCTCCTTGCGCAGCACCCGCATGGTGTCGGGCGCGTCGAGCTCGAGCCGCATGTTCATCTTCACGCGGCCGACTGCCGAGAGGTCGTAGCGCTCGGGATCGAAGAACATCGAATGGAACATCGCCTGCGCGGTATCGAGCGTCGGCGGCTCGCCCGGGCGCATGACGCGGTAGATGTCGAACAGCGCGTCCTCGCGCGTCATATTCTTGTCGACATTGAGCGTATTGCGGATGTAGGCACCGACATTGACGTGGTCGATGTCGAGCACCGGGATTTCCTTGTAGCCCGCCTCGTTGAGTACCTTGAGGGTCTTCTCGGTGATCTCCTCGCCGGCCTCGACGTAAATCTCGCCGGTCTTCGGATTGACTAGATCCTCGGCGATATAGCGACCGATCAGCTCCTCGTCGGTGACGCGCAGGAACTTCAGCCCCTTCTCGGCCAGCGCCCGCGCCTGCCGCACCGTCAGCTTCTTGCCGGCCTCCAGCACGACCTTGCCGCTGTCGGCGTCGACCATGTCGTTGATGGCCTTGTAGCCGCGCATGCGATTGGCGTCGAACGGCATGCGCCATCCGTCCTTGGCCCGCTTGTAGACGATCTTCTTGTAAAAGGTCGCAAGGATCTCCTCGCCATCCATGCCGAGCGCGAACAGGAGCGACGTGACCGGAATCTTCCGGCGCCGATCGATGCGCGCGTGCACGATGTCCTTGGCGTCGAATTCGATGTCGAGCCAGGAGCCCCGGTACGGGATGATGCGGGCTGCGAACAACAGCTTGCCGGACGAGTGCGTCTTGCCCTTGTCGTGGTCGAAAAACACCCCCGGCGAGCGGTGCATCTGCGAAACGATCACGCGTTCGGTGCCGTTGACGATGAAGGTGCCGTTGTTGGTCATCAGCGGGATGTCGCCCATGTAGACATCCTGCTCCTTGATGTCCTTGACGGACTTGGCGCCGGTCTCCTCGTCGATGTCGAAGACGATCAGGCGCAGCGTCACCTTCAGCGGGGCCGCATAGGTCATACCCCGCTGGCGGCACTCGTCGACGTCGTATTTCGGCGGCTCGAATTCGTACTTGACGAATTCAAGCATGGCGGTGCCCGAGAAGTCGGAGATCGGGAACACCGACTTGAACACCGCCTGCAAGCCGTCGTCGGGTCGCCCGCCGTGTGGCTCCGCGATCTGCAGAAACTGGTCGTACGATGCCTTCTGAACCTCGATGAGGTTGGGCATCTCGGCGATCTCATGAATTTTGCCGAAGAACTTGCGAACCCGTTTGCGACCGGTCAAAGTCTGCGCCATCGTGCCTCTCGCTTCATCGCCTGCCGTACCGTTTCCCCCGAACCGTAGCGGTTTGCGTCGACCTTTGGTCTGACGCCAAAAGCCGGGTGCGCGTTTGCCGCGCGCCCCGGTGTCCATTTTCGGTCGTCGCCCGCGCGCGCGGGCGAGTTGCGATCACGGTACGCACCGATTGAACACTCGATCCCGGCTCGCGCTTGGTTCGGTCGGGTCGATCAATCGCGGGGCTCACGCCCGCTCCGGTCACTTGAGCTCGACCTTGGCTCCTGCCTTCTCGAGCTGCGCCTTGACCTTTTCGGCTTCATCCTTGTTCACGCCTTCCTTCACCGGCTTGGGCGCCCCCTCGACCAGGTCCTTGGCTTCCTTCAGGCCAAGTCCGGTGAGCGCACGCACCTCTTTGATCACCTCGATCTTCTTCTCGCCGGCGGCCGCCAGAACGACCGTAAACTCGGTCTTTTCCTCGACAGGCGCGGCAGCTGCCGCCGCCGGACCCGCCGCTACTGCGACCGCAGCGGCAGCAGAAACGCCCCACTTCTCCTCGAGCATCTTGGCGAGCTCGGCCGCCTCCAGGACGGTGAGGTTGGACAACTCTTCGACGATCTTTGAGAGATCGGCCATGATATAGTTCCTTTTTCGGTTCGAACCAGAGGGTTAACGCGGATTTATGCAGCCTCGCCGTCCTTGGCGGCGTAGGCGCTGAGCACCCGGGCGACCTTGGCGGCCGGCGCATTGACCACCTGGGCGATCTTGGTTGCCGGAGCCTGGATCAACCCCACGAGCCTCGCCCGCAACTCATCGAGCGAGGGCAGCGAGGCCAGCGCCTTGACGCCGTTCGGGTCGAGTACGGTCGTGCCCATGGCCCCGCCCAGGATCACGAGCTTGTCGTTCGTTTTGGCGAAGTCGCTGGCGACCTTCGGGGCGGCGACCGGGTCGCCCGAGAACGCGAGCAGAGTGGGGCCTTTGAGTAGCGCGGAAATGGAAGCTACGTCAGTACCTTGGAGAGCAATCTTAGCAAGGCGGTTTTTCGTCACCTTGACGCTCGCGCCGGCTTGGCGCATCTGCCGGCGCAGCACCGACATTTGCGCCACCGTCAATCCGGCATAGTGGCAAACCACCACCACATTGGTGGCCTTGAACACTTGCTGGAGCGACGCGACGAGTTCAGTCTTTTCAGCTCGGTCCATGGACGCTCTTCGCGTTCGGCGGATCCGAGGACCCGCGGGGTTGCACCTGCCGACTCGCCAGTCTTGGCTCGACTACTGTTGAGCGGACGGACGGCGACGACTTCAAGCCTGTCCGCCGGACGCGACGCCTGCTCGGCCTCACATCAGGTGCAAAGGTTCGAACCGATTCCCCATCAGGGCCTTACGCCCTGATGCGGAGAAACCGCTTCGCCCATCTATGCAGGCTTGCCAATTAAGCCGGAGAATCGCCGGCGCCTGCAGTCTCGGACAGGTTTGGCCTACCGGAACGCCCGGTGCGGCCGCACGCTTCGCGAAAATCGATAGCCTCTACCTCCCCTTCAAGCCGAATCCCGGAGGATGCCCAAAAGGAAAGCGGTCCTTCAGCCAGTGTCTTTCGAAAAGCGCACAGAAACGCGCCGTGCAAACCGGGCCGGCACGCCCTGTCGGATCCTCTAGCCGGTTCGAGGGGGCTTTGGCAAGCCCCCGCGCGAAATAAATGGCACGCCTGGTATGGGCCTTGCATGAGATTTTGGGGCTCAAGCGCGAGACCTTGGATGGACGCTCGACCCGGACAACGCCGGTCCGCCGTTGGACGAGGACGACGGCCCTCCTTGGGGCGACGGAGACCCTTACCTCTACTTTTGCTGGGATCGCGCCTGGAAGCAGGCCTGGAAGAGGGTCCCCTACGACATCGTGATGCTCCGGCAGGAGCGGGCCGATGCACTCGGCCTCACCTACGAGGAATATACCCTGGAAATCCTTGAGCGCGGACGGCATCTGCAGGCCCGCGACACCGAGCGGATCAAGGCCATCAAGCGCGCGCGGTTCTGGCGATAGCAGGCAGCGCGCAACCAACACCGGCCTCCAGTGCCCCTCGACGCAGCAGCCGGTTCCGCGTTAAAGCATTTGGCGCTCCAATTGGACGAAAGGTCCGTGCGCAAAATGCAGCAAAAACAATGCATCTAAAGACGGGCCTTGCGACGGCTAGTCGATCTCCGTCGGCCGCGCGGATTGTCCCCCGAAGACAGGAAGCCACCAGTGATCGACCTCTATACCTGGACCACTCCCAATGGCCGCAAGGCGTCCATTGCGCTCGAGGAGCTCGCTATCCCCTACCAGGCGCATGCCATCGACATTTCGAAGGACGAGCAGTTTGCGCCCGACTTCCTCAAGATCAGCCCCAACAACCGCATCCCGGCCATCGTCGACCGTGACAACAATTTCTCGCTGATGGAGTCCGGGGCGATCCTCATCTATCTCGCCGAGAAGGCGGGAAAGCTGCTGCCCAAGGACGCGCACAAGCGCTTTCGCGTGATCGAGTGGCTGATGTGGCAGATGGGCGGCCCAGGGCCCATGCTCGGACAGGTCCACCACTTCGTGAAGTACAACAAGGGCAAGGCCCCCTACGCGGAAGAACGCTACCTCAAGGAGGCTCACCGGCTCTACGGCGTGCTCGACAAGCAACTCGCCAACCGCGAATACGTTGCCGACGGCTACTCGATCGCCGACATCGCGATCTGGCCCTGGATCTCGCGGTTCGAGTGGCAGACGATCGACCTGAACCAGTACCCAAACGTCAAGCGCTGGTACGTGGCGATCGCCAACCGGCCCGCCGTACAGAAGGGCTATCAGGTGCCGAAATACGTGACTGACATCCCGATGCCGTAGGGCGTGCTCGGCGCCGGCACGTCCGCACCGGCGCCAAATATCTGTTGGCCTGATAGCCTGGGATGCCGCCCCTGGGGCAGCTAAAGCACCCCGGGCCCGAACAAGGCGGCGCTCAACCGCTGCTGGCGCTTCCGGCGAGCGTGGAGGGCTCGACCTTCACGCCCGGCCCCATCGTGGACGATATCGCGACCCGTTGCACGAAGGTGCCCTTGGCGCCGGCAGGCCTTGCCTTCTGCACCGCGTCGGCGAATGCGCGGATGTTTTCGACCAGCTTGTCCTCGGCGAACGAGGCCTTGCCTACGCCGGCCTGCACAATTCCGGCCTTCTCCACGCGGAACTCGACCGAGCCGCCCTTGGCGCCTTTGACGGCGTTGGCGATGTCCATCGTCACGGTGCCGACCTTGGGATTCGGCATCAGGCCGCGCGGGCCCAAAACCTTACCGAGGCGCCCGACGAGCGGCATCATATCGGGGGTCGCGACCACGCGGTCGAAGTCGATCGCTCCGCCCTGCACTTTCTCGACCAGATCCTCCGCCCCGACCACGTCCGCCCCGGCAGCCGAGGCCTCCTCCGCTTTGGCGCCGCGGGCAAACACCGCCACCCGCACGGTGCGCCCGGACCCGTTCGGGAGGTTGACCACGCCGCGCACCATCTGGTCGGCGTGTCGCGGATCGACCCCGAGATTCATGGCGACTTCGATCGTTTCGTCGAACTTCGCCTTCGCCCGCGCCTTCACCATCTTCACCGCCTCCGGGAGCGGGTAGGCCTTCTCGCGATCGATGCCATCGCGCGCTTTCATCGTGCGCTTGCCATGCTGTGCCATCGCCTCACCCCCTCACCTCGAGACCCATAGAGCGGGCCGAGCCTTCGACCATGCGCATGGCGGCTTCCACCGTGTCGCAGTTGAGGTCCTTCATCTTCTGCTGCGCGATCTCCTTGACCTGCGCCTTGCTGACGGAGCCGACCGCCCCGCGTCCCGGCGTCTTCGCGCCGCTTTGGATGTTCGCCGCCTTCTTGAGGAAGAAGGACACCGGCGGCGTCTTCATCTCGAAAGCGAACGAGCGATCCTGATACACCGTGATGACAACGGGAATCGGCGCTCCCTTCTCCATGTTCTGCGTCTGGGCGTTGAACGCCTTGCAGAACTCCATGATATTGAGCCCACGCTGCCCGAGCGCCGGTCCGATCGGTGGCGACGGATTGGCGCTGCCCGCTGGCACCTGCAGCTTGACGTACCCAGTTACTTTCTTTGCCACTTCAGTCTCCTAGCGGTCGCTCTTAAGCGACCAGTTTAGGGGCCGTGGTGCGGAAGCTGCCGGCTGGCAACCGGACTTTCCTCCCACGTCGGATCCATCCCGACACCTGTCGTCAGAGCTTCTCCACCTGTCCGAATTCCAGCTCCACCGGGGTTGCGCGCCCGAAGATCGACACTGCGACCTTCACCCGCGAGCGGGCATCGTCGACTTCCTCTACCACCCCGTTGAACGAGGCGAACGGGCCGTCCGAGACGCGTACCTGCTCGCCGATCTCGAACGTGACCGAGGGTTTCGGGCGCTCGATGCCCTCCTGCACCTGGTGCAGGATGCGGCCGGCCTCCGCCTCGGAGATCGGCATCGGCTTGTTGTCGGTTCCCAGGAAGCCGGTGACCTTGGGGGTGTTCTTGATGAGGTGATAGGCCTCGTCGGTAAGGTCCATCTTCACCAGCACATAGCCGGGGAAGAACTTGCGCTCGGCATCCACCTTCCGCCCGCGCCGAACCTCCACCACCTTTTCCTTCGGCACCATGATTTCTTCGAACAGATGGTCGAGGTGGCGCTGCTTCGCCTGTTCGCGAATGGAATCCGCCACCTTGTTCTCGAAATTCGAGTAGGCGTGGACGATGTACCAACGCTTCGCCTTTGCTTCTGCCAATGCCATTTTAGCCGCCGATGCCCAGCACGAAGGTGACCGCAATCCGGATGATCTGATCCGCTATCAGGAAAAAGATCGAGGCGAGCAAGACCATGACGAAAACCATGCCGGTGGTGATCACCGTCTCGCGCCGCGTCGGCCAGGTGACCTTTTCGGTCTCCGAGCGGACCTCCTGCAGGAACTTGAACGGGCTGATCTTCGCCATGTACAGGACTTCGCGCGCTTCGATCTCACATGCCCCGTTGTCACCCGATCCCCTTTCGGGGATTGAGGCCAACAGGGCCCGTTTTGGGAAACTCAAGCTGGCGGAAGTCCGTCACCGGGCCGCCGAGCGAGGCCTGTTACCTACTGCGGCCCACCGGTAAAATCAAGGCGTTGCCGGCGCCGGCGCACGCCGCCCACGTTGAGCGGCCTGCGACATTGGTGACTTTCGTTCCGGACACATGGGTAACACCTCCCAATGCGAGGGCAGCAATGTTCGAACCGCTCAAGAGCCTGATCTCAAGCCTTGCCGGGGATGCGAGGCGAGCGTATCGATTCGGTACCCGAAACAGCCGGCTGGCAACAGCTGCATGAAGGATCGCGCAATGATGGCACAGAGATTTGCTCTGCCGCCGCGGGGCAGGCGCATCGCTTCCGTCCTGCTCCTGGGCGGTTTCCTCGGCTGCCTGGCGACTCCCGCCCGCGCTGCGGGCCTCGAATGCCCCGAGGTCGGCCCCGGCGCGGTGCCCAACCTTCTGGCCGACCTCAAGCAGCCGCAGTTCGTGGCGAGCGCGAACAGCGTCGATCTTGCCAACGAAGTCTACGATGCGATCAACCGGCTGCAGATCGAGCGGCCCAATATCTCGTACACAGAACTGACGAATGCCCTGATCGCCGCATATTGTCCGTTGGTGGCGAACGCGCCGCAGTTGACGACCAGTGAAAAATGGCATCGCATGCGGCAGTTCGATGCGATCCTGCGCCAGCAGCTCGCCGCCGAGACGATCCCGCAGGGGTCACTGATCATCGCCAACGTCCCGCTTCCGCCGGCCGTCTACAGGGAGCTCAGGAGCCAAGCGGCGGCCGCCAATCAGACGCCGGCGCAACTCATGACCGCCATCTTGGCGCGCGCGGCCGGCAGGTAGCGATTGGCGGCGGTGGCGCTGGTCGTCAGCCTTGTTTTCCGTGGCACCGCGGGCCCGCCCCCAGCCGGACCGCGCCGCAATGACACGGGCGGGCACACGACTGGGCGCGGGCAGTGGCGGCGAGGGAGCGGCCATGCCGTCTAAGCCGCTCCCTCCGAGCTCCGCCCCGGCATGAGCGACGGAGCCCGATCCCGGTCAAGCGCCGGCGATCGGGATGGCGACGAACCGTGTGGCTTCGCCCGACTTCACCCGCATCAGCACCGTGCGCTTGGCATTGGCGCGGGCATCGGCCAGCACCTTGCGGACCTCGGCCGGCGTCGAGACCGCCTTGCCGCCGACATCGAGAATGACGTCGCCGGTCTTGACGCCGTGGTCGGCGGCCCGTCCGTCGGGGTCGACCCCGATGACGACCACGCCTTCGCCGCCGGCACCCGCCACCTTGCTGGCCGGCGCGAGCATCAACCCGACACGCGGCGCGTTGCTTCCCGCAGTCTCGCCTTTCTCGGCAGCCGCACGGGCCTGGCGCTCCTGCGGCAACTCACCGAGCGTCATCGACAGCGTCTTCGTCTCGCCCTTGCGCAACACGGCGAGCTTGACGGTGGAACCCGGATCCATGGCGCCGATCTTCCTGGCGAAATCGCGAGCATCCTTGATCGTCTCGCCATTGAGCGCGGTGACGACGTCGCCCGCGAGGATGCCGGCCTTGGTGGCGGGGCTGTCGGGCTGCGGTTCGACCACCAGCGCGCCTTCCGCCTTCTTGAGCCCCAGGCCGTCGGCAATGTCCGCCGTCACCGGCTGAATCTGCACGCCGATCCATCCACGCGTGACGACACCCTTGTCCTTGAGCTGGGCAACCACGGACTTCACCGTGTCGGCGGGAACCGCGAAGCCGATGCCGACCGATCCGCCGGAGGGCGAGAAGATCGCCGTGTTGACCCCGATCACGTTGCCGTCGATGTCGAAGGTCGGCCCACCGGAATTGCCCTTGTTGATCGGCGCGTCGATCTGGATGAAGTCGTCATACGGACCGGCGCCGATGTCACGCCCGCGCGCCGAGACGATGCCGGCCGTTACGGTGCCGCCGAGGCCGAACGGATTGCCGACGGCGACCACCCAGTCGCCGATGCGGGAGGTCTTCTCGGCGAGCTTGACGAAGGGAAAATCACCTCGACCGTCGACCTTGATGAGGGCGAGATCGGTCTTGGGATCCGTGCCGATCACCTTGGCGGTGTAGGTCTTGCCGTTGTCGGTCGTCACTTCGACGCTCTCCGCCTTGTCGACGACGTGGTGGTTGGTCACCGCGTAGCCGTCCGCCGACAGGAAGAAGCCCGAGCCCTGGCCCGTGGTTTTCGGTCCGTGCGGCATGTTGGGATTCATGCCATCGGGCATTCCGAAGCGGCGAAAGAAACGCTCGAACGGCGAATCGCGCAGCATCGGGTTGTCGCTGCCGAAATTCGTCAACTCTGCGCCGCCGTTACTCTTGACGCGGACGGAGATCACGGCGGGCTTCACCTTCTCGACGAGATCGGCGAAGCCGGCCGAATGCGCCATGGTCCGGGCGTAGGCCGGAGTAAACAGCGCCACGTTTCCTTGCGGCAGCATGCCGTTGATCAGCACGCCGGCACCCAGGCCGGCGACGCCGGCCAGCAACGCGACGCGGCGCGCGGCGAGGAGGCCGCGCCCGGTGGAATCTTTGGTCGAATTCATGTGGAACTCCCTCTGCTTCGGTGCGCAGCGGCACCGTCCGGCCGGGAACATAAGGGCTGCCACGTTACGCCACGCTGTCGGCGGGATTACGGTTTCGCAAAGTTGCAAACCACGGCGAGCGGAGAGTGCGCGCCATGAACACCGGGATCAGCCGGTTTCGTGTCGCTTGCCATGTCGGCCGCTTTCGTCGATCAGGCGCACGCGAAGCAAATGGAATTGTGAGGCCAGCCACAGCGATCCTTGATCTCGGTTTGACTTGAGCTGATTTGGACCGTGCCTCCAATACGGACTTTTCAAAACAATCGGTCAGAAGCGGACGTGCGGTTCTCAACACCTGAAGGTCTGCTCCCGCCTACCGGCACGAATGCCGTTGCAGGCACTCGTGTTCAGCGCGGTGAAGCGCTGAACAATTCCGTCGCAGCAAGGCGCGGACTTGCCATCGCCATGCGACGGTGCAGGTCGAGCATGATCCAGAAGCTGCCGCCGACCATGATGAAGATCAGAATGGCGGCGAACACGATCGCCACCAGGTTCTCGCGCGGCGTAGTGGCGAGATCGAGGTGCAGGAAATAGCGCAGGTGCACCAGCACCTGGATGGCTGCGGCGACGCCGATGACGATCAAGGTGTGCGGCTTCGGCAGCGCGTTGGTGGCGACCAGCGCGAACGGAATCGCAGTGAGAACGAGCGCCAGCGCGAAGCCGATCAGGTACGACTTGAGGCCGTGAGCGTCGCCGCTGCTCGCGCGTTCCATGTCAGAGCACCCCTGGCAGATACACGACCGAGAAAATGCCGATCCAGACGATGTCGAGGAAATGCCAGAACAGGCCAAGCCGCAGGAAGCGGGAGGCCACCGGCGCGGTCATTCCCTTGATGACGACCTGGCTCATCATGATGAGGATGAAGACGAGGCCGAAGCTCACGTGCAGGCCATGGGTGCCGACCAGGGCGAAGAAGGCCGACAGAAAGCCGCTGCGGTCAGGACCGGCACCGGCCTGAATGAGACCGTGAAACTCGCGGATCTCCAGGCCGACGAATCCGAGCCCGAGTGCGAACGTGACGATGAGCCAAGCCAGCACGCCCGCGGTCTTCCCGGCTTTCATCGCCAGGGACGCAAAGCCGAAGGTGATGCTGCTGAACAGGAGCAGCATGGTCTCGGCGAAGGCGTTCGGCAGGCTGAACAGGGTCTTGCCGCTCGGGCCGCCGGCGGTGTTGTGGACCATGGTCGCATAGGTCGCGAACAGCAGCGAAAAGATGATTGCGTCGCTCATCAGATAGAGCCAGAACCCGAACGCGCGCTCTTCGTGCACGTCCGACTCCGCCGGCGCGTGGGCCGGCGGCCCCGCGGCCGCGACGGATGCTCCGGCGGTCATGTCACGCGCTCTTGCAGCCGCTGCGTTGCGAAATAAGGCTTGCCCGCCACCCGCAAGCGAGCCGCGCTCTCCAGCGCCTGGTAGCGCTGCTGCTCGATCTTCTCCACCTCAGCGGCGGGCAGGCGGTATTCGGCATCGTCATCGAAGGTGCGCGCGATGACGACGACCCACATGCCCAGGGCGCAGACGCCGACCAGCCACCAGATTTGCCACACCACTCCGAACCCGAGCACGAAGGCGAGACCGCCCAGAATGGCGCCGGCGCCCGTGTTCTTCGGCATGCTGATGTCCTCGTAGCGGTCCGGTCGGTGATAGGCGACGCCGCGCGCCTTCATGTCGTGGAAGGCGTCGATATCGCGGACCTGCGGCGGCACGGCGAAATTGTAGGGCGCCGGCGGCGATGCGGTCAGCCACTCCAGGGTGCGGCCGTTCCACGGGTCGCCGCTGAGATCGAGCGCCTGCTGCCGTTGCCGCACGCTGACCAAAAGCTGGACGACCAGACAGGCGATGCCGAGCAGCACGAGGCAGGCGCCCGCCGCGGCAACGATCAGGTACGGCTGCCAGGCGGCGACGTTGTAGTGCTCCATGCGGCGCGGCATGCCCATGAAGCCCAGGATGTAGAGCGGCATGAAGGCGAGATAGAAGCCGATCAGCCAGCACCAGAACGACCGCGCGCCCCAGCGCGCGTCCAGGGTGAAGCCGAAGGCCTTGGGGAACCAGTACATGTATCCGGCGAAATAGCCGAACAGCGCGCCGGGAATCAGCATGTTGTGGAAGTGCGCGACCAGGAAGGTGGTGTTGTGCATCAGATAGTCGGCGGGCGGCATGGCCAGCAGCACCCCGGTCATGCCGCCGATGACGAAGGTCACGATGAAGCCCAGGGTCCACAGCATCGATGGATGGAAATGGATTCGGCCGCGGTACATGGTGAACAGCCAGTCGAACACCTTCACTCCGGTTGGGACCGCGATGATCATGGTGGCGACGCCGAAGAAGGCATTGACGTTGGCGCTCGAGCCCATGGTGAAGAAGTGGTGCAGCCAGACCGTGAACGACAGCAAGGCGATCGCCGCGGTGGCATAGACCAGCGACTCGTAGCCGAACAGGCGCTTGGCGGAGAACGTCGCGACCACCTCCGAGTAGATGCCGAAGGCCGGCAGGATGAGGATGTAGACTTCCGGGTGGCCCCAGATCCAGAACAGGTTGGGGTAGTTCATCATGTTGCCGCCGTCGCCGCTGGTGAAGAAGTGCATGCCGAGCAGGCGATCGAGCGCGAGCAGCGCGCACACCACGGTCAGCGCCGGAAAAGCGAACACCATCAGGATGCTGCTGCAGAACGCCGTCCAGGTGAACAGCGGCATCCGCATCAACGTCATGCCGGGGGCGCGTCGCTTGAGGATGGTCACGACGAAATTGATGCCGGTCAGCGTGGTGCCGACGCCACTGATCAGGATCGCCCACAGCCAGTAATCGACGCCCACGCCCGGGTTGTATTGCGCGCCCGAATAGGGTGGATAGCCGGTCCAGCCCGCGGTCGAGAACTTGCCGATCACCAGCGACGCCATCACCAGCCCGGCGCCGGCGGCGGTCAGCCAGAGGCTCACCGAGTTGAGGAACGGGAAGGCGACGTCACGCGCGCCGATCTGCTGGGGGACCACGATATTGATCAGCCCGGTCAGGAACGGCATCGCCATGAAGAAGATCATGATGGTGCCGTGCGAGCTGAAGATCTGGTCGAAATGGTCCGGCGGCAGGTAGCCGTCGGAGTTGAGCGCGATCGCCTGCTGGGCGCGCATCATGATGGCGTCGACGAAGCCGCGCATCAGCATGATCAGCGCCAGGGTCACGTACATGATGCCGATGCGCTTGTGGTCGACGCTGGTCAACCACTCGCTCCACAGCGTGCGCCACCACCCGAACCAGGTGATCGCCGCCATGACGACGAGCGCGCCGCCGACCGTGACCAACGCGCCGCCCATCGCGACCCAGCTGTAGAACGGCAAAGCATCGATGGTCAGCTTGCCGAGCATCTTGAAATCTCCGGGCGGTTAGAGCGCATCCCGATTGGCTGAATCGGAATGCGCCCTAGGTTCTATCGGGACGCGCTCTGGAATTGTTAAGTGGCGCCCGTCCCTTTCGCAAAACCGGTTGCTGCTTTTCTGGGACATGCGCTAGCGGGCGGGCGGGTGACCGGCGTGCGCCCGGCCGCGGGTGTATCTTGCGATGATCTGGTCGAACAGCTTTGGGTCGACCGCCGAATAGTACGTCACCGGATGGCCGCGGCTGGGCGCGGCAAGCGCCCGATAGGCGGCGGCATCGAGCTTGTCCGGCGATTGCTTGACCTTCGTCACCCAGGCGTCGAACTCCTCGGGCGCCGCGGCAATCGCCTGGAAGTGCTGGTCGGCAAAGCCGGCGCCGCTGTACTGGGTGTTTCGGCCCATGAATTTCCCAGGCGCGTCGGCCAGGAGCTGCAATCGCGTCTGCATCCCGGCCATCGCGTAGATCTGCCCGCCCAAAGCCGGGATGAAGAACGAGTTCATGACCGTATCCGAGGTGATCCGCAGACTGAGCGGCGTCCGGCTGGGAAACACCAGCTGATTGACGGCCGCGATCCCGTGCGCCGGGTATATGAACAGCCACTTCCAGTCCTGCGCGACCACCTCGACCTCGAGCGGCGGCATTGCCGAATTGATCCGTCTGTAGGGATCGAGCCTGTGCGTGTAGGTCCACAACAGGACACCGAGCGCGATGACGATCAGCGCCGGCACCAGCCAGATCACCACGTCGATGCCGACCGAATAGGACCAGTCGGGAGCGTAGCTGGCGTTGCGGTTGGAAGCTCGGTAGCGCCAGGCAAACAGGAACGCCATGACGAAGACCGGGATGACCACGATCAACATCACGAAGAACGCCGTGAACAGCAGGTCGCGCTCGGCCAGCGCGATGGGCCCCTTGGGATCGAGGATGGGGGCATGGCTCAGGTCGCAGCCGCTGGCCATGAGGGCGGCGCCGAGCGCCAGGGCCGTGCGGTGCGCTCTCGGAGCAAGAGCTGATTTCACGATGGCTTCCACGCCGTTCGATCGGGAAGTTTTTTTATTGATTTTATTCCTTTTGGAATCAGGACCGATAGGACTCTGGGAGGATAAGGGTTCTGAAGAGCGCAGCGCAATATGGCGGTGAAACTGCCAGCCGTTTGAAATCGTTGGCAGGAGTGGAGGGACTTCGACCCCCAACCCCCGGTTTTGGAGCCCGGGGCCCCACGCTAACGACCCCTTACTACCCGTAACATTTCCCGAGCCCAGGACCGAAAAAACCCTTTTGTTATAGCCGTTTGATACGGTACGTTAGGTAACGCGGCGTAACGGCCCATATCGCTACGCCGCGTTTACCCGCTGTTTACCTGGAGGTGCCCGCCCATGCGCAAAACGCTGACGGCCGCCGCCGTGGCTAAGTACCGGCCCGCCGACACGCCGCGTGAGATACCGGACGCCGGCGCGCCCAGTCTAAGGTTGGTGATCCACCCCAGCGGCGCAAAAGCCTGGATTATGCGCTTCCGCCGGCCCGACGGGCGCGCCGCCAAAGTGACGTTGGGGCCGGTAGACTTATCGGGCACAGAGCACCGGCAAGAGCCGTGATCGGCGCCCCACTAAGCCTTGCCTCTGCACGGCGCCTAGCCGCCGAAGTGCACCGCCAGCGCGCAATGGGAAGGACGTAATCGCCGAGCGCAAGGCGGCGAACACGGCAGTGAGCGCGCAGCGCGTGACGCGGCGGGGAACACCTTTGGCGCTGCGGCGCGCGAGTTCTTTGCGGACCACAAAACGCGGAGGCGGACACGAGGCCACGACGGTTTCGGGACGACGCAAGGGCTTCTAGGGCTGGACTGGCCGGCAGGTAGCGACCCGGCAACCACACCGCCGACAGTGTTTAAAGGCAGCCTAGCTGACACATGGGCAGACAAGCCCCGGCAGACATTGATGGCCACGCCATCCACGCCGTCGTAACCGAGCGTGCAAGCACGGCGTGCCCGGCTTACAGCGGCGTAACGGCGGCACTAGCGAGTCGCGCGGCAGGAAGATTTACGCCGCGTTGTCGGTGCTGTTCGGCTGGTTGGCGCGTCACCGCCGTGTGCCGTCCAACCCCTGTGCCGGGGTCTGGCGGCCCAGTGCCCCGCCTGCACGCGACCGCGTGTTGTCGGACGCCGAGATCGCTGCCTTCTGGCGCGCCTGCGATGCGGTTGCCGCGCCGTTTGGCGGCAATCAGCTGATGCTGTTACCGGAGCCCGGAAAAACGAAGTGGCCGGCATGCGCCACGAGCCTTAGCGCCGACGGCACGACATGGACGGTGCCCGGCACGCGCACAAAAAACCACAGAGGGCTTGTCGTGCCTTTGGCTCCGTTAGCGCGCGAGATAATCGCTGCGTTGCCGGTGATCGAGGGTGCGGGCTTCGTGTTCACGACTAACGGGCGAAGGAAGATTTCCGGTTGGTCGAAAGGGAAACCGCGACTAGATGCGCAAATGCCGAACGTGAAGCCCTGGCGTATTCATGATCTGAGACGGACATGCGCGAGCGGAATGCAGAGGCTGGGCGTGCCAACCGAAGTAATTGAGCGCGCACTAAACCACGTGAGCGGCGCTTACGGGGGCGTGGCCGGAATATATCAGCGTGACCCGATGACCGAGGAGGTTACGGCGGCGCTACTGCGCTGGGCGCAGCACGTGGCAGGGCTGGCAAGCGCCGCGCCCGGCAAGATCGTGCCGTTGCGGGGCGGGCATGAAGGCCAAGCACGCTGAACTGATTAAGAAGGCGCGGCAGATCCTTGGCGGCAAGGGCACCCGCGAGATGGATAGTGACTACTGGAATATTTACTATGCCATTGGAGCGGCGCGGCGGGCGGGAACTGGCGCTCAGCGGGGGCTACGGCACGCGCACCAAAGCACAGAAGAAAGCAGCGCGGCAGTTGGCGCGGGCACTGCGGCGGCTGAATGCTACGATGAAGCAGCCCGACTTGGCTGACGACGCAAAATACGTATTGCCGTACTATGAATTCGATGTGGAACTGTGGGCGGAAAAAGTTGAGGCAATCGCCAGCAAAAAATTAGACCCCCCGCGGCGCAACCCGGCGGACCGAAAATACGCCGCCGAAGCAGCGGCGAAGCTGCTCGTGAAGCACGGCCTACCGCTGGCCATAACGCCCAAGGGCAAGTTCTGCAAACTGGCGGCCGTGCTTTTCGGCGACCCCCTGAGCTGATCTCCGTCGCCAGTGCCGGGACGTTAAGGCAGCGATGGCCAAGACAGGCGGGGCCAACCCGGGTCGAAAATAGTTCCACCTTGGGTCTAAAACGCAGGGCATCAATACGCCTCGTTTCGTAACGAGGTGCGCTTCAACGCCGACCGAGAATGCTGCCGTCACTCCGGCCGCCGCGCCGACTCTGCTGGTGCCGGACGGGGTGGTGTGTCGCGAGTTCGCGATCACGCGAATGACGCTTCATCGCTGGGGGCGCGACCCCGGCCTCGGCTTCCCGCCAGCGATACAGATTTGCGGCCGAAATTTCCGCTCCCGCGCGGCGATTGAGCACTTCAAGTCGAGGCTTTGGCGCGATGCGCTGAAGCGGCGCGCGAGCGGAGGACAAGCCTGGCAGGAAACGGCGCGTCATTCTGCCTGATTAAAAGAAAGTGGCCCCCGCAAGGGAGAATTGCGACCGGAAAGGGTTTGGTGATGACTATTGACCCCGCGCAAATGAAAGACCTGCTGGCCGCAATGGCCGGCGAACAGCTGACCTTAATTGAAGGTAAGGATTTGGTCGCCGACGGCGGATGGCATCGATGCAATGCTGCCAACAAGCCACGGGACAACACGTCGGGCAGCTATCTATTACGTACCGGCGGGCCAGCGCCTTGCGCCCTGTTCCGCAACTGGACCAACGGCTCTGACAAGCCAACGTTCTGGCGGGGCAAAACTACGCGTCCGCTTACTGAAGCGGAACAACAGGAACTCGACCGTTGGCTGGCGGAGGCACGTAAGCAGGCCGAGGAACTCGCAGCCGAGGCACGCGAAAAAGCCAAATGGCGTGCTCAGAACGAGTGGGAAGCGGCTACGCCGGCCCGCCTGACCATCCGTACCTTAAACGTAAGAACATCAAGCCGCATTGCCTGCGGGTGAAAAAATACGGCAACTTGCTGGTACCTGTGTACGATCCGGACGTTGAGATCGTGAATCTCCAATATATCAACGCTAACGGTGACAAGTGGTTTGTAGCTGGTGGTCGCGCGGCCGGATGCTTCTTTACCATCACCGACGAAGTAAAGGACCAGGAGCGGATCATCATTGCGGAAGGCTTCGCAACGGCAGCAACGCTGCACGAGGCTGTGCGCTGCGAAACTGTTGTCGCCTTCAACGCCGGCAACCTTACCAACGTAGCCACGCTGGTGCGGCGCGACTTCAACGCCATGGACGACGAGCTTTGGCGCGCGCGCGTGAAGCTAGATGCCGGCGGGGGTCGCGTGGCTGAGCGACGTCAGAAGCAGCACGATCCCGAGATCATCATTGCGGTTGATGATGATTGGAAAACCGCCGACAATCCCGGTTTCTTCAAGGGACTGCAAGCTGCCCGTGCCGCTAACGCGAAGATAGCGCGCCCGTGGTTTCTCTTGGAGGCCCGTGAGGACCAAGAAACGGATTTCAATGACCTAGCCGCTTGCTTCATTGAAGCAGGCGGAACGGCGGAGCAGTGGCACGAAGCCATCAAGGAGGACATCGGCCTAGCGGTCACGCCCGACGAGTTCTTGGCGTGGATACTGCAAAGGGACCCACATTCCGCCTTTGGGAAAGGATGATCAAAGAGCTAGCTGTGCTCTATCAAGCTGACCGCGTCGCTTACGAGCGACTGCTGGCACAACTGAAAGACGCCAAATACGTGTGGGCGAGTTGGACCGCCGGGTCAAAGCCGCCGGCAAGGAGGAGGAGGCAGCACCAAGCGACGCTACAAAGGCGCCGGCTGGGTTGTTTCCGTACTGGGAGGGCGAGCCTTGGCCCGAGCCGGTGAATACCGATATGTTACTGCGGGAAATCGAAGCTGAGATTACCCGCTATGTAGCGACGTTGGGTAAGCGCTCCATTGTCCCCGCGCTGTGGATCATGCAGACCTATGTCCATGATATTGCCACCCATAGCCCAATCCTGCTGCCTACCTCGGCCGAGCCCGACTGCGGCAAGACAACCCTGCTGAACATCATCGGCTATCTGGCGTATCGTGGCTTACCTAGTGTTGACATCAGTGGACCAGCACTGTTCCGCTCACTTACCAAATGGCGGCCTACCTTCATCATCGATGAGGCCGAGACCATGAATGATGACCTGCGTCAAGTAGTGAATTCTGGGTGGACGCGCGGTAGCGGCATCATCCGCTGTGATCCGGAAACACATGATCCCAGGCTGTATTCTACGTTCGCGCCAAAGGCGGTCGGACTTAAGGGCATGAAGTTGCCAGACACTACCTTGTCACGCACGCTTGCATTGATCCTGCGTCGTAAGACGCCTGATGAGGTGGTAGCCGACTTCAAGAACGAGGACAACGAAGCGTTCGCAGTGCTGCGGCGTAAGCTGCGGCGTTGGGCCGCTGACTATGCTGAGGCTTTACGTACGGCTAGCCTACTATCCCTGAAGGGTTCTATAATCGCACTCGGCAGAATTGGTGGTTGCTGTTGGCTATTGCTGAACTCGCCGGCCCTGATGCAGCAAAGCAGGCACGGCAAGCGGCAACGGAGATCGAGAACCGCCCGAGGACGCGCAAGTCCTACGGCCTGGAACTGCTGCGTGACATGCGCCAACTGTTAGGTGATAGTCCCGACATTTCCTCAAAGGACGCCGTTAAAGAACTCACCGAAGACCCTGAGAAGCCTTGGGCAACGTTTCAACGGGGTGGTAAACCATTGACCGAACGTAAGCTAGCCGATCTATTGACTGACTATGGCATCTTCCCGAAAGACTTGTATCCCGATGGGCGCAAGGGAAGAAAGGTCCGCGGTTACGCGCGAGTTGATTTTGAGGAGACTTGGGAGCGTTATCTGGAAGACGAGACTGAGGATCAAGATGCCTAAACCGGGCTACCGTACTTCGTACCGTACTTTGTAATCCCCGTACCGTACTTCGTACCGTACTTTGTAAACGAGGAAGTCCCTGTGCTGCAGGCTCGTACCGTAGTACCGTACTTTGCAGCGGGGGTAAGGGAGTTGACTCTTCAAAAGTGCCTAAAAGGTAACGTGCCAAATCGCACCTACGGGGAATAAGTGAGCAATGGAGACACTACTACCCCCCGGGGCCTTACAAAGTACGGTACTACGGTACGAGCCTGGGCTGCAGGAGTTTCTACGCTTTTAAAGTACGGTACGACCCCGGTACGCCCCCGGTACGAAGTACGGTACGGGCTTAATGCAGTATGTTAAAAGGGGTGGGTAACCAGGGTGAACGGTAGTGGCAGTTTGGCCCCTCTTCGATAAGCACGGCAACCCAAATCGGACTGGGTGGCGGGTGATACGTGAACACCTCCCACTCCGAATGGATGATCAACCCGCAAGCTCTCTATTCACGGGCACGTTCCGCCGCCTGCAACAACTTCACCGCAAAGGACAGACCCAGGAGGAGCGCAAGGCCTGGGAGCGACTAGCCGAGCATTTAGCCAAACTGGATGAAAATATGCGCCCTCACCTCACGGAAATTGAAACCCGCCTACGCGCACTTAAAGTCCCAGAATACCACATCCAACGCCACCTTACTCAACTCAAATCAGTTCGCTCCGCCTATCGTCCTCGCCTCATCACGTCCTTGGATTTGCACGGTAGACCGAGGGACTGGCTTTTCGTGCCGGCGCACAAGTGGCGGAACAAGTCTGTCCGTATCACTCAACGTGGTCCGCGTCTAGATCCACCCTGGCCCGTGTCACATCGCGCGTTTAAAGATCGATGGTAGCCGTAGCGCGTAAGGTTATCCTGAATTGGGCCCGTGTTGCTAGGCATGCGGCTCGGCGACGGGCGGGGACGGCCGTATACCCGGTCGAGATCAACGAAGCCATCATCTCAATGTTGGTTCGAACCGCCTGGCTCGACGATGCTAAGGCGACCGACACGCAGGAGGTGTCGAGGGCGATCAGCGCACTGTTGGCCGACACTGCAGATCAGAATTCCGTTTAAAGGCGAAACCGGAAGGAATATGCTCGCTGAGTTCTTCGCATTTCGGTCGATCTGTTGAAAAAGGATTTTGAGGGGGGACCCTGAGCGGACTTCGGCCGTCGCCCCAACAACGCGCCTGGAAAGTCCACTCGCATCCCTCCTAGAGTGCTATAGTCTCGCCGTTCCAAATGCCTGGGGTAGACGCATGAGGCGTCGCCAGCTTCTGCTAACCGCGCCCGCTGCGATCGCATGGATGGCGGTGCGACCGGCGTTACCGCAGCAAGCCACGGGTGCCAGGCCGCGCCGGATCGGCTACCTGGCCAGCACGCCGCCGCTCTCGGATCCGGCCGGCAAGAGGACCTGGGGCGCCTTCTCGGAGGGCTTGCGCGAGTATGGCTGGGTCGAAGGCCAGAACCTGCTAATCGAAGGCCGTTGGGTCGAGGGGCATCCTGAACGCTACGGCCCCTACGCCGCAGAGCCGTCTCCCGCGGCGACATCGAGGTGTTCGTTGCTGTAGGCACGCAGGCAACGATTGCGGCGAAGGCGAGAACCACGACGATCCCGATCCTCATGCTCTCAGTCTCCAATCCCGTGGGGACGGGCCTTGTCGCCTCGCTCGCACGCCCCGGCGGCAACGTCACCGGCCTTTCGAACCAGCTGACCGACAGCGAGAAGGGCTTCGAGCTTTTGCGCGAAATGGTGCCGGAGTTGCGCCGCATTTGCGTGTTGTTTCAGTCCGACAACCCAGCGTCACGAACTGGCTTTGAGCGCGCCGAGCAAACGGGCGATGCGCCTCGGCATCAGCCTGTCGTCGGCGTCACTTGCGACCGACAGCGATTTTGAGCCAGCCCTGGCGAGCATCGCTGCGGATTTACCGCAGGCGTTATATGTGCACCCGCTTCCCGTTACCTTTCGGCGCCGGCGAGAGATCGCCGCATTTGCCCTCGCACAGCACCTGCCAAGCTATAGTGAGGGAGCGATTTTGCCCGCGACGGACTACTTATGTCATACGGACCTGACACTGCAGCGATATTTCGGCGCGCCGGCTTTTACGTCGATCGTCTATGCGTGGGGTGAAAGCAGCGGAGCTACCCGGAGCAGCCCACGAAATTTCAGCTCGTCATCAACCTCAAGACCGCCAAGGCACTCGGCCTCACCGTGCCGCCGACGCTGCTCGCCCGCGCCGACGAGGTGATCGAATAGGTGACCTCTTTAGCTGCGGCGCGAGGGTCCGGACTGCCGAGAGCCAATGCGACAGCATGTCCGCTTGCATGTCGGCTATTGGGGGGATGAGCGGAACTGTTACAAGTGGGACCAATCCGTCGCTGTTGCCGAGTAGGCCCGGGGAGTTTCACCCCGAGCCTCTCACAGAACCGGACTTGACACTCTCGCGTCATCCGGCTCGTGCCACCGCGCGAAGGCTGCCGCCTTCCATTGAACATCGGGTTCCTCCCGTTGCCGGTTGACCCGAGCCAAATGGCGATGACCCGCTCCCTTCGCTCCACGGGCATTGCCCCGCTTCATCGCTACTACGAAGCAGTCCGTCCCTATCTGGCGCATCGGTACTTTCGGCCTCGCGGTTTGAGCCACTTGTGCCTTTTCCCTTGCCATCGCCGTCTAGGTTCTCACGTTCCATACAAGAGCCTGGTTGAGCTTCGCGCCGCCTATATGCCGGATGCCGCTCAGGCAGGCTTCAGGGTTCTCCCGAGCTGATCCCGGAGGAAGGGTCACCCCCCGGTTTTGACATCGCCTAATCCGCTTTCGACACTTCATCGGCGGTTCGCTTGCGCTCGCCTCTCTCAACCTCGCCTGCCGGAATCATGTCCCGACTTTTCCGCAACGTTCACCACCATCGCTTTTGACGACAGCAGCTTGCGGTGGCTTGAGATCAACACCTGATTGCCGACCTCGAAGGGCCCTCCTTCATCTCTCGTACAGTTGCGCACCACCGTTTGGATCGGCGATGCTCGTGACACAAGACCCCAAGCGGACGTTGACCACGCTTTCCCGCCGATGGAGCTTGGGTGTAACCTCTCGCCGTTACCGGTCGGGGCAATGCTGTGGCTACGGAACGCAAGGATGTGTGGGCCAGCGGCGGCGCGTATGAGCCCTACGTCGGGCGCTGGAGTTCGGCCCGGTTGCGTGCGAGTTCCTCAAGTGGCTCGGTGCGCCGGCCAACGGGGAATGGCTCGATGTCGGATGCGGGACCGGCGCGCTGTGCGAAGTCATACTTCAGACCAATTCGCCGCGTCGCGTGATCGGCATCGATCCCTCCGAAGGTTTCCTCTCGTTCGCACGTCATACGGTCACGGACCGGCGTGCAAATTTTCAGGTAGGAAGCGCCGAGGCGCTACCCGTCTCTGACTGGTTCTATCGACACCACGGTCGCTGGCCTTGTCATCAATTCTGTTTGACCAAGCCAAGGCGGTGGGCGAGATGAGGCGAGTGACCCGTTCTGGCGGCATCGTTGCTGGATACGTCTGGGATTACTCCGGTGGGATGCAGATGATGCGCCGAATTCCCGGATGCAGCGGTTGCGCTTGACCCCGCCGCCATTGCGCTCGACGAAGGCCGCCGGTTTCCCGTCGGCCATGGAGCCGTTGGCCGCCCTTTTTCGCGGCGCAGGGCTTGATCGCGTGGATGTCTGCCATCGACGTTCCGACAGTTTTCAAGGATTTTGACGACTTCTGGTGTCCGTTCATGGGCGGCCAAGTTCCCGCGCCCGGATATTGCACGTCGCTTACAGAAGACCGCCGCGGTGCACTGCGCGACCGCATTCGAGCAAATCTGCGGATAAAAGATGACGGTGCGATCCATTTGACCGCCCGGGCGTGGGCCGTGCGTGGTACGGTCCCGTTGTGCCCTACGACGGCTTTTGGCCCGTTTGAGACTTTCCGGAATGTCCACTTTAGCGCCGCTACTGGAGGAAAAGCGGACATCAGGCCATTGCTGAACAATCACGAT
>CAWBFP010000008.1:0-105110 GCA_963788095.1 uncultured Alphaproteobacteria bacterium | reverse complement strand
GCATAGGAGTTTCCCATGAGCTGGATGCCCTCGAGGACCCGGTCCTCGGCGACACGCACTCCTGCGACGCGCTCGAGCTCGTCATCGTGCCGCGCGCCCGCGACCTCGGCGGCTTCGAGGTGCGGCGCGCGCTGCCGCACGGCAAGCGGCAGATGGTCGGGCCCTTCATCTTCTTCGACCAGATGGGCCCGGTGCAGTTCATCGCCGGGCAGGGCATGGACGTGCGCCCGCATCCCCATATCGGGCTCGCGACCGTCACCTACCTGTTCGACGGCCGCATCATGCATCGCGACAGCGAGGGCAACGCGCTGGAGATCACGCCCGGCGCCATGAACCTGATGACCGCCGGCCGCGGCATCGCGCATTCGGAGCGCACGCCGGCCGGGCGCGCGCGCACGGCGGCGAGCGGCATGTACGGCATCCAGAGCTGGATCGCGCTGCCCGCCGCGCACGAGGAGATCGACCCGTCGTTCCAGCACTTCGACGCCGCGAGCCTGCCGGTCGTCGAGGACGGCGGCGTCTGGGCGCGCGTGATCGCCGGCTCAGCCTTCGGCGCGCCTCGCCGGTCGGGATGCACTCGCCATGGCTCTATGCCGAGGTCGTGCTCGAGCGCCGGCGCCAGCGCGCCGCTCGATCCCGACCAGGAGGAGCGCGCCATCTACGTGGTCGAGGGCGAGGTCGAGATCGCGGGCGACACCTTCGAGGGCCCGCGCCTGCTGATCTTCCGTCCCGGCGACCGCATCACCGCCAAGGCGACCGCGCGCGGCGCGCGGCTGATGTTTCTCGGCGGCGCCGCGATGGAAGGCCCGCGCTACATCTGGTGGAACTTCGTCTCCTCGCGCCGGAGCGCATCGAGCAGGCCAAGGAGGACTGGAAGACCGGCCGCTTCAAGCCGGTGCCCGGCGAGACCGAGTTCATCCCGCTGCCGGAGGGATAGTAGCTCGGCGCGGGCTAGCGGCTGAACAGCTCCATCTGCCCGATCCGCACCGTCGAGGCGCCGCTGCTGCGGTTGGGGACGACCGTGATGCGCACCTCGGCCGGGTTGACGCCTCGTTCGATCAGCTGCCGCATGCGCGGCGTGACTTCGATCACCTTCTCGTTCCCGGTGGCGGTCGCGCCGTGACCTGCGTGTGGAGCGAGCGTGAGCTCGGGTGTGCCGAACAGGGAGAAGCTGCCCGCCGGGGCGCCTTCCGTCGATGCAGCACCCGGCGGATCGAGATAGATGTCGAACACGCCGGCGCCGGAGGGAGAATCCAGGCTGGCGAGGCGCAGGAACCAGCGCGACGCGGCGGGCGCGGCCGCGTCGCGCCGTTCGGACGCCGCGGGCGCTTGCGGCGTCGGGGCAAGCTGCGTGCTTGCGGGAGCGCCGGCTACCGTCAGCGGTCCGCTGCGGCCGACGCGGGTCGGGGCGGCGGACGCCGCCTGCGCACGGGCGACGGCGGCGACCGGGCCGGGCGGAGGAGCCGCAACGGGGTCGAGCGTATCGTAAGCATAGAACCGGCTCACCATGCCGAGCAACTCGCGGGCGGTGAACCCGGTCTTGTGGATATCGGCGGTCGCGAACAGGTAGGGCTCCTGCGTCCAGATGTAGTTCGGATCTCGCGGCGGATCCTCCGGTCCGGCCGGCTGCGTGCGCCACCACTCCCACAGCCGGTCGAGATTGGAATGATGCAGGTAGAAGATGGGGTCGCGCCCGGCGAGCGCCGGCGTCGCCATCCCGAACGGGGTCGCACCCACCACGATCCCGATGCGGCCGTGCACCTGGTCGTGCGGCGCGCTCTCGAGCTGGAACGAGAACCCGCGGTCGAGGCCGAGAACGTCCCCGCGCTCGAGGAACCGCTGCTCGGCCGCGGTGGGCCAGTTCAAGTCCTGATCGCGGATCAGCGGTTTTTCGGCGGCGGGAACCGACGCATCGTTGGGGTCGCGGCAGAGCGGGCTGCGGTCCGGATAGAACAGCGGGTTGTCGCTGCCGTCGCTCTCCCTGGCGGGGCGGAACGGCGGGGGGAAATCGCGGAACCGTGTGTCGAGATAGTTCCAGTAGGGCAGGCCGAACGGCTCGCCCACCACGTTCTCGATGATGCGCTCGAAGAAGAACAGGTAGACGCGGTGCCACGGGAGGAAGTCGTAGGTACGATGCGGGCACTTCACCCAGATGCGATCGCGACCGATGCCGATGCTCGGATCGATGGGGACGTCGCCTGCGACCAGGCGGCGCGAGGCCGCAATGCGAGCGAGAACGTCGGGCCCGGCCCCCGCCGGCGGCTGAAACAGCTGATTGAAACACGCGAGCTCATAGCACCCGAACGCATCGTTCTGGACCGGGGTCCAATGCAGAGCGGCTTGGAACCACCAGCTGGTCGGATCCCATACCGGCCGTGTCTTCATCTCCTTGATGGCGCGCTTGTAGAGCGCAAGCATCGGCGCTGCCGCGGGGTCGTGCACCTCGCGCCGCACCGGCGGCGTCTGCGCCCGCAAGCCAACGCCGCGGTCGAGCAGGACGGCGGCGAGAGCGCCGAGGCTGGTTGCCATCAGGCGGCGTCGATCGATCAGTGGGTTGGCGTGCATCGTTAGGCTCCGCGCGTGCTCGTCTCAGCGGCCGCGCTGGTGGCGGCCTTGAGCGGATGGTCTCGACAACGTCTCGGTAGCGGTACGAGATGCCGGCATCGATTATTTGGCGGGGCAAATGGAAACTCAAGCTAAAATATCGTTTAGGTAGATAGTTTTGCTCTATGTCGCGGCGACCTCGCGCTCCGTCATTGCGAGCGAAGCGAAGCAACCGAGTCGGCGGTGTGGCTGTCTGGATTGCTCTGATGTTGCTGGCGCTTCGCAATGACTAGGGAAAAGCACCGTTTCTCGGCGGCGCCGCGCTCGAAGGTCCGCGCTACATCTGGTGGAACTTCGTCTCCTCGCGCCGCGAGCGCATCGAGCAGGCGAAGGAGAACTGGAAGAGCGGCCGCTTCACGCCGGTGCCGGGCGAGACCGAGTTCATCCCGCTGCCGGAGGGACCGCTGTTGGGAATGCTCGAGCCAAAGCCTACCGATTTGGCCTGGGCATACCTCACATCCCTAGTATTTTTTTCGCGGCAGACGACGCCACGTCCCCAATGACCTTTACCGCAAGGTCATATGAAGCCTTGCCGAGCTTCGGCAACATCTCCTTGAGCCTCCCCGCAGCCCGCTCCCCTTCAGGGCTCTCAGACGTAATATCTCTGATTAGGTACGGAACGGCTTCAGCATCAGACCCGGTCAGCTCACGCTGCATCGCCCTCACGAGCTGCCGCATCTCTTCCATTCGGCTCTCGAGTTCGGGGTCTAGCGGATGCGTGTCAAAGTAGGTTTGGACGCTCAGTGCGAGCCTCAGCAGCCGAGCTCCCGCGTCTATGTCCCTGGGATTCTTCGCAACCGCTGCCGCTGCCCAGCGAAGGGCATCGACTTCGGGACCATACTCGAGCGGGTGATCCGGCTGCGCGTACCAATGCGCCTCATTCGCTTGCCATTTGCCGCCTCGCCAAATGAAGTGAGGAACTCAAAACATGAATCGCTGAGCGCCATGCTCGTCTTCCCCGTTAGCTCGCCTATGGCGAAGGCTATTGCCAGTACGACCGCCCATCACATCGTCCTCACGCACGCGTTATTCGCCCTCGCTGAATGCCGCTTTCGGCAGGTGCCGCTTATTAATGCGGGTGTGTTGCATCCATCTCCCCGCCATGGCGGCGCGCGTGGGCGCTTTCTTTAGCGTCGCATCGCCCGCCGCCGAATGTCAGATGGAGAAGAAAATGACACGCACACTCGCACTTTTCGCCGCCGCGGCCGCGCTTGCCGGCACGGTGCTCGCATCGGGCACCCCTTCGCTCGCGCAGGAGCGCGGCTCGCGCTGGGTCGCGCAGCAGAACTACTATGGTCCGGGCCAGTATGATCGCCTGGTCAACGGCAGCGACGCCAGCACGCCCGGCCACAACTAAGCCGGCGCTCAACCGATCCTCGGCGGCGCGGGTCGACCTGCACGGTCGACCCGCACCGCTTTATTCTGATCTCCCGCGTCGAAGGCAGGTGCAGCGGCCCGCCCGCTGACGACGTAAACGCCGACCGAGATGAGAGCGACGGCGGCCCAATCCACCGTCAGTAGGCCACTCGCCGAGAATCGGAATGGCGAGCACCGCAGTCATCGCTGGGCACAGCGCAGGGAACGCCGCGCCGCCGGACGCGCCAAGGATGCTCACCGCGCGCCCGTAGAGAACGAGCGCGACCACCGCCGCGAGCAATCCCTGGACGAATGCCTGCAGGGCGATGTCGGCCGGTGGAGCCTTGAATAAGCTAGTGCCGGCAACGACGGAATAGAACAAGCATGTAGAGCGCCATCTGCCGACGGCTGCAATGGCAGCGGCCTGGAGGCCGTCGAGGCGCGCACGGCGCATCGCAACCGTATAGCCAGACCCAAAGCAGGGCGGCGGCAAGAAACAACACATGGCCAATGTTCTCTCGCGCACCGAAGGCGCCGCCCGAGCTCCAGAGGATGCCGGCGACGCCGGCCAGATATCAGCGCGAGGCCAACGCTCTCCTGACGCAGAGTGAGGGCTTCGTGCAGCAACGGCGCGGCAAGCAGCGCGACCATCAGCGGCACCACGCCTGAGAACAGGGCGCCCGCATGCGCCGCAGGGGCGAACAACAGACCAGCATTCACGAGCAAGCACCATCGGTGCGCCGCAGCCGAGCACGATGGCAGCAAGCCCGATCCAACCCAGCCGCTCGATCGCAAGCCCGCTTGACGCCATCAGGTAGGGCAGCAAGATCAGCCCGCCGATGCCGAACCGGAGCGCCGCGATGTCCCATGGCGTCAAGGCTCGTATTGACACCGAGGCGAGCGACGACGATCCAGCCAGCCCAGATGCCGGCGGCACCGAGGCCATAGAGTGCGCCGCGCGCGTATTCGGCGGAAGCTTTCGATATCGGTTTCGTCGGGTCCAGGTGCGGCAACCGTGTCGACGAAAGCGGCACGGAGCCTGCGGATCCCTGGCGGCCACGCATAGGCGCCTCAACCTTCGATGCCGACCCGATTTCTGGCCGGGCGCAACTACGGGCTCGGCGCACTACAACCCTTCGGCCGCCACCGAAGCATTGGCGGCGGTGACCTCGGCAGAATGCGTGCCTCAGCGCGTCGAGGCACCCGTGGCAGCACACACACGATCGATCACGTTCCATGGCTGGCGAGTGGTCGCTGCCGCCTTCGTGATCGCGGTGTTCGGCTGGGGCATCGGCTTCTACGGGCCGCCGGTCTTTCTCAGCGTCGTTCGCGAAACGCGTGGATGGCCGCTCATCCTGATCTCGACGGCCGTCACCGTGCATTTCCTGATCGGCGCCGTCGTGGGCGCCAATCTGCCTACGCTTCTACCGCCGACTGGGCGCCGCCGGCGGTGACGAAGCTTGGCGCCCTTTGCCTGGCCGCCGGGCTATCCGGTTGGGCCGTGGCGACCGCGCCATGGCAGCTGTTTGTTGCCTCGGTGTTGAGCGGCGCGGGCTGGGGCGGGATGAGCGCCGCCGCCATCAATGCGATCGTCTCGCCCTGGTTCGTGCGCAGGCGCCCCGCCGCGCTGGCGATGGCCTACAACGGCGGCAGCGTCGGCGGCGTGATCTTCTCGCCGCTGTGGCCGGCGGCGATCGCAGGCGCTGGGCTTTACCGTGGCTGCGGCAGCAGTCGGCCTCGTCATGGCGATCACCACGTGGGTGCTTGCCGGCCTGCTGTTGTCGCGGACCCCGCAAGCGATGGGGCTGGCACCGGACAACGATCCCGCGGAGGAGTCCGCAATCTCCGATCCCATCGCCGACGGCGCGGCCGTTGACCGCGCGCGCTGCTTTGGAGCGACCGCAAGTTCCTGACATTGGCTGCCGGCATGGCGCTGGGGCTGTTCGCGCAGATCGGCCTGACCGCGCATCTGTTCTCGCTCCTGGTACCCGCGTTGGGCGCGCAGAATGCCGGACTGGCGATGGGGCTCGTCACCGCCATGGCGATCGCCGGCCGCACGCTGCTTGGATGGACACTGCGGCCGACTGCCGACCGGCGGCTGGTGGCGTGCGCCGGCTACGCCGCGCAGTTCGCGGGCTCGCTCGTGTTCGTCGCGGCGGCCGGCACGAGTGCGCCGCTGCTGTTGCTCGGAATCGTCGCTGTTCGGGGCGGGCTTCGGCAATGCGACCTCGCTGCCGCCGCTGATCGCGCAGACCGAGTTCGGCGAGGACGACGGCCCGCGCGTGGTGGCGCTGATTGTCGGCATTGCCCAAGGCGCCTACGCGTTCGCGCCCGCGTGCTTCGGCCTGTTGCGGGAATTCACGACCGATCCAACGGTGATCGCGGCGGGCGCCGCTACGCCTGTCTTTGCAGCGGCTGCACTGGTGCAGGCGCTGGCGATCGGCGCATTTCTTGCCGGGCGGCGGTAGCGGCGGCTTGCGGGCGCGTGCCGCCAGACAGTTTCAAGTCAGCGGCGAGAATACCTGACGTCGCTGCCGCTCACGGCCAGAAATTGCGCTGGAAGCGGATCAGTCCGCTCCAGGTGTCCTGGTCGCGCGCCTCGTAGAGGCCGGCGGCGCGGCCGCCGCTGGCGCCAGAGATTCCACACGCCGACCATGTTCTGGTCGAGGCGGGAGTAGAGCACCTCGACACCGATGTCGAGGTTGCGCACCGGCGACCAGACCGTGCGGGTCCCGATCTGCAACAGCGCGAATGAGGGATCGCAGACTGCGGGCAGCGGGGCGTTGACCCCGCCGCCGAGGAGGCCGGTGCAGAACAGGGTTGCGGCCGAGCTCGGATCGCCGTTGCTGCCAAAGTCGAGCTGAAGGTAGCCGCCGAACACCGACGTGCGCAGCATCGGGGTCCAGTAGTGCTGGATCGCGGCGGTGACTTGGAAGCCTTCGGTGAGAGCGACGCCGGTGCCGGTCTGGAAAATGCCGTCGAACCCCCAGGCAAGCCCGACGCTGCCGTCGCCGCCGAGGTTGATCGGCGCGCCGCCGGCAAACATGGCGAAACTATCGACCGTGGTGAACTTGTTGAGGCCCAGATAGGAGGCCGCGCCGCGCGCGTAGGTGCCCTGTAGCCAGAACTGGTCGCCCTGCGCCCACGGCAGGTTGAACTGCGCGCCGGCGCCGACTGCCCAGCCGGTCGCATCCGGACCGTTGTTGAGCAGGCCCGGGCCGGCGTTGCACACCCCGCCGTAGCAGGCTCCTTGGGCGTTATGCAGGACGGCCATGACCTGGGCGGCACCCCAGGGCTGGTCGACCCGCACGTTCGCCACCACGTCCGGGTAGGTCTGGGCCGCATAGTCGCCGTAGTTGGGAGGTGGGACGCCAAGCGCTGGCGAACCCGTCGCAAGCGGTCGCGTGGAGGCGTCCCAGATGCCGGTGCGGCGATGCACGGTGTCTTCGAGCGAGACGGTGCCTGAGAACCCGCCGCCGAACTGGAACGTGTAGGCCAACAGGTTAATGGCCGTCGACGTGTCGGAGCCGGTCGCTGTCAACGACGAATAGCTCAGGGCATTGGTATAGAAGTCGAAGAACGACACCGCCTTGCCGACCGTGAGGCCGGCGAACTGGATGAACGCCCTGTCCCACCAGGTGGAGCCGCGATAGGTGGTGTCCACGAAACCGCCGCCGCCGACCGTGTAGGAGCTGGTCGAGCTGTTCATCTCCCAGCCGGCGCGGATGTACGCGCGCAGTGTTCCCCACTCGGTCTCGCTGCGCGCATCGAACGAGATCACGCCGCGCGTGCGGGTCTGGTAGAAGGGCGTGTCTTCGCGGTTGGTCCGCGCCGCTGCTCCGCCGAAATAGGGATTGTGGCTGCCGCTGGCGTTGAGCCCGATGTCCATACGGACAAAGCCGCCGACCTTGAGGCAGGTGTCGGTGCCCGGGATGTAATAGAACCCGAGGCCGAAAGCCGTGCAGATCTTCACCTACTCGACCGGCTTGGCCTTGGTCGGGAGATCGGCGGCATGGGCGCCGCAGGTTGCCGCCAAGCCCACCGCGGAGCACAGAAGCAAGATCTTGGCCCCTTGCATCCACGCCTCCCCAATATGCGTCCTAGTCCTACTTGAGTCAGAACGCCGCACCCGCTGGTGTGAAGAATCAATTATTGGAGGCGCTTCCCACGCGGCAGGGGAGGTTGGGATGGGTGTTCACCGGGCGGCCGATATTGAACGACGTTTTGCGAGTTATATCGAGGGTCTTGTGAGCGTGATCGGGCACCGGGATCGGGCCGGGCCGTTACGCGACTATCGCGTGGGCTCGGCGATGCCGGGTGCCCGCAAGAGCGTGGAGCCGATGGCGGCGCTCACGGCGCCTGAGCGGACGGCGGCACAGCATCAGTCGTTGCTGCATTTTGTCGGCCAAGGGCCGTGGTCGGACGAGAAGGTCTTGGCGAAGGTTCGTGAGCTGGTGATGCCTCGGATCGAACGTGCCGCGCCGATCGAGGCCTGGATCATCGACGACACCGAGCTTCCCCAAGCAGGGACGGCATTCAGTTGGGGTAGCACGTCAATATTGCGGCCAGCTTGGCAAGCAGGCGAACTGCCAGGTGGCGGTATCGCTGTCTATTGTCAACAGGCATGCTGAGCCTGCCGGTGGCCTATCGGCTGTATTTGCCGAAGGACTGGGCGCAGGATGGTGAGCGGCGGCGCAAAGCGGAGATACCGCAGCAGATTAGCTTTAAGACCAAGCCGGAGATCGCGCTGGAGCAGATCGGCTGGGCGTGTGAGGCCGGGCTTCCGCGCGGGACCGTGCTTATGGACACTCGCTACGGCCACGATGCGAAGCTGCGCACGGGCATCACCGAGCTTAAATCGGCCTATGTGGCCGGCATTCAGTCTCCGACGCTGGTCTCGGCACCAGGCCCGCGGCCTGGCCCCGCGCCGCGCAAGGCCGCTCGCCGCGAACCAGATGCGCTCTCGGTCAAGGAGGTTGCCGTTGGGCTGAGCAGGAAAGCGTGGCGCACGATCACGTGGCGCGAAGGCACGAACGAATGGCTATCGTCACGCTTTGCCCGGTTGCGAATTTGCGTTGCGTCGCGGGATGGCGAGAAGTCGAGCAAAGAATGGCTGCTGATCGAGTGGCCCGAGGGTGAGAAGGAGCCAACCAAATACTGGCTCTCCACCTTGCCAAAAAAGACCCGCTTCCGCGATCTCGTCGAGCGCGCCAAACTGCGCTGGCGCATCCAGCGCGATTATCAGGAGCTCAAGCAGGAGGTCGGGCTCGGGCATTTTGAAGGGCGTGGATGGCGTGGCTTCCATCCCCACGCCACACTGTGCATTGCGGCCTATGGCTTCCTGGTCTCCGAAAGGGAGACGATTCCCCTCTCAGGACCTCGTTCCACCGCGCGATTCGCGCAACTTGCTCTACCCAACGGTTACAGACCCAGAGGTCCGCCATTGCGGCCTGAGCTGCACATCCCAAACTCAATCGCAACGATGCGAATACGCTTGATCGATGCGATCGCCAAGAGCTTGCCACGATGTCCATGCTGTGGGGCACGCCATGCCAACCGCAACCGGAGAATATTGTGACGCAGTAGGACTAGCTGATTTGGCGAGACAATGGGGGTCTGGCCGCAGGAGCGGTAGGTTTCGTGCGCCACACGCCAGCTGAAATAGAGTGCCTCGCCGGGCGTCATATTCATTTTTTGTGCAAGGTGTGGCCGCAAAGCGACGCGGCTTTGACGGGTTGAGTATCCCGGGCGCAGCGCCGCACGGAGCGAAGCGCAGTGATGCGCTGCAGACCCGGGATCGTCGGCAACGCGGCGTATATGAAGGTCCGGGTTCTGCAGCGCACCGCTTTGGGGTCCCCATCGCGCGGAGCGCGATGGGGTGCCCCTGCGCGCTGCGCTGCGCCCGGGACACGGCGTCAGCCTGGTTTGCTTCGTCGCTTCGCCCTTCGCACTGACAGGCTGGGGCGCCGCACGCCATTAGAGCACGATGATTTCAAGTTGGGTCGTCATGCGCGGGCTTGACCCGCACATCCATCTGCTTTGCAAGAACTCTTACGAAGATGATGGATTGCCGGGTCAAGCCCGGCAATGACGAGGAGGCCGCTCGACCTAAAAACATCAAGCGCTAGCCACGATGCGGCGTGGCCAGCTTTGGTCGCCTGATTGCGGCCGGACGAATGTCGGTCGACCAAAGCGTCTGCGCGGCGACATCCTTGAGCGCTACCGTCATCACCTCGGTCCGGCCATCGATGGTGACGTGGCCGAAGAACTGCAGCCCGAAGCAGGGAGCGACATTGTCGCTGCCAACCGGCGCGGTGCATTGATAGACGACGCGCGGCCCGAAGGTGTTGTCGAGCGCGGCCGGTCCGCCGGTGCCGGCGTGCAGCGGACCCGACACGAATTCCCAGAACGGCGTGAAATCCTGGAACACCGCCGCGTTCGGATCGTAGTAGTGAGCGGCGGTGTAGTGCACGTCGGCGGTGAGCCAAACGACGTTGTCGACGCGCGCGCGCCGGATGAACGCGAGCAGGTCGGCGATCTCGAGCTCGCGCCCGCGTGGCGGACCGTCGCCCTGGCCGATCCCGTCGTAGCTGACCAGGCCGATGGGCAGATCGGCGGCGATCACCTTCCAGGTCGCGCTCGAATTGGCAAGCTCGCGCTTGAGCCAGGCGAGCTGCCTTGGTCCGAGGACGTGGGTGTTCGGGTTGTGGATTTGGTCTCCCCCGTCGCCGTTTGCCCCGCGATAGCTGCGCAGGTCGAGCATGAAGACATCGAGCAGCGGCCCATAGGCGACTTTGCGATAGACCCGTCCCGCCTCCGCAGGCGTTTCGCGCACCGGCATGAATTCGTTGAACGCGCGGCGTCCCCGGGCCGCGAGCATCAGGGCGCTGCGCTCACGGTATTCCTTGCGCGCAATCGTCTGATCCGGCCACCAGTCGTCGGTCACCTCATGGTCGTCCCACAGCGCGAGCACGGGGACTTCGGCGTTGAAGGCGCGCAGGTTTTCGTCGAGGAGGTTGTATTTGTAGTTGCCGCGGAACTCGGCGAGGGTTTCGGCGACCTTGCTCTTCGCTTCGCTGACGATGTTGTTCCAGACCTGCCCATCCGGCAGCGTCACCGCGGCCGCGATCGGGCAGTCGGCGTAGATGATGTCGCCGCAGTGGATGAAGAAATCCGGCCGTTCGCGCAGCATGGTGGCGTAGGTGCGCATGCCGCCGCGCGCCGGATCGATCCCCCAGCCCTGGCCGGCGCTGTCGCCCGACCACGCAAAGGAAACCGATCGTCGGTCGGCCGGCGCGGTGCGGAAATGCCCGATCTGCGGCTCGCCGCGGGACGCCGGCGATGCGAGATCCTGGAAACCGATGCGGTAGAAAATATCCTGGCCGGGCGGCAGATCTTCGAGCAGCGCCTTGGCGGTGCAGTCGGTCTCGGGCAACGCGTCGATGGCGACGGCGTCGCGAATACCGCGGAAGCTGGCGGTGGTTGCCACCTCCACATGCATGCGCGCCGGCCGATCGGCGCGCGCCCATACGACCGCAGAGCCGGCCGAGACGTCTCCCGACTGCAGGCCGTGGGTGATGCGCGGCCGGTCCGGCGCGAAGGAAAGATGCGGCTTCGCAATGCCGCCGAGCAAGGTCAGGCCGGAAGACGCCGCCGCGGTCGAAAGGAAGCGGCGGCGGGACAACCGCACGGCTCGGCGTCGGGCTGACAATGGCGCCTCCGCGATACGAATCGGCGCGGAGGGTGACGATGTTTGCTGACAGGGACTCCACAATTGTGCGACTCCGACATGACTGGCTCGCACCCCCAGCTCAAGGCGCCGGGTCGCTCGGCCGGGATGACAGGCAGAACCGAGCTCATGACCGAAATTAGCGCATGGGACCAAGTCAGGCGTAGCTCGGCTGCAGCACGGTCGACCATAGCGCGCGGTCGTCCACATCCTTCAGCGTCACGGTCATGGTCTCGGTGCGGCCGTCGATCGCGACGTGGCCGAAGAACTGCAGGCCGAGCGTCGGCGGCAGGTTCTGGCCCTGGCCCTCGGCCGGCGCTTTGACGAAGCGCAGCTGCGGCCCGAAGGTGTTGTCGAGCGTTCCCGGGCCGAACGTGCCGGCATTGAGCGGGCCGGAGACGAATTCCCAGAACGGATCGAAGTCCTGGAACACCGCCTGGTTCGGGTCGTAGTAGTGCGCCGCCGTATAGTGCACGTCAGCGGTGAGCCAGACGGTGTTGCGGATGCGCGCGCGCTTGATGAAGGCCAAGAGCTCCGCGAATTCCAGCTCGCGACCGAGCGCGGGACCGTCGCCCTGCGCAATCGCCTCGAAGCCCTTCCTGGCCACGAAATCGTGATAGACGATGATGCCGAGCGGCATGTCGGCGGCGATCACCTTCCAGATCGCGCGCGAGGCGACGAGTTCGCGCTTGAGCCAGGCGATCTGGTCGCGCCCCAGGAATACGGTCTCCGGGCCCTCCGCGGTCTGGGTATTGTCGGTGTTGGGCCCGCGATAGGTGCGCATGTCGAGGAAGAAGATGTCGAGCAGCGGGCCATAGGCGATCTTGCGGTAAACGCGCGCCGGTTCCTGCGGCGTTGCACGAATGGGCATGAACTCGTGAAAGGCGCGCGCTGCGCGCGCGGCCAGCAGCGGCACCGATTTCACCACGTAGCGCTTGTCCTCCATCAGCGACTTCGAGGGCGACCAGTTGTCAGTCACCTCGTGGTCGTCCCATTGCGCCATTATCGGCACTTCGGCATTGAACGCGCGGACGTTGCGGTCCAGCAGGTTGTATTTGTAGTTGCCGCGAAACTCCTCCAGCGTCTCGGCGACCTTGGCCTTGTCGGCGGTGACGAGGTTGCGCCACACGCCCCCGTCCGGCAGCTTCTTCTCCGCCTCGATCGGGTCGTCGGCATAGATCGTGTCGCCGCTGTGGATGAAGAAATCGGGCGCCAGCCGCCGCATGGTCTCGTAGGTGCGCATGCCGCCGCGCGTTTCGTCGATGCCCCAGCCCTGGCCGGCGGTGTCGGCGGACCAGACGAACGATACCGAGCGGCGGTCGGCCGGCCCGGTGCGGAAGCGGCCGACGACCGGCTCGCTGCGCGATGTCAGCGAACTCAGATCGGCCGCAGCGACGCGATAAAAGATGTCCTGCCCGGACGGCAGCCCGTCGATCAGGGCCTTCACGGCAAAGTCGCTTTCGGGCAGCGCGTCGAGGCTTACGGTGCGGAGCACATTGCTGAACGTATCGGTGGTCGCGATCTCGAAGGTCATGCGGGAGGGACGGTCGGCGCGCGCCCACACCACGCCGGAATCGATCGATGCGTCCCCCGACTGCAGGCCGTGCGTGATGGTCGGACGGTCCGCCGCATGGCTGAGAAAGGGTCGGGCGAGGGGACCGAGCGCGGTCGCTGCCGTTGTTGCAACGGCGGTCCCGAGAAAGCCGCGACGGCTGATGGCCCGGGGGCGAATGGTCATGAGGACCTCCTCCATGCGGGATGTCGAGCGGAGCATGCCGTCGGGGATTGACAGCAGGCGGGCGGCTTAGCGACCAGGACGTGACACCAAACAGGCCGGTTGAGGTTGATCCGGAATTCGCCGGCGCTCAACCCCTACGCACCTTCCATCGTGACCACGACATTTCCAACCTTGCGGCCGGAATCCGCTCGCACATGCGCCTCGGCGATGCGTTCGAGCGGAAAGCGGCTGTCGATGACGGGCATGAAGGCGCCCGCCTCGACCAGGTCGCGCAGCAGCGCGAGATCCTCGGCGCGCTCAGGCGCCGGCCCTCCGGCAACGGTGCGGCCGCTGATCATCGATTGGAACGGCGCCGCCAGGAGCTGCTTGAGCCCGCCGACCACCAGCAGCAGGCGGCCGTTGTCGTTCAATGCATCGCGGCAGCGCGCGAACGAGGCATTGCCGACGGTATCGAGGATGATGTCCCAGCGCTCGCCGCGCGTAGCGAAATCCGCCGCATTGTAGTCGATGGCCGCATCGGCACCGAGCGCGCGGACCAGATCCAGGTTGGCGGCCGAGCACACGCCGGTGACGTGCGCACCGAAATGCCGCGCAAGCTGCACTGCAGCCGTGCCGACGGAGCCGGAAGCGCCGTTGATCAGCACCCGCTCGCCGCCTTGCAGCTTGCCCAGGCGGCAGAGGAAATGCAGCGCCGTCGTTCCCCCGAACGCGATGGCCGCGGCCTGTTCGAAGGTGCAGCCGGTGGGATTGAGGGCCACCGCCTTGTCCTCGCGCATGGTCTTGAAGCGGGCGTGACATCCGAAGCTCGCACCGCTTAAGGCAAAGACCGCATCGCCTGGACGAAACCGCGTCGCGGCGGCGCCAACCCGCTCGATCACGCCTGAGCACTCCGTGCCGAGGATGGGTTGCCGCGGTCGGGTGATGCCCAGCATGAGGCGCGCCGGCAGCCAGAACCCGCCGGGAAAGTTCGAGCCGCGGACCCGGCAGTCGCCCGAGGCGACCGTGCACGCGCGGACGCGGATCAGCACCTCATTGTCAGCCGGGACTGGGGCCGGGACGTCGCGCAGCTCAACGACCTCCGGTCCGCCATAGGCCGCGCAGTAGGCTGCTTGCATGGTGCTATCCGAGGAACGGGGAAGGTGGGCCGAACGCGGCAAACCGGCCGATCGTGGCGAAGCGACAGGGGGCGGGGGGCGGCTCCGCCTAACGAAAGCCAAGCTTGATCACGACCATGATCGCAAGCGCGATGATCATTGGAACGACGGAGAAATACACTCAGACAAATATCACTTTCGCGGCGAAATCGGGAGAAAAGGTTGCAATGATCGGAAGGGCGACCGTCACCCTTACCCTCGAAGAGGGGCCGATGACGAGTCATAGTGAGCTGGGTCGATGCTAGCGCATTTCCCAGTGGTGTTGATGCACCGCGAGCGCCACCGCGCCACCTCTCCCCGCTTGCGGGGAGAGGTCGGATCGTCGAGCGCGAGCGAGACGATCCGGGTGAGGGGGGCTTGCCGCCAGGCACGGCCTCCGACTAATGCCCCTCACCCGGCTCGCTACGCTCGCCGACCTCTCCCCGCAAGCGGGGAGAGGTGACTCAACGCAAGCGACAATTGCCATAAGAGGCGCGAGTTGAGGGAAATGCATCCTCTCTCTTTCGAGCTGACCCGTCGCATGCCCTCTCCGCGACTGGTCGGTTTGATCCAAAGAATGACCGGCTATCGCGAGATGGCCGGCGGGCGTTTTCGTCAGCGCGAGACCGCCGCGCTGGTGGTGCCGCTGGTCATCAGCCTCGGCACGCCATTCAGGATCGCGCTCGGCCGCGACCCGGCCGTGCTCGAGCGGCAGCCGAGCTTCGCTGCCGGCCTCTATGCCGGCCCGGTGCATATCGAGTCCGACGGCCACGCCGAGTGCGTGCAGGTGGATTTCACGCCGCTCGGCGCCTACCGGCTCTTGGGCGGGATGGTTCTCGACCTCGTCGGGCGCATGGTCGACATCGCCGACGTGCTCGGCCAGGAAGGCCGGTGGCTGCGCGATCGTCTGGGCGCAATGACGCGCTGGGTCCCGCGGTTCGACCTGGTCGAGGAATTTGTTGCGCGCCGCGCGGTGCACGTGCCGTCGCGGGAGATCGCTTTCGCTTATGGCAGGCTGGCCATGGCGGGCGGCGACACCCGGATCGCCGCCGTGGCCGAGGAGATCGGCTGGAGCCGCAAGCATCTGGTCCGACGCTTCCAGGCGGAGATCGGCCTCGGTCCGAAGTCGATCGCACGCGTCATGCGCTTTCGGCAGGCCTGCCAACTCGCCCGTGCCGAAGGAGCCGGCGGCTGGGCCATGATCGCCGCCGAGGCAGGGTATGCGGATCAGGCGCACCTCGCGCGCGAGTTCATTGCGCTCGCCGGCGAACCGCCGACCGCCTGGGCACGGCGGAAGACAAAAATCTAATGGTAATGAAAACAATCAGTTAGACGGTCCAGCTCGGCCCGTACGGCAAATATACGGCAAAACGGCCCGCCCATGCGTCCGGCGGCCGGCCCTATGGTCGGGTAGCCCTTGCCCCGGAAAACGCACAGGCGCGCAAATTACCTGGGTTAGCGCCAGCACGTGCAATCTTCATCCTTCAAGGGCGATCGCTTTTTCCAGACGCAGGATCAGGGCCTGCAGCCGCAACAACTCTCCATCGGCGGCTTCATGGTATTGACCCGCAGCTTGCTTCAGTTCGTTAGCGACCGTGCGCGCCGCCGACATGTGTTTAGTTGCAACTGCAAAGAGGTTGTGCACCATCTCTTCGGGGTTCAACAAAGAAATCTCTCTTTCGACATTTAGAATTGTCTTGATCAGCTGCGCAATACCAACTCCCAGCGCGTCACGTGCAGCCTGCACACTAGTGTCGCCCCAATGATGGAAGCCCCTGAGACTGAAGTCATCCAGCAGCTTGTTTGCGTCTTTGAGTAGTTCTATGACGCCGTTTTGGTACGCCCGGATCCGCATTGGCGTGTTTTGATACTTTTCCATTTGTCGCATAACGAAGCGAGTCTGTTCCGCAAGGTCCAGCGCCCTCCCCGAGATTTCGTCGTCCGCTGCTACGACCGCATGCTGTGTGCGCAGCAGCACAACAATTTGGGTGGCGGACTGCCTCTGCATTTCCTGGAGTTGGCGCCAAACAGGCCGTGCTGTCAGAGCGGCTGCTACTAGGGCCGCAACGATGCCGATGACCGTCTGGTAGCGGTTGAGGAAAAACTCCACGCATCCGAAGGCTGCTTCCCTCACATCGGAACACCCCTTCGAGAAGGCTGCACCGGAGACAAAGCCGAAGATGGCTGCCAGCAATACAAAGGCAGCCGTGGTTATGATCGTGTTCGCCGTGCGCGTGGTGACCTTGGGCATGATGGAAGAGTCCCCTAGCCGCCGTCCTGATGGCAGCCGCAGGCTGATCTTGCCAATCCGGATCGATAGCGTCACGCTCCGGGATGGCCGATGGTGGGCAAGACGAACTGGTCGCGCCGATTTCGCGCAATCGATCACGCCGCTCGACGGCGGCGAACTACTCGGATTCCCTGAAAAGTCGCGCTATCTTGCCGGCCATGAAAAAGCCGCGTGACGTCATCCAGCCCCGCTGGGGCGTCTATCGGCTAATGAAGATGATTGCCAGAAGCGCGATCACCACTCTGGTAGCGTTTCTGTATTTTGGCTCGGCCAGTGCGCAGAAGCAGGATGTTCGTGGCTTTATTCTTGGAATGATCGACAAGGAATTCACCGAACAACTAGCCGCCGTGGGCTGCAAGCGCTGGAGTTCGCCGACTAAAGAGACCTGTTTCGTATCGGATGGTCTGCTTCAATTCGTTTTGACTGACAAGATCGGGCCGGAACCAGTCCTGAAAGAGATCGCATTCAAATTCAAGTCAAGCGCCGGGCCGGAGCAAATGATCGAACTGGTTTCGAGGCAGTTCGGGGGTCGGTCGCGAAAGCAGGACTGGAGCAAAGAGCTTGCGGGAGTAAAGCTGGGTTTCCGCGTTTGGCTCACCGGCGGCATTATTAGCGAATGGGATCAGGGCGATGGCCAGATCCTTACACTGTCCTTGATCGAGTCCGGCGCGCCGAACGAATACATCTTGAAACTGCGCGGCGGCACTGTGTCCCTGATTGAGGAAGGCGCCATCCTAAGGCAGCAGCGGGAACGGGAAGACCGGGCCAGAAGCGTCAACCCCTCGCCGCGCTTCTGAATCCCCCAGCGTCGGAAATCGGACAGCGATACATGGTTGAGCGCGCGATCAAGGAATACGACGTGCCCGAGCGCGAGCGCTTCCGGATCAGCGTGCAGCGGGAGGCGTAGGCCGCGAGGGTGGATGACCGACGAAGCCAAGTGCTTGCGGTCGCTGAGAAGCACCTTATGCAAGCCGAGCGGATCGGGTGATCGAGAACCCGGCCGCGCCTGCGCGCAGTCCTCTCATTGCCAAGGAACCAATCGGAGCAGACAAGCCTTACCTTCCAAAAAGGGGTGCGGCCTGACAATGATCCGGCTCGCGATGATTAAAAAGATGAAGAGGCTGGCGACAGCACATATAAACGCCAACAGGGTGGTCACAAACCGGTGTTTGCCCGCATGAAGGTGTAGAGCCGTCCGCTGTTCCGCCGTGAAATATGTGCTGTTGTAAATTTGATTCAGCCTGCCGCGGAACTTCCTCATGGAGCGGTAAAAACTCAAGATGAACGCGATTGAAAAAAACCCAACCAGTATACTACCTATGCTCAGACCGGTCTGAGCGCACACAGATTGATGATTTCTGGAAAGGATATACACCGCGGCAAGTAGCAGCCAGGTGTAGTAGGTGATCTGCACCTGTTCCCTTTTCAGATAAATAAGGTTATCGGTCGCGTCCTTGTAGACTTGAGCGACTGCGGACGGCATATCTGCGATCTGGGGCTTATCGGCTACGACGTCAGACGGCGTGTCGGTCATGAGGGCGGTTCTCGCGCAGAGAATCAAGAACGCTTGATCTTACCACGACGCGGCAGCGACTAGCGTCTCGCGCAGCGCCGTATGCTCGGCAACCACCTTGCGCGCCGTGTCGTACAGCCGGACCGTCGCCTTGAACATATGGCGCTAACCGAGGGCGGTGGCCGATCATGTCACCGGCGGCCGGCCGCGCCCGATCGTGCTACGGATGGCCAATGGTCCGCAAGACGTGCGTCAGCAAGTGATCTTCGCGCTCTTGATGGACGGCAGGCTCGACGACCGCCGCGAGCGTGCCGGCGGGTTAGCGGCGCAGGTGCGCCTTGCCAACCGCAGGGTTCGGCGGCACCCTCCGCGTCCATGCCCGGAGCCGGATGCGCGCCACCCGACGGGTCAGCGCTCAGAGGAAAAATTTCATGAGAGCAATCGGCACGTTTGCAATTTTCGCTTTCTTGTGGCTCACGGTGCCCGTGAATGCGGGATGTACCTGCCAATGTGTGAATGGGCGCGTGCAACCATTGTGCGACAGCGCCATTGACCTACCGCCGATCTGCCCGCCCACAATTTGCCCTCTCGCGGGCCCTGAGATGGCGCCGTTGCCTTCGATGCAGCTTCCACCGCTCGGTACGTCTTCATGCCAACAGGCACGCGTTTGCGACCAGTTGGGCAATTGTCGATGGCAGGAAGTCTGCAGGTAGCGTGCAACGCCGCGGCATCGCGGTCTACAGGTGAGACGCCCCGTGATCGATGCGGCCTTAGCGCTCAGCACATGGCACACCAGGAAGCGCGTTGACGCAAGCCCTCGATCAGCGGCGCCTCGATCATGATCAATGCACCGTCAGCGGCTTGATCGTCATCTCGGCGACCCGCTTCAGCGTTTCAGCCAGCAACCGCCGCCGCGGTCTGCGCGTCGATTTGCAGATCGATCCGTCAAGTTCATCGAGGGCGCGGCCGAGCAGGTCGAGTGATCTGATCGTCGACCGACACGTCGGCACGCGACGACGGGCGCCGGCGAGGTGTCCTCAACAGCCACGGCAGCCGCAGCAACGCCGACGCCGCCCGGCCTAGCCGCAATCAGCCGGCCCGGTGGCCTGGCCGATGCGCGCCGCGCGCCCGTGCGTCGCGGCGTAGGTTTGCGGCGTGCGATCATGCCGCGCCGCTCCGGAGCGGCGGCGTCAGATCAAGCACGCGATCGCCCTGGCGCAAGACTTCGACCACGCGTCGCAGATCGGCGAGTTCGTTCGCGGCGCGGCTCTCGGCCCGCAGCGCCGCGACCTCGGCCGCTCGCGGACGTAGGCGGCAACGTGCGCCCGCATTGCTTGGCGCTCGTGATCGAGAGCTTGGCCAATCCCCTTGGCCATCGTCCACAATATTGACGCCGGCGGGTTGTTCCGCCGGCTCAGCGACTCGTCGCTGACTATGCTCGCAGTTATTCTGTCCTGGACGGCGGGAAAAAGCTCACAGCAGGGCGCGCCAGGCGAAGCGCGCTCGCTGGGTTCGCGCTTGTGTGGCGGCCGTGGGAGTGCGCTCGCTCCGGCGCGGTCGGTGCGCTCCGCGCCTGCGTCACGGCCGTGCGCGGAGCGCGCGCGCGCGCAACCGCGGGACCGGCCCGCTTCTGCGCGCGCTTCACGGTCTGCTCGCGCCCGAACTCGCGATAGAGCTCGGCGAACTCCTGCGCCATCTCGTAGCAGATGTAGACCTTGCGCCTGGGAGTCGTCCAGCGCGCGCCCGGCTCGCCGCAGCTTCGCATCTCGAGCGTGATCGGCGCCGGCCAGGCGTAGCGCTCGGCGAACAGGTCGGCGAAGATCTCCAGGAACCGGATCGACCGGAACCATTGCGCCAAAACCTCGAGCTCGCCCTTGGCCTCGCCGTAGCTCACCTCGATGGCGATCTTCGGCTGGCCGGGGGCGCGCCGATGCGGCGTCAGCAGAGCTCCCCAGGACTGGGCGGCGGTCTCGAAGTCCCAGCCGCAGGTGCGCCGCCGCTCCTCGGGCAGCTTGGTCTCGTCGGCCAAGGTTTTGAACCTGACCGGGTCCGAGCCCACCATCAGGCAGACGATCTGGTAGGCGCGCTGCTCGTCGAGACCATGTCGATCGTAATGGGCAGGCTTGGCGCCCTGCCGCTTGTCGCGCCGGGCGGTCCAGAACCAGCCTTTGGTGGCTTCCTCGAGCACCCGGTAGGAGAAGTCGTTGGCCACCCCGGTGAGCGCCGCGATGATGGCGAACGTGTCGGCAGCATCCTCTTCGCGCCCCAGCACCGGCAGCTTCAATTCCGAGATGACGGCGTGCCCCATTTCGTGCGCCACGACGAACAGCATGTTGCCGACCAGGAACTCGATGCCGGCGTTCCGCTCGCGCGGGGTGAGATGCTTGAAGCCCGGCTCGCTCGCGAGCGCGACCGCCCTTTCACCGACGCGGGCCTGAAACTCGGCAAAGCGCGCGCGCACGGCCTCGGTATCCGGCGTCGCCCCTTGGGCAAACAAGGGGCCGGTGCCGAGGCCAAAGGCCAGAAGCAGCGCGCAGCCGAGCAGGCGCAGCCGTCCCCTGGTTCTGGTCCTTGCGTCCGAGCACTTCACGCTCCCGTTACCCTCGTGGATCGAAATCTTTGGAGGTGGCACCATGCCCTCCTCCGTGTCCTGGTGCTTGGAGAACAGCTTCATTTATTCTTGAGTTCTTGTCGCTTCTTGTGGGCCATTGTTTCACGAGTGTTGCGTCGGGGACCTTGGCCCGTGTTTTGGTGACCGCACGCAAGTTCGAGTCTTGAAGATGGCTGTCGGTCAGTCCTGTTGAGCGCTACCAGACCACAGTGTGCCCTGACCATTGGCGCGCACTGCCTAAGGCCAATTGGGCTCGGTCCCTGCGACTCGAACACAAGGTGCGGTTTGCCGGCGGCGCAGACCGACCAGCTCTGCGCAGGTCACAATCTTTGCTCCAGCTATACCGCACACTCCGAGAACGAGATTCGGACAGGCAGGGATGGTTCTCTATTCTAAAATACGAATGGAGGTTCGTTGCGCCTGCCTGAAGCGAGCAATTGCGCCAGCTGCTTGCGGGCATAGAACATTCGCGTCTTCACCGTGTTGGGCGGGATATTGAGGATGGCCGCGGCCTCCGCGACGGTCCGCTCGTGGTAATAGACGAGATCGATCACCTCACGATGGGCAAGCGACAGCTGCCCTAGGCATTTTCGCAGGATTGCGCCGACGTCGTTGCGGTGCGCCGCGGCTTCCGGCCCTTCGCCCGGGTCGGCACGCTCCGCCGCCGCGCTGAGATCGAGTTGCTGGGCCGGTGCGCCCTTGATTGCAGTCAGGGTCTTGTAGCGGGCGATCGCCAGCAACCAGGTCAAGACCTGGGACCGCCCTTCGAACCGCGCGGCTTGCCGCCAGACCTGCAGAAACACCTCGCTCACGACGTCCTCGGCCGTCGCGGTGTCGTTGTTGCCGAGGAGACGCTGAACGAAGCGATAGAGACGAACCTCGTGGCGCCGGAACAGGATCCGCATGGCGTTCTGATCGCCCACCCGTAATGCGGTAGATCAACGCCTCGTCGGACGGCGCCTCGCTCCGAGATGGCGCCGGTTTGGTCGCGCTCAGCGACAGCGCAATGCTGTTGTGCATGGGTCTCTCCGCTATCTGACGGGGTCCCAATGCCCATGTGCCGCCGTCTCTCCTGTGCAGCCATACCGCGACGCGGGCGCCGTTTCTTTTGTATGGCGTGGTGATTTTCGTGAGATTTTCTGGAGAAGGCGCCCGCGCGGGCTTTCCGCTGAAACAAATCGCGACCGCGGGCATAGCGCTTTGTGGGTTTGCGTGCGCCCGAGGCCTCTCGGCCGATTGCCCTTTCCTCAGTCGAATTGGCTCGTGCTGTCTGAGAGCGGGAAAACGGGAACGCGAATCCACGAACCAAATCACCGGCGCAGAGCTGAACCGCTCACCCATGCGGCCAAGCGCCAGTCGAGGGCGTCACTCGCTTGAGATTACCAGCCGCTGATCGGGACCGAGGCGGACGAACGCATCCGATCCAAGGCCGCCAATGTTCAAGGGCTGCGGGTCATTCATGTCAGCTCCACGTTCTACGGCGGCGAACATGGTCCGGCTCGCGTGCGCCAAGTGAGCGTGCCGAGGGAAGTATCGCAAGAGCACGCTGGTCGAGCGGATACGGACCGGACCAGAACATGGTCGACCTGCGGATGGAGCTGGACGCCGGCTGCCCGAGGTTCGCGGCGGCGGCGTGATCTATCCGGATCGGGTTTGTTGAAGGGGACAAGCCTGCTGAGCGGGGGCCCGCTTAACTGTTCTCCCTGCGCGACGGTGACGATTGTCTGGTGCGCGTCCGTGCCGGCGAAGGGCGAGATACCGGTGTGCCGCGATCGTCACTCTCGACACAATCTCCAGGAAATCTCAACACCCTCTGCAAGCATCAGCCGGGGCTCGCAGATTACAAGCTCCAACTAGGAACGATGCCGCCCGCAAGAATTACCCTCCTGACGCCCGGAGCGCTCGGGAGATCGCTAATTGAGATCAGCCGAGGGCGACGAACGAACGGGGGAAGCGATGGCGGGATTTAGCGAGTTGTGGCCGCTCGGCGGCGTCGGGCCCTGGGATAAATCAACGTTCATGATGCTGCCGAAGGGCGGCGCGAACTTGGTGATCCTTGAGGGCGCAAGCCTGCGCGAACTCGCCTACGACCACAACAAGTTCGTCCTCACGGAAGTCACCAACGAGAATAGGCTCAAGGTCGAGAAGGGCCTGCACGAGGAAGTCGCTGCTCGCCTGAGGCCCGCGCTCGGCGCACTGAAGAAGGACAGCCGCCTGCTTCTGGTCAGAAAGAGAACCGGTACCGAGGACAACATCACGATAGGTAAAGGTGGCGCCGTCAAGCTGCAGGTCGGTCAGTACCCGCCGCGCCGCTATTCGCTCGCCTTTAAGTTCATGCAGCACGACAAGAGCACTCGGCCGAGCAGGTGGAAGCCGGAGGACGCGGCAGGCTGGCTCGCCAAGCTCAACGCGACCTACGGCGCGCAGGCCAACATCACGTTCGAGATGGCCGAGAAGCCAGACTATTTCACCGTCGAGACCGTGCTTCCCCAGCCGATCGAGAAAAAGGCGTTCGAGCATCACATCGTTGCGCACAAAAGCAAAGTCGCAACGGGCAAGGACAAGGCAACGGGCAAGGACAATCCTCCCGTGCTGACCGTCTTCCTGGTTGGCAAGTGGAAATCCGATGGCGGCCACCCGAACGGCACCACCTTTTACGACCCGAAAGTTGCCGTGATCACCGATGAGCCCGTGCACCCGAAGGAAGCCATCGCCGCAGCCGATCCTTTCGTGCTCACCCTCGTGCACGAGGTCGGTCATTGGGTGCTGTACCAGCGTGGGTTCAAGGGCGAGCACCACCACAAGCGCCAGGGCATACTGCACTCGATGTACATCCAGAGCCTGCGCTTCGACAAGCAGCTGATGAACCATCTCAACACGTATGGGTGAGAAGCGCCGATCAGCGGGTCGGGGTCTGTTGCGCGCCGGCAACAGCTGCACTTGTGATTAGCTATGGTGGTGACCTCATGAGAATCCACTGTGGTCGGGATCATGCACGGGCGTCACAAAATAATCTGCGAGGTCAGCATCGCCGGTGCTTTCGTGTTGCTGTTCATGACAGTGGTGGCGCGGTTCGCAGGCTAAGCGACCTGACCAACGGTCTTTCGCGCGAGACTATTTGCTGACGTAACCCACGGGCTGCTCGGATGCCCCCTGAGCAGTCCTTTTTTAGCCTACGGCTGATCGTCGTCACGCTGCCCGCCAAGCGCGGCTTCGGCCTCGATCGCGATCCGCGTGAGCAGCAATCGCAGCCGCCCGTTCTAAAAGTCATACGATTGGATAAGCGGCGCCCACGCATCGGGCTCGCGCGCTTTCGCCTTACTGAGCGCTGCCTCCCATTGATCAATGCCGGCGTACATAAAGCCTGGCATCTCAAAGACCGTCAAGGCGACCTTGAACCGACCATGTCTTTCGCAATCAAACCCGAGCCAGTCGCCGACTTTGTCCAGCGGTTTCGCCTTGCTCTTGCAAATCGGGCAAACGTCATTGGGATGATCGACCATCTGAATAGCGGCTCCCACAGTCAGATTGGCACGCCCCGATCGTGCTACGGATGGCCGATGGCCCGCAAGAGCAACTAGTCGCGCCGATTCGCGCATTCGATCATGCCGCTCGACGGCGGCGAACTGACTCGGATTTCCTGAAAGTCGCGCTATCATGCTGCCATGAAAAAGCCCCGCGACGTGACCAGCCCCGCTGGGGCGTCTTCATGCTAAGCGGCGGGCCGAGCGCCTGCCCTTCACGGTCACCGGCCGGGATGCCGAGCAGGCGATCGAGCGCGCCATCGAGGAATACGAGGTGCCCGAGCGCGAGCGCTTCAGGATCAGTGTTCGGCGAGAGGCTTAGGGGCTCGGAGGGTCCACCCTCGCAACGAGGCGCCCGCCTTCCCAGACGTCAACTGCGCGTCTGTCTAGAAGGTGCTTGGCGCGCTCGAGTGCCGCGTCATCAGTGTCGCACTCGATGACCTTGACGCCGGCATATTGATCGTCCTCACCAACGGTATAGACCCGATATGTGGTCATCGGGAATCTCCCCACAGGAAGACGATATTACCAACGGCAGTATCCGGTCTTCTAGTGGCCGACGTAAAGGCTGTCGGCGGGTCAAAGAAAAACCGCTGGGGTAAATTTCGCCAGCGGTAGACCGCCCGCCACGTGCCGTGGCACGATAGCGCTCTGTAGCGCGAGGGTCCCGTTCATGGTGTCGGTGCGAGCAAAGCTGCTTTCTCTCGCGGTCTTTGGCGCCGGCGCGCTGTCGGGTTGCGCAGTGCCGCCGTTTCAGGGAAACGATACTGGCGGCATCATCGCTTGGTCGCCCGAGACGCACAGGCTAAGACACCAGCTCGCAGCCCAGCACTGCGTCTACTACGACAAGACCTACCAGATCACCAGCGTCGGGGCACGTTACGGTGACTACATCGCTTTCCGCTGCTACTGGCCGCGCGGTGCCGCCGGCGTGACCCTAAGACGAGCCCACTAGGCAAGCAAAGTGGTCAACCCCGGCAAATCGTAAAACTATACCGGGAAGCGATGATGGCTCCGGTGCCGGCTACGTGAACGCGGGCCTACGGGCATCCTGGGCGGTTTCCTGACTGCGCTCGCCGGCATGCTTCCATCCTTTATCGCCCGACGCCAAACATCACGACTGCCGCGACTAGTACGATCGCAGCGAGCGCAGCAGCAACTTCAACACGGCGCACCTGAAGCCCCTGCCGCGAACCGGCTAGCACGCATAATCGCCGCTCGACGAGCTCCTGCAGACGCACCCCCCCGACTGGAAGCCCTCGGGAACGCACCCGTCATTCTTCGCATTGTCCAAAGGGTGGCCGGACGCAGCGACACCCTGTCCGGCTCCCGAAGGGGCCCGGTGCCCGGCAGGCCGGGCCCCTGCTAAGGCTGCCGGCGATTCGTCCTGCATCAGTGCGCGGAGGCCGCGTAGTTCGCGTCGTTTCCGCAGCCCTGATACGTGTCAGCGGTCGCCCATTCCTGCTGTGTTTTACGAATGATGGGCTCGGGAGGTAGAGATGAAGACCTGCCCTGATTGCAACGGCGATGGCGTCATGGAAAAAGGCACCGACGACGAGGAGCAGTGCCCAAGGTGCGGCGGCAGTGGTTTCGTGCCTGATGACAACGACGACAAGAACAACGAAGAAGTAATAAGAACTAGTGCTCGCGCCGCGGTCAGTAACGCAAGGCGGCTCTGATCGAGCGCCTCGCCCCGACAAGAACATGGTCGACCTGCGGCTGATCGTGGCAGTGGGCTGCCCGAAGATCGCCGCAGGCAAGGTCATGGACCTGTGCGGCGTGTTCTACCCGGACCGGGTCGGCTGATGACTGAGCCGGATTGCAAGTTGTGCCGTGGCGAGCGTTGGGTTTGCGAGGAGCATCCGGACCAGCCGATGGGTCACGGCGATTGCAAGGGCGCCGGTGTCCCGTGCTCGCTCTGCAATGAGGCTCGCGGGCCGGACGAGCCACCAGCACCTCCGCCAGGCTTCAGGACCACTGTGGACCGGAAGCACGGCCCGCGTTACTAAAGCGACGGGCTAGAGGTTTAATCCAGCAAAAAGCCCCTGCCAGGCGGGAGGCGTGACAGGGGCTGGGGGTCACTCAATGCCCTGGGGGGCATCCCAGAGGCGCCCCAATTAGGCCAGCGGCTCCCGAAGCTTTCAATATAACTGAAGATAGAGAGGAAGGGCGTCCCGCCGGCCAGTTGCGTCGGTGCAACACCCAACTCGAAAATCAAACGTGCCTCATCTCGAGGGCTGACGGCTTGATAATACAAGCGTCTTGCTTCTTGTGCGAGGGATCCGGCGGCTGCCGAACGACACTCGACCCGGCCGGCGCACCGCTCGTGCAGCGCGCGCCGGTCGGTTCGCGGGTAGCCCCCCTCAGCCCGCCGGCGCACTCGCGTCATGAGCCCGTCAATCGACGTTAAGCCCATTCGCTGAAGGCCGACTTGACTCCCAACCTGGCCGCGATAATATTTCACAGGCCATGTCGTTGCGTTCCCGTCCCGGCCCACGTCCCACCGGCTTTATTGAACCTGCCCTGCCCTCTGCCCGCCTTGCCTCCGCACGCTTGCGCCCTTGGCGTCGAGGGCATCGGTTCCAAGCGGAAGGGCTCGCCGTATCGCTCAGGACGAACGGAGTATTGGGTTAAGTGCAAGAACCCGGCCTCCGCGGCGGTCAAGCGGGAGGCCAAAGAGGATTGGCAGCGATAGGCCTCTCTGACATGCGCCGCCGCCGTTTGGACGATCGAGACGACCTACCGACCAGCGTGCTCCTGCGCGACTAGTCACGACAAGCCCGCCTAGAGAGGCCGCCTCAGTGGCGGCGCCGGCAGGTGCTCCTCGCGCTTCACTCGGACCCTGCGACGGTCAGAAGAATAAGAGCCAAAAGACAACGGCGCCCGTGGCCGCGATCATCGCTAAGTAAAAGCCGGCTAGCGTCTCGTCAGACCAGTCCATCGCCGCCGCTTGGGCGATCACCTTGCGCGCCTTGTCGTACAGCCGAGCCGTCTCTTTGAACATATCGCGCTAACCGAGGGCGGTGGCCGAGCCGTCACCGACCGCCTGCCGCGCCCGATCGCGCTACGGATGGCCGATGGCCCGCAAGACGAACTGGTCGCGCCGCGCAATCGATCACGCCGCTCGACGGCGGCGCACTGACTTCGGATTCCCTGAAACTGGCCGCCGAACTGGGCGGGCCGGCTCCAAGTGGGCTACGCCTCACCGTCCGTATGGAGTTTCCTCGCCCGATCCATCGGGGACTTCGGCTGATCCAGCCGACCATCGCCATTCGCAAACGCACCTTTCAGATCGAGCCAGCCATCGGGCTCCATCAAAAACGTTCGCCACCATTTGCCGCCGCCGACGCGGAGCTTCGGACCCGTCACGCCAGGGGCACGCTCGTCGCCACCGCCGACCGGCGTTACCCCCCCACCATACCTTCGAGAGTTTCGGATCGAGGGTGTGAAGAAATTGGACACCCGGAACTCGCGCCCCGCCGAGGCGCTGCATCCCGATGTCTATTTCTACCGTGCGCACGGTTGGCGGGAGATGTTCGGCAAGCACGTCGCGCAATGCCTCGACAATTTCGCCGTTGAAAGCGATGCCGGCCTCCGGGCTCGCGCGGTAGTGTGCGCGATACCCTGTCCGTGCATTAAAGAACCAGTCATAGACGTCCCGCTCGACGCGGAACTGGACCACCGCACGGTGCTGATCGGGCGCATCGTTTCGACGCTCCCAACCAAGTGGCGATAGTCGTCCGTCCGGCTCGCGGCAGGCCTTCCGCAGTTCGGCCGTGAGGACCGCGACTAGCTCATCTGGGGAACCCGCCGCCTCAAGCTTGCCGGCGCGCGCAGGCTCGGTCTCGCGGATATCATCGAAACTCCAATCCTCGACGCCTGTGAGCGCGCTCAATGGCTCATCCTCTCGTTCGGATGTCCGACACAAGGATATGAACCGGCGTCTGTCCTTGCCAACCGGCCGCGGGATCGGCACCCTTCGCGCCCGCCATGCCCGAGCCGGATGCGCCACAACGTCGTTGCTATGTGATCAAGCCGCGATGGACTGACGGCGGCCAGCCATGTCGGCCGAACATCGTCACGTTGCCGGCGACACCGGGCTTCGGCCTCGATCGCGATCCGCGCGAGAAGACATCACCGCGCCCGCACCCGCACGCCGAGCCGCGCCGCCGCGTCGGGCCCTGGCGCTGGCGCAAATAGGCCGCCCGCGACGCCAGGCGCGGTGCCCAACTTCCGGTTGGCAAATTTCCATCGGAACCCGCGAACTGCTCCGGACATTGCCTTTCTGACGGGAGCGTTCCCGACGGAGTAACGGCAATGAACCTAAGGGAAGAGTTCCGCAGACTTGCCGACGAATGCCGACAAACGGCACGCCTGGCAAAGGACCCTGTTGACCGGGCCCACTGGGAATCACTCGCCGAAGGCTTTGACCATTCGTCGAGACCACCGACAGCCCGTTCGCGGCGGCCGCGAACGCGAGCAACGAGCGGACCCGGCAGAGACGGTTCGGTCAAGGGCTCTGAGTGCTGGGCGTTCTATGTCAGAGAAAAAGACCGCCGCGGAGCTTGCGCGCCTCTTTGACGAGGAATGTGGCCAGGGCCCATCGATCCGCGCCGGCTGGGCGGCACAGGCGGATGCGTGAACCATCAACATCATCGCCACCTCATTGCGCACGAGCCCCTTTTTTCGGCGACGTCGGTTAGCTCGTTGAGCCGACGCAGCGCAAAGAAGTCTGGCTCTGTTCGACAAGCGCGGCACGCTCGCATCGAGACTAGCGGGAAGCAGTCCTGCCGCACAACTCCTGCGCCGCAGTGCGGGAAGATCGAGCGCGCGATCCCGATCGGCGCGCAGCACCGCGATCTGCCTCCGCATTTCATCAACCTCGTTTGCCGCGCGGCTCTCCGCCCGCTCCGGCGGTGCGGTTGCGGACTGTTCGGTAAGGGGCGCAGCGCCGCGACCTGGGCCCTAAGCGCGCGGACGTCGGCCGCGACGTGTTCCCGCATTGCTCTGCCCTCGGGCGCGAGAGCTTCGCCGATCGCCTCGACTTTGCATCGTCGGACACCCGCCCGCCACCGCGATCGCCACCCTACGCGAGTCGCGGTAAGGAGAGTTCAAGGTGACGCCTGACGGGGCATACTCAGTGGCTGCGGCCCGTACTCCGCGATAGAGAGTGTGCCGGATCAGTCTCGTGCTAATTCGAGAGAAGCTCACATTGGCGGTGCGACGCCACGGCCGACATTCACGCGCGGCGCTTGCAGGGTGCCGTCGGGCTGTTTCGTCGCGGCAGCGATGAAGATGCTGGCCCCGGGCCTCAGCTCGCTCTTTTCACCCGGCACATAGACGACGATCGGCGCGTCGGCGGGCACCACAATCTTCTTCTCTCCGTCCTTGTACTTGAGCGTCAGTACCTGGCCGTCGCTCGAAGCAATGGTCTGCTCGACATTGCCGTTGGTCATAGTGCTGGTCGGCTGCAGGTCCCAACCGCGATGCCCGTCGCCGGTGCCACGCATGGCTTCGGGAAAGATGTGCACCTCGAGCGCTTTTTGACTGCCATCCGCCTGCGGCATTCCCGCGACGCCCACGTATGATCCCTGCTTGATGTCCGCCAGCGATGCCTTGCTCAGCGCCACGACCATGCACATTGTCAGGGAGCTTGATTTTCAACTCGGCGCCGCTGCGGGCCTTGACGACGTAGACATCGCCTTCGACGCGATCGATCGTACCGCGCACCCGCACGGGCGGCTCTTGTGCGTTCGCCACCGGCGCAGCCAACGCGAGCAACAGTCCGGTCATCCCAAGAACGCGGAAAACAGGTTGAGACATATCATCCTCCACTACCGCACCACCCCGGACACAGAACGCTGCAGGGAGCCAATTTATTCCGCTGGCCGAAAGCAGGTGCCGTTGTGCGCGCTTTTTTCGGATACGAGACATATACTCCCACGCAGCCATGGCGGAAACGGGAAGCATGGAGCGCGCAGCCGGCATGAGCGGCACCGACACGAGACCGCCGCAGCGCACAGTTCATCCGCTCTACGTGCGGATCACCCATTGGATCAATGCCCTGGCCGTGCTGGTCATGATCGGCTCGGGTTGGCAGATCTACAACGCCTCCCCATTGTTTCCGTTCGCATTTCCAAAGAGTGTCACGCTTGGCGGCTGGCTGGCCGGCGGCTTGCTCTGGCACTTCGCCGCCATGTGGCTTCTGCTCGGCAATGGGCTCCTCTACGTGACGCTGGGGTTCGTGACCGGCCACTTTCGGCGCAAGCTTCTGCCGATCCGGCCGGCTGACGTCGTGGGTGATTTCGGGGCCGCGCTTACCGGCCGGCTCAGCCACCGAGGACCTCACCCGCTACAATGCCGTGCAGAAGGTGCTCTACCTGGGCATTCTTCTCACCGGTGCTGTCATTGTGGCGTCCGGCTTCGCTATGTGGAAACCCGTCCAATTGAGGGAACTGGCGGCCCTGTTCGGCGGCTATGAAGGCGCGCGGCTCGTACATTTTTTCGCGATGGTGGCAATCGTTCTGTTTCTGGTGGTGCACGTCGTCATGGCATTTCTTGTGCCCAAAACCCTGCGCGCCATGATCACCGGTCGCTGAACGGGAGGATCTCATGCGCCGATCGAACGGACGTGCTCAGGGTGTCGATGCCGACCTCCTGATCAAGGATGCGGCAAAGCTGCTGCCCAATCCGTCGCGCCGCCTGTTCCTGCGCAATACCGGCAGCCTCGGCGCCCTTGCCCTGCTGACCGGCTGCGACATTATCGACGGACCGTCCTCGGAGCGGGCGCTCCGCGTCGTGTCGCAGTTCAACGACTGGGTCCAGGCGCGCCTGTTCAACCCGAACCGTTTGGCCGAGAGCTATCCCGAGAGCGCGATCACGCGCCCGTTTCCGTTCAACGCCTACTATGCTGAAGAGCAGGCGCCCGACGTTGATGAGGATCGCTATAAGCTCGTGGTCGATGGCCTGATCGAAAACAGGAAGCCCTGGACGCTGGAGGAGCTTTACGCGTTGCCGCAGGAGACGCAGATCACGCGGCTCATCTGCATCGAGGGTTGGAGTGCGATCGGCAAGTGGACCGGCACGCCCCTCCGGCAGTTTCTGCGCCGCATCGGCGCCGATCTGACGGCGAAGTACGTGCACTTTGTTTGCGCCGAGGGCTACTCAGTTTCGATCGATATGCCCACCGCCCTGCATGCGCAGACGCAGATGACGTTCAAGTTCGATGACGAAATCCTGCCGACCAAGTTCGGCTTTCCGATGCGCATCCGCATGCCCACCAAGCTCGGTTTCAAGAACCCCAAACACGTCGTCGGCCTCGCGGTGCTCAACACCTACACCGGTGGGTACTGGGAAGATCGGGGATACAACTGGTTCAGCGGGCTGTGATTGATCGTAGAAGATCTCCACGGCGGTCGAGATGGCGCCCAGGTCGCGTCCGACTACTCGCGCGCAAACGCACATCCATCGTGAGGAGGTCTGGGCAGGCTACCGCGCGCAGTGCGGGCAGCTGATGACCGTGTAGGCTCATAGGTTTTCGGGCCCGCGCCTGCGAACTTGTTCTTTTCAGAAACCTCGTTCAATTTTTTGCCCTCCGCACCACCATACAGAGGGCGTTTTCACAAAACTGGAATTTTTGATTTTAAATCAAAAAACGGTGACACTCCGAACCCAATCTTTACAAACCTCATGAAGTGACACTTTTTTGGCCCCCGAGCGTGAGAGGCGTGCCGCGCAGAAGCGCGCTGGAAGATGTGGCGGCGACCATCAACGGAGGATTGCAGGAACCTTGACCAAACGATCCCCCGACGACAGTGCCGCGCAGAGCGCACTGGATGCGCGACCTCTACTGCCCGAGATCACCCAACGCTACGGGGGCTTCGAGGAATTGCAAATCCGCGACTCGCGGGGGAGGAGACTCGCTCGGTCAGCTCATCACAATGTCGCCGCTAGCCGAAACCTTTGGGAAAGCGTCGAAGTGCGCCTTATGCAACGCCAAGTCTTTTGACGCAACAACGTTTGCGGTACCTTGACAGGCTTCAAGCATGAACAGAGAAATGGTTTCTGCGTTGTGGAGCTTCTGGAATTTCGAAAGGGACAGGAACTTGGTTGAAGTAGCGTAGGCGTGATCATCGATCTGGATCCCGGTCCCGTCACGCGGTCCCACGAAGTGCGCCATCTCGTGCAGCACGGTCCACTTCTTGTCGATCCCGGCCTGACCCGCGAATTGGTTCGTCAGGAAGACCGACTGGCCGGGCGCCTTGATGGCCTTTCCTTTTTCCGCGTACAGTTGGAATTGCTTGGTAGAAAGTTTGTCTCCGCCGCGGACGGTCCAGCCAAGGTTAGCGTTATCCTTGGGGTCGAATAGGACGACGTTTTCGATTAGCTGGATACCGAAGGCGTTGAAGCGGGCGACGTGAAAGTGAATTGCCGCCACCAGACGATTGATGAAGTCGATCTCGCTTGGTGTAATTTTACTCGTGCCTGTGCCGAAATGCTTGTTGCAGAAGGCGACCGTCGGCGGAAATTGGTGTGTGAGCTTAAACCGAAGCGACCTGATCCGCGGTTCGAGGTCTTTTAGGATCGCCTTGCCCTCTTTGGTTGCGTTGGTCCCTACTGTAGCCGTCGGCGAGGGCGGGGCGGGCGGCCCCCCGGCAACCTGGTTCGGTCGAGCAATAAGACCCAAACGGCCGGGTAAAATGGCTGGTGAATTGCAGATCAAGCCGGACAAGGCTTTGATCGTGGGCCCTTTGGGGTCGATCCGGCCGTCGGGACGCGACAGAATCTTGCCCTGGAATTTGTTGATCGCTGCCTGAGTTTTGGGACCGACTATTCCGTCCTCCGCAAGCAGGAGGACTGGCCCACCGTCTCCAGGCGGCACCGAATTCAAGAGTTCCTGGACCAAAAGAACGTCCGGCTTGCTGTTTCGCCCGCCCGCTCCAACTGAACTCGCGACCGGTCCGTCGGTCACGTCGCGGGTGCAGATGAAGCAACGTGTCTCTCCCGAGTTACGCACAATAGCCATGGCAACTTTCCCGGAGACGTTCTCTGGAGTTAGCACTAGTGCTGCGAACATATCAGAGACCGGAAAGACCGAAAAGCCCCAAGCGGGTATCAAGGCTCGTTCTCCTGGGAGGCTACGCGCGGGGCAGAAACAAACGGGATTCGCCGCAATATGCGGTTGATCTCCATCGATTCAGTTTGGTGTCATTCGTCACCTGCACCGTTCTCAGACAACCGTAGGAGAGCGCCCGGATCAACTATCCTAATGCTGCCACGTGCTAGCTTTATCCATTGACGCTTTTCCCATGCTCGTAGTTGCTTGTTGGTGTTCTCGCGGGAGAATCCAATCATTTCGCCAAGCTCTCGCTGAGTAATAGGTACTTCTACCGGCCTGATGTTCTCAGCGTCGATTTGCGCGAACCTAGGAGAGCTTTGGCGAGCCGAACCGCCAGGCTCACGAACATGGCATCTTCAACTTGCTCGTTCGTCCGCCGCAGCCGTCCGCACAGGACCGCAATTAGTTGGATGGAAACGTCGGGTTGACTGCGCATAAAAGGGACGAAATCCCTGCGATCAATGACCATGAGTTCACTATCATAAACGGCAGTTGCGTCCGCAGATCGTGGCTGACCATCGAGCAAGCCCATCTCGCCAAAGATCTCCCCCGGCTGCACAATGCTCAAAACTACTTCATGTCCGCCAGCCGTTGGAACGCTGATCCGCACACATCCATCCAGAACAGCCATAAGGCTGTTGCCAGCATCACCCTTGCTGAAGATAGTAGTTCCCCGCACCACTCGTCGCCGCGTGGCGTAGGCGGCAAACTGACCGATCGCCTTTTGCGGGAGTTGTCCGAAGATGGGATGTCGACTTAGGAGCTCAGCCGGCGTCGATGCGGCTCTGGCCCGACGATCTCGGGGTGGACTGACTGTCGACGCCTTGCGCGGAGCGGGCGTATCTAATGACATGGCCTTGGCGCGGTAACAATCATAGTCGATCGAACCGTCGTCGCGGAGCGTCATCATGGTGATCTCCTCCCTGATCTCCTGGCTGGGCTACCCCGCCGCTCTGTAAATGCCATGCAAGCAAGCACGCGACAGCTAAGTCGGATGCGCCCCTGATTGGATGCCCACTCAGATGATGAGCGCGCCCTCGGATTCCGCACTGGCGAGCAGCTGGGCGAGCTGCTTGCGCGCATGAAACATGCGCGTCTTCACCGTATTGGCCGGCACGCCCAGGACGTGGGCGGCGTCCTCGATCGTGCGTTCGTGGTAGTACACGAGATCGACGACCTCGCGGTGCGCCGATGACAGTTGCATCAGGCATTGGCGCAGGAGGGCAGCCCTGCTCGCGTGCTGCACGGTCGTTTCGGGATCGTCGGCGTGATCGGCGATGATGGCCGCGACGCGAGCGTCAAGCTGGTCATGAACCTGTCTGCGCATGAGGCTGAGCGCCTTGTAGCGCGCAATTGCCAATAGCCAGGTAGACACCTGGGAGCGGCCCTTGAACGCCTCGGCCTTGCGCCAGATCTCGAGAAACACCTCGCTGACCAGATCCTCGGCGGTGGCCCGGTCCCCCACGAGGCGCAGCAAGAACCGGTAGACGCGGACCTGATGACGCCCGAACAGCACCCGCATGGCAACGTCGTCGCGTGTGGTGATCCGCTTGATCAGGGCTTCGTCGGATATCGCCTGGACCCCGCCCGAACACCGGTTCGTCGGGGCCGCAGGCAGCACAAGGCCGCTCTGCATGGATGCCTCCGCTTCGGCGCTGGTCCTTTGCGCGCGCCGTCGATACCGGGCTCGCGTTTCAGGATGATTGCGTCGAGGCTCTAAATCATTTCGAGAGAAGGCCCGGCCGCGGCGGCGTGCGGGAAGATGCCGAACCCGCGGCGCAGATCCAGTTTGATCGCACCCGCGCTTGTGCAGCCGGCGCTGTGATCGCCGACAGGGCGACCAAGGTCCTGGTCGCGCTGAGGTTTTCACATGGTGGCACAGGCCGGCCGCCGCCGCGCTTCGCTCCGGAGCAATTTATTCTTCCTTTATCCCCCCACCCCTGCGATGCCCCTGCAAGCCCCTAAGGGGCCGGTCCAGCCATATTGAACCATTTGCGCGCGCGGAGAGTCCAACGTGGTTCGAACAATGGTGCTGGAGAAACGCCAATGATCACGCCCGATGACATCCTTCGGGTTCGCACGAGCTTCGCGCTTGTAGTTCCCATCAAGGAAGTCGCCGCGGACCTGTTCTACAATCGCCTGTTCGAGATCGCCCCGCAGGTGCGGACGCTCTTTCCCGACGACTTGGGCGAGCAAAAGCGCAAGCTCATGGCAATGATCGCGACCGCGGTCGGCGGCCTGCACAATCTCGACGCGCTGGTTCCGGCCGTCAAAGCGCTCGGCGCCCGTCATGTCGGCTACGGCGCAAAGGCGGAACATTACACGGTCGTCGGCGAAGCACTGCTGTGGACGCTCGACCGCGGCCTTGGCGACGCCTTGACGCCGGACGTCCGGCAAGCCTGGACCAAGGTCTATGGCACGCTCGCCGCCGTCATGCAGGCCGGTGCCGCCGAGGTAGCAGAGCTGCAGGCAGCCGAGTAGCGCCGCCTATCGTGCGGCTGCCTCGACGATCTTTGCCAACGCGACGTCGTCGGCCGGGACCCGCTTTCTGACGCTGGTCTATGCCGATCTGCGCAATGTACGCCCGGTCACCCGACCGAAGCCGCCCGGGCTGGTCTTCCAGGTACTGAACGACTTCGTCGAACCCGGGCAGGTCGGGCAAGTGCGCGACGCGCTGCCGGAGGATAATTTGAATTCGCATCAGCGCGGCGGGCACCGATGCGCGCGAACTTCAGAGATTGGAAATCTGCAACAGCCTGCGGTCGCCGATCCAGGTTCTGGCAAGGTCAGCCTCGGCCTTACGCGCCGCGGCGGTGTTGCCGCGTGACTTATGCACCTCCGCCAATCCGTAGTACGACCAGCCATTGGATGGCGCTCGGCTAAGCGCGCGCTGGAACTGTCGCTCCGCCTCAGCGTAGCGGCCAGCCTGCAGCAGGGCAGCGGCAAGAGACTGCCGGATCGGGTAGTACCAATACGGCGGCTCGGTGTAGGGCAGCGCGTCCTGCAACGCGGCCGCCCGCTCGAACCGCACGACGGCGGTGCGGAAGTCGCCTTTGGCCTGGGCCACGCGCGCGAGGATCAGCGTGCGCGCGATGCGAAGAACCACTTGCGCCGGGATGTTTGAGTCCTTCAGTAACTTGAAGTCCGCGGTGCGCTCCAGCGTCTCGATTGCATCGGCCGCCGCCGCCGCGCTCGCGAAGTTATGGCGCGCCGCCAGCGCTATGCCGCGCATGTAGAGCCACATCGCCTTGACATAAGGGATGGCGTCGCCGGGATCGGGCACTGCCAGAATGGTCTCCGGTGTGCTGAACTGCGCGTGTGCGAAATAAGGCGCCGCCTTGACCGGCTGTACCATCGCAATACCACGGGCAGCCTCGTCGGGAATGAGCTCGCGCAGCTTGTCCGCGGCGGCGATCACGGTCTGGCTGTCGCCAGCCATCTGCGCCGACGCCATCACAAAGTGCACATTGTGCGGATAGTAGCCGAGCCGATAGACGCCCATCGGCGCATTGGAGTCAGCTAGGTATTTTTCATCGACCCTAACTGCGGTCTTGTTGTCGCTCAGCGCGTCTAAATAGCGGCCGACACGATAGTAGATGTGGCTCGGCATGTGCACGAGATGGCCGGCGCCCGGGATTGCGCCGCGGAGGCGGTCGGCATAGGGCTCGGCGCGCTTTGGCCGGTCCGACGCCTCGACGGCGTGAATGTAAAAGTGGATTGCACCGGGATGGTTCGGGTTGCGGGCCAGCACGCGCTCCAGCGTCGGCACGATCGGCGCGCTCTGTGGGTTGGGTTCGCGGCCGCCCGGCTTCCAGTAATCCCAGGGGCTGAGATCCATGACCGCTTCGGCATAGAGCGTGGTTATCTCGTCGTCATCGGGAAACTGCGTCGCGACCTTTGCCATTTCGGCCGCGTAGGCCGCATCGAACGGCGCGCGGTCGGCCTTCGGATCGCTGCCGTAGCGCGCCGCGAGGGCGCCGATCAGCGCCCGCTCGCGCGGGCTCGCGTTGGCGGCAAGCGCCTTCGCCTTCTGCGCAGCGGCGTAGGCGGGCGCGACCGCGTCCTCCGGCATAGGAAGATTGATGTTGGGACCCAGCACCAGCGCCTCGCCCCAGAAGCACATGGCACAGTCGGGGTCGAGTTTCTGCCCCATGCGGAACGCGCGCTGCGCCTCGCCATGATTGAACGCGTAGGCGAGCCGCAGTCCCTGATCGAAATAAGCCTGCGCGCGCTCGTTCGCGGTCGTGATTTTGTAAGTGATTGAGCCGAGGTCGGGCCACAGCGGCGGCTCAGTGTCCGCGAAGGCCGGCGCGGAGGTGGCAACGCTCATCTCAGCGCGCGGCACTTCGGTTTGCGCCAAGCGAAGCAACATGTTCGGCGCGCCCGTCGCGGCTGTCGTGGCGCAGACCGGAAAACCCTGATCGGGGAGCGGAGACGACGCGTCCGCGGCGGTTGCACCCGCACCCGCTATAGTAACGATGTTGCCGGCCAGCAGAATCAGCGCCGCCGCGCCGCCGAATGCCCCAGCTCCCGCGGAAATAAGAAGCTTTTGCGATCGCGTGAATGTCACCATGTCGTCCTCCAACACTGGCGGAGGAAAAAATCCGCCAAATCACAGATCAAACGGGTCGTACACTGAGGCGGGATACGAAGAAAACTCCCGAACTGGCGTGAATCTTGACGGCTTTCCGCCTGCAAGACAACTGCAATCTCTGTTCTGTTCCTAAGCCGAACGAAGCCCCCCCGCCGAGGCGCCAGATCGCGAGCGCCCTCATGGATCGAGCGCGGTACCTTGCGCGCCGGACTATTCGGGCAACTCCGGGACTTCAGAGCGCATCCTGCACAGTCGTGTTTGGTTGCGCGATAGAGGATCGTCGTGTCGTCGTTCACGCGAGTGCCCGTGGTACTCAGCGTGTTGTCGCCAGGGCAGTAGTACACATCGCGCCCATGATCATAGGCGAAGTCGTCGCGTGAGAAGGTGTCGTCCTTGCGCGCCGACTTGTCGAACAACGTTCGTCGGCTGGGCAAACACGTTGCCAGATCCGACTACATGCTTGCGGATATCTGGGCAGCGCGAGAAGATGAACGAGGTGGCCGCGGAACCCTAGTCGTCATGGCCGAACCCGATCTGAATCGTAGGGAGGAGGAATTGGCGTCGGCAGAGGGGCGCAGCGTTCTGGAGTTCGAACAGGAACGTCCACGGAAGATCATTCACGTTGACATGGACGCGTTCTATGCGTCTGTGGAACAACGCGACAATCTGGCACTTAGAGGCAAGCCTGTCGCTGTCGGTGGGTCGCGGGAACGTGGCGTCGTAGCAGCTGCCAGCTACGAGGCGCGCAAGTTCGGTGTCCGGTCCGCGATGCCGTCGGTGACGGCGCGCCGAAAATGTCCAGACCTAATCTTCGTGAAGCCGCGGTTCGACGTTTACAAAGAGGTGTCGTTACAAATCCGCGCGATATTCGCGGAGCACACTGCGATTATAGAGCCGTTGTCACTCGACGAAGCGTATCTCGATGTGACTGAAAATCTTCAAGGCATCGCGTCTGGGACAGAGATCGCCGAAAAGATCCGGGCGAAAATCCGCGCTGAGACCCAACTAACAGCGTCCGCGGGTGTTTCGTACAACAAGTTCCTCGCCAAGCTGGCCTCCGACCATCACAAGCCCGATGGTCTCTTTGTGATCACGCCCGCGATGGGACCGAGTTTTGTCGAGGCGCTGCCGGTGGAGCGGTTTCATGGCGTCGGGCCGGCGACGGCCGCGCAGATGAAGGAGCTCGGGATCTTCACCGCGCTCGATCTAAGGGCGAAGGACGAAGCCTTCCTGTTGAAGCATTTCGGGAAGGCGGGACGGCATTTCTACTGCATCTGCCGAGGCATCGATCACCGGCCGGTTCTCCCAAATCGCATCCGCAAATCGGTTGGAGCGGAGAACACGTTCTCTCGAGACCTAACGCGCCTTGACGACATGAGAGCTGAGCTTGGTCCGCTGGTCGACAAGGTCTGGCACTATTGCGACAGCACCGGCGTACGGGGACGAACGGTGACGCTCAAAGTGAAATTCGCGGACTTCCAGATCATCACCCGAAGTCGATCGCGCGTTGCGCCGATTTCCGACCGCTCGACGTTGGCATCAATCAGCGCGGAGCTGCTCGCGGCTCAGTTTCCGCTGCGGAAAGGAGTTCGTCTCATCGGCGTGTCGCTCTCTTCGCTGTGCACCGATACGGCAGACGTCGATCCGCAAATGACCTTGGCGTTGTGAGGCCACCGCATCGCAGGACTTGCTTGAGTGTTGTTTCATCGTTTTTCCGGATCGGGCCGAAATAGACATTGTACTATGAAGGGGGCGGAACCCGACACGACCAGGTTGGCAACCCGCGCCTTTGATCTGGCTCAAAGCGGGCCGTCCGCCCTGAAGGCCATGAACAACTGAGGGCAGCTCACGGCCGTGTGGAGGTGACGATGAAAAAGCGGTTGATCCGAATTGGAATGATGCTCGTCCCCCTGGCGTTTGCTTCACCGTCTTTGGCGCAGCACCATCATCCGCCTCAGGACGCGGATATTCACGAGAAGTTCTGCTTCACCCTCGGCACCGGCATGTGAAGAGTCCGGGGAGCGGAGATGCAAAGCCAGGGTCCTGACAGCGACCTGACGGTGCCTCGGGCCCTCACCTACGTCAGCTCGTGGGGGTAAACCGGAAGAGATATGCTCAGTCTGCGACTTGTTGGTTTTGACCCTACTTGGACATCGCCCGACGGCAGGCGCACCGTGCCGGCCTTGAGGGGCCAGCAGCAAGCCACCTAGATTTAGAACGGTTCGGTTCGGTCGCAGGGACTTTCCGGCTATTTTTGTGGCAGGCTGACCATGCGGCAAACCCGGCGGGAGGCCGGAAGTCCCCATGTCCAACATGAGGCGGCGCGAGTTCATATCGCTGCTCGGCAGCGCGGCAGCCGCGTGGCCGATCGCAGCGCAGGCGCAGCAGCCGGCGATGCCGGTGATCGGACTTCTTAGCGGCAGGTCGCTCGATGACAGTAAGTCAATGATGGTCGCATTCAGACGGGGCCTGATGGAAGAGGGCTTCGTCGAGCGTCAGAATGTGGCGATTGAATACCGTTGGGCCGAGGGACACTACGATCGATTGCCCGCGTTGGCAGCTGATTTAGTGGGTCGTCAGGTGGCCGTGATCCTCGCGGTCGGCAGCGTCCCCTCGCCACTGGCCGCAAAGGCGGCGACCTCGACAATCCCCATCGTTTTTGTCGTCGGTGGCGACCCGGTCAAGTTCGGCCTTGTTTCCAGCCTTCACCGGCCCGGCGGCAACCTCACCGGCGTAAGCGTATTGTCCGGAGCATTGACTGCGAAGCGGCTGGAACTGCTGCGCGAGTTAGTTCCTCATGCAGGCATTGTCGCTTGTCTGGTGAACCCGAAGAATCCGGAGGCCGAAAATCAATTGATAGACATCCGGACGGCTGCTCGGACGGTCCGACAGGAAATCCTTGTCCTCAATGCCAGCATCGACCACGAGCTCGACACTGCCATTACAACGCTTGTGCGCGAGCGGGCCTCTGGGCTCCTCGTCGGCAACGACGCATTCTTCGTGCTGCGTCGTGAACAACTGATCGCGCTGACGGCACGTCACCGCATTCCTACGATCTACTTCCTGCGCCTGTACATCGGCAGGATTCTCAAGGGAATGAAGCCCGCCGACCTGCCGGTCGTGCAGTCGACGAAGGTCGAACTAACAATCAATTTCAAAACCGCCAAAGCGCTTGGCCTAGAAGTGCCACCAATGCTGCTCGCGCGCGCCGACGAGGTGATCGAATAACGAAGCTGGCTTGCTGCAGTCATGAGTTTGGAATTGGCCCATCGCGACGAATTGGGGATGTCCGCTCCTATGTCGGCTCTTGGGGGTAGACCGGAAGAGATATGGCTCAGTCTGCGACTTGTCGATTTTGACCCAACGCAGATATGGCTCTCCGGCCGAAGGCGGCGGCGGAGCGGGCTAAAGCGCGGAAGGCCAGCCACATGGACCTTCAGCAGGGCTGGCTGAACCTGAAGTTCAAGTCCTACAATCCTCGTGGTGCGCTTGGCTGGGCTTTGCTAGCATTGCCGCCGCAGCACACGCGGGGGGCGGATGCGCGCAGTCCTTTGCAACGCTTTCGAGGGGATCAAAGCCCTAAGCCTGGGCGAGGCTGCCGAACCGCACCCGGCAGCGGATGAGGTGCTGATCGACGTCCACGCCGCCTCCGTAAGCTATATGGACTACCTGATGATCTGCGGCGGCTACCAGATGCGGCCGGCTCTCCCCTATGTACCAGGAACGGACGCTGCCGGCGTGGTTATTGCCTGCGGCGAAAAGGTGACCCGCTTCCATCCGGGTGACCGGGTGAGCTGCGAGAATTGGTTCGGTGGATTTGCGGAACGCATGGTCGCCAAAGCTGCGAAGACAGCACGCCTTCCGACCAATGCGGATTTTATTGCGGGGTCAACAATCCTGCACACCTACCTTACGGCTTGGTATGCCCTGATCGACCGCGCGCGGCTGCAGGCTGGTGAAACGGTGCTCGTGACGGGAGCCGCCGGCGGAGTTGGCCTGGCTTGCGTCGAGCTCGCACATTTACTCGGCGCCCGAGTTATTGCGGCCGTGGGGACGGCCGCCAAGGCGGCTGTTGTCCGCGAATACGGCGCTGAGGAGGTCGTCGATTATAGCCGCGAAGACGTGCGCCGACGCGTGAAGGAGATCACGGGTGGCGAAGGTCTCGACGTCTGTGTCGAAAACGTGGGAGGGACGCTGTTCGCCACCCTCGCTCGGCTCATGCGGTGGAACGGCCGGCTGATGCCGATCGGATTCACGAGCGGAGAGGTTCCGTCCGTGGCCATGAATCTCCCCTGCTCAAGAACTATTCGATTGTCGGCGTGTTCACCGGCGCCTGGACGGAACGTTTTCCCGACGAGGCGGTTCGCGCCGCCGAGACTGTGATGGCATGGGTCGGCGAGGGCAAGCTGCGCCCGCGCATTGACCGAGTGCTTCCCCTTGATCGCGCTGCCGAGGCGATGACTGCTATCGCCAATCGGACTGCGCAAGGACGCATTGTGCTTCAGGTCAGGTAACAGTGATGGCCAAAACAGCTCCCGGGAAGCCAATCGAGGCGGTGGGCGAAATCTCTGCTATCACGTACGGCTTCATGGCCTCGAAGGCGCTCTTTGCCGCGCTCGACATCGATCTTTTTACCCGGATAGCGCGCGGCGCCGAACTCGATGGCCGATCTGGCACAAACGACAGGCATCGCGCAGAACCGTCTTCTAACCTTGCTCACGGCCCTGAAATCCTTGGGTTTGATCACGGAGCACGAAGGGCGTTTCGCCAATGCACCGGCTACAGAGCGCCATCTCGTTGCGGGAGCACCAGGCGATTTCAGGGACTATGTGAGGCTCGTCAATGGCGTCGTTGGTTACGAGAGCTTTCGCCACCTCGATGCCGCGCTCCAAGGCAAGCGCATCTTCCCGGATAAGGGCTTTTACGAGGGCTTGATCTATGGCTCGGGAGTTGGCGGCGAGCAGTTCAGTTCAGCGCAGCATTCTGGGTCGCTTGGTCCTGCGCGCTTGATGGCCAAGCGCGTCGACCTCGGCGGCCGCACGCGCCTGCTCGACGTCGGCGGCGGTAGCGGCGCCTACAGCCTTGCATTCTGCGCCGCCAATCCGGAGCTCTCAGCGACGATCCTCGACTTTCCGCAAACAGTTGCCGCCGGGAGACGATATGCTCGCGAGGCAGGCCTTGCCGACCGGATCACGAATCTCGCTGGTAATGCGATTACAACGGATTGGCCGAGCGGCCATGACGTGGTTCTTATGTCCTATGTTTGGAATGCCGTCGGAGCCGATGACTTGGTCGTGTTGGCTCGACGCGCCGTCGCCGCCCTCCCACCGGGCGGGCTCGTTCTGATACACGATTTCATGGTCGACAACGCCTATATGGGTCCGCCTTTTGCTGCGTGGTACCTCCTAGGCAGCATCTTCGACAATCCGAATGCCGTATGCCTCACGCCAGGATATGTCGAGGGTGTGCTGCGCCACGTGGGGTTCGGCGTCGATGGCACGGATATCATGCTTCCCGGCATTACGATGCTGACAAGAGCTACTAAGCCCGCATAGGCATGTGGCCTTTTACGACTGGATGCAATCGGGGTACCGGACCTCCGCTTATGGCTCGAAGACGAGCCAGAGCATGTCCGCTTGCATGTCAGCTATTGGGGGATGAGCGGACCTGTTACAAGTGGGCCAATCCGTCGCTGTTGACCCCTCTCGACCAAATCGGATGTCCGCTCCTATGTCGGCTCTTGAGGGGTAGACCGGAATAGATGTGCTCAGTCTGCGACTTGTCGATTTTGACCCGAAGCCGTCATTAGGCGGATCGAAATCCCGCGGCGCAGCCGTCCCCTGTGTGCTATTTCTTTCGTTCGGAAGCACGGGAGGTACTGAGCAGTGAAACGGCGCAAGTTCATCACCTTGCTCGGCGGCGCGGCGGTGGCGTGGCCGCTCGGGGCTGACGCGCAGCAGCCGCAGGATCGGTCGCGACGCATCGCGATCATGATGGCGCCCGCAGAAGACGATCCAGAAGGGTAGGCCCGCGTAACAGGATTCCGACAGAAGCTGGAGGAACTGGGTTGGATAGAGGGGACGAATTTACAGATCGATTATCGTTGGGATGCAGGTCCTGACCGCTCGACGAGCTATGCGGCTGAACTGGTGAGGCTGGCGCCAGATGTGATTGTGGCCAATGGAAGCCCCGCCTTGTCCGCGTTACATCAAGCGACACGTATGATCCCAGTCATTTTTGTCGTGGTTGTTGATCCGGTCGGTGCCGGGTACGTCCAGGGTTTAGCTCGTCCGGGCGGCAATATCACTGGCTTCAGCACCTTCGAACCGGAGATGGGAACTAAGTGGCTTGAATTGCTCAAAGAGGCTTCGCCCAATCTCAAGCAAGTGGCGGTGATTTGGGACCCCGGCTTCAAGGGTTTTGCTGCCTTATGGCGCGCGATTGAAAGCGCGGCAAACAGATTAGGATTCGAGGTCACCGGCGTCCAATTCCACAATCGCAGCGATGACATTGAATTGGCTGTCGCCGCGTTCGCGCAACAGGCGGGGGGAGGCTTAGTCGTCCTTCCAACTACGCTCAACCATGTTCATCGCGCACGTATTTTTTCTCTAGCCGCCCGACACCGCCTCCCAGCCGTCTATCCGTTCCAGCATTACGCAAGGGACGGCGGGTTGATGGCCTACGGCTTTGATACTACCGATCTGTTTAGGCGCAGTGCGGTCTACGTCAATCGCATTCTAAGAGGTGAAAGTCCGGCTAACCTTCCGGTGCAGGCCCCAACGAAGTTCGAACTCATCATCAACCTCAGGACGGCGAGAGCGATGGGGCTCACGATCCCCGAATCATTCCTTCTGCGCGCTGACGCGTTAATCGATTAGCCGCACCGTTTGCTGCACCTGCTCACGGCCATTATTGGCCCATCGCGCCGAAATGGCGATGTCCGCTCCTACGTCAGCTCGTGGGGGTAGACCGGAAGAGATATGCTCGGCCTGAGACTTGTCGCTTTTGACCCGAAGCGGGCATTGCGTGGCTGAATGACCGCGTGCCTCGTCAACGTTCCGGAGCGAACAGTCGGACGTGCTCCGCCAAGCCTTTCAGAGGGTGCGTTCCCGCATCGCGAAAGCGCAGATTTGATCCCGCCACGAGGTCCCGAACGGTGCTGGACACGAGGACCTGGCCCGGCCGTGCTAGCGTCGCGATGCGAGATGCCACATGCACGGCGATTCCACTCAGGTTATCGTCGGTAATCTCGACTTCTCCTGTGTGAAGACCGGCCCTGACCTGCAGTCCAAGAGTTCTCGACTGCCTCGCTTATGGCCAGTGAACAACGGACGGATCGGGCCGGCCCATCGAACGTGATGAGAAAGCCGTCACCTAGCGTTTTGATCTCGCGACCGCGATGGCGCTCAATTTCCCGCCGTATGATTGCATCGTGGCGGTCAAGTAGATCATGCCAAACTCGATCGCCCAACTCCTCCGCCCGCTTTGTAGAGTCAACGATGTCGGTGAACATGACCGTCGCAAGCACGCGATCGGTATCTAGGGCTGGCCGCGACCCGGTCAGAAATTCCTCCACTTCGTCAATGACGTGGTCGGTATTGGTCACCCACAGAAGGTGGTCGATTCCCGGCAGCTCGACGTATTTGGCATCCGGAATTTCGCGGGCAAGAAAACGTCCAGCCTCGACATTGACCCGCACGTCTCCCTCTCGATGGACAATAAGTGTGGGCACTCGGATCAAGGGGAGGATCGGGCGAACATCGATGTCGCTGTTCATGCGAATGAGCGCGGAAGCAGCCGAAGGGCTAGCGCTTAGGCGCTCGTAGCGTGCGAAGGCGGATCTGTAGGCCTCATCGGAGACCACGCTTGGCGCAAACAAAGCCAAGCTGTCACCGGTGCCCCAACTTGCTTCCATGCTCTCCAGCGCGCCTTTAAGCCTTTCGGGTGGTATGACCCAGGAGCTGAAGTGGCCATAGGCTCCATACAATACCAATGCGCGAACGCGGTCCGGATAAGTAGCGGCAAACAACAGCGCCATCGCCCCGCCTTCCGAGATGCCGAAGAGGGCCGCCTCGCGCGAGCCAACCGCATCCAGGACCGCGCGGACATCGTCCATGCGTTCGTCGAGCGTCGGCACACTACCGGTTCGGTCGGACAGGCCCGTGCCACGCTTGTCGAACATGATCAGGCGGGAGAAGGCTGACAATCTGGTCCACACTCTCGACCGAGCAGGATCTTCCCACGCCAGATCGAGGTTTGAGATGTAGCCCGGAACGAACAGGAGGTCGAATGGCCCCTCGCCAACCACCTGATAGGCGACGCGGACATCACCGCTCTTGGCGTACCGTGTTTTCGGGATCATGTCGGATTAGTCGCGTTCGAGCGCGCCTTTCCGCGGTCAAGCAGCATGGCATCAGACAGACTATGTCCGTCCGACCTCTCGGCAAATGGGCTATTAGGCTACCTCACCTTCGCTCACGCGCGAAGAGACCAATGTCGCCTCTTGGCACGTCCACTGAAGGCTTCGGACGCCGGCCCTTGCTTGGTGTCCGTAGCGTTGCCTAGTAATCGAGCGGCCCCTAGACGAGGCGCGCTCGCAGCAGTTCAGGTTGGCGGGCCGCTTGGACTAGCTCGCTGATCTGCCCAGCCCCGACGTCCCCCTCGCCGAGCACGCCACTGACATGGTCCGGCTCGCCTGCAATCACGCTGAGTTCGAGCTGAGATGCTGAGGGCTTCACGTGATGAAGTTTGCCCGTTCGACCAAGATTCGCTCCAAGCTGCAGATCAGCCCTTGAATTTTCGGAAACACCAGGTCAATTTCGACGGCAGCCCTGGAGCTGTGTTTCTGCAAGTTTGGAAAGCCTGCAGCTACGACTGTAGCGCAGGCGAGAGATGGTGGTCTAATGGACAAGGCAAAAATCCAGCATGCAATCTCCATCGGCGCCGACGTGGACAGAGTTTTCGAGGCGATAACCACGAAAAACGGTTTGCGTGGCTGGAACACGGCCAACGTTGAAGGTGATGGCAAGGTCGGTTCCGAGTGGATCTTGCATTACTCTGGACGCCCGGAATTTGTGTGGCGGGTCGACAAGTCCGGTGACCGCACAGTGTCATGGACCTGCACACGCGGCCCCGGCGATTCAGTCGGCACTGTCGCGCAATATGTTCTGGAACCGCTACCCGACGGGCGGACGCGTGTGTCCTTCACGCATGACGGCTGGCCGGGCACGCATGGCAATTTCATCAAATGCAACACACTGTGGGGTGGCCTGCTGCATCATCTGAAAGATTTCGTCGAAAGCGGGAAGGCGACCCCGGCTCATTCGTGACCATATCAGCAGGGAATCGGCCATGGCGGCTCAGCAGTCACTTCCCGACTTCGTTGCGGCGCTTGATAAAGCGGGCTTTCTCGTCCGAATCACCGACGAAAAGCGTGTCGATGAAATTCCCAAGATCTTCGAAGCGAATCCGACCAAGGCGATCCTGATCGAAAAGATCAAAGACTGCGAGTTTTCCGTGCTGGCCAACGCCTATTCCAACCAGGACATGTACGCCTGGGCGATGGAATGCGACAAGACGCGGACCGGTCTGAAGATGGTCGAGAAGGCGCAAAACCGCGTCAAATGGACCGTTGTCGATACGGCGCCATGCAAGGACGTGGTCCTGAAAGGCGACGACGTGGATCTCACGCTGCTCCCGATGTTTCTCCACCATGATCGCGACGGCCACGCCTACACCAACGACAATTTGTGCATCAGCAAGCATCCAGACACCGGCGTCTACGACTGGGGCGTCTATCGTTCAATGTTTCGTTCGAAGAACGAGAAGTCAGTCGACATGACCTGCACTTCGCATCGTCAGCGCATTCACGCGATGGCCGCTGCCGCGAAGGGCAAGAATCTCGAGGTCGCGATCGTGATCGGGGGGCCGATCCTCGACAAGATCTCCGCGCTTGTGGGTGTGCCGGGCGACACGGATGATTTCGAGGTGCTGGGCAGCTTTTACGGTGCGCCGGCCAAAATGGTGAAATGCGAGACGATCGATGTCGCCGTCCCCGCCAATGCCGAACTCGTTCTCGAATGCGAGTTGATGGCGAGCGAAGGCCTTGCCTTCGACGAAGGACCTTATGGCGAATACACCGGGATGTACGGCGGCGGTCTCAAGCACAATTATCGCCTCAAGGTGAAGGCGATGACGTATCGCAAGGGCGCGATCTATCAGCACGGGACCATTGGCGGCCTGCATCCCTGGTACACCGACAACATGCTTCAATTGCCGGCGATCGAGGCCGATCTCTTCGGTTCCTTGAAGCGCGCCGGTATCGATGTTTTGGAAGTGCGGGCGCCGGCGGGCGGCCTCTCGAACATCGCCTATGCGAAGATCAGGCCTCTTGGGGCAGGGGACGCCAAGCAAGCGCTCGGCATCATGCTGACCTGTTCGAAACAGGGTCTTCCGAAGGTCGCGATGGTCTTCAACGAGGACGTCGACATCTGGAACGACCAGGCCATTCTCGCCGGCATGGCCTTCCGCTTCATGCCCGATCGGGACACCGTCATGATCAACGATTGCAACACAATGACGGTCGACCCGAAATGCACGGTAGCGGGAGTTGCATCGAAGATTGGGTTCGATTGTACGGTTCCGCTCGGTCCAAACTGGAATCCCGAGGAATTCGTGAAGAGCGCGGTTGCCGATCTCGGCGCACCGCCAGCCAACGTGAAGCCGCTGACGGAGTCGGAGCTGACTGAGGACATGCTCGCGTTGATCAAGGCCGCGCCGCGATCCTGGCGCGAACTGCTGGTACATTATCACGGGCAGCCTTATCGTGTGATTTATCGCGCATTCGGCAACATCCGCCATAAGCTCGGCCGCGTGAACGATGCCCCATGGTACCGCTACACGCTTTCCGACCGTCCTTTTGCTTATGAAGCGACTCCGAAGGCCGCCTCTAATTTTGATCCGCTGCATGCTGCGGCGCCGGCATCGTGAAGGGGTCGATCGGGAGTAAGACGCAAGACGTGGGCCAGCCGCGACGCATCGTCGTAGGCCTTACGGGTGCGACGGGCATCGTCTACGGCGTGCGCGTTCTCGAGGCACTCAAAGAGCTCGGCATCGAGACGCATCTCGTGATGTCGAAGGCCGCGGACATGACACGAGCCTACGAAACCTCGTTCACCGCGGCCGACATACGACGCCTAGCGAACCATACCTATGCCGCCCAAGACATCGGTGCGCCGATCGCAAGTGGCTCGTTCAAGACGATGGGTATGATCGTCGCACCCTGCTCGATTCGGACCATGAGCGACATCGCGCATGGCATCACTTCCGGGCTCATCAGTCGCGCGGCCGATGTCACCCTCAAGGAACGTCGCCGGCTGGTGCTCCTGGTCCGGGAAACGCCGCTTCATGCGGGGCATCTGAAGAGCATGCTGGCCATTTCCGAAATGGGCGGCATCATTGCACCGCCCGTGCCGGCGTTCTACGCGAAGCCTGCATCCATCGAGGATATCGTGACCCACACGGTGGGACGCGCGCTTGATCTTTTCGATCTGGACCTAAGCGCCTTTCCCCGGTGGGGTGAAACGATCGCCATATCGACAGCATATGGATCTCATAATTCCAAGTGAATGGCGCGGAGCGAACCTGACGATTACCGGTACGAGCACCAGTTTGGCCCGGGCCGACTGCATCCACCGAGTCAGGAGGCGGCCATGGCCTCGTTCGCCGGGATACTCTGCTCCTCTGCGGGTCAACGCCATCAACACGACCCTGGTAAGCTTTTCCGAGGCGGAAGCCTGCGCATCGAGGCCCGAGTAAGCTTGGCAAAACGCCTGGTCATTTGTCGATGCCGGGCATCAACGGCGCCGAAACCGTGCTGGCGATGCGCGACCGGTGTGCCGGTGTTCCAACCCTGTTCATTAGCGGCTTTGCCGATTCAGAGGTGCTCGAAAGCGCGGTCGGAACCGCGCCGCTGTTGCGCAAACCTTTCCTCCCCGCAGAGCTTGCCGCGGCAGTGCGCGCCATGCTGGATGAGAGCCGACGGTCACGATAGGCGAACCGGGAACCAAACCTCACTTCAACGTAACCTCGGCCACTTTGGTCCTTGTAGTCCTGCTTCGGCGAAGCACGACAATAACTGATACCGGAGACTAGGCTTCGAGGGCGGTCACCAAGCACATCCGATAGCACTTCTACTTCCGCTTTTGGCCCATCGCGTTAGTTCATCCTAACGCATCAATTTAGGCGCAATCGGAGGCATAGCGGACATGTCGCGAAGTCTTGTGACGCGTCCGGGCGACGCGAATGACGAGTAGGCCGGGGGAATTTCACCCCGAGCCTCTCACAGATCCGAACGTGACACTCTCGCATCATCCGGCTCGTGCCACCGCACGAAGGCTGCCGCCTTCCGTTGAACGAATGGCTCTTGGTCCCGACTCATGCGGCGCCGCGGAGCCACTACCCAACGCTCCTCCTTGAGGGTAGCCATACCGACCTTGAGCCGAGCCGCATAACCACTTCGGGCCGCTACCCAACACCCTGAGCGAGGTTGCCGCCCAACGCGGATGATTGCTTTGGCCCTCCCGTGGCTCAAGGTAAAAGATTGGCATGACGCACCGCACCACATTGACCATGCGCGGACCGTCCAGCGGCGTGACCGAATGCAGCAGCCGGCGGGACCAGTTCGTCTTGCGGATCATTGCCGACAGTAGCACGATCCGCGGCATGGCAAAGCGTGCCGACTATGAACCGATGACGCTCGGCAACATGCGCCATTCGGCATGACGCGCCTTAGCCTCGCCTGCCCATGGCGCGGAGTGCTGGCGTAAAGCCGACTGTCGACGTGTCCCGGTATGCCGACGACGTGATCGTCGCTGACCTCGGCCGCCGGTTTTATTGCTCGCGGTGCGGGAGCCGCAACATCGACGCCCGACCCAACTGGCAGCAAAATACACCGCCGGGCGATGCGCCTGATCCCGGCCAGGCGCCGGGACCGCCTACGAGTTAATGTCCCAGGTCACCGGGGTAGCGGATGGCAAGCTCTTCGCCTGTTTCTTGAGAAAAGCGGATGGAGTTGCGGTGAGTGGCGTATCGGGCTGGACATGGGGAGGTACTTGCTACGTTCGCCACCTTTTCGCTCCCGCCCATCTGCGCAATCAAGGATGCGGTACCTCTGATGCGCGCTGTGGAGGTTGAGGCGAAGGCGCGCGGATGCGCGCAGATCGTCCTGAGAACCCCTCGACTTTCAGGCGCCTCCAAGCAATTTGCTGATGGCTGCGCGGTCGAGCTTTGGGAAGGTAAGCGCTTCATTGCGCGAATAGATGGTCAGGACAAGCCCGCCTGTTGAGAGGCAGCGTTCCTGACGCACCAGCCGATCGGCATGGCCGATAACAATTATTGGCTCGGGAACCCGACCGCCCGCTGGCCGTTCGTCGTAATAATCAGCAAAAGGAGGACGGACTATGAGTGCGACCGGCCTCGATGTCTTCGACAAGACGCTGCAAACCACTCACAGCTGGCTCGATGAGATCATGACCAAAATCGGGCCGGACCGGCAGCTCGCGTGGCACGTGCTGGGATCGGTCCTGCGGACTGTGCGCGACCGGCTTCCGCTTGGGTTAGCGGTGCATCTCGGCGCTCAGCTCCCCATCCTGGTCCGCGGGCTTTACTACGATCAGTGGCGAGCGAGCGAGCAGCCACAGAAATGGCGATCGCTGGACGAGTTTCTGGCACTGGTGTCGGCCGACCTGAGCAATGTGCGCCCGGTTAATCCGACTGAAGGCGCCCGAGCGGTGTTCCAGGTGCTTAACCACTATGTGGACCCTGGACAGGTCGCCAAAGTGCGTGAGGCGCTTCCGGAGGCCGTTCGTCAGCTGTGGCCAGCAAACGCATTGGATGCAAGCCGGCCAGCAGCGTGAGCGATTCGAGTAGCGCACCACTGCCGGCTGCCCATCGTCCGAGGTGCTTGTCATGCCCGTCCGTGAAGGGCCGCCGCAACCGCCGCCGGCCGAAAAAGCGCGCGGTGGAGAGATCATTCGGCGATCGATCCAAGCTTTTGCTGGCGCGGCAACGAGACGCAAGGTCTATTCCGGCGTGCTGATCGCGTTGGCTTGCTTGGCGACTTCCGCTATAATCAACGCACGCGAGCAGCCTGCCAGATCAGGCGCCGCCATCGTACGATCTCGCCCGCTGGCCGACATCCCCTACGCGCGGCCGCGACCGCGCGAACACCCGCCGGCTTCGGCGCTGTCGGCGACCACCAAGGCGAGCCCCACCCCCGAGGGCCCCTCCCCGTGCCTACAGCGGCTCACCGCCGATGTCGCGCTGGTGCACCCGCTGCCGGCGATCGAGGGACCCGGTGCCTGCGGCGCGACCGACGTGGTGCGGGTCGAGACGGTCGTCACCCTCGACGGCGGACGCATCGCGCTCAACCCGCCCGCGGTGCTCCGCTGCAGCATGGCGGAGGCGCTCGTGCGCTGGCTGCGCGAGGAGGCAGCGCCGCTGGTCGCAGAGCGCGGCGCGCCGGCCGCGTCGCTCACTACGGCGGCGTCGTTCGAGTGCCGCGGCCGCAACCGCGTGGCCGGCGGGAAACCCAGCCAGCATGGCCTGGCGAACGCGCTCGACATTCGCGGATTTATGCTCGCCGACGGCAAGGTCTTGGGGCTCACCGATCCGCAGGTGGCGAAGGACCTGCGCCTGCGCCTGCAGGAGACCGCCTGCGCACGCTTCACCACGGTTCTCGGCCCAGGCTCCGACGGCTACCACGAGGATCACATCCACCTGGACCTGATCGAGCGGAGCGGCGGCTACCGCCTGTGCCAGGGGGCGGTGCGCGACCCGACCGAGGTGGCGGCGCTGGCAGCAGCGGCCGCAGCCAAGGCCGATGCCGCCAAGCTGCCGAAATTCAAGCCATTGACGCATCAGGACGGCGAACCGCCCGGCGCTGCCGCGCTTGGTCCATGATCTGCAAGGATTTTAACAATGGTTGATTTTGGTGGGACCATGGTGGCTCGTTGTCGATGTGATCGCGGTCGCGATCCTGGGCGCTGCAATAGCTTATGGCCTCATCTCGTGGCGCAAGCGGCGCAGCGCGTCGGAGGAGCGAAGGCGCGAGGCCGCGACCAAAGAGCTATACACCAAGCCCGATTCTCCAACTGCCGCCGTCCGATCGGTAATGCGGCGGTTCCTTGTGACGCCGCAATCGCGGCTCCGCACGGCCCGCCGCTAGTAGCTGAACAAGCAACTGAGGCAGCCGTCTGCGCGTTATAATATTAGGGACCGCGTGGGACTGGCGCGGCCCCGTTCGGGCCCGGGAGGTTTCTCTGTGTCCAAGCTCAAAATCGATCAGGGCGATTGGATTGTAGTTTGTGACGGCGGAAAGGCGCTCGTGCTGGAGAATATCGGCGACGGCAAGTTTTTGAACCTCGCCTGAAAAAATTATATATTCTTTTGCGGGCTCCGCGCGTGGTCATAGCCTCGGCCGGCTTTCGTTTTGGGCGATGTCCCCCCGTCATTTGCGCCGCACTTCGTTAAAAGGATGCGCGGGATCGAGCGGATAGCCGTCCGGGCCGCAGGCACTGGAATAGCCGTAGATTGCTCGTTGCTTGATCGTGCTGTCGTGGCAGGACAGGCACAACGTTTGGCAGTTGGCCGGATCGAAAAACAGAGCCTCATCGCCCTTGTGGTCGACGATGTGATGCACACACATGCGCGAACTGAGATTGACGCGGCGGCATTCCGCGCAACAGAAACCATCGCGAACGAGCGTCCGCCAGCGCAGGCCTTTGGTGGGGTGAACCCAAGCACTGCGGCGATAGAGGTACGCCCAAGACTTCTTCGACATACGGGCTCCGTTAGCTGGCCAGATCGGGGACGCGGTCGACGTTCAGCAAAATCTCGCAGCAACAAGCGCCGCCGTTGGCTGCGAAGTAGGCGAGGGTTCCTTCAACATCGACGTTGCCCATGTCGGCCATGACCTGCTTGGCGTACCGATACCGAAGATCGCCGCGGGCGCCGTCGCATCGCCACGCCTCGGGTCGGCCCGGAACGCTTAGAGCCTCAGCTAGAGCTTCGGCGAACTCGTCCCAGCGCGGGCTTTGCGGCGTCAGGATTTCGTCACTCATTGGTCATTCCTCCGGTTGCCGGCGGTTGGCCGGCGCGGGCGGCGTTTGGCCGCCTCTTTTTAAGAAGGCCACAAGGCCTTCGTCCGTGAGGCGCGTGCATCAGGCGTGTTTCACGCCGTGATGCGCGTGCATCACGCGGGGGTATAAGGGGGAGAGGGACACGCTGTTGATACACGCTGACACACGCTTGATACACGCCATGATGCACGCTCCCTTTATGCCCTCACAATTCGGTAGCTTGGCCGGGATGGGCGGCCGTGGGCTTCAACCCGGATCCGTTGCGCGGCGAACAGTCGGCGCATGGCATCGGCGAGCGCATCCTTTTTAAACCTCGCCGTCTTAGCCTCCGGCTCCTGGGCAAATAGCGCAGGGGCGTAGGCGTGGCCCCTGCGGTCGTTGACGTCGCGGCATTGCCCGTTGAAGCGCTCTAGCAGCTCCAGGAACAGGTGCTCTGCCTTGGCGTCGGCGGCCGCCTTTTCCAATGAGCTGGCGCCGGGTTCCGGGATGAAGACGCCATTACTCCAGCGTAGCAGCATCCGCTGGGCGATCGGGCCGTAGTTGTTTTTCTTGAACGACAGCTCCTTCAGGTCCGGGTCCGGCTCTTCGCCGGCGTCCGTCGTGGCCGGCTTCAGGTACATCCGGGCGCGAACGCTATTGTGCCAGCCGATAGAGCCGGAAAGCCCGGTGCCGGTGTTGATGCCGGTGAGGCTGGGATGAGCAGATAAAAGCACCCCGCAATTCCCATCGATGCCGAGCCGCCGCAACAGGCCGATGAACTGACGCACCTGTCCTCGATCGTTTTCATTGCCAGCGAAGACGTCGGCGGCGGTATCGAGCACGATCAGCTTCGGCTGGACGTGGATGGCGGCTTTTTGCAGTCGCTGGAATAGCGGCGTTGGCACTATGAGGCCGCTGCGGTTGGGGGCAGCAAGCACGGCATCATGCCCAGCATAGGACAAGAGCCGTAGGCCGCCGGTGATCAGATCGGCAAAACGCACGCCATAGTGCGCGGCGATCGCAGCCAGGCGCCGATGCAATTCGCCTGTGTCATCTTCGGCGCCGAGGTAGATCGCCGGCCCAGGCTCGGGAAGTGTTTTCAGCCAGTCACGGCCGAGCACTTGAGCGACGCAAAGTTGCAGCGCGATAATGGTTTTTCCGGCGGCACCTTCACCAGAAAACAATGTCGGCTGTCGCAATGGGATGCGGTCGGCGACGGCCCATTCTCGTTCAGGCACCGGCTGATCGTCCCAAGACGACATGTCGATCCACGGCAATTCATCATCACGTGCCGTCTCGTCCGCCTTGTCGTTCGCTTTAGCGTCCACTTCCGGCGCCTCTTGCGTCGGCGTCCAGGGCGGGATGTCGAGGCACATATCAACGAGCTTGTCAGCACGCCGAGTATCTGCGTCCAGCCAATCCGAAACGTCGCCGCCTGGCGGCAGATCAGGCAGTAGTACAATGCGCACAGTTTCGGCGGCACCGTGCAGCCGTTGTGCAGCCTCGATCGCACGCTTGCGGCCGGCCTCGTCGTTATCCACTAAAACGATGCAGTGACGGCCGGCGAGCGCCTGCACGCATTCATCAGTCCATTTGCCTGACGCCACCGTCGTGGCGAGCAGATTGAGGCCAGCGACGCGGTCTGCGTCCTTCTCGCCCTCGGTGACAAACACCGGGCTACCGTATGGATGCTTGAGTAGATCAGCCAAGCGGTAGAGGACGCGCCGCTCGTCCAGCTTCCATATCCAGCCGCCATTGCCATCCGGCCGGCGCTGCTTGAAGCTCTTTGGGTCGGCGTATTTCAAACATTGATAGAGCAGTGTTCCGTCAGCGTCGGCATAGTCGAACACCGACACTAGCTGACCTTGCGGCACTTCCTGGCGCTGGCCTGCGATCGCTGCGGCCATGAGCGCCGCAATATCGTGGCCACGTCGTCTACTGCGGCTACCATTGCCGTTCGGGTGAAACGCCGGCAGGCCGCACTTCTCACGGACATAGTCCTTGCAGGCGACGGGATCATCTTGGGGCGCGAAGGTATTAACGAGCAGCCCGTCTGGCGCATTCGGATCGAGCTTGATCGATAGCGAGCGATCTTTGGCGCTGTGGCCGGGGCCGGGTGCACGAACGTGACCGCCGGATACTTCGCCGCCAAGCGCACGCGCGATCTGTTGCAGGCTCAACATGGACATTGGAGCACTACCGCGTTAAGGCGGCGGCCGGTGCCTGTGAACACCGGCCGTCACAAACTGTCACCTAAGTGGTAAAAGGTATTTCGTCGTCCAATTCGACCGACACCGGCGGCGGCGTCGCATCGGCGCTGCCGTCGTTTTCCCAGCGCAGGATTGGGAAGTCGGGCCGCGGTGTCCGGCCGAATTTTTTCGAGTTAAAGCTGCCCACCGCCAGCTTGCAGACGGGATTGCCTTTGTTGGGCTTCCGCCTGACGTTCGCCGCGTATTTGTTGCACAGCCCCTGCACCGCCATTTCGCCGCCGGCAGTCGCGGTGACGAAAATGAACAAGTTTCCGGTCTCCCATGTCCTCAAACGGCAGGTAGTGCTGGAACACCCACGGATCGGCGGGTTTACCTTCGCGGTCCTTAGGCCATTTTGTTTGGTCGAGGTCGCCCAATTCGTCACGATCAGGCACACGGAAGCGATCGGCTACCCTACCGACGCGACGGTCGGCTACCTGGCCGTCGACAAATTTCGTCCAGCCGCGTTGCCAGTCGCCGCAAAAGACCAGATACTCGCCGCCGAGAGGCACTTCATCGCCGGCGACGTGGTAGTGGTCCTTCTTAAACTTCAGGAACGGCGGTGATCCGGCGGACGCCTGCAGAATGTTTTCCGCCGCTTCTTCAGGGGTTGCTGGCAAGCTGGTATCGTTGGACGTTTCTGTAAGCGCAGAGGATGATCTGGCGCTTAAGGCTTCATAAGTTTTTGACATGGTCGGTTTGCTCCTCTGGTTTGGTGCGTTGATGTCAGCGATCGCGCCGTCGCACCCGGCGGCGTGATCGGTTCTTCGTGTAGGGAGAGGCAGCGCAAGCCGAAGCGCCGAAGCAACAGCTTCAGCGCCTGCCGCAGCGCGCGTATGGCGTCGGATATGCGGCTCTGCGCGCAGCTTCAGCGTGAAGATCGGGCGGTCGGTCATGGCGCCGCCCCGTCGTGGAAGGCCACGCCGTTCGCTGGCTGGCTAAACGGTTCGGGGATTTTCACTTCACGACGCCCGGCCGGGTACCTGCCAGCCCTGAAGGGCCAGAGCGCACAATTCACGGCCTCGCATCGGCGGACCTCGGCGGCATTGCCGCAACAACAGTCGATGCATTTCTGGCGGATCGCTTGTAGCGGATAGGCGTCGTCATGCCCGGCCTGGCGCACCGCTTCGGCAGTCGGCGGCCAGGTCGCAGCAAGCTCGGTACGTGTTCGCATTGTGGCCTCGTCTGTTGGGCGCTTGCGCGCTCGGTCAGACGGGCGTATGTGCAAGGTCCGCACTGATGCCCGTCGGTGTGGTGGTGGAAGCGGTTGGTTCTTCGGCTGTCGCGTCGCGAACCAGCCCGCCCCTCGAAAGCAAAAAAGCCCTTCGGCCTGACGGCCTTGGGGCTTTTTTGTCGTTCAGGCGGCGGCTCCTCGCGCTTTCACATCCGCCGGTGGCAGCTTCTCGAGAATGTCGTCGAGAAAATCGAGGTCAACGATCGTGGCCTTGCCCGCCTTTAGGAACAGGCCTTCGTGTTCGGCGGCTAGCTCGTAGAGGAAGCTGCGGCTCAGGCCTGACTGATCCCTCGCCTTGGGGATACGGCCGAATCCGCGGCTGCGGCGGCGCTTGACGCGTTTCTGCATTGTGTGCACCGATGTTTTGCGAGTGCACAGCGCCCCCATATGTGCACCGACGACTGCGGATGCACGGAACCAACCCTAATCGATGACGAATGAAAACAGTCCAGCGGACCAATCTTGTCCAAGCCAGTCTGGCCTGGACAAAATAGTTCATCTGATGCGCTTCCGGATGTAGTCGAAGCCGACTTCTCGAAACTTCCAGCTCCCCTCTTTCACCTGGCGCTGCACCTCTTGTTCGACGGCAGCGGCCAGCTCTTTTCTCTTGGCCTTGGTCCGAAGTTTCGCGCGCGCGTCATCTGCAATCTTTTGCAATTCAGTTCGTAGAGCCGCCGCGTCGTCGCGCAGTTTCTGGCTGCCTATTTTCCGGCCGCGGTGCCGGTGCTGGTGCATACGCGTGAAGTCCTCCAGCGCCCGGTCTTCCAGAATGGCGGCACCAACGAAGCCGCGGCGTGTGCCGGTCCCGACGGCTTTGACATCCGTCGCGCCAGCGACGGACAGGACGCCGGAGACATAGTTCCGGGGCTTGGGCTTCTTCATCGGATCGGCGCAACGTTGCTCGCCGGCTTGAACCCGAACCGCGGCGCGCCTGCGCGGATCGCGTCACGCACGTGCCCCGGGCTCAAATGCGCATAATGCAGTTCGCACATGCGCGTATCGCGGTGGCCCAAGTTCTTGGCCACCACCATCAGCGGCACGCCGTTCATAACGGCCAAGCTCGCCCAGGTGTGGCGCAATCCATGAAACGATATCGGCGGCGTGATCTTCGCCCGCTGCACCGCGCGCGACATGGGCTTGTGCGCACAAGACCTGCCCCAGCGGCCCAGGATCAGTTCGTCACCGGCGCGCCCTGCGGTCAGTTGGCGGAATAGCTCATGACCTTCGGACGTAAGCACGACGTGCCGCGACCTGCCTGACTTGCTCTGCCTGATCGTGAGCGTGCCGGCGTCGCGGTTGAAGTCGCGAACCTCGAGCCGCGCCAACTCGCCGTAGCGAGCGCCGGTTTGCAGCGCGGCTTGCGCCAGCGGACGGAAAATAGGGTCGCATGCGTTGATGAGGCGCCTGGCTTCGGCGAGCGACAAATAGCGAACGCGCGCCACCTCCACGTCTCGGTATGGCTTCAACTTGCGCCATGCCGTGTCGGACGGCACGCGCCCTTCCGCGAAGGCGTGATTGAGCGCAGCCCGGAAAGCCGACCAGGTGCGATTGACCGTAGCGCGGCGGGCGCGCTTGGCGCCGTCTGTGGTAGGCGCGCGATGCCGCTGTGCCCCGCGAGCGTAAGCGGGTGCGCTGACGACATGATCTCGCCACCGCCGCAGGTCCTCGGTTCGCAGCGTCTGCACGTCGCGCGCCCCGAGCAGCGGCCGTACGAAGGCGTCCAGGCGATAGCGAGCGTCTCGGATGGCGTTGTCCGAGCGTCCGTCGTGGCGCAGGAACTCCAAGTACAGATCACAGGCGCGGTTGACCGTGAGAGCCCCGCCGGGCGCGTCAGGCGGAGCCACAGCCAGCCACGCACGCGCCCTTGCCTGTGCGGCATCGAAGTTGAGAACGCTGGTGTCGAGCACGTCATCAGCGGGGCCGATCGCTTCGTAACGGCGTCCCCACTCGCGGCTGTAATGCCGAGCGATCCATGTACCGCCGGTCTTGCCGCGCCGGTAGCCGAGCGCCAGGCCGGCGGACAGCGCAACCCAGTAGGGTTCGCGCCGCTGCGGTAGCCTCAGCCTCGACGTCCTGGTGTCGAGTTTCGTGTTGCGAACCCGCCTCGCCATCCTGGTGCCTCCCGTGCGTACGGCATGAGTACGGCAAACACGTACACGGACCGCGGTGGGCATGCAAGGACACAGCAGGCCCGCATTGCAGTGTTTTCTGCGGTTTATGAGGACAGCGGTGCACGGCGGTGGACCCGCACACGCCTGGGCACGGCGCATGTCGCTGATCGATAGCCGGCTCGCTTTCCCGACCGATGCCGTCGAAGCCTGGTAACAAATCTTCAAGCCTGCCCGATCCGGCTGGTGCAAGATGGCCTCGAAGGATCGAGAACGAGGTTTTTGCCGTGAGCGAGATGACCGAAATGGAAGCGCCGCGCATCTATCCCACCCTGCGGTGCCGGGACGCCGAGGCGTTGATCCGGTGGCTGCAGGACGTCTTCGGCTTTACCGAGCGCGTGACCTATCGCCGGGATGGCATCGTGCAACACGCCGAGCTCGCGTTTGGATCGTCGATCCTGATGCTCGGCCAGGACAGCGAGGACCATTACGGCAGGCTGGTCGGCGACCTCGCGGGCCGGCGCACGGACGCGCTCTACGTCGCGGTCGATGACCCGGACAGCCTGCACGAGCGCGCCAAGGCCGCCGGCGCGAAGATCGAGAGGCAGTTGCACGATACCGACTACGGCAGCCGCGACTTCGCCTGCCGCGATCCGGAGGGAAATCTCTGGAGCTTCGGCACCTATTGGCCGAAGGTGAACGAGAAGCCGCTCGCCGGATAGCGCGATCGCGACTTTGAGCAATTGTCGCTTGCGCTAAATCACCTCTCCCGGAGGGAGAGGTCGACCGCGCGAGCGAAGCGAAGCGCGGGCGGGTGAGGGGTTAGGAGCGTTGCCGGCCAGGCGCTGAGCCCCCTCACCCGGATCGCCTCGCTACGCTCGACGATCCGACCTCTCCCCGACGGGGAGAGGTGGCGCAGCGGCGCCGTCGTGCAGCAACACCACGGGGAAATGCCTTAGCCGAGTTGGGTAGACCGGTGCGGCCGCGCCAAAACATAGGCGACGCCGAGGCACACCGCGATCGCAGCCGCCAGGATCAGCGGAACGACGAAGAAATACATCCAGACAAGCATCGCGTTGACGACGAAGGCGACAAAAAAGGCCGCAATGATCGGGCGGATCGGCGCAGGGTCATTCTTCGCCAGCGTGCCAAGTTGCCAGAGCACGACCGCCTGCACGGCCAGATAGCCGCTGATCACTGCGCCGAATCCGACATAGAAGTCCCAATAGGTGCGCGAATTTCCCATGACGTCGAAGCGCACCGACCTCATCGCCTCGATGACGGCCATTTCCTGCGCGCCTGTGATGGGCGTCCAGGGCGCGCCCAGCATGTGGCCGCCGCAGTAGAGCAGCGTCGCGACTGCGGCGATCCGCAGCCATAACCAAGGCTTCATGGGTGACCTCGCGGGAGACGCCCGGGTGCAAGACGGGGCGACGCGCCAAGCATCCTCGCTGATAGCATCAACGCAACGCGCGCGCGAGGCGGCGGATGGCTTCGTCGATCTCGTCCGATCGGATCATGCCGTAGCCGAACGCGAGCCCGCGTACGGCCGCTTTGCGCCCGGCGTATCGATCGAGCAACTCGACGCCGATGCCGGCATCGGCCGCCCGCGCGACGAGGGTGCCGGCGGGGAGGGGACCGGCCAGCCGCGCCGCCAGATGCAAGCCCGCGACCGCGGGGATCGGCGCCAGCCGGTCGCCGCAGTGACGCGCAAGCGACCGCAGCAACGCGGCGCGGCGCTCGCCGTAGATGGCGCGCATCTTGCGCACGTGGCGCGCCAGATGGCCCTCGGCGATGAATGCCGCGAGCGTATCCTGCGCCAGCACCGGACCGTGCCAGTCGGTGAGCTGCTTGGCTGCGACGAGCGCGCTTCTCGCCCAGGGCGGCGCGACGAGGAAGCCGAGACGAAGGGCCGGGAACAGGCTCTTGGAGAAGGTGCCGACGTAGAAGACCAGTTCGGCGCGATCGAGGGTCTGCAAGGCGTCGAGCGGCTTTCCGCCGAAGCGAAACTCGCCGTCGTAGTCGTCTTCGATGACGACGGCGCGGCGCGCGCGCGCGAAGTCGAGCAAGGCGGCGCGGCGGCGCAGCGACATGGCGACGCCGAGGGGGAACTGATGCGACGGCGTCACGCAGATCGCGCGCGCGTTCGGCGGCAGCCGATCCACCACCAACCCTTCATCGTCGACCGGGACGTTGGCGATGCAGGCGCCGGCAGCCGCGAAAGCGGCGCGCATCGGCGGATAGCCCGGATCCTCGACGGCGACGGTGGTCTCGCCCGGGACGACCAGGATACGGGCGATGAGATCGATCGCCTGCTGCGCGCCCGCCGTGACGATCACGTCCTCGGGCCGGCAAGCGACCGCGCGCGCGAACGAAATGTGCCCGGCGATCGCGCCGCGAAGCGCGACCCGGCCTTCCGGCTCGGCGTAGGCCGCGGGCACCTTCGACAATGCGCGCAGCGCGCGCGCCGACAGCCGCCGCCAAATGTGAAACGGAAACGACGTCTTGTCGGGCAACCCGGTGCGGAAGTCGAAGCGATACGCCGGCGTAGGCGCCGGCACGGCCGGCGGCGCGCGCCAGAAGCTCGCAACGTGGCCGCGCGCTGCAGCGTCGGCGCTGGCGGGCTTGCGCGCCGCGCGCGGTGCCAGGACCGTCGCCACGTAGGTCCCGGCTCCCGGCCTCGCCACGAGGTATCCCTCGCTCAGCAAGAGGTCATAGGCCGCGAGCGCGGTGTTGCGCGAGATGTCGAGGCGGGCGGCAAGCGCCCGCGTCGCCGGCAGCCGCAGGCCGCCCTGCAACCGCCCATCGAGGATCGCGGATCGGAGCTGCCCGTGCACGGCGCGCAACAAGTCGCGCGAGCCGCGGCGCGGCAGGCTGATCTGCAGCTCGAAAATTGGCTCCATGATATTCGTTATTTGTGGCTCTTTTCCAATACCACATTCTGCCCCATGATGCCAATCGACGCTACCGCTGAAAGCCGAGCCCTGGAGATTGCGATGCCGCCCCTGACCGCTTTGTTGTCGCTGTTCGCCGTGGACTTCCTCGCCATCCTCAGCCCCGGCCCGAACATCCTGCTGGTGACGCAGACCGCCGCCGAGCGCAGCCGATGGCACGCGATCGTCGCCGGGCTCGGCCTCACGGCGGCAAGCCTGGTGTGGGCCGCTATGGCCCTGACCGGCCTTGCGGTGCTGTTCGAGATGATGCCCTCGCTGCAGACCGCGATCCGCGTCGCCGGCGCCGCCTACCTCATCTACCTCGGGATCCGGCTGTGGCGGGCCTCCCCGACGAAGCTCGACAACGCGCCGTCCGAAACCGCAAGGGGAGCGGCCGGCGGCGCCTTTGTGCGCGGCTTCGCCACCGGCCTGCTGAACCCGAAGTCGCTGGCCTACTTCGCCAGCATCTTCGTGCTGTTCGTGCCGGCGGATGCCCCGATCGGCTTCGGCCTGGCGGCGATGGCGATCGTTGCGCTCGACAACCTCGTCGTCTACGGCCTCGCGGCGGCGCTGTTCTCCACGCCCGTCGTCCGCAAGGGCTATCTCGCGCTGCGGCGCCCGATCGACCGCGCCTGCGGGACGCTGATGCTGGTGTTCGGCGCCAAGCTGATGCTGAGCCGGAATTGAGCGGCGTCGCCTGCGAGGCGCGGCACCGTACGCCGCGACCGCGCGGCTTGTGCACCGGCCACCGTCCGTTGATATTTGACAATGCGCTACACGCCCGGGCTTTACCGCGTGATCCGCCAATGGCGATGCGTTGCGTTGCTGCCCAAGAGTGACTGGTTGTGACCAGTTTTGACCCCAATTGTGGCTTTGCGGGGCGGCGCCCATAAAGGTCGGGGAAAACTCGCGGAGGGCGCTTGGCCAGACACGAAGGGCCGCTTAGCTCTAGCCACGCGAAGCGCCGCGAGGACCCCGGTGAAAGCGTTGCCAGTGCGCGTTAGACGAGCGCCCCCATCCTCCATGGATGCGTCCCCGTCATCCATTCGACGACGCCGGCGTCGGCGTCCGCCGAGCGCCGAGACTTTCGACGTCAAGAAGCTCAAGGCGCTCTGGTCGAACTCGCGAAAGCTCAAGGAAGTTTTGCGCGAGGTGGACTCCGATTAGCCGGACGCACGAGGTTGGCTATCCGGCCTCCATAATGCTGCCGTGGCGCCCTGACATGATCGTGTCGCAGCAACTCGCTAGGCTGTCATCCAGCGGTCGCACGCCCGACAATGCGATGCACGGCCGGCGGGGCAGCAAACCCTATCGCGTCGAGTGGATCGGCGAGCCGGGGGCAGCGCTCGCCACCTTCGCGGATCTCGCGGCCGCGATCCGGCACGTCGGCAGCCTGTGCCTGGACCAGCAGCATATCGTCATCCATGGGGACGAGGTCGTCTGGCCGCACAATGTGCGCCGGCGGGTCGCGGCAAAGGAACGAGACCCATAAGCGGCGCCGATCAACCGAGCCGGCGCTGCCATGGGTGGCGCAGACATTCCCGCTTACCTCGCACGTAATCGACGAAGGTCATCGGGATCGGCATGGTCGCTCCCAGCAAAGCCGGGTCGTCCGGCAAAGCCAAGGAGCGTTTCAATGCCCGCCTATGCGGTCGCACATATGCGCAGTGTCAACATCGGCCCCGCCATCGTCGAGTACCTCGAGCGCATCGATGCCACGCTCGAGCCGTTCGGCGGCCAATTCCTGGTGCACGGCGGAAAGGCCGAGGTGCTGGAAGGAAGTTGGTCGGGGCACCTGATCGTCATCGAGTTCCCGGATCGTGCGCGCGCCAAGGCCTGGTACAAGTCGCCCGCCTACCAGGAAATCCTGCGGCTGCGGACCGACAATTCCGAGAGCGACACGTTCTTTGTCGACGGGGTGTCGGAGGGACACCGCGCAACCGATGTGCTCGCATAGGCCTGCGCCACGGCTGTGCGCTTTTCCAAGGCTGAGCAAGGCTTAAGCGGTGCGGCGGTTCGGCTCGGCGCGGCTCCCTCGATCGGGATGAGCACCAAGCCTTGCGCCCGCAACGCGGTGTATACGCGGTGCGGGCTTGACAGCCATATCATGCATGATTATGCATATGCATAAGTATGCATATAGACGCCTTCGAGATCCTCTCCGACCCGACCCGCCGCCGGGTGGTCGAAGTGCTGCGCCACGGCGAGAAGCAGGTGAGCGACATCGTCGCGCAGGCCGGCATCCATCAGTCCGGCGTCTCGCGCCATCTGCGCATCCTGCACGAGGCGGGCTTCGTCGCGAGGCGACCGGATGGGCAGCGCCGCCTTTACCGTTTGCGGGCAGCGCCGTTCCGCGAGCTCGACGCGTGGCTCGCGCCGTATCGCGGCCTGTGGGAAGCGCGTCTCGACCGCTTCGGAGCCGCGCTCGAGAAGCGGCGGAAGGCCCGTGGCATCACACACAAGGAGAAACGCACATGAGCCGCAACAGCAGCGCCGCAGCCGTGAGCGCAATGAGCCCGAAGGTGGTCGTGGAGCGCACATACCGGGCGCGGGTCGAGGAGCTGTGGGAGCTGTGGACAACCAAGGAGGGCTTCGAGTCCTGGTGGGGGCCGGAAGGTTTCCGCATCGAGGTTCACGCGCTCGAGGCGCGCGTCGGCGGCACGCTGCACTACGACATGATCGCCGACGCCCCCGAGCAGGTCGAAGCGATGAAGCGGATGGGGCAGCCGACGTCGCACCAGACGCGCGGCAGCTTCGTCGAGCTCACGCCGCATTCGCGGCTCGCGATCACGCATGTGATCGACTTCCTGCCGGGGGTGAAGCCCTACGACAGCACGATGGTGGTGGAGTTCTTCCCGTCGGGCGGCAGCGTGCGCATGGTCGTCACGCTCGACCTGATGCACACCGAGGAGTTCACCAAGATGGCGACGATAGGCTTCACCAGCCAGCTCGGGAAGCTCGACCGGCGGTTCGCGGATCGGACGGGATAGCGGATGCGTTGCAGCCGGACGCCCATCGCACCCCAAGTTACGGCGCTCGAGTCGCTGGGACTGCAAGCCCTTGCGGCCGCATGCGGAGAAGCTCAGCATGAAGCTCGCTTCGCCGGTTCGATCGGATTGACGATCGAGAGCAAGTCATGTGGCGCGCGTCGACCGGGAGCGACAATTCCCTACTGACGAGCCGTCGCCCAGCAAGTTGTCCTGGAAAATCCCGACTTGATCGGCCGACCCTCGTCGTGAACGAGAGCGACGATACCATGGTACCGAGCATCAACTCCTTTATTCTTCAGCAGCACATCCCGAATGCCACGCCAATTCTTTACCCCGACTCTGGCCATGGCGCGATCTTTCAATGCCCGGAGCTATTTGTCTCCCCACATGCGTCTCTTCTTTGAAGCTGACCTTGGCCGCCCGTCGTCGCAGGTATCCGCCAAGTGCCGCCACAAGAACACATGATCATGGAAGAATGCTGCCTCCGGACGCCGCGCCACCGCGCGGCAGGTCAATCGAATTGTACGGAGCACCTCCATCGGACGAACGGTCATTGCGCTCATACCTTGGTTTGAAGACGGACCGGCCGCGGTCGTGCTAGAAATCCTCCCAACGCGCGCCGAGGCGATGCAGGGGTCTACGAACGTGCGCGCACATGGGCGAAGAGGCCGCATGGCGAAAAAACCGCGAAGCAACACAATGAACAGATGTAGTATTATCCGTCAGCCTGCAGTCACGGCCGTCGAGCCAAAGTGAATTTCGGGTGGAGGCGAATGCGATGAACCGCGCAATCTTCCTGCCCTTACTTTTCGTCATTGCCAACCTGTTGATTGGCTGCGGCAGCGAGCCGGTGGCAAGTTCCGCATCACCTCCACTGCCGCCCGTCACGGTCGCGCGTCCGTTGCAGCAAGCAATCACCGAATGGGACGAGTACACCGGCCGCTTCACGGCAGTGGCATCCGTCGAAATCCGGCCGCGCGTTTCGGGCTTCATCGACTCCATCCATTTCCAGGACGGACAGATCGTCACGCAGGGCGATCTGCTGTTCGTCATCGACAGGCGGCCGTACGCGGCCGCCGTCGAGCAGGCCAAGGCGGATGTGGAAAGCGCGCAGGCCAGGCTCGAGATCGCCAACCTGGACGTGGAACGGGCAAGGCCGTTGCTGCAGAGCCAGACCGTGACCGCGCGCGAGTTCGAAACGCGCCGGTCGACTCAGCGCAACGCCGCGGCGGTGGTGGCCTCGCTCGAAGCGGTGCTGAAACAGGCCGAGCTCAATCTCGCATGGACGGAGGTGCGCGCGCCCATTGCCGGGCGGATTTCCGACCGGCGGGTCGATGCCGGCAATCTCGTGTCCGGCGGACAGACGGGCGCGACCCTGCTGACCGTCATCGTCTCGATCGATCCCATTCATTTCGTTTTCGATGCCAGCGAGGCGGACTACCTGCGCTACGAGCGGCTCGATGCGGCCGGCACGCGGCACTCGTCGCGCTACGTCCCGAACCCGGTTGCGGTCCGGCTCGCGGATGAGAACGACTACCGGCACCACGGCCGGATGGATTTCGTCGACAACGTGCTCAATCCGAGGACCGGCACCATTCGCGGGCGCGCCGTCTTCGACAACAAGGATGGCCTGCTGACGCCGGGATATTTCGGCCGGCTTCGGCTGTTCGGCGGCCAGCACGATGGTCTGCTCGTGCCGGACAGCGCGATCGCGTCGGATCAGGCGAGCAAGATCGTGTTCGCGGTCGCCGACGACGGAACGGTCGCCGCCAAACGGGTCGAGCTCGGCCCGATCGTTGACGGCCTGCGGGTCATCCGCTCCGGCCTTGCGCCGACGGACCGCATCGTCATCGATGGCCTGCAGCGCGCCCGCCCAGGGCAGAAGGTCAAGGCCGAGGACGGAAAGATCGAGGCCCCGGCCCAATAGGGCCCTTGCACCTCATGCGCGCGATTTGAGGGACTGGTCGCCATGCGGTTTTCGCATTTCTTCATCGACAGGCCGATCTTTGCAGCCGTCGTTTCGATCATCATCACGCTCCTGGGCGCCATCTCGTTCCGCGCCCTGCCCATCACCGAGTATCCGGAGATCGCGCCGCCGACGGTGGTCGTGAACGCGATCTATGCGGGCGCATCCGCGGAGGTCATAGCGCAGACGGTGGCGGCGCCGATCGAGCAGGAGATCAACGGCGTCGACAACATGCTGTACGTCGTATCGCAGTCGACCGGCGACGGCGCGGTCGCGATCAACGTGGTCTTCAAGCCGGGGACGAACGTCGACCAGGCGCAGGTGCTGGTGCAGAATCGCGTCGCGGTCGCGCTGCCGCGGTTGCCGGAAGAAGTCCGGCGTCTCGGCGTGACCGTGCGCAAGAGCTCTCCCGACCTGATGCTGGTGATCCATCTGATCTCCCCCGACGGGAGCCTCGACCAGCAGTACATTTCCAACTACGCGACCATCAATATCCGGGACGTGATCGCCCGGATCGATGGAGTCGGCGACACCATCGTGTTCGGCGCCCGCGACTATGCGATGCGGGTCTGGCTCGATCCCGCCAAGGTACAGTCGCGCGGCCTCACCGCCAGCGACGTGGTCGCCGGCCTGCGCGCCGCCAACGTGCAGGTCGCCGCCGGCGCCATCAACCAGCCTCCGGCCACATCGCCGGGCGGGTTCGAGGTCGCGGTGCAGACACTCGGCCGCCTGTCGAGCCCGGAGCAGTTCAGCGACATCATCGTCGCCACCGATCCGCAGGGTCGGGTGACGCGCGTGCGCGACGTCGCCCGGGTCGAGCTCGGCTCGCAGGACTACACGCGAAACGCCTACCTCGACAATCAGGTCGCGACCGCAATCGGGATCTTCCAGCGTCCGGGCTCGAACGCGCTCGCGACCGCTGCTGCGGTCATTGCCACGATGGACGCGCTCTCAAAGGATTTTCCGCAAGGGATGATCTACCGGGTCGCCTACAACACGACCGAGTTCATTCAGCAGTCGGTCGACGAGGTGATCAAGACGCTGTTTGAAGCCGCCGCCCTGGTCGTGATCGTCGTCATTCTGTTCCTGCAGTCCTGGCGGGCCGCCATCATCCCGATCCTCGCCATCCCGGTGTCGCTGATCGGCACCTTCTTCGTCATGGCGGCGTTCGGTTTTTCGCTGAACAATCTCACGCTTTTCGGCCTGGTCCTTGCCATCGGCATCGTCGTCGACGACGCGATCGTGGTGGTGGAGAACGCCGAGCGCTATCTGCGCCAGGGTATGAGCCCGCGCGACGCCGCCCATAAGACCATGGACGAGGTCAGCGGCGCGCTGGTCGCGATCGCTCTCGTGCTGTGCGCGGTCTTCGTTCCGACGGCGTTCATCGCCGGTATTTCCGGCGCGTTCTACCGGCAATTCGCAGTCACGATTGCCGCCGCGACCATCATTTCCGCAATCGTATCGCTGACGTTGTCGCCTGCGCTGGCGGCATTGCTTCTGCGGCCGCACGACCATGAAGTGAAGCCGGGGTTTTGGCGCACCGTAAGCCTGCCGTTCGACCTTTTCTTCTCCGGCTTCAACAGGATGTTCGAGAAGCTGTCGGCGGGTTACGCCGGACTGACGCGACGGGCGTTGCGCGTTTCGGCGCTCATGCTGGTCATCTACGCCGGTTTCATCGGGCTTGCTTTCTTTGAGTTTTCCCGCACGCCGTCGGGCTTCATCCCCCCGCTCGACCGCGGTTACTTCATTGCCGCGATTACCTTGCCGCCCGGATCCAGCCTGGAGCGGACCGACCGCGTCGTGCGCAAGGCGTCGGAAATGTTGATGTCGCGGCCCGGGGTGGCACATGCGGTCGCGTTCGCCGGCTTCGACGGCGCGACTTTTACGAACGCCCCCAACTCGGGCGTCGTCTTCGTGCCCTTGAAGCCGTTCGAGGAGCGCGTGAAGGCCGGCCTCGCGACCACGACCATCCTGGACGACCTGCGCGGCCAGATGCAGTCGCTGCGCGAAGCCTTTGTCCTCGTCATTCAACCACCCTCGGTGCCCGGCATCGGCACCGGCGGGGGGTTCAAGTTGTACGTCCAGGACCGCGCCGGCCGCGGTCCGCGTCCGCTCGAACAGGCAATCGGCAGCATCGTGGGCCCGGCCAACCAGACCAAAGGCCTGGTTCAAGTCTTCTCGCTGTTCAACACCGCGACACCGCAGGTCTACGGCGACATCGACCGCACCAAAGCCGAGATGCTGGGCGTGCCGATCACGCGCTTCTTCGACACCCTCTCGACCTACATGGGCTCTACCTTCGTCAACGACTTCAACATCCTGGGGAGGACGTACCGGGTCACCGCGCAGGCGGACAATCCATTCCGACTCTCGGTGCGGGACGTCGAGAATTTGCGCACGCGCTCCGTTTCGGACGAGATGGTTCCGCTCGGATCTGTTGCACGCTTCCGCGAAATTACCGGCCCGTACCGTGTGCCGCGCTACAACCTGTTCCCGGCCGCCGAAGTGCAGGGTGCGACACTGCCGGGCTTCTCCACCGGCCAGGCGATCGACGCAATGGAGAAAATCGTCGCCGCCAACTTGCCGTCGGGTTTCGGCTTCGAATGGACCGAGATTGCCCTGCAGGAGAAGGCCGCCGGCAATACCGCGGCGATCGCGTTCAGTCTTGCGGTGGTGTTCGTGTTTCTTCTGTTGGCCGCTCAATACGAGAGCCTGTTGTTACCGCTTGCCGTGATCTTGATCGTGCCGATGTGTCTGCTGGCTGCGATCAGCGGGGTGCTGTTGCGCGGGATGGACAACAACATCCTCACCCAGATCGGGTTCGTGGTGCTGATCGGCCTGGCCGCCAAGAACGCGATCCTGATCGTCGAGTTCGCAAAGCAGGCCGAGGAGCAAGGCGCCGACCGGTGGGATGCGGTAGTTCAGGCCGCTCAAACGCGCCTTCGGCCGATCCTGATGACCTCCCTCGCGTTCATCCTCGGTGTGCTACCGCTCGTGCTGGCGACGGGGGCTGGTGCCGAGATGCGTCAGGCTCTCGGCACGGCGGTGTTCTTCGGGATGCTCGGTGTCACGCTGTTCGGATTGCTGTTCACGCCGGTGTTTTACGTGCTCGTGCGCTGGTTCGGCGCGCGCCGCACATCGATCGAGAACAAGACCGACGATCTTCAGCTCCAATAGTCCGGCATCCTTGTCAACCTTGCGCTTGCCAGCACCAGTTATCAATGAGGCGGCGATGGGGGATGAAACGGCAGAGTTGGAGAAGGCGTGTTTCGATCCGACGCGAGCAATCAAGTGGTCTGGAAGCGGGTTGGAGTAGAGAAACTTCAAGGTCTGGCCGGGAGATTGGCAACTATCGCGATTGATGCGCGAAGTGATGAGTTAGGCCGTGATCTGCCGCTGATCACAAGGGCGGGCCTTCACAGTCGGGTCCGGGCCATGGGGATTCGGGACCGCCCGATATCACCGCGGTCGCGCCGGCAAAATCCCTATGTTGAGCGCCCTGATCGGGACGCTGCGGCGGGCTGCTTGATCGACGCGCGCTGTAGCGCCGCGTTGCGCCTATCACAGACGGATCGCGCCTAGGGCGTGCCGGCACGACCCGGCGCCTGTCCGAGCAATTGGTTGCGATACTGGCCGGGCGAGAGATCGAACCAGCGCCTGCAGGCGCGAAAGAAACTGCTCTGATCAGCAAAGCCCAGCAGGTACGCGGCCTGAGCGAGCGACAAATGCAGACGGCCGAGGTACTGCTCGGCCAGCTCGCGGCGGGTATCGTCCAGCAGCTGGATAAAGGACGTCGCCTCCAGTTCCAGGCGTCGCTGCAGTGTGCGCTCGCTCATGCACAGCTCGCTTGCGACCTGGTCGCGACGCGGCTCGCCGTCCGGCAGCCTCCGGACGATCACCTCGCGCGCCCGGTAACTCACCTGAGCATGATCGAAATGCTTGAGATATTCGCCGGCGAAGCGCTCGTGCAGCTCGGCCAGCACCGGGTTCGAGGTCGGCAGCGGTGCGGCCATGTCGGCCGCGGCGAACAAGAGACTGTTGCCGGGCGCGTCAAACGACAGCCGGCACCGGAAAGCCTCGCGGTAGGGCGCCGGATTGGTCGGGGCAGGAAAGGGCAGCGCGATCTCCAGCGGGTGCACCTCGCGCCCGCTGACCCAGCGGCAAAAACCGATCAGAGTCACGAAGATGAACTCGATGCGCTGTCGCGGCACCGGCCGCTCGCCGCCGAAGAGCTCGAACGTCACGCGGAATCCCTCGCGTTCGTCGCTCAGGGTCATGGTCAGCGCGTCGCTGAGGATGAGCAGGTAGCGGGTGAGCCGCTCGAAGGCGCCGTGTAGGTTGGCGCTAGACATCATCGTGTAGCCGACGACGTCGAAACTGGCAGGCCGCACCACCTGGTGCTGCGCAAGCCCGATCGCCGGGTTGCCCGAGCGCTCGACGGCGAGCTCCCACAGCCGGCTGATCTTCTCGGTCGCGAGCCGTGCGCCCGGCGCCTCGAGCGCGGCGGCGTCAATGCCGGCCGCCGCCAGCAGGCCGGGCACGTCCAAGCCCTCGGAGGCCAGCATGTCGGCGATGCCCCTGACCCATACGGCCGAGGTCGTCAGCTTGGTCATACCCAGCCCTCCCTGAGCGCGGGTTGGCCTTGCCGGGTCAATAAATTGGCCGCCGCGGTCACTGACGCGCCGGCGTCCGGCGTCTAGCGTCTCGCAATCGTAGGGCCGCGGGCGACCGATGCCAAATGGTCCTGCGGCCCCTGGCAGAGGGGGAAGATGCCATGGAAACTGAGCGCTCGCCAGCGAGCTTGATCTGTCAGCGGATCAGAGCCCATCCGAAATTCCGCGAGCTGGAAGTCAAGCGTTCGCGTCTCGCCTGGGTTTTGTCGGCAATCGTGCTCGCCGCCTACTACGGTCTGATGATGGTGGTCGCGTTCTGGCCGCAAGCGCTGCATGCGCCGCTTGCGGACGGTGGGGTGATCACGATCGGCGTGCCGATCGGAGTTGCGGTGATCGTCCTGTCGTGGGTGTTGACTGGCCTCTACGTCTACCGGGCAAACACCGCATTCGATGAACTGAACCAACAGATCTTGAGCGAGGCGCGGCCATGAAGCATCCCGTCCTTTGCGTCGCGAGCGGCGCTGCGCTGACGCTGGCGCCTGCCGCTGCGCTTGCGGCTCCGTCCGAGGCCGCGCCGCTCAACGTCACTGCGATCGTGATGTTCTTCGCCTTCGTGGGCGCGACGCTCGGCATCACCTATTGGGCGGCCGGACGGACCAAGACCGCCAACGATTTCTTCGCCGCCGGCGGCGGGATCAGCGGCTTCCGCAACGGCCTCGCCATCGCCGGCGACTACATGTCGGCCGCAACCCTGCTCGGTGCCTGCGCGCTGGTTTACGGCCGCGGCTACGACGGCCTGCTCTACGTCGTCGGCTTCTTCGTCGGCTGGCCGGTGCTATTGTTCCTGATGGCCGAGCGGCTGCGCAACCTCGGCAAGTTCACCTTCGCGGACGTCATCTCCGAGCGCCTCGACCGCACCAGGATGCGCTGCTTCGCGGCGCTGGGCGCGCTCACCGTCGTGTTCTTCTACCTGATCGTGCAGATGGTGGGGGCGGGCGAATTGGTCCAGCTCATGTTCGGCATCGACTATGCCTATGCGGTGGTCGTGGTCGGCGTGTTGATGATGGTTTATGTCGCCTTCGGCGGGATGATCGCGACCACCTGGGTGCAGATCGTCAAGGCCGTGCTGCTGCTGTTCGGCGGCACCGTGCTCGGCATCCTGGCGCTCGCGCAGTTCGGCTTCAGCTTCGAGGCCCTGGCTGCGAAGGCGGTGGCCGCGCACAGGAGCGGGACCAAGATCATGGGACCCGGCACGTTGCTGGCGGACCCGATTTCGACCCTGTCGCTGTCGCTCGGCGCGGTGTTCGGCCTCGCCGGCCTGCCGCACATCCTGATGCGCTTCTTCACCGTGCCGAATGCCAAGGAGGCGCGCAAGAGCGTGTTCTACGCCAGCGGCTTCATCGGCTACTTCTTCCTGCTCACCTTCGTCCTCGGCCTCGCGGCGGTGGTGATCGTCGGCACCGATGCGCAGTTCTTCGAGGGCGGCAGGGTCGGCGGCAAGCTGATCGGCGGCGGCAACATGGTGGCGTTGCATCTCGCCAAGGCTCTTGGCGGTGACCTTCTGCTCGGGTTCCTCGCCGCGGTCGCGTTCGCGACCATACTGGCGGTGGTCGCGGGGCTCGCGCTCGCGGGCGCGGCGGCGATCTCCCACGATCTCTACGCCAACGTTCTGCGCCGGGGCGCGACCAGCGAGGCGTCCGAGGTGCGCGTCACCAAGGTCGCAACGCTCGGCATCGGCGTGATCGCGATCGTGCTCGGAATCCTGTTCAAGGGGCAGAACCTGGCGTTCCTGGTCGCGCTCGCGTTCGGGATCGCGGCGTCGGCCAATTTTCCGGTGCTGCTGCTGTCGATGTACTGGCGAGGGCTGACCACCAAGGGCGCGCTGTGGGGCGGCCTTTCCGGGCTGATCTGCGCGGTGGTGCTGGTGATCCTCTCGCCGGCGGTGTGGAAGGCGGTGCTCGGCAACCCGGAAGCTCTCTTTCCCTACGATCACCCGGCGCTGATCTCGATGCCGCTCGCCTTCCTGGTCGCGTACGTGGTGTCGAAGCTCGACGCCAGCGCCGAGGCGGCGCGCGAGCGCGACGCCTTCGGCGAGCAGTACGTGCGCGCCCAGACCGGCTTCGGCGCCGCCGCAGCCGCCGGGCACTGAGGGAGCCGTCACATATGTCAACGCAGGACAGTGCACGACGCGCGGCGCCGGCGAGCGCGGCTGGCGCCGCGGAGGCGCCTTCGCCGACCTCGGCGATCGACGGGGATTTCTACCGGGTCGCGGACACGGTCGGGCCCGAGGACCAGGCCCTGCTTGGCCGCGTGCGCACATTCGCCGAGGAGAAGGTCGCCCCGATCATCAACCACTATTGGGGCCGCGCGGAATTTCCGTTCGAGCTCATCGGCGCCTACGGCGCGCTCGGCATCGCCGGCGCGCCGTACCAAGGCTTCGGATGCCCGGGCAGGAGCGCGGTCACCGACGGCCTGATCATGCTGGAACTCGCGCGCATCGACTGCTCGATCGCGACCTTCCATGGCGTGCACAGCGGCCTCGCGATGGGATCGATCTACCTGTGCGGCTCCGGCGAGCAGCGGCAGCGTTGGCTGCCGGCGATGGCGCGCGCCGAAAAGGTCGGCGCCTTCGGGCTGACCGAGCCCGAGGTCGGCTCGGGGGCGGCGCGCGGACTTACCACCACCGCGCAGCGCCGCGGCAACGAATGGATCTTGAACGGACAGAAGCGCTGGATCGGCAATGCGACTTTCGCCGACCTGACCATCATCTGGGCGCGCGACGTCGACGACGATCATTCAAGGGCTTCGTGGTCCAGAAGGGCACGCCCGGCTTCACGACCGAGAAGATGCAGCACAAGATGGCGCTGCGCGTGGTGCAGAACGCGACCATCGGCCTCGAGGACTGCCGCGTGGCGGAGGAAAACCGGCTCGCCAACGCGCGCTCGTTCAAGGACACGGCGGCGGTGCTGCGGATGACACGTGCCGGTGTCGCGTGGGAAGCGGTTGGCTGTGCGCAAGGCGCCTACGAGCACGCGCTGCGCTACGCCCGTGAACGCCGGCAATTCGGCCGGGCGATCGCGCACTTCCAGCTGGTGCAGGATTTGCTCGTGCGCATGCTCGCGAACGTGACGGCCTCGCAATGCATGGTGCTGCGGCTGTCGCAGCTGCAGGATCAAGGTCGCGCGAGCGAGGAGCAGGCATCACTGGCGAAGGCGTTCTGCACGGTCCGGGCGCGCGAGACGGTCGGCTGGGCACGCGAACTCCTGGGCGGAAACGGCATCCTGCTCGATCATCACGTCGCCCGCTTCGTCGCCGACGCGGAGGCGATCTATTCGTACGAGGGGACGCGCGAGATCAATGCGCTCGTTGTCGGGCGCGCGATCACCGGCTATGGCGCGTTCGTCTGAGACGATTTCAAAGCTGGCCAACCTCGTCGCTCTCCGCAGACTGGCTCTTGCGGTCAGCAAATTGGCCGCTTCGGTCACTGACGAGTTAGGGCACAAGGTCTAGCATTCTTGGTCATTGGCCTGCCGCAGTCAGTCGAAGAAGTTCTCGACATGCGCGGGCGAGCGGGACCCACGGGGGACGAACATGTCGAACAGGCACTGGCTCGCGGCCTATGGTGGACGAATTCCCGCCGAAATCGATCCGGACGCGCACGGCTCGGTGCTGGCGATGCTGGAAGGCGCGATGCAGCAATTCGCCGATAGGCCGGCGTTTCGCTGCTTCGGCCAGACGCTGACTTATGCCGATACCGACCGCCTGTCTCGCAACTTCGCGGCCTACCTGCAGGCCAAGCTCGGCGTGGCGAAAGGCGACCGCGTTGCCGTGATGCTCCCCAACATCCCGGCCTTTCCACTCGCCATGCTCGGCAGCGTTCGTGCCGGCGCCGCCCAGGTCAACGTCAATCCGCTGTACACGCCGCGCGAGCTCGAGCATCAGCTCAACGACGCCGGCGCCGAAATCATCGTCATCTTCGGCGGCATCTCGGCAACGCTCGCCGAGGTGATCGACAACACGCCGATCAAGTGGGTGATCGGCGTCGGCCTCGGCGATGGCACCGGCGCATCGCTTCCGAGTCCGGCCGTCGATGCAAGGCTCAAGAACGTCATCGCATTCTCGGACGCGCTCGCCGAAGGCGCGCAGCTCGCCTTTGCGCCGGTGGCGCTTGGCGGCGACGATCTCCTGTTCCTGCAATATACCGGCGGGACCACGGGCGTTTCCAAGGGCGCGGCGCTCACTCACCGCAACCTCGTGGCCAATACCGAGCAGTTCAGGGCCTTCATGCCGGATGCGCTCAACCCCGGGCAAGAGGTCGTCGTCACGGCGCTGCCGCTCTATCACATCTTCGCGCTGATGGTGAATTTCATCACCTACTACTCGACCGGCGCCGAGAACTGGCTCGTGCCCAATCCGCGCGACATGGCGAGCTTCGTCGAGATCCTGCGGCAGGCGCGCTGCACGGTCTTCACCGGGGTGAATACGCTGTTCGGCGGGCTGTTGATGCAGCCGAACATCGCCGAGGTGGATTTCTCCCGATTGCGCGTCGCGATCGGCGGCGGCGCAGCGGTGCTGCCGACCACCTCCGAGAAGTGGAAGGCGCTGACCGGAAAGGACATCCTCGAAGGCTACGGCCTCTCCGAGACTTCTCCGGTTCTCACGCTCAATCCGATGACGCAGTCGGGATTCTCCGCGACCGTCGGGCTGCCGGTCCCGTCGACCGACATCAAACTGCTCGACGGCAGCGATCGGGAAGCCGCCATCGGCGAAGCCGGCGAAATCTGCGCCAAGGGTCCGCAGGTGATGAAGGGCTATTGGCAGAAGCCGGAGGCCAACGCCGCGGCGTTCACCGCCGACGGCTATTTCCGCACCGGCGACATCGGAATCTTCGACGAGAAGGGGTTTCTCAAGATCGTCGATCGCAAGAAGGATATGATCATCGTCTCAGGCTTCAACGTCTACCCGAACGAGGTCGAGGCGGTGGCAGCGGCCTGCGCCGGCGTGGCCGAATGCGCCTGCGTCGGCAAGCCGGACGAGAGGACCGGCGAAGCCGTGCGGCTGTTCATCGCCAAGGCGCCGGGCGCAGCCTTGAGCGAGAACGACGTGATCGCGCACTGCCGCCGCGAGCTCACCGCCTACAAGGTGCCGAAGGAGGTGCGTTTCCTCGATGCGCTGCCGAAGTCGAACGTCGGCAAGATCCTGCGCAAGGATCTGCGCGCGCTTCCGTAGGTGCCCACAATGGCCATCCCGCAATACAGCATGGCGACGGCGCCGCAGTTCGTCGGCCGCGAACTCGGGACCTCGGGTTGGGTCGCGGTCGACCAGGACCGCATCGATCGCTTCGCGGCGTGCACCGGCGACCGGCAATGGATCCACGTCGATGTCGATCGGGCGCGGCGCGAGAGCCCGTTTGGCGGCCCCATCGCCCATGGCTACCTCACCCTGGCGCTGGTCGCCGCGATGGTCCTGGAGATCGGCGTCGTTCCGCCCGACGCCGCGACGGGGCTCAATTACGGGCTCGACAAGGTCCGCTTCATCGCCCCGGTCAGGTCGGGTGCGCGCGTGCGCATGCGCGCCGTGCTGCTCGCCGCCGACTCGCAAGGCGGCGGGCGCATGCTGCTCAAGCTGCAATGCACGCTGGAAATCGAAGGCGAGGCCAAGCCTGCGCTGGTCGCAGAAATCTTGTGCATGCTGATAGGCAAACGCGATGTCGCGGCCTGACGACGCTCCGGGCCTTGTGAGCGGCACACCCGAAGGGGCGGCCGCGTACACGCTCGCCGCCAATCCGCTGGTCGGGGTGCGTGGCCAGGATATCCTCGATGCCGCCCGCGTCCTGACGGCGCAGATGGCGCGCAACCCGGGAGTGATGGCGCAGCAGCAGTATCTCTCGTTCCTGGCCGAGCTCGGCCGGATTGCGAGCGGCGGCTCCGACCTTGCGCCCGACGCCAAGGACAAGCGTTTTGCCGATCCGGCCTGGAAGGAGAGCGCCGCTTACCGGGCGCTGGCGCAGTGCTACCTGGCTTGGGGCGGCGCGCTGACCCGCTTCGTGGACCAGGCGCCGATGGACAAGCGCGACGCCGATCGCGCGCGTTTCGTGATCTCGCTGTTCGTCGATGCGATGGCGCCGACCAATTCGCTCGCCGGCAATCCGGCGGCGCTCAAGCGCCTGGTCGACACCGGCGGCGCAAGCCTGCTGCACGGCCTCGAGAACTTTGTCGGCGACCTGGTGCGCAACCGTGGCCTGCCGGCGCAGGTCGATATGAGCAAATTTGCCGTCGGCCAGAACCTCGCGACCACGCCCGGGGCGGTCGTCTATCGCAGTCCGGTCATGGAGCTGATCCAGTATCAGCCCGTGGGCACGCAGGTCCATCAGCGGCCGCTGCTGATCGCGCCGCCACAGATCAACAAGTTCTACGTCTTCGATCTCACCCCCGACAAGAGCATCATCCGATTCGCGCTGCAGGGCGGCTTGCAGACGTTCGCGATCAGCTGGAAGAACCCGACGCCCGCCGAGGGCCACTTCGGCCTCGACAGCTATGTGGCCGCGCTCGAGGAAGCCATCGACGTCATGCGCGAGATCACCGGCAGCGAAGCCGTCAACGTGTGGGGCTCGTGCTCGGGCGGCATCACCATGTCGGCGCTGCTCGCACATCTCGCGGCGCGCGGCGACGCCAAGGTGCACTGCGCGACGGTCGCGGTCTGCGTGCTCGACATGTCGGTGACCGAGGGCACCACGGCCGGCATCTTCGTGACGCCGGAATCGATCGTCGCCGCCAAAGCCGCCTCGCAGCTCGCAGGCGTGGTCGAAGGGCAGGAACTGGCGCGCATGTTCGCCTGGATGCGGCCCAACGAGTTGATCTGGAACTATTGGGTGAACAACTACCTGCTCGGCAACGCGCCGCCCGCGTTCGACGTGCTCTACTGGAACAACGATACGACGCGACTTCCGGCGCGGCTGCATGCCGATTTCCTCGATCTCGTCGGCGCCAATCCGTACGTCAATCCCGGCCGGCTCGAGGTGCGCGGCACGCCCCTCGATATGCGCCGCGTCAACCTGGACAGCTACGTGGTCGCCGGCGTTACCGATCACATCACGCCGTGGCAGGGCTGCTATAAGACCGCGAAGCTCTATGGCGAGCGGAGCACCTTCGTGCTCGCCAACAGCGGTCATATCCAGAGCCTGATCAATCCGCCCGGCAACCCCAAAGCCTTCTTCTGGGCAGGCGCCGCGGCGGCGGCCAGCGCCGACGGGTGGCTCGAAGGCGCCGACAAGCAGTCGGGAAGCTGGTGGCCGCACTGGCTCGAGTGGATCAAGGCGCGCTCGGGCGAAATCGTGCCGGCGCCGGCCGCGCTGGGCATCGCTGACTGCCCGCCGCTCGACCCGGCGCCCGGCCGCTACGTCATGGAATCCTGAGTGCACATCAGCCTGCACGAGGTTGGCGGGCAGATGCTCCGCGTCGGTGTCCGACCGGGAGCGCGCGGACGCCCTCCGCTGCTGCTGTTCAATGGGATCGGGGCGAGCATCGAACTTGCGGAGCCCTTCCTCGAAGCGCTCGAAGGGCCCGAGGCGATCGTCTTCGACGTGCCGGGTGTCGGCGGCTCGCCCGCGCCGTGGCTGCCGTATCGCCCCTGGACGTTGGCGCGCCTGAGTGCCCGACTGCTAGACCAGCTGGGCCACGAAAAAGTGGACGTGCTCGGCGTGTCATGGGGCGGCGCGCCGGCGCAGCAGTTCGCCTTCCAGCACCGCAAGCGCTGCCGGCGGCTGGTGCTGGCCGCCACCTCGCCCGGGCACCTGATGGTGCCGGGCAAGCTCACGGTGTTGCTCAAGCTCGCGAACTCCGCGACGCTACAAGGATCCGGAATACATGCGGAGAATAGCCGGCGACATCTATGGCGGATCGTTGCGCGCCGCACCCGAGCTCGTGGGCGCGCACCTTCGCCATGTGCGCTGGTCGAGCGACTATGGCTACTACCTGCAGCTCATCGCCGGCTTCGGCTGGACCAGCCTGCCGTGGCTGCGTTTCCTCACGCAGCCGACCCTGGTGATGGCGGGGACGGACGACCCGATCGTCCCGGTCGTCAACGGGCAGATCCTGGCGAAGCTCATCCCGGCGGCTCGACTGGTGACGATCGAGGATGGCCACCTGTTTCTCGTCACCAGCGCCGCCAAATCCGCCGAGCTCGTTTCGCAGTTCCTGAGCGAGGATTCGAAATAGCGCGCGCGCACGCCGCGGGCGGACCTCGCCGATGGCTAGACTGCCGACGGCAGCGGGTTTCGGTCCACCCGGTACTGGAACAACCGGCGTCCGGCCCGAATGCTCAGCGGGATCAGGAACGGGAGGATCAGGTCGCGCACCAATAGGCCGAGCCGGGTGTTCGAGCGCTTCTGCGAGCCGTTGCGGGCGGTGAACTTCACGACCTCATCGACGCGCGGCCGGCGCACGGCTTCGTAGCGGCCGAACGCGTCGGCGTGACTTCGCTCCGCCTCCAGACAGGCCGCCAGCACGAGGGCGTCTTCGATCGCCATGGAGGCGCCCTGTCCGGCATGCGGGCCGACCGCATGGGCCGCATCGCCGATCAGCACGACGCGGCCCCTGTGCCAGGTCGGCAACCTCGGCATGTCGTAGATCGGGTAGCTGCGATCGAGCCGCGCGACGCTTTCGAGAATGGCCGCGTTGGGGCTTGGATCGTCCGCGTGCAGCGCCAGGATCTTGCGTGCATAGGCGGCCGGATCGGTCACCTTGCCGTCGGCGCCATCGCCGGCCGGATAGGAGTTGAACCAATAGACCGGCTGTCCCTTGGACTTCAGGTAGCCGAAGAAGGCGCGCTCGCCGAAGGTCATGCGCATGACGCCGCCGGTCTCGGGCACCTGCGCATCGGTGATGCCGCCGGTGCCGATCAGCCCGGTGAACCGCGGCGCCGCGAATTCCGGGAACGCAAGTGCGCGCACGCCGGAGCGCAGCCCGTCGGCCGCGACCAGCACATCGGCGTCGTGGAAGCTGCCGTCGCCGAGCGCAATCCTGACCTTGTCGGCAGTCGATGTCACACCGGTCACGCGCGCGCCGAAGCGAAGATCGACGCCCGCGGCGCGCGCCGCCGCGATCAGCATCTCGGTCAGGCGTCCGCGGGTAATGGTGATGCTCGGCGCCCCGAACGCGACCTCGTAGTCCGACTGGAGCGCAAGCGCGAGCCGCCTGCCCCTGGCGTTCTGGATTTCGATCGCGGTCGTGTCGATGCCGCTGGCCTTGACGGCCTCATACGCGCCGATCGCCCGCAGGCCATTCATGCCGTTGGGGGCCAGCGTGAGGAACACGCCCTCGCTCGCACTCGCCGCCTCGCCGCGGGCTTCGAACACCACCGGACGATAGCCGCTCCGCGCCAGCCTGGCGGCCAGCACCAGGCCGCCGGTCCCGGCGCCGCAAACGGCGATCCGCGGACGCGCGCGGAATTCGCTTGCGGCCGGCGTCGCAATCGCTGACATTCTATGCTCTCCTGATAATACGATTATCCAATAGTTAGATCATCGAAATAAAAATGTCAACCCGCAAGCGAGACGAGCTGATGCAGGCGATCGGGGTCGCGGTCATGCGCTGGCAGGACGCGACCGAGACCTTCGACGTCTCCGTCGGCGAGCTCAACGATCTCAACAGCGCCGACCGCCGCGCGCTCAGCCTGATAAGCCAGGGACCGCAGACCGCAAGCGCCATCGCCAAGGGGGTTGCGCTCACCCCGGCGGCGGTCACCGCGCTGATCGACCGACTCGAACGCCGAAGGCTGCTGCATCGGCGCCCGGATCCCGACGACCGCCGCAAAGTGATGGTCGATCTGACCGACAAGGCGCGCGCGCTGATCGCCGGGGCCTACGGGCCGATCGTGCGATCGGGCGCCGAGATGCTCGGCCGGTACTCGATCCAGGACCTGACGGTGATCAGGCGTTTCGTCGAAGACGCATTGGCGCTGCAGCAGCGGATGACCGAGGAGCTGATCGTGCGCGAACGCAACAAGCCGCGAAAATAGATGCGCCGGGCCGGACGCGCGGCGGCCGGTAATACCAGCGGCAATTATGATGACTTGTTTGATCGTCATGGCCGGGCTTTGTCCCGGCCATCCACGTCTGGCTTGTTCCGGCGAGGCAAGAAAGACGTGGATGCCCGCGACGAGCGCGGGCATGACGAGTCAGCACTTGATGCCGCTTGTATAGGCGCGCGGACTGTGCACGGCGCCGGGTAGCACCGTCCGATTCGATAGCAGGTGACGCAGGCGCGATCGCGCGCGAACGGAACCGGCTCGGAAGGGGATGGTCTTAGCTTGCGATGACCTGCGCTCAACGTTGCGCAGCCACGAGCAGCAGCATCGGGCGTTCCAGTTCTTTGGCCAGCTCGGGTTCGGCGGCGACCTGGTCTGCCGTCGGGCTCCACTCTCGGACGTGCCGGATCGTGAAGCCGGCGCCGATCAGCGCGTTGAGCGTCGTCCCGATTGTCCGATGCTGCTTTTGCACGCCCTTGGCAAGCCAGTCCGTGGTGCGCGGGCCTTCGACGAGATAACGATTGAGCGGCCACGTCACGCGGCCTTCGCCGTCGACCGACCAGCCCGGATGCGTCGGGGCCATGTAGATCGGATGCTCGATCGTGAAGATGAGGTGGGCGTCCGGGACGAGCGCGCGCCATAGCATTCTCACCAGCCGGTCGAAATCCTCGATGTAGTGGAACGTGAGCGAGCTGTAGGCGAAATCGAAGGATCCGGGAGCAAGCTCGAGGCGCTCCAGATCGGCCATCCGATACTCGATGCGGGGATCGCGAGTGTCCGCCCTGGCGCGGGCCAGCATGTTCTCTGAAAGATCGAGCCCGAGGACATGCGCCGCGCCTTGTTCGCCGGCCCAGCGCGCAAACCAGCCGAAACCGCAGCCGAGATCGACGACGCGCTTGCCGGAAAAATTCGGCAGCAGTTCGCGGATCGCGGGCCATTCGGGTGCGCCGTCGAGCCCATGGACTGAACGGCGCACCTGGCTGTAGCCGGCAAAGAATTCGGGATTGTCGTAGATGTTCTGTGCCATCTCTCTTCCGTGCTGGCCCGGCTCGTCAATCCAGCATTCTCGAAACTGCGGGCGCTAACGCGCGCCCCGGAAGCCCGCGGGTTGGCTTCGCCCATATAGGGCATGGTGCGCGAGCGTTGCGCAACACTTCGGCACCTGCGCCTTTCTCGGGCGTTCGCCCGGGATCATGACGGCGAGGTGACGAACGGCTGGGGAACTGTAATCGCCGCTTGCCGTTGACCCGGCGGGACGCCCCGACTTTCGCCGGTTCATGTTCAGGGGTTCCAAAGAACAGTGATTGGTGCCGGCGGAGATCGAGCTTGTTGATCCAACCAGCACTCCGCCCGGCAGACTGGCTCGGGCGCGAAATGATGCACGTGGCACGTTACCGAAATTCGGCGCCGTCATCCATTGAGACTCAATACCGTGCCGCGGCGTCGTCCACTGGACTGGACAACAACCACATCACGGATTGGTTTGTGGTTCTAAGGCCGTAAATCGCGTGCTGTCACCACATCTCTGCACGCGTGCGGGCCGATTCCAGGAGGGTTTTTTCGATGGTTACAGAGCGACCGAACACGGAAATGGTACTGCAAGAGCGCATACGGCAGGAGATGGCCGACAGCTTCGACGAAGAGCTTGAAATGGAGATCGATGATGATCGACTGGACAAGGTCCTCGTTGACGCGGCCGAACACCCTGAGCGGGAGACGCTCGACCGCCGCATCTACTTCAAGGAACTGTTCCGGCTCCAGGGCGAGTTAATAAAATTGCAGGACTGGGTCGCGCACAAGAAGTGCAAGATCGTGATTCTGTTCGAAGGGCGCGACGCCGCCGGCAAGGGCGGCGTGATCAAGCGCATCACCCAGCGGCTCAATCCGCGCATCTGCCGCGTCGCGGCTTTGCCGGCGCCAGGCGAGCGCGAGCGCACGCAATGGTATTTCCAGCGTTATGTCGCGCATCTGCCCACCGGAGGCGAAATCGTGCTGTTCGATCGCAGCTGGTACAATCGCGCCGGGGTCGAGCGCGTGATGGGGTTCTGCAGCGAAGCCGACGTCGAGGAGTTTTTCCGCTCGGTGCCCGAATTCGAGCGCATGCTGGTGCGCTCGGGGACCGTGCTGATCAAGTACTGGTTCTCCATCACCGATGACGAGCAGCAGTTCCGCTTCCTCATGCGCATCCACGATCCCCTCAAGCAATGGAAGCTAAGCCCCATGGATGTCGAGTCGCGGCGGCTATGGGAGCAGTACACCAAGGCCAAGGAGGCGATGCTCGAACGCACGCACATCCTGGAAGCGCCATGGTGGATCGTGGAGGCGGTGGACAAGAAGCGCGCGCGATTGAACTGCATCCACCATTTGCTCAGCCAGATCCCCTACCGCGAGATCAAAAACCCGCCGGTCTTGCTGCCGCCGCGCGTGCGTCATCCCGAGTACCACCGGGGACCGATCTCGAACGAGATGTACGTGCCGGCCGTGTTCTAGCCCAAAAATCCTATCGCCGAGACGATCCGCTTGACGAGCGGTGGGTGCACCGTTGATGCCCGCCCGAGGATTATGCCGCACTGAGACCGACTCGTTCCGTGTTGGCCAGCCTTGCCAGCGTGTCAGGTCGGCATACTCCTTGGCGTCTGCGATCTACGGCACGGCTGGTGTCGGATGAATGGCATTACATCCCGGCCAGGGCGAGGCCGACCACCATCGCGAGCCACACCCAGCCAAAATGGCGCCCGCGCGATGCCCAGGCATTGCCGATCGCGCCGGCGGCAAAGACGACCGCACTCGCCGAAATGATGGCGATGCGCGCCCGATCCGACCCCAATGTGGGCACGAGGATCAACAGCGCGCCCATGACCGCCCAATCGACGACACTGCAGTGCCAGACGCCGCGCAAGAGCAGCCGCGCCCGCCCCGCCGGGATGCGCGGGCTCGTAAAGACCTTCGTTTCGCCGAGGTAGCCGTGCACGAGAGCGGCCGCAATGCCGAGGACGCCCGCGGCCTGAACCAACAGATCCCGCATTGCGCGCCTCCATACAGTACTGTATGGAAAGGTTACCATTGCGGCGTGCCGAGGTCAATACAGTGGTGTATGGAAAAACCGCGAGCGAACGTTTGGGGCCCGACGACTGGGTGAACGCGGGCTTGCGGGCGCTCGCCCGCGCCGGCTTCACCGCGCTCAAAGCCGATAGCTTGGCGAAGACGCTCGGCGTCTCGCGCGGCAGCTTCTACTGGCATTTCTCTGACGTCAGCGCCTTCCATGCCGCTGTGCTTCGGCGCTGGCGCGAAGTCGCGCTTGAAAACGTTGTCGCGGAACTCGAAGGAACGCCCGGCGATCGCCTGCAGGAACTGATAGTGCGCGCATTTTCGGCCCGATCGAACCTCGAGAGCGCCGTTCGCGCCTGGGCCTCCGCCGACCCGAAGGTGCGCGCCGCGGTCGAAACCGTGGACGCCGAGCGCATTCGCTATCTGGCGAACCTTCTGATCGAGGCGGGACTCGATCGAGCCACCGCGGCGGGCCGCGCGCGCGTCCTCAATTGGGCCTATCTCGGCCGCAGCCTCTCGCCGGGGAGCACGGGAGATGTGCAGACGATGGTCGAGGATCTGTCGCGGCTCATGCGAACGCGAAGCCGCAAAAAATCCTTAAGTCCTCAGTGACGCCCCGCACGTTGACGTTGGTGGTGAAGCTTCCGGCGACATTTCGGGCGCGTTGTGTTCGGCGCCGCCATGACCATCACCGCAGATGGCCTTGCTGACTTCACCTACCGCCCGAGCGCCCTGCTTGCGCATGCATTGTAATGGTGTGGGCTTTAGTTCCAGCCCGCGGCCCTCAGGACCTCATCGTGCGCACTGCAGCGGAAGTCGTCGGCCAAATCCGAATCGCGGACGTTTCTCGCCAGCACCATTCCACCGACGCACAGGGCAACGAGGGCGAGCGCACGCTGGTGCGCCCGCGGCCCATTCAGGTGGTCCTCGAAAACCGTGACCATCTGTTCCACGACCTCCTGGTAGGCGGCCTTGACCACCTCACCGCGGCGTTGCACGTCGGCGTCGCTCCCGAGCAGCGGGCAGCAGCCCTCGCGATCGGCGAAGTGCGCGCGCGAGAAATACGCATCGACGATCCGTTCCGCGTGGGGCTTGGTGACCGCAGTCGCCTGCTGCCGCCGCCTTTGCCAGCCTGCGCGCTTCTTCGTGCACAGGAACTGCCGCACTGCCGCCGCGTAGAGCTCGTCCTTGCCGGTGAAATGCCGGTAGAAGCCGCCATGGGTGAGGCCGGCCTCGCTCATGATCTCCTCGATGGACACGCCGGAATAGCCCTTGCGGTTGAAGAGCCGTCTGGCGCTTTCGAGGATTTTCTCACGGGTGTCGCGCTTTTGCTTCGGTGCATAGGGCACGGCTTCGCTCCTCTGCGACGTTAACATATTACCGCCAAAAGATGATCTTGAACATCTTTTGGCGGTCGACTTTGAGAGAGGCGGCAACCTCGTCGCCCCGGCCGCCGGCGCGGCCAGGAGTTCCCGATGACGAACGGACCGAGGCGTGTTGTCCTCATCACTTGTGCATCGTCCGGCATCGTCCGGGCTGCCGCCGAGCTGTTGACCGTCCGCGGCCATCGTGTCTTCGGCGGCGTCCGTACCATCGCAACGACGGCTTCGATCCCGGGTGTCGAGCTTGTGCCGCTAGATGTCCGAGATCAAGCTTCGGTCAACGCCTGCGTTGCCGAGGTGCGCAGCCGTGCCGGCCGGATCGACGTGCTGATCAACAATGCTGGTGTCAACTTGGTCGGTGCCGTGGAGGAAACGAGCATCGCGCAAGCGCAGGCGCTGTTCGACACCAACGTCTTCGGCGTCCTGCGCATGATCCAAGCCGTTCTGCCTGACATGCGGCATCAGGCCGCGGGCCAAATCATCAACGTGAGCTCGATCCTGGGTCTCATTCCGGCGCCATACATGGGCGTCTATGCCGGCACCAAGCACGCTGTCGAAGGACTGTCAAAATCGCTCGACCACGAAGTGCGCGCGTTCGGCATCCGCGTGGTGTTGATTGAGCCGTACTATATCAGGACCAGCCTCGACACCAGCGCCGCACAGGCGGAGGCTCGGATTCCCGCCTATGCGCCGCAGCGCCAACGCGCGGCGGCTGTAATCACCAAGAGCACCGACACGGCGCCGGAGCCGAAGCTCGTCGCCGAACAAGTGTTGCGCTCGATCGAAGGGCCCTACCGCATGCGGCGGCCGGTCGGCCAGGCTGTCCTTTTAATCTGGCTGCGCAGGTTGCTGCCGGCTCGCCTGTTTGAGCCCAGCCTGCGCAAGGCATTTCGCGCTTGACCCGGCGGCAAAGGGCGCCGCCGTCACAGAGCCGCTTGCTCGCCCCTGAGAGAAACCAACATGCTCGACTTCATCGGCACGGTCATTACGGCGGCCTTGATGGTGCTGGTCGTCAACGCCCTGACCACCTTCATGGACGCCTCGCGCACCGCCAAGATCACGCTGGCAGGCGTGATCGGCGCCTGGATCGGCCTCGCCGCGGCGGCGGCGGGAGCCGGCTGGCTTGCGATCTCGAAACCGGTTCCGGTGGTCGGGATCTTCGTTGCGGTGCCGCTTATCGCGGCGGCGATCGCGACCGTGTGGTCGGCGGCCCGCAATGCGATGCTGAGCATTCCGATCCCCGTCATGGTCGCGCTCAACATAGTGCGCGTCTTCGCCGTGCTGTTTCTCATGCTGGCAGCCGAGGGGCGGCTCACGGGCCCCTTTCCGCATAGCGCCGCCTGGGGCGACATCATCACCGGCGTGGCCGCGCTGCCGGTGCTGTTGCTGCTGAAGGACGGAGCCGCGCGCCACACTCCTGCAATCGTGGCGTGGAATCTGTTTGGCGCGGCAGATCTCGTTCTGGCAATCGCCTTCGGCATCACGTCGGCAGAGGGCTCGCCCTTGCAGCTTTTCCCCGGCCCGGGCGCGGAAGCGATGCAGCATGCGCCCTGGTCGTTCGTACCGACGGTGCTGGTCCCGATCTGGCTGATCCTGCACGCGGTCATTGCGGTGCAGCTCCGGCGCGCCAAGCTCGGCCAAGCGGCAAGCGTGGCGGCTTGAGGGCGACTGACTTTTTTCGGGGGCCCCGAACGCGCCGCAGCCGCGATCATCGGAATCCCGCCACAGTTGTCACTCTCACCGATCGAGCCTCGGTACTAAGTCTATCCCACGACGACCAACAAGCTCGTCGTATCGAGAATGGAACGAAGACGAAGGAGGCAAACCGCCATGCGAGAGTTGATCGCAGCAATGAAGCTTTCCGTTGATGGGATGGCGGACCGGGTAAAGGCGTGGTCGGACGACTACGGCCTGACGCCGCAAATACATACGTGCGTGGTTGGGGGAGGCATCGCGCGCACGCCGGCCGAGATTGAATGGGCCCGCTTCGCCGCGCGGACCCCGGATTTTGTGCCGTCGAGCACCCTGACCTCGGCTCTGGCCAAAGACACGTTTCGTCCGGCGACTTGAGGACATCGCTGCCCTCAAGCAGTAACCCGGCAAGGATTTGTCTCATGGGCGAAGGGCGGATTATGGCGAGCCTTATCGATGCGGAGCTCGCGAATGAGCTCCGGCTTATTGTTTATCCGCTGATCGCCGGCGAAGGAGAGGCGCTGTTTGCGACGACGCAACGTCGTCGTGGAACTCGAACCGCGGAAGGTCGAGCGGCTTTCAGATGGATAGCTGAGCCCGATCTACGCAATCGGCTGAAATCCCGCCACACTTGTCACTCTCACCGTTGAAGGCCCGGTACTATTTCTATCCCACAACGACCACCAGCACGTCGTATCGAGAATGGAACGAACCACGAAGGAGCGGACCTGAGCCTGCTTCACGTCCTCAGGAAGGAACTCGGAGGAGAGGGGAATGACCGGAGAGACAACGAACTTTGTCTATGTGACCTACATCGTCTCGACGCCGGAAAAGGTCTTCGAGGCCATCACGAGGCCCGACATCGCGCGGCGCTATTGGGCGCATGAGAACGTCTCCGACTGGCGGCCCGGTTGCAAGTGGGAACATGTCGATGCGGATGGCAACGTCAAGATCGCGGGCAAGGTGATCGGGTGCACGCCTCCCAAGCGCCTTGTCATCACCTGGGCCAGCGCATCGGCATTCTCTGATCCCGCCAAGCACAGCCGGGTCACTATCGATGTGGCTCCTTTCGACGGCATGGTGCAGCTGACGGTGACGCATGACGAACTGGAGCCGGGCAGCGAGATGGCGGCCGGCATAAGCAATGGCTGGCCGCGCGTCCTCTCGAGCTTGAAGTCTTTCCTCGAAACGGGCCAGGCACTCGATGTCTTCGCAAAGCCGAGCGAAAGCGCCAGGACGGCCGCTTGAGCTCGCAACCCTTGAACGAGAGAAAGCAGCCATGAGCAACCTCTACACCGGCGGATGTGCGTGCGGCGCGATCCGTTATGAAGCGAGAAGCGAACCCCTCGTCGAGATCCACTGCCAGTGCCGCGATTGCCAGAGAAGAAGCGGCACCGGGCACGGATCCTATCTGACCTTTGCGCAGCGTGCCGACGTGAGAATCAGCGGCGAGGCGACGAATTGGCACGTTACCGGCGACAACGGGAACGAGAAGATCCATGCTTTCTGCCCCACCTGCGGGTCCCCGGTCTACCTGACCTTCGCTGCCATGCCGGACCTGATCGCGGTTCACGCTGGAAGCCTAGACGACCCAAGCCGGTTCAAGCCGCGGATGGTGACATACAACGTTCGGGGCTATGCTTGGGACGCGATGGATCCGTCGCTGCAGATATTCGAGAAGATGCCGCCCGGTTGAATTGCGGCGGGCTCAACGCGACGAGCACAAGCATGGCGGATCGGAGCCGGTTTCGTTCATGAAAATGGTGATCAGCCATCGAGATACGAGAGCGTTGCCATGGCAACATTTCGATCGGCTACGGGCGGCGTATTGGGCCGAACGGCGTGGCTTCTAGGCTGCGCTCTGCTCGTCGTCCTGGGGTTGGGGCCGCGACCGCTGCTCGCGCAAGCACCTTCGCCCGACGCGCAAGCAGTTGAAGACCGAAGTGCTGCATTTCATGCCCGGATCCGCGAATTGGCGCGCGCGCTCGTAGACGCGCCGCTCCTCAAGGGCCGCTCTCTGCAAGAGCGGGAAAAACACGTCGAGTTCGTCGCCGCCAATATGATCTTTGTAGCGATTCATGAATTGGGCCATGCCGTCATCTCGGAAATGGATTTGCCGGTCCTTGGGCAGGAAGAGGATGCGGCCGACCAGTTCGCCATCCTCACTGGGCTCAACGTGGTGGCGAACGAGTACTCGCTTCGCGCCCTGGCCAACGCAGCGAGGGGCTGGTTCTTAAGCGCCCGGCGGGACAGGAAAGAGGGGGAGGCTCCCGATTACTACGGGCGGCATGGCCTCGATGAGCAACGTGCCTACTGGATCGTCTGCCTGATGGTCGGTTCCGACCCGGTCAAGTTCAAGACCGTGGCCGACGAGGCGAAGCTGCCGGAGAGCCGCCGACCGAGCTGTGGCTGGGACTACGAGACGGCGACGCGATCTTGGCAGCGACTGCTGGATACGCCGCACCGCCGTGCCCCCGATCAGCCGAAAACGCAGATCGAGGTCATCTACGGGGATGCTAGAGGTATCCTTGGTATCTTTGCCCAATCGTTTCGGTCGATCCGATACTTGGAGACGTTGGCCGAGTACGTCTCCGAACGCTATGTCTGGCCCGCCCCTTTCACCATGGAGATGCGAAGCTGCGGAGAGCCCGGCGCCAGATGGACCATTCCAACGCGCCGGCTGCACATTTGCTACGAATTGGGCCTGGAATTCGCCCAGCTCTATCGCGAGCACGGGGCGGAGCGAAAGCTCGCGAAGCGCAAGGGCAAGCGTCGATCATGACCGCATGTGATCGGCAACGCCGAAGGCGCCTCGACGGATAGGGACACGAAGGCGCGAGGGCTAGATCCGCCCTTGAAAACCTGTGAGAACGCAGCCTCGGCCTGGTAGCCGACGCGATCGGTGCTCACCGCCCGAAGACCTCGTCGAGCCAATCATAGATGCGGCCGAAGGCAAGCCGCGAGGCGCTGACCTGGCAATGCGCGCCCGCGCCCTCGGCGGCCGTGAACCGCAGCAAGGTCTTGGGACACGTCAGGTGATCGTAGAGCAGCCGCGGCTGGTCGGTGAAGAAGAGGTCGTCCTCGGCCTCGCACACCAGGGTCGGGCACGTGATCGCCTCGGCGACGCCGCCGGCGAGCGTGTAGTCGAGGCTCGCGGCCATGAAGGCGCGTGGGCTCTTTGCGCCCATCGCATACATGCCATGGGTGAACGCCCAGCGCACCGTCGGGCCCGATGTCATCATCCTGGCAAGCATCTGGTCGAGCTCATCGTCGCGCTCGGCGCGCAGCCGCCGCTTGAACTCCTCGCGGTACGGGGGCGGAACGCTGGCAAGCTGCGCGGTGCCGTAATCGTAGATCCCGTCGTTGGCGATGCAGGCCGCGAGCCGCTTCTCGAACGCCGCCGCGCGCGGCGCCAAGATCCCGCCCATGCTTATTCCCATGAGCGCGATGCGCGCCGGATCGACGTGCGCGCTGCGCGTGAGCGCATAGTCCAGCACCGGAGCAACCACCTTTTCCCAGTCGGGGCGGAAGGTCAGGCCCTCGCGATGCAGCGGCCCAAACTGTCCCGGACCGTCGAAGGCAAGGACGTTGTAGCCGCGCTCGACCGCCGCCTGCGCACCCAGGAAGTGCATCTCTTCGACCGACCCGTCGAACCCGTTGTGCATCACGATCAGGGGGCGCGGGGCGGGAGATGCATCGGCGCGATAGAAATAGCCGGGCAGGGTTGTGCGCTCGTAAGGAATCTCCACGACCTCGACGGGCAGGTCGAACAGTCCCGCGGTCTGTCGGAAGCACGCGACGCTTTGCTCATACGCATGGCGCATTCGAGGGTCGGCCGGATTGGCGTGCAGGAAGAACTCGCTGTTGCGGTAGTAATTTGATGCGCGCAGAAAACCGTCGCGTGCGCTGATGCGTCGGCGTGCCGTGAGGCTCGCCTGCGCTTCCGCCGCGATCGCATCGGCGGTCGCCTTCCATTGATCGTGCCAGCCATCGTAGTCGCCGGATCTGATCCGGCTTGCGGTCATCATCGCCTCCCCGAACTGCGCACCGCCGTAATCGGCGGCGCCGATGACCCGAAGCGTCTCGAACCAGAACTGCGGGTCATCGCCGAACATGAGAAGCGGCATGCCGCCTGGGCGCGCGGCCTGGCCAGTCGCGCCGACCGGCTGCGCGCGGGCGAGCGTCGGAGCGGCGAGGCCCGCAACGGCCGCGAGGAGCAGGGCTCTGCGATTCATGGGCGTGTCTCTCTGGCTTCCGGCAGTGGCGCCGGTTCTAGTCCGTTCGCGACGCTAATGCAAATAGATTTGCTTTAAGCAAATGCTTGCTTTAAGGCAGCGTCATGCGACCTGCCAACCGAACATCCCGGAATGCTTCGCGGGGGCGGCCCCGGTCCGGCGGCCGTAGCGCGCGCGTGCGCGCTGCAGTGTTTGGCGCGACGCAGGAGCTGCTCCAGGACCGCGGAGCGCACGGGTTCAGCATCGTCGATGTGGCGGAGCGCGCTGGCGTCGCTCCAAGCAGTCTTTATCGCCGATGGGGCGGCGTCGAGGCGCTGATCATGGACGTGGGGATGGACAGCCTGATGCAGGAGTACCCGTTGCCGGAAACCGGCTCGCTGCACGGCGACCTTGAGGGCTGGGCCGACAACATCGTGCGCTCGCTGCGCGATCCAGTGACGGCGACCTTCTTTCGCATGCTGGTGAGTACGGCGGAGGCGAAAGGGGAGACTGCGGCGAACCGAACCAAAGCGATCCGCCGAAGACGGGCTGATCTCGCGAAGCTGGTCGAGCGCGCGCGCGGGCGCGGGGAGCGCGTGCCCGACGTCGCGCTTCTGGTCGATGTCATCCTCGCGCCGCTCTACACCCGCGCGCTATTTGGCGAACGGCTGGAGGCCGGCCATGCCCGGCGCCTGGTCGCGAGGCTCATGCACCTGATCGAGAATCAGCGATAACCACCTCGCGCAAAAACGAAGACTTTTTCGAAGGCGCCCGTGCCGGATTGCGGCGCGTACGTGGTGAGAGCGTCAATAGCAAAACTCTCAGCATGGATCTCGGGACGGCTTGAATTAGAATATAGACTCTAATATCTATATTCCATGGCGCGGCGGTCGAAATTCTCGGAGGCGCAGATCCTCGATGCGGCGACCACCCTGGTGGCCGAAGGCGGGACGGGTGCGGCCACGATCGGCGCCATCGGGGCGCTGCTCGATGCGCCCTCGGGCTCGATCTATCACCGTTTTCCCTCGCGCGACGTCCTGCTCGGCCGGCTGTGGCTGAGCAAGGCCGCGCTGTTTCAGAGCAATTTCGTCGCCGCGCTCGCGGAGGATGATCCCGTCGTCGCCGCCGTCGGCGGCGCGCTCTCGCTTCCGCGCACGACCCGCGCCGATTTCGCCGGCGCCCGCATCATGCTGCTGCACCGACGGGAGGATTTCCTTGGCGACGGCTGGCCGGCCGAAATGCAGGCCGAAGCAAGACGGCTGAGGCGACAGGTGCACGATGCGCTCGCGCAGATCACGCGGCGCCTGTTCGGCCGCGTCTCGGCAGCGACGCTGCGGACGGCGACCTTCGCGGCGCTCGACATTCCCTTCGGCGTGGTCCGCCGAAACGTCGCCGCCAACGAGCCGCCGCCTCCGGCGGTCGACCGGCTCATCGAGACCGCTTGTCTCGCCGTCATCAGGGCGGAGCGCGGCGCGATCCAGCGCATGACTGGGCAGGGGTAGCGAGGCTTAGGTCAAACGCAAAAGGAGAAATCCGATGAGTAGTTCAGAGGCCCTGGCAACGGTCCGCAAGCTCTTTCAGGCGGTGGCACATCGCGATGCCGCCGGATACTTCGCGGCCTACCATCCGAACAGCGTCATCAGTGAGGCACCGAGCTTGCCCTATGGGGGCGACTACAGCGGACCGGAAGGCGTGAAGCAGCACGCGGAAGCGTTTCGCTGCACCTGGGATCGCTACCAACCGGAGGACAGCCGCGATCTCGAGCCGGAGTTTCTGGCCTTCGGGGACCGGGTGGTCGTGCTGTGGCGGTTCCGTGCGCAGGGGCGGGGCGGAGACAGCGTCGATCTGCCGGCTGTCAGCATCTACCGGCTGCGCGACGGTAAGGTCCTGCAGTCGCGCATGTTCCACTTCGATACCGTGCAGCTCGATCGCTTCCTCGAGGGCCAGCGCCGACGGTGGTGAACAGGGACGGAGGACGGAGGACCGAAGACAGAAGACAGACGAGCAAATTCAGACAAGTATCTCGCTTCGATGCTTCCCAATATATAGGTCCGTTCGGAGTTCCGGGCCTTGATGTGGCGCAGGTCGGACTGATCTGACATCTTTGGGAGAAATCAGATGAAGAAGCCTTTGCTTTACGTGGCTGCAATTACCGGCCTTCTTGCCTTCGCCTCTGCCGCACACGCGCGCACAGCCTACGATGGATCTTGGAACCTCGTCTTCGTGACGCAAAGGGGCGCCTGCGATCCCACCTATAATTTCACCGTCAACATCTCCGGCGGGATCGTGACGCATCCCAGTCTGGCGAGGTTCAGGGGCTACGTGGCGAGATCGGGTGCGGTTCGCGCTTCGGTCACCGTTCCCAACAAATACGCCTCCGGCTCGGGCAGACTGTCGCGTATCGCCGGCCGCGGGACTTGGCGAGGTTACTCCGGAAATGCGCGTTGCGCAGGCTATTGGATCGCCCGCCGCAATTATTAGCAACTCGCCGCGGCCGTCTGCTGTCCGGCGCGCGTGGGATCCGACTTCAAAAAAGGTTCTTGAACACGCCCCGCCTCAAAAGAGCGCGTTAACAGCCGTGTTTGTTATCGGAGCGTTGCGATGCCTCGCGCACCGCAATACCGATCGGGCAACGTCGATGCGTCGCCCGGGGCTGCCGTGCGCATTGCCGCTGATCGCGGTGGTGAGCCTGAGAGACGTATGGCCAATTGACCCACAAGCGAGCGATCGGAATCCCGTCACACTTGTCACTCCTCGCATCCGATACCGTGTCCTATTTCTACCTCACGACCCCCAACCGGCACGTCGTATCGAGAACGGAACGAACGACGAAGGACACAAGGGAGAGAGATGATGACGGCGCACATGACCGGAACACGTGAACAGTGGCTGGCAGCGCGGCTCAAGCTGCTCGAGGCGGAGAAGGAGCTCATGCGGCGCAGCGACCAGCTGGTGCGGCGACGGCAGGAGCTGCCATGGGTGCGGATCGACAAGGAGTATCGATTCGAGACCGATCAAGGCAGCGCCTCGCTGGCGGACCTCTTCCAAGGGCGCTCGCAGCTCCTCGTCTATCACTTCATGTTCGGCTACGGCGCCCGGCTCACCGACGAGCGCCGGGGATGCACCGGATGCTCCTTGGTCGCCGATCACTTCGACGGTGCCATCCCCCACTTGAACGGCCGCGACATTACCCTCGTTTGTGCGTCGATCGCCCCGTTGCAGGAGCTGCAGGACTACAAGCGGCAAATGGGCTGGCGATTCCCGTGGGTTTCGTCGCTCGGGAGCGACTTCAACTACGACTTCGGCGTCGCCTTCACCGAGGAGCAGCGGAGAAACGGCGCCGACTACAACTTCCGGCATGTCGACGAGCCCGAGCCGCAGAAGGAGGGCATGAGCGCCTTCGCGCTCCAGGACGGCGCTGTCCACCACGCCTACTCCACCTATGCGCGCGGCGTCGAAGCCTTGATGGGGACCTACCAGTTCCTCGACCTCGCCCCGTGGGGCAGAAACGAGGACGGGCTCGAGTTCCCCCAGGCGTGGTGGCGCCGCCACGACGAGTACGACAAGCGCTGAGCCAAGTCGTGGGTGTGGTCGATGCAACCAGGGGAGGGGAGATCCCGCGACGCATGGCTTCCGGGCGAGCCTCCCAGCAAGCGTTTCTTGGCATCTCGGCGCTGCTCTTCGCCGCCAGCGCGGCGCTGACCATCGTCTGGTGCGCGTCCATGGCGGCGATGGGCGGCATGCGATGCCCGGTGGCTGGACGAGGTCGATGGCGTGGATGCGGATGCCCGGACAGACGTCGCCCGGCGCGGCGGCGAGTGCCGCCCGACCTCATTCGGTTGATGCCGCTCGTGCTGGTGCAACGCTTGCAACTGGCACTGAGCGTGGCCATGTCCCGCGCATCGCAAATACCGATCGGGCAGCATCGATGAGTTGCCTGTGGCTGCCGTGCGCATTGCTGCTGATCGCGCTGGGAGCGGGGCCGGTGCCGGCGCCGGCGCAGAGCCTCAAGCCAGCTGCATCCTCGACGGAGGCGTTTCAAGCGGGCGTCGACGAGGCCGCCCGCATGGCCGCCGAGGTGCCGTATCTCAAGCACCTGTCTGCACGACAACGGCAGGCGCATGTGGAGTTCGTGTTCGGGAACGTCCTGTTCGTCGCGGCGCACGAGCTCGGGCATGCACTGGTCTCGGAAATGAAGTTGCCGATCCTCGGACGCGAGGAGGACGCAGCCGACGTCTTCGCCATCCTCGCGGCGCTGAGGATGGGCGACCAGCTCTCGCACCGCGTGCTGGAGGATGCCGCCAAGGGCTGGTTCCTGGCGGCCCGTCGCGACAAGCGCGAAGGGCGCACGCTCGATTACTACGAGCGGCACGGCCTCAATGAGCAGCGCGCCTACCAGATCGTCTGCCTGATGGTCGGATCCGACCCGGTCGGGTTCAAGGCGCTGGCCGACGAGACCAGGCTGCCGCCGGATCGGCGACGCACCTGCGTCTGGGACTACGAGACCGCCGTGCAGTCCTGGGACAACGTGCTGGCGCCCCATCGCCGCGCCGGCGACCGGCCGCGAACGCACATCGACATCAGCTACGCGGAAGGCAAGGACGTGCTGGCGATTTCCGAGCGGATCTTTCGCGCCACGCGGTTCCTGGAGACGGTCGCCGAGCACATCGCCGAGCGCTATGTGTGGCCCGCGCGCATCGAGTTCGAGATGCGAACCTGCGGCCATGCCAACGCCCGCTGGACCATTGCGGAGCGCAAGCTGCACATCTGTTACGAGTTGGTGCGCGAATTCGTCGAGCTCTCGCTGGCATACGGGCCCGACCGGAAGCCGCTGCGGCCCGTCAGGTAGTGCGCGAGGTCGAAGGCGCGGCGAGGCTCATCGTTGCCGTCGCGATCACGTGCCCATCTCTTCAACACAACTCTTGCGAAGAACGATGGATGCCCGGGTCAAGCCCGGGCATGACGAGTGAGAGTCTAAGCCGTCGATCCGCGACGCGGCAGCCTAGCGAACGATCGTCATTGCCGGGCTTGACCCGGCAATCCATCGGCTGCGCTGGACCCATGTTCGCCTGCCCATCCGGCTAGTGGACGAACCGCGTCTCCCGGCCCATGTCTATCGCAGGTATTCTGGAGGAGCTCCCGTGAGCACGCAATTGCAAGACGTTTCGGCCGCGCTGGAAGGCGTAGTGGCGCGCATGGCGCCAAGTCTCGTTTCGGTCAGCTCCCATCGCATGCAGGCGTCGGGCTTCGTTTGGCGCGCCGGACTTGTCGTCACCTCGGACGAAGGTCTTGCCGAGGAGGGCGAAGTTCGCGCGACACTCCCCGGTGGCGAGAGCACGGTCGCCCACATCGTCGGGCGCGATCCGAGCAGCGCCATCGCCTTGCTCAAGCTCGACCGGGCCGATCTGCAACCGGTGACCTTGGCGACGACCGTTCCTTCGTCCGGCGCTCTCGTCGTTGCGCTGGGCGCGGAGGACGGTGCGCCGACCGCAGCCCTCGGCCTGGTCTCCGTCAGCCGCGGACGTTGGCAGTCGATGCGCGGTGGCGAAATCGACGCGCGCATCGAGATCGATATGCGCTTGCGGTCGACGGCCGAAGGCGGTCTCGCGGTCGACGCCGGCGGGCAGGCCTTCGGCATGACGGTGTTCGGACCACGGCGGCGCGTATTGGTGATACCCTCCGCCACCATCGGGCGCATCGCGGCGCGGCTGGAGACGCATGGACGCATTGCGCGCGGCTATCTGGGTCTCAGCCTACAGACGGTGACGATCGAAGGCGGCGGCTCGGGCGTCATGGTCATGGGGGTCGACCCGAAGGGTCCCGGAGCGGCGGCCAACATTCATCAGGGAGATGTTCTCGTGAGTTGGGACGGCAAACCGGTCGGCAGAGTGCAAGCCTTGCTGCGGTCCTTGGGTCCCGACAGCGTGGGCAAATCGCTGCAGATCGAACTGCGGCGCGGCGGCCGATCGCACCAGACAGAAATTCACATCGGCGAAAGGCCGCCGGCTTGAGCGACCCGCGCGCGCGAGATCGGCTGCGGCTGGCAATCGACGTCGCCGATCCCGTTCTCGCCGACCGGATCGCGTCGCTGCTGGCCGAGGTCGACGGACTCGAGCTCGTCGGCAAGAGCGATGACCCTGACGCGATTGTTGTCGCTGGTCTTGCGGCAGCGCCCGAGCCGGAAACCAATCTCACGCTCACCGCGCGCGAATTGGAAGTGCTTGCACTGCTCGCCGAGGGCGCGTCGAACAAGCTGATTGGCCGCCGCCTCGGGATCTCGGCGCATACGGCCAAGTATCACGTTGCGCAGCTGCTGGAGAAGCTTGACGCGGTGAGCCGCACCGATGCCGTCGCGCATGCTGCCCGGATCGGTGTCCTCAATCTCTGACGCCTCCGCGATCCCGAAAGAGGCTGGCGCTCGCTTGATTGGCCGAGCGTTGCGTTCCTGTTGCGCGCCCCTTCAGATGCGACTGACTGGAACTCTGCATCATCTCGTTCGCAGAGCCCTGATGTGCCGAGGACGAGGTGCGCGCCGGTCTGCGGTTGAAACCCGATCCCAGGTTCATCCGGTCGCGCCTGCGATTGCGCCTTCGGCGCGTGCCGCAGGTCGCGGCTTTTCCGCTCCCGCTCCGGCCCGGCGGCCGTGTCGGCGCCCCTTGCGCGTCGGCAGAAAACCCTCTCCGATCACCGTTGCGAGCAGCTCAGCGATGGGCATCGATCGGCCGGCGCCGCGTGCGAACTGCCCAGCCAGCATCAACTCCGAAAATCCGTGCACGATCGACCACATGGCGATCACGCGTGTGGCCAGGCTCGGATCGGCCATCGGGTCGTCGGATCCGTAAAGCGCGCCAATGGCGCGCACCGGCACACTGAAGGCCGCTGCACCCGCAGCCTTGAAGCGCCGCTCATCGGCGTCGAGCAGTGCGGAGCGGAAGATCAGCCGGAACAGGTGCGGGTTGTCGACCGCGAAGGCCACGTAGCCATTCCCAATCGCCAGGATGTGGTCGAGCGAACCTGGAGGCAAACCACGGGCATGCAGCGCCATGCTCGCCGCGAGACGTTCGAAGCCGATTATCGCCATTTCGGTGAGCAACGCGCGCACGTCCGGAAAATGGTGCGCCGGCGCGGCGTGCGACACGCCAGCGCGGCGGGCGCAGCCGCGGAGCGTGAAGCCCTCGACGCCGTTGGCGGCCAGCTCGCGTTCGGCGGCGGCGAGCAGGGCTGCCCGCAGGTCGCCGTGGTGGTAGCTCCGGCGGGCCGGCGCGCGACGGCGCGGTCTGCCGCGAGGCTCGGTCGCCTTGTCGGCCAGACGGGTAACGGCCATACCGCTCCACTTCAGTGCACGGCGGCCCGCGCACCGGCGAATCGTCTCGGAGCCGCGACAGGATAACGGACGGATCTTGACACCGTCAACAATAATCTTGACAATGTAAAGATCCAGGTGTAGACATCCGCTCGTCAATGGGCAATCCGGGTTCGCTTCTGAGCGACTTGCACGCCGAGCACCAGGAGATGCGCATGCGCACTCGAATGAGTCGCAGGACGCTGCTGCGGGGGTTCGCAGCGACGCCGTTCCTCTCAAACTTCTGCTCTCGCGCACGCGCCGCCACGCCGGCGCCGCGGGCACTCCGTTCCGGCGCCCGCGTGCGCCCGGGCGATCCGGGGTGGCCGGCCGAGGACGACTGGAGCCGGCTCAACGAGAATGTCGGGGGCCGGCTCATCAAGGTGCAGCCGCCGTTTGCCGCTTGCGCGCGCAGCGCCGGAGAGCCCCGCGTGCGCGGAGACCTTCAAGAGATTGAAGAATCCCTACTACCTCGGCGACGAGGTCGGACTGACGCAGACCCTCGGCTGGGTCGACGCCTGGACATCGCAGCCGAGCGCCTACGCGGTCGCGGCCCGCACGTCTTCTGACGTCGTGGCCGCGGTCAACTTCGCCCGCGAGCGCAATCTGCGACTGGTCGTCAAGGGCGGCGGCCACAGCTATCTCGGCACGTCCAATGCAGCCGATTCGTTGCTGATCTGGACGCGAAAGATGAACGCCATCACGCTGCATGACGCATTCATTGGCGCAGGATGCGCGGGACGGCACGCGCCGCAGCCGGCGGTTACGGTGGAGGCCGGTGCGCTCTGGGGCCAGGTCTACGACGCTGTCACGACCAAGGCTGGCCGCTACGTCCAGGGCGGCGGATGTCTCACCGTCGGCGTTGCCGGCCTGATCCAAAGCGGCGGCTTCGGAAGCTTCTCAAAAGCCTACGGGATGGCGGCGGCGAGCCTGCTCGAAGCCGAAGTGGTGACCGCCGACGGCACGGTGAGGACTGTCAATGCGTGCACGGACCCGGACCTGTTCTGGGGGATCAAGGGCGGAGGCGGCGGAAGCCTCGGCGTCGTGACGCGGCTTACTTTGCGGACCCATGACCTGCCGGCATTCTTCGGGGCGGTGTTCGCGACCATCAAGGCGAATTCCGACGCCGCCTATCGCCGGCTGATCGGCAAGGTTATCGAGTTCTACGCAGGCGCGCTGTTCAATCCGCACTGGGGTGAGCAGATCGGCTTCCGGCCGGGTCGCATCCTGTCGATCGCGATGACGTTCCAGGGGCTTGACCAGCAGCAGGCGGACGCGCTCTGGCGCCCGTTCCTCAGCTGGGTCGCGGACTCGCCGCAGGACTTCAGCATGCTTGCGGAGCCGGCCGTGCTCGCTGCGCCAGCGCGCAGTTTCTGGGATCCGGGATTTCTCAAGCAGGCGCCAGGACTGGTGCTGGCGGACGACCGCACCGGCGCCCCCGAAGGCAACGTGTTTTGGGCGAGCAACCTGGAGGAAGCAGGGCAGGTTTTGCACGGCTATCAATCCGCATGGATCCCGGCTTCGTTGCTGCAAGGCGATCGGCAGGAAGCTTTCGCCGATGCCCTACTCGCAGCGGCGCAGCACTGGAGCGTGACCCTGCATGTCAACAAGGGCCTTGCGGGCGCCCGCGCCGAGGTGGTCGAGGCGGCGCGCGACACGGCGACCAATCCCGCAATGCTGGAGGCTTTCGCGCTCATCATCAGCGGCGCCCACGGACCGCCGGCCTATCCCGGCATCGCGGTCGCGAGCCCGATCAGCCCGTTGCCCACCGCAGGGCTGAGGCGATCGAGAAAGCCATGCGGGAAGTGCGCAAGCTGCTGCCGACCGTCGGTTCGTATCTGTCTGAGACCAATTTTTTCGAGCCGCAGTGGCAAGAGTCCTTCTGGGGCTCGAACTACCCGAGACTGCTCGCCGTAAAGGACAAATACGATCCCGACGGCCTGTTCTTCGTACACCACGGGGTGGGCAGCGAGCGCTGGAGCGCCGACGGCTTCACGCGAGTGCGCTGATTAGGACGGAGGCTCAGTCTGGCAATCATCCGGGCGGAGCAAGCCGCCTCCAGCACGTGAAACCGCAGGGGTAGCGGGGCTAGTCAAGACGCGCAGGGAAATCCGATGAATAGTTCCGAGGCGCTCGCAACCATTCGCAAGCTCTGTCAAGCAGTAACGCTTCGCGATACCGCCGGATGCCTCGCCGCCTACATCCCGACGGTGTCATCAGCGAAGCGCCGAGCCTGCCTTATGGGGGCGACTACAGCGGACCAAAAGGCGTGATGCACCACGCCGAAGCCTTTAGCTGCACATGGGATCGTTACCAACCCGTGGCCAGCCGCGACCTCGAACCTGAGTTTGTGGCCGACGGCGACCGCGTCGTCGCGCTATGGCGGTTCCGAGCTCAAGGGCAGGGGCGAGACAGCCTCGATCTTCCGGCTGTCGGCGTCTACCGGCTGCGTGACGCCAAGATTTTTGAAATCGCGCATGTTCTACTTCGATACCGTGCAACTCAATCGCTTCCTTGCGGGGCAACGACCATGGTGGTGAGCGGCGAGGCGTGACGACCCAGTCGAGGATCGCTGCTCAGCGGCTCGTCACACGCAAGCTCGAGTGATCCCTGTGGGCGGTATTCGAGACCAAAGTGGAACGCATCACAATGGCGCTCCGCGTCGGCGATAGCGAAGTGACGAGGCGGCGCAGCACTCTGCTGCCGTACCGATATATTCCGAATTCCCTCGCCGAGTCCCGCGGGGGCTCGCATAGTTTGGCGCTGGCTTGTCCCGTCTCGCCCGGATCCGCGATGTGGCCACATATTTTCAATGGAACCCCCATGATTCTCGAGCACAAGGGAAAACGGCCTACCATCGACCTGTCTGCGCGCATCGCGCCTAACGCAACAATCTGCGGCGAGGTGTCGATCGGGGCCAACACCTCGATCGGCTTCGGTGCCGTGGTGAGCGCCGAGAGCGGCGCCGTCAGCATCGGCGCCAATTGCGTCGTCATGGACACTGCCGTTCTGCGCGGCGTGCGGCGCAATCCGCTTACCATCGGCGACAACGTCCTCGTCGGCCCGCGAGCCTATCTAACCGGCTGTTCAATCGAGGCCGAGGTCTTCATCGCCACCGGCGCCACTATCTTCAACGGCGCCCGTATCGGCCGGCGCTCCGAGGTGCGCATCAACGGCGTCGTGCATCTTGGGACGGGGCTGCCGGAAGGCGCAACGGTCCCGCTCGGGTGGGTCGCCGTCGGCGATCCGGCCGAATCTTGCCTCCGCATGAGCACGAGCGGATCTGGGCGATTCAGAAGGAGCTCGATTTTCCGCGACACGTCTTCGGGGTCGAGCGGCCGGCGGCGGGTCAATCGATCATGCCTCAGGTGATGCCGCGCTATGCAAAGGCTCTGCAGAGCCACCGTGAGGACCAGGTGATTTGCGAGTAAGTAAGCACTGACCGCGACGAGGATCTTGCGTTATTGGCGACGCGAGATCAGCGATCATGTGGCCCCATCGATCGACTTGCAAGTGTCTGAATTGGGAGATCGTCCATGTTCAATGGTGCACATGTCGTCATCTACTCCGCAGACGCGGAATCAGATCGCCGGATCTTCCGCGACATTCTAAAGCTGCCAAACGTTGATGTAGGTGGCGGTTGGCTGATATTCGCGTTGCCGCCCTCCGAGGCTGCGTTTCATCCGCACCAACATTCGAACGCACACGAATTCTACCTCATGTGTGACGACGTCGAAGGGTGCCGGAGGTCACTAGCCAATGCCGGTATCAATTCGTCGGAAGTTACAGACGAGGGGTGGGGGTTGCTTTCGTCATTCAAGCTTCCGGGGGCAGCTCAATTGGCTTCTATCAGCCGCGACATCAGCGACCAAAGTAAGTGTTTGAATACAGTCCGGCAAAAGAGGAGTGAGGCGTGCGGCGCTTCTATGTTCGCGACCCATTTCGGCCGACTTGTGGAACATTTTGGCGCATGACTAGGCAGCGCTGAGCGCACTGATGGTGACGTAGTACCCGTCAGGATCTCGGAGCGAAAACTCCGCGGTTCCAGTCCTGGGATTTATCTGTGGCTCTTCTTCCAGCCGGCTGACGAGAGCGCGCGCCCTTGCCAAAGCTACGTCAAAGTTGTCGACCCGCAAGAACAAGAGCAGGCCGTTGCCAGGAGTTGCGTGGTGGGGACTTGTCAACGAGGGATGTTCGTGGGCACCCCACTCGTGGAGACAGAGCAAGACCGTTCCATCCGAGTTGACGATTTGCCCGAAGTAGTCGTGGGCGGGTGTTTGTCTCCGGCAGGCCAAGTAGCGACTGGTACCACTTGAAGCTCTGGGTCACGTCAGCTACGCCAATGATCGTCCACGTGCGCTTCATCGCCGCTCACGCATCCGGCAGCGTGAAGACGGTGCAGGGCGCCGCGATACCGCGCAGCACGTGCTCGCCCAAGGGCACCAGGGGAGTTGTGGTCTCTGCGGCGACCGCGCCCGAGATCAACACCGACCGGCCGAGCGGCCGGCACAGCCCCTCCAGCCGGCTGACAGGTTGACAGCGGGGCCGATGGCGGTGAAGTCCAGCCGGTTGAACGCGCCGATATTGCCCCAGAGTATCTCGCCGACATGCAGCGCCGCGCCAAAGGACAGCTGCGGCAGCCCGTGCGCCTGCCGCGCCGCGTCGAGATGGACCATGCCGGCGCGGGCAGTCGCTCGCTCGCCGCTTGCGTATGCGGCGCGGGTAGAGCGGCATGGCCTCGAGTGTAGCGCCGCGGGCGAATGCGGAAACGATCGCGCATGGACCGACGTGCCGCCAGTCCACAGTTAAACGCATGAGCGGGCACAGCTGGCCCGGTGTACACGGGAGTGTGGCGTCGACCCAATACTCCCCGAAATTTTGTGCCCGAGCCGAGACGCGCCCACGGTGGTTAAATGGCGGCAACAGTTTCGCTTGAGTGTCAAAGAAAATTCAATTATTTCAGTGAGTTGCTGGTGCCCAGGGGC
>CAWBFP010000007.1:0-35852 GCA_963788095.1 uncultured Alphaproteobacteria bacterium | reverse complement strand
GCTGCGGTGCGGCTTCTGGAATTCCTTCGTCACTTTGCAACTAGCAAGAAACGGAATGCGGAGGCGAGCGGCGGATGGGTTTCGGGCGCCCCCCACGCCGTCATCCTGAGGTGCCCGAGCGAAGCGAGGGCCTCGAAGGATGCTGCTCTGCCGTGCAGCTGGTATGTTGTGCGTCCTTCGAGGCTCGCCCGACTTCGTCGGGCGAGCGCCTCAGGATGACGAGGCAGAACAAGCGTTGCCCCCGACAACACCGTCATCCTGATCAGGATGAAGGATTGTCCAAGTTTCATCCAGGTGGATCGGCCGCCAGGCCGGTGTGCAACTCGCAATGACGGCCGAGGGAAAGCACAGCATGCGCAAGGCGCTTTATCACTACGCCTACCGCCGGTCGCCGGACCAGGATGCGCGCGCGCCGGTGCGCCATCCGGTGGTGGTGGTCGGTGCCGGTCCGGTCGGGCTGACCGCCGCGATCGATCTCGCGCTGCGCGGCGTCAAGGTGGTGCTCGTCGACGATGCCGACCGCATCGGCGAGGGCTCGCGCGGCATCTGCTATTCCAAGCGCACGCTCGAGATCCTCGATCGCCTCGGCGTCGGCGAGCGGCTGGTCGCGCAGGGCGTCACCTGGAAGCTCGGCAAGGTCTACCTGGGCGACACGCTCGCCTACGCGTTCGACCTGCTGCCGGAGGACGGCCACAAGATGCCGGCCTTCATCAACCTGCAGCAATACTACCTGGAGAAGGCGCTGGTCGATCGCGTCGGCGAGATCCCGACCATCGACCTGCGCTGGAAGAACCGAGTCGTCGGCGTCGATCGACGCAACGATCTGGTGCGGCTCACGGTCGAAACCCCCGACGGGGATTACCAGCTCGATGCCGACTGGGTGATCGCCGCCGACGGCGCGCGCTCGGCCGTGCGCGACCTGCTCGGCCTCGGCTTCGAGGGCGTAACCTTCGAGGAAAAATTCCTGATCGCCGACGTCCGCGTGGCGGCGGATTTCCCGACCGAGCGCCGCTTCTGGTTCGATCCGCCATTCCATTCCGGGCAATCGGCGCTGATGCACCGGCAGCCCGACAACTCCTGGCGCATCGACCTGCAGCTTGGCCCTGACGCCGACGTGGCCGAGGAGCAGAAGCCGGAACGGGTGCTGCCGCGGCTCAAGCGGGCGTTCGGCGAGCGCGACGTCGAGCTCGAATGGATCTCGATCTACCGCTTCAACTGCCGCCGCCTCGCCCGTTTCATCCACGGTCGCGTGATCTTCGCCGGCGATTCGGCCCACCAGGTGTCGCCGTTCGGCGCGCGCGGCGGCAATTCCGGCGTCCAGGACGCCGAGAACATCGCTTGGAAGCTGGCGGCGGTGCTGGAGGGCAGGGCGGGCGAGCGGCTGATCGAGAGCTACGACGTCGAGCGCATGCAGGCCGCCGACGCGGATATCGGCCACTCGACGCGCTCAACCGATTTCATCGCGCCGCGCTCCCCGGCCGAGCGCTGCCTTCGCAATGCGGTGCTCGCGCTCGCGCCTGCCGCGGAGTTCGCGCGCCGCATGGTCAATTCCGGGCGGCTCTCGACCGCGGCCGTATACGAGACGCCGTTGTCGACGCCGGACGAGGATCGCTTTGGCGGCACCGCGAAGCTCGGCGCCCCCGCGCCGGACGCGCCGATGCAAGGTCGCGACGGGCGCGCCGGCTATCTGCTCGAGCGGCTCACCGGCGGCTTCGAGCTCGTTCACGTGCGCGACGGCGCGCGGCCGGACGTGCCGGCGGGGATCAAGCTCACCGTCATCGGCGAGGATCTGTCGGACCAGGGCGGGCTGTTCGCGCAACGGTTCGACGCCACCCCGGGCGCGAGCTACCTGCTGCGGCCGGACCAGCACCTGTGCGCGCGCTGGCGCACCTATGAGCGCGGCAAGGTCGAGGCCGCGCGCCTGCGCGCACTCGGCGGGTGAGAGCCATGTCCAAGCTGATCACGACGTCACGGTTTCCCAGTCCGGACGAGGCCTACGTCGCTCTGGTCGATGCGCATCGCGGCCGCGATGCCGAGCACAGCGCGGCGCTCAACGCTAGGCTCGTGCTCATCCTCGCCAACCATATCGGCGACCTCGACGTGCTCAAGGAGGCGATCGCGCTTGCCGCCGCGCCCGACCGGAGTTCAGACGGCGGCGTGTCGTAGGCGCGCCCTTGTGGGCGCCCCGCTACGGGGCAACCACGAGCTTTGCCCCTACCGTCGGCGGTCTCGCGTAAAGGCCGTGCCGTCCCCATATGGCTGCGGTCCGGTAAGGGAGACACATATGGACCGCTCACGATCGAGGCCGGGCCTGCGCGCCCGCCGCCGCGCCGCCGCCGCGGCGCTTGCCTGCGCGCTCGTTCCCGCCATGGGGCCGATGTCCGCGCTGCGCGCGGCCGAGGAGCCCGACCTGATCTTCAAGCGCTCGACCGTCTTCAAGTGGCTGTCGCCGAACGACAAGCTCGCGACCTACGGGTTGGACGATCCGGGCGTCGACGGGGTCGCCTGTCACTTCACGGTGCCGGAAAAGGGCGGCTTCAAGGGCTGGATCGGCGTCGCCGAGGAGGTGTCGGACATCTCGCTCGCGTGCCGGCAGATCGGCCCGATCACATTCAAGGCCAAGTTCGAGCAGGGCGAGGACGTGTTCCGCCAGCGCCGCTCGCTGTTCTTCAAGAAGATGCAGATCGTGCGCGGCTGCGACGTGAAGCGCAACGTTCTTGTCTACATGGTGTACTCGGACCGGCTGATCGAGGGCTCGCCGAAGAACTCGACCTCGTCGGTGCCGATCATGCCCTGGGGCGCGAACTCCGAGGTGGCGAAGTGCGCCGATTGGGTGGAGAAGTAGGGGGCGTAGAATAGCGAATGAGCGAATAGTGAATAGCGAATAGTGAATAGTGAATAGTGATACGTGTGAATAGTGAATAGTGAATAGTGAATAGTGAATAGTGAATAGTGAGGGTGAATGCCGAGGCGCCTACGCAAAGCGCGTGCACTATTCGCTACTCACTACTCACTACTCACTATTCGCTATTCGCTATTCGCCACTCACTCGCTCACCGCGTGCACTCGATGGCGACGAAGGCCTGCGGCCGGGTCCGCCGGCTCGATTCGACGACCGTCGGGATGCTGCCGGTGACCTCGGCCGCCTCGGCCGTGCGGAACGAAGCGGCTTGCGTGTAACCGTGCGCGCCACAATAGGAATTCGCGATCGTCTGGCCGCAGCGGGCGCCCGATGCGAGGCACTTGTCGATGCCGTAGCCGTCCGGCCAGTTGGCGATGATGAACGTTCGGGTGTCGGCCGCGGCCACGGTCGAGAGCAGGACGTAGACGAGCCCGAGCAGGGCTGCGAGGCTGCGCATTTTCGGCAATCCGATTGACGGATGCCGACAATGCGAGCCAATCCGTTAAGAGGTCGTTAACCCCCGAGATCGCGCCGTTTCGGTTAGTTTCCGGCCCGTGGGGGATCGCCGGAGAAGCGGCCGTCGATCCCCTGCACGCGGATTGGGTCGCAGCGGGCAAAAGCGGGAACTCCGATCAGCTCTTCCAGGGTCGGCAACAACACATAGACGTACGCCCCAGGGTCGGCCTGGGTCGGCGCCGCCACCGGACGCAGCTCGAGCTCGAGAACGGGTTTCGGGCGCATCTTCACCTGGTTTCGGCAGTTCCTGTTGGTCGGGCGATTGCTCTTTCGCCTTCAGAGAACGCGGTCCGTCGCGCCAATGTTCCTGCAAGCCGCCGGCCAATTCGATCACCGCAACAGGCCTCCGGGCGGCGCGAATTGTTGGCGACGTTTGCGCCTCGCCTGCCGCAGCAATCGGTTTGCGCTTGACGGCGGGCGGCGACGCAAGCATTGTGCCGGCCATGCGTGGCCTCATTCGCCTTTGCGGCATTTGCCGGATTATTTGCAGCTAGCGATCATCGCTGGCTGAGGCCCCTTTTTCTCTCAATTTCGGCAGAAAACGGATGCCCGGCCAGCAGGCAGGGATGTCCCATGGAGCTCAAGCTCTACAACACGCTGACGCGGGGCAAGGAGCCCTTCCGGCCGCTCGATCCGTCGAACGTGCGCATGTACGTCTGCGGACCGACCGTCTACGACTTCGCCCACATCGGCAATGCCCGGCCGGTGATCGTGTTCGATGTGCTCTACCGGCTGCTGCGGCACCTCTACGGGCCGCAGCACGTCACCTACGCGCGCAACATCACCGACGTCGAGGACAGGATCAACGCGCGGGCGGCGCAGCAGTATCCGGAACTGCCGCTGAACGAGGCGATCCGCAGGGTCACGGAGACGACCGACCGCCAGTTCCACGAGGACGTGGCGGCGCTCGGCTGCCTCGAGCCGACGGTCGAGCCGCGCGCGACCGAGCACATCGCCGAGATGAAAGTTTTGATCGAGCGCCTGGTGGCCTCCGGCAACGCTTACGTCGCGGAAGAGCATGTGCTGTTCAATGTGCCGTCGATGCCGGAGTACGGAGAGCTGTCGCGCCGACCGCTCGACGAGATGATCGCCGGCGCGCGCGTCGAGGTCGCGCCCTACAAGCGCGATCCGACCGACTTCGTGCTGTGGAAGCCCTCGAAGCCGGGCGAGCCGGCGTGGCCGTCGCCGGCCGGCATCGCGTCGCCCGGTCGCCCGGGCTGGCACATCGAGTGCTCGGCGATGGCGTGGAAGCATCTCGGAGAGATCTTCGACATCCACGGCGGCGGCATCGATCTCGTGTTCCCGCATCACGAGAACGAGATCGCGCAGTCGCGCTGCGCCCTCGCGACCTCTTCGATGGCGCAGGTGTGGATGCACAACGGCTTCCTGCAGGTCGAAGGCGACAAGATGGCGAAGTCGCTCGGCAACTTCGTCACCATCCGGGAGCTGCTGGACGGATGGCAAGGCTATGCCTGGCCCGGCGAAGCTTTGCGCTTCAACATGCTGCGCACCCACTATCGCCAGCCGATGGATTGGGCTGTGGCCAACCTCGATGAATCCCACAAGATACTGTGGGATTGGTATCAGCGCATAGAGGACGTGCCGCCGGCCGCCGACATTGCGCCGGCAATTGTCGATGCGTTGGCCGATGATTTGAATACACCGCAAGCCATTGCGGAATTGCACAGCCTGCATCGGAGCAATGACTATCCGAAGCTGAGGGCGGCGCTTGGCCTGCTCGGGTTCTCGGGGGTCAAGCAGAACCTCGTGCGCGTGTCGAAGGCGACGGCGATTGCGGCAGGGTCGGCCAAGGCGGCGGGTGTCGGCGCCGCGGTCGATTGGAAAACGTCGGTGGAGGATCGCATCGCGGCGCGCAATGCGGCGCGCAAGCAGAAGAACTTCACCGAGGCCGACCGCATCCGCGACGAACTCGTCGCGATGGGCGTGGTGCTGAAGGATTCCAAGGACGGCACCACCTGGGAGGTGGCGCGATGAATCGGAAGGAAGTCAGGAGCGCTGAGCTTGGCGAAGTGCTCAAGCCGCCCTCAGTTCTGGATTGCTTCGTCGCTTCGCTCCTAGGAAGAAACGGAGGGGAAACGACTCGCAATGACGGAGGCGGATGGGTTTCGGGTCTCCCGCGCCGTCATCCTGAGGTGCCCGAGCGAAGCGAGGGCCTCGAAGGATGCTGCTCTGCCGCGCAGCTGCTATGTTGTGCGTCCTTCGAGGCTCGCCCGACTTCGTCGGGCGAGCGCCTCAGGATGACGAGTCAGAACAAGCGTTGCTCCCCACAACACTGTCATCCTGATCAGATGAGGGATTGCCCAAGTTTCATCCAGGTGGATCGGCCGCCAAGCCGGTGTGCAACTCGCAATGGCGCACAAGGGAGAGCCGTCATTGCGAGCGAAGCGAAGCAATCCAGGACAGCCCCGGTCGATGCAAGCGAGCATCTGTTTCGGAGGCCGTCGCGATGAACGACATTAAGCCCGACACGCCGTTCCCGCGCCATCGCTACTACTACATTGCGCTCAAATTCGCGGTGCTCATCGTCGCGCTGCTGCTCGCGATCTATTTCGTCACGCGGTTCGTTTGAGGCCACGATGCCGAAGGAGCGCCTCTACCTGTTCGACACCACGCTGCGCGAAGGCGCGCAGACCAACGGGGTCGATTTCACGCTGCACGACAAGCTGGCGATTGCCGGCATGCTCTGGAGCTCGTAATGGCCGAAGCGGTCCTGCAGGCGCCGAGCGATGCGGAAGTAGACGATGCTCTCGCGCGGTTTGCCGTCGCGGTTGCCGCTCACTACGCCGGCAGATTGAAGGGCCTCTACCTTTTCGGAAGCCGTGTACGGGCAGACCATCGGCCGGACAGTGACGCCGACGTGGCAGTGGTCCTGGCGGACGATGGCTGGCAGTACTGGGACGAGAAGATGCGCTTGGTCGATCTGGCATTTGATCATACCCGGGCGAGCGGGGTGTACGTACAGCCATGGCCGTTCACCGAGACGGAGTGGGCCGGCGCGCCTGACGGCGGCGCTTCGGACCTGGTGCGCAATGCCAGGCGCGAGGCTCGATCGCTCAAGGTCTTGTCGTGAGCGTGTTCATCGAAAGAGCACGGATTGCGCTCCGATCCGTCCCGGTTCTGCTTGAGCTCGGGGACACGAATGGCGCGGGAAGCCGGGCTTATTACGCAATATTCGACGCGATGCGCGCGGTGATCTCGGAACGGACGGATCTCAATCTGGAAAGCATCAAGACCCATCACGGGCTGTTCATGATGTTCGAACGCCACATCCTCGCCACCGGACTAATGGATGCCGAAAAGGCGCGCATCATCTATCGAACGCAGGAATTGAGATGGAGCGCCGACTATTCGCACGCGGTCCAGATCGACAAGTCGGCCGTCTCTGGCGTGATTCAGCCCGCGAGTGATTTCATCGAGGCGTGTGCACGGCTGGTCGCCGCGGATGGTGAGTCATGACAAAGGAGCGCCTCTACCTGTTCGACACCACGCTGCGCGACGGCGCGCAGACCAACGGGGTCGATTTCACGCTGCACGACAAGCTGGCGATTGCGGGCATGCTCGACGAGCTCGGCATCGACTACATCGAGGGCGGCTACCCCGGCGCCAATCCGACCGACACCCAGCTGTTCGCCGACGACCGCAAGCTCGGCGCCACCTTCACGGCCTTCGGCATGACGCGGCGGCCGGGGCGCTCGGCCTCCAACGATCCGGGCCTCGCGGCCCTGCTCGAGGCCAAGGCCGACGCGATCTGCTTCGTCGCCAAGGCCTGGGACTATCACGTGCGCGTCGCGCTCGAGACCACGCCGGAGGAGAACCTCGCCTCGATCCGCGACAGCGTGCGCGCCGCCGCGGCACGCGGCCGCGAGGTTTTGGTCGACTGCGAGCACTTTTTCGACGGCTACAAGGCGAACCGCGATCATGCGCTTGCCTGCGCCAAAACGGCGCGCGAGGCCGGCGCGCGCTGGGTGGTGCTGTGCGACACCAACGGCGGCACCCTGCCGCACGAGGTCGAGGCGATCGTGGCCGATGTGGTGCAAGAGATCCCGGGAAGCCACGTCGGCATCCATGCCCATAACGACACCGAGCAGGCGGTGGCGAACTCGCTCGCTGCCGTGCGCGCCGGCGCGCGCCAGATCCAGGGCACCCTCAACGGCCTCGGCGAGCGCTGCGGCAACGCCAACCTGGTGTCGATCATCCCGACGCTCAAGCTCAAGCCGGAATTCGCCGAGCGTTTCGAGATCGCCGTCTCCGACGCCAAGCTCGCGAGCCTCGCCCATGTGTCGCGCGCGCTCGACGAGATGCTCAACCGCGCGCCCGACCGCCACGCGCCCTATGTCGGCGAGAGCGCGTTCGCGACCAAGGCCGGCATTCACGCCTCCGCCATCCTCAAGGAGCCCGCCACCTACGAGCATGTCGACCCGGGCGCGATCGGCAACAGGCGCAAACTGCTGGTATCCGACCAGGCCGGAAAATCGAACCTGCTGGCGGAGCTGGAACGGGTCGGCATCCGCATCGACAAGAACGACCCGCGCCTCTCCCGCCTGCTCGACGAGGTCAAGGAGCGCGAGGCCACGGGCTATGCCTACGAGGCCGCCGACGCCTCGTTCGAGCTGCTGGCGCGGCGCGTGCTCGGCAAGGTGCCGGACTATTTCGCCGTCGAGCGCTTCCACGTCAGCGTCGAGCAGCGCTACAACGCCCTCGGCCGGCTGGTGACCGTGGCCGAGGCGGTGGTCAAGGTGAAGGTCGGCAACGAGATCCTGATGTCGGTCGCGGACGGCAACGGCCCGGTGAACGCGCTCGACTTGGCGCTGCGCAAGGACCTCGGAAAATACCAGCAATACATCCAGGGTCTGAAGCTGACCGACTATCGCGTGCGTATCCTCGACGGCGGCACCGAGGCGGTGACGCGCGTGCTGATCGAGAGCCAGGACGAGACCGGCGAGCGCTGGACCACGGTCGGGGTCTCGCCCAACATCATCGACGCCTCGTTCCAGGCGCTGATGGATTCGATCGTCTACAAGCTGGTCCGGGCCGGCGCGCCGGCATGAGGCGGATCGGGATGAAAGTTGCGGCCATGGTCTCTTGTACGCGACGAACCTCGATGATGTTGCTGGGCGCGGCTGCGGCCGCCGCCGCGCGTGCGCGAGGCGCTGCGGCGGCCGCGAGCGAGCACCGGTCGTTCGTCGCCGCCGCTCTGGCGATGAAGCAGCAGGCGGTCGCGGCCGGCGACCAGCCCTACGGCGCGGTGGTGGTCGAGCGCGGCCGCATCGTCGGATATGGCCCGAGCCGGGTGGTCGCCAACAACGACGGGTCGGCGCACGCCGAGCGCGAGGCCATCCGCGACGCCCAGGCGCGCCTTGGCCGGACCGACCTTTCCGGCTGCGTCATGTATTCGACCTCGCGGCCGTGCGCGAATTGCGAGCGCGCCGCGGCGGAAGCGAACGTGGCGCGCATGTTCCACGGCGCCGCGCCGACCGATGCCGGCGCGCCGCGTCGGTTGTAGACGCATGATCGATCACGTCTCGATCGGCATCGGCGATCTGGCGGCCGCTACGGCTTTCTACGAGCGCGTGCTCGCCGCGCTCGGCTACGCCAAGCTCGAAGTGCGTCCCGCGACTGTCGGCTTCGGCAAGAAGTATCCGGAGTTCTGGCTCAATCACCGGCAGGGCATGCCGGCCGTCGGCGCCGACACCGGCACCCATGTCTGCCTGCGCGCCGCATCGAGCGAGGCGGTCGACGCCTTCCACGCAGCCGCACTCGCGGCCGGCGGAACCAGCGACGGCGCGCCCGGAATGCGCCCGCACCGCACCGGCGGATACTATGCGGCCTTCATCCGCGACCTCGACAACAACCGTATCGAGGCGGTGACGTTCGTGCGCGGCTAGCGCGAGGTTCCCTCGCCGTCATTGCGATGCCGTCACTGCGAGGAGCGTCAGCGACGAATTTTGTAGGGTGCGCAAAGGCGCGGGAACCGCGCCGTGCGCACGCGTGCATGCCGCGGCTCCAAGGGTGCGCACGCGCCGCGTTCGCGGCGCTTTGCGCACCCTACAGCCTGGATTGCTCACATGGGGATGTGCCGAGTCAAGGTCTCACACTTTGGGGTCACCTCTTTGTTCGAGCGAGGAGCACCTCTTCGTCCCGAGCGTGGAGTTTTGAAGATGGCGCGCGCAGATCGGGTCAAGGTCGGCCCGCAGGGCCGCCGCGCAGCGGCTTGGCCTTGACGCGATCGAGCACGCCATCAGGCTCCAGCGGTCGGGACGAAGAGCGGTTCATGATGCAAGGAGGACCATTTGCAGTTTTTCTACGATCGAGGTCGAGCCGGTTTCGCGATCAGGTTTGACGCCAGATCAAACTCACATTCGGTCGGCCGCACGAGCGTGCCGTACCAGGATTCCGCTTGCGGCGGGCGGCTCGAGAGGACGAAGCCATTCTTCGCTACGGCTTTTGAAGCCATGCAATCCATCGGTTCGTCCGCCCGGATCGGCCGAGACTGATCGGGTCTCGGCGGATTGGTCATGGTGCTGTTGCTGCTCAACTGTGGGTGAGGTGGCTCGCCTGACGAGACGCCTGGCTTGCCGCCTAGGCAGCGCCCTTGAGCGCCGCACCTTCGATCACGACGCCGGCGGTGACATACTTCCACAAGGCGACCAGCAGCTTGCGCGCCAGTGCGACGATGGCGACCTTGCGATGGGCTTGCGCATGGAACCAGCGCGCCAGTGCCGACCCCGGTTGATGGCGCAGCCAGAGCCAGGCGAGCTGCACCAGCTTCTTGCGCAGGCGCGCATTGCCGGCCTTGGACACGCCTTGCTCATGCGCGACCGACCCGCTCTGCCACGGCGTCGCCGCCAAGCCCGCATAGGCGGCGATCTGCCGGCGATTGGCAAAGCTCCGGTAAAAGCACTCGAACCAAAGCGCAGCCGCAAATTCCTCCCCGATCCCCTTCACCCCCAGCAGCATCGCCAGCGGATGCTCCCGCGTGTTCTCGTCCACGCTCTGGCTCAACCTCGCCAGCATCGCGTCCCGCTCCGCCTCGACCGCCTTGATCTGCACAAGCAGCAGCTCGAGCCGGTCGAGCTCGCGGCCGATCTGCGCCCTCAGCTGCTGGGGCAGCTCACGCCCGTCCGCCGTGCGCAGCGCCTCCAGCCGCGCCCGTCGATCGCGCCGCAACGGGGCATAGCCAGAGATCCCTTGCGCCAGCAAAAGTCCCTTGATCCGGTTGACATGCCGGATCCGCTCGTCGAGCAAGACCTCGCGCTCACGGCCGATCCGGCGGCGGTCCTCTTCCTCGGCGCAAGGGGCGACCACCATCGAGCACACCCGCGGTTCGCCCCGCTTGTAGGCCAGCAGCACCCGCAACAGCGCCTCACCGTCGATCTTGTCAGTCTTCGCCCGCCGCCGCCGGCGCGGCACCGCAACCGAGGCGGCGTCCACCACATGGCTCTCGATCCCCTCCTGCTGCAGCACGCGGTGCAGCGAGAACCCGTCCAGCCCCGTCTCCTGGATCGTAATGATCGGATAGTTCTTGCCGGTGCGCGCAAACGCCTTGCGCTGCAGCTCCGCAAACTTCGCCAGCAGCGCCACGAGATCTCCCGCCGCAACGCCGTGCTTCGACATCTTTTCGCCGTTGCCCGGCGACAGCGAAGTGATCAACCAAGTCGAACGGCTCAGTTCCAACGAAACAAAAATTGCGCCAAGATGCGTTCGGATAGCGGTCGGTTCATGTCAGCGATACGATCAGCGAGCAACATCGGTCGTCCTCCAGGTTGAGTGGGTTGAAGCAACCTCAGTCTGGACCTGGACTCGGCTGCTATCCACTCCCCATGGAATCTTCGCTTCGCTCGCAATGACGACGCGGGGTCGTGCGGCTACATCCGCTCGACGACCGGCGCAGCCTTCCTGGTTTCGAGATCGGGCGAAGCCGGCGCCGCAGCTTCGAGCTTCGGCAAAATCTCCTCCACCCGGTTCGCGACCAGGAGATTGATGGTCAGTTCGGGCCGGATGAACGCGAGCTTCTCCATATGGTCGAAGAGGGCGCAGAGCGGATCCCAGAAGCCGGCGATGTTGGCGATCAGGATCGGTTTCTGGTGGCGGCCGAGCTGTGCCCAGGTCATCTGCTCGACCAGCTCCTCGAGCGTGCCGATGCCGCCCGGCAGCGCCACGAACGCATCGGCGCGCTCGAACATGATGCGCTTGCGCTCATGCATGTCCTTGGTGACGATGATTTCCTGCGCCTCCACCAGCGCCTTTTCGCGGCCGGTCAAGAACTCCGGAATGATCCCGGTCACGTGCCCGCCGTGCTGGAGTACCGACTTGGCGAGCGCCCCCATGAGGCCGAGCGAGCCGCCGCCGTAGACGAGGCCCACCCCATTTTCGGCCAGGACGCGGCCAAATCGAGCGGCCGCCTCGGCGAATGCCGAGCTGTTGCCGGGGCCGGAGCCGCAATACACGCAGATCGTTCGAATCGTTCCCATAGGACCATTTTCCGGCGAAAGCCTGCCCCGGACTTGATGCTGGACCTGATCCGGGGTGGACGTCGGCCCGCCGCAGAAAATGCGACAAACCTGAGGGCTCTGGAGCGATCCGATTCGGCTGAATCGGATCTGCTCCAGGAAGCGATGTGGCATCCGCCCAAACCAAACGCAAGCCGGCCGGGCAACCGCGCGCACCGCGCCAATGCCAGCCGCAACTATCGCCAAATCTTGAGAAATCGGCTTTGCTTGGAACCGTTATGGTATGAAACCGCTTGATGGTCCGCGGCCGGGCCATATCTGTCTTGAAAGTCAGCGATGCCCGACTCCCCTGCAGTGATGGTTCCCACCCCGCTCCGCGCCGACCGCGGCGCCCTGCTGCCGACCATGGCCCGGCTGTGGCCGTACATCTGGCCGACCGAGCGCCCGGACCTGAAACTGCGGGTGGTCGCGGCGATGCTCTTGCTGCTGCTCGCCAAGCTCGCGACCATCGCGGTCCCGTTCACGTTCAAGTGGGCGACCGACGCACTCGCCGGCCATCCGACTGGGCCGTTCGCGATGTCGGGCACCGCCTACGCGGTCGCGATCCCGATCATGCTGACGATCGCCTATGGCGGCACGCGGGTGCTAATGGCGCTGCTCACCCAGGCGCGCGACGGCCTGTTCGCCAAGGTCGCCATGCACGCGGTGCGGCGGCTCGCGATCATGACCTTCAAGCACATGCACGAATTGTCGCTGCGCTTCCATCTCGAACGCAAGACCGGCGGTCTCACCCGCGTGCTCGAGCGCGGCCGCAACGGCATCGAAGTGATCGTGCGCATGGTGATCCTGCAGCTGATGCCGACCATCATCGAGCTCGCGCTGATCGTCGGCGTGCTGTTCTACGCGTTCGACTGGCGCTACGTGCTGGTGATCGTGGTCGCGGTCGCGCTCTACATGTGGTTCACCTATCGGGCGACCGAATGGCGCATCGGCATCCGCCGCCGCATGAACGACAGCGACACCGACGCCAACACCAAGGCGATCGATTCGCTGCTCAACTACGAGACGGTGAAGTATTTCGTCGCCGAGGAACGAGAGGCGCGGCGTTACGACCGCTCCATGGAGCGTTACGAGAGCGCGAGCGTGAAGTCCTACACCTCGCTCGCCATGCTCAATGCCGGCCAGGCCCTCATCTTCACGGCCGGGCTGACCGTCACGATGGCGATGTGCGCGTACGGCGTCACCACCGGCCGCCACACCGTCGGCGATTTCGTCATGATCAACGCCATGATGATCCAGCTCTACCAGCCGCTGAATTTCATGGGCATGGTCTATCGCGAGATCAAGCAGGCGGTCACCGACATCGAGACGATGTTTGCGATCCTGGGGCGCGAGCCGGAGATCAAGGACAAGCCGGGCGCGCGGCCGCTCCAGGTTCGCGACGGTGCCATCCGGTTCGAGGACGTGCGCTTCGCCTACGAGCCGGATCGACCGATCCTCAAGGGCATCAGCTTCGAGGTTCCGGCCGGGAACACCGTCGCCATCGTCGGCCCGTCGGGGGCCGGCAAATCGACCATCTCCCGCTTGCTGTTCCGCTTCTACGAGATCACCGGCGGCCGCATCCTGATCGACGGTGAGGACATCCGCAATGTGACCCAGACCTCACTGCGCGAGGCGATCGGGGTGGTGCCGCAGGACACGGTGCTGTTCAACGACACCATCCGCTACAACATCCGATATGGACGCTGGGAAGCGGACGACGACGACGTCGAGGACTCCGCCGGCCTGGCGCAGATCGATGATTTCATCCGCGCCGCGCCGAAAGGCTACGAGACCGAGGTCGGCGAGCGCGGATTGAAGCTCTCGGGCGGCGAGAAGCAACGGGTCGCGATCGCGCGCACGATCCTGAAATCGCCGCCGATTCTCTTGCTCGACGAGGCCACCTCGGCGCTCGACAGCTACACCGAGAAGGAAATCCAGGACGCGCTCGACCGCGTCGCGCGCAACCGTACTACCCTGGTCATCGCCCACCGGCTCTCGACCGTGGTGGGCGCCCACTCGATCATCGTGCTCGACGACGGCAGCATCGTCGAGCGCGGCACGCACCAGGAACTGCTGGCGCAGGGCGGCCTGTACGCCGGAATGTGGAATTGGCAGCGCGAGGCCGAGGAGGCCCGCGAGAAGCTCGCGCGCGCCGGCGAGGACCGTGCCGCTCCCAACCGCAATCCGCCGCCGATCGACGATGGCGCGCCGGAGCCCGCGGAACCGCCCGGCCTCGCCGCCGATGCGGCGGAGTAGCGCCGCCGCGGAGCCGAAACCCACACCCTCATCCTGCGCAGGCCTTGAATGTCCATCCTGACCTCGATCCGCTCCCAGTTCGCTCCGATTCATCGCGAGGGTTACCTCTTCATCGGGGCATTTGCGCTAGTGGCGCTCGTTCTGTTCTTCATCTGGTCGCCGCTCGGCTGGCTCGGGGTGCTGCTGACGGCCTGGTGCGCCTACTTCTTTCGCGATCCGCCGCGCGTCAGTCCGGTGCGCGACGGCCTCGTCGTGTCGCCGGCCGATGGAACGATCAGCAAGGTGACGGCCGCCGTGCCGCCGTCCGAGCTCGATCTCGGCGCGGCGCCGCTGTGGCGCGTCTCGATCTTCATGAACGTGTTCAATTGCCACGTGAACCGCAGCCCGGCGAGCGGCCGCATCGCCCGGGTCGTCTATCGGGCGGGAAAGTTCATCAACGCGGATCTCGACAAGGCGAGCGAGGACAACGAGCGCAACGGCATCGTGGTCGAGACCGTGGACGGCAGGATCGGCGTCGTGCAGATCGCCGGCTTGGTGGCCCGACGCATCGTCTGCTTCGTGCGCGAGGGCGACCGGGTCCTGATCGGCGACCGTTTCGGCCTCATCCGGTTCGGCTCGCGGCTGGATGTCTATTTGCCCGCGGGTATCAAGCCGCGCGTCGCGGAAGGACAGACCGCGGTCGCGGGCGAAACGGTGATCGCCGACCTGCGCGCCCCCGATCAGGAACCGACGTTTCGGGTGAGCTGAGCAATGGCGCAGCCGTCATTGCGAGGAGCGTCAGCGACATCAGAGCAATCCAGAAACGGCACCGCGGCCTGGATTGCTCACATGGGGATGTGCCGAGTCAAGGTCTCTCACACCGAGTCAAGGTCTCTCACACTTGGTCTCACCTCTTTGTTCGAGCGAGGAGCACCTCTTCGTCCCGAGCGTGGAGTTTTGAAGATGGCGCGCGCAGATCGGGTCAAGGTCGGCCCGCAGGGCCGCCGCGCAGCGGCTTGGCCTTGACGCGATCGAGCACGCCATCAGGCTCCAGCGGTCGGGACGAAGAGCGGTTCATGATGCAAGGAGGACCATTTGCAGTTTTTCTACGATCGAGGTCGAGCCGGTTTCGCGATCAGGTTTGACGCCAGATCAAACTCACATTCGGTCGGCCGCACGAGCGTGCCGTACCAGGATTCCGCTTGCGGCGGGCGGCTCGAGAGGACGAAGCCATTCTTCGCTACGGCTTTTGAAGCCATGCAATCCATCGGTTCGTCCGCCCGGATCGGCCGAGACTGATCGGGTCTCGGCGGATTGGTCATGGTGCTGTTGCTGCTCAACTGTGGGTGAGGTGGCTCGCCTGACGAGACGCCTGGCTTGCCGCCTAGGCAGCGCCCTTGAGCGCCGCACCTTCGATCACGACGCCGGCGGTGACATACTTCCACAAGGCGACCAGCAGCTTGCGCGCCAGTGCGACGATGGCGACCTTGCGATGGGCTTGCGCATGGAACCAGCGCGCCAGTGCCGACCCCGGTTGATGGCGCAGCCAGAGCCAGGCGAGCTGCACCAGCTTCTTGCGCAGTCGCGCATTGCCGGCCTTGGACACGCCTTGCTCATGCGCGACCGACCCGCTCTGCCACGGCGTCGCCGCCAAGCCCGCATAGGCGGCGATCTGCCGGCGATTGGCAAAGCTCCGGTAAAAGCACTCGAACCAAAGCGCAGCCGCAAATTCCTCCCCGATCCCCTTCACCCCCAGCAGCATCGCCAGCGGATGCTCCCGCGTGTTCTCGTCCACGCTCTGGCTCAACCTCGCCAGCATCGCGTCCCGCTCCGCCTCGACCGCCTTGATCTGCACAAGCAGCAGCTCGAGCCGGTCGAGCTCGCGGCCGATCTGCGCCCTCAGCTGCTGGGGCAGCTCACGCCCGTCCGCCGTGCGCAGCGCCTCCAGCCGCGCCCGTCGATCGCGCCGCAACGGGGCATAGCCAGAGATCCCTTGCGCCAGCAAAAGTCCCTTGATCCGGTTGACATGCCGGATCCGCTCGTCGAGCAAGACCTCGCGCTCACGGCCGATCCGGCGGCGGTCCTCTTCCTCGGCGCAAGGGGCGACCACCATCGAGCACACCCGCGGTTCGCCCCGCTTGTAGGCCAGCAGCACCCGCAACAGCGCCTCACCGTCGATCTTGTCAGTCTTCGCCCGCCGCCGCCGGCGCGGCACCGCAACCGAGGCGGCGTCCACCACATGGCTCTCGATCCCCTCCTGCTGCAGCACGCGGTGCAGCGAGAACCCGTCCAGCCCCGCCTCCTGGATCGTAATGATCGGATAGTTCTTGCCGGTGCGCGCAAACGCCTTGCGCTGCAGCTGCGCAAACTTCGCCAGCAGCGCCACGAGATCTCCCGCCGCAACGCCGTGCTTCGACATCTTTTCGCCGTTGCCCGGCGACAGCGAAGTGATCAACCAAGTCGAACGGCTCAGTTCCAACGAAACAAAAATTGCGCCAAGATGCGTTCGGATAGCGGTCGGTTCAGTGTCAGCGATACGATCAGCGAGCAACATCGGTCGTCCTCCAGGTTGAGTGGGTTGAAGCAACCTCAGTCTGGACCTGGACTCGGCTGCTATCCACTCCCCATGGAATCTTCGCTTCGCTCGCAATGACGGAGCCGTCATTGCGAGGAGCGTCAGCGACGAAGCAATCCAGAAACCGCACTGCCGCCTGGATTGCTTCGCTTTGCTCGCCATGACGGCGTCGTCATCGCGAGGAGCGTCAGCGACGAAGCAATCCACAAACGGCAATGCCGCCCGGACTGCTTCGCTTCGCTCGCAATGACGACGCCGTCATTGCGAGGAGCGCCAGCGACGCAGCAATCCAGCAACGGCACTGCCGCCTGGATTGCTTCGCCTCGCTTCGCTCGCAATGACGGAGCCGTCATTGCGAGTTGCGCACCGGCCTGGCGGCCGATCCACCTGGATGAAACTTGGGCAACCCTCACCCTGATCAGAATGACGGTGTTGTGGGGGGAACGCTTGTTCTGACTCGTCATCCTGAGGCGCTCGCCCGACGAAGTCGGGCGAGCCTCGAAGGACGCACAGCATAGCAGCTGCACGGCAGAGCAGCATCCTTCGAGGCCCTCGCTTCGCTCGGGCACCTCAGGATGACGGCGTGGGGGGCCCGAAACCCATCCGCCTCCGTCATTGCCATGGCGGCGTCGCCTGACTGTCGCTATATTGGGGTCATGTTTCCGCCCTTCGATCCGGAACGCGTGGAGGGACGCCGTCGGCGCTTTGCGGCCCGCCGCGCGCGCTTTGCGGCCCGCCGGGCGCGCCTTCGCGACATTCCGGTCCGCGTGTTGGTGCCGAACCTGATCACGCTGCTGGCGCTGTGTGCCGGCCTGACCGGCTTGCGGCTCGCGATCGAAGGCAAGATCGAATATGCGCTCTATGCGATCGTGTTCGCTGCCGCGCTCGACGGCATCGACGGGCGCATCGCCCGCATGATCAAGGGCACGTCGCGTTTCGGCGCCGAGCTCGACAGCCTTGCCGACTTCGTCAATTTCGGTGTCGTCCCGGCGTTGATCCTGTATTTCTGGGGCCTGCACGAGCTCAAGGCGCCGGGCTGGATTGCCGCCATGGTGTTTGCGATCTGCGCCGGCTTGCGGCTCGCCCGCTTCAACGTTGCGATCGATGATCCCAACAAGCCGGCCTGGTCGGCCAAGTTCTTCACCGGCATGCCGGCGCCCGCCGGCGCGATCACGGTGCTGCTGCCGATCTACGTCCACCTGTTGGGGATTCCGCGCGTCGGTTTCCCGGTCACGCTCACGCTCCTCTATACGCTCGCCATCGCTTTTCTCATGGTGTCGCGGCTGCCGGTGCTGTCGGGCAAGAAGATCGGCAAGCGCATCCCGCCCGACATGGTGTTGCCGGTCTTCCTCCTGGTGGTGATGTTCGTCGCGCTGTTGATCGCCTATCCCTGGGAGGTTCTCACCGCCGGTACGTTGCTCTACCTGGCGAGCCTGCCGTTCGGGTTCCGCGAGTACCGCCGCCTGGTGCAGGCGGATGCCGACGCTGCCGCGGCGTCGACCGCAACCGCCGCTCACGTCGCGACGCCGCACCCGCCGGCGCCGCCGCCATCGGCCGGCGACCCGGATCGACCCGCGCGGTTGAATTAGCGCGGCATCGTAGGGGCGCCCCTTGTGGGCGCCCTCGGTGCAATCGGAGGGCGACCGCAAGGGTCGCCCCTACGGACGGCGGTCCACCTTTTCCCGAAATCTGGCAAGGCACTCGGCTTGCCGGCGCTTGCCCGCCGGCCGATTTGCCGGTAGCGGAATATCGGCGTTGCGGTTGCGTCGACGATGCTGCCGGCGCCTAACGAAGCAGGGCCGCCGAAACGGCCTCGTCAGGGAGGAACTCATGAAGCTTGCCCGCCGCCAATTCCTGCAATCGGCCGGTGCCGTGGTGGCGGCCCCGGCGGTTGCGCGCGTGGCCTGGGGCCAGACGCCGCAGGTCACCTTGAAGATGCATCACTTCCTGCCGCCGATCTCGAACGGCCACGCCAAGCTGCTGGCGCCCTGGGCCAAGAAGGTGGAGACGGACTCCGGCGGGCGGATCAAGATCGACATCTTCCCATCGATGCAGCTCGGCGGCACGCAGCCGCAGCTGTTCGATCAGGCGCGCGACGGCGTCGTCGATTTCGTGTGGGCGCTGCCCGGCAGCACCCCCGGCCGCTTCCCCGGCATCGAGGTGTTCGAGCTCCCGTTCGTCGCCGCCAAGAAGGGCGTGCCCAACGCCAAGGCGGTGCAGGAATTCTACGAGGCCAACCTGCGCGACGAGTTCAAGGAGGTGCACCCGATCTGCCTGTGGGCGCACGACCACGGCCTGATCCACACCAACAAGCCGGTCAAGGTGATGGACGACCTCAAGGGCCTCAAGCTGCGCTCGCCGACCCGGCAGGCCGGCGATGCCCTCAAGGCGCTCGGCGCCAACGGCATCCCGATGCCGATCCCGCAGCTGCCGGAGTCGCTGGCGCAGCGGGTGCTCGACGGCTGCGTCATCCCGTGGGAGGTGGTGCCCGCCGTCAAGGTGCACGAGCTGCTCAAGTTCCATACCGAGATCCCGGGCTCGCCCACGCTCTACACGGCAACCTTCATCCTGGCGATGAACAAGCCGAAGTACGAGTCGCTCCCGGCTGACCTGAAGAAGGTCATCGACGACAATTCCGGACAGTTCGCCGCCACCATGGCCGGCAAGATGTGGGACGATCAGGCGATCGTGGTCGAGGAGATGGTGAAGAAGCGCGGCAACACCATAAGCGCCATCTCGGCCGAGGAGGCGGCGCGCTGGCGCAAGGCCACCGAGCCGGTGATCGAGGCCTGGATCAGAACCGTCAAGGACCGCGGCATCGACGGCGGCAAGTATCTCGAGCAGGCGCGCGCGTTGGTCGCAAAATACGAAAAGGCCTGACGCGGCTGCGTCCCGGGCGCGGCGCAGCGCGAAGCGGTGCGCTGCAGACCCGGGACCTTCACAAGGGCAGGCGTCTGCGAAGGTCCCGCATCTGCGCGGCAGCACTTCGTGCTGCAGCGCGTGTGGGACACGGCTGTAAGGTTGGGGCGGTATGTCGGAAGCGGGGGAGGGGGCTGGCGGCCGTTCATTCGATAACGGACCGCTCGTTGCGATAACGCGGCCGCTCGCGATCGCGGGCGGCCTGCTGATGCTTGCGGTGTCGATCGTCGTGGTCGTCAGCGTGCTGATGCGCTGGCTGATCAACTACTCGATTCCCGGCGACATCGAGCTGGTGCAGATCGGCACCGCGCTCGCGGTGTTCGCGTTCCTGCCGCTGTGCCAGGCGCACCGCGGCAACATCGTTGTCGATACCTTCACCAGCCGCCTGCCCGTGCGCATCCAGCGCGGCCTCGACGCGCTGTGGGACCTCGTCTACGCCGGCATGGCGGCGATCATCGCCTGGCGGCTGGCGGTCGGTGCCCTGGATACGATCAGCAGCAAGACCGTCTCGATGATGCTCTCCCTGCCGATCGGCTGGGCGATCGCGGCCTGCGCCGCGATGGCGGCCTTCCTCGCCCTGATCGCGGTCGCGACCGCGCTGCGCCTCATCCGAGGTCGCCGATGAGCGGGCTGGGCGCTGCCGGCATCGGCCTGGTCGTGATGCTGCTGCTGGTCGGGCTGCGCATGCCGGTCGGGCTTGCGATGCTGGTGACCGGCAGCCTCGGCTACGTCCATCTCGCCGGCTGGACGACGTTCCTCAACTACATGAAGTCGACGCCGTACTACCTGTTCTCCAACTACACGCTGTCGGTCATTCCGCTGTTCATCCTGATGGGAGCGTTCGCGGAGCGCTCCGGCCTGGCCCGCGACATGTTCTTGGCGGCGCGCGCGATCGTCGGCCATATGCGCGGCGGACTCGCGATGGCGGTGATCGGCGCCTGCATGGTGTTCGGGGCGATCTGCGGCTCGTCGGTGGCGACGACGGCGACCTTCGGCCGCGCGGCTCTGCCGGAGCTGCGGCGCTACGGCTACCAGGGCGGCTTCGCCACCGCCACCATCGCGGCCGGCGGCGTCGTCGATTTGTTGATCCCGCCTTCGATCATCATCGTGGTTTACGCGATCGTGACCGAGCAGAACATCGCCAAGCTGTTCCAGGCAGCGCTGATCCCGGGACTGATGGCGGCGTTGTTCTACTGCACCGTCATCGCCATCATGGTGCGGCGAAATCCGGCGCTGGCGCCGGCACAGGACAAGATGGCCCCGCAGCAACGGTTGCATTCGCTGCTCGGCGTCTGGCCGGCGCTGCTGGTCATTCTGCTCGTCATCGGCGGGATCTACTCGGGCATCTTCACGCCGACCGAGGCTGCCTCCGTCGGCACCGTCGCGATGCTGGCGGTCGGGCTGCTGCAGCGAAGCCTTGGCTGGACCGATTTCAAGCAGAGCCTGGTGCAGACCGCCGAGGTCTCGGCCATGATCTTCGCGATCCTGCTCGGCGCCGAGGTGTTCGATGCGTTCCTGGCGCTCTCGCAATTGCCGCAGAAGGCGGCCGAGCTGGTCGGCGGCTCCGGCCTCTCGCCCTTCGGCATCATCTTCGCGCTGCTGGTCTTCTACATCCTGCTGGGCGCGGTGATGGACGAGCTCGCTATGCTCTTGCTCACGCTGCCGGTGTTCTTCCCGATCGTCGCGGCGCTCGATTTCGGCATGCCGAACGAGGAGGTGGCGATCTGGTTCGGGATCCTGGTGCTCACCGTCGTCGGTATCGGGCTCACCGCGCCGCCGATCGGCCTCAACGTCTTCGTCATCTCGACGATCGCGCGCGACGTGCCGATCGAGGCGACCTACCGCGGCATCCTGCCGTTCATCGGCGCCGACGTCCTGCGGCTCGCGATCCTGGCCGCGTTCCCGGGCATCTCGCTCCTGCTGGTGCGGTGGCTGAACTAGATCGCACCGTCATTGCGAGTGTTGCACACCGGCTTGGCGGCACCGAATTGCTTCGCTTCCGCTTGCAATGATGGTCGTGCACCGCCTTGATGCGTTCCGCTGACGCTCAACCATCGTACGGACTACCCCACCAGCCTGAAGCCCGCGACCGCAAAATGATGATCGAACGCATAGGCGAGCCGAATTTTCGCGCGCTTCATGATCGCGAAGCTCGTGGCGTCGACCGCCGACAGTTTGAAGAGGTCCCTGCGGCGAAAGTACTGCCACGACTGCTCCAGATCGCGCAGCTCGCAGGGAAGGATTTTTGCAAGCCCGGGCCGGAAGATCGACTCCTTCCAGGTCAGCGCTACGTCTCTGGTGGCGTTGCGGTCAAGGAACGTGAATGTCTCGATGACGACCGGAATGGAAGTGTGGATCTTCGTGCCGGCCCCCTGCAACAGGTCCCACTGCTCGCGCGCGCGCTCATGCAGAGGATCGCGCGAAAGCGCGAGCGCGATCCACGCCCCACTGTCGACAAAAACCGCCTCCCCTTGCCGCATCAGGGCTCGTCGTGGACGCTGTCGTGGTCGATGGAGACCCGCTTCGGCTCGCCGTCCCAAATCGCGACCGGACCGGAGGCCTGCGGCTTGAGCGCGACCTTCCGGATCGCCTCACGAACCAAGTCCGCAACACTGCGTCCCGACCGTGCAGCGGCCTTGCGCAGTGCGGCCAGTTCTTCCTTGGGCAAATAGACTTGAGTTTTTTCCATATGTGTCAGTTAATATGATAACTGACATACGTCAACAGATCGTAGGGCGTCCCTTGTAGGCGTCTCACATGGAGGAACGGGCAACCACAAGGGTGCCCTTTCTGCACCGTGAGCGTCGCCAGCTTGAGGCCGCATGCCGCGATCGTGACCTCCATGGTCAGCGGCCATTCGACCTGATCTCCTCGCGCTTCGAACGCCGGGCGCGTCTCCTGCGTCTCACTCCCCGCGGCGAGAAGCTGCATCGTCGCCTGAGGCCGGAGGCGATCGGCGCTCAATTTCGCCTGCTTGACTGCCTGGCGCCGAATGAGCGCGAACTCTTGCTCGACCTCCTCGTCCGCGTCATCGAAGCGAACCGCGTTCTCGCCCGTCCGGGCGCCGCCCGCCGCAAGCGGGGCTCGCTGCAATCGTCCGCAAGCACAAAGTGAGGCCGCCATGCACACGCTCCAGCGTTCGGCACGCGTTATTGCCGCCTCATTGCTGGTCCAAACGAGCAGTTTCATGGAATCGGTCGTCTAGGCGCAGGTTCGGTTCGTTCGACTGCTCTTTCATTTGGTTGTTGGTCGCGGCCGCGCGGCGCGGGGAAGGGCGACCACAGGAGTCGCCCCTACGACCGCACCCTTTCATGAAGGCGAAGAAGGGCGCGCCTCGTCACCATCTTGGGCGCGTTCAACTGATGCAAGTCCGCTCCGCAGGCTTGTCCGCCGGCGCGCTCTCGCGCCCGCAGTTGCAGCGCGGCGGGCGATCGAGCAGAGAAATCGTGACCGTGGTGATGCGATTTTTCTTCACCACGATGGTGCACAACGGCACCTTGCCGCTCTCGAGATCGGCGTGCAGCTTCCGCTCTCCTACGCGCTCGCGCAAGACGCTCACCCCGCCTCTCACCTGCGCCAACTTGTCGGAATCCAGATAGAGAGCGGGCGCCGCTGCCGAGGGTGTCGTCTTGATCTCGATATAGCCGACGTCGCCGTAGTTGCAGCCGGGAAGTGCAAGGAAAAGCCCGCAGACGCTCGCTACCCTGCTTGCCGGCAATCCCATGCTCAGGCGCCTGGCGGCTTCGCGCCAAGCAGTTCGTTCAGCTTCTTCGATGCCTGGCGTATCTGGTGCGTGAGCTGATGGATGACTTCCAGCGCCTTCTCGTGTTGCCGGAGCTGAAGCAGCTCGTCGATGTAATCCTCGCTCGTCTGCAAGGTGCGCAACAAGTCCACGAACTCCTTGCGCGCGCTGTCGAGCTCGCCGATCGCCCTCTCGGTTGCAGCCTTGAGATCCCGCCATCCGGCAAGGAGGATCTGCTTCTGCTCCGGCTTGAAACGCGTGTCATGTTCCAGCGCTTTGAGCTTCTCATTGGCATGGTTGAGCGCACTGATGCCGAGCCTGGATACATCGCCGTTATCGGCGACCGCCCCCAACAGCTTGCTGACGTGTTCCCTGAGGTCCTCCAGTCCCTTGCGGGCGTTCTCGGTGGTCTTCAGGCCGTCGAGCGTTGTTGTCGTGTCTTCGATCTGTTTCCCGATATCGCCAAAGGTCTTTTTCAGGTCCCGGAGCTGGCGGGAGAATTCATCCTCCGCGGCCACGCCGCCGGACGGGCTGCCACCTTGAGCAAGTGCTGACGGGCTCAAGGGCACAATGACCAGAAGAGGCAGGACGGCGATCGCGACGATGTGCAGTCGCCTCCATCCCGAGATCAAGGTCGAGCTTCTCATGGCCACTCTCGTATTGCCTAGCGCTCGCGGTCGCATGTCGCGATCGGATTTCCGGCAACTCTAGTCCGAAGCATGCCGTCAAGCCAGCGCGAATCCAGTCTGCAGTGCCGTTTCTGGATTGCTTCGTAGCTGACGCTCCTCGCAATGACGAAGAGCTGTCATTGCGAGCGCAGCGAAGCAATCCAGTCTGCAGTGCCGTTTCTGGATTGCTTCGTCGCTCACGCTCCTCGCAATGACGGAAGCGCCGTCATTGCGAGCGAAGCGAAGCAATCCAGTCAGCGGCGTCGCCGTGCATTCACTGCACTGCGAAATGCCCTTGCCGCCAACTAACGATCGGCCGCGATGCGCTTTGCGCCTGCCGGCGACTTGCGCTTCCCGACCAACATGTCGTGCACGACGTCGAACACGCGCACGCCGAGGTCCTTCGGCATCGGCGCGAGCCAGGGCGAGGCGGCCAGGTTGGTGCGCGCGTCGGCGAGGCCCTGTTGCCAGCGCGCCTCCATCGTGGCGCGGCTGAACTCGTAGTCCTTCTGCGATCCTTGCGGCGCGAACGGGCGGTAGATCAGCTGCACGATATCCATCTCGGTGACGCAGCCGAATTCGTAAAGGCGCTGCGCCTGCTCGGTATTCGCGAGCTTCGGCGGCAGCAGCTCGATAGAGCTCGTTGATGGCGTGGCGCACCTCGTGCTTCTCGCTCAGCATCTGCGTGGCGGTCTTGGTGCGGCTGGAATAGCGGATGTCCTTGGCGCGCTCGTCGACCTCGTCGAGGTTTCGGGGCACCTGGCCGTAGGCGGCGAATACGTCGACCTGAAAGATCAGCCGGCTGCGGCGTGGCGAATAGTCGATCATGTATTGCAACGGCGTGTTGGAGAACAGCCCGCCGTCCCAATAGTGCTCGCCGTCGACCTCGACCGGCGGGAAGCCGGGCGGCAGCGCGCCGCTCGCCATCACGTGCTCCGCCCGGATCGTCTGCCGCTCGCTGTCGAAATAGGCGAAGTGGCCGGTGCGCACGTTGACCGCCCCCACGCTCACGCGCATCTGCCGCGGATCGTTGACGCGGTCGAAATCGACCAGCCGCTCCAGGGTGCCCTTCAGCGCGGCGGTGTCGTAATAGCTGACCAGCGTGTGCGGCGAGAGCCATTCCTGCGGCGTGCGCGGCGCAAAGAACCCCGGCTGGCCGAACATCAGCGACGTGAAGGCGCTGGCCCTCTGCCGCCAGGCCGCCAGCGGCCCGCCGAGCGCCGACGGCCAGTGCCGGGTCGGGGCGGTGACCCCCTCCCAGAACTCGCGCAGGCGGCCGACGCGATCACCCGGCGCATTGCCGGCGATGATCGCGGCGTTGATGGCGCCGATCGAGATGCCGGCCACCCAGTCGGGCAGGTATTCGGAGGATGCCAGCGCCTCGTAGACGCCGGCCTGGTAGCTGCCGAGCGCGCCGCCGCCCTGCAGCACGAGGCCGACCTTCTTGTCGTAGGCGGCCGGGCGCGCCGGCGGCGTTGCATCGGTCATCGGGGCGTCTCCTTGAGCCGACGTTATGATGCCGCCGGCCACTGGGGCAACCGCCAAGCGTGCGCGCGCCGGATCGGCGTGCCGGAGGGCTAGTCGCGTCATTGTGTTGCCCACCGGCTTGGCGGCCGATCCAGCTCAATAAAATAGGGCCGGTTCGGCGCCGGCTTTTCTTCCCAGGTAGGGTGCGCAAAGGCGAGCGCGCAGCGCGCGCCGTGCGCACGTCAACCATCGTCGCTCAACGTGCGCACGCGCCGCTGCCGCGGCGCTTTGCGCACCCTACGCGCTCGCAGCAATGACGGGTCGCGAGTCCGTCGTCGGCGGGAGGCATGGAAGGAAGCCTGCCGGAACAGGTCTGGACCGGCTCTTCAGCAGGGAGCAGGCGGCTGAAACGACTTGGCGGCTGGGCGAGACTCAGCGAAACATGAGCAGGAACTTATCCGCGGCCGTCCGCATTCTTGCAGACGGGCGTGAGACCTGCGGCTGCCGGGCGCGGCGCGGGATGTGCGAAGGTTTAAGGGTCCATGGCCACCAAAGCCGCGCGGAAGCCCGCAGACGCATCGCAGCACGAAGAGCTCCCGGTCGTCGCGCGCTTCGAGGTGCGGCATCGCGCCTACCTGGCGCCCGATGGCAGCCTGCTGCGGCCGCCGCCCGACTTCGCGTCCGACACCAAGCTCCTGGTCTCGCTCTACGGCGCGATGGTGCTCGCACGCGCGTTCGACCACAAGGCCGTGTCGCTGCAGCGCACCGGCCGGCTCGGCACCTACGCGGTCTCGCTCGGGCAGGAGGCAGTGGCGGTCGGCGTCGCCAGCGCCATGCGCGAAGAGGACGTGCTGCTGCCCTCCTATCGCGACAATGCCGCGCTGATCTGGCGCGGCGTCAAGCTCGAAGAGATCCTGCTGTTCTGGGGCGGCGACGAGCGCGGCAACCTCTCCTCCGGCCCGCCGCACGATTTCCCGTACTGCATTCCGGTCGGGTCGCAGGCGCCGCACGCCGCCGGCGTCGCCTATGCGATAAAGCTCAAACGCGAGCCGCGGGTCGCGGTCTGCCTGTTCGGCGACGGGGCGACCTCCAAGGGCGACGTCTGGGAGGCGATGAATTTCGCCGGCGTCTGGAAATTGCCGCTGGTGTTCGTCGTCAACAACAATCGCTGGGCGATCTCGGTGCCGCTCAACCTGCAGACCGCGTCCGAGACGCTGGCGCAAAAGGCGATCGCGGCAGGCTTCGCGGGCGAGCAGGTCGACGGCAACGACGTGATCGCCATGCGGGCCGCCATGGGCGAGGCGATCGAGGCCGCGCGCGCCGGCGGCGGCCCGCGCTTCATCGAGGCGCTGACCTATCGCCTCGGCGACCACACCACCGCCGACGATGCGGCGCGTTACCGGCCGCCCGAGGATGTGCAGGCGCGCTGGAAGGAGGAGCCGATCGCGCGGCTGCGGTCCTATCTGGTCGCGCAGGACGCCTGGGGCAAAGCGCAGGAAGAAGCGCTGGTAGCGGATTGCCAGGCGCGGATCGACGCCGCGGTTGAGCGCTATCTCGCCACCGGCCCGCGCGCGCCCGAAAGCATGTTCGATCAGCTCTACGCCAAGCTCCCCGCCGTCTATGCCGGGCAGCGCGATCAGGTGCGGAGCGCGCGCGATGGCTGAGGTCACGCTGGTCGAAGCTGTCAACCTGGCGCTCGCGCGCGCCATGGACGAGGATCCGGACATCGTCGTGCTCGGCGAGGACGTCGGCCAGAACGGCGGCGTCTTCCGCGCGACCGTCGGTCTGCAGCAGCGCTTCGGGGCCGAGCGCGTCATCGACACGCCGCTCGCCGAGCTCCTGATCAGCGGGCTCTGCGTCGGCATGGCAGCCGAGGGCCTGCGGCCGGTCGGCGAGATCCAGTTCATGGGGTTCATCTACCCGTGCCTCGATCAGCTGGTGAACCACGCCTCGCGCCTGCGCAACCGCACGCAGGGAAGGCTGACCTGCCCGATGGTGTTGCGCACGCCGCATGGCGCCGGCATTCGCGCGCCCGAGCATCACTCCGAGAGCACGGAGGCGATGCTCGCCCACATCCCCGGCCTGCGCGTGGTGATCCCGTCGTCGCCCGAGCGCGCTTACGGCCTGCTGTTGGCGGCGATCCGCGATCCGGATCCGGTCGTGTTCCTGGAGCCGACGCGCATGTATCGCGCCGCCAAAGGCGAGGTCGAGGACAACGGCGAGGCGTTGCCGCTCGACGTCGCCTTCGTGCTGCGCGAGGGCCGCGACGTGACGCTGGTCGGCTGGGGCGCGATCCTGAAGGAGACGCTGGCAGCCGCCGATGCGCTTGCGGCCGAAGGCATCATGGCCGAGGTGATCGATCTCGCCACCCTCAAGCCCTATGACGAAGACACCGTGCTGGCATCGGTCGCCAAGACCGGGCGCTGCGTGATCGTGCACGAGGCCGCGCGCACCGGCGGCTTCGGCGCCGAGATCGCCGCCCTGGTCGCCGAGCGCGGCCTGCTGTCGCTGCTGGCCCCCGTCGCCCGCGTCACCGGCTACGACACGATCGTGCCGTTGCCGCGGCTCGAGCAGCACTACATGCCGTCGGCCGCGCGGATCGCGGCGGCGGCGCGCCAGGCGTGCCAGTTCTCGTGAGCGCGGGATCCGAAAAGCTTCGCCTGAGGGTGTGCAAAGGCGCGCAAGCGCGCGCCGTGGCGCGCCATTTTCTCCGTCCCGAACGTGCGCACGCGTCGCGGCGCGACGCTTTGCGCACCCTGCGCCATTGAACCAAGCGGGACGTTGCCATGAGCCAGTTCATGCTGCCGGATCTCGGCGAGGGGCTCGAGGAGGCGGAGATCGTCGCCTGGCACGTCAACGAGGGCGACCATGTCGTCGTCGACCAGCCGCTGGTGTCGGTCGAGACCGACAAGGCGGTCGTCGAGGTACCGTCGCCGGAAAGCGGGCGGATCGCCAAGCTGTTCGGCGCCAAGGGCGACATCGTGAAGGTGGGCGCGCCGCTGGTCGAGTTCGCCGGCGGCGCCGAGGAGGACACCGGCACCATCGTCGGCGAGCTCGGTGCGCGCGAGGCCGCGGCGCCGATCGGCGAAGTCGTGGCGGAGCCCGCGCGCGGCGCGGCGGTGCAGGTGCTGCCGGCGGTGCGAGCCTTGGCGCGCAAGCTTGCCGTCGATCTCAACGCCGTGCAGGCAAGCGGCCCCGGCGGAACGATCACGCGCGCCGACGTCGAGCGCGCCGCCAAGAGCCTGGCGGAGGCGGGGCCGGCCGAGCCGTTGCGCGGCATGCGTCGCGCCATGGCGCAGCGGATGGCGAGCGCCCATGCGCAGGTAGTGCCGGCGACCGTGACCGACGATGCCGACATCGACGACTGGCCGAAGGGTCAGGACGTCACCATCCGGCTGGTGCGGGCGATCGCGGCCGCCTGCAAGACCGAGCCCGCGCTCAACGCCTGGTACAACGGCGCGAGCGGCGAGCGGCGGCTGTTCGCTCGCGTCGACGTCGGCATCGCGGTCGACACCGAGGGCGGGTTGATCGTGCCGGTGCTGCGCAATGTCGGCGAACGGCAAGCGCCCGACCTGCGCGCCGGGCTCGACCGCATGCGCGCCGATGCGCAGGCGCGCTCGATCCCGCCCGACGAATTGCGCGGCGCCACCATCACGCTCTCCAACTTCGGCATGATCGGCGGCCGCTTCGCCAACCTGATCGTGGTGCCGCCGCAGGTCGCGATCGTCGGCGCCGGCCGCATCGGCCAGCGCGTCACCGTCCACGACGGACAGCCGGCCGCGCGCCGCGTGCTGCCGCTCTCCGTCACCTTCGACCATCGGGTGGTCACCGGCGGCGAGGCGGCGCGCTTCCTGGTGGCGCTGAAGGCCGATCTCGAGCGGCCGGTTTGAGTAGCCCGGATGAGCGCAGCGAAATCCGGGATCATCCTCAGCGTTGAGCCGCGCCGGTCATTGCTCATCAGGGATCTGCACAACGGGCAACCCCGGACTTCGCGGCGCTCGTCCGGGCTACGGGCTGACCGTCTTCTCAGGCGGCCGCGCGTCTGCTTGCACGCCGGGCCGGCGCCCTCCCGGGCGGCGGCAGCAGCAGCTCGGCCGGCACCCGGAAGCGGGCACGCAATCTCTGCACCATCGCCATGCTCAGCCCTTTCTTGCCGCGCAGGACCTCGCTGACCCGGCTCGGGGTGCCGAGGATCGGCACCATGTCGGCGCGCGTGAGGCCGTGCTGATCCATCAGGTGACGGATCAGGTCCGCGATGCGCGGCGGCCGACGTGGCCATTTGCGCTCTTCGTGCGCGGCAATCAGCAGCGCCTGCGCCTGCAGCCGCGCGATATCGGCCGGATCATTCGAGGTCCACAGACGATCAAGAAGGGCACGAGCCCGTGCCAGTTCCGCATCGCTGTCGATCACGATCACCGTTGCATCCATCACACCGTCTCCGCATCGATCGCGTCGTATTCGGCATGCGTCCCGAAGAATCGAACTGCCACGACGCCCGCCTGATATTGCACGCGAGCAACCAATCGATAGTCATTGCCTTTGATGTCGAACACGATCCGGCCTGCCTTCAGGATGCTTATCTTCGGATAGGACGCCTTGACGTCCTGCGGACTGTGCCATTCGGCGCGGGCGACGATGGCCAGCCAAGCATCATATTGCGAGCGCGCGGCACTGATCCCCTTATGTCCGGCGTGGTTTGCAAGATAGTTTTCGACCACGTCCTTGCCGACAACGATCATCGATCAAGCATGACACAAAATTCCAAAAATTGGAAGTTGCAGACCTCGCCGACCGCAGGTCGCGATCGTCGGCGCCGGCGGCATCGGCCAGCGCGTCACCGTCCACGATGGACAACCGGCCGCGCGCCGCGTGGTGCCGCTGTCGGTCACCTTCGACCGTCGGGTGGTGACCGGCGGCGAGGCGGCCCGCTTCCTGGTCGCGCTCAAGGCCGACCTCGTGCGGCCGGTTTGAGTAGCCCGGATGAGCGCAGCGAAATCCGGGATCACCCTCATCGTTGAGCCGCGCCGGTCATTGCTCATCAGGGATCTGCACAACGGGCAACCGCACTCGTCCGGGCCACGGGCCTCGACCACCGGGTGGTTACCGGCGGCGAGGCGGCGCGCTTCCTGGTGGCGCTGAAGGCCGATCTCGAGCGACCGGGCTCAGGCGGCAAGGTGACGTCCGACACCGAGTGAGATAACCTGCCGTCATGAAACGCGCGGAAGCTATTGCCAAGCTCAGGTCCGTCGAGTCGGCGCTGCGGGCGCATGGCGTGGCGGCGCTCTACCTGTTCGGGTCCTACGCCCGCGACGAGGCCAAGCCCGATTCCGATCTCGACGTATTCGTCGACAAGGTTCCCGGCCGCAAGTTCGGCTTTGACGAGCTCATGGGCAGTTATCATGCCCTTTGTGACGCCCTTCCAGGCATCGAAATCAGCTACGGGACCCGTGCCGGCCTTTCCAAGTACGTCAAGAATGACAGCGGGGCGAACAGCGGGTGTGCTCGATGGTGGTAGCCCCTTGCGCCGAGGAAGAGGACCGGCGCCGGATCGGCGTGAGCGCGAGTTCTTGCTCGACGAGCGGATCCGGCATGTCATCCGGATCAAGAGACTTTTGCTGGCGAAAGGGATCTCGGGCTATGCCCCGTTGCGGCGCGATCGACGGGCGCGGCTGGAGGCGCTGCGCACGGCGGACGGGCGTGAGCTGCCCCAGCAGCTGAGGGCGCAGATCGGCCGCGAGCTCGACCGGCTCGAGCGGCTGCTTGGCAGATCAAGGCGGTCGAGGCGGAGCGGGACGCGATGCTGGCGAGGTTGAGCCAGAGCGCGGACGAAAACACGCGGGTGCATCCGCTGGCGATGCTGCTGGGGGTGAAGGGGATCGGGGAGGAATTTGCGGCTGCGCTTTGGTTCGAGTGCTTTTACCGCAGCTTTGCCAACCGCCGGCAGATCGCCGCCTATGCGGGCCTGGCGGCGACGCCGTGGCAGAGCGGGTCGGTCGCGCATGAGCAAGGCGTGTCCAAGGCCGGCAATGCGCGACTGCGCAAGAAGCTGGTGCAGCTCGCCTGGCTCTGGCTGCGCCATCAACCGGGGTCGGCACTGGCGCGTTGGTTCCATGCGCAAGCCCATCGCAAGGTCGCCATCGTCGCACCGGCGCGCAAGCTGCTGGTCGCCTTGTGGAAGTATGTCACCGCCGGCGTCGTGATCGAAGGTGCGGCGCTCAAGGGCGCTGCCTAGGCGGCAAGCCAGGCGTCTCGTCAGGCGAGCCACCTCACCCACAGTTGAGCAGCGACAGGACCATGACCAATCCGCCGAGACCCGATCAGTCTCGGCCGATCCGGGCGGACGAACCGAGGATCGCATGGCTTCAAAAGCCGTAGCGAAGAATGGCTTCGTCCTCTCGAGCCGCCCGCCGCAAGCGGAATCCTGGACGGCACGCCTCGTGCGGCCGACCGAATGTGAGTTTGATCTGGCGTCAAACCGAGCACGAAACCGGCGCGACCTCGATCGTGGAAAAACTGCAAATGGTCCTCCTTGCATCATGAACCGCTCTTCGTCCCGACCGCTGTAGCCGGATGGCGTGCTCGATCGGTCAATGCCTAGCCGCTGCGCGGCGGCCCTGCGGGCCGACCTTGACCCGATCTGCGCGCGCCATCTTCAGAGCTCCAGCTCGGGACGAAGAGTGCTCCTCGCTCGAACAAAGAAGTGACCCCAAAGTGTTGAGACTTTGAGCCGGGACATCCCGAAGCGAGCAATCCAGGCGGCAGTGCGGTTTCTGGATTGCTTCGTCGCTTGCGCGCCTCGCAATGACGGCTGCGTCATTCCTTAATGATCAAAGTGGAAATGGACCACCGATTGCCCATCCTTGTGATCAGAGCGAATCCGGTCTGCGTTCTGACGCAGGAGGTAGCCGGCCAGTAGACGGGCACCCTCATTCTCATCTCGAATCTGATCGAGCGTCGGTCGTCGGCTTGGAAACTCAAGCGGGCTGCCCAAATAGGAGATCGAAAGGTCCAGATTGAATTCGTCGAATTGGCCGGTGATGAGCAGGGGTCCCTGGTCCCAGCACGTATCGGCCACGGCTTCGACCAGCTGGATGACGGCAAAAATGGCCCGCTGCACAATATCGGGGCGAGCCCCCCAAGTCGCGGCTTGCCGTTGAACGAACGTCTCGATGCTCTGTGGGTCGATGTTGTCACGCTCGACCCGAAGCCTTGCGGTCTTGCTCACTCCAATCCGAAACAAGAGATTGAGCACGAGCGCCACCACGGTTGCAAAAACCAGAGACGAGCCGACAACCGGCGACAACTGGCTGGGCGCGGAGGCCGCGATGGCGGGAAACACTTCGACGGCGCAGCCCCCGACGATCGCCAGTCCGAGACCAAGAATCCGCCGCGTGTCGAGCAGACGCGAGGTCATGATCTCGAAGCCGTTGATCATGATGAAGGTAACCGTAAACACCAGGGCCGGTACGATGATGGATCGCGGCATGATTGCCAGCACCGAAGTGAGCTTGGGGCAGAATGCCAGCAGGAGAAATATGGCACCGGCCGCAAATGCCACCGGTCTGCTGGTCACACCGCTTGCGACCGCGACACCGACGCCTGGCGTCGACGTATTCGTGCCAACCGCTCCCGCAAAGCCTGCAGCCGTAGTACTCAAACCGTCAGCAAGAACACCACTCGTCACTGAGCGCAGGTCGGGTCGGACCCAGGTAGCGTCATTGCTCCGCTGACAGATCGTGATGGTCCCCGCGGCCTTCATCGCGGCAGCGACGCTCGCAATAGCAAATGGCAGGATCAAAGCCGGATCGAAGGACCAGGACATGTAAAAATGTGGAAGCCCAAGCCACGGCGCGTCCAGCACGGCAGAAAAACGGGAATGGTCGATGATTCCTGTGATTTCTGCGGCGAGGTACCCAACCGCAAGTCCGATTAGGGCCGCCGCCATCCGCACAAGTCCACGACCCCAGACATTGCAGGTCACCATCATGGCGAGCGTCAGCGCCGCGATGGTCCATTCCATCGGATCGACGGCCGGGACATCCGCTCCGAGGAAGATTTGCAGGCCGGCAATGCCGGCCGACCAGCCAATCATGAAGATCACGAGGCCGGAGATTTCTGGCGGAAAGATCCCGCGCAAGCGATTGAGAATTGGCGCGACCGCCGCCTCGAACAGACCCGCAAACAGCGTCATTCCGAACACCAGCGGCAGCCCGCCGGCTCGCGCCGCCAATAGCGAGGGAGCGAAGTACGTCGCGGTGAACGTGCTCGGGCACATGTACCCGGACCCGACCGGGCCCAGCCGCAACGCTTGCAGAAATGTGCCGAAAGCCAGCACGACCATCGCCACTGCCAAGAGGTTGGAAGTCACCGACGTGGAAGCGTTGGCCGCTCTGAAGATCACAATGGGGTAGACGAGGTTGATGGCGATCACGGCGACTTGTTGGATCGCATTCGAAACCGTAACGACGGTCGGTGGGAGATCATTGACGCCGTAAATGATCGAAGCCGGCTTCGTGGCCTTGCCTGCGACTATTTTTCCCGCGGCGACACGTTGAAGCTGGCTGTTCAGTCCTTTGACAACGTCTGCCAGCAACACTTGCATGATCGTGGGTCCAAACTGCCATCCAGGGGGATCGGCCGGAGCGAGACCGGCTCACATTGCTTGCGCTGCTGCTTGCGCACGGGATTTGCAAGTGACGAAAAGCTCATCGAACATCGCGATCTCGAACACTCGCCGCACCGCCGGCCCCATCCCGCAGCCCGCCGGGAATTTTCAGAGAACGGGTGGGTGGCAGGGGTCCTCTGCACCGGGCAGGTTAGCATAAAGCGTGCGGGCAACCGCGCCCATCGCGCCCCAAACAAAAAGACCGCTCGGATGACATTGGCGACGGTTAAGCCGCCGCCCGGTCTCCCCTGGATTGTCTGCTGACCAGGCGGCAGTGCCGTTGCGCAGGTGGTACGCCACCAAGCCCTGCATCCAGGGCTTCGAGATACAAACGATACCAATTCGATGACGGGCGACATCCCGCTGAAACGGCGGGATCGTTTCGTGGCTGCGCTTTGAGGGAGGACAGTCATGAAGCGGCTTATGATCTTGGCGGCCTCCGGGATCGCGACGGCGGCGAGCAGCACAGAGCAAGGCTTTCGAGGTTCGACCTCGCGTTCCGATTGAACCCAACTGAAAATCAGGTCCAACATGAGCAAGCAAACCTTCGTCATCACCCCAAAGGCTTACCCACGTCCGCTCGAAGTCCTCGGCGAGCACGCCGCGGTGCTAGCGTCCGGCGCCGGCCAAGTTGGCTCCGAGCTCATCCATCGACTGAAAGAGGACGTTCGCAGCTGGTACGAGCTACATCGACGCAACGGTGCGACCAATGTCGTCGTCTGGGCTATCTACCTTGAGCTGCTGTTGATGCTCGTCCTGCTCGTTCTTTTGCCATTTGATACCGTGCAAGTGGGAGGCCGCTACCGCCTGATCAAGCCGCTCAACTTTACGATGTCGATGGCTATGTATCTCGCGACGGTGGTGATTTTGCTGGATTACCTCCGGGCATCGATGTGGTGGAAGAAGGTCATCGGCTGGGAGTCCCAATCGGCCTTTCGACCGCCATCACCTGCATCATCATGCAAGCAGCGCGTGGTACGACCTCACACTTCAACAACAGCACGCCCTTCGACTTTGCCGTCTCCTCGGTGATGGACATAGTGGATCCTGTCAATGGCGTCTTTGTCCTTGTCCTGCGCATCTTCGCTCTACAGGCCAAATACGATGTCTCGCGGCCATCTCAACTCGGGATCGCATTCGGGCTTTTCGTTTTCCTTGCAGGATCCGCCCTCGGGGGGGTGATGGTGGCGCAAGGACAGAGTGTGGTGGGCGTTGCGCCTGAGGGTCCCGGGCTGCCGGTGGTCAACTGGAGCACCACGGGGGGCGATTTCAGGGTCGCGCACTTCTTGGGTATCCACGCATTGCAGATTTTGCCGATAGCGGGCTGGCTTATCGATCGACTGAAAGCTCTGCCCAGACGAGCGAAGCCGACAGCCGTTGTTGCCGTCTCCGCAGGGTACGTCTTGCTGATGGGATTTGTGTTCATGCAGGCCATGAACGGGGTGCCGCTCGTGAGAATGTGAGGCTTCAAAGTAGTCCCGGAGGGGGCAGGGCGAGACCTGGAATTGCTCTACAGAACCGGAACGCTGTGGCGGGAAACATCGTCCGCCATCGCGCCGTCTCACTGCCCAGCACCCTCCCGTGCTCCGAGCAAAGGATAGCACAGCAGTGCTGCGCTGCGGGATTTCAACCCGGTCTAGGTCGCGTTAG
>CAWBFP010000006.1:0-71199 GCA_963788095.1 uncultured Alphaproteobacteria bacterium | reverse complement strand
CAGTCTGGCGCTGGCTTGTCCCGTCTCGCGAGTGCAATTCAATCAGTCGAGCCGGATGTTCGCTTTGGCGATGACATCCGCCCATTGATGAGTTGTGCGCCTCAGGATTTCGCCCATTTCCACTGGTGTCGTGCTTAAAGGCTGGGTCTGTAACTCGGACAGACGGGTTGTAACCTCAGGTAGCGCAACGACTTTGCTGATCGCGTCCGCCAGCTTCGCTCTAATTTCTATCGGCGTTCCCGGGGGAGCAGCAATACCCACCCAATCTTCCGCAATCAGGCCCGGCACGGTTTCCGTCAGCGCTGGCACGTCGGGAAAGGCTGCGACGCGCTCGCGGGACGTGACGGCGAGAACCTTTATTTTTCCGGCTCGAATCTGGGAAATGCTAAACGCGAGCGTGCCGGCAAAGAGGTCATTCTGCCCTGCCAGCATGTCGGTCAAGGCCTGTGAGCCGAGGCGGTAAGGAACGTGCAACATATCGACGTTCGCTGCCGACTTGAGTGCCTCGAGGACAAGATGTGAGAACGTGCCGATGCCGGCTGATGCCCAATTCAGCTTGCCTGGCTGGGCGCGCGCAAGGGCAAGGACATCCGCGATATTGGAAGCGGGGAGATCGGCGCGTGCAAAGACGACCATCTGGATGGTCGCGAAGACAGTCACTGCCTCGAGCGTCCGCGGGTCGAAAGACAGTTTCGAAAAGAGCAGGTGATTGGCAAAAACAGTCGACGGCGAGCACAGGAGTGTGTGCCCATCGGGCGCGGCGCGGACTGCCGCTTCGGCGCCAATGTTGCCGCCAGCGCCAACGCGGTTCTCCACGACAATCTGCTGCCCGAGCGCACCGCGCAGCTTCTCAGCCACCAGTCGGCAAAGCACATCGGGACCGCCTCCGGCAGCCAGAGGAACGATCAGCGTGATCGTTCGCTGCGGGTAAGACTGCGCCTTCACATGGCCGATGGTAGTGCCGGAGACGGCTGCAGCCAGCAATCCCAACGCAAGCGTTTCCCGCACAATCATGGGACCTCCTCTGAGGCTCGTGATCGAAAGCAGGTTTTGCAGCAGTTAAAAAGCTCTAATATGCGTCATCCTGGTAGCCGTTTTGGTACGAGGCAGCGATGGACTGGGCAGCCCGCATCGGTCGCCAACTCAAGCCACGGGACCTGCACGTCTTCATGGCGGTGGCCGAAGACGGCAACATGGCGAAGGCGGCCGAACGGCTCGTAATATCACGGCCCGTGGTTTCGAGGACCATCGCAGACCTGGAGCGCACACTCGGAGTGCCGCTGTTTGATCGCGGGCCGCAGGGCGTGGAACCGACGCTTTACGGCCGAGCCCTTTTCAAGCGCAGCCTCGCCATCTTCGACGAGCTGCGGCGAAGCGTGCAGGAGATTGAATTTCTCGCCGATCCCGCAGCGGGCGAGCTCCACATCGGAAGCAATGAGACCGTAACCGCTGGACTTATCTCGGCTGCAATCGAGCGGCTATCCCGGCGACATCCGCGCTTGGTGTTTCACCTGGAAGTGGGGACCGTGCCTACCCTCCAATTCCATTTCCTGCGCGAGCGTAGATGCGAGGTCGTAATCGGGCGCCCGTGGACGGTTGCACCAGAGCCCGACATGGTGATCGAACCCTTGTTCCATGAGCGCCTGTTCGTTGCTGCAGGACCGCGCAACAAGTGGGTCGGGCGGCGCAAGCTTTCACTCGCCGATCTCGTCGATGAGCCCTGGATCTTTGCACAAGCGGAGACCGATCCCGGAGCCCCGGTCGCAGAGGCATTCCGCGCGATAGGTCACAACATTCCTCGCGCAACCGTGGTCTGCGGCTCGATCAACCTGCGGAACAGCCTGCTGGCGACCGGCCGCTTTCTCACGATAGTACCGAGTTCCATCCTGCATTTCGGCCCGCAGCGCACGCTTTTTAAGGCGCTCCCAATCAAACTCCCACGCTGGCATGTGCCAGTCTGCATCATAACCTTGAAGAACCGCACTCTAAGTCCCGTCGCGCATCTGTTCATCGATTGCCTCCGCGAGGTAGCTAAACCCATGGGCGAGATTTCAGAAGTGACCGTGTGACGTGAAGCGCGAGACGCGGGCAGCAGGCTTGCGAAATGTCAGTCGCTTTTAGAAGGCACACACCGCACCCTGGCACGGCTGATTGGGGGTGGCCGGATCGGACGCGGGCTCCTCGGGCTTGGGTGCCGGCGGAGCGACGTCGAGCAGCTTGCGGGCAAGCGCGAGGTTGTCGGCCTTCACGCCGCCTGCCAGGATGTGACCACATGTTTCAATGGAAACCCCCATGATTCTCGAGCGCAAGGGAAAGCGGCCTACCATCGACCCGTCTGCGCGCATCGCGCCGAACGCAACAATCTGCGGCGAGGTGTCGATCGGGGCCAACACCTCGATCGGCTTCGGTGCCGTGGTGAGCGCCGAGAGCGGCGCCGTCAGCATCGGCGCCAATTGCGTCGTCATGGACACTGCCGTTCTGCGCGGCGTGCGCCGCAATCCGCTTACCATCGGCGACAACGTCCTCATCGGCCCGCGAGCCTATCTAACCGGCTGTTCAATCGAGGCCGAGGTCTTCATCGCCACCGGCGCCACCATCTTCAACGGCGCCCGTATCGGCCGGCGCTCCGAGGTGCGCATCAACGGCATCGTGCATCTGCGTACGGTGCTGCCGGAAGGCGCCACGGTCCCGCTCGGGTGGGTCGCCGTCGGCGATCCGGCCGAAATCTTGCCTCCGCATGAGCACGAGCGGATCTGGGCGATTCAGAAGGCGCTCGATTTTCCGCGACATGTCTTCGGGGTCGAGCGGCCGGCGGCGGGTCAATCGATCATGCCTCAGGTGATGCCGCGCTATGCAAAGGCTCTGCAGAGCCATCGTGAGGATGAGGTGATTTGCGAGTAAGTAAGCACCGACCCCGACGAGGATCTTGCGTTATTGGCGACGCGAGGCGTGATGCAGCACGCCGAAGCCCCCCTTGGGCATGTCGCCCGCCGCGATATGGTCGCGCGTCTGCGCGGACGACACGCTGAGGCGCCTGACCGCAGTTCCGGTAGCAGCCCCCGGCGGCGTCGTCTGCAGGTAGGTTCCGGTCCTGCCAGCTGGCCGCTACCATAGTGGCCGGACCCACCTTCTGGCGAGCCCGGCTCCCTATGGCCACCGAAATCGAATTGAAGCTTGCCGTTCCTCCGGCCGCCCTGCGCGGCGCCGCGCGATTGCCGTGGCTTCGCAGGCTTGCGAGCAGCCCTGCCAGCCGCGAAAGGCTCGTATCGGTCTATTTCGATACAAGGAATTTCAAGCTTCGTGACCATGGCGTCTCCTTGCGCATCCGCACAACGGGCCGCAAGAAATTGCAGACCATCAAAGCCGCGGCGAATGGCTCCGTTGCCGGCCGCCAGGAATGGGAACGGGAGGTCGCCGTCGAAAGGCCGGATCTCGACCTGGCGAAGGGAACGGCCCTGGCGCCGCTCGCCACACGCAAGCTCGAGCGATCCCTGCGGGCGGTATTCGAGACCAAAGTGGAACGCATCACGATGCCGCTCCGCATCGGCGATAGCGAAGTGGAGCTCGCCTTCGACCGTGGTCGAATCAGAACTGGGGCGCGCAGCGAGCGGATCAGCGAGATCGAGCTGGAGCTAAAGCGAGGCGAGCGCGGCGACATCGCGCGCCTTGCCGAACGTTTGGCAAAGTCGATTCCGGTTGCCTATGGCGCGCGGCCGAAGGCGGAGCGCGGCTATGCACTGAGCGCGGGCGAGCAGGGCAAGCCGGTGGAGGCATACGAGATCGCGCTTGCGCGGACCGCTTCGACAGGCGAGGCGTTTTCGGCGATCGGCTTGTCATGCCTGAACCATTTTTCCGCGAACGAAGCTGCCGTACGCCGCGGCGAGCCTGAAGGCATCCATCAGATGCGGATCGGATTGCGGCGGCTGCGGGCCGCGATCTCGGTGTTCAAGGAAGTCGCGTCGGGCGCCGATACCAACAGGATCAAAGCTGAGCTCAAATGGCTTGCCGCCCAGCTCGCGCCCGCGCGCGACTTCGATGTATTCGTCCAGGAAGGGGTGGCGCCGCTGCGGCGAGAGAATCCCGGGCAGCGGCGGGAAATCGCGCTGCTGGAGGCCGATCTGGCCAGAAAGCGCGATGCCGGCTTTCAGCAGGCCAAGACCGCCGTCGCGAGCGAGCGCTACCGCAAGACCGTGCTTCGAACCGCTCTGTGGCTCATCAATGGCGAGTGGTCGAAGAATGCCGATCCGCTGGCAGTCAGCCGCCGCGACCGGCTCGTCGACGACTTCGCACAGGAGATCTTGCGTGGCCGCACCAAGAAAGTAACGAGAAAAGCCCGAAAGCTCGAAAAGTTGGGCACACAAGAACGGCACAAATTGCGCATCGCGGTCAAAAAGCTGCGCTATGCGACCGACTTCTTTGCGGGACTTGCGCATTCAAAGCGCGCGAAAACGCGCAAGCGGTTCTCAAAGGAGCTCAAGTCGTTGCAGGACGCGCTCGGCAAGCTCAACGACATCGCGGTGCATGAGAAATTGGCCAGGCAGTTCGCGCGTTCCCGCAAACGATCGACAAAGCTGCCGCAAAAGGCGTTTGCGATTGGTCTGCTGACCGGGCGGGAAAAGCGCGAGGCCCGCGCCTGCATGAGGGCCGCGATGAAGGCCGGGGCAAACTTGTCCGGCGTGGGTTCCTTCCTGCGATAGCGCCGACACCGCAACCCGCGGCGCACGCGACAGCCGGTCCTGGATGACGAGCTCTACGTGCCCTGCTTCGGCGCTGAAACACTATCGCCGGCGTCCAAAAAACCTCCGGGGGGCGCTTGGTGGGGCAAATCCCAGCCGAAGTAGACCTCGACTTCGACGATTTTTCCGCCGCGCACCGTGACGACTTCAGTATTGCGGAAGACGCTGCGGTCCCTGCCGCGACTCTCATAGGTGACGATGACTTGATCGCAGTCGCGAACAAGGCGGATGAACTTGAAGTCGGCGACCCTCTCGCTGTTTGGCCAGCAGCGCGCGAAATAGGTCGCGCGATCGATCCGGTTGTCCAGCGGACTGGTGAAATGAAAGTCGGGCGCGATCGGCGCTTCGATCGCCGCACGATCTTTGCTCACGTACGCCTCATGGGCCGCTCGCGCGATTGCAACGATGTCGTCGGTCATGGCCAAGATCCTTGATCGAGAGCGATGCGTCGGAGTTGCGGACGGGCCGGCAGCCGCTAGCCCTCCGCCCGATCAAAAGGCCGTGACTGTCAGCTTCCCTTCAGCAGGTCGCGCTGCAGTGACGCGCTGACGCGGCGGCCGTACTCGGCGGCGTCCCAGCTGCGCTCGCCGACCAGATGCCGCCAACCGTCGAGGTGAGTGCGGTGCCAGATCCAGTCCGCCGCCTTTGCGGCCGGCCACCCGGGCTTGAGGGCGCCGGCCGCCGCCAGCCGCTTGGTGAGCGTGAGGGTCAGGCGGCGCAACAAACCCATGCGATCCTCCCAGGCGACCCTTGCCTCCGGGTCGATCTGGGCCGCCGCCGACAACAGATGGGCCGCCGGCTGGATGCGCGGGATGTGCTCGAACCAGGCTTGCACGAAGGCCGCGAGCGCATCGGCAACCGGCGCCGTTTCGGCCGCCCGTTTGATGGCGCCGGTCGCGTGCGTCCGGTCGCGATACTGGAACGCCGCCAACAACAGGCCGGCACGGTTGCCGAAGTGCAGGTACACGGCCTGGCGGGAAACGCCGGCTGCCGCCGCAATGTCGGCGATCCGCACGCGGAGGTCCTTGCTTTTCTCCATCAGCCGCCAGGTCGTCGCCAGGATCCGCTCGCGCGTCTCCGGCGCCCCGGCTTCGGCCTCGCCCGCCATGCGTTCCCCTCGGGACTTGACACGTGTAAAGTACCCTGCTTTACACGTGTAAAGCAACCTCGAAGCGGCCTTTGTCCGTTTCATCGCGGGAAGGAGAGCACCATGCGGTCTCGGATTCTCATTGCCGGCGGCTATGGGCTGATCGCCAGCACATTCGCGCGCCAGATCAGGAGCTTGAGCCCGGACGCGGAGCTCATCCTGGCGGGGCGAAACCCCGAAAAAGGCGCCGCGCTGGCGCGCGAGCTCGACCGCGCCGGCACCGCTTATCTCGACGTCGAAGGCGGCACCGGCCTGGACGCGCTGGCTGCGGCCGATCTCGTGGTGTCGGCGCTGTACGATCCGGCGAACGCGTTGGCGCTCGAGGCGCTGAGGCGCGGCGTCGCCCATATCGGCATCACCACCAAGACCGAGGACGTCGCCCCGATCGCATTTGCGGCGCTGCGATCGGTGCCGAAGCGTCCGATCGTCCTGCTCGGCCATTGCACGGCCGGCGTCGCGACCATCGTTGCGCAAAAGGCCGCGGAGCGCTTCCGCCACGTCGACGCAATCGCGGTCGCGGCCCTCTACGATGTCCGCGATCCGGTCGGCCCGATGACTGCGGGCGACGCCGAGATGCTGGTCAATCGCGCGTTGCTGCGCGAAGCCAGGCTATGGAAATGGGTCGAGGGACCGCAGCACGCGCGAGCGGTGCGCCTCAACCACGATGCCGTGCTCGACGGATACCCGGCCGGGCTCCTGGACGCGCCCAGCCTGGCGTCGATCACCGGCGCAGCCAGCGTGCGGATCGACATGCTGCAGGGCGACTCGATCGGGACGCGCGCCGGCGGTCCCGCCTCGAGCGACCTCTACATCGATATCGAGGGCGTTTCGCAAGCCGGCAAACCGATGAAGCAGCGGACCATCGTGTCCGATCCCAGAGGGCTGGCGCATCTGACCGCGCTCGGGATCGTGGTCGCGGCCGAACGGGTGCTTGGCCTCGACGGCCGCTCGCCACCTCCCGGCGGCCTCTATCTGCCGGAGACGCTGGTGTCGCCCGATGCGGCCGTGGCACGGCTCGAACAGTTCGGCGTCAGTATCGTTCACGAGAAGGAAAACGGTGCAACCGATCGCGTGGCTGCGAAGCGGTCAGACCTTCCGCCGCTCGCGCGAATGTCGGCCTGAGAGGCCGAGCGCGTGGGCGCCGCCGAGCGCACAGCGACGCCCACGCGTTTCGCAATCGTGTCCCGGGCGCAGCGCGAAGCGATGCGCTGCAGAACCGGGACCTTCACAAACGCATGCATCTGCGACGGTCCCGCATCAGCGGCGCAGCGCTTCGCGCGCTGCACCGCGTGCGGGACACGAAAACGCGATTCCCAGTACTAGCCCGTCGGTGCCAAGATCGCACTGGCGGCGAGGTTCACAACCAGTGCAACGAGTGCAACATTGAAAATAAAAGCAATCACCGAATGGGCAAATACGGTGCGGCGGATCGTCTGGCCGCTCACCATTATGTCGGACACTTGCGCGCACATGCCGATCACAAAGGAAAAATAAAAAAAATCCCAATAGTCGGGGGCCGCACCTTGGCCGGGGAACAGCAAACCACCGCCCTTGCCGCCGTTCTGGTCGTAGTATTCGTGCGCGTAGTGCAGCCCGAAGATGACGTGGATGAACGCCCACGACAGGGCGACCGTTGATACCGCCAGCAGCAGATGAAGCGGTTGGCGCGCTGCGCCTCGCGTCACGCCCAGCATGACGAAGATCGCGATAAGGATGGCGAACGCTGCAACGGCGGTCAGGACCAGGATCGCCAGCTTCCCTTCGTCCTGCAGCCGGGCGCGGCGGCGAATGTTATCCGGCTTGGATTGCGCCGCCATTCGCACCACGAGCACCAGGTAGAGCGCGGTCCCCGCGTCCCAACCGATGAGCAGACGCGTCGGCAGCCGGCTTTCGGTCAGCGACAGCAGCAGAGAAACCGCCAATCCGACCCCAGCGGACACCAGCAGGCGAGGACGCACCGTCAGGATCCGAATGAAATCGGCGCAGCCGGTGGTTTGGCGGCCGGTGGGCATTTGTCGTCATGAGCGGATCCACGAACCGATCATCGAGGTCATGGTAACGGATGGGAATTGGAGCGAATAGCGAATGGCGAATAGCGAATGGCGAGTGCAAGACCCTCTATTCGTCATTCGCTAAAACCCTCTATTCGCCATTCGCCATCCGCCATCTGGGCCGATTTTGCGAGCGCACCAAACGCTCCGATCACGATCGCGCGAGATTGTGCAGCACCGGCGAACGCCCCATTTCGAATAACGGGGCTAATCACTGTTCGCGCGCTGCTTAGCTTCGAGACCTAGATACGGAGGCGGGCATTCTCCAGACAGTCGACGTGCGCCGGCGAGTCCGATAGCGCCGCAAGTCATACAAGAGCGTGAAGATTCGAGCCGCACGTACAATTGGCCGCGGCGACGCAACCGCCCATCTTTACCAAAACGGGTGCGGTCGCGACGGGCGCCCACTCATTTGCCAAACAGAAACTAATCATCAAAAAAGGAGATGTAAAATGCATAACTTCTATCCGGCCGACGGAATTGTTGTCGCGCGCGAGCCGCTGACCGGGCCGCGCCCCTTCGCGGGTATTCTCGCTGCATGTTCCCGGGCGTTGCTGGAGTTCAGGCGCGAGCTTGCCATGCGGCGCGCCGCCAGAGAGCTCGAAGGCTTCAACGACTATCAGCTCAAGGATATAGGCCTCACCCGCGGCGACATTCCGCGCGCCGTGCGGTACGGCCGCGCGGCGCTTTGACGCGGCTTGAGTTGACCGAGCGCGCAGCCGCCGATCGCCCCAATTCATACGAAGATGTGGGGGTCGAAGCCGCACGTACGATTGCCCGTTGACGACGCGGTCCGCATCGTCACCCGACCAGGCGGAGCCGACGTCTCTTCCGAGAGCGGCGCCACCAGCTCAGCTTCAGAGAGAGCTAAAATGAAAAACATGATCCTCGCGGCCATTATCGCAGGCCCAGCGCTTGCAGGCTGCGGACAGAGCGAATCGAAGCCGCAGCCGGTGCCGGCGCCCCCGCAGGTCACCATCGCCAAGCCGGTCAGCAAGCCGGTGGCGGAGCAGGACGAGTATGTGGGCCGCTTCGTCGCGGTCGAGTCGGTCGAGGTGCGGGCGCGCGTATCCGGCTATCTCGAGGGCATCCATTTTCAGGACGGCCAGCTGGTGAAGAAGGGCGATCTCCTGTTCACGATCGATCGCCGCCCGTTTCAGGCGACGCAGGCGCAGGCGCAGGCCAGCCTGGCGCAGGCGCGGGCCAACCTGGCATTCGCCGAGAGCGACCTCGCGCGCGCCCAGGGTGTCGCCATCGGCAGCGTGATCACCCAGCAGACCTTCGACCAGCGCTTGCAGGCCAAGCGCGCGGCGCAGGCGACGGTCGCGGCGCAGGAAGCGGTGGTCGAGCAGGCTTCGCTCGACCTCGAGTTCACCGAGCTGCGCGCGCCCGTCTCCGGGCGCATCGGCGACCGGCGCGTGTCGGTCGGCAATCTCGTCACCGGCGGAACAGCCGGCAACACCAGCCTGCTCGCGACCATCGAATCGATCGATCCGATCCGCTTCGAGTTCACTTTGGATGAGACCTCGTACCTGCGCTACGGCCGCATCGCCATGGACGGCGCGGAAGCTGCCAATCGTGGTTTGAACGTGCCGATCAAGCTCAAGCTCATCGACGAGGCGGCGTTCGCGCACGAGGGCCGGTTGGATTTCGTCGACAATCGCATCGACCGCTCGTCCGGCACCATCCGCGCCCGCGCAGTGTTCGCCAATCCGAACGCGAGGTTCACGCCCGGCCTGTTCGGGCGTGTGCACGTGGCGGCGGCGCCACCGAGTGAGGCGCTGCTCGTACCGGAAGCCGCGATCGGGGCCGAGCAAGCGCGCAAGTTCGTGCTCGTCGTCGACGGCGACAACGTCGCGCGGCCGAAATACGTCACGCTCGGACCGGTGGTCGACGGCCTGCGCGTCGTCACCGGCGGTCTGGCGCCTGACGACAACGTCATCATCAACGGGCTCATGCGGGCGCGCTCCGGCACCAAGGTTGCGCCGCAGCCCGCGAGCATCGCCGCGGCGGCGTTCGCTGCCGAACCTGCGATCAAGGCCAACTGAGGGGGTATCGCCGATGCGCCTCTCGCACTTCTTCATCGACCGCCCGATCTTCGCCGCGGTCGTTTCGATCGTGTTCGTCATCGTCGGTGCGGTCTCGGTCAGCCGGCTGCCGATCGCGCAGTATCCGGAGATCGCGCCGCCGGTGGTGCGGGTCACCGGCCAGTACCCGGGCGCGAGCGCCGACATCGTCGCCGCGACCGTCGCGGCGCCGCTCGAGCAGGAGATCAACGGCGTCGAGAACATGATCTACATCGCGTCGAACTCGACCGGCGACGGCCGTTTCCAGATCGACGTGACCTTCGATCTCGGCACCAATCTCGATACCGCGCAGGTGCAGGTGCAGAACCGGGTCGCGGTCGCGCTGCCGCGGATCCCGGCCGATGTCCGCAACATCGGCGTGACCACGGTCAAGAGCTCGCCCGACCTGATGATGGTCGTGCACCTCTATTCTCCGGACAAATCGCGCGACACGCTGTTCATCTCGAACTACGCCAAGACCGAGGTCACCGATGTGCTCAGCCGCATCTACGGCATCGGATCGGTCATCGCCTTCGGTGCGCGCGACTATTCGATGCGGGTCTGGCTCGATCCCAACCGCCTGCAGTCGCTTGGGCTCACCGCCGGAGATGTGCTCACCGCGCTGCAGGGGCAAAACGTGCAGGTCGCGGCCGGCGTGCTCAACCAGCCGCCGGTCGAGCAGCCGCGCGCGTTCCAGCTGGCGGTGCGCACCCTCGGCCGCCTGATCGACCCGAACGAGTTCGCCAACGTCGTGATCAAGCAGAGCGCGACCGCAGTCGTTCGGCTCAAGGACGTGGGCCGGGTCGAGCTCGCAGCGGTCGACTACTCGACCAATTCCTACCTCGATCGCGACCCGGCGGTCGCACTCGCGATCTTCCAGCTGCCGGGCTCGAACGCGCTCGCCACCGCCGGCAAGATCAAATCGGCGATGGAGGAGTTGTCGAAGAACTTTCCGGACGGGCTCAAATACACGATCATCTACAATCCGACCGAATTCGTTCAGCAGTCGATCGACGCGGTGGTCGAGACCATCGTCGAGGCGGTCATTCTGGTGGTGCTGGTCGTCCTGCTGTTCCTGCAGACCTGGCGCGCCGCCATCATCCCGATCGTGGCGATACCGGTGTCGCTCGTCGGCACCTTCTTCGTCATGGCGATGTTCGGCTTCTCGCTCAACAACCTCTCCCTGTTCGGGCTGGTGCTCGCGATCGGCATCGTGGTCGATGACGCGATCGTGGTGGTGGAGAACGTCGAGCGCAACATCGCGGCCGGGCTCTCCCCGCGCGAGGCCGCGCGCAGGAGCATGGACGAGGTCGGCACGGCGTTGATCGCGATCGCGCTGGTCCTGTGCGCGGTGTTCGTCCCGGCCGGCTTCATCACCGGACTTTCCGGCCAGTTCTACCAGCAATTTGCCCTTACCATCGCGGGCGCAACGGTGATCTCGCTGATCGTGTCGCTGACGCTGTCGCCGGCGATGTGCGCGCTCTTGCTCAAGCCGCACGCGGCGGGCGCGCGCGACCGCTGGTGGCTGCGCCCGGTCAATGGCTTCTTTCGCGCCTTCAATGCCGGCTTCGACGCGCTCGGGCGCGGCTACGGCTGGCTCGCGGCACGCGTCGTGCGCTTCGCGGTGTTGATGCTGGTCGTCTATGCCGGCGTGATCGCGTTCGGTCTCAACGAGTTCCGAAAGGCGCCGGCCGGCTTCATCCCGCAGGTCGACCAGGGCTATCTCATCGTCGTGACGCAGCTGCCCGGCGGGGCCTCGCTGGCGCGCACCGACGAGGTCAACCGGCGCGCCGTTGAAACGGCTCTGCAGACACCGGGCATCACCCATGCGGCCAACTTCGTCGGTTTCTCGGGTGCGACCTTCACCAACGCCCCCAACTCCGGCGCCATCTTCGTCGTGCTCGAGGCGTTCGCGGAACGCGCCAAAGATGCGCGCAAATCGGCGCCGGCGATCCAGGCGGCACTGATGCAAAAGCTGTCGACGATCGAGGAGGGGCTCATCCTCGTGATCGCGCCGCCGCCCGTGCGCGGTATCGGGACCTCCGGCGGATTCCGCATGATGATCGAGGACCGCGCCGGGCGCGGGCCGGAGGCGCTGCAGGCCGCCGTATTTGCGATGATCGGGCGCGCCGCGCAGACGGCGGGCGTGACGCAGGTGTTCTCGCTGTTCGAGAGCTCGACCCCGCAGCTCTACCTCGACATCGACCGCACCAAGGCACAGATGCTCGGCGTCAATCTGCCCGACGTGTTCGGCGCGCTGCAGACCGATCTCGGCTCGTTCTACGTCAACGACTTCAACCTGCTGGGGCGCACCTTCCGCGTGACCGTGCAGGCGGAGAGCAACTACCGGCTCGATCCGAAGGACGTGCTGCAGATCAGGGTGCGCAATTCGAACGGCGACACGGTGCCGCTCGGCTCGTTCGTGACCGTGCGCGACACGACGGGACCTTACCGTGTGCCGCGCTACAACCTCTATCCGGCGGCCGAGCTCGACGGCGCACCGGCGCCCGGCGCGTCGCAGGGCCAGGCCATCGAGACCATGGCGCGACTCGCAGCCGAGACGCTGCCCGCAGGATTTCAGCTACGAGTGGACGACGCTCGCCTTCCAGCAGCAGCGTGCCGGCAACACCGCGGTCTTTACCTTCGTGCTGGCGGTGGTGTTCGTGTTCCTGGTGCTAGCGGCCCAGTACGAGAGCGTGACGCTGCCGCTGGCGGTGATCCTGATCGTGCCGATGTGCCTGATCGCCTCGATCACCGGCGTGGTCTGGCGCGGGCAGGACAACAACATTTTGACCCAGGTCGGCTTCATCGTGCTGATCGGCCTGGCGGCCAAGAACGCGATCCTGATCGTCGAGTTCGCCAAGCAGCTCGAGGACCAGGGTCGCGACCGCAGCGCTGCGGCGGTCGAGGCCGCGCGCCTGCGGCTGCGCCCGATCCTGATGACGTCGCTCGCCTTCATCTTCGGGGTCGTGCCGCTGGCCTGGGCGACGGGCGCCGGCGCCGAGCTGCGGCAGGCGCTCGGCACCGCGGTGTTCGCCGGCATGATCGGCGTCACCGTCTTCGGCCTGATCTTCACCCCCGCCTTCTACGTGATCTGCCGCTGGCTCGCGGGTCTCGGCCGCAGGGCACGGCCGGTCGATCAGGCGCTGGCAACGCCCGCCGCATGATGCGCGTGCGGTCAAAGTTCGGTCGAATGGGCAGGCTATTGTCGATCTCGACTCAACGATGTCGGATCGCCACGTGCGAGCGTCATAATAACAACTGCTGGGAGGATGCGACGAATGAGAGAGCCGCTCCACGTCAATGCGGAGCTTACAGTCGATGAGATGCTATGCGACGAGATCGTGCAGGCGATGATGGCTGCTGATCGCGTCGATCGGTATGCGCTGGAGGCGATGTTGGCCGAGGTCGCACAGAGCCTGAGCGCGGATGCGCGGCGCAGGCTCCCTGCCGGGAGGTGAAGCAACGCGAGGCGGTCGCGCTAGGTTAGATCACGAAGAAATCGGTCGGTGCGGGCACATCGGAAGTCGGGCAAGGCTTTCGACCGCTTCAGGCGGCGCCGGTCTCATGCGGCAGGCTCAGCTGCCATGACACGCCATAGCGGTCGTTGACCCAGGCGAACCTCTGGCTGAACGGATAGGCATCGAGCGGCATCAGGACGTGGCCGCCAGCCGCAAGTCTCGCAAACAGCGCGTCGACTTCGCTCGCGGTTGTGCAATCGACGAACAGCGAGACCGCAGGCGTGAAAGTAAACGCGTGCTTGACCGGACTGTCGATGCATCGGAACTCGCATCCATTGAGCGAGAAGCGCGCATGCATGACCGAGCCTTCGGCGCCGGGTCCGTCCGGCCCGTAGCGCGCGATCGCCGTGACGGCCGAGTTCGGAAACAGCGATACGTAGAAATTCATCGCCTCCTCGGCATTGCCCTCGAACATCAGGAAGGTCGTCACGCTCGGTCGCACAGTCCCAACTCCCATGTTGATGTCCTCAATAGATCGCGCCGGAAAAATGCCCTCGTAGTCGAGCACGATGTCGTCGGCGTCGATATCGATGTGCGCGCGGAACGCGCTGCCGTCGAGATTTTGATAGAGATAGCGGCGGTCGGCGAGCCGCGTGTAGCCTTGGCGCATTGGGCGCACGGTCAGCTCCGGCGCGGCGATCCAGGCCATCACGAACTCCCGCCGCTCGCCGACCGCGATGGGGGCGCGGCGGATCGGAAACGTGTTGGTGAAGGGGGTTGGCCAGATATCGATGTCGATGCAGCCGTCGAGGTCGGGCCGCGCCTGGCCGGATCCGTCCCGCCAGTTGCCACTGCCGTCGGCGTCGAGCTCCAAGGCGCGCGAAACAGTATCGGTGGTCACGTCGAGCCGCGCCGTGCGCAGCCGCCACGCCTCATCCCACCCGAGCCGATAGATCAGCCGAAAGGGATGCCCCGCCTCGTCGAACGCAAGGATCGTGCTTTCGGCCTCGCGGTCGGCGAGCAGCAAATGCTCCAGCCCGACGCCCTCGCGATCCTTGTCCCAGATCGGCGCCCAGCAGACGACCCGACGCTTGCATTCGCCCATATTCTGCCTCGTTCGCTTCGCTCCGGCCACTCAAGCGGGTGAGTTGCCGACTTAAGCGTGATGCAGCTCCCTGCTGTCGGCCGGCGCCTGCTCGCGCCGCTCGTTCATGCCGTAGTCGCGCACGATCTCCGCTACGCGCAGCCGGTACTCGGCGAAGATGCCGTCGCGCGCCGCGGCCTGGGTGGCGCGATGGCGGGCGTGGTTGCGCCAGCGGGCGACCGCCTCCTCGTCGCGAAAGAAGGAGAGCGAGAGCATCTTGTCCGGATCGGTCAGGCTCTGAAACCGCTCGACCGAGATGAAACCGTCGATCTGCTCGAGATCGGCGCGAAGCCGCGCGGCATGCTCGAGATAGGTATCCCGGCGACCGGGCGCGGGACGGACCTCGAAAATGATGCCGATCATGGGTGACTCCTGCGACGGTTCAGTCCGAAGCAATGTTGCTCATTTGCATAAGGCATCAAGGGGCCGCCGTCGCCTTTTCGATGCCACGAGAAGAATGTGTGCCCGCAGGAATCGGAAGCGAGCCACCTGGCCATTGAGCCGTCATTGTTGCACACCGGCTTGACGGCCGATCCACGTGGGTGAAACTTTGGGATGACGGTGTTGTGGGGGAAACGCTTGTTCTGACTCGTCATCCTGAGGGCGCTCGCCCGACGAAGTCGGGCGAGCCTCGAAGGACGCACAACCAGCAACTGCACGGCAGAGCAGCATCCTTCTAGGCCCTCGCTTCGCTCGGGCACCTCAGGATGACGGCGTAGGGGGCCCGAAACCCATTCGCCGCTGGGCTCCGTCATTGCGGGTCTTTTCCCCTCCGTTCCTCCTGGGAGCGTCAGGGACGAAGCAATCCAGAAACCGCATGGCTGCTATCCACTCCCCATGGATTGCTTCGCTTCGCTCGCAATGACGGCCGGCCGTGGCGCGCCCTGGGACTTTAGTGCGCGCGCCGCGCCGCGCTCCCGTCGGCCGCGTCGCGGATCAGTCGACAAGCGCCGCGTCCAACGTGATGGTAGCGTTGAAGAGCTTCGAGACCGGGCAGCCGGCCTTGGCCTTGCCGGCAAGCTCCTCGAACTTTGCCTTGTCGGCGCCCGGCACTTTGGCTTTGAGCGTCAGGTGCACGGCGGTGATCGCAAAGCCGTCGGCCACCTTGTCGAGCGAGACCTCGGCGGTGGTCTCCATGTGCTCGGCCGTGAGCTTGGCTTCGCCGAGAATGAGCGACAAAGCCATCGTGAAGCATCCGGCATGCGCCGCCCCGATGAGCTCTTCCGGGTTGGTGCCGGGCTTGCCCTCGAAGCGGCTGGAAAAGCCGTACGGATAGTCCTTCAAGGCGCCGCTCTTGGTGGAGATCGCGCCCTTGCCGTCGCGGATTCCGCCCTGCCAGACGGCTGATCCATGCGTTTTCATTCCAGGTCCTCCTTGCAGGCCGTGTCGGTCTTCCTTGTCCTTAGTACGAAAAGGCGGGGCCGAACATGGGTAGCTCGCTGTTCAAGTGTGCATCGGTCAGTCCTCAGCGGCGGCTCGCGGCGGCGACACTTTCGTACCAGGACGCAGGCGGCGCCGCCACAGCGCTGTCGACTATCAGGCGAGCGCCAATCCAATCTTTGTCATGGCTGGGCGGGTGCGCCTTCAAACCTAGGTATGGCCGCAGAGACCATTCGTGCAATGGGAGGCCAAGGCGGCGGCGCCCATCTTCGCCTCGATCAGGCCCGCATCGGGCCGTCAAGTGAGCCCGAGAGCAAGTTTCGACGCGAGGCGATTTTCCATCACTGTCAGCCTCGAATCCGTGCATCTTTGACCCCAAGCCGACATCGCACCACGAGAAGAGCGAGGTTTTGCTAGGAGCTAAAGCAGAGATCCCGGAGTGAGTGCGCAGGAATCCAGAGACGCTCAGTCAGAGGGCGCGTGATGGCCCGCCGCCATCTCGTAGACAACAGAGGTGCCGGTCAGTCCGGTATGCGAACCTGACCCCCATTGAAGGTGATCACGCGCAGTCGGCGGCGGCGAATCCGAAATCGGCGGTACGTTGGCGATTGTGATAGGCGGAGGCGGAAGCGGCGGCGTGCCCGCGCCGCGCGGCGTCGTGTGCACGACCTGGCTCGGCGGTAAGGGCCGGCCCTGCCTCAGATGGGCATACATCAGATCCATCGCCTGGATGAAATAGCGATGGAGCGGGATGAATTTGTCGTTGTAACCAGGGAACGCGTTGAAGCTGTCCAAGTGATGCGCGTTGGTGACCTCATAGTAGCGCAGTGAGCTCAGCGAACCGTCGACCATATTGTTGAGTCCGAAATAGGCCCGTGAGGTAAAGTTCGGCGGCAGGATGCCATCGTTGCGCCCGGTCACGAAGATCGCCGGTACGCGCCGCAGGCGGCCGGTGGCGAGCACCTCGCCCACGCCGTTCGCGATGCGGTCGGCCTGTGCCTTCTGCGTGCCGACTAGCGGCGCGCCGGTAACGGGGTTCTTTCCCGTCGCGAGCGAGCGCAGGCAGAGCGCGCCGTCGAGGTTCTGGTTTGCGGTCGAGCCACGTTCCTCCTTCGGGCCGCCCGGCGCGGCGTTGTTGATGAGCGCGATCCCGGAGGTCGGCGGGATGCCGTTGCTCGTGCCGAAGATCTGCGCCTCGCTCGCGGCCGCGAGCGCGATGGGCGGCCCGCCCGGGACGTTGCCGTTCGCCGCCATGCTGAAGGCGCACAGGTTATCGAGCACGCTGAAGCGCCCGTAGGTGTTGGCGTAGGTGACCGAGATCGACTGCGCGACGTTCGCGAAGGAGTATCCGGGCTGAACGAGGTTCTGCTCCGGCAGGATGCCGTAGGCGTTGATGACGGCCTGCGCTGAGTTTGCCTGGTCGATGAGCGTCACCGCGTCACGAGATCCTAGCGCCTTCAGATCGGCGCAGCGCGCTGCGCTGCTGGATAAGCCGGGTATATTGAGGCCGGCCGTGCTGTTCGCCGGCGCAAGGCTGGCGCAGCTCTGGAAGACGTTGACCAGCGTGATGTAGTCCATCAGCGGCTTGCTGTGGGCGAAGAGCGGCGCGCCGCTCCCCTGCACAATCGAAAAATCCGACCTGAACGTCGGATTGACGTTCGGCTCAGCGACCGCGAGGCCGGAGATAAGCCCTTCCTCGTCCTGCTCGACCGCACGCACCGAGGCGCCACCGCCGTTCGACACGCTCGAGGCAATCACGATCGTATTGCGCTTGTTGATCCTTATTCCGCGCCCGGCGAATTTCTCATTCAGCAGCTCGAATGCGAATTCGATCGAGCGAAGGACGTTCTTGCCCCAATCCTTCTCTGGATTGAGCTGGGAGTGCGCGTGCTTAAAGGCGAAGCGGTTCGGCGTCGCGCCGTTGAAAGTCCCGCGCTGACTGTCGGAAATGCCCGCAATGAAATTCGCGTCGTCGCCCGCCGCCGCGACCTCAGCACGCGCGCCACGCATCAGGTTGACGGTGTTGATCTGCAGATTATGCGCGCCGGTGCCGGTGCCCTTGTCGCGTGTAGGCGACGGCGCAGCCGCGCTTGAGACCCCACTCGCCCGCAGTCGCAATTGCACCATAAACCCCGCGCGAGCCGGAGGATGGCGCCGTGATGATGCAGCCATTCAATGGATCATAACTGCCCGGTATCTGCACCATCATGGTGACGCGCGGCGCGTACCATGAGCGCGCTCATAGCGCGATGTATTCGTCGCCCGCGATCTTGCCCTCGCCTAGGGTGTCGCTGCCGTCCGGCGCGATGTTCGGGCCGTAGAGCGTGCCGTAACCGCCGCCCGGAGTCATATCCACGAGGGCGCGGTAGTTGTTGTAGATGGCGGCGCGCCGTAGCTCCTCCGCAGTGGGTTGGAGTCGGATTTACGAAGCCCGGCGCTGGACCGGCGAGACCTGTTTTGCCGAGGCCGGCGGTCAGGAGGTCATTGGTGACGCCGTCATAGTGCGTATGCACGACACCACTCTCCGCGCGCGTCTCCAGAGTGCAGACCGCGAAAAACGCGATCGCCGTCGATGCCAGGCATGCCGCGGTGCGTCGCAATACACCCATAGAACTATCCCTTTGGAGTGCGGTTGCGTAGTCAGACTGACAAGGATCGTCGGCCCGTGCAACCGCGAATACTCGCCGTGCCGGTAGCACTCCGCGCAGTCTTGTCATGGCTACGGAAAATTTCTCACCAACAGCCTTTTCCGCTTTGGGCCCAGATCGAGCGGGGCCGCCACAGCGCTGTCGACTATCAGGCGAGCGCCAATCCAATCTTTGTCATGGCTGGGCGGGTGCGCCTTCAAACCTAGGTATGGCCGCAGAGACCATTCGTGCAATGGAAGGCCAAGGCGGCGGCGCCCATCTTCGCCTCGATCAGGCCCGCATCGGCCGTCCGACAGGGGGCCGGCGGCCTCCAGCCGACTACCCGAACCGCAAGGAGCAGACCATGTCCGCGAAAGCATTTCTGGCGATCTTGATCGGCGCCAGCCTGACGGTGAGCGCCACCACCGCACAAGCAATCTACGAAGGTGTTCACGGCCCCGACAACCAGGTCGTCGTGGGCGGCAAGGTTATCGGCAAGGATCCGGACCCCAATGTCCGGCTCGAAATCTGGCGAAGGAAACACAGCTTGGGTGGAGGCTAGTTGGCCGGCCCCGAACGCAGCCGGGAACACGCTTGCCGCACCGATAGCAACATCGGCTCGGTTGCATGCGCCGTATGGGTTGGGTGCGGCGATGCCGATCCCGATTTCGCTTCGCTCGGCGGTCGCCTTCATGGGCTCGGCCGCTCACCTGCGGCGCGCGGCCCTACACCTTGCGGACGAGGACGCAAGGGACGCCGCACTGCTGTTTCCGCGACACTCAGGTGCAGAGCGCGACGACCAGGTCGAACAGCGTGCTGGCCCCGTTGATGCCCCACAGCGCGAACGCAAAGGCGCCGAGCACGAACGCGACGATGCCGATCGACCACAGCAGCCAGTACGGCGTCTGCGGCGCCGATCCGCCGGCTGAACTTGCCGCCTCCGCACCGATGGCGCGCAGGCGTCCGGCGAAGCGGCTGCTGCGAGTGCGGGTGCCAAAAGCGCTCATGCGCGCGCCATCGCCAGCCGCGGCACCGGCCGCTCGCGGATCAGCCAGTGAATCACCGCGGCGAAAACGCCGAGCCCCACCGAAATCCACCACATCAGCGTATAGTTGCCCTGGATGTCGTAGAGCCGGCCGGCGCCCCAGCCGCCCAGGAAGCTGCCGAGCTGATGGCTGAAGAACACGATGCCCCACAGCATCGAGATATGCATGGACCCGAACATGTAGCCGACGAGACCGCTGGTCAGCGGAACGGTGCCGAGCCAGAGGAACCCAAGCGCCGCCGCGAACAGCAGCACCGATACCCACGATAGCGGCAGCGCGAGAAACATCAGGAACGCAAGCGACCGCAAGGCGTAGAGCAGCGCCAGCATATCCTTCTTCGGGTAGCGACTGCCGAGCAGGCCCCAGATCAGCGAGCCGGCAATGTTGAACAGCCCGACCAGGCCGATCGCCCAGCCACCGAGCTCGAGCGGCGAGATCGGCGTGCCGAAGAACGACATCCCGACCGCTTGGTCGGCGATGTACGGCGGCAGGTGCAGCCCGATGAAGGCAACGTGGAAACCGCACACGAAGAAGCCGACGGTGAGCAGCAAGTAGCCCTGCGTCTGCAGCGCCTCCTGCAGTGCGTCCTTGGTGCCTTGCGGGAGGGCGGCGCCGACCGTTGCGGCTGCGGCCCGTGGCTCGCGCAAACCGATCGCCAGCGGCACCATGACCACCGACATGGCAGCGAGGACCAGCATGCTGGCGTGCCAGTTGTCGAGCCGGTGCTGCAGCAGCGATGCGAACGGCACGATCGCGAATTGCCCGAACGAGCCGCCGGCGGTCGCGACGCCGAGGGCGATCGAGCGTTGCGCGGGCGGCGTCTGCCGGGTGATCGAGCCGAAGATGGGTCCAAACCCCGCGCCCGCCATGCCGATGCCGCACAGCACGTTTCCGACCGTGAGCATGACGCCGTCAGTCGCGGCCGCGATCATCAGCATGCCGGCGACGTAGAGTACGCCGCCGCCCGCGACCGTGCTCGCCGTGCCGAACCGGTCGGCGACGTTGCCGGCGAACGGCGACACCGCGCCCATCAGCAGCAGCGCCAGCGCATTGGCGAACGACCACACCTCGCGACCGACGCCGAGGTCGGCTGCGATCGGCGTCTGGAAAATCCCGAAGCTTTGGCGCGCGCCGATCCCGATGGTCAGGATCACCGCGCCGCAGATAACGGGGATCCAGAAGCTGCGCGGCTGCGGTTGGGCGGCTCTGTCGGATGCGGGCATGGAACATCCTAGCGGTTGGCGGATTGGGCGGCTACGGGCTCGGCGCCGGAGAATCAGTCGGCGGCGGAACGCGCCGCGGCACCACCAGTCGGGCCGTGAACCTCTGCACGACATCGCCATGCTGATTGCGCGTATGCGTGCGGACGACAACGCTGCCGCGGTCCGGCCGCGAGCGCGACGGGCTGATCTCGACGACCTCGCTCTCGACGCTGAGGGTGTCACCCGGCCGGGCGGGCTTGAGCCAGCTCAACTCGCCGCCGGAACCGATGATGCCGCCGGCAATCGGCAGGCCGGTTTGCACCAGCAGCCGCATCGTTATGGCAGCGGTGTGCCAACCGCTCGCCGCCAGGCCGCCAAACAGCGTCGTTTTCGCGGCTCCGTCGTCGAGATGAAACGGCTGCGGATCGAACTCGCGCGCGAAGGCTTTGATCTGTGTCTCGTCGAGCACGTGGGAGCCGCCGGTGAAGCGCTGGCCGACGTGCAGATCGTCGAGATAGAACGGCTGATCCGCGTTTCGCGGGTGGGTCCCGCTTAGGTCGGACCTGGGATCCTCCACGTCCTTCGCAGCGGTTGCTGAAGCCATCGCATACTCCTCGCCTGTTCCTCCGGAGCGGCAGACACTGCCATGCCGTCAGGCAACGCTCTCGATCGCGAGCGCGATGCCTTGGCCGCCGCCGATACAGAGCGTAACCATACCGCGTTTGAGACCATCGCGCCGCATCGAGTGAATGAGACGGGTCGTGAGCACGGCACCGGTTGCGCCGATCGGATGCCCGTGTGCGATCGCGCCGCCTTCGACATTGATGATGTCCTCCGGCAGCCCGAGTTGCTTCGCGACGGCTAGCGGCACGGCGGCGAAGGCCTCGTTGATCTCGATGCGCTCGAGGTCGGGCAGCGTCCATCCGGCGCGTTCGAGCGCCTTGCGCACCGCCGGAACCGGGCCGAGGCCGAACATACCCGGCTCGACGGCCGCAACCCCGTAGGCGACGAGCCGCGCCATCGGTTCGAGTGATCTTGCTTCCGCAAAAGTGCGATCGGCGACGATCATCGCGGCCGCGCCGCTGTTGAGGCCGGGCGCATTGCCGGCCGTGATCGTGCCGCCGTCGCGGAATGCCGGGCGCAGCTTGGCCAGCGCTTCGACCGTAGTGTCGGGTCTCGGCGCCTCGTCCACGGCGAACTTCTCGACGCCCTTCTTGCCGCGAATGTCGATACCAACGATCTCGTCCGCGAATTTGCCGGCCTGCAGCGCCCTGCCGAAGCGCTGCTGCGATTGCGCCGCGAAGCGGTCTTGTGCCTCGCGCGTGAGCTGAGCCTGGGTGACGAGATCCTCCGTGTGCCAGCCAGAATGCTTGCCCGAGAAGGCATCATCGAGCCCGTCGCGCAGCATGCTGTCGTGGATCTCCGCAGGCCCCATGCGATAACCCCAGCGGCCGCCGTCCATCAGGTACGGGGCGCGATCCATGTTCTCCATGCCGCCGGCAACGGCGGCATCGACCTCGCCGGTCGCGATCTGCTGCGCGGCCGTGACGATGGCCTGAGCCCCGGAGCCGCAGACGCGGTTCACCGTCATCGCCGGAACCGACACTGGTGCGCCGCCGCCGACCGCGGCCTGACGGGCCGGATTCATCCTGTTGCCGGCCTGGACCACGTTGCCCATGACGATGCTGCCGATGGCCGCCGGGTCGAGCCCGGATCGCCGCAGCGTCTCGCGCACGACCGTCGCGCCGAGCTCGGTTGCCGGAACTGTCTTGAGGGCGCCATTGAAAGCACCGATCGCGGTACGGACCGGGCTCGCGAGAATTACATCACGTGCATCCATCTGCGTAGCTCCTCGTCGGCGATGCGGGCGGGCGCCATCGATTGGGCGCCCGCCGCGCCCCGCATCACATTCCAGAAGTAACTTGCATAATGATAGTAACTGGCCTATGTTCTGTCAATGCGCCGCAAGAGCTTTGAAAAGATGGCCTGCCCAATCGCGCGCAGCCTCGAGCGGGTGGGCGAATGGTGGACGATGCTGATCATGCGCGACGCGCTGCATGGGATGACGCGCTTCGACGAATTCCAGCAGAGCCTCGGCATCGCGCCCAACATGCTCACGCGCCGGCTCAACGCCCTGGTCGAGGCGGGATTGCTCGAGCGCCGCCGTTACAGCGAACACCCGCCGCGCGACGAATACGTGCCGACTGCGCGCGGCCGCGACTTCCGTCCCGTGCTCGTCTCGCTGCTGGCATGGGGCAACCGTCACTTCGCGCCCGAGGGCCCGAGCGTCATTCTCCTCAACCGCAAGACCGGTGCGGCCGTCGATCCCATCCTGGTCGACCCGGCTACCGGACTGCCGGTCGACGAGCCGGATTTCACGCTCGCGGCCGGGCCGGCCGCGGGAACCCGGACGCGCAGGCGTTACGCCGCGGTCGCCGCCGCGGCGCCGTCATCGGCGGGCAACCGTGTCTCGGGCGGCCGCAAGACCGCCGCAGAAGCTCAGCTCGCCGCTTTGATGAAGGCGAGCAGGTCTTGATTGACCTCGTCCTTTTGCGTCGTGCACATTCCGTGTGAGCCGCCCTTGTAGATCTTGAGCTTCGCGTTCTTGACGATCTTGGACGCGAGCATCGCCGACGCTCCGATCGGGACGATCTGATCGTCGTCGCCGTGCAGGAACAGCGTCGGGCGATCGATCTTCTTCAGGTCCTCGGTGGTGTCGGTTTCGGAGAACGCCTTGACGCAGAAGTAGCAGGCCGGAAAACCGGCCATCATCCCCTGCAGCCAGAATGAGTTCCGCACGCCCTCGGAGACTTTGGCGTCCGGCCGGTTGTAGCCGTAGAACGGCATGGTCAGGTCCTTGAAGAATTGCGAGCGGCCGGCGAGCACCCCGGCGCGAATCTGATCGAACGCCTCGATCGGCGTGCCGCCGGGATTGGCCGGGGTTTTCAGCATCAGCGGCGGGATCGCGCCGATCAGCACGGCCTTGGCCACGCGAGCGGTGCCGTGGCGGCCGATATAGCGCGCCACTTCGCCGCCGCCAGTGGAGTGGCCGACGTGGATTGCGTCCTTGAGATCGAGTTGCTGCACGAGCTCGGCGAGGTCGTCGGCGTAAGTGTCGAGATCGTTGCCGTTCCACGACTGGCTCGAGCGCCCATGCCCGCGCCGGTCATGCGCGATGCAGCGGTAGCCGCGCGAGGCCAGGAAGAACATCTGATCTTCGAAAGCGTCGGCACTCAGCGGCCAGCCGTGGCTGAACACGACCGGCTGCCCGGTGCCCCAGTCGTTGTAGTAGATCTCCGTCCCGTCCTTGGTAATGATCGTCGACATGACACGATTGCCCCGGGTTTGAGGATGAGGTGTGGGGTTGCTTGCGGCGGCCGTTCGGTCGGCGGCGTGGGCCGCCGACAACGAGGCCGCGACAGCGGCAGCTCCGAGCAAGACAAGTGCGGCGCGAGGCGGAGAGCGGCTCGCTCCATGTGCCCATGGCTGGAAATTCCCCCTCGCAAACGCGTCCGATGCGCTCACGAAGTTGATGATGACTGTGGGAGGTGGGCCGTCCAATCAGACGCGCGGTTGGTCGCCCCACACCTTCGTATGACTTGCGCGATGAAGGGCCGACCGCTGGTGGCGGCGCCGCTCGACCGCCAAGCAATTGTGCGGTCAGTTGCCGCCGTCAGGCGGCCGCGGCCGCCGCGGCGGGCAATATGAAGCTGACGCGAGCGCCGCCATGGACGGAGGCGTTGTCGGCGCTGATGCGTCCGCCATGCGCTTCGATGATGGAGCGGGAAATGGCGAGTCCCAGTCCCATGCCGCCGCCCGCGTCCTTGGTGGTGAAGAAGCTGTCGAACAGATGCCCGAGGTGCTCCGGCTTGATGCCGGGGCCGCTGTCTTCCACCGAGCAGCGCAGGGTGGCGCCATCGAGCACGGCGGTCCTGATCGAGATTTTGCGTTCCACGCATTCGGCATGCGTTATCGCCTGCATGGCGTTGACGGCGAGATTGACGATCACCTGCTGAAGCAGCGTGCGGTCAGCCAACACCTTCGGCGCTCCGAGAACGGGGTGGTGCGTCACCGATGAGCGCATGCGACTGGACTTCGTGACGGAGAAACATCAGCGCCTCACGGATCACCTCGTCGATCGACAACGGTGCGTGCTCCGGGGTCTTGCGGGTGGCCATCGCGCGAATGCGCGACGAGATGTCGGCTGCGCGCTGGGCATCGGCGACGATGCGTTTGGTGAGCGCGCGCACCTCGGCGACGTCGGGCTCCGGCCGATCGAGCCAACGCAGTCCCGCTTCGCCGTTGGTGGCGATGGCCGCAAGCGGCTGGTTGACCTCGTGCGCGATCGAGGCGGTCAGCTCGCCCAGCATCGATACGCGCGCCGCGTGCGCGAAATCGGCCTGCACCCGCTGCAACATCTCGCGTGCCTGCACCAGCTCGGTGGTGTCGATGATGCCGATCAGGGTCATGCGCAGATCACTGCTCGGCCCCGGCCGGGCGGCGGTGAACAGCACGTCGATCACGCGGCCGTCGAGCGTGACGAGTTTGGTCTCCTCCTGAAATATCGACTCGCCGCGAAACCGGGTTTCCATGGCACGTCTGAACGTGTCCGGGCTCTCGCGCCAATACCGCGACGTCGGCCCCGAGAAGTCGCTTGGATCGCGGCCGCCGAACATGTGCATCGTGCGCTCGTTGACCTCTTCGACGACCAGCGCGTCCATGAGCTGCCGCAGGAAATCCGGATGACGGTCGAGATAGGGGCCGAGCTCGGCCACGCCTTGCGCGCGCAAGCCCTTGAACAGCTCCACCACGTTGCCGGCGTTGAGCTGCCAAAGCGCGATCGGCATGTACTGGAAAAGATGCCGGTATCGCTGCTCGCTCTGGCGCAGCGCCTCCTGCGCACGAACCCGATCGGTTATGTCGACGAAACTAAGAAGCGTCTTCCCGATGTCCTCCCGGCGCGAGATCGTGCAGAGTACGTCGACGACGCGACCCTCCAGGGTCGTGACCTTGGTCTCCTCTTGAAATGACGGCTCGCCGCGAAAACGGCTTACCAGCGAGCGCCGGAATGTGTCCGGGCTTGCCCCCCAAAAGCGCGACGTCGGGCCGGCAAGCTCGCTCGCATCGCGCGCGCCGAGCAGCTGGATCATGCGCTCATTGGCCAATTCGAGCGACGTCGCATCGCGGACCTGCCGCTCCACCTCCGGATTCGCGTCCAAGTAGGCATTCAAGTCCGTGACGCCCTCGGCCCGCAGCTCTGCCAGCAATCGATTGCGCTCGTGCGCGTCGAACTGCAACATCGCTACGGGCATGTGGTCGAACAGGCGCCGGTATCGCTGCTCGCTTTGCTCCAGGGCGGCGAAGGCCTGCTTGCGCGCGGTGATATCGATGATTCCGACCAGGACCATGCCCTCGCGTCTGGCTTCGGTCGGATTGCAGGCGGTGAAGTGCACGTCCAAGAGGCTGCCGTCGAGCCTGCGCATGCGGGTTTCCATCGAAAACATCGTGTGGCCGGCGATGCCTGACAAAACCGCCTCGGCGTAGTCCGGCCAGCTCTCCTGCGGCCAGAACGGTTCGGCACTCGTCAACAGCTCTTGCTTGCTGCCGCGGCCGAACAACGCGACCGTCTGATCATTCACGTCGACGATGCGGGTCGCCTGCAGCATCTGCCGGATGAAGTCCGGGTTTTCCTCGAAATAGCGCCTGAAATCGGCGATACCCGCCTTGCGCAGGCCACGCAGCATTTCGTTGACGCGCGAGAAGTCGCACTCCCAGAACGACGCGGCCATGGCCTGGAATAAGGTTCGGTAGCGATGCTCGCTCCGTCGCAGCGCTTCCTCGGTCGTCTTGCGGGCCGTAATGTCCATGACCGCGCCGATGAAATGCGGCCTGTCCGGCTCGTCGGTCACCGCATGCGCCACCACGTGCAGATGCTTCACTCGCCCATCCGGCATCAACAGGCGGTGTTCGATATCGAAGGCCTGCAGCTCCTTCGTAGCCCGATCCATTGCCTTGCGGACGACAGCGATATCGTCCGGATGCACACGCTGCAGCACCATTGCGGCCGACGGCTTTGCTCCCTGGTCGTATTCGAAGATTCGGAAGGTCTGCTCGGACCAGAAAATCTCGCCGCCGACGATGTCCCAACCGAAGCTCCCGGTGTGGCTTAGCCGCTGGGCCTCGGCCAGGTAGGCCTCGCTCCTTCGCAGCGCACTTTCGGCGCGCTTCTTCTCCTCGATGTCGAAGCCGACCCCGTACCATTTGCGCACATTTCCGTTGTCGTCGCGCAGGGGGACGCGGCGGCTCATGTGCCATCGATATTCGCCGTCGGCGCGCCGGAAGCGCTGATCCATCTGGAACGGCCTGGACGCCGCCAGGCAGGCCTGCCATTCGCGTTGTCCCGCGGCGAAGTCGTCGGGATGAACGGTGATCGACCAGCTCTTCCCCTTCGCCTCATCTTGCGAGATGCCGGTGTAGTCCCGCCAGGGTCGATTGACGAAATCGCGCGAGCCGTCGGGCTCATAGCTTGCGACCAGTGCCGGGACCGTGTCGATGGTCGCCTCGAGCTCGCGCTTCGCCGCCGCCAGTCGCGCTTCGCTCTCCCGCAACGCGGCCTCGGCCCGCTTCTTGTCCTCGATATCGATGCCGACCGCGTACCATTTGATCACTTCGCCGTTTTCGTCGCGCAGCGGTGCGCGGCGAACGAGGTGCCAGCGATATTCGCCATCGACGCGCCGCATGCGCTGCTCGGTCTCCGACGGCTCTCCCGAGGCGACGTGAATGCGCCACACCTCGTTCACGCGAGCAATGTCATCGGGGTGGATGATGGCGGCAGTGTCTTCGATCGCGACGCCGGGGCCCAGGTAATCGCGCAGCTGCTTGTTTCCGTACTCGCGGACGCCGTCGGCCCGGTGTCTGGCAACCAGGACCGGGATCGTATCGATCGTCAATTGAAGCTCGGGCCCGATCTCGTGAGGGTTCGTATGGACGCGATGCCCGAGCCCGATGAAGCCGAGGAGCTTGGTCAAGAGCGGGTACGGCTGTGTTGCGGCGGCCACGTGCTGCGCTCCGTCAGACGCCGCAGATCGCCTGCGCCAGCGCATGCCGTCGGAGCTCGTCGTCAGCGAACTTCAGAAGCCCCGCGGATGCCCGCGCAAAGCGGAAGTGACCGAGCGTCCGCATGGCGTCAAGAATGCGTCGCTGCGGCAGTCGCGCCGAACGATTTGTCGAGCGCAATGCTTCGATCATAGGGGACCGGTGGCGGCAAAGTAATGCATATATCTCAAGGGAAGGCAGCACCCCTGGGATGACCGGGCTCGAAAGCCGTAGCGGATCGGCGGCGCGGCTTTAGACCTTCAGGGCCTTCTGCAGCCACGCCATCAGCACATCGGTTTGGAACGGCTTGCGCAGCAGGCACATCGCGCCGCTCGACAGCGCCTTTTGCTCGAGCCCGGGCTCGGTCCGTGCCGTCACCATGATGACCGGCACGGCACATTGCGACCGCGTCAGGAACTGCTGAAGCTCGATCCCGCTCATGCCCGGCATCTGAACGTCGGTGATGACGCAGGCAGAGCTCCGCATGTAGCTGGACTCCACAAACGCCTCTGCGGATTCGAAACCACAGGCGCTATAGCCGAACGAGCGGATCAGCCCGATGAGGGCGGACCTAAACGAATCGTCGTCGTCAATGACCGAAATCAGCTGTCCCGGGGGCACACGAATGTCCTTCCACGACCAAGATATTGGTCTTTAGTCGTAGGAGCCTCGCAGAACCGCCACGCCAGGGGAATCATACGCAGGTGTTAGGAGATCGGCTTGGGCGAAAGGCATGCACCCGCGCGCTCACCGCAGCGCCGTCATGGCGCCTTGAGGTTCAAGGATTCCGCCATGCGGACGAGGTCCGCGAGCGTTCTGGCGCCCATTTTTCGCATCGCCGCGCCGCGATGGATCTTCACCGTGATCTCGCTCAGCCCCAATTCCCCGGCGACCTGCTTATTGAGCTTGCCAGCGGTCACCAGGATCATCACCTGCTGCTCGCGCGGCGACAACGTCGCGAAGCGGTCGCGCAGTCCCGCCTGCTTGCTGTCAGCCGCGCGGCGCGCGCGATCACGCTCGATCGCGGCCGCAACCGCGTCCAGCATGTCCTGGTCGCGGAACGGCTTGGAGAGGAAATCGATGGCGCCGGCCTTCATCGCCCTGACCGACATCGGAATGTCGCCGTAGCCCGTCATCAGCACGACCGGCAGCCGCACGCCGAGGTCGGTGAGCTGGGCCTGGAAATCGATCCCGCTCATGCCGGGCAGGCGGACGTCGAGGACAATGCAGCCCGGCGCTTCCGGTCGCGGCGCTGCGAGGAAAGCGCCGGTCGAGTCGTAGGTGCGGCCTTCGAGCCCGACCGAGCGGAACAGGCTCGCGAGCGCGCTGCGCAGCGACTCGTCGTCGTCGATGATGTGGACGACCGGATTCCCGCTCATCCCGTTCGAGTTTCCCCCGATACTCCAACGCCGCAGCTATTCATATCACGACCGGGGGCGTTCCGCCTTCAAACCAAGGTATGAGCACGATGACCGTTCGTGCAATGGAGGCCGACGGCCGTCGCGACCATAGTGTCACCGTTGATACCGACATCGCGCGCAGCCCCAATACGGCAGGTTGAGCGATGCAGCGGGCGGGCGGCCTCGGGCCGCTTCTCCCGCGGACGAAAATCGAACCTGAAGGAGCCCACGATGAGCCTTCGCAACCTTTCCAAAGCCCTGCTGGTGGCGCTCGGTCTCGGCCTGTCCCTCGGCCCGAATGTCTCGGTTGCGCAGCCAGGTTGGGGCCAGGAACTGGTCAATCGACCAATCCGACACTACGCCCCCGGCTACTACAGCCCCCGCTACTATGGTCCGTCGAGCAACTACGATCGCGAGGTCAACGGCAGCGACGCCAGCACGCCGGGCCACAACTGATAACGCATGCGTCCTCGCGCATGCGTAACCCTTTAGCGCGCCCGGTTTGTCCCCCCTCCCTCGACCTGGGCCGCTTGCGGCCGGCTCTCCCCCCGGAGCCGGCCGCCCTCAACCGCCTTCACCTGAACCAGAGAAGCCGCGCATGCGCGTCACATTTCTGTTGGCGAGCCTCATCGCGTTCAGCATGATCGCGCAATCCGCGACCGCGCAGTCGATCGGAATCGGCAATGCCGTTCATGGGCCCGACAACCAGGTGATCGTCGTCGGCAAGGTCGTCGGCCAGGATCCGGACCCGCTCGTGCGGCTGGAAATCCGGCGCCGAACCGAAAGCATGGGCGGCGGCTAGTCCCAATGATACTGAAGCGTGACCCAGCCTGTGTCCCGGGCGCAGTGCAGCGCTTCGCGCTGCACCGCGTGCGGGACACGGAAACGCGGTGTGCGCCGTTCGTCTGCACCGTCAGTGAAACAACGAAGGGGCTCGGATCATGATCCTCGGAATGTCGCCGCTCTTGTTCGTGCATGTCGCATTGAGCCTGGTCGGAATCGCGACCGGCCTGGTGGTTTTCTATGGCATGCTGACCGCCAAGTCGCACGGCGGCTTGACCGCGGTCTTCCTCGCCACCACGGTGCTCACCAGCCTCACCGGGTTCCCGTTGCCGGCGACGCAAATCCTGCCGTCGCACATCTTCGGGGTGCTGTCGCTGGTGCTGCTGGCGGTCGCCATCGTCGCCCTCTACGTCCATCACCTCGCCGGCCGTTGGCGATGGATCTATGTCGCGACCGCGCTGGCGGCGCTCTACCTCAACGTCTTCGTCGGCGTCGTGCAGGCGTTCCAGAAGCTGGCCTTCCTGAGGCCGCTGGCGCCGACCCAATCCGAGCCGCCGTTCCTGATCGCGCAGGTTCTGGTGCTGGCGCTGTTCGTCGTGCTCGGCATCGTGGCGGCAAAGCGGTTCCGCCCGCTCGCGCAGCCGTTGTGACAGCGATCGGGTAGACGCCTCGTCCGCGCCGGCGCTTCCGCTGTTCGGCTATGCCGAGTTCGAACTGTTTGCAGCGGAGATCCGCCACGTTCATACCGCGCCCGAGAATGTCTAAGGGAACAATGGCGGGTTAGGTTTTTCTCCCCGCGAATATTCCCGCATTTTCGACGTGATCGTGTATCTCGGCACGCCGTTCGCCGTGTCGTCGTTGTCTATTCTCCAGCAATACAGGCCGGGTAGGCTGTATTTTTTCACCGCATCTATAGTACTTGCTTATATCCCCGCCTGGGGGCCAAAAAGGATTGTCCGGAGCGTATTCCGAGGATATCCCGCAAAACAAAATCGAGCTCTTTATTTTCGCCGCGATGAAACTATCTATGTACTCGACGCGCTCATATGACTGAGCAATGACAGCGTCGAACAGCTCATTCACTTTCGCAACATCGAGGGATTGCCCCTTGGGGTCTGGACGATCCGGGGTGATAGTCATAATTTTCCCAGGGCCAAGAGATTGTCTTGTCTGGGTGAATAGATGCGTTGCACTCTCCATCGTCATTTCTGCCGGCACTGACTCCCAGTCAAAATCTATTCCCTGTAGACGATAATCGTCGACGAACGATCCGATTGATTTCGCAAAAGTATCGAGCCTTGACTCCGCCTTCTTCGGATCGGCCACGAGCGGAAGCAACCCGCTCGCCCACCCCATCTGCGCAATAATTTGGATGCCGGGGTTTTGTCGTTTGGCTTCGTCTATTGTTTTGACCGCCTTATCGGAGTTCGGGCCCGTATAGCTCAAGAATGCTTTGTCCGGATCAGTTGCGTTAATGTCCGCAAACGCGATTTCCAGGCGGTCGATATACTTGAACGGCTGCTTTCCGTTTTGAATTGTCTTCCACATGTTTTCCCAGCAACCATCCTTGCGCGGATCCTCGGCCATCCCGAGGAAAGTGGATTGAAATATCGTGCACTTTGCGGGCTGCATTTCCTCATCCTCCTTTAAGGGGCCACCTTGGCGGCGAGCGACCCGACGAAAGATCGGTTCCCGGCGCGCTCAGGAAGCTTGCCGCCGCGAAATCAGTAAGGTACGCGAGCAATGCTCGCACCTGTTCAGCATCGTCGCGCGCCAGGGTGAGGCGGACCTTTAGGTTCGTTCGTGACGCGCGAGCTCACTGCGCGCAATTCGGATCGAGCATTTCGGGTGCATTCACCAGGGATTCGAACGTCGCGAGCGGGCAGGGGAACCACGGCGCGCTGCCGCTGCAATTAGGCACCGAGACCGGCGTGCGGACTGGCTGGTCGGCCGTGCCGGCGTGCATGTCCGCCAGCGACTGCGCCACATAGGCGACGTACAGCGTGGGGGCTCCACCCACCTCGCGCAGCTCGAATGTCAACGCGCCGGTAGGCGGCGTCTGGTTCTTCTGGTACCCGGGGTGCTGGCCCGCCGGAGGGTCCCAGCTCAACCCGAGCATTCCCCCGATATTGGAGATGTTGGTGTCGTGCCCGACATAGGCGGCAAACTTGGTGCCCTGCGGGGCTGTTCCGGGTGCGTCGCTCACTTTGTCCTTCGGCGCGTTGACCTGCAGCGCGAACAGGATCCGTTGCAGCAGTGCGGAGCCCTGCGTCCGCGCGATCGTCGGTGTCCGCTGTTCCAAGTCAAAGGCCTCGGTATGGAGGCGGAAGAGCGCGGTCAGCTCCTCCGGCGTTTTGACTCTGTCCCAGCCGAACTCGGCGCCCTTGAAGCCGTTGGCGTATTCGAGCAGCAGGATCTCGGCAAAGGTCGACGCTATGCGCAAGCCGCCGCCGAGCTGGACCTTGGTCGCAGCGCCGGACTTCGGGCTACGAACGACACAGGTCGGGAGGTTGTCGAGCTGACAGCTGTTGGGCGGCGGGCCGGCCCGGCAAGTCTCGCCCCAGACCTTCTCGCACAGAGGCCGGTCGCAGCACTGCAGCACATTCTGAGCCCGACTGAGCTCGTTGCGGAGCGAGTCGAGGACGTTCGGCAGCTTTGCGCGGATCTCTTGTTCGGCGCGATCCGCGTCCAGTCGACAACTGCCGACGGGATGGAAGATCGGATCGTTCGGCGCCCGTGTGCGAATATACTGGCCGGGATCGCAGCGGGGCCGAAAACCCTGCAGCAGTGCCTGGGCGGTGTCGCGCGTGCGCGTATCGGTGACGTCCGCCCAGACGAACAGATCGTGCGGGTCGGGACACGGCGTCTGGGGCGTCTCGGGCAGCAGCGCGGCCAAGTACCGGCGATAGTAGGCGCCCATCTGCGTCGCGAGCTCGTAGCCGCGCGGCGTGAGCTGCCCGGGGGCGCATGTCTTGGTCGCGCAAGTCCATTCTGGCCACGGCGACTTGGTCCAGGTGGCGAGCTCTTTCAGGTCCAAGGTCGGCGAGCGCACGCCATGGCGGCTGAGGATCACGAATTTGAGCAGCGTACCCGGCGGCCCGCCGGCCACCTCCTGAGACTGCGCCGACGCGGTTGTGGGCAGGAATGCCAACCCGGCGACAGCGATCGCGCCGATCAGGCCGGCGCGCACCGTCGCGCCGGTGGCTGTTCGCAGCCGACGCAGGTCAGAGATCGGACCTTGCAAATCGTAGGTGCCGAATGCCATGCGATGCCCTCCGACCAAGTGCTGTCCCGACACAACACAACACATCAAGTCGCGGCCGTGGTGACTTTGGTTCGCGGTCTACTGCAGCGAACCGGATGAGCCCCAACCGGTGACGGCATCCCTGACGGATGCACTACTATAGTACCACGCTCGGGTGCAACTCAACAAGTCACAATCGAACTGAGATTTTTGGCGCCATTTTTCCGGGGGTTCCAATCCCCGAAACACGCGACCCATTCCCGTGCTCGCCATGCACTTCTCGGGATCGCTGACACTCGGTACGCTCGAGCGATTCCGAGTTGGGAGGGGCGAATGCGCGGCGCAGCCGTTCCTTATGCCTTCGCCGTCGTTCTTGGCGTGCTCGTGACGGCAGGGCCCTCATGGGGTCAATCCGCCGGGAGCGCGGTTCCCGACGCGGCGGCAGCGTCGACCGAAGCCACGTTTGACGCTGGAACGGCGGAACGGCTGCGGCAGGCGCTGCAGGCCTATTCGGAAATTCACGCGCGTGGCGGCTGGCCCACGCTGCCTGAGAAGGCGAAGCTGGCACCTGGGGCGAAGGGCCCAGGCGTCGCCGTCCTGCGGCGCCGGCTCGCCGTTACGAACGACCTGAGCCCCGAAAAGGAAAAAGGCGAGATCTACGACAACGACGTGGTCGAGGGCGTAAAGCGGTTTCAGTCGCGCCATGGTCTCGAGGTCACCGGCTCGGTCGGAGCTCAAACGTTGGCTGCGATGAACGTGCCGGTCGCCGCACGCATCCGCCAGCTCAAAGGTTCGCTCGAGCGGCTCGCCTCCTTCGATTTCACCTTCGCGCAGCGCTACGTCGCCCTCAATATTCCCGCTGCAACCGTCGAGGCCGTGGCCGGCGACAAGGTTGAGCGCAGCTCGATCGTGGTCGTCGGTAGCCGCGACCACGAGTTGCCGACACTGACCGCGGCGATCAATCAGGTGGTCCTCAATCCGACCTGGAACGTTCCGCTCTCGATCACCAAGAACGAGATCATCAAGAAGGTGCGAAAAGACAAGCGCTACCTGGAGCGCATGCACATGCGCGTTTTCTCCGGCGAGCGCGAGATCAGCCCCCGCAGCATCAACTGGTCGTCGGATCGTGCGCCGAACTTCAGTATTCGACAGGACTCAGGCAGCTGGAACGCGCTGGGCGCGGTGAAGATCGATATGCCGAACCGACAGGCCGTGTATATGCATGACACCAACATGAAGAACGTGTTCGACGCCAATTACCGGTTCCTCTCGCACGGCTGCGCGCGGGTGAAGGAGGTGCGGGAGCTGGCGACCTGGGTGCTGCAGGATGTGCCGGGATGGGACCGTGCCGCGCTCGACGCCGCCATCGCGCAAGGCGACCGGCGAGAGGTGAAGCTGCCCAAGAAGATTCCGGTTGCCTGGATTTATCTGACCGGATGGATGAAGCGCGACGGCACCGTCCAGTTCCGCAACGATGTCTATGGGCTCGACAAGGATGTCGAGGTACCGCTTGGTCCCCTGGCCCAGGCCGCCACCAGGTCGATGCCCGCAGCGGGCGGTCGGATCGAGAACCCGCACCTCGACAGTCGGTAGGGTGAGCGGTTCCCCGCAGGTTCTCACAGGGCTTACGCGGTAGCGGAGGTCCCTATCAGCGGACCGGTCGCATCGAAGCCACGCGCCCTGGGAACGCGATCGTCGGCGCCCGAATGAGCGGCCCGAGACATCGGTGACAGTTTGTACCGGACACATGGGTAACACCTCCCCCATGCAATTGCATGGGGGAGGTGTTGAATGCCGTGGAGGGAGTGTTCGGTCGTGGACGAGCGCCTGCGGTTTGTCGCACAGCTTCCGGATGGATAGTGGGTTCCTACGCCTCGCGCTGCACGCTGACCCGGAATCGCGGGCGCTTCGGCAGTTTGATCTCCTTCAGCGCATGCTCGATCGCATCACGGGACTGCAGCGCCGCCAGCAGAACGCGCGTAACGCCTTCGCCAGTTTCGTTGTCGACTACAACGAAATCGAGACCAAGATACTGCCACTTGCGAAGTTCCTCGACCGACCGCAGGTCCACTGCTCGTCACATCAGGTCTTCACAATGCACCCAAATCGCAGAAGCGTTAGCCACCGAGTAGTCTGAGAAGCCAGGTCAGCGCATCGGCTGTGACCCCGTCGACGTCGCCGGTGCCGCTCCCGTTAGCTAATATCGGGAGGTTCCTCACTTTGGCTCCAAGATTTCTCAGGCATTTCACCACGCCGTTCCTTCAGCTGATTCTGCCAGAGCCCAACAATCTCCGCGGTCACAGGCCCGAACGTCCGCGCGGACACCTCGGGCGCGAGCCGACTTTGAAACATTTCACGGTCGCCATCGGAAATGCCGGGCTGATTGCGGATAATAAAACGTAAGCCCTTATGCAGTTTGGCTACTTCAGCACCCCTGTCGCCCAAATGAACCCGCCTGATGCGCTCCAATGCCATGTGTCGCCCCCTTGGAATGAACTGCGATGGTGTTCTAGCCCGAAGCTAGGTCAGCAGTATATCAGCGGTTGCGCCGCCGCCAAGTAGCACGTTTGTCGCACGGCGCCATGACCTTGCAGGGCGGGATACGCCGATTAGCCAAACGCCGTCGGGCCGGACAACATGCCATTTGTAGCGGAGGAGGGGACTCGAACCCCCGACACACGGATTATAATGCTTTATTCTTCCACTGATATTGCAAGGGAATTTTCACGCATGTCGCGTATGTGTCGCATTGGCCGCCAGATCACGCCAAGAGCGTCTGTTCCGCTGCGGCCAATTCGCTGCCGTCATCGCGCCGTGGAAATAGATGACCGTACACGTCGCTCGTCATGACAATTGAGCTATGGCCTAGCCGCTCCTGCACCAGCTTGACCGGCAGCTCGAGGCCGCCGTCCTGTTTCCGATTGATGCACCACGACGCAAAGAAATGGCGCAACGCATGCAAGCCTGTGTACTTCGCTGTCACTATTGGGTTGCCCTTACTGTCGCGTTCGGGCTTGCCGTGCTTGTCGGGCACCGGCACCGTAACGCCGGCGGCAATCTGCACCGGCCATAGACCGCGCTGGATGATGTTGCCGTGGTTCTCGACGTTGCCGCTCCCGTTCGGGAACACAAGATCGAGGCTGCCCTTCGGACATGCCAGCTTCCACTCTTTGAGCGTGTGCAGCGCGAATGGGCCGAGCGGAACCGTGCGCTCGCTGGTTTCGGATTTGGGATTGCCGATGGTGCCCCACCGGTCGGCGCGCTGCCGGACATGCAATTCGCCGCGCTTGAGATTGACGTCCGACCAGCGCAGCCCGCGCAATTCGGATGAGCGCAGCCCGGCGAAGATTGCAGTAACCAGCAACGAGCGCCAGCGCCCCTTGGCAGCCCCGAGAATGCGCCTGATTTCGTCGGGTGTCGGTATGTCGACGCCCACCTCGAGCCGGCCGTTGTTACGCCGATCGGCCGCAATGGATACGTCCGCAGCGACGTTCTGAGCGACATTGCCGCGGCGCTTGGCATCCTTGAGCGCAGATTTCAGGCTGGTGAGCACCTTTTTGGCCAGCGGGCGGGACATGCTCCTCAGCAATTCATCGCGAAATGCATTGACGCGCGGTGTGGTCAGCTTTGCCAGCTTCTCGCGGCCGATGCGCGGCTTAATGTGCTGGTCGACGTGCTGGCGATACTGTGCCACGGTCGAGCGCTCCCGGCCTTCGAGCTCCACATACCTGATCCAATTGTCGGCCGCCTCGGCGACGGTGATGCTCTTGCTTGCCGCCGTGTGGGTGCCTTCCTTCACGCTTACCTTGACAGCGGCCTGACGCTCGTCAGCGTCCCGCTTGCGCTCGAATGTCTCGATATGGCGCTCCCCGTCCTGGTCGGTGTAATCAACGATCCAGGCCTCGCGAGCCTCGCCTAGCCGCGTTGTCCACTTCCGTTTACGGACCGACATGACATTTCCTTAGTAGCATTTCGCAAGATGTTGCAGTATGTCGCAATAGTCCGTATGTCAATGCAGCCCGCCCATGCGTCCGGCGCCCGACCCTATACCGGATACCGGCCCGGCCTCAAAAACGCACCAGCGCCCAACGTCGGCGACCCGAGCGAACCTTGCCAACGGCGTCCGCGATCAGCACCGTGTGCAGCCATCATGCCCGAGCCGGATGCGCCACAACGGCGGTGCTACGTGATCGTGCGGCGATGGACGGACGGCGGCGTCGAGCGCCGGCCGAACATCGTCACGTTGCCGGCGTCGCCGGGCTTCGGCTTGGCCGACGATCCGCGCGAGCAGCCACGATAACCGCAGCCACACGACGCCGAGCCGCGCCGTCGTGTCGGCCGTGGCGCTGGTTGCGCAAGTAGGCAGCGGATGCGAGCGTGCCAGTCTGACAGGTGAGGCTTCAATGACAGATCGGCATCGCCGTGGGGCGGCATACCATGAGGCTGGGCACGCTGTTGTCGCGGCTATGTTGGACTGCCGGGTGAACTACATTGACATTAGCGAAGCTGACGGGCTTGAGGGCGCGGCCGGAATGGCCCTTGCTCTCAAAGGCGAATTATCTGTTCGGGACAGAGCCGCGATTATTTGGGCCGGGAAGGTGGCGCAAGAGCTGTTTGAGGCCCCGACGCACAGCCGCGCGCATTTTGGCGATCAGGTCAGTTTTGATCTGCTCCTCGAAGGGCTGGACCTCGATGAGGCTGTGACCAACAAGATCAAATCGGCCGGGGAAGAACTGGCCCGCGAAATTCTGCGCAAGCAAGAACCGAGCGTGCATCGCGTTGCCGAGTATTTGATGAGGCACGATGAAATGGACGGCAAAAAATTCGCTAGCCGGTTTGCCGGGCAGACCGGCTAACCCGCATTACTTCGGTGCTTTTAAATTCGGAGGATTCTTTTTAGGAAAACGTCGCGCCGCCGCTTGCCAGGCCGGCGAGCATTAGCACCATGTCGGGTCATGCCACGGTAGCAATGGCTCTTACGATGACGGCGCTCATCCCGCTTTCGGTCCCGGCCGATCCGAAATGGTATCTGGTGCGCACCCTGCGCTATCGCGAAGCGGGAGGCGGACAAGGCGATCGGCGCGCTCGAGCTCGAAACGTACCTGCCGTACGAAACGCACTACGCCAAACGCGGCCGCAAGCTGATCAAGGTCAGCGCGCCATTGTTCCGGCAGTACGTATTCACACGCTTCGACATCGATCGCGACCCATGGCACCGCGTCCGCCGGCTCTATTGGGTCGATTGCATCGTCGCCGCCAACGAAATCCCGCTACGCGTGCCGGATCGACAGGTCGAAGCAATCCGCTGGCCGAACAGGCCGGCGCCTATGACGCCACCACCCTGCCTAAAGGCACCCGCGTCCGAATTCTGGAAGGACCTTTTGCCGGCTTCATCGCCGAAGTGCGCCGCGCTTCACCCCGCCGCCGGGTCGAGCTTTTGCTCGAATTCCTCGGTCAGCAGGCGCGCATCCCTTCGCCAATCGCGCTCTGCACTTGCTCCCAGATCATTTCGCGCGTGCGCCTGGAGTATGTGCCAACATAAACTCCGGCCCTGACCTCAAGCAGCCAGACCGCCAACCTGCCGCGCAACCGAGGCGGTGCGTTCTCAACCACGATGACCAACATCGCCCGTCGGCGCCGGATCGGGAAAGGCAGGCGGTTGCGCCTCGAGGAACGCTTGAGGCGGAGCGATCTCGCCGGCGGCGAGCATCTCTTCGATCGAAGGAATCAACTGCTCCAAGAGCGCGGTCTTTCGAAAAGCGTCACGGCACGCTCGTCGGACCGCGCCCACAGGATCATCGGCGAGCTTCCCCGCATCGCTTCACCAGCAATGCGAAACGCCTCCGGCACCACGGTCTCGAACTTGAAGACGTCCGCAACGTCATACACAAACGAGAGCGGCTTGCCTGTGTGCAGAAATCCGACGGCCGGCGCATAGCCGGCGGCAAGCACCGCGGCTTCGGCAAGGCCATAGAGGCAGGAGGTCGCAGCGCTGAGACAGCGATTGGGAATGTCGCCGGTGCCAAAAACGTGCGGGTCATATTCGCGCCCTTCCATTTCACACCGTGACGCTGGGCGATAAGCTCATAGAGTTTCCTCACGCGTACACCCTCAATGCCGCGCAGTTGATCAATGGAACGGCGTTCCGGCGCCGGTTCGCCGAAGCGCATCGCATACATCTTGCGCACGACCTTGAGGCGCGCTTCGTCGTCAAGCGCGAGCCGAGCCTGAAAAAGTAGCCGATCCGAGCGCGCGCCGCCCGGCTGACCCGCCGCATAGAGCCGCACGCCGGCCTCACCGACCCAGGTGAGCAGGGTGCCCGCGCGCGCCGCCAGCGCCACTGCCGCGTGGCTGATGCGACGCCCGGTTCCAGCATCAGGCAGGCAAGGCCGCCGATGGGGATGTGCGTCCTGATGCCGTTCTTGTCGACCACGACGAAAGCTCCGTCCAGCACGTCGACATTGCCCTTCTCGATGAAGATAATCGAGGAGCGCTCCTTAAGCGGCAGCGGTCGCGGAGGAGCCAGGCCTGGAAGCGGGATATGGCTCATGCCGTCGGCCGGCGCAGAAGCATCAACCCGAGCCCGAAGGCTTTGCCGTGTCCGAAGCCTTGCGCGACTTTCGCAAGAAAGGCATTCGGCTCCTGCACAGTTACGCGCCCGTCGAATTGGATGACGCTGAGCCTGAGGGCGGACTTACCACTACCGCGAATGGTCAACGGCTCGTAGCCATCCACCGCTATTTCGGCATCCGCGAACTCGAAGCCTGCCGCTGCCCCCTGCCGGCGCAGCCAGGAGGCCTTCCCGCCGGATCATCTCCCGGCGCAGTTTTGCGCGCTGGTGATTCGGAATTGGCTTGAGGGCTGCCATGACCACATCGTCGCGCTTGCCCGCTCGCGTGCCACCTCCCCTTGGGCGAGTGACAGTCGCGTTAGCGCGGAGGCTGAAAACCAGCTTGTCACCGGGAGACAGAGCAGGATCGAACGGTTTAGTTTCGACCTTGAAGAGGCGATGCCGATCCTCGGGTGGACGCGCCGAGAGCACATAGAAGCGCCCGGCGTCGTCTTCGCGCCACAGGTAATCGCGCCTGCGATCCGGATTGTCTGCAAACAGCGTCCAGACGAGACGGCGAGACGCTTCGCTGCGATGCCGACCGGCCATATCGAACAAGATGGGCGCGAGCGTTGCAACCGAGGGATCTGCGCGTAGGCTGATTCGGCTGAAAAAAAGTCCGCTCATTCTTGCTTCCCTTGAATCGCTTCCGAACGCAGGCCGAATTGCCACCGCCCTCGACTTTCCAGCGCGTCTCGGCGACGCTCGATGCGCATCACATTGACCCGATCGCTCGCCCGGTCGAGATCGAGCGCCAGCGTCGACGGTGCACCTTCAAGCCGCAGGGCGCGCAGGAAACTCACCTGATCGGAAGTGCGTGCTGTGAGATAGGCCTGGAAGGCCGAGCGGCAATCGTCGGCTTCGACCACACGAGGATCGAGGGGAAGACCGAGCGAGCAAGACTTGCGTCCGAAGTACAGGGTAAAGTGTGGGCGTTGCAAAGCTTCACCGAGCTGGCCAAGCTCCCAGCGCGGTGTTGTTTGGGCCCAAAGCGCGACCAGATAGGCAAATCCGTGCGATACTCGCGCACTGAGAGGACCGTGCCAAGGTCGTCCTTCCGCGCCAGTTCCTCGCGTCGGGTGGCGAAGCTCCGGCTCCTGCGCTGCGGCGGCGCCTGCGCAGTGTGGTAATCCAAGAGAAGCCGACCCCGCGAGATCTCCCCCAATCCGAGGCGATACCCTTCCGCCAAGGCGCGATGGGCGGCCTCGTTATTGCGGTCGAGCCCAAGCGCCGCGGCAATGAGACCGAGGATTGCGGACTTAGCGGGCCGGTCGAAGCCCGCGCGCTGCTCGCCGACGGCAACGCCACCCATGGCCGCGAGCGGAGCATACAGCAAGAACACAAGGTGCTCGCTCATTACACGATCACCAGGCGGTCACGAATTCGATCGCTTCGGCGAGCGTGCCGCCGCCACCGACATGCATGCAATAGCGCGCCTCCGCGCACGGGCCATACGCCTTGTCCATGTCATCGCGAAAAGTCTCGAGATTTTCTGACGGCGGCTGCGACGACGTTTGCTTCCGATACCGATTTGGCAAAGGCAGATCCAAGCGTACGCGGCTGCTGAGAACCCTTTTCAACCAACAGGTATTCGGCCCTTGCACGGCTGGCGAAGCTCGCTTGCTTGCCGCCCGGCGACACCGTCGCCAGCGCTTCCACCAGCGCCGCGACCGCTTGACCGGGCGATGCCGTCCTTTCCGCCGAGATTGCGCACCAGCAGATCGGCATCGATGCAGACGTATAGGTAGAATAGACCGGAACCGAAGCCGAGCTCACCGACGAAACCGGCGCCGGTGTCTTCGGCCGGCCTCTTCAGGTCGTCGACGGCCGTATAGAAGTCGTCCTCGACGGTCACGCGATGCGTCGTGAACGCATGCGCGACCTGCACTGCCGCCTCCCGATTGAAATCAGGGTTGTCGGCGAGCATGCGGCCGAACATCGCGATGTCGGCGGCGGTATCGATCTTGGTCAGAATGGCGTCGGGCTGGGGATTGATCGTCTCGCCGGCGAGCGCCTTATTGGCCAGTGCGAATGCCGCCTCGCGTTCGCTCGGTGAGATGAAGGCGAGCTGGCGGATGTAATCAGGATGATCCGACTTTTCGTCTTCGAGCTTGCCGAACACTTGGGCGATCTTGCGCGCGGTGCCGAGTGCCGCCTTGTCATCCATGCCCTTCTCGATCAAGTGCTTCCTAATGTCGTCACCGAGCCGTTGGGTGCGCTTGGCCAGATGACCCTTCAGCTTGGTTTCGAACACATCGGAGGTACGCACCGCCCGCTTCAATGCCTGCGAGGAAATGCGCAGCCGCTCGCTGTCGCCGATGATGGCGGTTTTCGGTCGGCCAGTGTCGTCGCGATTGAGGTTGGCGGGCGGATAGAATGTGAGCAGATGCAGTTGAATGAAACGGGCCATGGCGATCAATCCTCGTCGATGCGGGAAACATTGGTTTCGGGTTTCGGCGCCGCGAAGCTGGCGCCGTAATAGTCGAAGGCCCAGCGCATGCGGCGCTTGTCGTCTTCCAGGTGAGCAGGCTCGCGGCGAGGTCGCCGACATCGATGTTCCGGCCACCAAGAAGGGCAACCGCGCGGCGGAACTGGACGAAGATGTCCTGATCGCTGCGTGCGGCGAGGAGTCGCTTGAAGCGCAACTCGCTCATCGGTGGAGATTCGCCATGACCGAGGATCGCGGCGACGCGAGGTCGAAATCCGCTTTCGGTGGGTCTTGCGTCTTCTTTGACATGCGCGAGAACGGCAGCCACCGCGGCGACGCGTGAGAGTTTGAGATCCACCTCCTGGCGCGTGAATCCGAGCTTGCCGTAGAGATCAAAGACCACAGGCTGCATGGCCTGCATCGGGGTTGAGGCACGGCGGAGTTTCGCGAGCGCCGCGCGGTCGCGGCCACGGTTTGGCTGGCCGGCCTCCCGTGTGTCTTGCAGGCTGCTCCACCAGCGGCGAGCAACCTGCGGCCTCGTATTCTCGAACCTGGTCATGCCGCCTTGCCCCTCTTGGCTGTGGCTTCAGGAAGCGGTAGGCGCAAATGCTTGAACAAGTCCGCGCTGCGTTTGGCGTACCCAAGCAGCAGGCTACTAAAAACCGGCGCGCGTCGATCACCCGCTTCACGTCGGGTGCGCGCGCGTCCTGGACCGGCGCCATGTCGTCGAAAATGGCGAGCGCGGCGTCACGAAGCAAATCCAGCCAGGCGCGAGAGAGCAGGATTGCGGCGTCGCCTGTCAGCCGTTCTGCCGGCTGCTTCGAAAACGCATTCAGTCGCTCAAAAAACGCATCGTTGGTCTCTGCCCAGAAGCGCTCGCGCGCTGCAGTAAGCGGGGTCGTGTCGCTACCGATCTCCAAGTCGTCCCCATACAGCGCCAGCCTTACGGCTTGTACGAGAGCGCGCGCCACCACATCGGCCGCCGCGACGAAGTCCTTGGCCTTCTGCGCGACCTCGTCCGGCGCGTCTGGAACCGTGATATCCGGGGTTTCGGCCTCGACAAACGAGACGGCTTTCATATTGTCCATGTCGTAGCCGGCGGCCATCAGGCGGAATGATCGCTCATCGCGCGGCAGGTCTTCTTTGCGCTGGCTGACGAAGAGCGAAACGCATGCAGCCGGCACACGTTTTGCCTCCGCATCACCGTAGAGCATCCCAACCCACTGCCGGTAGCCCATGCGGCCCTGCTGGCCATGCACCGGCGAGAGAACCAAATCGCTCGGCTTGGCGCGGTAATGCGGTGTCAACGGGTGCACGCCGCCCCAGGCGTCGTAATTCGTCCCGTGGGGGCGGGTGCGATAGGTGCGCACAATCACGTCATCGACCACGCCGGTGAGGTCGCAGGCGACCCCCTCGACATTGGGCTCAAGGTCGAGCCGGATGCGGCGCGGCATTCCGAAGAACGCCTGTCGCGGATCGACGTCGACCGGCGTCGTCGTGCGGCCGTTCTTGTCCGAGACCCGCGTGGGGACGAGCCAGGGGAAGATGCGCGGCAGGTCGGCGGCTGACGGCGGTGCCGAGCCGGGCGGAACGTTGGCCCACAAACGATGCCAGAGCGTCGGCCGAGCCCGGGCAGGACGAGGGTCGTGAGAGGGCCGCCACCGCGCAGGGAGGTTCGATGACCTGCGCCGCCGGCGGGCGCCATGGTCTGTAATGTCAGCAGGGCAGCGGCAGCCGCTGATCGAGAGAGAACGTCGACCCGACCAGATTTGACGAGAAGCGCTGCATTGTTCCTAACCGTCTGTGCACCTGGCGCCTCGATCAGCAGCGCCTCGACCGTCGTCGGTTCCGCCTGAAGGCCTTCGAAGTCCTGGTAGGCCCGCGGGCCGCCATCGTCGAAACCGAATGCGGAAGCAAGCGGCGCGAACGCCGCTTCGAGCGCAGCCGTCGTCGGTGGCGTGTCCCACCATGCGCCCCAATCGGTCGGCGGACCGGCGACGGCTAGGAGGCCGATCAGGAACTCAAGGGTGGCGCAGCGGAAATCCGGACGCGGCCAATAGATGTCGAGGATGGGATCTGTATCGATCCGGCTGGTGAGGTCGGCTGGCCGGATGAGTTGACGAGCGCCGGAGGCGCGGATCGCTGGCAACCATGGCGTATCGACAAGCGAAAACGGCTTGACCATGTGAAACGATTGAATGCCGGCATGAAGCCGACTTTCGGTTCATCCCTTTTGACTGTAAGTGGGAAGAGTTACTCGAACGAAAGTCCAGTAACGACACTATATCGAACGCGAACGGTCCGACCACTGGAATTGCGAACTTTCCCCCACCAAGAGACGCCGTCTTCCTGCAATGGGATAAGCGGCACGGTGCGCTCCGCCTCCGGCCATTGCGTCTTGATGGCCGCCACAGCAGCCGCAAGTTGGGGATCGCTGTCGTCCTCGGCCTCGATTCGGCCGCGGCGCACAGAGACCTCGGACAGCGCCCAGGCACGCCACCGCTCATCGGCTTCCGCCCAGGGGTTCACCCCACCCTCGGCGAACCGTCCCAGACGGATGCGCACGTTGTCCTCCGAAAGCCGCGTCGGGGTGCGGACATCCGAATCCCATGCTCCGGTGTCGAAGGCGTACCCGACGTGCGGACGCCCTAGGTTCGGGCGTAGCAGCAGGACGTTCATCTGCGCGATTGAAGACGCTGCTGAGGTCTCACCCTCGGCGCGCCGCTCGCTGTCCTCCAACGCTTGCGGAGTGCGCTCGCGCGTTGCCTCATCGTACACAGCCTCGACCAGCGCGCGGACGCCCTCAGGTGTGGCGATGCCACCGGCACCAAACAGGGCGCGCGCGCTGCGCCAGAGCAGGGCGTGATCGGGATAGACGCGGGCACCGCGGCCGAGCACCCGATTGGCCCAGTCCTTGTCTGGATCGGCGATCGGATCACCCGACAGCACCACAAGTTCCGGCCCCGCGACTGGTCGCACGCCACGAGGGTGCCGGCACAGCCGCCCGGCGCGCTGAATCATTAGATCGATCGGCGCCAGATCGGTCACCATCAAGTCGAAATCAAGATCGAGGCTCTGCTCGATGACCTGTGTAGCGACCAGCACGCGACCACGCCGCGTTGCCGCATCCGCCAGCGGGCCGAAAAGCCCCATCACCTCCGCTTCGATGCGCTGACGGTCGCACATCGCGAAGCGCGCGTGGAATAGCAGCGGATCTAGCCCTGCAGCGCGCATCCGATCGCAGGCAGCGATCGCCTCGTCGACACTGTTGCGCACGAACGCCACGCAAGCCCCCGCTTGTGCGGCTGCAACCACGCGCGCGACCGCGCCCTCAAGGTCGTCCACCCGAGTGGCGGTGACGAATCGCGCAAGTCGTTCGCGAACCCGCTGCGGCGCTTCGATCATGCTGTCGCGTCGAATGATCGTCACCAATGGGTAGTCGGTGGTCTGCAGGTTGCAGGGGCTGGCGCCTTCCGCTGAGACGCCAGCGCGAAATGCGTTCGCGAACCGGCGGCGGGTGACCCGTGGAAGCGTGGCTGATAGGACGATCGTGGAACCTCCAAGCGCAGCGTGAAATTCTAACAACGCCTCGATTTCACGGGTCATATAGGCATCGTAGGCGTGGGCCTCGTCGACAATCAGCACGCGATCGGCGAGGCCCCAAAGGCGCAGCGACTGGTGTTTCACCGGCAAAACCGCAAGCAAGGCCTGGTCGATCGTGCCGGCCCCGACATCAGCTAGGAAAGCTTTGCGCCGATCATCCGCGATCCACTCGGCACATTCGGCGGCGGACGAACGTTCTTCACCGCCGACGGCCTGCCTGCCGTAGCCAGCCTCCGCACGAGCCGCGGCAGCGACAATGCTGTCCCGGAAATTTTCGTACAAGGCGCGGCGACCATGCGCGAGAACGAGTGAGGGCGAGGATTCAGAGGTAAACAGGCGACGAAAGCTGGCGCCGAGCCGCGCATACATCGCGTTCGAGGTCGCCTCCGTTGGCAACGCGATGTAAATCCCGCTCGCCCGTCCAGCGTTCATCTGACGATGTGCAAGCGTCAGCGCCGCCTCGGTCTTGCCCGAACCCGTCACGTCCTCGATGAGAATGAGCGACGGGCCGTCGAGCAGGGGCGCCGTAGCCGCAAAGGCCTGTACAGGGCTCGGGATTCGCGCCTGTAAGTTCGGGAAAAGATGGGTCAGCCCAACAAATGGTTGCACTGTTGACGCCAGGATACCGGCTTCATCGATGGCTCGCCTGGCAGCATCTCTTGACCGACACCAATAACGTTCGAATTTTTCGTCGTCATCCGTCGATGCAGTGTACGGAAACCATGCTTCCGCCGACCCAATCCAATCCGCGAGCACAAAAAGTCCGGCAAGGCCGGTGGCAAGCACGGTCAACTCGAAGCTAGAGCGACGTGGCAGCGCGGCAGGCCGGAGCAGCGCGAACATCGCGGCGATGTGCTCTTGCGCCGCCCTGACACACAATTCGCAAGCATCGTCGGGCCCGAGAGAAGAACGCGCTCCCTCCTGGGGAGGCCGTCCATGGTGGCCCGCCAAAGCTCGGAACAGAATCTTACGCTCGCTGGCTCGCCATTCTGGCAGCACAGTGTCGAACATTTGGCGGCACGGTCCGTCTTCCGCGAAGCTGGCCAGCAATTGAAACCCAGTAACCACATGGGTGTTGCTCTGGGGAACGGATCGATACGGGCCTAACACCTCGGCCGGCCAATGATCCGGCGACTTCGCTTGGAAGGCACGCGCATATTTGCCGACGTCATGAAGGGCGAGCAGAAATGGGAGCGCGCCTTGCAGCCTATCCAGCTCAATTCCAACCGCAGCACCGATCCGCCGTAATCGCTCCCGATCCCGCGCGATCAGTTCGGAGCAGACAGCCGCAACGTCAAGAGAGTGGTGAACGATCGAATGCGATCGAACGCCCTCATTGGAAGAGCGTGCCTTGCCCCAGAACTGCAAAAGATGGCTGGAGTCAACCTGCGAATTTAGGATGTTCGTACCTATGCTGAAAATCTGGAAGTCCGAACACCGAAACTAGCTTGCAGCCGTCCCAAATTCTAGACGTTAGCTAAGACTAGAAGCTGGCATCACGGCTCCTGCGTTTCCCGTCATCTTCCGAGCGACTAGGCAAGGCTGTGTCGCACATTGCATGATTACATAAGTTCTTGACCCACCGAGCAGCTGTGCAGGAAAGTGGTTCCCTGGGAGCCCGAGCGGTCGCGGGACGGCGCCTCGAACATCCGATACGCGACCCAGGGCCTCGTGGGACGGCCGCAGGAAGGATGAAAAAGCTGCGTGATTTATCGACGACAGTATTGACGTGTTTACGCCTACGTGACGTAACCGTCCATAGGGGCCGCCTTTTCGGGTTACCGTTGTGCGTGGGATAGCTTGCTGATTGACTGGCATTTAATGGGCCCGCATGAGCGCGGTATTGCCCGCGGCTTGGCTTGCGGCACGGCTCTGTCCCTGGCCGAATTTCGGGTGGGTGGCCGTGCGCCCTCCTCACATCTCCGCCTCGAATGGCACTCCCTGGCGCCAGTGCACGTGCAGGACATGCGCGACTGTTCGACTGTTTCACACAGGGCCGGTGCTCGCTTCTTGTGCTCACACACTTGCCGACACCGGCGGAACGGAAACGTGATGGCCTCATCACGGGTCGATTTGAAGTCAATTTGCGCGAGATAGGCTTGACGCCTTCTGGAGCCAAAAAGCGGGCCGTCTAGAACTTGGAGAACCTGCTCCAGGCCTGCTTCAACTTCAGCAGGTCTTTGCTGTTGCAGCCGCCCTCGTCCTCGCGCAGCAAAGCGTCGATGCCATCGCGCGAGGTCGACGTCATGACCCAGCCCAGTGGCGGGCGTGCCTCGCTGCACATCGCGAGATGGATGAAAACGGGCTTCACTCCAAGTTCGCGCTCGGCCCAGCACTCAGCCCAAGTCGCAAGTTCCTTGCTCGCAACTATACCACGGGCGCTGCGGGTCGCGTAGATGCCGGCGAGGGGTGCTAACGCGTCGTTATAGAAACCGGCGACCGACTTCGGGTCATGCTTGGGATCGAAGGGTAGAACGCGGCCAGCAGTCTTGCAGCTGCTTTCGCCCCCGCGCGGCTGATCGCGAGGGGTCAGCTCCGGGTCGCTGCTGATCTGGATAATGATCGGAAGAAGCAACTTGCGATTGCGCACTTCGAGCAGTGCCGCCCGTGCAATTTCTAGGGTGGTCACCGCGCCGTAGTTTTCGAAATATCCTCCATCGACCACATGGCCGCGCGAGTTGCCGTCTGGGCCGAGAATGGTACCAGCAGGGCTTACCCAAGAGAAACGAGCGCTATTGTGCGCAGCGGTGGAGAGCGGCAGGTCGCGTCCTCCTAACAGTTCATGGATGTCCCAGGCATCAGTGAATGGTCCCTCGGTCACCTTGACATTACTCGTGATGATGCGCTTGCCCTGTTCCTCATGAGTCGCGTTAAAGAGCAAGACCGGACGCCAGCGTTCCTGCGGAATGTTGTCCCAGAGAGCCATAAACGGGCTATCGAGCGGATTGTCGGTTCCTTCGACCGTTCGCCTCCAGGCAGCAGACCAGCTGAGCTCAAGTGCTTTGCCTCGATCGGTGAAGCCGACCGGGTACGACAATGGCATCAAAATTTCTGTGAAGGCCATGCGTAAAATGGTCGGCCCAAGGAAGTCGTGCTCGAGCAGCCTCTTTGCAGTGCGCTCAAAGCCTTCCGGCGGGGGATGCCCGCGGGCGATCAGCGCCGCCATGAAGGCAGCCCCTAAGCTGCCTCCCGAGACGCCGCTGATGGCAAACACACGGTCTGGAAAACCTGGAAGGTCATCCGAGAGGCGACCCAAGGCGACAGCTGTCCAGTAGGCGGCGCGGATGCCTCCGCCAGCCGTTGCTACGAAAACAATCGGAGCCGACTGTTTCCCATCCGCCGTGGCTAGCACATCAAACTGCGTCGCTGCTTCAGTGACTGTCGGACGTTTTCGGACCCTCTCGAGGCTCATTTTGTCGCGCTCGGGATCGTCGTCCCGAAACGTATCGACACGGTGAAATTCATCTCCAAAAAACAAATTCATCACGGTGATAATAATTAGCAAAAAGACAAATGCCGAAATCTTCCATTTACTTCTGATCGTACTCAGAACTCCAGTAATAACAACAGCTAGAAACGCCCAGCAACCAAATGCAAATAGGGCGATCCCGACCGAACTCATTTCAAATTCCGCAGGTTTCCAGGCTGCTTCCTTAAACAAAATCCATATTGTCATAAAAAACCCACCGAACTGAATCCCGAGTATTACGGGAACCTTGAGCAAAATGCCTCCATTCTCCAGGATAATTCTTTGCACGCGTTCTGCTTCTTGGCGATCTATCGTAGCGCTCTTTGAGGCCAGTTTCCAATGAACCAACAAGTCTAACGTGACCCATACGATAAGTGCTAAGAGTGCGATTCCGATCTGAGTATCCATAGCGCGGCTCAACGAGTATACCAATGCCATAGCTGCTATAAGGTAGACAATGAAACGATAGATATGTGGAAGCAAAATGGTGTAGACCAAGCGATCGCCCGCTTCCTCCAGGCTGTCGGCGACGGCTCTGTTCTTGGCCCGCCATTTGTCCATGACTTCCTTGCGGTTCGCCGCGACCTCCGTCGGCGTTGGCGCACCGACCAAAGGGTCAAGACCCGTGGTCCTGAGCCACTCGCCAAGGATCATAACGGTATAAATGTTGTAATCTTCGGTGATCTCACCGTGAAGGGACTTGGGGGCACGCGCCAGCAGGTCTTCAAACCAACTGGCTTCGCTGAAATTGAGAGCTACTTTAGCCGATAACGAACTATACCAAGCCCAAAAGGAAACGCCGGCAATGAAGAACAAGATGGGCCAGATTTTGGACGCATCGCTTATCCCATCCACCAACTCGCGGCCCTGGCTGGGAAGCAGAAGTAGGATTGCCCCAATCACGATGACCACTGCGACGCCAGCGGTTGGTCGAACGACAATGAAAAAGGCGCCTGGCAACCTCCATCTGAGGAGAATAGCCGCCAAGATAACAATGCCGGGTAGCCACAAAACAACGTCTGGCCGTACCAACCTTTTTTGTCAAGCCTAACTGTTCCCTGATCCGTACTTTTTGTGCTTGCCTTGCACCACTTGTACCGAAGCTCTTCAACATTCGCCTTTGCTTCAACGCTCGACCCTCCGCTTGAGACCTGTGACTACATGTCCCCAAGCGTAGCGGGTCAGCCCTGGTATCACCACACCACCCTCCGGTTGCATCTGAGTTCCTTCTCGTTCATAATGTTCTCGAGCAGCAGCGTCATCCCGGCGACTTGTATGTTGTCCCGGCTCTTGCTGCTCTCTCGCGATCGCCTGAGCTTACACGACCGCCGCCGCCGATAACTCGGCGACGATCTCGTCAACAACCTCGTCAAAGAGCCAGCCAGGGCAATCGCCCCAGCTGCGAGCCAACTTTCTCGCGGCCCGGCGATCGCGCGGATGTTGCCGGACACAATACTTGATCGCCCTAATCCATTGTTCCTCGATCAGCTTGCATTCCTCCGCATCGGCGATCAGCCAAACGGCCTCCGATTCGCTTTCACAGTTTGGCGGGAGCTCGCATTCAAATTTCCAGAAATATCGCGGACGCCGGCCGGGCCGGCTCCATTCGCGCAAAATCTCGCCCTTGAACCGGTGCCATGCCGCGGCTTCGGCCTCGGGGCTCGCGAATGGCGACGGCTTGTCGATCTCGGGGCCGATCCCGGTGGCCGGTAGCCGTCCCGAAGTTGAGCCATCCGGGCCATGTTCGGTCATCTCGATTTCCATGTCGCGAAAGTGTGTCTCTCCGTTTTCGTCAGCATAGATGTTGTGGATGCGCATGGCCGTTCCTCGTCAATCCCCAATCACACAATTGTCACCGCTGGCGCCGGGAACGGCAAGGGTCCGCTCTTGGCCCATCGCGACGAAATGGCGATGTCCGCTTCTACGTCGGCTCGTGGGGGTAAACCGGTAAACCGGAAGAGATATGCTCAATCTGAGACTTGCCGATTTTGACCCAAACCGGACCAGCGAAGGGTCAATCGAACGATTTCGCACCGCCCGATCCGGTGCGAAGAGATCATTCCTCAAACCGCTTGTTCGGCTGAAGCTCGCGGAATCGCGAGGTCCATGCCCGTCTGAGCTCAGGCTCCGTTTTCCCGTCGTCATAGGCAGGCGATGTCAACGCCGCGGCCTTCGTCACGGTGATTGTCACGATGGCGCGCATGCGCGGCGCGAGCGCACTGCGGAAACGGCCCAGGAGCGCCTCGAAGGCGCCACTCCCACGGTCCACCACGATGGCCGTACCCGCGAAACGATAGCCCTTGCGTACGAAAGGATCGACGAAGTTTACCTCGATGCGGGGGTTCGCCCGCAAATTGCGGATAGTCCCAGGCGAGCGGATTTCGCCGAATGCAATCGTATCGTCGTCCAATACTATGAAAGTGCCCTTGGGCGAGACATTGGGTGCTCCATTTGGATCGGCAGTCGCGACGAACCCGAGTCGCTGCTCTTGAATGATCCGCTTCATGTCGGGAGTCAGCATCTCGCCCTCGCGAGCAAACTCGACTAGGTCGTTCGAAATGACCCTACCTTGATTTTCGCTACCAGACCGCAACCGTCCATTTGTCAATCTGACTCTTGACGAAGCGTTGCACAACCGGCGGGCGCTGTGGGCAGCCAGGCTCGTGTCCGCTGCTGCCCTAAGCTGCCGATCCCAATGTCCGCTCACTGGTCCGCCGTTCGGTGTAAGGCGCGCCATAGCAGGCCCTTACGGAAACGCGGCCTCGTCCCAGCGCCCTGGTCAGGGCAGCAAATCGCGGCAGCCGAGATCGTCGACGGCCAGGAAGATCCGCTCGAAATTGTTCCACCAGATCACCGGCGGAATGTTGATGGTCGCCTGCCACACCGGGGTCATGATCTGCCAGAGCGCCGAGAGGCGATAGTCGTCATCGAGCGCGTCACGGTCGTAGCCACGCACGCCATGGGCCTCGAGCTCGGCATGATAGCGGTCGAGCAGGTGCCGCTCGAGGTGGCGGCGGCGGTCGGGATACCAATGCATCGCCATCATATAGGCGAGGTCGTCGGTCGCGGTATCGATGCGCCAGCCGTCCCAGTCGAACAGCCGCACGTCCTCACTCCTGGCATCCTTGGGCAGGAAGCAGTTCCAGACGTGGGCGTCTCCCTGCACCACTGTGAGATTCCGGTGGGAGTGGTAACGCGCGTACAGAGGCGCCGCCGCGGCGAGCAGCCGCTCGTACAGCTCACGCCGCTCGCGCGACAGGTGGTCGCCGACGAGCTCGACGAATCGTTCGAAGCGCTGTGCGAAGCGCTGCAGATAGGCCGCGATCGCATTGTCGTCTGACCACGTACCGACCGTGCTACCGAGCCGCGGGTCATCCCACCACCCGGCATGGAATCTCGCGCGCGCCCGTATAATGCTCTCGCATTGCGCGACCGTGGGCGGTAGCGGCCAGACGGTCGCGAGCCTATGTGATTCGGTGAGGTCTTCGAGCAGGAGGTGCCACGTCCTGCTGTCCGGGTCCCAGTGCGCCTCGAAGCACCGTGGAACGAGGCGTGCCGACATTCCCGCGGCAATCCGCGAATAGAATGCCACCTCCTGCTGGCCATGCCAGGTATCGCTGGCGCGCTCCGGCAGCGCGGTCTTGAGGAACAGGTGGCTCGGCGCATCGGGGGCCGCGCCCTCGTAGGTGAGACGCAGCCTGGTGATGCGAGACAGCACGGTCGCTCGCGAGTGCTCGATCGTCACCTCGCAGACGCGGCCGCCGGCAAGCGCACCGGAGCGACGCAGGACGTCGGTCAGATGCGCGGCGTCGGGGGCTTTCGGCAAAACTTCGGCTGTCATGGCTGGCGGCGACCTTAGCAGCTCATCTGCTAGACGGAGACGAAGGCGCGCTACGTGCTGGTGATGCTGGCGGTGAGGCGCGGTGGAGCCGCGCGTCGGACGCTCCGAAATGCCCGGTCGGCCCCCTGTTGAAATCAAGCAGGTGTCGGCTTCTACCCTCCGGCCTCATGCAGAGTCACTAACTCTTTCAGCCTAGCAACCCCATCGGCTTTTGCTTCCCCGCGAGAAAAGTAGGAATCGGGAGACGACTCCACGGGCCTGCCGTTCACCAGGATGTCCCAACGAAATCGGCCAACATGAATTGTGCACCGACGTACCTTGACTTGATAGGGTGGAGCGGATGCGCGACGGGCGGTCATGATCGCAAATGTGCGCTCGACACCATCCGCTTTCCAGCGCCGCGTTACGATATTCAATGTCGGCTATTGGCCCGAAGGCGAAGCCAGTGCATGTCCGCTTGCACGTCGGCTATTGGGGGATGAGCGGAACTTGGTTACAAGTGGGACCAATCCGTCGCTGTTGCCGAGTAGGCCCGGGGAATTTCACCCCGAGCCCCTCACAGAACCGGACTTAAGCCTCTCGACTTATCCGGCTCGTGCCACCGCTTGAAGGCTGCCGCCTTCCATTGAACACCGGGTTCCTCCCGTTGCCGGTTGACCCGAGCCAAATGGCGATGACCCGCTCCCTTCGCTCCACGGGCATTGCCCCGCTTCATCGCTACTACGAAGCAGTCCGTCCCTATCTGGCGCATCGGTACTTTCGGCCTCGCGGTTTGAGCCACTTGTGCCTTTTCCCTTGCCATCGCCGTCTAGGTTCTCACGTTCCATACAAGAGCCTGGTTGAGCTTCGCGCCGCCTATATGCCGGATGCCGCTCAGGCAGGCTTCAGGGTTCTCCCGAGCTGATCCCGGAGGAAGGGTCACCCCCCGGTTTTGACATCGCCTAATCCGCTTTCGACACTTCATCGGCGGTTCGCTTGCGCTCGCCTCTCTCAACCTCGCCTGCCGGAATCATGTCCCGACTTTTCCGCAACGTTCACCACCATCGCTTTTGACGACAGCAGCTTGCGGTGGCTTGAGATCAACACCTGATTGCCGACCTCGAAGGGCCCTCCTTCATCTCTCGTACAGTTGCGCACCACCGTTTGGATCGGCGATGCTCGTGACACAAGACCCGAAGCGGACATTTCTCAGCGCTCTTGGACCTCAGCGAAAAGGCCATCTCAAGCCCGTGAGGCGCGGCGGCTCACGTTTCGCTGAAGTGCACGGGCGGCAGCTGTTTCCGGTTGACGTGGAGTTGAAAGATGTCGGGCCGCGCATAGTGGCCGGTGACATCCAGCGAACGCCGTGAGCGTCCGGCTGCTGCCGGATCGATATCGGCGTAGAGGACACCCTTTTGACGATTGAGCGGTCCCGCCTCCACCTTCCCGAACGGGCGAACAATGAGCGCGCCGCCGTCGCACAGCCAGTCGTCTTCATTCGGGAACAGCTGCGCGCGCCCCGGAAAGTCAGCGGGCACGTCGCTCGCTTGAATGGCGGTTCCGGTGGCGATCACCCAGCAGCCGCCTTCGCGGGCGATGTGTCGCATGCTGGCGACCCACTCGTCACCGCAGTCCCAGGTCGGCGCGATTAACAATTCGAGGCTCTGCGCGTACAGCGAATAGCGCGCGAGCGGCATGTAGTTCTCCCAGCAGATCAAACAGCCGACGCGTCCTGCCGGGGTCGACACCACTTGCAGGCCGCGGGCATCGCCCATGCCCCATACCATGCGTTCAGGATTGGTTGGCATGAGCTTGCGATGGTGATTGAGAATGCTCCCGTCCGGCCCAAGCACCACCACCGTATTGAACAGCGTTGTACCGCTAAATGTGGAATCGATCTCGTGCATGCCGCACACGATGGTCACGCCGTGCTGCGCCGCCGCCTGAGCGCCGGGCCTAGATCGCCGCGTCCAAGATCGACCGCCTGGTCGCGCAGGCGCGTGTGGATTTCCCCGGCCAGCGCCATGTCCCCGCCGGGCTTCAGGCGCCATACCCAGGTGGGATAGCCGGGCAGATAGGCTTCCGGAAACACGATCAGCCGCGCACCGGCGGCCGCGACCTCATCGATCGATACAAGCATACGATCGATGCTCGCGGCACGATCCAACAGCACCGGTGGCGTTTGAACGACGGCGACTTTGACAGGCATGCATTGTCTCCTAAGTGTGCCGATGAGCTTAGCAGCTTGTGTCGGCTTTTGGAGCCAAAGATCTGCGCGGCCAAAGTTTTTCAGCTTGCTGACTCGAACCGGACATCCCAGCCGGCCAAACTGGAGGGTGACCTCTATAGATTGCGACAGACGGCGGTGTGATAATCGTGGCCAACAGCCGGCCTAGCCGAGGCTGACATGCCAGCCTTCGTGTAAGGCTGAAGCCCGGGCACTTCGAACTGAAGAAACACTGAGATCAGGCGCCGCGGCGCAAGTGCCGCCACCGATTGCCTTTCAGATCGCTAGGAGGGAGCCGTGAATAGAAGACAAGCACTGCTTAGCGCGGCTGCATTCATGACCGTCGGAGCTATCGCGCCAGCGCCAACAAGCGCGCAAACGCCGGTACCGGCGCCGGACGAAAACACGATCGCCGATGCCTACATCTATCTGCTGGGTCGCGCGCTGGTGATCCGGCAGGAACATATGGATCGCGGCGCGCCCGGCTTCGCCTACAACAGATAAAATACAATCCGATCGGCTCTGCGGACTGGGTGAATCCGAACCTCGATACCGCCTATCTCGAAGCCTGGTTCGCAGTCGATGACGACACGCCGGTCATATTCGAAGTGCCGGAGATCAAGGGCCGCTACTACACCGCGCAAATTCTCGACGAATGGGGCGAAGTGATCGCCAATATCAACGAGCGAATTTTCCCGTCGAAGCCGTTCGGGAAGTTCGCGCTCGTGTATCCCAATTCGGCCGTGAAAATTCCCGCGGACGCCGCGCGCATCGAACTGCATTCGAGCAAGGCCAAGCTGCTTGGCCGTGTGGAGATCAAGGATGACAAGGACGGGGCCCTGAAGCTCCAGCAGGCGTTCAAGGCGACGGCCTCGGTACGCCGAAGATCAAGGCGCCGCCCGCCATACCGATGTTCGACAACAAGGAGTTGATGGGCGTCGAGATTTTCGACGACGTCGATGCCACGCTGGCGAGCGCGCTCGACGTCGCTCCCAACGCCGCCGCGATGCAGCAGAAGGTTCGAGCTGTCGCGGCCTACGTCGCCTCAGGCCAGTAGGCGCGAGCCGCGGTCGATGCGCAAATCCGCAAGATCGTTCCGGAATTCATCGAATACACCTTCACCAAGAGCGCGCCCTATCGCAATCATTGGGTCGGTGGCAGCCCGGCCGGTAACTACGGCGCGGACTATCGGCTTCGCACGGTCGCCAACTATGCGGGCATCTGGGCCAACACGACCGACGAGGTGATCTATTTCGTCGCCACGCGCGATGCCAACGAGCAGACGCTGAACGGCTCGAACAGCTATGTCATGCACTTTCCGGCCGACAAGCTGCCGGAAGCCGTCGTCGACGCTTTCTGGTCCGTGATTCTCGTCGGTGTGCCCGACTATCGCGTCGTTCCCAATCCGCTGAATAGGTTCCACCTCAACAATTTCTCGCCGCTTCAGAAGGAAGCCGACGGCTCGCTGAAGCTCGCGGTCGGCCCGAAGCCGGTCGCGGGCGTGCCGGAATCGAACTGGCTTCCTTCGCCCGAGGGCAAGCCGTTCTCGCTGACGTTCCGAACTTATGTGCCGAAGGACGTCGTAAAGCGCGGGGAGTGGACGCCCCCGCCGGTCGACGCAGGTGAACGTAACGGAGGCGCCAGCGCTTCGGATGTCACGCACTGAGAGTCGGCAGAACGCTCGCGGCATCGCATGGGCGCGGCCGCGCCGTTTTCAGTGCCGTCGGCAGCGCGCTGCAGCGCCGAAACCTTCCCGCTGTCGCCGCGCTGGGCTCAGGCGCATGCCGACCGGTCCCGACGCGCGCGTGAAGTTCACCGAAGAATACGCCAGGCATGTCGCGCGCGACGCGTATTTCTGGGCTTGGCCGCTGGTCAACATGTACAACCGACGGCTCTTCTTTCAGACTGTGAAAGACTTCATCTTTGGCGGGTCCGGTTCCCTCGGCGCCGCTCAACAAGCTCGCCATGCTCACCGACTACATCTCGCCGGAGCAACGGCCCGTCGCTTGCCCCAACCAGGACGTGGTCTATGGCGCAGGGTTTATCGGGCTCGATCTTTCTCCGGTCGTGATCCAGGTGCCGGACTTCGGCGACCGCTTCTGGGTCTATCAGATCGTCGATTCACGCACCGACAGTTTCGCCACGATCGGTAAGATGTACGGCACGACCCCCGGCTTCTACATGCTGGTCGGCCCGAACTGGCAGGGCGAGGTACCGAAGGGCATCACCCAGGTGTTCCGCGCTTCGACCAACAGCGCCTTTGTCGGACCGCGCCTCTTCATGGACGACACGGCCGAGGACCGGCGGGCGATCCAGCCCGCGCTACGGCCGGTCATGATGTATCCGCTGTCGGAATACGACGGCACCATGAAGAGCAAGGACTGGAGCGCACTCCCGAAGGCGCCAACGACATCGACCAGGCGGCGGCGGCGGAAACCCAATGGGTCTTTCCCGAGAAATTCTTCGATGAGCTTGCCGGCGGTTTTCGCCGACGCGCCGCCGTTCCGGGCGAAGAGGCGCGCTACGCTCAGGTGCTTGCCGTCGTCGAGGCGGCGAAGAGCGATCCGAAGCTGAAGGCGGCGATGACGCGAGGCGGCGGTCGAGGCCGACGCGCAACTTGTCAAGCCGCTATTCGAGTTCCGCAACTACGGCCTGCAACTGCCGGCCACTGGAGTACGATCGCCAACGGAGCCGCGTTCGGGACCGATTACCTCACCCGCACGGCGGTGGCGAAATCCAACATCCTGGTCAACGCGCCGATACAGGCGAAGTATTTTTATCAGGACCTCGACGCGGCCGGCGGGCGGCTTAACGGGGCCAATCGCTACACGATGACGTTCGCGAAGGATCAGACGCCGCCGGTCAACGGCTTCTGGTCGCTGACGCTCTACAACGAGCATCATTTCTTCGCGCCGAACGACCTCAAGCGCTACTCGCTCGGAACCAAGAACAAGACGCTGAAATACAATCCGGACGGGTCGCTGACATTCTATGTGCAGGCCGATCCGCCGCCGGAGGCGCAGCGCGCGAACTGGCTGCCGGCGCCGAAGGACGCCGACTTCTCGCTGTTCATGCGCGCCTATTGGCCGAAGGCTGCGGTCTCGACGGCTCGTGGACGCCGCCGGCGGCAAGACGCGTCGCGTAGCGTCGCTATAGGTCTTGACCGAGATCTTGATGTCCGTTTATGGCCCTAAGCGCCAGTTCGCTGCGATGCCGCAATAGGTCCGGAGTCGGGGGTGAAGCCGACATTCCAAGGACGTTGCTCAACCGACGCGATTGACCCAAAGCAGACGGCCGAGACGAAAACGCACGGCGGGAGTTCATTCTGACAGGCCCGCCAAGCGCAGGCCGGTTTCATATCTGGCGAAATCGTCCGGCCGAAATGGCCCGATCCGGTGCTTGAGATTGGAAATGCACATGTCAGGATCGAGCCTGTGGGCACGCTCGATCGCATTCCGCCCTCCCTCGACATCTCCCGAAAGGGCCTTGCTAGCAGCCAGCAGCCGTATGGTGGCCTGGAAGTTCGGTTGCTCACGCAACGCCTTCTCGGCCCAGCTCGACGAGTCTAGATAGCGCTCGACAACGAAATACGCGAGTGACACGACCATCTGCATCAGATGCAGCAGCGGATCGAGCGGGCTGAGACGCATGGCGCGCGCCGAGTGTTCCCGCACGGTCTCGATCTCACCCAGAAATGCGCGAACCCAACCGCTGAAGTTCCATGCGGTCGCCAGGTTCGGGTTGAGAACCAGTGCCCGATCGATCAATGCAATACCGCCTTGAAGGTCGCCGAGGATACGGGCGATCGCCATTCCTGCGAACGACAGCGCAACGGCGTCGTTCTTACCGAGCTCCGCCGCTCGCCTGGCCAACCGCGCGATCTCTGGAACCTCTCGTTCGTAATCGGATGTCCAGCCATTCACGTGGCGCCAGACGTAGCACCCGGCGGCGATGCCATGGGCGGTGGCGAAACCCGGGTCGAGCTCGATCGCCTTGTAAAGGAGCCGTAGCGCCTCGTCGTTCTCCTCGCTGGACAATCCGCCAGCCAGCCCCAAGCCGCGGAGATAGAAGTCATAGGCGTCCAGGCTCTCGGTCGATTTGGCCTTTGCGCGTTCGATCTCTGCTTGCACCAAGGTCGGTGCGACGGCACCCACCACGCTTGACGTCACTTGATCCTGCAGATCGAAAATGTCTTCCAGTGGCCCCTCGAACCGATCGGCCCAAAGATGCGCGCCCGTTGATGCGTCGACAAGCTGCCCGGTGATGCGCACGCGATTTGCCGCCTTGCGTACGCTGCCTTCGAGCAAGTAACGCACGCCTAACTCACGTCCGACCTGTTTGACGTCGACCGCGCGGCCCTTGTACGTGAAGCTGGAGTTGCGGGCGATGACGAGAAACGAACGGAACCGCGACAACGCGGTGATGATTTCTTCGACGATTCCGTCTGCGAAGTACTCCTGCTCTCGATCGTCGCTCATATTGGCGAACGGGAGAACCGCAATCGAGGGCCGGTCAGGCACGGCCAGGTTCGGGCGCAACTCACCTGCGGTGTCGTCGATCGCCGTGATTGTGGTGTTGCCTGCCGGCGCGGGTTCGCCCGGCTCGCGAACCTCTCCGACGAAGCGCAGGCCCTTGCGGGGCAGCGTGCTAATCAGGCGCTGCGATTCGCCGGTGTCCCGACGGCCGTCCGCGCAGCATTGATGCACGTGGTCAGGGCCGATTCGGAGACGATCCGTCCGTGCCAGACGGTGCGCACAGATCGTCCTTGCTGACCACATGGTCGCGGTTGCGGATCAGGCAATCGAGCAGATCGAACACCTGAGGCTCGAGAGCCACGAGCCCCGATCCCCGGCGTAGCTCGCGCCGGCCGGGTCAAGCACATAGTCCTCGAACGATATAGCAATGTGGCCCCCCACCGGCCCCGCCGGTACGTCGATACTGGCTGATCCTAGGCTAAGGAAAAAAGAAGCGCACCCCAATGCTTGCCTAAGGTCCCCGAAAGCATGGCAGCCGGCCTTCGCGCATCCTCCGTCCCAGTGATGATCCGAGGTTGCGAAAGGACCTGCACATGGCGCTCCGATCCGCACTGGCGTCCCTGGTTGTTCTGGCAAGCGGCTTGGCGCAGACGCAGGCCCACGACATCTACACCGGCCTCTATAGCAAGTATGGCACGGCCTGTTGTGATCATTCCGATTGCCGGCCGGCACGGTACCGCGAGACGCCGGGCGGTGTGCAAATGCTGGTGGATCGCGAGTGGGTCTCTTTTTCCGCCCGATGCGATTCAGTATCGCCTGTTAGTGGGGGATTCCGGCGAATCTGGTGGCGGCCACTGGTGCGGACACCGCGCCAATGATCCGCATGAGACCGGCTACTTCACCTTCTGCGCGATCCTGCCGCCGAAATTCGTAGCGGCCGGAATTCGGTGACCGGCGATGAGCGCCCTTCAGGGTCTTGGGCGACCAACCGAGAGACCACCATGCGCACCTTGCGGTTAATGCTCGCCGCCGCCTGGATGCTCGCCGGCCCCGATGTCTGGCTGGCGCCCGCGAACGCGCATTCGTGGTATCCGAAGGAGTGCTGCGACGATGTCGATTGCGCACCGGTCGACGCTGTATCGCAACTGGCCTCGGCGTACGGGTCACCGCAGATGGTCGTGACTTCCATGCACGGCCGGGCGCTCGTTCCGCGTAACTTCCCGGTCCGGGATTCAAAGGACGGGCGCATGCATGTCTGCATGCGTCCCGATCCTGATGGTGTCATGGATGTGATGTGTCTGTTCGTGCCGCCACAGATGTAAATTGGACGCACTGTCGCGTCCGCACAGGCGCCGATTGAGTAAGTGCAATCAATGTCCGCTAATGGGCCCGAAGGCGACCAAGCGACATGTCCACTTGCATGTCGGCTAGTGGGGGGATGAGCGGAACTGTTACAAGTGGTACCAATCCGTCGCTGTTGACCCCCAAGCGGTCATAAGTCCGGTTGAAGTCCCCGCAGCGCAGCAGGCTTCTGACGTAGCTAACGTATGCTATCCTTGCTGTCGGAAGCAGGGGAGGCACTGGCAGTGAAACGCCGCGACTTCATCACACTGGTCGGCGGAGCGGCGGCGTGGCCGTTCGCGGCGCGCGCGCAGGGCGAGCGCAAGCGGCGCATCGGCGTGCTGATGTTAGGCGACGAAGCCGATCCAGATCAGCAGAGCCGCGTGGGAGCCTTTCGCGGGGAGCTCGTCAAAATGGGATGGATCGAAGGACGGAATATCCAAATCGACCTCCAATTTGCTGCCACAGCTTCCGATCGCATTCGATCCCGCGCTACGGATTTCGTCGCGCAAAACCTGGATGCCATCCTGGCGAACGGTACTCCCATTCTCGAGGCGCTGCAGAAGCGGACGAGCACCATTCCGATTGTATTCGTAGGTGTCTCCGATCCGCTCAGCGCGGGCTTCGTGCCGAGTTTGTCAAGACCGGGCGGCAACATCACGGGCTTTAGCAATTTCGAGTACACGATCGGCGGAAAATGGCTGCAACTTCTCAACGAAGCGGCTCCGCACGTCAGGCGGGTGGCAGTGCTCCTGCATCGAGACGATGCGGCATGGGCCCGCTATCTAGCACCGATCGAAACGCTCGCGCTGTCACTCGGAATGCAATTGACTGGCATTTTTCTGGGTGATGCGTCCGAAACCGAGCGCCACCTCGAGACGTTCGCGCGTGAGGGAAATGGCGGCGTGATCGTCACCAACAATGCCAGAGCCATGTCTCAGCGGGAACTCATCGGCACGCTTTCGGTCCGCCATCAATTGCCTGCGGTTTATCCTGCGCGTGTCTACGCCGTCAGCGGCGGCCTGATATCTTATGGCATCGATCCGGTCGATCCCTATCGACGCGCTGCCGGCTATGTCGATCGCATCCTCAACGGCGAGAACCCGGGCGAGCTGCCAGTACAGGCTCCCACCAAGTACGAGCTGGTGATCAACCTCAAGACTGCCAAGGCGCTCGGCCTCGACGTGCCGCCGCCGCTGCTCGCCCGCGCCGACGAAGTGATCGAGTAGTTTGGACAACGAAGATTGCTGCACGTGCTCACAGCCGCTTGTGGCCCCGACCCGGAAGTCGGATGCTGTTACGTCGCAAAATACGCTGCGTCGCAAAATATATGTTGCACTAAACCGCTGCGCGGTAGGGGAGCGTGGCAGACTGCGAATGGCGATTAGCTGCCGGCTGTTCCCGACGTACGTTTCAGTGACGCGATCAGGGTGCACGCGGTCGCCACTGGATCATCTCTCTGCAGTCGTTTGGAAACCGCTCCAGCCTGCTGGCGGACGGCAGGGTCGCTGAGAATGCGCGACGCGACGCGAGCCAGCTGCTCGTCCGTGAGTTCACCGCGAAAGATAACTGCGGCCACGCCTAGATGTTCGGCACGGGCTGCTACTCCGCCCTGGTCACGTCCCCAGGGGACCAGGACCATTGGTACTCCATGCCACAGAGCGCGCATCACTGAGCCATGGCCAGCGTGGCTCACCATCAGGGCAGCGCGCTCAAGGACGTGGTCATGTGCGATGTACCGCTCAATGCGAACGTTAGAGGCCGTCTGACCGAACGACTGCCTTGTGTGTTCACCAACGGTCAAGATCACGCGAACGGGAAGATCACTGAGCGCCGCGACGGCAGCACGTGCGATCGGCAGGTCATCTTGTGTATGAGAGCTCAACGTGACGAGAACCCATGGATGCCCTGGCTCATCCAGCCACGCCGGGGAGTATGTAGGTGGGCTGTAGAAAAGAGGCCCGACGTAGCGATGGTGCGCAGGCAGTGCGCTGAAACCGAAGTCGAACTCTCGATCCGAGGCATGAAGCACGAGGGTTGCTTTACCGAGATTCGGTGCGAAAAATTCTCGAAACACTGGAGCCCTAGGGCCGAAATCCAACTCAGGACTTCGCGGCGGGTTGGGCCCGATGTAGAAGGTGCTGTTCACCGCCATCCAGGGCAAACTGTGACGCTCGGCCGCCAAGCGGACAGCTGCACTCCCAAAAAGCGATGTCACGAGAATGTCCGGCTTGTAACGTTCAACTGCACTACCGATTTCTGGAGCAAGCCGTTCAGCCCAGCCTTGCAGCCGTTCCACAAAGTGCTTCGACTGATCGTCCTTTGACCAATTCGCTGTCTCCAGTGCTGCTGCTGCATATAGAGCGGCTAGGTCATGCTCCGAGCTATCGTCGAATCTTGTGACGGAAGGGATCAGGCGGCAGCGGCTTGAGCTGCGATCTGACAACTCAATTCCGTCGGTGAATTTTATGCCGAGGATGATTTTCGGCAACTGGTTGTGGCCATTGAGGCGGCGCCAGCTTTTCTCGGCAGCCTCGGCGAGCTTGAAGATCATGGCGAGGGCGGTCTTGTTCGAGAGACATCCTTTAGAGCGCACGGTGCGGTGGCGCACTGTCGCGAACGAGCTTTCGATGACGTTGGTGGTGCGCAGGTGCTTCCAGTGCTCGGCTGGGAAGTTGTAGAAGGCGAGCAGCGTGTCGTGATCCTTGATCAAGCAATCGACCGCCTTGTCGTATTTGACGCCCCAGGTCTCGACGAAGGCGTCGAAGGCCGCGAGCGCGTCCTTCTTGGTCTCCGCCATCCAGATCTCCTGCAGCGCCCGCTTGGCTTTCGATTGCTGGCTCTTCGGCAGCTTGTTCAGCACATTGGCGGTCCTGTGCACCCAGCAGCGCTGGCCGCGCGTCTGAGGCCAGACCTCTCGACCGCTTGCCAGAATCCAAGCGCGCCATCGGCGACCGCGAGCTCGGGGCCCATCGATAGCCCACGTCGCTTGAGGTCGAGAAGCAGCTCTCTCCAGGAGAGCGCGCTCTCGCGCACACCGTCGATGAGGCCGACAAGCTCCTTCTTGCCCTCGAGTGTGGCGCCGATGATGACCAGCAGGCACTGCGCGGCGTCCTCGAGCCGGGCCTGCACATGGATGCCATCGACCCAGAAGTAGACGTAATGTTTAGCCGAGAGATCGCGCTTGCTCCAGCGCGCATGCTCGTCCGACCAGGCGGCTTAACACCCAATGGTGTAGCCGAGAGCCCGCCGGCATCCTTGCCGAGCAAGCGATCAGCGCGTCCTCGAAGTCACCGGTGGAGATGCCCTTGAGGAGGATCGGGATCAGCACTTCGAGGCTCTCGACCGGCGCGCGTAGGGAGGAAAATCGCCGATGAAAAACGAATGCGCTCCGGACCTTCGCCGACACGGTCACGCACCCGTGGACACCGCACGGCGACTGGACCGATGCCGGTCATGACCTCGCGCTCGGCAGATGCCCGTGCCGCACCAGCCGCTGGTGGCCATCGTCGGTCAGCTTGCCGGCATGGACGCTGAGCGAAGCTCCAACCTCGGCTTCGACCGCCTGCGCCAGAAGCGCTCGCGCGCCGTTGCGCAACACTTCGGTCAGCGGGTCCGCAAAAGTCCTGGCTGGGAAAGTCGAAAACGTTAGTGTCGGTCACGGCGTATCACTCCTTCGGTGAGAAGTGGAGGCGTCAATCACCCCCACGATACGCCGCCTTACCTCAGGTAAACGGCGACCATAGTTTCCACGCCGAGGTCAGACATTGTGGCGCCAACCGAGCCATCACCGAAAGCGTTGACTACGTGGCCGCGTTCACGCGATCCAGCCGCAATTGCTACGAGAGGCTGTAGGTCGCCACCGCCGCCACTGGTGCCAACAACAAGTAGGCGGCAAGACGCCTTGGCTTCATCGGACATTTCCCTTGAAGTAGAAATTTTCACTTTTTTCTCTCTCCCGGCCTACCAGGGAATGGCAACAAAGCCGATCCTTCCATGTCGCACAAGATAGAGGTGTTGCGACTTTGACACCGTTCGCTAATGCATATGACTTCCGGTGTTGGCTCGAAGGCGAAGCCGGCGCATGTCCGCCTGCATGTCGGCTATTGGGGGGATGAGCGGAATTGTACAAAGTGAGACCAATCCGTCGCTGTTGACCCGATTTCGGACATTGGGACCACCTCGCACAGCTAATGACCGAGCCCCTCGACCCGTGTATTTTGTGAGCGGTTTCTAGCTGGTGGAGTAATCGGTGAATTTCCCTCAATGGAACGGTGGCACGGTTGGCCGCGAAGCATCGCCTGCCGGCGGTCCGTGCGACCCGCGAGTTGTCGCGGCCGGCGTCTTACTGCTCTACGCGGCACACTATTGCGAGCGCGCGCCGCGGGCTATGTGGGACCTAACTGACGGGAAACGGACGATGTGCCCTTGACGCTTTGTCGCCAGCTCAGCTTCATTTATGCGGATCAATCGTGGGAGGGAACGCCATGTATCGATGGTCACTCTGCGCATCGTTCGCCATAACGCTCGCCGCTCCGCTTGATGCTTACGCGCAGCAGCAATTTCCCGCGACGCTCGCCGGCCATGCCGTGCTGCCAGCCATGGCACTGATGTTGGAACCACCAAAGGATGCGCCTGAGTCATTCGCGATTGCAGGAAAGTACACCGGCCCGGAGTGGCGGCGGGTCGATGCAGTCGGAACCATCCCGGGTACATCGTACATCTCGCCGCCGTCGGCGCGCCGCGGCACCGGCATCTCGATGCCATTCAAGGGCCAGCCGATGCAGGGCTTCTCTGGCATCAAGGCAATGCCGGACGGCACCTTCTGGGTGATGACCGACAACGGCTTCGGCGCCAAGAAGGACAGCGGCGATGCGCTGCTCATGTTCCACCACATCATGCCCGATTGGAAGGCAGGAGGGGTCCAGCACCTACGCACCGTGTTCCTACACGATCCCGATCGCAAGATTCCGTTCCTGATCGTCAACGAAGGCACGCAGAAGCGCTACTTGACGGGCGCCGACCTCGACATCGAATCGATGCAGATCGTAGGAGACTCGGTCTGGTTCGGGGACGAATTCGGGCCATATCTGCTGCGCACCGACCGCGACGGAAAGGTCCTGGCCTTCTATGAGACCAAACTCGACGGCACGCCGTTGCGCTCGCCTGACCATTATGCGGTGAATACGCCGGCGGTGCCTAGTGCCTTTACCACACCCGTGCGTCGCTCGCGCGGCTTCGAGGGCATGGCGTCATCCAAGGACGGCAAGTTCCTCTACCCGCTGCTGGAAGGGCCGCTCTGGATTGAGGCGGAGAAGAAGTGGGAGACCGACAAGGACGGAGGTGAATTCCTGCGCATTCTGGAATTCGATATCGACAAGGCCGACTGGACCGGCCGGTCCTGGAAGTACCGGGTCGAAGAGAAAGGCAACAATATTGGCGATTTCAACATGATCGATACCGATACCGGCCTAATTATCGAACGCGATACGCTCGAGGGGCTGCCGGAGGACGAGTGCAAAGGGCCAGCGCGACCCGACTGCTACCCCACGGCTGCGAAATTCAAGCGCGTGTACAAGATCAACCTCAAGGACGCGGATGCGGACGGCTTCGTGAAGAAGATCGGCTACATCGATCTGCTCGACATCAAGGACCCGAACGGCGTGGCCAAGCGGGGCAGCAAGGACGGCGTCTTCAAATTCCCCTTCGTCACCATCGAGGATGTGGATGTGGTCGACGGCGAGCACATCGTGGTCGCGAACGACAACAACCTGCCTTACTCGGCCGGCCGCAAGCCCAACGTGCAGGATGACAATGAGCTGATCCTGCTACGGGTCCCCGACCTGCTGCGCGCACGCTAGGCGCTGGGGCTCGAAGTGCCGTTATCGCTTCTCGTCCGGGCTGACGAACTGATCGAATAGGAAGGCTGCTTTGCTGCATCCGCTCATGGCCCAAGGCGAAGCCAGAGCATGTCCGCCTGCACGTCAGCTATTGGGGCGATGAGCGGAACTGTTACAAGTGGGACCAATCCCTCGCTGTTGACCCATCTGCGACATAAGCTGGATCGAAATCCCGCAGCGCAGCAGTCTCCTGCCGTATCAAGGTGTGCTATCCTTCAGAAGCACGGGAGGGACCGGGCAATGAACCGGCGCTGGTTCATCACGATGCTCGGCGGCGTGGCGGTTGGATTGCCGCTCACGGCGCGTGCGCAGCAGGGCGAGCGCATGCGGCGCATCGGCGTGCTCATGGGGCGTTCTGAGAGCGACCAGGAAGGACAGGCCTTCGTCGCCGCGTTCCGGGAGGAACTTCAGAAGCTCGGGTGGGCGGAGGGCCGCAACATCCGAATCGACTATCGCTGGGCAAGCCCCGGTGACGCGGACTCGATACGGCGCCTCGCAAATGAACTCGTCGCGCTGCAGCCCGACCTCGCTCTTACGCAAAACACACCTAACACCGCCGCGTTGGCGCAACAAACACGCAATATCCCCATCGTTTTCGCGACCGTTTCTGATCCAGTCGGCAGCGGCTTCGTCGCGAGTTTTCCGCGGCCGGGCGGCAACGTCACCGGTTTCACCAACATTGAGCCAACGACGGCCGGCAAGTGGCTGGAGCTGCTCAAGGAGATTGCGCCGCACGTCACTCGGGTCGCGTTCCTGTTCAACCCCGCAACCGCGCCCTACGAATATTACCTAAGCCCCTTCAAAGCCGCCGCTCGCTCCTTCGCCGTGGAAGCGATTGCAGCCCCTGTTCGCGACAGGTCCGAGCTCGAACCCGTCATTACCGCACTGGCACGCGCGCCAAATGGTGGCCTAGTCGTGATGACGGATACTTTTTTGCTCAATCATCGCGTGGAGATCACATCGCTGGCGGTTCGTTATCGTCTCCCGGCCGTCTATCCATACCGTGCCTTCACTGAAGCCGGCGGCCTATTATCCTATGGAAATGACACGCACGACAATTTTCGGCGCGCCGCGTCCTATGTTGATCGCATCCTCAAGGGCGCAAAGTCGAGCGAGCTTCCCGTCCAGGCGCCAGTCAAGTTCGAGCTGACGATCAATCTCAAGGCCGCCAGGGCGCTCGGCCTCGACGTGCCGATGCTCCTCCAGCAACGCGCCGATGAGGTGATCGAATAGCGGTGCTGCTTTGCTGCGCTGCATATGTCGCTTATTGGCCCATCGCGACGCAATGGCATGTCCGCTTCTACGTCAGCTAAACCGGACGAGATATGCTCAGTCTGAGACTTGTCGATTTTGACCCAATCCAGACATGAGAAAAGCCCACTGCAATAGCGTGGGCGTTCGGCGGCGCTCGGGGACATCGTTTGGTGCCCGGCACCGCGGGCGCGTTGTGAGCCAGTTCAGGTAGACAGAAAAATCTCAATCTCGGTGAGGAATTTTGGCCAAGCCGGCTCATCCGGGAGCGGAACGTGATTCTCCGACTCCAGGGTCACGAACCTAGCGTTTGGAATTGAGGCGGCGATTCGCCGACCCTCGTCAACGGCCGCTGCATTGTCGTGGCGGCAGTGGATGACAAGCGTCGGCGTCGATACCTTAGGCAGTAGATGGAGTACATTTATGTTGTCGCTGGCCTCTCGAATTCTGACCGCGTTGTCGATCGTTGTGGATTTGTGCACTAGATCTACGAACCACTTGATCTGCGCGGGCAAGGCGGTGGGAAAGAACAGGGTGCCGAGCATCCTTTGAAAGGCCGAATGCTCATCTCCCCATCCCTCCCGCAGCAGGGTGACGACCGCCCTGGCCATTTCAATGTGTTCTGCAGAGCCTCGCTGGCTGCGGCCGCGCGAAAAACCCCCGTGAATGACCATTTTCGAGACACGTTCGGGGTAGCGAACAGCGTGAGCGATGGCTATTGCCGCTCCCATTGATATACCCAAGAGCGCATACGAGCGCAGACCCAAGGCATCGACCACCGCTTCCAAATCCTGCTCAAACGTGGCGAAGGAGATCTCGGCAACGTCTCGATCGGAAAGGCCGAACCCTCGACCATCGTAACGAATGAGTTCGAAGCGGTCGGCGAGGAAATGCCAGAGCGGTCCCCGGATGGGCCCCTGCCAGTCGTGCTCAAGATTGGTGAGCCAAGTGGGGATGCACACCAGCGGCGTACCTTGGCCAACGCGCGACATTGCAAGGTTGACGCCGTCTTGAGTTCGGCAAAACATGACCTCCTGCCGGCCTGCCGCACTTGTCGGTGTTTGTCCGTCTAGATGCCTGTCCGATAGCTCGCCCGCGAACAGGTAGCCGCGACGTGGCACGGTTCTGATGATCAGGTGTCCCTCATCGGACAAGGCTTCACGGATTTCCTTGATGCACTGCACCACAGAGTCGTCCGTCACGAATGCCTCACGCCAGGCTGCCCGGATAAGCTCCTCCTTGGACACGAGGCGGCCGGGGTGCTCAGCCAGATAGCGCAGCACGTCGAAGGATTTCGGACGGATCCGAATCTCGTGATCTCCACGCAACAGCGCGCAGCGCTGCAGGTCGAGAGCGTAGCCGCCGAAGCAAAGCCTCGTGGGTGAGCCGAAATGCACCATGACTTCCACCCGGTGCTCTCAGGAAGCAAATTACTACCACTTTCACCAAGGCTTCAGCGAAATTTCACCGAGGCTTCGTTACCGCGCCGGCCGCCGATGCCACCCTGCTGGCAGTTGAGCCACCGCCGTGGTGTCGCGTCCGACGGCCGAAAAAACGCGGCGACCACAAAGACCGGTCAAGGAGGGAAGTCATGAAATCCCCCATTCCCTCGTGCTGGCTTTCGCGGCCCTGATCATGACCTTGCTGGAGACTCCGGCAACATCGGCCGGGGAGTACCCGACCCGCGCCATCACCCTCATCTCGCCCTGGCCGCCAGGCGCAACCTCGGACACGCATTCTCGTATGCTCGGGGCGAGACTAGCGGACCGGCTCGGCAAACCGGTCGTCATCGAGAACCGACCTGGTGCGGGCTCGACCATCGGTGTCGCCGCGGCAGCGCGGGCGGCGCCGGATGGATACACCCTGGTGTGGGCCGGAACCTCGCCGTTGACCACTGCGGTAACGATCTACAAGAAACTGCCCTACGATCCGACCAAGGATTTGACGCCGATCGCGCTCGTCGCAGGAATCCCGTTCGTGCTCGTCGTCCATCCATCCTTGCCTGCGCGAACCTTGCCGGAGCTCATCAAACTGCTTGGGGAAAAGCCCGATCAGCTTGCATATGCGTCGGGTGGGCCAGGCTCGCCACATCACCTCCTTACTGAACTGTTCATGGCAACTACAGGCACGCGAATGATGCACATTCCCTACAAAGGCGGCGCGCCGGCGGTCACTGATTTGGTGGCCGGGCACGTGCCTGTGATGTTCGCCGACTCCGTCCCGGTCCTGCCGCTCATCCGGGAAGGAAAGTTGCGCGCACTCGGCGTGTCCACCAAGACCCGGCTGGCGTCGGCGCCTGAGATCCCGACGATTGCGGAGGCCGGACTCCCCGGTTTCGACGCGCTGCTCTGGGCGATGGTGCTCGCGCCGGCGGGCACACCGAAGACGATCGTGGATCGACTTCACTCCGAGCTGAAGAGCATTGTCGAACTGCCAGAAATGCATGCGGAGGTGCTCAAGATCGGCCTCATTCCCCTCACCAGCCCTCCGCCCGACGAACTGCAGCGATTTATTGAATCTGAAATCGCGCGCTGGGCGAAGGTCGTGCACCAGGCCGGCATCGCGGGCTCGCAGTAGGGTCTACTTGCGGGGAGTCGAATCGGCAGGCTCGAGGACCGGTGAAGCCACCCCTGCCGGCTCCAGCCCTATGCGAATGGCGGTTTCGAACAAGCACCGCAAAGTCAGGTTATGGC
>CAWBFP010000005.1:0-82060 GCA_963788095.1 uncultured Alphaproteobacteria bacterium | reverse complement strand
CCGGAGGCAGCAACCACGGTCGCGGCATTCTCCAAGGCTTTGCGGGTGACGATGTCGCGGGGCCGCAGGTTCGACTTCACGAGCTCGAGCACCATCTCGCCGGCCGCCGCGCAGAACTTGTCGCGGAACTTGTACGGCGCCGCGCCCCGGCCGAATACGGCAGCGCAAGCCCGATCGCCTCCGACACCGTCGCCATCGTGTTGGCGGTAAACTGCGCACCGCAGGCGCCGGCCGAAGGGCACGCGACCTGCTCGAGCTCGTCGAGGTCCGCGTCGGACATCTCGCCGATCGAATGCTTGCCGACCGCCTCGAACACATCCTGCACCGTGACGGGCCGGCCGCGGAAGGTGCCGGGGAGGATCGAGCCGCCGTAGATGAAGATCGCCGGCACATTGAGCCGGCACATCGCCATCATCATGCCCGGCAGCGATTTGTCGCAGCCGGCGAGCCCCACCAGGGCGTCGTAGCCGTGGCCGCGGATCGTCAGCTCGACCGAGTCGGCGATCACCTCGCGCGAGGGCAGCGACGCCTTCATACCGGCATGGCCCATCGCGATGCCGTCGGTGACGGTGATGGTGCAGAATTCGCGCGGCGTGCCGCCGGCAGCGGCCACGCCTTTCTTGACCGCTTGCGCCTGACGCATCAGCGCGATGTTGCAGGGCGCTGCCTCGTTCCAGCAGGTGGCAACGCCGATGAAGGGCTGGTGGATCTGCCCGGTCGTCAGCCCCATCGCGTAGTAGTAGGAGCGATGCGGTGCGCGCTCGGGACCTTCCGTGACGTGCCGGCTGGGCAGCTTGCTCTTCAGGTTCGACCGCGCATCCATTGATGCCTACGCCCTTACACAGTCCTGCCGCGGCTTCGCGCCGCGCCACGAGTCGGCAAAGCGGCTCGGCGCGACCCGCGGTGGCCCCCCTGCCCCCGGAGCGTCGCCGGAGCGTCTGCTGCGCGTTTTCAGCGGAAGCGCCGCAAGGCTCGTGACGCTCCTCATGTTGTGTCTGCTTGTGGCGGAATCGCGGCGTGTCGGCTCGTTCACTCACCCGCGAGATAGCATTGCCGCGCTGTGTGGCTGACCCGACACAGCGCGGCGTGGTTAACGCCGCGACGGCGCGCCTGCGGCCTTGTGCAGGAGCGAAGGGTTAGCAACCGGCGAAAGGTTTGCTTAATTGCGCCGCTCGTCCTGCCCGATCACCTGCCATGTCCGCGCATCGGCTCCGCCGCAAATTCTTCGATCGCAGCGTCCATGCGGTGGCGCCGGAACTGATCGGCGCGTTGCTCACCGTCGATGGGGTGGGCGGCGTGATCGTCGAGGTCGAGGCCTATCACCACACCGACCCGGCCGCGCATTCCTACGGTGGCCGCACCGAGCGCAACTCGGTCATGTTCGGTCCGCCGGGTGCGGCCTACGTCTACCGCTCGTACGGCATTCACTGGTGCCTGAACTTCGTGTGCGAAGAGGAAGGCAGCGCCAGCGCGGTCCTGATCCGGGCAGTCGAGCCGATCGTCGGGATTGATACGATGCGCCAGCGGCGCGGGCGCGACGAATTGCGGCTGTTGTGCTCGGGGCCGGGCAAACTTTGCCAGGCGCTCGGGATCACGATCGCGCACAACGGCTTCGCGCTCGACCGGCCGCCGTTCGAATTGCGGGCGCGCCGCGGCGACGCGCCGATCGAGGTCGCGGTCGGGCCTCGGATCGGCATTACCAAAGCCACAGAGCAGCCGTGGCGTTACGGTCTCGCCGGATCACGCTTCGTGAGTAAGCCGTTTCGCTGACTCTCCCGTCAAGGCGTCAAGAATTCCCAGCTGTTGCGGACAGGTCACAGCCGCCGGCCCCACCAAGCGCTACTGTGGCGTCGTTGGAATCGGTCCCGCCCGGCGCAATCGGCCTGACAGCGACCGGGGCATGGACACTAAGCTTGGGGGCCGTTGAACATGCGGCGTAGGATGCGCTGGACCCGCGCCCTACGCCGCCGTTCCGCGTCAGATCCTGCCGCCGGCGTGGATGCGGCGGCAACCTGCACCGCGCTCCCTCCCCGTCATCCATAAGCGACGATGAACTCGCAGCCCGCCGCGGTCGCAAACGTGCGGGTGACGCGGCCGGTCGCAAGCTCGAATTCGAGCACCTCGGCGTCGTCATGGCAGCACAGATAGGCAAGCTTGCCGCCCGGCGCGAAGCCGAAACCCATGGGCGACCTTTTGGTCACTATCGAAGCGATCTGCTTCAGCGTGCCGTCATAGATTGCGGCGTGGCGATCCTGATTGGACGACACCACCACATAGGCGTTGTCGGGTGATACCCGCACGCGGCGCATCTGTCGCTTCTGCCCATCGGCCCCGTCGATCGGCACGGTGCGGGTGACGGCATGCGTGCGCGCGTCGACGACATAGAACTCCGCGGCGTCCTGAGCGCAGGCGAACACCCTTGCGCCATCCGGCGTGACGGCAAGTCCCTCGACCACATGCGGCAGGGCGATGCGGTCGATCACGGCGCGGCGCGACGCGTCGATCGCGACCAGATAGTCCGATTTGACCGACGCGAAGACCTTTCCGGTCGCATGGCTGACCGCGATCCAGTGGGCGGTGTTGCCGACGTCGATCTTTTCGATGCGACGGCCGGCGGGGTCGATCGCGAGCACCGCATGACCGAGCTCGCCCGAGGACCAGAGCGTGCCGCTTTCGTCGATCATGACGCCATGGGGCGCATAGACAGCGCCGAGATCGATGACGCGCGTGAGCGTCCGCGACGGCAAGTCGATCACCACAATGCGACGGTCCGGGTTGATGCGGTTGGCAAACACGCCGTCGCCATACACCGTGCCGTAGGCGGTGCGCCCGTCGACCGCGAGCGCAAGCTCGTGCGTCGAGCCCGGCATGTCGATGGTCGCCCCCATCGTCAGCGTCGCGGCATCGAGGAAATGCAGCTTGTGGGCAGTCTTGGCGGTGACGATCAGGTTGGGCCCACCGGGTCGGTTGTTGAGATCGATCATCAGCCGGCCGCCGTCGTGGATAGTCCGCGCGCCTCGAGACTACTTCGCGGCGCGAATGTCGAGGAGCACGAATTCGGGCGGCACGCCGATCCGCAGCGGCAGGTTGCTGCATCCGAGGCCGCTGGTCACGTACATGCGGCGCTCGCCCGCTTCCACGAGGCCGTAGCTCCAGGCGAGCGGCGCCCAGCTGGCATTGCGCAAGGTGCCGATGCCCGGCAGGCAAATCTGGCCGCCGTGGGTGTGGCCGGCCAGCATCAGGTGCGGTCCATCGGGGAGGTGTGAGAACCACCACGGATCATGGGCGAGCACGATGGTGGATCGCTCGCGGCCGAGGCCGGCGAGCAGCGCGCGCGCCGAGGCGCGGTCCCTGCGCGAATCGTGGATGCCGGCGACACCAATCCGGACGCCTTCAAAGAACACTTCTCGCATCGAATCGAGAAGCACGGCGATGCCATTGGCCTGCAGCGCTTCCGTGACTTCGGCCGCGCCGTAGTTGCGGTCGTGATTGCCAAGCACCGCGAAGCAGCCGAGCGGCGCCTTGAGCACGGCCAGGACCGTGGCGATCGCCGTTGGCGGTACCCTGCCACCCCCGAACGGCATCATGTTGACGAAGTCGCCGCCATAAAGGGCCAGGTCGGGCGCATGCCGCGCGGCCTCCGCAACAATTCCCGCCAACCGCGTCACATCATCGGTATGACTGCCGGTATGCAAGTCGGACAGGAAGGCGATGCGGAGCGGCCGCGAGGTGCGCGGCCATCCGTCGATCACAAGGTCGAGCTTCCGGCCGACGTGGCGCGGTGCCCGCGCCAAGGGAGCAAGCCAGCCCTTGTCGCCGCTCGGGTCGGTGAAGGGCGGGCGCGCGAGGGCGCGGAACAGCCGCTCACGCCAGCCGGCCACAACCTTTCCCTTCGTGGCGCGCGCCAAAGCTGATGGTCGCGGGAAGCAGCAGGATCAGAATCAATCCGACCCCTATCGGCAGGAAAGCGGCCCGCGCGCTGGCGGTGAGATCCCAGAATGCGCCGCTGACAACCGAGACGATGACGGCCATCGTGTAGCCCAGCGCCAGCATCCCCGCGGTCATGCGGGCGACGTCCGCGGGAGGAGCCAACAGCGGCGGCAGCGTCATGGCGAAGGTCAGCGCAGCCGCCAGCACGCCACCCAGCACGGCCGCCCAGACGATCGTCCAACCGCTGCCGGTGCTGACCATTGCGACCAGGCTGGCGAGGGACAGCGCGCCTGAGAGCAGCAGCGGCCATGCCCGCCGCTCCAGTCGCCCGGCGACGAACAGCAACAGGAACGAAACCGGCAGCTGCCCGGCATTGAGCGCGGTCAGGACGCCTGGGATGAGGTCCGCTCGATCGATGCTCGCGAGATATCCCGGGACGAAGGCATTGGCATTGAAGTAGGTCGACGTGATGCTGCCGAAGATCAGCCCGAGCTGCCACTGCGGCGATCGGTTCCAATCCGACCACCGGCTCCGTGGCGCCGCCGTGCCGGATGGTATCGGCGGCGCGGCCACCCAGGTAAGCAGCGCAGCCAGCAGCAGCGGGAGACCCCAGAGGGCGAGGCTGCCGCGCCAGCTGCCGCCGGCGATCGGAAGCGTCAAGGCATCGGTCAACGCGACCGGCAGCACCTCGCCGACCAAGAGCCCGTTGGTATAGAGCGCGGTTGCGAATCCGACGCGCGCCGGCGTCCAGCCGCGCACCGCGGCAGGAAGCGCGACCTGCATCATTGCAATGCCGGCGCCCATGATGACCGTGCTCGCAAACAGCGCCCCTGCGCCGTCCGCGAGGCCGCGCAGCATGGCGCCCGCCGACCCGATCGCCAGCCCGAGCACCAGCGTGGCGACGATGCCCAGCCGCGCCACTACCAGCGCGCCCGGCAGCGCAAAGACGCCGAACACGACGACCGGCAGTGCCGACAGGATGCCGACCTCAGTGCCCGAAAGGGCGAGGTCGGTTTGGATCGCGGTGATGACCGGCGGCACGGCCAGGATGGCCAGCCGCAGCATGACGCCGCACAGCCACAGCAGCGAAGCGGCGATCAAAAATTCCCGCTGCGGCATCAGGGCCGGATCCTCGTGTCCGGCACGCGGCGCGGCGCGTCACCGCTGCGCCGCGGATGCGGGACCGCGGTTCCTTGTTCGCCGGCAATTGAAGCAGCCGGGGTCCCGGTTTCGCAGCGCACCGCTGCGGGGTCCCCATCGCGTGGAGCCCGATGGGGTACCGCTGCGCGCCGCGCTGCGCCCGGGCCACACCATTGGGCAGCCATCAAGCGGCGCCCTTGAGACGCTCCAGGGCCTCGATGATCTTGGCGCGGCGGGCTTCCGCCTCCTCGCGCTTGTCGCGCTCGCCTTCCACCACCTCTTCCGGAGCACGCTCGAGGAAGTCGGCATTGCCGAGCTTGGCATCGACCCGGGCAATGTCGGAGGAAACCTTGGCCATCTCCTTCTCCAGCCGAGCCTGCTCGGCGGCGACGTCGATGATACCGCCCAGCGGGAGCGCAACCGCGTCGCCGCGCACCACCAGCTGCACCGCGTTGCGCGGCACGGCATCGGCCACAGTGACCTCGGAAACTCTTGCGAGGCGCTTGATGAACTCCTCCCAACGCTCTATGCGCACGCGCGTGTCCGCCTCTGGATCGATCAACGACAACGGCACCTGCGCAGCCGGCGGAACATTCATCTCGGTCCGCACCGAGCGGATCGCGGTGACAAGGTCGATGACCCAGCCCACCTCCGCTTCAGCCTCCGGATCATCCAGACCTTCGTGCTGCGGCCATGGCGCCAGCACCAGCAGCCTGTCGCGCTCGCGCCCGCGCTCGGCCGTCACCTGCCATAATTCCTCGGTGACGAACGGCATGAACGGGTGGAGGAGCTTGAGGATCTCGTCGCGAACCCAGGCCGTCATGGCGCGGGTCTCGTCCTTCGCCGGACTGTCTGGACCAAGCAGCACCGGCTTTGCCAGCTCGACGTACCAGTCGCAGTAGATGTTCCACACGAACCGGTAGAGCGCGCCGGCGGCGTCGTTGAACCGGTAGGCCTCGATTCCAGCAGTAACCTCGCGCGCCGCCTTGGCGGCCTCGTGCGCGATCCAGCGGTTGAGAGTCTCCGGTGGCGACCTTCGGGTCGAAGCCGGGCACCAGCGCGGCGTTGTTCATTTCCGCGAAGCGCGCGGCGTTCCATAGCTTGGTCGCGAAGTTGCGATAGCCTTCGACGCGGCTCGCCGAGAGCTTGATGTCGCGGCCCTGCGCCGCCATGGCGGCGAGCGTGAAGCGGAGCGCGTCGGCGCCATACTCCTCGATCACCTCGAGCGGGTCGATGATGTTGCCCTTCGACTTCGACATCTTGGCGCCGCGCTCGTCGCGCAAGAGGGCGTGAATGTAGACGTCGCGGAACGGCACCTCCTGCATGAAATGCAGGCCCATCATCATCATGCGGGCGACCCAGAAGAAGATGATGTCGAACCCGGTGACGAGCGCGCTGGTCGGGTAATAGCGCTCGAGCTCGGGCGTCTCGTCCGGCCAGCCGAGGGTGGAGAACGGCCACAGCGCGGAGGAAAACCAGGTGTCGAGCACGTCCTCGTCGCGGGTTAGGAAGGTGGTGCGCCGAGCCCGGTCGCGCGCAATTGCGTCAGCCTCCTGCTTCGTGAGCACGTCGTTGATGATGTAGAAAGCGAGCGCCTCGGCCAGCGCCTCGTCCTCGGTCTCCGCCACGAACACCTTGTCGTCCGGCCCGTACCAAGCAGGAATCTGGTGGCCCCACCACAGCTGCCGCGAGATGCTCCAGGGCTGGATATTTTCCATCCAGTTGAAGAACGTCGCCTCCCACTGCTTGGGTACGAATTTCGTCCGCCCGTCGCGCACCGCCGCCATCGGCAGGAAGGAGAGCTCCTTGGCATCGACGTACCACTGGTCGGTCAAGTAGGGCTCGACCGGGACGTTTCCGCGGTCGCCGTGCGGCACCATGTGCAGGTGGGGCTCGGTCTTTTCGATCAGCCCCGACTCCTGCATGCGCGCGACCACGCGCTTGCGGGCGGCGAAACGATCGAAGCCGTGCAGCGCCAGCGTCATGTCCAGCTCCGGCGACGCCGGCACGCCGTGAACAAAGGCCTCGTTCTCGCGCAGGTTCAGCCGCGCCTCGCGGTCGAAAATGTTGACCAGCGGCAAGTGGTGGCGACGGCCGACCTCGAAGTCGTTGAAATCGTGCGCGGGCGTGATCTTGACCGCGCCCGATCCTTTCTCCGGATCGGAATACGTGTCGGCCACGATCGGGATGCGGCGGCCGACCAGCGGCAGGATCGCGTGCTGCCCGACGAGGTGCGTGTAGCGGTCGTCGTCCGGATGCACCGCCACCGCGGTGTCGCCGAGCATCGTCTCCGGCCGCGTGGTGGCGACGGTGATGAACTCGCCCTCGCGGCCCTCGATCGGATACCTGAAATGCCAGAGCTGGCCCTTGGTCTCGACCTGCACCACTTCGAGGTCCGAGATCGCGGTCAGGAGCTTCGGGTCCCAGTTGACCAGCCGCTTGTCCTTGTAGATCAGCCCCTGCCGGTAAAGCTCGACAAAGACTTTCAAAACGGCGCGCGACAACCCCTCGTCCATGGTGAAACGCTCGCGCGACCAGTCGCAGGATGCCCCAAGGCGCTTCAATTGGTTGGTGATGGTGCCGCCGGACTCCTCCTTCCACTCCCAGACCCGCTTGATGAACGCCTCCCGGCCCATCGCCTGGCGGCCGGGCTGCTGGTGCTCCATCAGCTGCCGCTCGACCACCATCTGGGTGGCGATGCCGGCATGGTCGGTGCCGGGCTGCCAGAGCACGTCCTTCCCGCGCATGCGCTCGAAACGACAGAGAATATCCTGCAGCGTGTTGTTGAGCGCATGCCCCATGTGCAGCGAGCCGGTGACGTTCGGCGGCGGAATCACGATGCAATAGGGCTCGGCGTCGCCCCGCTCGGCCCGTCCGGCGCGAAACGCCCCCGCCTGTTCCCAGGCGGCATAGATGCGGCCCTCGACCTCCGCCGGCTGGTAGGTCTTGTCGATCATTCCCGGTGCTTCCAAAAGGCGCCGTAACAAGCCCGGCAGCGCCGGGCCTGTCAACGCTCGCGAGGCGCCTTGCCGGGAGGAACCGCGCTATCCGCGGCCGCGCGAAACGCGCTCGATCTCGGCCCGCACCAACCTCTCGACGATCGTCGGCAGGTTGTCATCGAGCCACGACTTGAGCATCGAGCGCAGCGCTTCTTGCACCAGGTCGTCGAGCGTGCGCGGCTTTTGCGTCAGCACCGTATGCGCCAGCGTGCCGAATGCGGCCGTCACCGCCGCGGTCGCGCGATCGGACAAGAGCGGACGTTCCTCGACCTCGTGTACCGGGGAATGCGGCCGCGCAGCCTCGCGCAGCCGCGAACGCGCCGGTCCGGACTCGAGCTCCGGTTCGACGGTGCGGAATGCTGGCGACGCCGGCGCAGCCGCCCGCAAGGCCTCGGTCAGCCCGAGCACATCGCTGCGCTGCTCGGCCGGGGACGGGGACGCCTGTGCCGTCCCGTCCGTCGGGGCCTGGAAACCAGCCAACACGGCGTCGATATCGACCTGGCTCATGGGGACCGGTTCGCGCGTGGCGGCATTGGCCTCGGTCGCTGCGCTCGGCGGCGCGACAGGAGCGGCTGAGGCTCCCGCCTCCGGCACCGGTGCCATCGGCGCGGGCTTGGCCGCCTTGTCGTCGGCAATGATCCGCCGGATCGAGGCGAGGATCTCCTCCATCGAAGGTTCTTGCGCCTTCGCTGCCGCCTGCGACATGGCCCGCACCCTTAGCGAGGACCGCGCCGGAATCCGGCATTCCGAATCACCGCAGCGCCGCCTTCGCCCGCCAAGTACGAGCGCAAGCATGGCATGTCAAAGGTTCAAGCAAGCCAATGGTGAACCGAGCCCGCGAGCCTGCAAAGTATCGGGGATCGCGCGCTCTCAGCGCCCATCAGGCGTACGCACACCGATCCATGCGTCGCGAATCTGATGGTAGTGAATCACCGGATCGTAGACCGGCACCGGCAGCCCGAGAATCTGGACGCTCAAGCGCCCGACGGCCTGCAGCAACGAGTACGAAGCGACCACGCGGTCGCGCTGCGCAGTGACCAGCGCCACGCGCGCGTTGACCAGCTCCTGCTGCGCGTTGAGAACGTCGAGGGTGGTGCGCTGACCGACGCGTGCTTCCTCGCGCACGCCATTGAGGGCGATCTCGGCCGCCGTCACCTGCGCCTGGGCCGCTTGTATCTGCGCCTTCGCGGCCACCAGCTGGCCCCAGGACTGGACGACCAGCGAGCGTACCTGATCCCGCGTGAGCTCGAGGTTGAGCCGCTGCTGGGACAGCGTCTCCTTCGATTGCCGGATCACCGAGTACTCGCCGCCACCCTGATAGATCGGGATCGCGATTTGTCCGATCGCCGAGGCGGTGAACGTGCTCACGGTGGTGGGTGAGGTATTCCAGCGCTGCTGGGCGTTACCCTGCACCACGATGGTCGGATAGAGCGCGCCTTCGGCAATCTTGACCTGCAGCAGCTGAACGTCGACCCCGTACATCGCCGACGTGATGTTGGGATTTTCGATAGAGCCGGAGGCGATCGAGCCGCCGAGCGTGCTCGGCGACAAGCGATCAACAGGAGCACCAGGCGAGAGCTTCCCAGGCTCGACGCCGATGACGCGGCGAAACTGCGCGCGCGAGGTGACCAGGTTCGATTCGGCCTGCAACGCCTGTGAGCGAGCGGCCGCGAGCCGCGACTCGGCCTGCGCCACGTCGGTGCGGGTCACCTCGCCGACGTTGAAGCGGTCGCGCGTCTGCCGCAGCTGCTCTTCCAGCACTTCGACGTTGCGGCGCTGCAGATCGAGGATGGCGGTGTCGCGCAGCACGTTCATATATGTTGTCGCGGCATCGAGCAGGATCTGCTGCTCCATGACGCGGAGGGCCTCGCGCCCGCCGAAGACCTGGCTTTCGGCGGCGCGCGTGCGATTGCCCGTACGCAGGCCGTTGAAGATCGTCTGGGTCGCCGTTACGCCGACGCCGTGCGGAAAGGTGGTGCCACGCAGGGTGGAGCCGCCGAGCGGCCCCGACGTATGGGTTTCGATGTGTTGCACGCCGCCATCGGCCGTGGCGCTGATCTGCGGTCGGTAGCCGGATAGGGCCTGCGGCACGGTCTCGTCGGTCGCGCGCTGGCGCGCACGTTCGGCATTGAGCTGCGGGTTGTTCTGATAGGCCTCAACCAGCGCGCCGTTGAGCGTGTCGGCCCGGCCGGAAGCCGCGCGGCCATTGGCCATCGCCGGCGCCTGCGCCTGCGCACCGAGGATCGCGATCACGCCGACCGCAACCGCGGCGAGCCTTTGCCGCCGACTGACCCCGACCATGCCCGACTACTCCGGCGCGCGCGGTGCGTTTCACGCCGACACTCTGCGCCACCCTCCCGCCACTGTGGCAGGTACCATACGCACGACGCGGAAGCCTTGGAACCCTCGCGGGGAAGGCCGTCCCATAAAGATTGCGGCTGGCGCATCCGCGCCACAGTCAGCCTGCAAGACTTTGAATGGAGTCAGAAAACGAAAGCGGGCGGGCGCGCAAATCCCGGCAGCAGCGGCGCCGCGGCATCGAAGACCGCGCGGCCGCTGACGTCGCCCCCGACCGAGCGGTACAGCATGGCCCTGCCGACGGCGCCGTGACGCATGACGCAAACGAGGCGGCCGCCGTCCTTGAGCTGCATTGGCAGCGCCTCCGACATGATCTCGACCGCGCCGTTGAGCACGATCACGTCATAGGGTCCCTGCGCCGGCACGCCTGCGGTCAGCGCCCCGGTCCTGACGCCGACATTGGCGATGGCGAGCGTCCGTAGCGCGTCCTCGGCGGCCCGCGCCAACACGCCGTCTTCCTCAAGCGCCACGACCTCGGCGGCAAGCTGCGCCAGCACCGCCGACGAATAGCCGGTCGCGCAGGCGACATCGAGCACGCGATCGTTCTCATTCACCTCGGCCGCCTGGATCAGTCGCGCCAACACCATCGGCTTGAGCAGGCGGCGTGCGGCCGCACCCGAGCCGTGCACCGGCAGGTCGAGATCAAGGTAGGCGACGTCGATCTTGCGGGCCGGAACGAAGATCTCGCGCGGTACCTGCAGCATCGCGGCGAGCAGGCGCGGGTCGGTGACGTCGTTGGTGCGGACCTGGCCCTCGACCATCATCCGCCGAGCATTGGCGAAATCAATCATTGCAATGCCGTGCCATCGTGCGCCATCCCGCGGTCGGTTGTGCGGCAGGGATTAGCAAAACGCAAGCGGCCGCCCAATCAGCGCCACGCCCGCAGCGCGGCGCGGCCGGCGTATTGCGCCTGCGGCCCGAGCTCCTCCTCGATGCGCAGGAGCTGGTTGTACTTGGCGGTGCGATCCGAACGGGCGAGCGAGCCGGTCTTGATCTGCCCGCAATTGGTAGCGACCGCGAGGTCGGCGATGGTCGCGTCCTCGGTTTCGCCCGAGCGGTGCGACATCACGGCGGCATAGGAAGCCTTGTGCGCCATTTCGACCGCGGCCAGCGTCTCGGTGAGCGTGCCGATCTGGTTGACCTTGACGAGAATGGCGTTGGCGAGGCCGCGCTTGATGCCGTCAGCGAGCCTCGCGACATTAGTCACGAACAGGTCGTCGCCCACCAGCTGGCACCTGTTTCCAACCAAGTCGGTCAAGTGCTTCCAGCCCTCAAAATCGTCCTCCGCCATGCCGTCCTCGATCGAGGCGATGGGGTAGCGCGCAACCAGGTCGGCGAGATACTGCGCCTGCCGTTCACCGGAGCGTTTTTTTCCCTCCCCTGCATACTCGTAAGCGCCGTTCTTGAAGAATTCGGTTGCGGCGCAGTCGAGCGCCAGGACGAGATCTTCGCCGGGCTTGTAGCCGGCCGCCTCGATCGCGCGCATGACGAAGTCGAGCGCGCCTTCCGCCGACGGCAGGTTGGGGGCGAAGCCGCCCTCGTCGCCCACATTGGTGTTGTGGCCGGCGTCCTTGAGTGCCTTGCGCAGCGCGTGAAACGCCTCCGCGCCCATCCGCAGCGCTTCGGCGAATGTCGGCGCGCCGACCGGCATGATCATGAACTCCTGGAAGTCGATCCGGTTGTCGGCGTGCGCGCCGCCGTTGACGATGTTCATCATCGGCACCGGCAGGAGTTGGGCCGAGACACCGCCGACATAGCGATAGAGCGGCAGGCGGTTCGCGCTCGCGGCGGCCTTGGCCACCGCCAGCGACACGCCGAGGATGGCGTTGGCGCCGAGCCGGCCCTTGTTGGGTGTGCCGTCGAGCGCAATCATGGCCTCATCGATCCGCCCCTGCGCCTTGGCGTCCATGCCGCCGACCGCATCGAAAATCTCGCCGTTGACGGCGTCGACCGCGCGCGTGACCCCTTTGCCGCCGAACTGCGACTGATCGCCGTCGCGCAGCTCGACCGCTTCGTGCGCCCCGGTGGAGGCCCCGGACGGCACCGCGGCACGGCCGCGCGAGCCATCCTCGAGCACCACATCGACTTCCACGGTTGGGTTGCCGCGGCTGTCGAGAATTTGTCGGCCGACGATGTCCACGATGGCGGTCATGACTGCGGAAAGTCCCCTGCTCGACGTTGTCGGCGCACCGGCCGAGCGCGACCGTGCTATGCTGCGGCGCGTGTAACAGGATTGGGTGACATGCGCTACGTCGACAGCGTGCTGCAGCCCGGAGAGGTGGTGCGGCATGTTTCCAGCCTGCATTGGACCTTGTACGCGCCGGGGACAGCGCTGTTGATCGCGGCCGCCCTCATCGCATTGATCCGACCGGACGCCTCGGCTCACTGGCTTGGCAACTGGGTGGCCGTCATCACCGCTACACTCTGCTTCGCCGCCGGCCTCTTCCTCGTTGCCCGCGCCTGGTTCAAGTGGTGGACCACCGAGATTGCGGTCACGGATCGCCGGGTCATCTTCAAGACCGGCTTCGTCTGGCGCAACACGACCGAAATGCACATGGACAAAGTGGAAAGCGTGGAGGTCAAGCAATCCATCCTTGGCCGGCTGCTTGACTACGGAGACGTGGAGATCCGCGGCGTCGGCACCGGGTTCGAACCGTTGCGCATGATTGCCCGCCCGCTGGAACTACGAAATCACATCACCGCCGCGTAGACGATGCGGCCAACGCCGATGGCAGGCGCGCAAGGGAGCGTTTGCGCCGCCCTCGTCATGTTCCCGGGAATGTGGATGAGCCTACAACCCATGGCGGATACGACCGAACGCGACGCGCTGGCGCGCTTTCTCGCCGACCCGGAGGCGTACTGACGGCGTTGCCATCATTCGGCTATGGTCCGCTCCGACAACAGGCGTCGGCAGCATGGCCATCAAGACCCGCCATCTCGGCAAACGCGTGCGCGTCCCCGCCTCGCCGGCGCGGGCGGCGCTCGACCGTGTCCCCAATCCGCATCCGGCGGCGAACTACGTCGCGCGCTTTACCGCGCCGGAGTTCACCACGCTCTGTCCGGTGACCGGGCAGCCGGACTTCGCCACGCTCGTCATCGATTACGTGCCCGACCGCTGGCTCATCGAGTCGAAGTCGCTGAAGCTGTTCTTGACCAGTTTCCGCAACCACGCGGCTTTCCACGAGGACTGTACGGTCGGGTATCGGCCAGAAGCTCGTGAAGGCGTTGGCGCCGCGCTGGCTGCGGATCGGGGGATACTGGTACCCACGCGGTGGCATGCCGATCGACGTCTTCTGGCAAGCCGGCACCTTGCCCGATCGCGTCTGGGTGCCGGACCAAGGCGTGCCGCCCTATCGCGGCCGCGGCTGATCGCCATGGCCCAACGCCTGATCATCACCAACGGCGACAGCACCGTCGCGCTCATGCAGACCGCCGGGCTCGATGCCGAGCTCCTACCCTGGCGCGATGCGCTGCACGACGGGCCGGTAGCGGGCGGGCTACTGTTGGAGGCACTGTCGCTCGTCCGCGCGCAGTTCCTGGCGACCGAGTTCCGTCTGCCGATGAGCGAGGTCATCCGCGGATTCGCTGATCGTGACGCCACAATCCGCGGCCACGGGCGCTACGACCGGGTCGAGCTGTGGTTCGAGCACGATCTTTACGATCAGCTGCAACTCATTCAGCTGTTGGATTTTTTTGCCTCCGATAAGCGTTCGGACGGGCTTTTCTTGGTGCAGGCCGATGATTACCTCGGCGCGCAGCAGCCCGAGGCGATGCGGACGCTGGAAAGCGCCGCGCAGCCGGTGACGGGCCAGCATTTCGCGGCGGCCGGACGCGCCTGGAGCGCGTTCACGGCCGCCACCCCGGAGGCGCTGGCGGCGCAAGCCGCGGCCAATACGCCGGCCCTGCCCTATCTGGCGGCGGCGTTGCAGCGCCTCATTCAGGAGCTGCCGGCGATCGGGTCAGGCCTTGGGCTGACCCAGGAGCGGGTCCTGCTGGCTCTGACCGAGCAACCGCAGCCGGTCGCCGAGCTTTTTCGCATCACGCAAGAGCAGGAGACCGCGCGCTTTCTCGGCGACCTTTCGTTTTTCCGGCGAATCGACGAGCTGGCATTTGCCGAGACCCCGCTGCTTGCGGGCCCGCGCGCGGCCTCGAATTGCGGGCCCACCGGTGGCGCGGCCGACTATCAGGCATTCGCCCGCACCCCGCTGACATTGACCGATGCGGGCCGCGCCGCGCTCGCCGAGCGGTTCGATCATGCCCGCGACAACCGGATAGATCGCTGGGTCGGCGGAACCCACCTGACCCCCGGGTCGCTATGGCGGCGCAATCGCGACGGGGGTTTGGCGATCTAGCCATTGCGGGCCAAGCTCGCCATCAGCCGCGAGTAACCCGCCACATCGGCGGCGAGAATGCTTTCGCCCACCAATCGGGGTTTTGGGTTCAAGCTCGAACGGCCGGCCAGTCTGGTCATGAGCCGGCGGAATGCTGACCACGTTGATCGTCGTCACATACAAGCTGGTATCCGGCGCGTCGATGCGGCCAGAAACCACGACCTTTTTGGCATGCAGAAAAGGCGCGACCATCCGCCGCCATCCGATCGCGCCGGTCCGGAGCCTCGTTCTCCAGACACTACCCAGGGCGGGGTGCTAGCCGCCGCTACCGCTCTTATGCGCTGTGCGCCCAAGACATAATCGCCCGCGCCCGCCGAAGCCCGCCGCATCCTGCGCCGTCTGGAGTTCCACTACACCCCAAAGCATGCCAGCTGGCTCAACATGGTCGAGATCGAGATCAGCGTGCTCCAAAGTCAATGCCTCAGCCGCCGCATCGACGATCCCGAACGGCTCCGAAGCGAACTCGCCGCATGGATGCGGCAGCGAAACAAAGCACGCGCCCGCATCAAATGGATGTTCACAACCGAAAAGGCCCGCGCCAAAATCGGCCGCGCATATCCAGACACCGCCAAAGAAGTCATAATCACTGTGACGTGGTACTAGCGGGTGGTGATCGCTTCCAGCAGCCGGCGCGTCGCGTCGCGCGGGTGGTCGGCCTGCATCAGGCTACCCATGACCGCCACGCCAGCTGCCCCGGCCTTGATCATCTCGGCTGCGCTGCCGGCCGTGATGCCGCCGATGGCGAGCACGGGCGGCGTGCTGGCGCGGCAGATCGTCCGCATACCGGCGGGGCCGAGCACCGGGCCGTATCCGGGTTTGCTCGCCGTGTCATAGGCCGGCCCGGCGATCGCGTAGTCGACGATATCGGGGCTGAGCGCGGTGGCCTCGTCTGCGGCATGAACCGAGATGCCGATCAGCGCCCCCTGGCCCATCAGCGCGCGGGCGGCTTGGGCGTCGACTCCGGCAGCGAGATGCACACCGTCGGCCCCGGCCTCAGCGGCAATGCGCGCCTCGCCATGGAGCGTCAGGGTCGCGCCATGTCGCCGGGCGAGCGGCAGCAGCCGCCGCGTCAGGGCGACTTGCTCGCCAGAAGGCAGGTCCTTCTCGCGAATGCTCGCCCAGCGGCACCCGGCTTCGAAAGCCGCACCGAGGATCTGATCGAGCGGGGCGCGCGCCTGCCTGCGGTCGGTGATGACCAGGAGCGGAGGGTGCGGAATCCTCACGTGCCGACCAGGCCGAATTGCGGGCTCGAGGGCTCGGCATGGGAGCGTTTGGGGATCCGCCCGGACAGGCGTGCCAGGCGGCCGGCCTCGACGCCAGCCTTCATGGCGGCGGCCATCCTCACCGGATCCTGCGCCTTCGACACCGCGGTATTGAGCAGGACGGCGCCGCAGCCAAGCTCCATGGCGAGGGCGGCATCGGAGGCGGTGCCGATCCCGGCATCCAGCACCACCGGGACCGGCGACCGCGCGCAGATCAACTCGATCAGATGCGGGTTGGAGATACCGAGCCCGGAGCCGATCGGCGAGCCGAGCGGCATCACCGCTGCAGCGCCGACGTCGACCAACTTGCGGCAGGTGACCGGGTCGTCGTTGCAATAGGGCAGCACCACGAAGCCCTCGGCGACAAGCGTCGCGGTCGCGCTCACCAGCTCCTCGACGTCCGGGTAGAGCAGCTCGCGGTCGCCGATCACCTCGAGCTTCACCCAATTGGTGTCGAGCGCCTCGCGCGCGAGCTCGGCGGTCAGAATCGCATCCTTGGCGGTCTGGCAACCGGCGGTGTTGGGAAGAAAATGCGCTCGGCCCGCCAACAGCTCGACCAGACTCTCCTCCTCGCCGGCCAGACTGATGCGGCGGATCGAGGCGGTCACCAGCTCGGCGCCACTCGCCACCAGGGAATCCAGCATCACCTGGCGGTTGGGATAGCCAGCGGTGCCCAGAAAAAGCCGGGAGTTGAGCGTGCGCCCGGCAATGACCAGCGGGTCCGACATTTTCGATTGCTGTCCCACGGATTACCCACCCTGCTTGGCGGCGACGATCTCGACGGCGTCGCCTGCACGCAGCGGGGTCCGCGGCCACGCCGCCCGTGGCACCACCATGCCGTTTACCGCCACCGCCACGCCGCGCCCGTTCACGTCGATGCCTTTTTCGGTCAACAGGCCGGACAACGTCGGCGCCGATAGCGGCTGGCTCTTTCCGTTCACTTCAATCACCTCGCTCATGTCCGTCATATAGGCCCCCGCGCCCTACTCCGCCGCCCGCGAGGGAGCAAAACGCGCGATACCGAATGGCTGCATGACGGGATCGATCTCGCCGGCGAGCACGTAACGCGAGATCGTATCGGCGGTGACCGGCGTGAGCAGGATGCCGTTGCGGTGGTGCCCGGTTGCATAGACCAAGCCGTCGACCGGAGCCGGCCCCAGGATCGGCGCATCGTCGCGGCTTCCCGGCCGGTGCCCGACCCACATCTCGGCGACAGGCAGCTCCTCGATTGCGGGAAGCGCCCGCCAGGCCGCCTCCAGCAGGCTGAGGATTCCGCCGGCGGTGAGCGCGGGGTCGAAGCCCTTCTCCTCCATGGTGGCGCCCAGCAGGAGCCGACCATCGAGGCGGGGAACGAGGTAGACGCCCGGCGCCCAGAGGACGTGTCGCACCAGCGGCGCGGCCGCATCCATCTGCAGTGCGACGATCTGCCCTTTCACCGGCCGCACCGGGGGCAGCAGCTCGGTCGGCAGCCCTTCGATTTGGCGCGACCAGGCGCCGGCCGCGAGCACGACGGTGTCGGCGGGCACGCGCGTGCCGTCGGCCAGCGCTACGCCGGCGGCACGGCCCTCGACGATCAGGATGCGCTCGACCGGCGTATGTTCGCGCAAGGTCGCGCCTGCCGCCAGCACGGCCGCTCGCAACGCAGCGGCCAGCTTGCGGTTCTCGACCTGATGGTCCGCCGGCATGAACACCGCTCCGGCGAGTCGCGCCGACAGGTGCGGCTCGCGGCGTCGCGTCTCCGCTACCGAGAGCCATTCGAGCGGCAATCCGAGCCGCTTCTGGTATTCGAAATGATGCCGCAGCCGCGCCTGGTCGTCCGCGGTCAGCGCCACCGCCAGCGCGCCTTCGGTTCGCAGGTCAACGGACTGCCCGGTCAGCTGCTCCAGCTCGGCCGCGAAGGCCGGCCAAAGCGATTGGCTCCGCCGGCCCAAGGCGACGAGCGGCTCCTCGCCCGGCTCCGCCTCGGCGGAGGCGGCCAATATCCCGGCCGAAGCGTGACTTGCGCCGCGTCCGCTGGCACCCTTGTCGAACACGGTGACGCCGGCGCCGCCCTGCGCCAACCGCCACGCCACTCCAAGCCCGATCACGCCGGCGCCGATCACGACGACACTCGGTTGGGCGTGAGAGTGGGAAACGGACGGTGCCATCGGCGGCTCCCTACGCTGGCATGACCCAGACAGGTTCTGTGGGTATGATCTCAGCCGCGAACATCGCGGCACCCCAGGCCGTTGCGGGGAATATCGGACTTTTCGGCGCTACCGGCAAGGCCGCTCAAGCCAAACCCGCTCAAGCCTTGGCCTGCGGCGGTGCCGGCGACCCGAACAACAGCCGCGGAACCACGAACCCGACCATCGCCATGATGGCCGCGGCCATGATCAGGGTCGGCGACTGTCCGATCAAGGCGAAGCCTGCAAGGTATGCGATCGGCCCGAGCGCCTGTCCCATGAAGTAGGAGAACGAGTGCATTGCCACCGCGGTGCCGCGCGCGGTCGGCGCAAGCTCGGTCATCTGCACCTGGATCGAGCCGTGCAGCAGGAAGAAGCCGAGGCCCATGGCGCTGATGGCGACGAGCTGCACCGGCCACGGCGGCAACGCCGCCTCGGTCAGCAAGGCAAGCGCAGCCATCGATCCCCCCGCCACCATCAGCTGACGCTGGCCGAAGCGGGCGACCAAGCGGCCAACGCTGAGCGAATAGATCAGGCCGCCGATCGCAAACCCCGCCACCACCAATCCGGCGATGGAGGCCCTGACTTCGCCGGTCGCCTGCAGCAACAGCGCCACATAGGGAAACAGGCCGAACAGCGCCACGCCTTCGGCAAACACCGCCGTGTAGCAGACCTTCGCGCGCGGATTGGAGAACACCTGCCGATAGTTCGCGAGCGCGGTCTTCAGGTTGAGCCCGCCGGATTCGAGCCGCTCGGTGCCGCGCAGGCCGAGCGCCGCTGCGATGAATCCAACCATTGCCGAGGCGGCCGTGGCCACGAACACGCCGCGCCAGCTGATCAGGTCGGCCAGAATGCCGGAAAGAGTTGCACCCACGAACATTCCGCCGATGCTGCCGATCAACAACCGCGCGATCGCAACCTGCCGCGATTGCATCGGCACGAGATCGCCGATCAGCGCGACGGAAACTGGAAAAACGCCGCCGGCGGCGGCACCGGCCACGATCCGTGAGACGAGCAGCACGGAAAAATTCGGCGCAAAGGCCCCGATCAGCGCCGAGATGCCGAGGATGGCGACGCAGATCGTGATCACGCGCGTCTTGCCGACGAGGTCGGCGACCGGTCCGAGAATCGGCTGCATCAGCGCCCACGGCAGCGCGAAGGCGGTGCCGAGCATCGCCGGCAGCTGCACGTCGACGCCGAGATCGGCGGCGATTTGTGGCACGATCGGGTCGGTCATGCGCACGAACAGCGACGATGCGAAGCTGATCCCCGCGATGACCAACAGGAACCGGGTCATGCGGTGGCCTGACGTGATCGCGTCGTGAGCGCCGCCCGTCATCGTGCGCGCTTCGCCAGCGCATCGAATTCTTTGAGTTCACGCAGCAGCGGCTCGATCTCACGCAAAGGCAGCATATTGGGTCCGTCTGAGGGCGCCTTTTCCGGCTCCTGGTGGGTCTCGATGAAAACGCCGGCGACGCCAACGGCCACGGCGGCGCGGGCCAGCACCGGAACGAACTCGCGCTCGCCGCCCGACGACGTACCCTGCCCGCCCGGCTGCTGGACCGAATGGGTCGCGTCGAAGATCACCGGGGCACCGGTCGAACGCGCCAGGATCGGCAAGGCGCGCATGTCCGAGACCAGCGCGTTGTAACCGAACGAGGCGCCGCGCTCGGTCACCAGCACGTTGCCGTTGCCGGCGCCGGTGATCTTCGCCACCACGTTCGCCATGTCCCAAGGCGCGAGGAATTGCCCCTTCTTGACGTTGATCACGCGGCCGGTCGCTGCGGCAGCTACCAATAGGTCGGTCTGGCGGCACAGGAACGCCGGGATTTGCAGGACGTCGACCACCTCGGCTACGCGCGCGCATTGCGCCGACTCGTGCACGTCGGTGAGAACCGGCACGCCGAGCGTTGCGCGAATCTCGTGGAAGATCGGCAGCGCCCGGTCGAGGCCAAGACCGCGCACGCTCGCCCCACTGGTGCGGTTGGCCTTGTCGAACGAGGTCTTGAACACAAGACCGATGCCGACTCGGTGCGCGATCTCCTTGAGTGCGGCCGCCATTTCGAGGGCGTGCCCGCGACTTTCGAGCGCACAGGGCCCGGCAATCAGCGCGAGCGGCAGGCTGTTGCCAAAACGCGCGGCACCGACGGTCACAATCGGATTGGGAGCGGTCGCGCCGGTCATGCGGGCGGACCTTGCGTCCATGCCGCGGTGCGGTCAACCAAGGGCTTGGCCGAAACGAAGCGCGCGGCCACCCGCTCACTCATGTTCGAAAGCGATGGCGGCGCCCATGGCGGCCGACGGACCGACGACCAGGCGGTCCATGCGCTCGACGAAAGCCGCTCCCGCCGTTTCCAGCCGCGCACGCAGGCCGTCGAGATCGCGAACGGCGATCCGCAGCGCCGCGAGCGCCGCGCCGCCTGCGATGTCGGGCGGGTCGGTGCCGAAATGACTAGAAAAAGCGGCCGGATCCATGACCTGGATCTCCCCGCGCGGCGTCTTCACCGTCACGCCCGACGAGGTCGCTGCAAGGGCGCGTTCGCCGACGAAAGCGGAGAGAAAGACGTGATGGTCGGCCGGGTTCTCGGCGACGATCGCGACGCCGGCCACCGCCGACGCCGAATTGGCGTGCGCCTGAAACTTCGGGTCCCAGAAATTCTCGGGATAGTGCTGTTGCGACACGAAAAAGCCCGCTCGACTGGGCTTCGGATCGCGCGCAAAAGCGAGCGAGAAGGCAAGCTTGACCACCGTGCCGTCCGGCCTGCGGCCGTCGCGCTGGAAATGGAAGGGCTCGAAGTCGCCGATCCCGCTCTCGCGAAAGGCGCGCGCGTCCGCGACGGCATCGCGGCTCTCGAGCACCAGCATCGCCAGCCCTTCGCCGGCGTTGAGAAAATCCCGGACGAAGGCGCCGAACGAGGGTACGCGTGCGTCTCCTGCGGCGACCTTCTCGGGCTCGCCGATCGTCACCAGCTCCACGAAGAACCCGGGAAACTGGACGATGCGGTTGTGGGTGCCCCATGGGTGGCGGTTGCGCGCGCCGACCGTGAAACCGAGACGGCCATAAAGCTCGCCCGCCGCGTCGAGGTCGCGAACCGCATGAACGATATGATCGAGCCCGCGCGGCATCGCAGCCCCGCCTGTCATTCCGGCCCCCAGCCGTAGGCCGCGAGCCCGCAATCCATCAACCCGGCACGCAAGCTTGAATTCCGGCCAGCCTCGCCGCGCGCAGGTTCCGCAATGACGGCGATCACTTGACGCTGGAAAACGCCGTCGGCGACAGGATCTGGCTCGACAGCGTCTGTACGATCGGGCCGTCTTTCTCGCTTTCGGCGCGCTTGGCGATCCATTCGGGATCGCTCATGAAGGCGTTCCACTTCTGCTCGCGTTCGGCCAGCGACTCCCAGGCAAGCATGTAGGTGAGGTCGTGGTTGGACTCCCCGATCACCGTGGTCCAGAACCCCGCCTGGCGGATGCCGTGCTTCTCCCACAGCTTCAAGGCCACGGTCTCGAAGCGCTTGATCAGCGCCGGCAAACGCATCGGGACGCAGCGATAGATACGCAGTTCATAGATCATCCTGGTCTTCCTGTTCAGTTGACGTGGCCCCGCATCAACGGCGGCGCGATTGTCAGCTCTTGGCTTCGCCAGCCCCGACGCGCTGCATGAGGTGGGAGATGTTGATACGTTCCGCGAGCAAATGGTCGATCGCGATTGGGGATTCGATCGGCAGGTTGACGACCGCAAGCTCCTGCGTGCCTTCGTAGCTGAGCATGATCTGCTCGCGGGCAGAACGCCAAAGCTCGTCGAGATCGAGGCGTTGGTGCATAGATGGTGAATAGCGGCGCCGGGCTTCGGAGTGGAACGCGGCAATTTCGCCCCGCCAGTGGCGTTCAGCATCCGCACCCGGTTCCAAAGCGAGCTTCATCAAGTAGACGAATACGAGCCGTATTCTGCTCTCGACCGCCGCCAATTCCGATCGGCCCACGCTCTCGATCTCTTCGGCGACGTTCTCGACGTCGAGCTCATTGGAGATGTCGCGGCGCGTCGGCCCGAGCCGGCGGATCGCCTCCGCCTGCTGCTCGGACCACAGCAGGATGTCCGCGTCATACAGGCTCTGCTCACTCATCACGTCGCCGTAATTCCTGCGGTCGAACGGCAATCAAAGTATCACACCAGCCGGCTCTGCTCCACCGCAGCCTCGATGAACGAGGCGAACAAGGGATGCGGCGCGAACGGACGCGATTTGAGTTCCGGATGGAATTGCACCCCGATGAACCAGGGATGATCTTCGTATTCGATCGTCTCCGGCAACAGGCCGTCGGGCGACATGCCGCAGAAGCGCAGACCGCGCTGCTCGAGCCGACCTTTGTAGGTCGTGTTCACCTCGTAGCGGTGGCGGTGGCGTTCGGATATTTCGGTCTCGCCGTAGATCTCGGCGATCCGGCTGCCACGCGCCAGCATCGCCCGATAGGCGCCGAGCCGCATCGTGCCGCCGAGGTCGCCGCCCTGGCGGCGCTGCTCCAGCGCATTGCCCTTGAGCCATTCGGTCATCAGCCCGACGACCGGCTCGGAGGTCGGCCCGAACTCGGTCGAGTTGGCCTCCTCGATCCCGCAGAGGTTGCGGGCCGCCTCGACCACCGCCATCTGCATCCCGAAGCAGATGCCGAAATACGGCACCTGCCGCTCACGCGCGAAGCGCGCCGCCCGGATCTTGCCTTCGGCGCCGCGCTGGCCGAAGCCGCCGGGCACCAGGATTCCGTGCACGTGCTCGAGGAACGGCGCCGGATCTTCATGCTCGAACACTTCGCTCTCGATCCAGTCGAGATTGACCTTGACCTTGTTGGCGATGCCGCCGTGCGAAAGCGCCTCGATCAGCGATTTGTAGGCGTCTTTGAGGCCGGTGTACTTGCCGACCACGGCGATGGTGACGTCGCCTTCGGGGTTGCGGATGCGCTCGTTGATCAGGCGCCAGCGCTCGAGCTCCGGTGACGGGCCCGGGTCGAGGCCGAACGCATGCAGCACCTCGCTGTCGAGGCCTTCGGCATGATAGGCCTCCGGCACGGCGTAGATGTTGTCGACGTCGCGCGCCTCGATCACCGCGCTTTCGCGCACATTGCAGAACAGCGAGAGCTTGCGCCGCTCTTCCCGCGGAATTGGCCGGTCCGTTCGGCAGAGCAGAATGTCCGGCTGTATGCCGATCGACAGCAGCTCCTTGACCGAATGCTGCGTGGGCTTGGTCTTGAGCTCACCCGAAGACGGTATGAACGGCAGCAGCGTCAAGTGAATGAAGAGCGTATGGTGGCGCGGCAACTCGTTGCCGAGCTGGCGGATCGCCTCCAGGAACGGCAGGCTCTCGATGTCGCCGACCGTCCCGCCGATCTCGACCAGGACGAAATCGAATCCGTCATTGCCGTCGCGAATGAAATCCTTGATGGCATTGGTGACGTGCGGAATGACCTGAATGGTCGCGCCGAGATAGTCGCCGCGCCGCTCCTTGGCGAGGATCTCCTGGTAGATGCGACCGGTTGTAATGTTGTCCTGGCGAACCGCCGGACGGCCGGTGAAGCGCTCGTAGTGACCGAGATCGAGGTCGGTCTCGGCCCCGTCGTCGGTGACGAATACCTCGCCATGCTGGTACGGCGACATCGTTCCGGGATCGACGTTGAGATAGGGGTCGAGCTTGCGCAGGCGCACCCTGTAGCCGCGCGCCTGCAACAGCGCGCCGAGCGCTGCCGATGCGAGACCTTTGCCGAGTGAGGAGACCACGCCGCCGGTGATGAATACGTACCGCGCCATGGGGCCTGACCTATAACCCGCCCAGAACAATTCGACGAGGGGCCCCCGGTGCGAATTCGACAGTCCAAAACCCGGGAACGATTCAGCTGCTTATTGCGAGCGGGGAACCTGCGGGGCCGCCGGGGCCGGAGGTTGCAGCTGGTCGAGCACGCCCCGTCCCTGGCCCAGCGGCGGCAGACCGCCCGGTTCGGACGCCGGTGCGCCGGTATTGAGGATCGACTGCGGCTTGCGATCAATGCCGGCCAAGATCGACAGCGTCAGGCTGGTCACGAAGAAGACCCCCGCCAGCATAGCGGTGGCACGGGTGAGCACGTTGGCGGTCCCGCGGCTGGTCATGAAGCCGCCGCCGCCCATGCCGAGCCCGCCGCCCTCCGACTTCTGCAGCAGGACAAGCCCGGTCATGGCGAGAACCACCATGAGATGAACGACGATGATGACGGTCTGCATACGGCCATCCGATCACGTGGGCGGGTGAGCGCAACGCCCAAGCCGCGGTTCCCAGCCGATATAGGAATTCGGGCGGCTTTCTACAGCATCCCAGAAGGCAATTCCACCCTCACGAGGCAATCACCGGTAAGTCTCGGCGATCGCCAGGAACTCGTCAGCCTGCAGGCTTGCGCCACCGACCAGCGCGCCGTCGACGTTCGGGACCCCCAGCAGCTCCCGGGCGTTGCTCGCCTTCACCGAGCCGCCGTAGAGGATGCGGATGCCGTCGCCGGCGCTCCCGAAGCGCCGCCCGAGATGTTCGCGAATTGAGCCGTGGACCTCAGCGACGTCGGCCGCGGCGGGCGTCAAGCCGCTGCCGATCGCCCATACCGGCTCGTAGGCGATCACCAGACGATCGGCGCTGGCCGCGTCCGGCACCGATGCCGCGAGCTGCCGTTCGACGACCACGAGCGTTTGGCCGGCTTCCCGCTCGGCCCGCGTCTCGCCGATGCACACAATGGCAAGCAAGCGCGCGCGCCACGCCGCCAGCACCTTGGCCCGTACCTCGGCGTCAGTTTCCTGGTGGTGGATGCGCCGCTCGGAGTGGCCCACGATCACGGCGCTCGCACCGGCATCGGCCAGCATTTCGGCGGAAATGTCCCCGGTGAAGGCGCCGAAGGGTTCGGGGTGGCAGTCCTGCCCGCCGATGGCGATGTGCGAGCCCGCCGCCAGTTGCGCGAACGCCGCGACCAGCGTCGCGGGCGGGCACACCATCAGGTCGACTTTCGGCCATAGCTCGACGGAACCCTGGACGATCTTGCCGAGCTCGGCGGCCGAGACGGTCGTCCCGTTCATTTTCCAGTTTCCCGCCACCAGGGGCCGTCGCACCGCGCTCGCCATCATCGATTCCCGTTCGCCGTCGCGATCCAGCCGGTAGCAGAGGCCACTTGCGGGCGAAAGGGCCGGCCTTTCGGCATGCGACGCGAGCCGACGCGTCGGTTGCGGGGCCGACCCCCGCTCCTTATTATGCGGGTAGCGGCGACGGCCCTTGCCAGCCCTTCTTCTCCAGCGCACATAGGCTCCATGCTTCGCGGTATTCGAAAGGCGTCCGCCAATTGGCTTGGCAAAGCGGTCATGGGGGTCGTGGTCGGCTTCCTGGTGATCAGCTTTGCAATTTGGGGTATCGGCGACATCTTCCGCGGCTTCGGCCGCTCCACGGTCGCCAAGGTGGGCGACACCGAAATCACGGTCGAACAGTTCCGGCAGATCTACACCGAGCGCCTGCAGCGGTTCAGCCAGCAGATCGGGCGTCCGATTTCAGCCGACCAGGCGCGTGCGGGAGGTCTCGACCGCCAGATCATTGCGCAGGTCGTGGCGGATGCTGCGCTCGACCAGCGCGCCCGCCAGCTCGGCCTCGGGATTGCCGATAGCGCGATCGCCAAGCAGATTCGCGAGATCCCGGCATTCCAAGGCCTGAACGGCGAGTTCGACCAGCGGCTATTCGAGCAGCGGATCAGGGCGGTCGGCTACAACGAGCCGCGGTTCGTCGCCGAGCAGCGCCGCTTGATGGTGCGCCAGCAACTGTCGGATTCGGTGAGCGGCCTCTCCGTAGCCCCACGCACCGTTACGGACGCCCTCAACCGGTTCCAGAACGAGCGCCGCGCGATCGAGTACGTCATCCTGGATCGCGCGCAGGCTGGCGACGTGCCGAATCCGACGCCCGAGGAGGTCGCGAAGTACTTCGATAGTCACAAGGCGCTGTTTCGAGCGCCCGAATACCGCAAGATAGCGGTACTCGCGCTCACCGCCGACGACGTGGCGCGCTGGATGCAGATCACCGACGCGGACGTCAAGAAATACTACGAGGAGCGGCAGAACCGCTTCGTGACCCCCGGCCGGCGACAGGTGCATCAGATCATCTTCCCCAATGCGGAGGAAGCCAAGGCCGCCAAGGAGCGTATCGATGCTGGCACGTCCTTCGCCGACATCGCACGCGAGCGCGGCCTGAGTGAGCAGGACATCGACCTCGGCTTCATCGCCAAGTCGGCGCTCACGCAAGGCGCGCTGGGCGCGGCGGCGGTCGCCGAGGCCGCCTTCGCCCTGCCGGAGGGCGGCGTCAGCGCCCCGGTGCAGGCGCGCACCGGGACCGCCCTCATCCGTGTGGTCAAGATCGAGCCGGACAAAGTCCGGTCGTTGGCCGAGGCTGCGGACGAGATCCGGCAGGAGATCGCAAAGGATCGGACCCGCGCCGAGATCAACGACCAGCACGACAAGATCGAGGACGCGCGCGCGGCCGGACAGATGTTGACGGAAGCGGCGCAGAAGGTCGGCCTCACCGCCACGACGATCGACGCGGTCGACCGCACCGGCCGCGATCCCGGTGGCGCGCCGGCGCTTGGGCTGCCGGCCAATGCCGACATTCTCGGCAACGCATTCTCCACCGACGTGGGCGTCGAGATCGATCCGGTCCGGCTGGCCGACGGCGGCTATGTCTGGACGGAGGTCTTAGGGATCACGCCGTCGCGCGAGCGAACGCTGGAGGAGGTCAAGGAGCAGGTCGAGGCGCGTTGGCGCGACGAGCGGATCGCCGAACGGCTGAAGGCCAAAGCCGATGCGATGATCGAGAAGCTCAAGGCCGGCGCCTCCTTCGGCGACGTTGCCGCTGCCGACGGCTTGAAGGCCGAAAGCGCCACCGATCTGCGTCGCAACGCCCGCAGCGAGAAGCTTTCGGCCCCCGCGCTCGACGCGGTGTTCCGGACGCCGAAGGACGCTGTCGGCGCGGCCGAAGGAGAGGGCCCCACCGAGCGCGTGGTCTTCCGCGTGATCGAGGTCACGACGCCGCCGCTCGACGCCAACACGCCCGAGGGCAAGCGGCTGCAGGACGTCGTTCGCGACGCAATATCGGTGGATCTGCTCGGGCAGTACGTGGAGCGGATCGAGCGCGATCTGGGCAAGACGATCAATCAGGACGCGGTGCGCCGGGTGGTCGGCGGCGAAGCCAATTGATTGAGCTTTCGCATGCAGATCGAGCCTTCGCTGGAAGCATTTGCGAAGCGCTATGCGCGCGGCGAGCCGCAGGTGGTATGGACCACCCTCGTTGCCGATCTGGAGACCCCGGTCTCGGCCTTTCTCAAGGTCGCAGGCGCGCGGCCGATGAGCTTTCTGCTCGAGTCCGTCGAAGGCGGCGCCACGCGCGGGCGCTACTCGATCATCGGTCTCGATCCGGATGTCGTTTGGCGCGCCAATGGTTCGAACGCCGAGATCAATCGCTCAGCGCAAACGGGCGCCGACAGGTTCGTCCCCTGCCCTGCGCCTCCGCTGCAGGCTTTGCGGGCGCTGGTTGCCGAAAGCCGCATCGCGCTCCCCGACGATCTGCCGCCAATGGCTGCGGGCGTGTTCGGCTATCTGAGCTACGACATGGTGCGACTGGTGGAGGATCTGCCGCCGGCTAACCCCGATCCGGTCGGCATTCCGGATGCGATCATGGTGCGGCCGACGCTGGTGATCGTGTTCGACACCGTCAAAGACACGATCACCGTCGTGACGCCGGTGCGTCCAGAAGCTGGAATCTCCGGCAAGGTCGCGCATGGGCGCGCAACCGAGCGCCTACTCGACGTCGTCGACCAACTCGACACGCTGCTATTGAAATCCGTCGACGGCCACGCCGGCCCGCCGACGGTTCCCATGCGCTCGAACACGCAGGTAGCCGAGTACGAAACCATGGTGCTGCGGGCAAAGGAGTACATCGGCGCCGGCGACATCTTTCAGGTGGTGCTGTCGCAGCGGTTCGAAGCCCCGTTCACGCTTCCGCCGTTTGCGCTCTATCGCGCCTTGCGCCGGGTAAACCCGGCGCCTTTCCTGTTCTTCCTCGAATACGGCGACTTTGCGGTGGCCGGATCGAGCCCCGAAATTCTCGTGCGCGTGCGCGAGGGCGTGGTGACGATCCGACCGATCGCCGGCACCCGCCCGCGCGGGCCGACGCCGCATGAAGACAAGGCGCTGGAAGAGGAGCTGTTGGGCGATCCCAAGGAACGTGCCGAGCACCTGATGCTGCTCGATCTCGGACGCAACGACGTCGGCCGGGTAGCCGAAATCGGCTCCGTCATCGTGACCGATCAGTTCTTCGTCGAGCGTGCCAGCCAAGTGATGCACATCGTTTCGAACGTCGAAGGCAGGCTCGACCGAAAATACGACGCCCTCGACGCGCTGGCTGCGGGGTTCCCGGCGGGGACCGTCTCCGGTGCGCCGAAAGTCCGCGCCATGGAGATCATCGACGAGCTGGAGAAGGAGAAGCGCGGACTCTATGCCGGTTGCGTCGGATATTTTTCCGCGGCCGGCGAAATGGACACCTGCATCGTGCTGCGCACCGCGTTGGTGAAGGACGGCATGATGTATGTGCAAGCCGGCGCCGGCATCGTCGCCGACTCCGATCCCGGCTTCGAGCAGCAGGAATGCATCGCCAAGGCCCGGGCGCTATTCCGCGCCGCCGAGGAGGCGCAGCGGTTTGCAAGCGCTGCGCCCGGCGCGGGCAGTAGCCATTCTTGACCGCCTCAGGAGGCGCGTCTAAGACCCTGAGCGAGCACGCGAACGGGCGTTATGATCGTCCTGATCGACAATTACGACAGCTTCACCTTCAACCTGTTCCACTATCTGGGTGGTCTGGGCGCGAAGGTGGTCGTGCATCGCAACGACAAGATCGCGCCCGATGCAGTGCTTGCGGTCGATCCTGACGCCATCGTGCTCTCGCCCGGGCCGTGCACGCCGCGCGATGCCGGCATCTGCATCGAGCTCATCAACAAGGCGGCAGCCACGATCCCGACCATGGGGGTCTGTCTTGGCCACCAGGCGATCGGGGAAGCATTCGGCGGCCGGGTGGTGCGCGCGCCGGTGCCGGTGCACGGCAAGCTGTCGGACATCAGCCACAAGGGCGCGGGGTTGTTCCGCGGGATCAACGGCAGCTTCAGGGCAACGCGCTATCATTCGCTCGTGGTCGAACGAGCAAGCCTTCCGCCCGAGCTGGCGATTACGGCGGAAACGGATCGGCTGGTCATGGGACTCTCCCACGCCAAGCTGCCGGTCCACGGCGTGCAGTTTCATCCGGAAAGCATTGCGTCGGAGCACGGCCACCTGATCCTGCGAAATTTCCTCGATCTGGCGGAAGCCTGGAACGTTGCGAGCGGCCGCCGACGCGCTCCGCAGCGCGCGGCAGCCCACTAGGGGCTGGCAATGGACGAATTCAAGGCGCTGATCGGCAAGGTCGCGACCGGGGCGACCCTGACCCGCGACGAGGCCGCCCACGCGTTCGATCGCATGATGTCGGGCGAAGCAACCCCGTCGCAGATGGGTGCGCTGCTGATGGGCCTGCGGGTGCGCGGCGAGACCGTCGAGGAGATCACCGGCGCGGTGACCACGATGCGGGCCAAGATGCTGCCGGTCGAAGCGCCGAAGGAGGCCATCGACGTGGTGGGCACGGGCGGCGATGCCTCGGGCTCGTACAATATCTCGACCTGCGCCGCCCTCATCGCGGCGGGCGCCGGCGTGCCGGTCGCCAAGCACGGCAACCGCGCACTGTCCTCCCGCTCGGGGGCGGCCGATGTGCTGACCGCGCTCGGCGTACGCATCGATCTCGATCCGCTCGCGATCAGCCGTTGCATCAAGGAAGCCGGCGTCGGTTTCATGTTCGCGCCAGCGCATCATCCGGCGATGAAGAACGTCGGACCGACCCGCATTGAGCTCGGCACGCGCACGATCTTCAACCTGCTCGGGCCGCTGTCGAATCCCGCCGGCGTCACGCGGCAGATGGTCGGCGTGTTCTCCAAGCAGTGGGTCGAGCCGCTCGCGCAGGTTTTGAAGAATCTCGGCGCCGAGCGCGCCTACGTAGTGCACGGCTCCGATGGGCTCGACGAGATCACGACCGCCGGGCCGACCACCGTTGCGGCGCTCGAGAATGGCGCGGTGCGGACCTTCGAGATCACGCCGGACGAGGTCGGCTTGGCGAAAGCCGATCCGGAGGCGCTACGTGGTGGCAACGCCGGGGAAAACGCCGAGGCGCTCAGCGGCGTGCTTGCCGGCAAAGGCGGGCCCTACCGGGACGTCGCGATTTTCAATGCCGCGGCCGCGCTGGTGGTGGCCGGGCGGGCGAAGGACTTGCGGGAAGGCGTTGCGCGCGCCAGGCAATCGATCGACTCGGGCGACGCCGCCCGCTGCCTCGATCGCCTGAAGGCGGTCTCGAACGCGTGATTTGATGGCCGACATTCTCAAGCGGATCGAAGCTTACAAGCGCGAGGAGATCGCGGCCGCCAAGCGCGCGCGACCGCTCGCCGCACTGGAAGCGCAGGCGCGATCGCTGCCCCCGCCGCGCGGCTTCCTGCGCGCAATCGAGGATCGGCTCGGACGCGGCGACTATGCGCTGATCGCCGAGATCAAGAAGGCCAGTCCGTCGAAAGGGCTGATCCGTGCCGATTTCGATCCCGCCGCGCTCGCCCGCGCGTATGAGCAGGGTGGCGCCTGCTGCCTATCGGTCCTGACCGATACGCCTTCGTTCCAGGGCAAGCCGGAATTCCTGGCGCAGGCGCGGACGGCGACGAGGTTGCCGGCCCTGCGCAAAGACTTCTTGTACGAGCCCTACCAGGTGGCCGAAGCGCGAGCGTGGGGGGCGGATTGCATTCTCATCATCATGGCGGCGGTCGACGACGATGTCGCGCGCGATCTCGAAGATGCGGCGCACGCCCTCGGCATGGACGTGCTGCTCGAAGTACACGACCAGGCAGAGCTCGACCGCGCGTTGCGGCTGCGGTCACGGCTGATCGGGATCAACAACCGCGATCTGCGAACGTTCGTCACCAGGCTCGAGACCAGCGAGCGGCTGGCGCCGATGATTCCCGCCGGCCGCGTGGTGGTCGGCGAGAGCGGCATAGAAAGGCCGGCCGATCTCGCCCGCCTCGCCTCGGCCGGCATCAATGCGTTTCTGGTCGGCGAAAGCCTGATGCGGCAGGCCGATGTGGAGGCGGCAACGCGGACGCTGCTGCAGCGCCTTCACGCGTCGGTTCCCGCGGCGGAGTGACATGGCCCGGGCGCGCAAGCTCACGCATCTCGGGCGCGGGGGCGAGGCGCGCATGGTCGACGTGTCGCCGAAACCGGCCACCGCCCGTGTCGCGGTGGCCGAGGGCCGCGTGATCATGACGCCGGCCACACTCGATCTCGTAGTCCAAGGCAATGCCAAGAAGGGCGACGTGCTCGGCGCCGCCCGCCTTGCCGGCATCATGGCCGCCAAGCGCACCCACGAACTCATCCCTCTCTGCCATCCGCTGCCGCTCGCGCAGGTCGAGCTCGAAATCACGCCGGATCGCAAGCTGTGCGGACTGGTCGTGCGCGCGACTGCAAAGGTCACCGGGCAGACCGGCGTGGAGATGGAGGCATTGACCGCGGTGTCGGTTGCCTGCCTGACTATCTACGACATGGTGAAAAGCGTTGAGCGCGGCATGCGCCTCGAGGGCATCCGATTGATCGAGAAGCGAGGCGGGAAGTCGGGCACGTATCGCGCACCTGGAGCCTAGGTCGTGGCGCTGATGCCGGTCGAGGAGGCGCTTGCCAGCGTACTCGATGGAGCGGAGCCGCTGGCGGCCGAAACCGTCGCGGTGGCCGAGGCACACGGCCGAGTGCTCGCCGCCGATCTGACGGCACGACGCACGCAGCCGGCCGCCGATCTTTCAGCCATGGACGGCTATGCGGTCCGCGCCGCCGACGTAGCGGCCGCGCCGGCGCGCCTGAAGCTGGTCGGCGAGGTCACAGCGGGTCGCACGTTCGATGGCCGGGTCGGCGTCGGCGAGGCTGTTCGCATCTTCACCGGCGGCGTGGTGCCGGACGGCGCCGACACGATCGTGATTCAGGAAGTGACGCGGCCTGACGGCGAAGCGGTCGTGGTCGAGCGCGCGAGTGCCGCCGCACGTCACATCCGCCGCGCCGGATTGGATTTCAGCGTGGGCGAGCTGCTGCTGCGTCGGGGCCGATGCCTGACGGTGCGAGACCTGGCGCTCGCGGCCGCCATGAATCACGCAACCGTGCCGGTGCACCGGCGTCCACGCGTCGCGGTGATTTCGACCGGCGACGAGCTGGTGCCGATCGGCGTCGAGCCCGCGCACGGGCAGACCATCTCGTCCAATGGTTTGGCGCTCGCGGCGCTGGTGCGAGCCGAGGGCGCCGAGGCGCTCGATGTCGGGATCGTCCCAGACCGCACCGACGAGATCGTCGCGGCAATTCGGCGCTCCCGCGCATGGAATGCCGACGTGCTGGTCACCACCGGCGGCGCCTCGGTCGGCGACTACGATCTGGTGCAGGCCGCCCTGGCCGCCGAGGGCATGGAGCTCGCGTTCTGGAAGGTGGCGGTGCGCCCCGGCAAGCCGTTGATGCACGGCCGACTCGGCCGAGCGCGGGTTCTAGGCCTGCCCGGCAATCCGGTATCGGCGTACGTCTGCGCGGTGCTGTTCCTGATTCCCCTGCTCCGGCGCCTGGCCGGCCGGGGCGATATCAACCCCGTACGCGGTTCCGCCAGGCTTGGCCGCGGCCTGCCGGCGAATGACGAGCGTGAGGACTATCTGCGCGCCACGCTGAGCGTCGGTGCCGATGGGACCCTGGTCGCCGAGCCGCTCGGCGTGCAGGATTCATCGATGATGAGCGGCCTTGCGCGCGCCGATTGTCTCATCGTCCGAAGGCCCTTCGCCCCCGCCGCCAGCATCGGCAAATCGTGCGCGATTCTGCGACTCGGCTTTTAGCGTCCGCCAGTTTCAAAGTTCGCCTGCGGGGCTTGATCGAGCAGTTCACCTCAAATTAAGGGCTTGCGGAACACATAACGAACATATAGTGTCTGTTCATGATTTGTTTTCTACAGGTCGTGGGCAAGCGATCATCCAGGCGATGGGGGACCGACATGCTGACCCGCAAGCAGCTTGAACTTTTGCGCTTCGTTCACGAGCGCCTGAAGGAGACCGGCGTGCCGCCCTCCTTCGACGAGATGAAGGATGCGCTGGACCTGCGTTCGAAATCGGGAATCCACCGCCTGATCACGGCGCTGGAGGAGCGCGGATTCATTCGGCGACTACCGAACCGGGCACGCGCCATCGAGGTGCTCAAGCTGCCGGAAACGCTGGGCCACAGCCTCGGTTCTGGCCGCTCACGCGGTTTCACCCCGAGCGTCATCGAGGGCAACCTTGGCCGCGGCCGCGCGAGCGGCGAGGACGACGGCGGCCGGCCGATCGCTGTGCCGATCATGGGCCGGATCGCCGCCGGCACGCCGATCGAGGCGATCCAGACGCGCAGCGCGACCATCAATGTTCCGCCCGACCTGCTGGCGGCCGGCGACCACTTCGCGCTCGAAGTGCGCGGCAATTCGATGATCGATGCCGGCATTCTCGATGGCGATACGGTGCTGATTCGCAAAACCGACGCCGCCGATACCGGCGACATCGTCGTCGCGTTGATCGACAACGAGGAGGCGACGCTCAAGCGCTTCCGCCGACGTGGCGCCTCGATCGCGCTCGAGCCCGCCAACAGCAGCCACGAGGTTCGCATTCTTCCGCCGAACCGCGTCCGCATCCAGGGCAAGCTGGTGGGGCTGCTCAGGCGTTATTGATCGACGTCCTGCCGGCCGCCGTTTCTCGGCTGAAAAACGCGCCTTCAGTCGTCCGGTCGCAAGTCCTCGATCGACGGGGTTGCGTCGCGAGGCGCGGGGCGCGCGCCGATCGGCGTGAGCGGGCCCGCCGCCTCATCGCTGGCGGCTGCACGCGCCCACGGTCTGCTGTAGCCGGCGGGGCGGGCAGCAGCGATCGCGAATCCGTTGCTGTCCTGATGCAGGGCCAATGCGCCGGCGCGCTGCGAGAAGCCGCGATCGATCACGGTGGCGGCGCATCCGGGCGGCGCTTGTCGGCGGTGACGAGAAGCGCGGCGCGGCGACAATCCTCCTCGAACGCGTCGGGCGCGAGCACGACGGCGATGAGCTTGCCGTCGCGCAGCCGCGCAATGCAGCCGGTCTCGTCGCATCGAAACGCCTGTGAAAGCCCGGCGTCGCCGGGCGTGCGCTGGTCGGCATCGGCCGCCAGCCATTGGCGGGCCGCGAACGTATCGTTGCCGAGCCGCAATACGGAGAGGCGTCCTTCGGCGGTGCGGACGGCGACGGTTTCGGCTCCCGCCGCCACCAGCACGTCGGGAACCGGCGTGCGCAGGGCTGCCCAAACGGCGAGCGCCGCGAGCGCAGCACCGGACCATCGCAGCGGCGAGCGCAGCAGGCAAACGACGATCAACCCGGCGGTACCCAGCAGCAGCGGTCCGACGCCGAATGCCTGGATACGGCCGACCGCACCCGGCAAGTTCGCCACCCATAGCGCCACCGAGACCATCCACCCGATGCCGGCACCCATCGGTGCCAGAGCGGCGCGTCGAAACCGAACGGCAATGCGACCAGGCCGAGCAAGCCAACCGGCATCACCCACGCGGACACGATCGGCATGGCGAGCAGATTGGCGAGGGTCCCGTAGGGCGCCAGCCGATGGAAAGTGGTAGGCGGCGAAGAGCGTGGTGGCGAGCCCGGCGACCATCGAAGCCAGCAGCACCGCCGCGATCTCGCGGCCGCCCCACAGCGCAATGCGCGCGCCGAGCGACGTATCGGCGCCCTTGATCGACCATGGCAGTCCGCGCTCATAGGCGGCAATCAACGCCAGCGTCGCGGCAAACGACATCTGAAAGCTCGGATGCACGATCGCTTCGGGCGCCGTCGCCAGAACCACAAACGCCGCGACGGCCAACGTACGGAGCGTGATCGCCTGACGATCGACCAAGACCGCAATCAGCACCACCGCGGTCATCATGAACGCACGCTGCGTCGCCACCTCCGCGCCGGAGAGCAAGAGGTAGAAGGCGGCAGCGGCAAGGGCGGCAAGGGCGGCCCATTTCTTGATCGGGCGGCGCAGCGCCAAGCCCGGGATCAGCGCCGAGAATGCCGCGCGTCAAGAAGAACGCCGCGCCGGCGGCCACCACCATGTGGAGCCGGACACGTGCCGGATCGGCGCGCTGCCCAAGTCATGCCCGCCACGTATGGGTTTTTTGAGATGACCGCTTCCCAGGGAGCGGGCCGGGAAGCGCATGGGAAGCGCCTGCCCATGCGTCCGGCGGCCAGCCTAATGTCCGATAGCCTGGAACTCGGGAAAACGCACCACGGGTTCTTGCCCCCCTTCTAGCGACGACGGCGCCCGTTGCAGCGCTTGCCACCGCCGCTATCCTGGCCCGCCATGTTCAACTCGGACGACGACGACGAGATCGAGATCGACTGGCGCGAGGTGACGTACCGCCTTGAGGCGACGATCGCCGCGCGCGGCCTTGAGCACGCGCCGGGCACGCGGGATGCCGTGGCATTCTGCCGCCGGTGCGCGACGCTCGGCGAGGCCGCCCGGGCCGTTCATGAGGCCGGACGATCCGTTGCTCGACTTCTGCAGCCGGTGCGGATTGTCGCTCGACGCGATCCTGCTCGGCCCCCGATAGCGCGACGGCCTCCAGGTAGTGGCGTTGCTGGTCGCCGACGCCACTGGTTTGACCCCTCGGTAATCGTTACATTACCTGTAACGAAACAAGGAGGCGTTCATGGGCCGGCCACCGATCGGGCCGCGGGCGATGACCGGGGCGGAGCGCGTGCAACGGCACCGCGCCCGCTTGCGGGGTAACGCATCAACGAGCCCTGATCACGGGGACCTGGAGTTGGCGCGGCAGCGGGCCGAGAATGCCGCCCTCCTCCGTGACGTCGCGCTGGGAGACCGCTTCGCCGGCAGCAACCGCAACCGGCCCGCCAAGCCCAAGGCACCCCCGCTGCCACCGGACGAACAGCGCTACCGCCAGATTAAGGCCCTCAAGACGGCGAACGCGAGCATGCGGAGGGAACTGCACGACCTGCGCACTTGGTGCCGAACGAGCGGGGTCCCCGATCGGGGCGGGATGACCTTCCAAACTCACGGCAAGATCATGAAGGCCCTACACACCGATCGCCGGCCGAGCGAGGCGGAACGGGAGGAGGCGTGCAAGGCGTTTGCCGCATGGGTCGACAGCCTCAAGCGCTGGTCGCGCAAGTAGGAACCGGCAAGCGCCCGTCATGGTCCGCAAGACGAATTGGTCGCGCCGGTTCGTGCACTCGATCGCACCGCTCGACGGCGAGCGCATGGTCGAGTTGCAGGATGTCGTCACCTACATGCTGGCGATCGGCGACCGTCACCACCGGCGCGCGTGGCAGCGCGGGGCCGCGCTTCTGCTTGAAGCGGCCGAGCGCAACGGGTCCGTCGACGCCGTGCGCCGGCAGGTGAGCCTTCGCGCTTCTGATGGACGGGAAACTCGACGACGCCGCCACCGCGCCGGCGGCTTAACGGCGCAGGTGCGCCTTGTCCGGCTCGCCTGCGCCAAATGTGAGCGCCGCGGGCAGTACCGCAAGGCGACGCTGATCGAGCACTACGGCCCACCGAGGCCAATGGGTGACCTGCGGCTCACACACTGGCTGCGGGCTGCGCAAAGGATCGGCTGCCGTGCGGGCGAAATCTGCCCGGATCGGCAGATAGCGCGCCAATCGCAGTGCCTTCTGAAGCGTATGATACCAGACCGACGCGCTTCCAATCGCGCAGTAGGCTCGGGCGTCGCCGTCGACAACGGTGGGATAAGTCGCCCCCCAACCTCCAGTGCCAGCGGCGACTTGTTCGGCTCGTGCGCTGCCCTGGGGTTCGCGCTAACCTTGTCAGCGCGCGGCCGAAACAACAAACCGACCCACTGAGAAGATCGCTAAGTCGGCGAGCGATACCTGAGGCGGCCTACGCCTACTTGCGCTGGGGTGCATCCAGCACAAATGCCACGGCATCGTCGCGAAGACGGTTCACGTCCCGCTCGCCTCGCTTTGCTCGATCAATAACGTGCTTGGCGATTGCTTCGCGGGTCGCTTCCACATCCCGGCTTCGGCGTCTTCGCGGAAACCGCCATTGCCAACAAAGGCACCGCTGCTGCTGCGAGGATCGAGCCAAAAACTAGACCCGCCCAGCGCCTGCCAACCTCGTCTCGGTAGCGATGCTCGTATTTTCTGACCATGGCGTTCCCCCTCGCTGAAAGAAGAATATGAGGGCAACAATAGGAGGTACCCTATCGATCTGGGTGTGAACCAGTTCACAGGGCGCAACTTGAAAATCTGCGCCTGCGCGGAACCAATGGCTGCCGGGGTGCTGGCGGCCCGTGTCCTAGGTGTAATCCGGCCGACGGGCCGGATGAGCCGCCCGCGTCGCCGCGGGGTTTCAAGACCACGGTTGACCGGAGGCGCGGCCGGCGTCACTAAGCGGGTTTCGGTCAGTTGACCAACAGGTGCGCCGGGACGGGCGCCACCTGCGGATATGCCGTCGCAGCCTCGGTTAAGATCGAGCTGCCCACCGGCAAAACCGCAAGTTACCGCAGCATTCGCATTTACGTTATTGAGAACAGCTGCTGGAATGATGGGCTCGCCACCTGCGGCGTCTACTATCCAGGAAAAAGTAAGGAGCCGCCCCGACTGAGGGCGGCCCCAATGCGGCGAGTGGCTGAGCGCGACGTTGAAACTCGCCGCGCCTGCCACTTTCGGCGTTTATGTGTTGATTTTGCGTTTACGCCGTCAGGCGGGCATCTCAGGCCGCGCAGGCCGTCCTCTCGTTTTGAGGCGGGCCTTTCAGGCTGACCCCTCTGGCTTGCGATCCATCAGTCGCAAGACCGGACGCGGCTTTGATCCTTCCGCACGACAGGCGCCGTCTATCGTGATCATTAGGTGATAAAGCAGCGACGGCGATTGTGGGCCCATGGCCCAATGAAACTCTTCAGGGAAGGTTTCGTGGAAGCCGTCGATTGTCTTCGCTAAGTGTTCACGGCGCGCTGGATCGGCGGCCTTGATGGTGGCCCTCTAGGGCATCAAGCACTTCGTACATTCCGATGATGTCGTCCTCTACGTCGGTCATGGGTTCGTCTCCTGCCGCGCGTCGGTGATGAATTTCTACTCGAAATCCTCCGGCTCGCCGAGCTCGGCCGGGTCTTGCTCGCGGTCGTCGGTGTTGCCGATCGCCCAGAACGTCTGGTCGAATGTGCTGCTGAATAGTGAAGCCGCCTCCGCCGAGCGAAGGCTCGCGGTCGGCGTCGTCCTGCTCGGCGTCGAGCAACATAGAACCCGGCATCGCCACGAAGGCGCGCCCAATGCTCTTGGTCCGTCATGCGATCGAACGAACCGAGGCTCGGCTCGCCGTCAGTCTGCTCGAATCAGGACGCCCAGGTCGCCGATGACGCCCTCGCCAAAATCAGGCCGCCCAGGTCGCCGATGCCGCCCTCGCCAGCCGGGTCGTCCTCCGCGGTCGTCGTCGTCCTCGGTATCGTCGTCATCATCAATAGGCCGCGGGGACGACCAGCCCTTGCCGGTGCAGCTCTCCAGCGCGGTCAGTTCGTCGTCGCCGTTCGGCTCGTCGTCCACGTCGACGCAGGCGTAACCGTGGCCGTTGAAAGCTTACAGTGCCCTCAAGGTCGGGGTCCGGCTCGATCCGGTCAAGCAACGCTATCAGGCGCTCGATTTCATCGGCTGCGGCCGCGCCGGATCTGGCGCGCCAGCGCGCGCAGCTCGTGTGCCGGCATCGCGGCAAGAGCATCGCCGGGAAGCCGCTGTGCGGGCCGGTTACGGCCTGCAAAAGGGCATCCCGGAGCGACAGGCCCCGGATGCGCATGCGTTGTGGTAGATTTGTGCTCAGCCTGGGCCATGGGTACCTCCGTGGCGCGGGTTAGAGCGGCGGCGGAAGATGTACACCTTCCGCCCCGCTCGCTTCTATGGTACCACGGTTCGTAATGCCAAAGCAAACCGTGCAACCACAGAAACGGCGGGGGCCAGCCCCTACCGGCAAGTGCCATCCTGTTCAGGTGCGGCTGCAGCCTGATCTTCTGGTCTCCCTCGACAACTGGATCTCCAAGCAGCGCGAGCACCGGTCGCGGCCGGAGGCGATCCGCGAGATTTTGGAACGTGCGCTAAAATCAAAGGGGCAGACGCGATGACCGCAACGGTCGATAAAGTGCAAAGCGTTCAGACCCGAAGCGGCAAGCCCGGCCACGGATTCAACTTGTGCACCACCGGCGGGAAGCGATGGGTCACGCTCTGTTACGAAACGCGGGACGAGGCCGAAAGCGCGCGGCAAGCAATACAAAGCGCAATCGAGAATGCCTTAGCCGTGGAAATTGACCGCGACTGATGCCCAACACCTGTTACAATGAACGACCACAGAGTTCCGGCCCATGGCTGCTGTCAGACTACGGCAACGAAATGCCGACTACTACGTCTGAATTAGGCTGGGCCGGTTAGCACGTCTGGGATGGAAACGAACCAAACGGCCAAGCTCTGCACCTGGCGCTGATGAGCCTTCGTTCGAATGCCCCAAACCTCGCCGTGATGCGGGTTGTCGGGAGTTGGGTTCCACCCTACGGCAAAGCCGGGGCTGCGAAGCATGCCGGCCTCAAATCTGACTGAGCCGGTCCAGTAAGGTGTGGTCACATACGTAGCCACATCTATACCCGCCTCTCGAATGAGCTGTTCCAAGTCGACGGACATCCCTGGGTTCGGCCCCGAGGAGGATGGCCTAAACGCGATCGATGATATCCGCCGCTGCCCGGCCTTGTCCGTCACGATGTGCTTTTGGGAAATGCGTCTAATCACTCCATCCCCCGATCTGGGATGGTCGTGTACCTGTACCCTGCCCGCTGCATCACGCGGCGGCGACTGAAGCGGCACTAGGCAGCTCCGTGATGTCTTTCAGCCAGTCGGCAATCGTCGTGAAGTCCACAGTCAGGTTGATTTCCTCACCAGCAGGGGCAGTCGAGTCCGTGCATCTCCAAGCATGCACGTTGTTTGGGCCCAATACGTGAAGCTCGATATCTCCACGCGTTGTGTGCCACTCGATCTGCAGGTCGCCGGAGCTGCCAGGAACAATCTGAGGAACTGGCGCATCAGCGGCACACGCGGCCTCAAGCATTCGCAACGCAAAATTCGCGTTCACGAATGCCACTGGCGGCGCGCTGTATCCATCCCAGCCCTCGTCGAGTTTCACAAGTTCGCTAAGCTGCGCCTTGACGGATGCACTCCAAGCTCTGATTGGCTCCGTAACCACAATCATTGCCGATGAGCTGCCGATATCGACAACTTTATCGGCCTGTCCTGAAGGGATCACGCTGAACGCCGCGTTCGCTTGACGAGCAATCATTGAACGCGCTCCCATACCCGATGAGCCGAATCGCTGGTAATTTCTGCAAACAGGAGAACTAGCATTTCGCGACCCTTTCGCAAAAATTCAAGCCCCGCTGCAATATCTGTCCCCAACGGCGCCCCCCGAGCTGTTAGGCTGAGCTGAATTATTCGACTGCTTCGCTCCTTGCCCACTCCAGTCCCTGCCTCACAGATAAGCCTGCCATGCGGCTTGCCTTCAGCATCCATAACGGCGCGGCGGAACATGATCGCGAAGTCGTCAGGACCCAATAGTCTGCCGAAATTCAGCCATTCCTCGACGCGTTGACCTCGCTCCCAAGGGATCTGATTGATATACGAAACTTCACACTGATTGATCTTGAGGGTCTGGGGCTCCAGCGAAGCAAAATATCGCTCCAAAGCGGCGAGCTCATTCTCAAACTTCTGGATCATGCGCTCGAAGCGCGGGTACTCATTTGATTGATCTCCCACCTTCCGCCAATTGTGCAGGAGGCGATCTTGCTGGAACTGGATCAGCTCCGCCTTCGTCGGGGACAAAAACCAGAACCGATCGTGGGTAGCCCCCTCCACAATCCCGAGGCGAAACTGAGCTGCTTGAGGAAGGCCAAACGTTTCGAACATCGGCGGCAGTGGCGGCATTTCCTGCACACTCGGGAACTCGTCTTTATAGAGCGCCCAGACCTCGCCTGCCAAATCTGTTGATATCCGGCAGCGGGTGCGAATTGGACTCCGATTACCACTTCGTTAAGTGGAGGCGCTCGGAAATCCGGTAGATGGTCAGGTCTGCTCACAGGAGCTCTATGCCGTTTCAACCAATATGACCCATCATACCGCAGTTTTCTGAGGGTCGTGGTTGAAAATTCGGTTGCTCCCGGCTCATGCCTGAACCTTAAAGCAGCCGTAACGCCACCGCGCCGACGAACGCGAGCGCGAGCCACACGGCGGCTGCGGCGGGCGAGCCGGGCCATCTATGCGCCTATCATGGCCGTTGCCGCGCGGTGGCGCCGCGCGATGTCGGCGGCGACCGTTCCGAGTTCGGCGATCTGACGGCAGGCACCGGCCTCGGGCTGCCCCAAGATCGCCGCGAACCAGATTATTGACCTGTGCGGCGTGTCCTATCCCGACCGGATCGGGTGATTGAGAACCCGGCGGCGCTTGCGCGCAAAGGTCTGCGAAGTGAGGGTGCGCACGGTTGCCGAAATCTCATAACGTACTGTGGCGCCGGCAACGCGCTTTCCTCTATCGTCAGTTATATTGAAAAGTTCGGGAGCCGCTGGCCTAATTGGGGGCCTCTGGGATGCCCCCCAGGGCATTTAGTGACCCCCGAGCCCCTGCCACGCCTCCCGCCTGGCAGGGGCGCTTTGCGAACAATCAAGCATCGTGAGACGCGAGTAGCTTTCTTTTCAGCGTGCGCGGGGACCCCGCGCGTCGAGATGGAGGCGGAAATGAGTTCGCCCGGCGGAGGGCCGCGTCGCACCCGCTACTTCTTCCATTTGCACAAGGGCGACGAGGTGGTCCACGACGAGGTAGGCGTCGAAGTGAGTGGGTTCGATGACGTGCGGGATGCTTTCGTGCAAATCATTCGGGAAATGAAGCACGAACTTAGCCCATCGGAACTCGACCAATGGGAGGTTCGTGTGGTCTATACCGCCGGAACTATCGTTGCGAGATTCCGATTGGGCGACCTAAGGACTTAAGGTTGCTGACATCAATAGCGCCGCTTTACTCCATTCTTGGGCGTGATCGAGGGGGCTTGCACCACCTTCGTTGCCTCCTGGTCGGACTGCCGCGCGCGCTCTGAACGCCTAGTTGCGAGATGACCTTTGAGCTGTAGAAGGAGTCCCTTTATGTGCGCACGAATACGGTCTCTATCGGTCTGGTCAGTCTCCATTCGATAAGGACCTCCAGCCGATCACTGCCGTCTCCCCTCGTGCGCGGTTGCACGCGCCGCTTAGTAAAGCCAGTAGCACCGAGTGAAATTTGAAATCAATATAACGGAAGATAGAGCGCCGCCCGGCGAACGCCTAAATGAAGAGGAGATTGCCCGCGAGCCATCGCGAACAAGATCACGGACCTCTGCGGCGTCGTGTCCGAGGGTCGGCTTCCTGTCCAATCGGCTGATTGGCACGCGTGATAAAATCATTGGCAGATGCCCACAAGTCAAACGGCGTGCCGGCGCTGTTTCTCTTCGGGTAAAGCTCAGCCTCGGCGCGAAGCTCTCCCCGTCCCGCGCCGAGGCGCCGGCCGGCTTGATCGTGGGGGACGAGGGAGGGCCGGCCGGCGTTCTCGCGTCATGAGCCCGCACCGACGTTGGCCCATTTGCTCAAGACCGACTCGACTCCCAAGCCGGCCGCGATAGTGGCCACGTGGCCTGGGGGCACGAGCCGGCCGCTTCGCCACTAGGCGGTGACGCTCGCCACGGAAGGGTGCTAGCCTTGGGCCTCCGGGGGGCACGGATGCCGGCTCATCTGCCACGCCGTCGTTGGCGGCCACCGCCTAGTCAAGGTAATTTTCGACGCGGGTCCCACTTCCGGCCACGCCGGCGGAGCGCCTTTTTACGCCTTGTTTCCAGCTCGTATGGCCGCACCCTGCTTTTGATTTTCATTCTCATTGGATTGAGTAGTGGTATGGCGTTGAAGGAATGGCTAAGCACTCCTCCCCCGATCGCTCCTTCACAACCGGGAGTAGTCGCGGTGCCCCAAGGCTCATCGACCGTCCAAATAATCCGTGGGGCGCCAACTCCGCAGCAGTCCAGCTATTCACACCCGATTGAGATAATTGACGGCGACACGATTCGTAGCGGTGGTTACGTCTATCGGCTTGTCGGCTTTGACACTCCGGAAACGGGAAAGAACTCACGGTGCGCTCGTGAGCAAACGCTCGGCGCGGCGGCGACTCGCAGGCTCACCGAGTTAATCCGCAGCGGTGGCCACGTCTTAGCGCGCGTGCCCTGCGCCTGTCTCGCGGGAACCGAGGGCACAAGCGCATGCAACTATGGCAGGCTATGCGCCCGGTTGACGGTGCAGGGCCGCGATGTCGGGTCGATCCTGATTAGCGAAGGGCTTGCACGTCCCTACGTATGCGGCGGCACAAGCTGCCCGCCGCGAGCGGGATGGTGTTGAAATAGGCGTCTGCTTCGTGCCCCCACCGTCAAGTTACTGGCTAAAGCTGCTTACTGGGTAGGAGGGAACGCCATGGCTAAAATCGGCCTCAAGATTAGCGCTGACTACGCGAAAGACAAAATGACGCTTTCCTTGGTCAAAGAGGGCAAGACGGCCGCCTCGATTACCATAGATACGAAGGACACAAGCCGGATCGCCGGCAATCTGCTCGCGACAGCGGCGAAGGCTTTTAACCTAAGCGGCAAGGCGCCACCTAAGGGGACGAAGAACGTCGCGGTTTCGTTGACGGCTGTCCGACCGTTAGGACACAACGTTGGTCCGGGTCGTAAATCCACGTCAACGATGATGATCTTCCATTTCGGGGACACCGCTTTAGGTATCGAGTTGCCCAACGAGCACGCACGGACACTTGGGCGCCGTTTGATGACCGCTGCAGCGGAAGGTACTGCACAGTAGATGATGATGCGGCTCGTTGCTTTGTCAAAGTCATAATCCCCGATCAGGTCACCGACTGCTGTTGCGAATTGATGGCAAACCAACGATGGGTTTCACAGCAACCGCAGAACCACGGCGCCGCAGAACGCCAGCGCCGCCCACATGGCTACCGCTGCGGCGAGCTGGGCCGCCATCAGCGCACGTCGCCGGTGGTCTCGACGTTGAGTTTCATCGAGCCGCCTCGGCGCCCCGATGGGGACAGCCCAGCGGCATTTGTCTTGGCCTGCTCTTGGGTCAGGCGCCAATTGCCGGCTTTGCTCCGATCGCCGCCGTCCTTTTTGCTTCTAGCGCCGGTCGGCATCGCCAAGCCCTTCGCCAACCGCCGGCACGCCGCCGTCGCCGCGTCGATCTGGCGCGCGAGAGCCGCGATATCGGCGGCTGTCCGGTAGTCTTCTCGCACCGTTCGCCGCCACAAGCGGTGAAGGGTCGCGAGCCTCGACCTGGCGCTGATGTAGTCGCACAAAAGGTCGATTTCTTCGGTCGAAAGCTGCCGATTGCCCGCCGATCGCTCGCCAATTAGGGCCAAAAACGACCGCCGTTCCGGCTTCGACAGCCACGATGGAGCCCGGATTTCCTGGGATTCCTGCTCGTCGTTGTCGTCGTTTTTCATCGCTCAAGCACTCTTTTTTTGTCCAGAAACCCGCTCAGAAAGAAAAAATCTCTCCGTGAGGACGGGCGCGGTCATTTTGACGATCGGACGCCAGATCAGACCCTCCCCCCGCCTTTCCAGATTGCAGCCGCTCGGCCAGCCGCTCGATCGCGACGCGGTGGCGCATCACGAGGGCGGCGGCGAAAGCTCGCAGCCGCGCTTCATGGGCCTCACCTGTTCGATGGCAGCATGTCGCAAGCCTGCGCCTGACTTCCTCCAGGTCACCGCGACCAGTGTCGGTCTTGCAAGGTCCGAGGATCAGCCGCTCGGCTTCGACGGCAGCCAGGCAAACTACAATGTGCGCATGGGCCGTGGAAGAATCGGTGCAGCCGAGCAAAAAGATTTCAGTCCTGGCTGGCCGCAGGCCAACGTTCGTCACGAGCCCGCCCAGCACCAGCGTCGCTATGCAGTGTCCAGCCTCATGCACAGCCTTGCGCCGGCGCGTTATCATTGGTTCAGGCCCAATCCCAAGTCGCTCAGCGCGTTGCGCAGCCTTTGCTCACTGTTGGGCGGGTCGCCATTCACATTCAGCAAGATGCGTTAGAATCTTCCCAAATGCCCCACGCCTCGGCGTGCGCCCCAGCTCCAAGTTCAGCTCCCCGAGTAGCGTACGCATCTTGTCGTTCGCACCAGCGATTTGCGTGCAGTTGAGCACCAGCCGTCGGAAGCGGCGAACACGCTCGCTCACTGCAATGTCGCTCCACGTCGCTCGAGCGTCGCGCGCATTTCGGCATAGGACGCCGGCGGGCCAGGGAAGCGAGGCTGAGGAGCCGGTCGAAGCCGCCGCTCTTTAACCCCGGCCCGCCAACAAACCGCAGCAACTCGATCGCCTGCTGCGCTGCCTGCGTAACGGTCTCCTGTTTGATCGCGCCGGGGTTCGGAGGCCATGGCTAATCAAACACTTTTAGCCAAAGAACACCGTCGTCCGGACGGATGCCCCGCAACCTAGTGCTCGCTTTCCAAGTGCTGCCGTTCCACTTCACACGCTGACCCGGCTCGTACCATTCTTTAGTGTCCCAAACGGCCTCCGTGGATTTCATCGTCGGCGCCTCGAGTTCGGCAATGCGCGCCTCGAGCGTCTTGACGCGCTCGTTTAAATTTCCGAGCACCTCCACGAGCGCCTTGTTGTGCCCGTCAACCACGGCCAGAACCTTGCCTAGAGAGGCCGGCGCCTTCAGACGCTCGGCGCCAAATTTCCGCTTGAAATGCGCACGCAAGCCGTCGTCGGCTGTTGCCACTTCCGTCTTCTCGGTCGCCGCAACTATGGCGTCGGACATCCGCTGTACCTCGAGCGCGCGGGCGTCGTTTCCCGTCATGGCGGCGGCAACCTGCGCTACATCTGTGCTCATGCGGTTACTTCTTCTTCAACCACGACTGCCGCCGTTGAGCGCAGGAGCTGGAACGAGAGAACCCGATCGGCGAGCAAGGCCGTGAGCCCGGATTGCCAAACGTTCACGAGGCCTAAGTCGAGCACGATCGATGCTTGGTTGCTCGGACGAAGCAGGGATTCGGCCAGGATCTGCGCCGATCTGATTGGCATCGAGCACGACCATTCGTATGTTGTCGTCGAGCACATCGGCCACCAGCACCGGGAGGTTAGCCACAGTCCCGCCAGTCGGTGACATGCCCGGAAATACCGCACCATTGTCGCCGGCCATCGTCGCCCAATTACTCGCAACATCCGGGCGCACGATCGATGAAGTAGCGCAACTCTGCAGAACCGCTGATAAGCGATAGCGCGTTGCCGACATCTTCAAGGACGCTCCCGAAATCGTTGCCGGCGGTTTGCGGCGTGGCGACGCCTGGTGTGTTTACGATTCCATTGAAGAAAATCTGGTCGGCCCCTCTTCCTGCCGCAGCTTTAGTCCCGATCTATGAGCTGATTGACGAGCGGACCGCCTAGCCGCGCCAACTCGGTGGTAATTACCAGGATGATCGCTGCCTTCTTAGGGGTGAGGGTAGGCGCCTCGAAACTTAATTCGCCAACGGGCTTGAGGGCGCCCTCGTTGACGGCCTCAGCCGTCGCGGCAACGGTCGAAACAACGATCCTCGTGTTCATCGGGAGCGGCGTGAATCCATTCGCCGCAACGATGGCGTCAAATGCTGATTTGTGGCCGGGCGCAGCAAGCCAAGCCTGCGAGGATTGGTTCACGGGCGCCAATTCGGAGCCCAGGATTCCCCGGAAGCGGTCATGCCCGGGTTCGCCTTGAAGACGTCAACCACCCTCGGGCTCGACTTTAGGGCTAAGGCGAACTCGAGGGCGTCGCGATCTCTGCCGCCGCCGGCGAGCAGAGCCCGAACGATCTCGACAAATTCTTTGCTTTGCTGTGACTGCTCAACCGCGGCGGCGATGTTCGAGAGGTGCCTCAACTTCTCCATCCCTTGATGTTTGCCCAATGGATTGGGGCGCAACCTGGACTTTGGATTCGAACATACAGAATTGACATCGCCGAAAGCGTCACGCGTCACAGCCCATCGAGGTGATGTAGGTGTCGACCATTGCCTGTAGCGCCGCTTCGACGGCGCTGCGGTCTTCTACATCCCATGCATCGATGAACCGGCCGGCAAGCAATGCCTCGCCAAGCGCTTCGAATTGCGCCCGGATCTGGAACACCATCACGCCGGCCGCCTGGCGCTCACGGTATGCGCGCGTTCGCTCAGCGGCTTGTCGCCGCCGCTCGGCCTCCTCGCGCTCGGTCGCGGAGTTGGGGCGCAGGGGCGGCGGCAAGCTCGGCCAAGCCGTCGTCCGCTGATCCTGCCGCGGCGTTATCGGTCATCGCCGCACCGGTTCAGAACGAGATCACGTCGCTTGTCCTGCGGCAGTCCGATATCCAATTTCTTCGGACTGGCGCAGGCCACGAAGACGGGGGGTGCTGCGGTGCGCCAGTGCGCCGTCCCTAAGGGACTGGCGCACTGGCGCGCAGCACCTCGGGGTGCGCCAGTTGCGCCAGTTGTGCGCCAGTTCAAAAATGCGGACTGGCGCACGTTCAATCGCCCTCGTTCCAGTCGCCAGGAACGACGAAAGGGCGTTCCTTTCGATGCTCGTCCTTCCGGGCTTTCGTGGCCAAAACGCCATTGGCAATCCAAGCCGCCAAGGCTGCCTTGATGGTCAGCCGGTCGGCCTTGTCTTCGAGGTCGAGGTCGGCGGCTTCTGCCACGGCTCGGCCGATCCAGTCCTCTGATCGGGCATCTTTCCGCCAATCCCCTTCGGCAGCCATCTCCCGGACTTTGCGCATGTGATCCGGGGTGATGCGGTCGAGCGGCGATGGGTACTTCCACGCGGTAACGACGGCCACGGCATCACCGTTCGGCAGGTCAACGCCGACGATCTGGTGCCAGGTTGCGACTTCTGGCGGGGCCAGATTGGCTTTCCCGGTATCGGCGCGGAAGTAGCTACGCGGTTCCTTGATCTTCAGCTCCTCTGCCTGGCTTCCCGACATGCGGTTGAGGACGCGCGCCGATCGGACGGCGTTCACCAGCGCGCTGGCGCCGCGTGCATCATCGATGGTGGTTTCCGACTGGCCGGTTCCTGGCTTGCGGACGTGGTGCACCAGTTCAATTGCGGCCCCGGTTTCGTCGGCGATATGGCCGAAACGCTTCACCACGGCGTCGATGTTCGTGTTGTCCGACTCTGGCACCGCATGGGTGCTGATGAACGGATCGAACGTGGCGAGGCCGATCTCGTTCTCACGAATTGTGGCAATCAAGTCGCCCATGAGGGCGTCATCAAGGGCGACAGCACCGCGGACGATCGCCGCGAGCTTGATTGGATCGACGCGGCCTGAATTGAGGAACAGGCGGCCCTCAACGGAACGCGCATCAATTTCATAGAATTGGCAGATTGCAGCAATGCGCCGCTCTATCTCTTCTGCAGGATCTTCACCGTTCCAGATCCAGACCTTTGTTTGCTCGGCAGGCATGATGCCGAGCAGGGGCAACTTATAGCAATCGCAACAGCCTCAACGAGCGCCAACGATGTTTTGGCTAAGCCGCCCGGCGCCACCGTTGCGCTAGTGAACTTGCGGATATAGTGGCGGCCATAGAGCCAAGCACGTTGTGGGATTTCCGCAGGGTCGCGCCATCAGTAGGGGGCCGCCGCAAGCCTTTTGACGTCCCGGCTTCCTTTCATCGTCCAGCTTGGCGGCGACCGCCGGCGCCTCCTGTGTCGGCGTCCATACTGGTGTCTCGACGCAGACATCAACGAGCTTGTCAGCGTGCCGTGGATCAGCGTTCAACCAATCGGAAACATCACCGCCCGGCGGCAGATCGGGAAGCAGAACAATGCGCACGGTTTCCGCGGTGCCGTGAAGTTGTTGCGCCGCCTCGAGCGCGCGCTTGCGGCCGGTTTCGTCATTGTCCTGCATAACGATGACGTGGCGTCCGGCGAGTGCCTGGACGCATTCCGGGGTCCACTTGCCGTGGGCAATTGTGGTCGTGCAAAGGCCGAGTCCCGGCTAGGAGGTCGGCGTCCTTCTCACCTTCGGTGAACCACACCGTGCCGTAGGGAAACTTCTGTAGATCGGCCAAGCGGTAGAGGACCCGCCGGTCGTCGAGCTGCCACAGCCACCCACCCTTACCGTCCGGCCGGCGCTGCTTGAAGGTCTTCGGGTTGTCGTACTTGAGGACCTGATAAAGCAGCGTTCCGCGTCGTCTTGGTAGTCGAACGTCGCCACCAGCCGTCCTTGCGGCACCTCCTGGCGCTGCGCCGCGATCGCCGCGGCCATGAGGGCCTCAATATCGCCTGCGCGCCGTCTGCTGCGGCCGCCGCTGCCGTTCGGCTTGAACTGTCGCCAGGCCGAACTTTCGCGTACGTAATCCTTGCAGGCGATAGGATCGTCGGTAGCGAAGCTGTTGACGATGAACCCGTCCGGCGCATTGGGATCGAGTTTGATCCACAGGCTGCGATCCTTGGCGCTATGGCCCGGTCCCGGCGCAACTACGTGTTCGCCCCTTTTACCGTTGACAACTTCGCCACCAAGCGCACGCGCAATCTGTTGAAGGTTCAATGTGGACATTGGAGCGCTGCCGCGGTAAGGGCGCGACGGCCGATGCTGTTGAACCACCGGCCGTCGCAATCTGCGTCGCTAAAAAGGTATCGCGTCGTCCATCTCGACCGACATCGGCGGCGTCACGTCGACGGCGCCGGTGTCGTTCTCCCAAGCCACAATCGGGAAGTCAGGCCGCTGGGTTGGCCCGTACTTTTTCGACGTGAACGTGGCGACTGCCAGCTCAATCGTCGGCGTCCCCTTGTGAATGTTCCGCGCGTATTTGTTGCACAGCGCGCGCACGGCCATTGCACCTCCGGCACTTCCGGTGACGAACAGAAACAGGTCGCCACTCTCCCTGGCCTCCATGGGGACGTAGTTCTGGAACACCCACGGATCGGCAGGTTTCCCATCGATCCCGGCTGGCCACTTTGATTCGTCGTTGTCGTCGAGTTCGTCGCGATCAGGCGAACGGAAACGGTCAGCTATCCTGCCGACACGCCGATCGACAATCGTGCCGTCAACAAACTTGACGAACCCTTGCTGCCAGTCGCTGCAATACGCCAGGAACTCACGGCCGAGAGGCACTTCTGTTTCGCCGACGAAAAACTTACCTTTCTTGAACTTCAGGATCGGCGCCGGACCGGCGGACGCTGCCAGGAGGTTGGCTGCCGTGTCCTCGATAGTAGCCGGAACGTTAGCATTGCGTGCGGCCACCGGCGGGGCGGAGGGTTTGGCGCTCAAGGCTTCGTAGGTTTTGCTCATGACGTGTGCTTTCTTTGCTTGAGTCGATTTCGGCGAATGCGTCGCCGTGCGCCTTGCCGTTAGCGGCGAAGCTCTGATTGCGCGTGCGTTTCGGGGGAGTCGGCCTGCGCGCGGCGTGCGCGATCTGCAATGCCGAGGCCGTGCAAGGGCGCATGGCTGAGCGCTTCCGCGCGATCGGCCGCTTGCTTAATCGGATCGTCGCCCTCCCCATCGACAACTCGACGCAGGTGGTCGAGCACCTGGATTAGGCTGAAGGCGTCATCGATTTCGGCGAGGAAGGCGCGCACCTTCGTGGCGTTGCCAAGCAGGGCAAATATGCACCGCGCCCGAGCGTCGGCTTCGGCTTCATCGGCCGCTTGCCGATCCAGTCGCCGACGTTCTTCCTCTTCGCGGTCCCGCTTGCGACGGACAGCGGCGCGCTCTTCCGCCTTGCGCTGCTTGTCAGTGAGCTTGGCCTCCGCCTTGACCTGCCGAGCATGTTCGCGGGCGGCCTCGATGTCGGCCTCGACCTCACGGGGGTCCACGCGCTGGTCGTGTTCCAGCCTGGTGATGACGCTGCCGACGATGGTCTGGGGCGTAGACTTGGCGGCCAGCTTGTAGATGGTGGCCGGAGGCAAAACGGAAACGGTGTTTCCGTTTTTCCCGAACACCTCGGCCGTCCTCATGTAGTTGCGGGCCGTCCGGTCGGTCCAGGCAAACTCAAGATCCAACCTTGGCCGAACTGTCCGTGATCGAGGAGATCCTTGACCGCGATCAGTTCCAGGCCGACCGCGATGATCGACTTCGACGACCTTGATGTTGTGGCCGCGGATGCGATTGGCTGCGGCACGAACAAAGTTGGCGGTCTCGACATCGAGCCACGACGGCGGACGGGCAGTATCGGTAGTGTCGATAGTAGTTGGCATGTGCTTCGCGTAGCTCCGTCTTGGAGCTTGCGCGCCTGCTTCGAACGGGCTACATGCAGTGCCGGGCAAGCGACTGCGAATGTAGCCTGTGGTGGAGGCGGAGAGACTCGAACCCTCAGCGCGGTTTTTGGTTCTAAGGCCGTCGCGCTGCAAACCTGCCGCCCCCGAAACAACAAAGCCCCGGCCGCAAGGCCGAGGCTTTTTGTTATTTCCCTTCTGCTATCTGGAGTATGTGCCGGAATTTAATCCCCCGGCGCCTAGGCGAGAGCTGGACAATCAAGTGGGGGTAATTCCGCTTGAGCGTGTCAGGGCTAATGGTGAGAAAGCCCCCTGCCTTAGGAAGCTCCCAGACGCGATCGAGCTCCTGCTCGTTGATTTGCTCGGCCATGGCGGCCCTCCGCGGAAATCGCGCACCAGTGCGCGGCTCACGGCAGAAGACAGCACTAAGAATTGTGGGTTTGCACTCCGCATAATCCGCATTGCGGAACATGCGGATGATGCGGACGGAAACTTACCCGCGGCCGAGCGCGCGGTTGACTGTGTCCCAGGACGGGGCCGCAAGCTCCCGGTTCCTATTGTCGGTCGCCAGCTCTGCGGCGACCTGCCCTTGCACGACCTTGGTCGAGACGTCGTCCGGCACCTGTCCCTCAGGCGGATAGAGCTTCTTCAGCGCCCGCTGAACGCGGTGCATCTGCCGGCCCGGCCGGGGAGGAGGGATTCTCGGCGCCCGGGGCTGCTGGTTGCGCGTGGGCCGGCAGCGGGCCATCCATCTGCTCGGTCTTCCCAGCCGGGAACAGCGCCTCCACGGCGGCGCGCTCAAGTTCGATCCCGGTGGCAATCATCTCTTGCGCGAAGCCGGGGTCATCGCCCGCGAACGGCACGAACTGCCATCGCAGGCCGGAGCGATGGTACGTCGTGACGCATGCGCGTCCCGCCGCGGGGTGGATATCGCGAAAGTAGACCCACATTTCCGAGCGGATATGAGAGTCTTTCCATGTTATGGGCTTGCCTGTCTTCGCGCAGCGGAAGTCCGCGCGCCCGAAGAAGCGCCCCTCCCGCGCGTGCGCGCGCTGCGGAGTAGGGCGTCAAGCGTGCCAGCGTGCTTCACCGCCTCGCGCAGCGGCATCCAATTTGTGTTAGTCTTGGGGCCAGCCTCAGCCATGGCTACTCCGTGGCTTGGTTCAGGCCGGCCGGGGTGTTTGAGCCACCCCGGCCGGCCGTATTTTTTAAGCGTGCTGCAGCGCGACGACGTTGCCCTCCCGCCCTTCGACAAGGGCGAGAACGTGGTCGGCCCACCGCGCCAACGCGGCTGCTATCTCCCGCTGGTAGCGATAGCGATCGTAGATCGCTTCGACGCCGCCTTTCACGTGATTGATCGCGAGCTCGGCGACGTGAGACGGAACGCCGAGCATACCGAGCCCGGTGCGATACGTTCGACGCAGGTCGTGCAGCGTCCAGGGCGCGAGCGGCTTGCCATTGGTCATGACGATGCGGGCATCCAGCAGCAGCTTCGCCGCCGACCATCCGGAGAAGCCGGTATCGCCGCGACCGAATACGAAAGCGCGATCCGGTCCCGCTACTGCGATCGCCGTCGCGATCAAGTCGACCGCGATCGGCGGCAACGGCAGTGCGAGGGTTCTACCGTTTTTGGTCCGCTCGCCGGGGATGGTCAGCAGACCGGTGTCAAGGCTGATCTCGTCCCGCTTGAGCGCGCCGATTTCTTCGCGTCGGCAGCCGGTCAGCAGCAACAGCTTGACGATGCGGCCGGCATTGTCGGCACTGCAGGCATTCCAGACGATGCGGATCTCGTTGTCGGTGAGCACGCGGTCACGCGGCAGGATGCCGGCGGCAGGGTCATTGGTGGCGATGACCGGGTTGGCCTCGCACAGGCCCTCACGCATCGCCCAAGAGTACATCGCCGACAGATAGTCGCGCGCCCGGGCGGCCGCCGTTCGGCCGTGCACCTTGGTCAACTCCTGCAGCCGCGCCGCCAGATCGGCGCGCCTGATTGAAGCCAGCGGCCTCCTGTGCAGCGGCTTCCAGTGTTGGCGAAGGTACCGTTCGGCGGCCTTGAAGGTGTTTGGCCGCATCCTGTCGCGCTTGGCTTCGAGATAGCGCGCGGCGGTGGTGGCTAGGGTCAACGCCGCTGCGGTCGCGGCCTCACGTTCTGCGGCCGGGTCGACGCCCAGTTCGACTTGAGCGAAGCGCTGCCGGGCAATGGCGCGCGCGTCCTCAAGTTTCACCTTGCGGATATCGCCGAGGCTCGGGCGGCGCTGCTGCCCCCCAACGCGGTACTGCACCACCCAAGACTTGCCGGTCCCGCCCTTGCTGCGACGGCGTAGGCGGACGCCGAAGCCGGGCAAGGTGTCGTCCCATTTGAAGTCCTCGTCTTTGCCGGGCGGCAGGGTTAGGGCGGCCACGGCAGCGGTCGTCAATTTCATTCCCACGTGCTCCCAATTATTTGCTTCCCAATTCCCCACGTGCTGTGATGGGAAGCATATGGGAAGCAGGCTTGTGCCATCTCGTGCGCTCTCCCGCGTCTTATTCCCACGTGCTGTATTCTAATTGCCGCCTCGTTTCAAGCCTCTTGCGCGCTCCTGCCGTTTCCTGCGGGAAGCACCGAAATGGTAGCCGGAAATCGAGAGCACGTGGCCGAGGCCAGACACGAACATCGCATCGTTGACCTGAGTAGTGATGGCGTCGCGCTTGCCGGTGATCAACGCCGAGGCGATGGCGCCGGTATCTCCCGGGAGGGCGCTGCGAATCCGGGCATCAATCGCGTCGCGGAGGGCAGCCATCGCGGCGGCGTAACGCAGCCACAGGCGCGGCCCAGCCGGCGGCTCGGCGCGCCTGATCTCGCCGGTGACGAAGCCGACTGCGCCGATCTGCTGGAAGTAGAGGTCCCGCGCGAAATCGTAACCACCCGGCCGTAGCGGCGCCGAGGGCGGGTTCAGCCGCGCCTTGAAGGATACGAACGTGCCGACCGGCGGCGCGGTCCCTTTGCGCACCGAGAGCCGCACGCGCTCGAGCTTGGTATCAAGGCGGCGGGCTTCGATGCGATGAACGGCAACGACGATGCGGTCGGTGCGCTCGCGCTCCTCCCGCGTTTCGATCCAGCCGGCGATGTCGACGCCGAACGCGGGATGCGGCAGAACCGGGTGCGCGACGCGCACGGCCCGCACGGTCGCGGTCGCGAGCCCGGCACATGCCACCGCAACGACGAGAGCAACCAGAAACCCGATCCCGCGCCTGCGCAGGGCGACGAGCGCCGCAACACCCGCGGCCGCCAGTCCGATCGTAGCCCAAGCTGCCGGCTCGACCTCGGCCGCGAAGTAGACGAGGATGCCGGTGCCGAATGCCACCGGCAACCATGGCATGAGGCGACTAGGACCGGCCTCGGCGACGAGCCAGGCGCGCAGCCGCCGGACCAAGCTTTCGGTGAGATCCTGAAGCCAGGGCGCAACGCGCGTCGCGCGCCATGCGCGCGTTGCCTCGGCCTGCGGCCACGCCGCCGCACGGCCGTCCACGCTGCCCCGACCCGTCATGACGCGGTCCCGACGCTACAACCCGCCACAACTTTAAAGTTTAGCGCGCCGGGCGCAAGTCCAGCGCGACGGTTTTCAACCGTCGCCGGGGCGTGGTGTCTCAGGCTCCGGCGCCCTTCACCTTGGCCCAGGTGTCACGCAGGCCGACCGTGCGGTTGAAAACCGGCTTTCCGGCCTGTGCGCCGGCATCCCGCACGAAATAACCCAGTCGCTCGAACTGCACCGGTTCGTCGGAATTGCTCGACGCCAGCGCGGGTTCGACCAGGGCATCCGCGAGGATATCGAGCGAGGCGGGGTTGAGATCGGCCGCAAAGTCGCCGGGATCCGGATCGGCGCGCGTGAACAGGGGATTGTACAGCCGGACCTCGGCCGGCACCGCGTCCGCCGCCGAAACCCAGTGCAAGGTCGCCTGCACTTTTCGACCGTCGGGCGCATTGCCGCCGCGGGTCGCTGGATCGTATGTGCACCGCAGCTCGACCACCTCGCCGGCGGCATTCTTCACCACCTCACGGCAGGTGATGAAATAGGCGTAGCGCAACCGAACCTCGCGCCCCGGGGCGAGGCGGAAGAACCTCTTGGGCGGGTCCTCCATGAAGTCCTCGCGTTCGATAAAGAGCTCGCGGCCGAAGTGGATCTGCCGTGTGCCCGCGCCGGCATCGTCGGGGTGGTTGGCGGCCTCCAGGCGCTCGCTCCGGCCCTCCGGATAGTTCTCAATCACCACCTTCAGCGGCCGCAATACCGCCATGCGGCGCATCGCCGATCTGTTCAGCGCCTCGCGGATCGCGTGCTCGAGCAGGCCGATGTCGACCACGCTGTTGGCCTTGGCAACGCCGATCCGCTTCACGAAATCGCGGATCGCGGCCGGCGGAACCCCGCGCCGGCGCAATCCCGCGAGCGTCGGCATTCTCGGATCGTCCCACCCGCCGACATGTCCCTGTCGGACCAGCTCGGTGAGCACGCGCTTCGACAAGATCGTGTAGCTCAGATTGAGCCGGGCGAACTCGTATTGGCGCGGGCGCGACGGAACGTCGAGGTTCTCGAGAAACCAGTCGTAGAGCGGCCGATGGTCTTCGAACTCGAGCGTGCAGATCGAGTGCGTCACGCCTTCGATGGCATCGGACTGACCGTGCGCGAAATCGTAGCTCGGATAGATGCACCAGGCCGCCCCGGTGCGCGGATGCGCCGCGTGCAGGATGCGGTAGAGCACCGGATCACGCAGGTTGATGTTGCCTGCCGCCATGTCGATCCTGACCCGCAGGACGCGCGCGCCGTTGGGAAATTCTCCCGCCCGCATGCGGCGGAACAGGTCGAGATTCTCATCCACACTGCGGTCCCGGAAGGGGCTGTTGCGACCGGGTTCGGTCAGCGTCCCGCGCGCCGCCCGCATCTCCTCCTGTGACTGATCGTCGACATAAGCCTTGCCGGCGCGGATCAAATCCTCGGCCCATTGGTAGAGCCGCTCGAAATAGTCCGAGGCGTGATAAAGGTGCTCGCCCCAGTCGTAGCCGAGCCAGCGCACGTCACGCTCGATGGCGTCGATATATTCTTGCTCCTCCTTGGTCGGGTTGGTGTCGTCGAAGCGGAGATGACAGCGCCCGCCGAACTCCTCGGCCACGCCGAAGTTGAGCCCGATCGATTTGGCATGGCCGATGTGAAGGTAGCCGTTCGGCTCCGGCGGAAAGCGCGTGACGACCGACGCATACTTCCCGGCCGCGAGATCGCCGGCGATGATGTCGCGGATGAAATCGCGCCCGACATCGGCGCCTGCCGCCTGTTCAACTGCCGTCATGCTTTTGAGCCTTTGTCCGCTGCGCCACGAGCCCGCACATTTTGCGGGCCCCGCGAGCAGCACCGCTTAATCCCTGACGACTTGAGCCGCAACTATGGTAGATGGGCTCCCGCGTCGCATTGATCCCGCCAACCGATGACCGAAACCGTCGTCACGCGCTTTGCCCCCTCCCCTACCGGCTTTCTCCACATCGGCGGGGCCCGCACGGCGCTGTTCAATTGGCTCTACGCGCGTGGACGCGGCGGCAGGATGCTGCTGCGGATCGAGGATACCGACCGCGAGCGCTCGACCAAGGCCGCGATCGACGCCATCCTGGACGGGCTCAGCTGGCTCGGGATCGACTGGGACGGCGAGCCTATTTTTCAGTTCTCCCGGGCGGCGCGGCATCGCGACGTCGCAGAGCAGCTGCTCGCGAGCGGCAAAGCGTATCGCTGCTATGCGAGCGTCGAGGAGCTTGCCGAGATGCGCGAGGCCGCGCGCCGCGAGGGCCGCTCGAAGCTTTACGACGGTCGCTGGCGCGACCGCGATCCGGCCGAGGCACCGCCCGGCGTCAAGCCCGTCATTCGGCTGAAAGCGCCGTTGACCGGCGAAACCGTCGTGGAGGACCAGGTCCAGGGGCGCGTGGCCTGGCAGAACGAGAATCTCGACGATCTGGTGCTGCTGCGCTCGGATGGCACGCCGACCTATATGCTCGCGGTCGTGGTCGACGACCGCGACATGGGCGTAACCCATGTCATCCGCGGCGACGAGCATCTCACCAACGCGGCGCGGCAGACGCAGATCTACCAGGCGCTCGGGTGGCCGGTACCGGTGATGGCGCACATCCCGCTGATTTACGGGGCCGACGGTGCCAAGCTATCGAAGCGCCACGGGGCGCTCGGGGTCGACGCCTATCGCGCCATGGGATATCTGCCGGCGGCCCTGCGCAACTATCTGGTGCGCCTCGGCTGGGCGCACGGCGATCAGGAGATCTTCTCGACCGAGGAGATGACCGCGGCATTCGACCTTGCCCACATCGGGCGCGCGCCGGCGCGCTTCGACTTCACTAAGCTCGAAAGCTTGAATGGACACTACATCCGTGCAAGCTCGGATCTCGGCCTGCTGGCGGAAGTCGAGCGCCTGCTGCCGCACATCGCAGGCGGCGACGAGTTCGCAGCCAAGCTGACGCCGGAGCTTCGCAGCCGGCTGCTAGCCGCCATGCCCGGCCTGAAGGAGCGGGCCAAGACGCTGGTCGAGCTCATCGACGGCGCGCGTTTCCTGATCGCTGACCGACCGATCGCGATCGACGACAAGGCGCAAGCGCTGTTGACCGGGGAAGCGCGTGCCATGCTCGGGGAGCTCAAAACCGAGCTGGCGGCAGCCGAACCCTGGACCGCGGACCGGGTCGAGCAAGCGGTGCGCAGCTATGCGGAGCGGGCCGGCCGCAAGCTGGGCGCGGTGGCGCAGCCCTTGCGCGCGGCGCTGACCGGCCGCACGACCTCGCCCGGCATTTTCGACGTGTTGACGGTTCTGGGAAAGGACGAAAGCCTCGCCCGCCTCGGCGATCAAACATCCTGAGTACACGACGTAGCGATCACGATTTTTCGTCGTGACAACCGGACAATTCGGCCTGTTGGAGAAGGCGAGTGGGCGCCGCGCGGTGGCGTGCGCTCGCCCCCGATGCCACCTGAGCAATATCGGCCCGCCGCGGCCGGTGCCTGGACCTTGCAGGTACCCCATGAATGGGCTACGGGAGCGCACCGGACTTGATCGCCGCGGGCCGTCCGATGCGGCAGCGGTTCGTCCGACTGCGCCACCCGAGAGGCTCAATATGGACGCGAAAACGGCGCGCCAATACGAAGGCCGCCACACTCACGGTAGGCGATCAAAGCTGCTCGTTTCCGGTCTACGAAGGGACCATCGGCCCGGAAGTCGTCGACATCGCCTCGCTCTACGGCAAGACCGGGATGTTCACTTACGATCCCGGATTCACCTCGACGGCGAGCTGCGAGTCGAAGATCACCTACATCGACGGCGACGAAGGCATCCTGCTCTACCGCGGCTATCCGATCGAGCAGTTGGCAGAAAACGGCGACTTCCTGGAAACCTGCTACCTGCTGCTGTACGGCGAGCTGCCGACCAAGGCGCAGAAAGCCGATTTCGACTATCGCGTGAGCCGTCACACGATGGTCCACGAACAGATGATGCGGTTCTTCCAGGGGTTCCGGCGCGACGCACACCCGATGGCGGTGATGGTCGGCTGCGTCGGCGCGTTGTCGGCGTTCTATCACGACTCGACCGACATATCCGATCCGTTCCAGCGGATGGTCGCCTCGATCCGGATGATCGCCAAGATGCCGACGCTGGCGGCGATGGCCTACAAATACTCCATCGGCCAGCCCTTCATCTACCCGAAGAACGACCTCGACTATTCGACGAACTTCCTGCGCATGTGCTTTGCCGTGCCGTGCGAGGAGTACAAGCCCAATCCGGTCCTGTCGCGCGCGATGGACCGCATCTTCATCCTGCATGCGGACCACGAACAGAACGCCTCGACGTCGACGGTGCGGCTTGCCGGCTCGTCGGGCGCGAACCTTTTGCCTGCATAGCCGCCGGCATCGCCTGCCTGTGGGGCCCGGCGCACGGCGGCGCCAACGAGGCCGCGCTCAAGATGCTGGCGGAAATCGGCACGGTCGACCGAATTCCGGAATTCATCAAGCGCTCGAAGGACAAGAACGATCCGTTCCGCCTCATGGGCTTCGGGCACCGCGTGTACAAGAACTACGATCCACGCGCGAAGATCATGCAGAAGACCTGTCACGAGGTCTTGAAGGAAACCGGGCACAAGGACGACCCGCTGCTCGAGGTCGCGATGGAGCTCGAGAAGATCGCGCTACACGACAACTATTTCATCGAGAAGAAGCTCTATCCCAATATCGACTTCTACTCGGGCATCACGCTCAAGGCGATGGGATTCCCGACCAGCATGTTCACGGTGCTGTTCGCGCTGGCCCGCACGGTCGGCTGGATCGCGCAGTGGAAGGAGATGATCGAGGACCCCGGCCAGAAAATCGGTCGTCCGCGCCAGCTCTACACCGGCGCCACGCGCCGGGACTATGTCGCGATCGAAAAGCGGAAATAACCGCACGCTCTCGCAGCCGGCGGCGGCCGCTGCTACGCGGCCTCTGAACTGCGCCGCTGCTGCGGCTCCGCCACCCAAGCCTCCTTGGCAAACCATTCGTGCTCGGTGCGGCAGATCGCACAATAAGCGCGCGCGATGAACACCGGCGTGCGTTGGTATCTCGCTCGATCGGCCTCGATGCCGGTCGGAATCGGTATACCGGTCGCCGGGCATCGGATCATGACGGAACCCATCGGCGCCTCCGTACAGTGAATCGGTCGATCGTCGTGCCTGCGAGGAGAGCACCGGGGTAGGCCATTTCTGCGAATGAAATTTGACATCGCCGCGATAGTGTCGTGGCGGCGCTGGATCCAACCGCCGGCAACACGGCGGCCGTCGCGGCCGCACGACTGCTGCAACGCAATTGGATCGGCGGCTCGCATTTCGGCGACGCGCTGCCCGAAGCTGCGCTACCAATGTTGTGCCTTTGAACTCGCGCGCGCGTTCTGCGCCACGGCGACGACGATCTCGGCCGCCTTCGCGCTAGGGACCGCCCGGCCGATCGCCATGATCTCGTCGAGCCTGCTGAAGGCGTCCAGCTGAACGCGGCGGGCGGCGGTATCGGCAAGCAGCGGCGTCAGCGCCGCCGCCAGCCTGTCCGGCGTGCAATCCTCCTGCAGGAACTCGGGCACGACGTTCTCGCCCAGCACGAGGTTGGGCAGAATGACCGACGGCAAGCGGACCAGGCGTCGCAGGATCGCGGCTTCGATCGTTGCGGCGCGATAGGCGGCAACCGTCGGTACGCCGGAAAGCGCCAGCTCAAGCGTCGCCGTTCCGGAGGCGGCGAGTGCCGCACGCGCGATGCGGAAGGCGGCGTGCTTGCCATCGGGGGTCACGAGCCTCGGCTGGATCGGCCACCTCTCGATCGCCTCGCCCAGCTCGGCGTGCAGATGGGGAAGCGTGGGCAGCACAAGTTCGAGCGGGCCGGCCACCCGCTGCACGCGCGCGACCGCCTCTGCGAAGGGGGCCAGCAACCGTCGGATTTCCGTCCGTCGGCTCCCCGGCAGGATCAGCAACACGGGAGGATCCGCGAGTCGACGGCGCGCCTCCTGTTCGTTCGGGCGCAGCAGGGCGATCTTCTCCACCACCGGGTGGCCGACAAACGTGCAGGCCGGGCCGCCGAGCCGGGCATGCGCGGCGGGCTCGAACGGCAACAGCGCGAGCACGTGATCGACGTAGGCGCGCATGGCGCGCGCACGCCCGGGGCGCCACGCCCAAACCGACGGCGAGACGTAGTTGACGATCGGGATGCCGGGCGCGTTGGCGCGCACGCGCCGCGCCACACGGTGGGTAAAATCCGGACTGTCGATGATGACCAGAACGTCCGGTCGCTCGGCCATCACTGCGCGCGCCGTCTCGCGAATACGCGCGAATACCGTCGGCCAGCCTCGTGCAACGGCCAGGAAACCCATCAGCGCGACGTCGGCGAGCGGAAACCGGCTGCTGAGGCCTTCGCGCGCCATTGCGGCGCCGCCGACGCCGGCGAACTGCACCTCACCGTGGAGCCTGCTCCGCAGCGCCTGCATCAAGCTGGCGCCGAGTTGGTCGCCGGATTCCTCGCCGACCACAAGAAAGACCTTCAAGACACGACCTGGTCGAGGCGCCGCGCCCTCGGCGCTCATCGCGACTCCCCAGGCGCAATGCCGACAACGAAAAGTCCTGCGTGGTCGGCGGCCTCAACCAGCGCTTCCGGCTCGGCGACAATGACTTCGTGGGCGCGAACGCCAATGCCCGCAAGGCCGGCCTGCTTCACGGCTTCGACGGTCACCGGCCCGATCGACGGCAGATCGAAGCGGAGATCCTGTGCAGGCTTGGGCGCCTTGACCAGAACCCCAGCACCGGCAGGCGCGCTCAGGCGGCCAGCGCGACGCAATTCGGCAATCCGCGCCAACATCGCATCGGTTCCCTCCACTGCCTCGATCGCCAGCACACGGTTGCGCGCCACCACCACGGCCTGGCCGACGTCGAAGGAGCCGATCGCTTCGATCAGCGCAAACCCGCGCGCGATATCGGCGCGGTCATGTTGGGAGGGGTGGTGACGCCCAAGCGATCCCTCCGGCATCAGAATCTCCGGCGCCACCTCGTGCGCGCCGAGCATTCGAAAGCCATTTTCCTCGAACAGTTGCCCCAAGCCGGACAGCAGATGATCGTCGCCGCCGCGGAAGAGCCGGTAGATCCGAGGCAGCAGCTTCACGGTCGTCCAGTCAAGCCGAAGGGTGCGGATGGGCGGCCGCACCATGCCACCGATGCACACGACGTCGCGGCAGCCGGCCTCGCGCGCCAAGCGCCAAGCCGTACCGGCCTGCCCCACGGCGATCCAATAGTGCGGGTATCGCGCGACGCTCGACGGGTCGGCCCAGCCCGCGAGGGCGAATAGCTGCACGGCGCGCCCGCGCCGCAGCACGGCATCGGCGACCGCGAAAGGAAGCCGGCCGCTTCCGCACACGATGGCGAGCGGAGAGCCGCGACTGTCGTCAGGCGCCGGCGAAGGTTCCTGCGTCGTATCCATTGCGGTCATTCGTCGGCTGCACGACCGGGCCGGCATAGCGGCCGGTTGGCGCCGGCGCGAATGAACGCGAGCATCTGCGCGACCGCCGGGTCGCTCCCGAACTCGGCGTCGATGCTTTCGACCCGCTCCTTCATCGTGGCCTTGCCGAAGAACAGCATGCGGTACGCCTTGCGCGCGGCGGCGATGGATTCCGGTGAAAAATCCCGTCGTCTCATGCCGACGACGTTGATCCCGGCGAGACGCGCGGTCACCCCATAGACGAGCGCGAACGGGATCACGTCGGCACGCACTCCGGAAAGGCCGCCGAGCATCGCGTGGGCGCCGATGCGCGAATTTTGCAGAATGGCCGTGAGCCCTCCAAGGAATACGTGGTCGCCGATCTGGCAATGACCCGCGAGCGTGGCGCAGTTTGCAAACACCACGTGGTTTCCGACCCGGCAATCATGTGCCACATGGGCGTGGGCCATGAACATTCCGTGGTCGCCGATCTCGGTCACGCCGCCGCCGGCGAGCGTGCCGACACTCATCGTGACACCCTCGCGCAGATCGCAATCAGCGCCGATGACCAGCCGCGTCGGCTCCCCGCGATACGACAACGATTGCGGCGGACCGCCAAGCGACCCATAGGGATAGACAACCGTGCGCGCTCCGATCGAGGTATGGCCGGTGACGTGCACATGGGCGATCAGGCGACAGCCGCTCGCAATCGAGACATCCGGGCCGATCACGCAGAACGGCCCGATCTCGGCGTCATCGGCGATCTGCGCTGCGGGGTCGACGCACGCCAACGGATGAATGCGCGCCATGCCGCTGTTTTTTACTTGGCGCTCATCATGGCGCCGACCTCGGCCTCGCAGACCACCTTGCCGTCTACGGTGGCCTTGCCGCTGTACCACCAAATGGTTCCACGTTGCCGAAGCTTGCTCATGTGGTATTCGACACGGTCGCCTGGCACGACCGGTCGACGAAACTTCGCGCGATCGATGGTCAGGAAATACACCTGATGCGGCCGCTCGCGGCCCATCGCCAGCGTACAAATCGCACCCGCCGTCTGCGCCATTCCCTCGATCAGCAGCACGCCGGGCATCAGCGGTCGGCCGGGGAAATGCCCTTGGAAAAATGGCTCGTTGAAGCTGATGTTCTTAACCCCGACGCAGGACTCATCGCCGCGGATACGCTCGATGCGGTCGACCAGCAGAAACGGGTAACGATGCGGCAGCAGATCAAGAATCTGCTGCGCATCGAGAGAGGTGGTCGCCGGCTGGGTCGTCTCGTCCACGGTCACTCCTCGCCCGCGGGCTCCGACGATGCCCGTCGATCGGCGCTGCGGCGGCCCTTGGCCATTTGCTCGAGCATCTTCATCTCGCGAAACCACAGCTTGACCGGTTTGGCGGGCGTGCCGCCCCATCGCGCGCCCGGCGGCACGTCATCATTGACGATGCTGATCGCTGCGATGTGCGCCCCCTCTCCGATCGTGACGTGATTGTTGGTGCCCACGCGCGCACCCAATACCACGTGGTCGCCGAGCGTCGTGCTTCCCGACAGGCCGGTCTGCGCCACCAGAATGCAGTTTCGCCCGATGACCACATTGTGGCCGACCTGCACCTGGTTGTCGATCTTGGTGCCCTCCCCGACCACGGTGTCGCGGCTCGCCCCGCGGTCGATCGTGGTATTGGCCCCGATCTCGACATCGTCCTGAATGACGACGCGTCCGACCTGGGGAACCTTCTGGTGCTCTTGCGCGCCGGGAAGATAGCCGAAGCCATCCTGCCCGATCCGGCAGCCGGCATGCACGATCACCTGATCGCCAAGGAGCGCGTGGGTCAGCGTCACCCCGGCGCCGATCGAGCAATTGCGGCCGATTCGAACGTCAGGGCCGATCACGGCGCCCGGACCGATCACGCTGCCGGCGCCGATCTCGGCGCGCGGCCCGACCACCGCAGTGGGATCGACGGTTGCGCCGCTTTCCAGCCGCGCCGAAGGGTGCACGAATGCGCCCGGCGCGATCGCCTCGGCGGCAAACAGCGAGGAAGGGCGCAGCGCGTCCGGAAACAACAGCCGGGCAGCCGCCACGAACGCGCGATAGGGCTCGCGCGCAATCAGCAGGGCGAGGCCGGCCGGAGCCCTTTCGGCAAAACGACGCGCTGGTCAGGCAGGCGCCAGCCTGCGTCGCTGCGAATTGGCCGGCATATTTTGGATTGTCCAAAAACGTGAGGTCGTCAGGCCCGGCGAGATCAAGCGCCGCGATGCCGGTGATCCGCCGCTCCAAGTCCGAGTGCGCGGCCGGCGCGGCTTCAGCGAGATCGGCGATCTCGCGCACGGTCAGCCCCTGCAGACGTGGGTAGAAGAACGGCCCGGTCATGCCACCTGCGGCGAAGCGCACACCCGCACTCTAGACGTCAGAACTTCGTGCCGCCGCTGAACCTGAACTGTTGGATGCGGTCGGGCGAGAACTCTAGGCCAGTGAGCGGATCCGTAACGATAGCCTTGGTGGTGGCAATTGCATAGTCGAACCGGAGCGGCCCGAACGGCGATTCCCATATCAGACCGGCGCCGACCGAGCTACGAATGATCATGTCGTTGCTGACCGGCACGATCGTCTGACCTCCGAACGACAATATGCCTCGGTAGTCCCACAGCGAGCCGGCGTCGGCGAAGACCGCCAGCTTCATTCCGAAATCCCTGGGGGCGAAGAACATCGGGTACTGCAGCTCCAATGTGGTTCCCCAGTACAAAGTGCCGCCGAGCGCATCTTGCGTGAAGCTGTTGACATCCCGGGGACCGATACCGGCCTGCGCGAAGCCGCGGACGAGATTGGGCCCCATGAAGAAGTTATCGAGTATGCGCAGCTGCTGACCGCCCCAAGAGGTGATGTGGCCGCCCTGCACGCGGAACATCGCAACCAAGTCCGACCACACGTCGTAGTAGGCACGGCCGTCCACGGTGGAGCGGACGAAGTTCACGTCGCCGCCCACGCCGGCGAAATCCTGCTTGAGCTCCACCAGGAAGCCCTTGCTGGGATTGCGGTTGTTGTCGAGCGTATTGTAACCCAGCGTATATCCGACCAGCGATACCAGGGTCGGCCCGGCAGTAACCGCCTGCCTGAGCGCTGCCGACGCCGGTGTGCAGATTCCTCCGCTCGGAACGATGCTTCCGGGCGGGAAGCAATTCAACGTGTCGCCGAGCGTGATCTCCTGCTGGTAGGCGGCGTAGCGCAACTGCAAGCTAAACTCTTCATTGAGCGGTATGCCAAACCGGAAGCCGCCGCCGACCGTCAAGCTCTCGTACGCCTGGAACGAGGAGGGGAGAATCTGCTTGGAGAACAGGTCGATGCCGAACGCCAGCCGGTAGCCGAGCAGATACGGCTCGACAAACGCCAGCTCGAAGCCGCGCGCCCGCTGGCCATATTGAACCGCCGCCTTGGCGAACTGACCGCGGCCCAGCAGGTTGCGCTCGCCGACACTGACTTCCGCCATGAAGCCGTCGGAGGTCGAATAGCCGCCAGCGACCGAGAACTCGCCAGTCGACTGCTCTTCGACATCGACGTTCACGATCACCCGGTCGGGCGCCGAGCCCTGCTCACTGGTGATCTTCACGGTTCTGAAGTAATTGAGATTCTTCAGCCGGCGCTCGGCGCGGTCGATCAAGGCGTGATTGTAGGCGTCGCCCTCCGCAAGATCGAACTCGCGCCGGACCACGTAGTCGCGTGTGCGGACATTGCCGCGGACGTTGATCCGCTCGATATAGGCGCGGACCCCCTGATCGATCACAAAGACGACCGCAATGGTGCGGGTCTCCGGATTGCGGTCGCCGCGCGGTCGAACTTGTGCGAAGGCGTAGCCGGACCTCGCCAGCTCGACCGACATCAGCTCGACGGTCTTTTCCACACCCTCGGCATTGTAGACGGCACCGGGGCCGACCCGCAGCGTCGAACGAAGCCGCGCGGTGTTGACATCTGGCACGTTGGACTGAATGTCGACCACGGCGAACCGATATTGCTCGCCCTCCTCAATGACGAAGGTAACGATGAATCCCCGCCGCGCCGGGTCAAATTCCGATACCGCCGAGACGATGCGGACATCGGCATAGCCGTTACGCAGATAGAACCGCCGCAACAGGTCCTTGTCGGCCTCGACCCGGTCGGGGTCGTAGGTGTCATTGGACTTGAGGAAGCTCAGCAGGCCAGTCTCGGCGCTTTTGATCGAGTCGCGCAGCCGGCGGGCCGAATAGGCGCGATTGCCGACGAAATTGATCTCCTTGACCGTGGTCTTGCGGCCTTCGGTGATCTCGAACACCAGGTCGACACGGCCGTTCGGCAGCTCGATGATCTTGGGGTCGACCCGCACGTCGTAGCGGCCGCTGGCACGGTAGATGTCGACGATGCGCTGGACATCCGAGCGTACGGTGGAACGCGACAAACTGCTGCGCACCTTGGACTGAATCTCGCCGCTGAGCTGCTCGTCCTTGACCGCACGATTGCCCTCGAACTGGATGCGGTTGATGACCGCCGCTTCGACCACGGTCACGACCAGGCGACCGCCCGACTGACTGATCCTCACGTCCTCAAAGAGCCCGGTCGCCAGCAGTGCCTTCCAGCCTTCGTCGATCTTGACGGCATCGAGCCGCTCGCCCGCTCGGGTGCGGAAATACGAGCGGATGGTCTCGGCCTCGACCCGCCTATTACCCTGAACGATGATCGAGCTTTCCGGCTGGGCCCAAGCCGGACCGGCCGGCACCAGCGCCACCGCGCCGATGCCCACCAGGCTCGCGCCATACAGCGCGGCGGCTACGCCGAGCCCCCGAAAGACCCCACCCCAACGTCTCATTCGCGACCGCGCCCTACACGTCTTCTTGTCATCCGGTCGAGCGAACCGGCGTGCTTTGGTTCGCGGCTTGTAGAGGCTTTTTCGTGGCCAACAAGCGCCCGAATTCAGCCACTCCTCATTCAGGTTCAAAGCGTTGCAGGATGGCCACGGTCACGATGCGGCCAGGTGCAGGATATCGTTGAAGGTCGCGAAAATCATCAGCATGAGGACGATCGCCAGCCCAATGCGGAAGCCCAATTCCTGGGCGCGCTCGGACAGCGGGCGACCGCGGATCGCCTCGATGGCATAGAACAGAAGGTGACCGCCATCGAGCAGCGGGATCGGAAACAGATTGAGGAGACCGATCGAGACCGACAGGACCGCGGCTAGATGCATGAGCGCGACCATCCCGGCGGTCGCCACCTGACCTGACACCTGGGCGATGCGAATGGGGCCTCCGAGCTGGTCCGCCGACTCGCGACCGGCGATGACACCTCCGAGATACGACATGGTCCGTTCAACGACGAACCACGTCTCGCCGACACCCATCCAGATGGCGTCCAGTGGCCCGACCTTGTTCCGCGTCACGTCTCCGGGCGCGAGCGACCGGCTTATCCCCAGCACCCCGATTCTGTGCACATTCCCGAAGTTGTCCTTCACTTCCTTGAGTGCCGGAACCGCAGTCAACGCTTTGCGCGTGCCACCGCGTTCGACCACGAAATCGAGCTTCTGCCCGGCGCGGGAACTCACGATCCGCTGCATGTCGCTGAAGCTCTCGATCGGACGCCCATCGATCGCGACAATCAGGTCGCCGGGTTGGAAACCGGCGGCCTCGGCTGCGCTGGCGGGCTGAACGGTGTCTACGCGCGGCGCCGTCGTCTGCTTGCCGTAGAACATGAAAATGCCGGCAAAAATTACTATCGCGAGTAGGAAATTTGCAATCGGGCCCGCCGCGACAACAGCCATGCGCTGACCCACGTGCTTGTGAAAGAAGCTCTCGCGGCGCTCAGCCTCGGTCATGCTTGCGACCGCGGCGGTGTCCGGCACGCTGGCCGCGTTTTCGTCGCCCAAGAACTTGACGTAGCCGCCGAGCGGGATTGCGGCGAGCTTCCACCGCGTGCCGCGCCGGTCAGTAAACCCCAACAGCTCGGGTCCAAAGCCAATCGAGAACACCAGAACCCGCACGCCGCACCAGCGCGCGACCAGGAAATGCCCCAACTCGTGAAAGAAGACGACGATCGTCAGCACAAAGAGGAAGGGAACGATGTAGCCGAACAGCCAAGCTCCCCAAGCCGGAAAATCCAACAGATATCCCATTCCGTACCTCGCAACCCGCCGCGTGACGGGATTTATGACGCCTTTGAGGCAATTTCCGGCAAGAGATCGCGTGCCAACGCCCGTCCGGCTTGATCTATGGTTAAAGCTTCGTCGACGCTAGCCGGCTCGCGCATCAGCCCGCGCTTTGCGGCAGCCTCGATCGTCGCCTCCACCAAGACGGCGATTCCGCCGAACACCAAGCGCTCGGCGAGAAACTCGGCGACCGCTACCTCGTTGGCCGCGTTGAGCACGGTCGGGGCGCCGTTGCCGGTCTCAAGCGCACGCCGCGCGAGCGCGATGGCGGGAAAACGATCGACGTCGGGAGCTTCGAAGCCGAGGGTCGCGATCTTCGCCAGATCGAGCCGCGGCGCGGGTCCGTCGATGCGTCCGGGCCACGCCAGGCAGTGGGCGATCGGCACCCGCATGTCGGGCGAGGCGAGCGCCGCGATCATCGAGCCGTCGCGATACTCGACCAGGCCATGGATCACCGACTGGGGATGCACCAGGACGTCGATCTCATCCGGCTGAAGGTCAAAAAGGTGCTTCGCCTCAATGATCTCGAGCCCTTTGTTCATCATTGTCGCGGAATTGATCGTGATCTTGCGTCCCATCGACCAGTTCGGGTGCCGGAGCGCCTCGGCCGGCGTCGCCTTGGCGATGGCCTCGCGCGTCCAGGTACGAAACGGGCCGCCCGAGGCCGTCACGATGATGCGCGTGACGTCGCTGCGCGGCCCGGCGGTCAACGCCTGAAAAATCGCGTTGTGCTCCGAATCGACCGGCAGAATAGTGGCGCCCACGGCTGCGGCGCGGCGCATGAACAACGAGCCGGCGCAGACCAGGCATTCCTTGTTGGCGAGCGCGACGGTGCGGCCCTGGGCGACCGCCGCGAGCGTCGGCTCAAGCCCGCTCGCGCCGCTGATCGCCCCCATCACCCAATCGGCGGGCCGCGCCCCGGCTTCGCGCAAACCCGCAGCTCCCGCCGCCGCCTCGATCCCGGTTCCGCGCAAGCGCTCCTTGAGATCGTGATAGCAGCCCTCGTCGGCGACGACCGCCATTTCGGCGCCGAACTCGCGGGCGAGTGCTGCCAGCGACGCCGCATTGCTGCTGGCGGTGAGCGCCTCGACCCGAAAATGTCGCCGATTGCGGCGCAGAAGATCGATGGTGCTGGTGCCTACCGAGCCGGTCGCGCCCAAAATGGTGACGCTGCGCGGTTTGGTGGCGGGAGCTTTGGCCCGCGGGACGGACATGCCGAGTTGCATTACGCATCCTTACCAGATCAACAGCCCGCGCGCAGGGGCCTCGATCCCGCCACGGTAAACACCGACCACGACCGCCGCCACCGCGGCCGCGACGAAGCCGTCCAGTCGGTCCATCAGACCGCCATGGCCGGGGATGAGCCCGCTCGCATCCTTGGCGCCGAAGCGACGCTTGATGGCCGATTCGAACAGATCGCCCGCCTGCGAGGCGACTGACAGCGCGACGCAAACCGCCGCCACCGCAGCCAGATTCTTGCCGCCTGTTATCCATGCCACGCCGAGGCCGGCAAACGTCGCCACGCCGGCCCCGACCAAAGCCCCCGACCAGGTCTTTTTCGGCGTGACCCGCGGCCACAGCTTCGGCCCGCCCAACAGGCGCCCGCCGAAATAAGCGGCGATGTCGGTGCCCCAGACCACCGCGAACAAGAGCATGATCGCGGCAAACCCGTACCCCGCATCGGCCCGCAGGATCGCCGCCGGGATGACGGTGCAGGCGGCATAGACGAGCCCGACGGCGGTCCAGAGCTGCCGCACCAGCAGGGCGGTCACGACAAGCCCGCCGACCAACAGGGGGGCGGCAACCGCGAACGCCCCGAGGCCGACCGCAAGCGCCGCCCCGCTCAACGCCACGGCACCGGCCGCCGTGACCCCCCAGGTGGCCGGAGCTGCGGCCAGTCGGTTCCATTCCCAGAGCACGCCTAGCGCGGCGATCAGCCAGAACAGCAGGAAGACCCAGCCGCCGACGTAGGCCGCTCCGAGCGCGAGCGGCGCGAGTGCAACCGACGAGATGATCCGCAGCGACAGGTCCCCGGCAGAGCGCGCCCGCGTCTCCGGCTTGCTTGCCGACTGTGCGCTGGCCACCGGCTCAAGACCCGGCCTGGGCGACCAGACCGCCGAACCGACGCTCGCGCCGGCGGTATTCCGCCAGCGCGTTTTCCAACGCCGCCCGGTCGAAGTCCGGCCAATAGATCGGCAGGAACACGAGCTCGCTGTACGCCGCCTGCCAGAGCAGGAAGTTCGACAGCCGCTGCTCGCCGCTGGTGCGGATGATCAGATCGGGGTCGGGAATGTCGGGTAGGTCGAGATGCCGGCCGATGAGATCGGCGGTGAGCTCCTCCGGCGTGATCTCGCCCTGTTTGACCGCGAGCGCGAGCCGCTGGGCGGCGCGGGCGATCTCCTGGCGCGCACCATAGTTGAACGCAACGACGAGGATCAGTCCGGTGTTGTCGCGCGTCAGCCCCTCGGCATCGTCGAGCAGACTGAGGATCTCCGGATCCAGTCCCTCGCGCTCGCCGATCACGCGAACGCGAACGTTGTTGCCGTGCAGCTCCGCGAGGTCGTTGCGGATGAACCGACGCAGCAACCCCATCAGCTCATTGATCTCGGATGCGGGGCGCGACCAGTTCTCGGAGCTGAACGAGAAGATCGTCAGGATCCTGATGCCGATCTCGCCGGCGGCCCGCACCGTCCGGCGCAGGGCCTCGACGCCGCGACGATGGCCTTCCCGGCGCGGCAGGCCGCGCGCCGCGGCCCACCGGCCGTTGCCATCCATGATGATGGCGACGTGCGGCGGCGCATCGAAGCTGGCCGCGTCATGAGGCACGCTCGCCGCGACCTCGGGCATCGGTTGTGCGGGCAACGCGCGCCACTCCCCTAAACGGTCAGAATCTCTTTTTCCTTGACCGCCAGCATCTGGTCGATCTCGGCGATATGCTGGTCGGTCGCCTTCTGCACCTCGCCGTCCATGCGCGCATGGTCGTCCTTGCTCAGGTGCTGGTCCTTCTCCATCCGCTTGAGGATGTCCATGCCGTCGCGCCGCACATGGCGCACCGCGACCTTGGCGCCCTCGGCATATTTGTGGGCGACCTTGACGAGATCCTTGCGCCGCTCCTGCGTCAGCTCGGGGATGCGAAGGCGGATCACCTGTCCCTCGGTCGCCGGGGTCAAGCCGAGATTGGCTGCCATGATGGCCTTCTCGACCGCATGCACCAGGGACTTGTCCCACACCTGCACCGAGATCAGCCGTGGCTCCGGGACGCTCACGGTCGCTACCTGATTGAGCGGCATGTGAGTTCCGTAGGCGTCGACCTGGACCGGCTCCACGAGACTGGCGGAGGCCCGTCCGGTCCGCAGACCACCGAGCTCCTGTCTCAATACGACGACCGCGCCGTGCATCCGGCGCTTGAGGTCTTCGAGATCGTAGGTGGCAGCGGCCATGGCATCCTCTTGGAAGCGCTATGTATCACATGTCGCGCCGCGCGTTTACGGCGATCACATGCAAACGGCGCCCCTTCGACCGCGTCGGCGGTCAGCGCCTGAAATCAACTCTCAGCTCCGGACCACGGTGGCGCGGCCCTGCCCGTTAAGGGCGGCCGTGATCGCGCCCGGCTCCCGGATCGAGAACACGATGATAGGCATCCGGTTCTCCCGGGCAAGCGCGAAGGCCGTGGCATCCATGACCTTGAGATCGCGCTCGATCGCCTCACCATGCGTCAGGTGATCGTAGCGCGTGGCGTTCGGAACCTTCTTCGGGTCGGCACTGTAGACGCCGTCGACATTGGTCGCCTTCAACACCGCGTCGCAATCCATCTCGGCGGCGCGCAGGACGGCGGTCGTGTCCGTGGTGAAGAACGGATTGCCGGTGCCGCCGGCGAACACGACGATGCGGCCGTCGGCGAGGTGGCGGAGCGCGCGCTGGCGCTCATAGGTTTCACAGACTTGCGGCATGGCTAGCGCCGACATCGAGCGCGCCGACGCGCCGGCGCGCTCGATCGCCGCCTCGAGCACCAGCCCGTTCACCACGGTCGCCAGCATGCCCATGGCGTCGGCGGTCGCCTGCGGCAGGCCAGCCCCGGACACGGCGACCCCGCGCAAGATGTTGCCGCCTCCCACCACCACGCCAAGCGCAACGCCGCTGCGGCGCGCCGCCGCCAGGTCAGCGGCGAGGCGATCGACCGTCGGCTGATGAATGCCGTAGCCTTCGCCGCCGGCGAGCGCCTCGCCGGAAATCTTGACGATCACGCGGCGGTAGGCGGGCTCATCCATGCGGATCGTCCCCCTGCTCGCGCCCTCAAGAGCGCCGATCAGCTCTGCCCAGCAGTGGCGGCGACCTCGGCCGCGAAGTCGGCGCCGCTGCCCTTCTCGATGCCTTCGCCGAGGGCGTAACGCATGAAGCCTGTGACCTCGACCGTATCACCGACCGCGGCCTCTGCCTCCTTGAGAGCCTGCGCGACGCTCTTGCCCGGATCGTGGATGTAGGGCTGATCGAGCAGGCAGATCTCCTTGTAGAAGGTCTTCAAGCCCGATTCGACGATCTTGTCGATGACGTTGGCGGGCTTGTTCTGCTGCCTCGCCTTGTCGGCGAGCACGTCCTTCTCGCGCGCGACCACCGCCGGATCGAGCCCGGCGGCATCGAGCGCCTGCGGCTGGGAGGCGGCGACGTGCATCGCGAGATTCCGTCCCAGCATCGCCAGCTGGTCCGGCTTGCCGCGCGATTTCAACGCAACCAGCACGCCGATCTTACCGAGGCCCTCGGACACCTGGTTGTGCACGTAGGCGTAGACACCGCCCGGCGCCACTTCCAGCGCGGCGGCGCGTCGCAGCGAGATATTCTCGCCGATCGTGGCGATCGCCGACGTGATCGCGTCGGCGATGGTGACGGATCCGGCATGCGCGCGGCGCAGCGCCTCGACGTCGGTGCCCGCGGTCAGCGCCGCATGCGCGATCATCTTGACCAGCCCCTGGAAGAAATCGTTGCGGGCCACGAAATCGGTCTCGGAATTGACCTCGACCATGGCACCCTTGCCGGGCGCGAGCGCGATGCCGATCAGGCCCTCGGCGGCGATCCGGCCGGCCTTCTTGGCGGCCTTGGAAAGTCCCTTCTTGCGCAGCCAGTCGACCGCGGTCTGCAAGTCGCCGCCGGTTTCGGTCAACGCCGCCTTGCAATCCATCATGCCGGCTCCGGTCTGGTCGCGGAGCTCCTTCACCATCTGCGCGCTGATGTTCGCCATCTGATCAAATCCTTTTCTCCGTCATGCCCGGCAGCCTCGTGTCGGGCATCCACGTTTGTATTCAAGCGAAAACAGCCATGGACGGCCGGGCCACGCGCGGCCGCGAGACGCGCTATTCGGCGGTGAATTCCTTGGCCTGCGCGATCCAGCCCTCGAGCCGGCCCGGCAGGCCGACCTCGTCGCCGATGCGCTCGGCATCGGCCGCGCCGAATGCGGCGATCTGCCAATAGTGGAAGATGCCGAGGTCGTTGAGCTGCTTCTCGATCGCGGGCGAGACGCCGGGGAGCTTCTTGAGGTCGTCGGCAACGCCGCGCGGCCCCGACAGCGGCTCGAAACCCGAAGCCGCCTCGGACGGCAGCGCCTCGTCGGCGAGCGGGGTTTCGGCGGCGCCGATGTCGACCCCCATCGCACCCTGCGAGCGCGAGATCCCGTCGATCGCAGCCTTGGCCACCAGATCGCAATAAAGACTGATGGCGCGGGCGGCGTCGTCATTGCCGGGGAACGGATAGGTGATGCCCTTCGGATCGCAATTGGTATCGACGACGGCGGCGACCGGCAGGCCGAGCCGCTGCGCCTCCTTGATCGCGATGTCTTCCTTGTTGGTGTCGATGACGAACAGGAGGTCGGGCAGACCGCCCATGTCCTTGATGCCGCCGAGCGAGCGCTCGAGCCTGTCCTTCTCGCGCTGCAGCGTGAGCCGCTCTTTCTTGGTGTAGCCCTGCGCTTCGCCCGAGCCCAGTATCTCGTCGAGCGCGCGCAGCCGCTTGATCGAGGCCGAGATCGTCTTCCAGTTGGTGAGCGTGCCGCCGAGCCAGCGCGAATTGACATAGTACTGCGCCGAACGCTTGGCGGCGTCGGAGACGGCGTCCTGCGCCTGCCGCTTGGTGCCGACAAACAGAATGCGCCCGCCGCCGGCGACCGTGTCGGAGACCGCCTGCAGCGCCCGGTGCAGCATCGGCACCGTCTGCGCGAGATCGATGATGTGGATGTTGGAGCGGACCCCGAAGATGTACTCGGACATCTTCGGATTCCAGCGATGGGCCTGATGGCCGAAATGCGCGCCAGCCTCCAACAGCTGGCGCATCGAGAACTCGGGAAGCGCCATTTCAGTTTCTCCGGTTATGCCTCCGCGGACGCGGGAGCTTCCGGTCGACCACAGGGTCGGGCGAAAGCCCCACCGGACGGCATGCGAGCCAATGTCCGCGTGTGGGATGGCGGGGCATATAACGAGGGTCGCGAGCGGGCGCAAGGTTGGATTTCGTCAAGCCGCGCGGCGAAAGGCCAGTCGCCCTGTCCAGACGCGCGACACGATGCTTGCCGGCATCGCGCTGTCGCGCCATTCGCGATCTCGCGATCCAGGATCCCGACGTCCGCGGCATCGATCCGTGGGCGGTCTAGCGCGCGGTGATTTCAAGTCGGCACGTCCTGGTCATTGCCGGGCTTCGACCCGGCAATCCATCATCTTCCGAAAAGAGTCTTGCAACGCAGATGGATGCGCGGGTCAAGCCCGCGCATGACGACTTAACATAAGCCCATCACGCGTTAGCCAACATGGTGCTCAAACCGCCTCGACCTGCACCACGCCGGGGACGGCCTTGAGCGCGCCGGCGATCTGCGGCGAGACCTTGAAGCGGCCCGGAAGCTTGACCTCGACCTCCGCCTCCGGCAGCAACAGCACCATCGAAACCTCGCCGTCGGCCTTGCCGACCGCGGGCCGGGCAGACCCGGCCGACGCCGGCTCGAGGCGGCGGGCGACGCTTTCGATCGGCGCCTGCGAGCGCACGAACACGCGCAGGCCGCGCTGCGTCTTGGCCGCGGCCTCATCCAGCGGCTCAACCGTCTGGATGCGCGCGCGCACCTCGTCGCCCTGCGCCTCGGCGGCGAGAGTCAGCAAGACGGCGGCGCCCGGCTCGAGCAGCTCGCGATACTGCTGCAAGCCTTCGGTGAAGATGACCGCCTCGTAGTGGCCGGAGGGATCGGAAAGGCCGATGATGCCCATCCGGTTGCCGGTGCGGGTGCGGCGCTCGACCCGCGACACCACCGTCGCAGCGACCCGTCCGGCGGTCGCCCCTGCTCTCACGGCGCGCGCAAATTCGGCATACGAAGGTACGCGCAGGCGCGCGAGCGCCTGGGCGTAGTCGTCGAGCGGATGGCCGGACAGGAAGAAGCCGATCGCGTCGTATTCTTTGCGCAAGCGCTCGGCCGCCAGCCACGGCTCGACATGCGGCACCGGCAGCGCTTCGCGCGCGGTAGGCCCGCCGAACAGTTCGCTCTGGCCGACGGTCGCCGCCTCGTGCCGCCGCTGGGCGTAGCCGAGGATCCCGTCGACGGCGGCGTAGGCGCGCGCGCGCTGCGGCTCGAGCTCGTCGAACGCGCCGGCCGCGGCCAGGCTTTCGAGCACGCGCTTGCTGATCGCACGCGGATTGATGCGTTCGGCGAAATCGCCAAGTTCACCGAACGGGCGATCGCCGCGCGCCGCGACGATGGCTTCGACCGCCTGCGTGCCGACGCCCTTGAGCGCCGCCAACGCATAGCGGATGGCGCCACCCTCCACCTTGAATGCCACGTCGGAGCGGTTGATCGACGGCGGCGCGACCTTGACGCCGAGCCGCTCGGCCTCGGCGCGGTATTCCGACAGCTTGTCGGTGTTGTGCATCATCAGCGTCATCGACGCTGCCATGAACTCCACCGGGTAGTTCGCCTTCATGTAGGCGGTCTGATAGGTGAGCAACGCGTATGGCGCCGAATGCGACTTGTTGAAGCCGTAATCGGCGAACTTGGCGCAAGCGTCGAAAATGGCCTGGGCGTCGGCGCGCCCGATGCCGCGCTCGACCGCGCCGGAAATGAACCGATCCTCCTGCTTCGCCATCTCGCTGCGGATCTTCTTGCCCATGGCGCGGCGCAAGAGATCGGCTTCGCCGAGCGAGTAGCCGGCGAGATCGCGGGCGATCTGCATCACCTGCTCCTGGTAGGTGATGATGCCGTAGGTCGGCTCCAGGATCGGCTGCAGGCGCGGATGCAGGTAGTCGACTTTCTCGCGGCCGAGCTTGCGCGCGCAGTAGCTCGGGATGTTGGCCATCGGCCCCGGCCGATAGAGCGCGACCAGCACGATCAGATCCTCGAACCGGTCCGGATGCATTTCGACGAGCGCGCGGCGCATGCCGGCGCTTTCCACCTGGAAGATGCCGACAGTTTCGCCGCGCGCCAGCGCCGCATAGGTCTTGGCGTCGTCGAGCGGCAGCCGCAACAGATCGATCGCGCTGCCGCGCTGGCGCACGAGCTTGGCGGCGACCTCGAGCACCGTGAGTGTGGTAAGCCCGAGGAAATCGAACTTGACCAGGCCCGCCTGCTCCACCCACTTCATGTTGAACTGGGTGACCGGCATGTCGGATTTCGGGTCGCGGTAGAGCGGCACCAGCTCGTGCAAAGGCCGGTCGCCGATCACGATGCCGGCGGCGTGGGTGGAGGCGTGGCGGTTGAGCCCCTCCAGCCGCACCGCGATGTCGAACGCCCGTGCCACGATCGGCTCGGCGTCGCGTTGGGCCTGCAGCCGCGGCTCCTCCTCGATCGCGCGCCTGAGCGAGACCGGATGTGCGGGATTCATCGGCACCAGCTTGCAGAGCTTGTCGACCTGCCCGTACGGCATTTCCAGCACGCGCCCGACGTCGCGCAGCACGCCGCGCGCCTGCAGGGTGCCGAAGGTGATGATCTGCGCCACCTGCTCGCGGCCGTATCGGCCCTGCACGTAGCGGATCACCTCGTCGCGGCGGTCCTGACAGAAGTCGATGTCGAAGTCGGGCATCGACACGCGCTCGGGATTGAGAAAGCGCTCGAAGATCAGGCCGAACCGGATCGGATCGAGGTCGGTGATGGTCAACGCATAGGCGACGAGCGAACCGGCACCGGAGCCGCGCCCGGGTCCGACCGGAATCCCTTGCGCCTTCGCCCACTGGATGAAATCGGCGACGATGAGAAAGTAGCCGGGGTATTTCATGTTCTCGATCACGTCGAGCTCGTAGGCGAGCCGCGCCCGATAGTCCTCGACGCTGCAGCCGGGCGCGACGCCCTGCGTGGCGAGACGCTGCTCGAGGCCGGCCTGCGCCTGCCGCCGCAGCTCGGCTGCCTCCTCGGCGAGGGCATTGCCGCCCGCGCCGGCGAAGCGCGGCAGAATCGGCTTGCGGACGGTCGGCCGGAAGGCGCAGCGCTCGGCGATCTCCACGGTCGAGGCCAGCGCCTCCGGCAGATCGGCAAACAAAGCCGCGACCTCGGCGCGCGTCTTGAACCGGTGCTCGGGCGTGAGCTGGCGCCGGTCGACCTCGGCGATCAGCCGCCCCTCGGCGATGCAGATCAGGGCGTCGTGGGCCTCGTAGTCTTCCTCGCGGGCGAAGTAGGGCTCGTTGGTCGCGACCAGCGGGATGCCCTTGGAGTAGGCGATCTCGACCAGCCCGGGCTCGACGACGCGCTCCTCGCGCGCGCCGTGGCGCTGCAGCTCGACGTAGAGCCGATCGCCGAACAGCCGCAGCAGCGCCTCGACACGCGCGCCAGCGCGCTCGGCGCGGCCGTTGAGCAGCTCCAGGTCGAGCGCGCCGCCGGGGCCGCCGGTGAGCGCGATCAAGCCGTCGGTCTCGCCCTCGAGCCAGGCGAGCTGGACGTGCGGACGCGCGTCGGAAGGCGTGCCGAGGAAGGCGCGCGAGGAGAGCCGCATCAGCCGGCGATAGCCGTCCTCGTGAGCGGCGAGCAGCACCAGCCGCGGCAGGCGCGGCGCGTGGCCGCCGGCGAGGCGGGGGTCGGCGTCCTGGTCGCCGAAATCGATCGCGAGCGCGCACCCGATGATCGGCTGGATGCCGGCGCTCGCCATCTTGTCGGAGAATTCCAGCGCCCCGAACATGTTGTCGGTGTCGGTCAACGCCAGCGCCGGCTGCCGGTCGGCTTTGGCGAGCTCGGCGAGCCGCGCGATCGTCAGCGCGCCTTCGAGCAGCGAGTAGGAGGAATGGACGTGCAGGTGGACGAAGCCGGGGTCGGCGGTCACGGGCGAGCCTCGCAAATCCTTACCGGCGGATCGGCCGGGCTGGCGCCACGTGTCGCCCTAATCGGGCCGATTTGGAAGTCGGGCATCGGCGTTTTCACAGGGATTGCGATGAGCCGCCGAGCGTTTGCGTCAGGCTCGGCGGGTGTCGTTCTGCGAAACGTGGCTTCGAGGCCACACCTCATTCGGGGCGCCACGGGCGAGGACTGCGCTGTCCCTGCCGCTGGTCGACTTGCGAAATGCGACCTTTTGGCCACACTTCTCGGCGGGGACACGACGTCGCCCGGGCCGGAGCTGAAAACAGAATACATGAAGCCAAATCGCCCGGCCGACGCGCGACGCCGCGCCACCCGAAAGGCGCGCCCCGCTTGCGAATTGCGACATTTCAGCCACACCACTCGGCGGGGGCACGACATTGCCCATGCCGGATCTGAAAACAGAAAACGCGAAGCCAAATCGCCCGGGCCAAGGCGCGACGCCGCGCCCTCCGACGCGCGCCCGACTTGCGAATTGCGACATTTCGGCCACACTGCGCGCCCTTCGTACGGACGGCCGGCAGCGGGAGAAGCCGAAGATGCAAACTGAAAACATCGCCGCAGCCATGTCGCGACACCAGGCAACTGAGTTCGTTCTGCGAAATGTGACCGACAGTCTCACCTTGCCGGCTTGAGCCCAAGTTCGTTTTGCCGGATTCAACTTGAGCTTGGCCCTCCGCCTCTCGGGAGGCAAATTGGCCCCGAAGGCCCCGGGCGCGCGGTCCACCTTTGATCGCCGACTACAGACTTGCGATCACCTGTGCCCAGACCGCGATCATTCCGAGAAACAACGCCAACGAAGTCAACGCGACGGCTTCCGCAGCAACGGCACGAACCATGACTACCCTCCAGAACAATACAGGAACATTGTTCCTTGTCTGTTCTCGTTCGTCAAGAGGGTACTGACCGGTTTTGATCTGAGTGGCCGGTTTTGAAAGTCGGCAGTGGCCGGGTTCCATCCGCGAGTGTGACTGCTGCCGCGGATTGGTTCTCTACGGTATGATACAACACCGACGCCGCTCCGCTTAAGGCGTAGCGTCAACCACCATCGGCGATAACAAACAGAAATACAGGCGCCGGCGGCGAAGAGCCTCGCGTTCCTGCCGAAGCCCCACACGCCGGAGGAGCTCACCGCGGCGATCCAGGCGCTATTCGACGCGTAGATACTGACCGTTCCCGGTTTTTGCAATTGGGCAATGTGTTCGCTTTGGACTCGTCGCCCGCGCCCGCGCGGGATAGGCTGTCACTACCAGCCCGGGGCATGGCTGATGCCGATACAGTCGCGCCTACCTCCCGACAGCGCTTTTTGTCCTGGCGGTACTGGAGCTCAGGACTAAGCCGATCCCGACCCCTATCAGTTTCGGTGGGCTTCGTTCGGCCGGCTTCACAGCCTTCGGTGTGCTCCGCAGCGTTCGCGAACGCGGCAGCGGGCAGGATCAAACCACGAGCTCGAATCCCTCATGCACCAGGGTGATGCCCTCCACCAGGATGTCGCAGCCAGGGACGAAGGTCTCAACGGGGACGAAGGTCCCGCCGGCGACGGAAGGATCGGACGGATCGACGCGGAGGCTCTCCATCGGCAGAAGGCCATCCGACAGTGTCGACGGCGCCTGCTCACCCGGCCGGTAGTCGATGATGATGAAGTCGTTGCCGTCAGCGCCGGGGAGGAGATTGTTGCTGCACATGACGTCGTCGCCGGACGCGGGGGCGATCGATGCACTCGCCCAGTCGATGATGATGCCGCCATCGGCGGGCGATGTGTCCGGACCGCCCAGCGCCACCTCGCTCGCCCAATCGACCACGAGGCCGCCGTTCGCGGGCGCGGTATCGGGACCGCCGAGCGCGACATTGGTTGCCCAATTGACCACGAAGCCGTCGTTGCCTTGCCTCGATCTGTCCGACATGGTCGCTCCTCCCGGTTTGGGGCCAGAGCCCGCGCTCGCGGCGCTGGCGGCTCAAGGTGCCGCGCGCTCGGCCGCAGGCCACTGATGAGTGGTCGCAGCAGCGGGGCGGCCGGTTCACCGCCGGCGATGTTGCGCTGCAGAAGCGGGATGCGCCCGGAAATACCGGCGGCCGGACGGACGGCGCAAAGTTGGGGTCGTCGTCCTCTCCTGGTGCTGTGCTTCGTGCCGCTATGCTTGCGCAGCGCGGTTTTCGCCCTGTCCAGTGAGCCTTAGCTGATCGTCGCGGTGCGCTTCTGGACGGAATTTCGGCAGCTACCCTCGGTGTGCTGGTGCCGCTTGTCGTCGCCGACACCACACGGGGAAGCGGACACTTCAATTTCGCGCAAGGCGTGGTCGGCGTCGCCGTTGGCATCGGCGCCTCAATAGGCACCACGATTGCTGGGTACGTCGCGGACATGTTCGCAAACACCGCTGTGTTTGTGCTTCTCGCGTCTATCGGGGCGTCCGGTTTGATCCTGGTGCTCGCCCTCATGCCCGAAACGCGCGAACTCCTGAAGAATGGTAGGAAGTGACGTCAGGTGGCAGGACGTGACGTTCCCGCTTTAAATCTTCGCATCCAGGAGCCGGGACACCGCGCAAGGGGACCGTATTACAAAGCAAGGCTGATCTAGCGTTCGGGTGTGCGTCGTCTAAGACGGCTCGACGGTCGCAAGCAGGAGAGTGCCGAGCGCCTCGCATCGATGGCCAGGAGAGAGAAGATAGACAGCGCGAAAGTGCTAGAGCGCGATGATTTGAGGTTGAGGCACTTTGCGGTCATTGCCGGGCTTGACCCGGCAATCCATCCCTTCGCAAAATTTCTTGCAAAGCAGATGGATGCGCGGGTCAAGCCCGCGCATGACGACTCAACGTGAACCCATCACGCTTTAGACTGCACGTTCGACCGCGCGATTCCGTCGTCGCACTCGAGGCTGCCGCTCAAGTCGCGCACCACCCTCTGTAGGCCGGCATTTGATCGCGATGGTAAGCTTGCTGGGAGCGAATGAGTTAAAATCGC
>CAWBFP010000004.1:0-32467 GCA_963788095.1 uncultured Alphaproteobacteria bacterium | reverse complement strand
CCAAAGCGGCGGTTAGGAAACGTCCCCTCTTGCGCTGCTTGTGGGGGCTAAGCGGACATCGATCGGCGATTGCTGCCTCAGATGCGATGGTCGAGAACCGCGTTGCGCGCCACGCGGCGCTGCCGGTTGGATTCCCGGTAGCGGGAGCAGCGGTGCCATCACTCTGCTGCTGCTGCCGCTGTCCGACAGGAGCACCGGTTACCGCAGCGGCGGCCCCACGATTTGCATGTGGTGCTTTGCCATCAGCTTCTGATTGGTCTCGGCGTCGACACCCTGCCGCTCCGCGGCTGCCTCCTCGTGCAGCCATTTCGAACGCGCCTCGACCGCGCGGCTGGTCGCCGCAATCGCAAGCCGCGCCAGTTGCTGGTCTGTCAACGTCAAGCACGGGTCCCGCCTTATCGCCCTTTGCGGGTCCGATGTGCGTGGAGCTGCTGCCGAATTGATCGAGTTTCAACGCCAGGATGGCGCGGCCGCCGCCGGTGCAGTGTCGCCGCCACGATGGTGCCCCGCCGCGTCGCCATACCAGCGGGCCAGCGCGCGAAAATCCAAGACTGTTTAGGATTTGCAGCAAGGTGCCATCTGCCTGCAGCAGGCTCGTCCACTCGGCCAACCTCGTTTTGCTCAGGCCGTAGAGCTGGGCAACATCACGCAGCCCACTGCCATTGGTTTCTCTAAAAATGATCGCCGAAATCACGCGCCGATCGCGCCGGGTTTCAGGTAAGAGCGGCGCGATCAACCGCCATTGCGCGGCGGACAGCGTGGGAATGCCTGACATTTTTTCCGCCCTCCTACAGGTGCGTTTCGGGACCATAAACGCGTGCAGCGCAGACGGACAGTTGGCTTACGCGAGTGGCGCGCACCGGTAAGCCCCGAGGGAGGTTCGGCTTTTGGGCCGATGCCCCCGCCCCAATTAATCCGGGCGAATTAAGTTGAACGGATGATTGCTATCGGTTGGAAATCCCATTTCATCGCATTCGTCTGAATATCCGCGCTGCTCTATTTGCCGCCTTTGTACTTCCTCCGCCGTGGTCACCTGTTCATGGCAAGCAGGGCATAGGCAGATGATGTTATCGAGGCTCCAGAATAGCGCCTCGTCGCCTTTGTGTGGCACCACGTGGTGGGCATGTAGCCGGCTCGAATGGTCGGATCGACCACAATGTCGGCAGATGAATCCATCCCTGATCAAAACCTGCATACGCACGCCTCGCTTGGGATGGGTCCAGCGTTTCAGAGTGTAGAGGCGGGCCCAGCTTGCTTTGCCCTGCGGTTCGGTATTTGGCATGGCCCCCGCAGTATACGCGATAGAGTCCTAAGCTCGACGTCGGGCATGGCGCCGATCCGTTGCGCCTCGACGGCGCGCATCGAGTCGAGGGAGATCCTTCAACTTCCTGATTGCGGCAGCGCGTCTTTTCGATTCTTGGCAGGCGACCACAACAGAATGGCAGAGGAGAGCAAGTCTCCGGCGACACGGTTGTTCTATTAACAATTGCGCCTAACACTAGCGCGCTCAATGACGATGCTGAATCGATACTGGCGCTACCGCACGGCGAGTTGACCTCCGCAGATTGGAGAAATGGATGCCTCTCCCGAAATCGCCTAAGGCCCAAGCCTTCGAACATTCCAATTCGGACAAGTTCCAGCCCCCTCCGCCTCCGGAGCCCAACATTATCCGCGACAATCCGATGTCGGATGATACCTTGTCAGGCACGGCGGGACCCGATGTCTTTGTGTTCGATGCATCAATGGCGACTTCTCCGCATTACATGATTAACGACTACATCGTTGGTTTCGATCCTGCCGTAGATCGGATCGCAATAATCAACTTTAACGATACGACGCAGGTACTCGAATTTGGAGAGACCAGGATTGGGGCGCCCATCGGGCAGGACGGTGTATGGGAGGGATATGTTCAATTCCTTACGACGTGGCCGAGCCCTGGGCAACTTCACCGAATCTATACATCGACGTTTCGCCACTCGATCCGCTCCAAGTGGATACATATGCGTTCGACCCGTTCTGGGCATAGTGACCGACCGGCGCGGTGCCGCCCGCGAAGCCAAAGGCGAGTTGGGCGCGCTAAGGTCAACTTTTACCGGCAAGCTTCTCAAACGTGAGGCGCCAGGATGCCAGTATACGGGCCGCAGCCCAACACGTACGACCTCCCTTCCTATGGCCATCTGAAGCAACAGCTGGCCGCGCGGATGGAGCCTCGAGCATGTCTCTATTTTTGAAAGGAAGGTAGCCCAGAAAGGAGGGAAGAAAGAAAGAACAAGACTAAGATATAGGACACCTGTGGCGCGGCTCGACGCAACCTGTGGCGCGGCTCGACACTTCATGGCCGCTCACAGCGCGGTCAGGGATACAACAGGCGCCCGGCCGGATTTCCGCTCAACGGCTATGAGTTTTGCCCTCTCTAGGTCGCGCAATACCCGGCGCTTCACGTCCCGGCTGACCCCCTTCCGCTCCAACCGACCATTTGCCAGCGAGAACGTCGACCGCCTCGACCGCCACATGCGCTCGTGTAGCAGCTCGATAAGGACGAGCGTGGCCGGCGACTTGGCGGCCTTGGCCGCTGCCTCGATCCACCACAGGGGCACCTTCACGAAGGGCTCGACACGCTTCCCAGGTTTCTTCACACACCCGCTCCGATCCGCTGAGGGTGTTGCCAATGTTGTTGCCGCCGGTGCTCGGCCAATAGTCGCAGCACGTTGTCCCAGATCGCCGCTCCGCGCGCATCCGAGTAGCGATCCGGATAGCGGATGATGGCGACGTCTGTGCGCAACTCGTGTGAGCCGGTGGGTGTGTCATTGAGCACGATGCGGGATGCGCGCCGCATCAGCTCACGCAGCAGCGCCACGTCGGCATCTATCTGGTCCTCCGGCGCTTCGATCAGCAGGGCGTCATGCACGGGCGCACGTAGGCCGAGCCGTGTCGGTCCGCCCAGATGCAAGTGATCCGCAAATCTCGCTGCCAGCCGCCTGTACCGGCCAGTTCTGATCGATCGTTCATTGAATTCCGTTATGCCGGTGGGCAATACCAGCCGAGCGGGGTCCACATGCGGCCGCTGTCGAGCACCGCCGCCAGCCAGTCGTCAGCCCAACGCCAGTAGCCGGCAAACAGCTCGTGGTGCTGGGCAATCATCTCGTGCGCCTCGAAGGCCGAAACCCCGAGACGACCAGCCAGGGTTTCTGCCCCGATGCCGTATTGGATCGAGAGCAGGCCGGTCTTATAGCGGTCGCGTAACTGCCCGTGGCTTTGCTTGTTCGCGTCACTAGGCGCGGCGCCGACACGCTTGGCGAACGACAAATAGGGATCGCCGCTGCGATAGAAGTCGAGCATGACCCGATCGTTAGACAGGCTGCGGCAACCATAAACTCCATCGACGACCAGTCGACATAGGCCAGCGCCTTGCCGGGTTCGGGCCTGATTAGCGCCCTCAACCATACGGCTGGCGAGAATATCCATCGCGCGGCCTTCGGCTGCGTGCGCGATGATTTTGCCTTGAATGGCCACAGCACGGTCCGGTTGCGGCGATCATGCCCGACCGCAAGCTTGATCTAGCGCATCTTGTCGCGGGCATGGCGCAGTTGGCGGAGATTTTCGAGCTGCGGATAGCCCCTTGGCACATGTCCTCGAAATGTCTTATCGCCTGGTGCTTAGCCTGCCCTTTTCTGTCGTCGGCCAGTCGATTCCTTCGCGCGCCAGATATCGCTGCGAACCTTCCATGCTGAAATGCCAGTCGCCATCCCTACCGCGCACGTAAACGCCGTATTGCGCAGTCGATCTCGGGCACCATCGCGTCGCGCACAGAGCGCCATATGTGCTTGTCGGCGAGCTGCTGGAATATCTCCATGTCGATGGTAACGCCGGCGTGCTCCATGCGCGCGGAAGCGGCCACGAAAGCTCCGCGATACAGCGCAGTCGCCAGTTCGATATGTGGCAGCATTTTTGGCAGCAGTCGCGCCATCGCCTCGGCGTCGCCGCGCAATATTGCAGGATCTCTGCCGCTCGGTGGCGGTGAACGGCCAGCCCTGCGATGATCCGCCTCGCGCATATCGTCTTTTCTCTTGCTGCCGATTGTGTCGAGCCCGAAATACGCCAGCGCGCCGAGCAAGCCCTTGCCATCCGGCGTCAGCGCGGCCGTTCGTCATGCAGCGAAATTCGGGGTTGAGATCGAGCACGTTGGCCGGCAGCGGCCAGCCCAATGCAAGGTGACAACCCAATTCGGCATTGCCAACGAAACAGATGAACAGCACCTTGTCGTCGATGCGGTACGGCGGCTGATTGCCGAGCTGATCGCGCCACAAGCGATGGGTCTGCCCGGATGACGCCTCGTGCCACGCCAGGCAGACCACATCGGGACGCTCGCCGGGACCGGCGACAAACTCGAAGTCGACGAACACTTACTCGTAAAGTCAGCCAACGTCTTTGTCACGGGCCGCCCACCGCTGAAACAAGGGATGCTCGGGGCTGTCGATCAGGCGGCCCTTGTCCCGGAACGCCAGGCTGAAGATTTTCGCCGGCTTCAGCGCCGGCCACATCGGGTCGGCGAAGCGGCCTGCGGGTGCAGGAAAAACCTTGTAGACTTGGTTCTCCTGATCGATGAACAGGCGCACCCATCTCTCGATGCCCTGCATGCAGCCCGATCTCTTTGGTGCGGGCATACTCGTTCTGCTGGCCGTCAGCGGCGGCTTGCCGAACCGGGATGATGCGCACCGCACCGCGCGACGGTACCGTCAGGTAGAGCGTGTGGTCGGTGACGGTGATGCCGATGCCAGCCAGCGCTTCCACCATGTCATCTGTGACGGCAAAATACTGCTTTTCCATTCCGACTTCGAGGTCCACGATCGGGATGACCGGACGGAACTCCGGATGCGTCCGGAAAAATTCGTTTTTGCCCGGTATTTTGCCAACGCTGATGGAGACAATTCCAACTGCGCTGGCACCTTTGACCCCTGGAAGATCGCGGCGCAGCGCGCGAAATTCCAGCTCCTCCTCGTCGAGTTCTTCGGGAGTAGGGTGAACGATCTCAAGTTGGGCTTTTTCGTCGGGCATGATGGTGCTCTCCTTCCTATTCGACCCATCGCCAGGTTTGAGCTGGCATGCCGGGAAACAGCGCGTCGCCGACCGAAACGACGTACGGATTGGCGATGACGATCGCGGCAACGTCGGCCGGCACGAGTGGCCCGCCGAAGGACAGCCGCCACCGCGCGACGCCGTGCTCGTAATGCAGGTGCAGCGTGTCGCCGCCCCGCATCGCGACGGCGACACGTTCGGCGGCACGGCGACGGCGATCCTGCAGGCGGGTCGCGGCGCGGAGAGATTTAATTGTGGGGGCGCTCGCGCTTCCGCGGTCAATTTTGCTGCCGGCAGGCGGCCGGGCTCGCGAGCGGGCGTTGTGCCGATAGTGCTTGTATGTGTGCATGGTGGCCTCGCTGCTCCGAGGCCGACGTGAGTGCTTGCAGCGCGGGGCGGGAAAGGTTACTTACACGCTTCGATCTGGTTTCGCTTCCGGCTGGCGCTGCAAGCCCGCAGCGTCGGCCGTTTTACGTTGCGTGCTCCTCAACGGTTGCCGTGGCAGCTTCGCCTGCAAACAGCCGTCGCAGCTCTTTCCGCGACGCGGTGATGGTTCGGTGCCCGTGCTTGCGAACGGGGATCACGCCCTTCGCGATGAGGTAATAGGCCTTCTCCGGCTTGATATTAAGTTCGGCGGCAATGCCGTGCTCGCCATCGACGCCCCAGATGAGGTCGGCGGCGAGCGATGGCTCAGCAGAGATGGATGACATGAACGCCTCCTTTGTGGCGTCATGTCGTAGATAATTCTATACGATGGTGATAAGCGCGGCGGCGGCAGGGCCAGCTGGCTATGCCGTTTTTTGAGACTGCCTAAACCATTCCCGGACGGTGCGCTTCGCTCGACCTGCGCGCTGCGCAATCCGCGCTATGATCTCGGCATCGCTCGGCCTTGGGTGCGGCATCTCGTCAACCCACGCCTGCCATGTCGCGTGCTCGGCCGCGGCTTGCTGCTGGCGGGCGAGGTTGGCCTTGTTGCGGCCGCCCTGCTGATCGGCCAAGGCTCTTACCTGCGCCGGGTAGAGATCGGCGGCAGGGCCGTCCAACGACACGCCAAGCCTGCCCGCGACCGTCGTTGAGCCGACGGTCGCGAGCTTGCCTTCGCGAATGATCGCGGCGGCACCCACGGGGCCCGGGTCTCGATCAACGGCGGCAGGCTTCTTTGCCATGGCGCATGTCGCGAGCATGTCGCGTCGAGCCACCGCTAACACGAAACACCCATTGAAAACACGAGGAAATATGACGCGACACATGCGACATGAAAAATGCCCGCTCAGGGCCAGCCGAAATGCAAGAAGTGCCTGTAAAATAAGGATCTCTTATTGGTAGCGGAGGAGGGACTCGAACCCCCGACACACGGATTATGATTCCGCTGCTCTAACCAGCTGAGCTACTCCGCCGCACCAATGCGCGAGTTCCTAGCGGTCCCGCGGGGCTTGCGCGGCCACGCATATAGGCAAACTCGGCGCGCCCGTCCACCGCCTCTGCAGGGGCCGGAACACCGCCGATTAGTGGCGGGGCAGGCCCTTGTGCGTCATTGCGAGGCGCGTGAGCGACGAAGCAATCCAGAACGGCACCGCTGCCCTGGATTGCTCACATGGGGATGTGCCGAGTCAAGGTCTCACACTTTGGGGTCACCTCTTTGTTCGAGCGAGGAGCACCTCTTCGTCCCGAGCGTGGAGTTTTGAAGATGGCGCGCGCAGATCGGGTCAAGGTCGGCCCGCAGGGCCGCCGCGCAGCGGCTTGGCCTTGACGCGATCGAGCACGCCATCAGGCTCCAGCGGTCGGGACGAAGAGCGGTTCTATGATGCAAGGAGGACCATTTGCAGTTTTTCTACGATCGAGGTCGAGCCGGTTTCGCGATCAGGTTTGACGCCAGATCAAACTCACATTCGGTCGGCCGCACGAGCGTGCCGTACCAGGATTCCGCTTGCGGCGGGCGGCTCGAGAGGACGAAGCCATTCTTCGCTACGGCTTTTGAAGCCATGCAATCCATCGGTTCGTCCGCCCGGATCGGCCGAGACTGATCGGGTCTCGGCGGATTGGTCATGGTGCTGTTGCTGCTCAACTGTGGGTGAGGTGGCTCGCCTGACGAGACGCCTGGCTTGCCGCCTAGGCAGCGCCCTTGAGCGCCGCACCTTCGATCACGACGCCGGCGGTGACATACTTCCACAAGGCGACCAGCAGCTTGCGCGCCAGTGCGACGATGGCGACCTTGCGATGGGCTTGCGCATGGAACCAGCGCGCCAGTGCCGACCCCGGTTGATGGCGCAGCCAGAGCCAGGCGAGCTGCACCAGCTTCTTGCGCAGTCGCGCATTGCCGGCCTTGGACACGCCTTGCTCATGCGCGACCGACCCGCTCTGCCACGGCGTCGCCGCCAAGCCCGCATAGGCGGCGATCTGCCGGCGATTGGCAAAGCTCCGGTAAAAGCACTCGAACCAAAGCGCAGCCGCAAATTCCTCCCCGATCCCCTTCACCCCCAGCAGCATCGCCAGCGGATGCTCCCGCGTGTTCTCGTCCACGCTCTGGCTCAACCTCGCCAGCATCGCGTCCCGCTCCGCCTCGACCGCCTTGATCTGCACAAGCAGCAGCTCGAGCCGGTCGAGCTCGCGGCCGATCTGCGCCCTCAGCTGCTGGGGCAGCTCACGCCCGTCCGCCGTGCGCAGCGCCTCCAGCCGCGCCCGTCGATCGCGCCGCAACGGGGCATAGCCAGAGATCCCTTGCGCCAGCAAAAGTCCCTTGATCCGGTTGACATGCCGGATCCGCTCGTCGAGCAAGACCTCGCGCTCACGGCCGATCCGGCGGCGGTCCTCTTCCTCGGCGCAAGGGGCTACCACCATCGAGCACACCCGCGGTTCGCCCCGCTTGTAGGCCAGCAGCACCCGCAACAGCGCCTCACCGTCGATCTTGTCAGTCTTCGCCCGCCGCCGCCGGCGCGGCACCGCAACCGAGGCGGCGTCCACCACATGGCTCTCGATCCCCTCCTGCTGCAGCACGCGGTGCAGCGAGAACCCGTCCAGCCCCGCCTCCTGGATCGTAATGATCGGATAGTTCTTGCCGGTGCGCGCAAACGCCTTGCGCTGCAGCTCCGCAAACTTCGCCAGCAGCGCCACGAGATCTCCCGCCGCAACGCCGTGCTTCGACATCTTTTCGCCGTTGCCCGGCGACAGCGAAGTGATCAACCAAGTCGAACGGCTCAGTTCCAACGAAACAAAAATTGCGCCAAGATGCGTTCGGATAGCGGTCGGTTCAGTGTCAGCGATACGATCAGCGAGCAACATCGGTCGTCCTCCAGGTTGAGTGGGTTGAAGCAACCTAGTCTGGACCTGGACTCGGCTGCTATCCACTCCCCATGGAATCTTCGCCTTCGGCTCGCAATGACAGCGTTGCACCGCCGCTTATGCCGCCGCCGGCACCGGCCGCGCGGCGGCGGGGCGCTTGGCCAGGCGCACCAGCGTGAAGAAACCGAACGGCGGGATCGGCCGGCGCTCGATGAGGTCGACGTCCGGGCGCGCCGCGCACCAGTCGGTGATGCGCGCCCAGGGGAATTCCGGCCGCCAGCCGAGGTGACGCGTCTGGCGCGCGAGCCAGCGCTCGAACGCCGCACGCGGCCCCTTCTCGGCGCTGACGTGGTTGACCAGGATCACCTCGCCGCCGGGTCGCACCACGCGCACCAGCTCGTCGAGCGTCGCCTCCGGGTTCGGCACCGTGGTGATCACGTAAGGGGCGACCGCCGCGTCGAAGCATGCGTCGGCGAAGCCGAGCCGCATCGCGTCCATGACGCTCAAGCCCGCGACCTGCCGGAGCGCGCGGGCGCGCGCGCGCTCCTGCGCCTTGCGCAGCATCGGCTCGGAGAGATCGACGCCGACCACGCTCGCGTCGCCAGCGAAATACGGCAGCTCGAGCCCGGTGCCGACGCCGACGTCCAGGATGCGCGACCCGGCGCGCCCGGCCGCCGCGACCGCGGCCCGCCGGCCAGGCGCCATCACCCGGTCGAATACGAGGTCGTAGATCGGCGCCCAGCGCGCATAGGCGCGTTCGACGCTGTGATTGTCGAGATCCATGCGCGCCGACGGCCGTCTGACTAGCCGCGCGCCGCGTCGGCGACGCGCGCGCCCGCGTCGGCCACGGTCGCATGCGCCGCGCCCGTGCTGGCGATGAAGCCGCCGCCCAGCACGCGCGCCTCGCCGTCGAGCGCGTCGTAGAACACGCAGGCCTGTCCGGGCGAGACGCCGTCCTCGCCGTCGATCAGCGCGACCTCGACCGCGCCGCCGCTGCGCTCGAGCCAGGCCGGCTGCGGCGGCCGCGCCGAGCGCACCTTGACGAACACCTCGCGGCGCGCACCGGCGAGCGCCTCGTCGAGCGTGCCGTCGCCGAGCCAGTTGACGTCGCGCAGCGCGATGCGGCGCGTACGCAAGGCCCCGCGCGGGCCAACGATCACCCGGCGCCGCAGGGCGTCGAGCGCGACCACGTAGAGCGGAACGCCGGCCGCGACGCCGAGGCCCTTCCGCTGACCGACCGTGAAGCCGATGATGCCCGCGTGGCGGCCGAGCACGCGGCCTTCGAGGTCGACGATGTCGCCCGGCTCGGCGGCGCCGGGCTTGAGCCGCTCGATCACGTCGGTATAGCGGCCGGTCGGCACGAAGCAGATGTCCTGGCTGTCGTGCTTGTCGGCGACCGCGAGTCCGAAGCGGCGTGCGGCCGCGCGCGTCTGCGCCTTGGTCATGGCGCCGAGCGGAAAGCGCAGGTGCGCGAGCTGCTCGGGCGTGGTCGCGAACAGGAAATAGCTCTGGTCGCGGTCGGCCTCGCGCGCGCGGTAGAGCGCGAAGCGGCCGTCGGGTAGCCGGCGGCTGGCGACGTAGTGGCCGGTCGCCAACACCGCCGCGCCGAGCTCGCGCGCGGTCGCCAACAGGTCGCGAAACTTGATCGAGATGTTGCAGTCGACGCACGGCACCGGCGTCTCGCCGGCAAGGTAGCTGTCGGCGAAGCGGTCGATCACCGCCTGCTTGAAGCGCGCCTCGTAGTCGAGCACGTAATGCGGGATGCCGATCTCGGCCGCCACCGCGCGCGCGTCGTGTACGTCCTGGCCGGCGCAGCAGGCTCCCTTGCGGTGGGTCGCGGCGCCGTGGTCGTAGAGCTGCAGCGTCACCCCGACGACGTCGAACCCCTCGGCCTTGAGCAGCGCGGCGGTGACCGAGGAATCGACGCCGCCCGACATCGCGACGACGACGCGCGTGTCCTGCGGCCGGCCTTCGATGTCGAGACTGTTGCGCATCGGTTCCTTGGATTCCGCGCCGCCCCCGGGCGGCGCCGGGGCTTACTATAGGAACGGTCCCGGCGGGCGCAACGGCGGGTGTGGCGCGGCGTCCCAAGCCGGTGCGTCAAGCCATTGATTTTATGGATTATTCTGACACCGCCGCGATCGCTCGCGGGCGCCTGCGCGGGGGCTCGCGTCCGGCGTCCCGCGAGCCGCGCACGATCGCGACCGCCGCCAGCGATGCGGCTGGCCGATCGGGCGCGATCTCGACAAGCGAGGAGGGATGGAGGCTGCGGTAGCGCGGAGCAACGAACGGATACCCGACGAGGTTGCGTCAAGCATTAATTCCTCCTCAACACAGCTTAACGAATCCGCAACGCGTTTCGCGCGACGCGCGGTGCGAAAACGCCCGGTATTCACGGCTTAATCGAAGCGCGGGCTTAGGTAAGTTTTAAGTCGCAGCCGCTAGGCTCGCAGCGAGTTGGTCGGTTTGCGTTCTGTGAGAGTATCGATGACCGAGCCCATTCGGCCGAGGGTCAAGTACGTAATCGGGCCCGACGGCAGTCCGCTGACGATCGCCGACCTGCCGGCACCGGGAACGAAACGCTGGGTGATCCGGCGCAAGGCGGAAGTCGTCGCCGCCGTGCGCGGCGGCCTGCTGTCGCTGGAAGAGGCCTGCAGCCGCTACACGCTGACGGTCGAAGAGTTCCTGTCATGGCAGTACTCGATCGACCGCCACGGGCTTGCGGGCCTGCGCACCACCCGCATCCAGCAGTACCGGCAATAGTCGCCCGCGCCCGATCACAACCGCGCAAGCTTCCGACCGTGACGCCCGGCGGCCATTCGGCCGGCCGGGCACTCGTCATTGCGAGTTGCGTGACCGGCCTGGCGGCCGATCCACCTGGATGAAACTTGGGCAATCCCTCACCCTGATCAGAATGACGGTGTTGTGGGGGGCAACGCTTGTTCTCACTCGTCATCCTGAGGCGCTCGCCCGACGAAGTCGGGCGAGCCTCGAAGGACGCACAACATAGCAGCTGCACGGCAGAGCAGCATCCTTCGAGGCCCTCGCTTCGCTCGGGCACCTCAGGATGACGGCGTGGGGGCGCCCGAAACCCGTCCGCCGCTCGCCTTCTTCATTGCCATCCAGAAACGGTGTTGCAGCTTGGATTGCTCACATGGGGATGTGCCGAGTCAAGGTCTCTCACACCGAGTCAAGGTCTCTCACACTTTGGTCTCACCTCTTTGTTCGAGCGAGGAGCACCTCTTCGTCCCGAGCGTGGAGTTTTGAAGACGGCGCGCGCAGATCGGGTCAAGGCCGGCCCGCAGGGCCGCCGCGCAGCGGCTTGGCCTTGACGCGATCGAGCACGCCGTCAGGCTCGCACGGTCGGGACGAAAGCGGTTCATGATGCAAGGAGGACCATTTGCAGTTTTTCTACGATCGAGGTCGAGCCGGTTTCGCGATCAGGTTTGACGCCAGATCAAACTCACATTCGGTCGGCCGCACGAGCGTGCCGTACCAGGATTCCGCTTGCGGCGGGCGGCTCGAGAGGACGAAGCCATTCTTCGCTACGGCTTTTGAAGCCATGCAATCCATCGGTTCGTCCGCCCGGATCGGCCGAGACTGATCGGGTCTCGGCGGATTGGTCATGGTGCTGTTGCTGCTCAACTGTGGGTGAGGTGGCTCGCCTGACGAGACGCCTGGCTTGCCGCCTAGGCAGCGCCCTTGAGCGCCGCACCTTCGATCACGACGCCGGCGGTGACATACTTCCACAAGGCGACCAGCAGCTTGCGCGCCAGTGCGACGATGGCGACCTTGCGATGGGCTTGCGCATGGAACCAGCGCGCCAGTGCCGACCCCGGTTGATGGCGCAGCCAGAGCCAGGCGAGCTGCACCAGCTTCTTGCGCAGTCGCGCATTGCCGGCCTTGGACACGCCTTGCTCATGCGCGACCGACCCGCTCTGCCACGGCGTCGCCGCCAAGCCCGCATAGGCGGCGATCTGCCGGCGATTGGCAAAGCTCCGGTAAAAGCACTCGAACCAAAGCGCAGCCGCAAATTCCTCCCCGATCCCCTTCACCCCCAGCAGCATCGCCAGCGGATGCTCCCGCGTGTTCTCGTCCACGCTCTGGCTCAACCTCGCCAGCATCGCGTCCCGCTCCGCCTCGACCGCCTTGATCTGCACAAGCAGCAGCTCGAGCCGGTCGAGCTCGCGGCCGATCTGCGCCCTCAGCTGCTGGGGCAGCTCACGCCCGTCCGCCGTGCGCAGCGCCTCCAGCCGCGCCCGTCGATCGCGCCGCAACGGGGCATAGCCAGAGATCCCTTGCGCCAGCAAAAGTCCCTTGATCCGGTTGACATGCCGGATCCGCTCGTCGAGCAAGACCTCGCGCTCACGGCCGATCCGGCGGCGGTCCTCTTCCTCGGCGCAAGGGGCTACCACCATCGAGCACACCCGCGGTTCGCCCCGCTTGTAGGCCAGCAGCACCCGCAACAGCGCCTCACCGTCGATCTTGTCAGTCTTCGCCCGCCGCCGCCGGCGCGGCACCGCAACCGAGGCGGCGTCCACCACATGGCTCTCGATCCCCTCCTGCTGCAGCACGCGGTGCAGCGAGAACCCGTCCAGCCCCGCCTCCTGGATCGTAATGATCGGATAGTTCTTGCCGGTGCGCGCAAACGCCTTGCGCTGCAGCTCCGCAAACTTCGCCAGCAGCGCTCCGATATCTCCCGCCGCAACGCCGTGCTTCGACATCTTTTCGCCGTTGCCCGGCGACAGCGAAGTGATCAACCAAGTCGAACGGCTCAGTTCCAACGAAACAAAAATTGCGCCAAGATGCGTTCGGATAGCGGTCGGTTCAGTGTCAGCGATACGATCAGCGAGCAGCATCGGTCGTCCTCCAGGTTGAGTGGGTTGAAGCAACCTCAGTCTGGACCTGGACTCGGCTGCTATCCACTCGCCATGGAATCTTCGCTTCGCTCGCAATGACGGCTTCCATGCCCGTCATGGCAGCGAGCGTCAGCGACGAAGCAGTCCAGACGGCGATCCGGTTGTTGGATTGCCTCGCCTTCGGCTCGCAATCAAGGCAACGCACCGGTCCCGGCGCCCACGCGCCGCCGGTTAACCGATCGGAAACCATAGACCGGGCAAATATTGTCGCGCAACGCGGCCGTCGCGCAGCCGGCAGACCGGGCTTCTTCGTGCAGGAGCTGTTCGATTAACGCAAAGACCATCGGGCCTGCGCGACTCGGCCATGGCGGCGGCGACGGCGACGGTGATCGTGTTCCTCGCCTTCATCATCCTGCCGATGAAGACGTCGATGGGCGTGGCGCCGATCTCCCGATGAGGAACGTCGCGTATGCCTGAGCTTCAGAACACCGTCAATCGCGCCGTGCTGCTCGCCGGCGGCCCGGAGATCGGCACCGATGCGATCTCCGCCCCCGACCGCGCCGGATTCGAGGAGGCGCGCAGCGCATCGCCGGCTGCGGCCCGTGCGGCGCTCGCGGCCGATAAGGTCACGCGCGCACTGGTCGGGCGCACCGTCGCCGACGTCGAGCGCGACCTCATCCTGGAGACGCTCAAGCACTGCCGCGGCAACCGCACGCACGCCTCCAACATCCTCGGCATCTCGATCCGCACGCTGCGCAACAAGCTCAACGAGTATGCCGGCGCGGGCGTGGCGGTTCCGCCGCCCGGCTCGAGCCGAGGCCTGCCAGGTGGCGTGAGGGTCGTCGGCGTGCACTACCGCTGACTGTCATCCCGGAAGCCCCAGCCGAACTCGAGTTTACCCGAGTTCGGCCATCCCTAAGATCGGTCGAAGTCGGATATATCCGACTGCGACCGGCGGCTGTTGCGCGGAGCGTCAGCGACGAAGCAATCCAGAAGCGGCCCCGTCGCCATGGATTGCTTCGCTTCGCTCGCAATGACGGAGTGCTCATCCGGGATACACGGAACATGGCTCTCACACACGTTCCGTGACGTCGTGCTGCATCGGTCTCGGCCCTCCCTCGGCTCGAGGCCGGGTCGGCCGGGACGACAGTTCGCAGTACACAGGGCGGAATACGCTTCGCTATTTCCGCCCTGCGACGGGTTCAATATCGGCTGCCGCTCGGCCGCTCGCCACGCGGCGGGGCCGCGCGGCGGTCGTCGCGGACCGGCGGACGATAGTCGTAGTCGCGCCGGCACGCACCGCCGACCCCGCTGATCGTCGCCAGGCACTGATTGAATGAAACGAAGCCGCAGGTGTAGGTGTACGCGTCGTAATACGCACACCACTGCGCCGCCGCCTCGCGTCGCGCGTCGAGGGCCAATACGGCGAGCAGGAGCCCGAGGGCAAGCAGGATGCGCATCGCAGTCTCCCTTGTTGGTGAATGGCGAATGTTGGCGAATGGCGAATGGCGAATAGCGAATACCGAATAGCGAATAGTGAATAGTGAAGTGTGAAGCAGGCAAAATCGCTACTCGCCATTCGCCATTCGCCACTCGCCACTCGCTACTCACTACTCACTACTCACTACTCACTATTCGCTACTCACTATTCGCTACTCACTACTGCAACCCGTTCACGCGGGCAACGAAGGCGCGCACCGGCGGCATCACCTCGGGCAGGAGCGCGCGCACCTGCGCGCGCGTCATGCCGGCGCGGAGGCGGGGATCGTAGAGGATGTTGAGCAGATACTGGTCGTAGACGTCGAAGAACCCCATCTGCACGTTGTCATTGAACATCGTCCAGGGCACCGTGGGATCGTCGCGGATCGGTCCGAGCCCCTGCAACAGCTCCTCGTAGGCGCAGTCGTAGAAGGTGAAGTCGCCGACGTCGGCGACCAGGATCACGTCGGAGCGCAGGATCCGGTAGCTCGGGTCTCGCCGCAGCCCCGACAGGCACTGCGGCTCGAGCGAGCGCAAGATCTGGCGGCTTCTGTTGCCGTAGAGCTCGCGGATGGTGCGGGCGAAATCGCGCTCGCGCACCAGCCGCACCATATAATTCGCATCCTCGCGCCGCTCGGTGACCGCGATGTCGAGATTGGCGATGCGCGCGCCGATGTCGGCGATCACCTGCGCGACCGCGCCACTGCGATCCGGCGTCGCGCGGTTCTCGATGAAGACGCGCACCGGCTGATCGTATTTGCGGATGCGGTCGGAGGGACCGCTCAGGCCCAGCTCAGCGCCGAAGGCGACCTTGAAGAAGCCGTCGAAGATCTGCGCGTCCGTGAAGGTCTTGCGCTCGGCGGCGCGGCGCTTGTCGATCTCCGGATGCTGCGGCTGCGCGAGCGCGGCAAGCGAGCACGCGAGCAGCAATGTCGTTGCCAATGCTGGGGACCAGCGTGGCGATGAGTGCGATGGACTCGCAATAAACAAAAAATTCCGTCCCGTCATTGCGAGGAGCGTAAGCGACGAAGCAATCCAGCGGAAGCCGTTTGGCGTCATCGCCGATCTGGATTGCTTCGCCTTCGGCTCGCAATGACGGCGAAAATCACTGGCGGGCGAACTTCACCTTTTTGCCGGCGCTCTTGGCGGCAACTGCCGGCTTCTTGCCCTTGGCGAGCGACTTGGCGAGCCGCTTCTTCGCTTCCAGCCGCTTCTTCGCCGCAGCCTCGGCGGCGCGCTTCTTGGCGGCCTCGAGCGCCTCGGCGTAGCGCTTGCACTCGATCGGCTCGCTGGCCTTGAGCTCGGCGCGCTCGGCAGCGGTCGGCTCGCGGAAGAACTCGTGCCGGCCGGCCTGCAGCACCGGAACGAACTCCTTACGGAACCGGCAGGCGTTGCGGTCGGAGGTGAGCGCGGGGTTCATGTAGTAACGGATCAAGCGCTCCTGCACGTCGCTGCGCTGCGCGAGCTCGTCCTTCGCGACCGTCACCGAATAGCGCCAGGCCGGGCCGCCCCGCGGCGTGCGCCGCGCCGCCGGCAGGCAGGCGAACGAGAACTGGCAGACGCCGGCGCGCATGTAGAACACGACGTCGCAGATGTCGGAGCCGCCCCATATGCGCCGGTTGGCCTTGGCGCGTTCGAACACCACGCGGGCGATGTGCCGTTGTCCCTCTTCGCTTTCGACCGTCGAGCCGCCTTCGAAAAAGACCGCAAGCGCCAGGCAATAGAGGCGCGACTCCGCGACGATGTCGCGCATCGCGGCGCCGGACAGCTTGGCTTCAGCCTCCGGCAAGAGCGCGGCGCCGGCGAGACCGGCCTGGCTCGCCGTGGTGGATCCACCAGCGACCGCGAGCAGCGTGGCTGCGGCTAGCATCGTCGACCGCGCGGATCTGCACAGCATGCGGTGCCCCCTTCGCGGACCACCGCCAGGGCCGTTGGCTCGGCCCGCATCCAATGACCCGCCGGATTCGGATATCGAACGGGACCGCTTAAGGTTTTGGTCCCGTCTGCGTTCCAGAATCACAACGCCCGCACACGGTAGAGAAGAATGCAGGCGATCGCTGTCGCGCCAAAGCCACAGCCCTGGAAAATTGGGAGAATGGTGAATGGCGGGCGGGAGGGCGAGTGGCGGATGGCGAGCGGCGAGATGGCGGCCGGCTTCAGTTGGCTGCCCGCTTCACCTTGGCTGCCGCTTGCAGGTGCTGCCCTCCTGCCCGGCGGCTGGCATTGGCAGGAGATTTCTGCTGGGATCACCTGATCGGCAATCGGAGACGCCCATGGTCGGGCCCCTAGGCATTCTGGCGGCCGCCATCGCGGTCGCCGCATGCGCGACCTCCGCGGCCGCTTACCCGAACCAGCCGGTCAAGGTGATCGTGCCCTATCCGGCCGGCGGCACCAGCGACATCTTGGCGCGCGTCGTGGCCACGCGGCTGGAACAGCGGCTCGGCAAGCCGTTCATCATCGAAAACCGCTCGGGCGCGAGCGGTATGATCGGAAGCGCGGCGGTCGCGCAGGCGGCGCCCGACGGCCATACGCTGGTGCTCGGAACCATCAGCTCGCACGGCATCAATGCCAGCGTGTTCAAGACCATCACCTACGACCCCGTGCGCGATTTCGCCCCGGTGACGATCATCGCCAGCACGCCCAATGTCCTGATGGTGCACCCGTCGCTGCCGGTGCAAAGCGTCGGCGAGCTGATCGCCTACGTGCAGAAGAATCCGGGCTTGAACTTCGGGTCGACCAGCACCGCCGGTTCGCCGCACATGAGCGGGGAGCTCCTCAAGACGCTGACCAAGATCGACATCCGGCACGTGCCCTATCGCGGCGCGGCGCCGATGCTCAACGACCTTCTGGGCGGGCACGTCAAGCTTGCCTTCGACAACCTGCCCTCCTCGATGGAGCACATCCGCTCCGGCGCGCTGCGTGCGCTGGCCGTGACCACGACCGAGCGCTTTCCGCGCGCTCCCGACATACCGACGATGGCAGAGAGCGGCGTGCCCGGCTACGAGGTGGCGGCATGGTTCGGCGTGCTCGCCCCCGCCAAGACGCCGCAGGCGGTGATCGACGCGCTCTACCGCAACATCTCCGAGATCTTGAAGGAGGAGCCGATCCGCGAACGGCTCGATGCCCTGGGGGCGGTTCCGGTCGGCAACACGCCGGCCGAGTTCGCGCGCACATCGAGGAAGAGGTGCGCAAATGGAAGGACGTGGTGGCGGCGACCGGCCTCAAGGTCGAGTGAAGGGCCGTCATCCGAGGGCGCCCCGAGCGAAGCGAGGCCTCGAAGGATGCTGGTAGGCACGGGCCGTCGCCTCCCAGGCGCGCCCGACTTCGTCGGGCGAGCGCCTCAGGGTGACGGGAGACTTGAGGATGCCGCGGGCGCGCAAGCGCGCGCGGCCGGGAGAACCGCAATGACCACGTTGCGCATCGGCGCGGGCTCCGCCTGGTGGGGCGATCGGCTGGAGCCCGCAAGGCTCAATGCCGAGCAGGGCAATCTCGACTATCTCTGCTTCGAGACCATGGCGGAGGCGACGATCTCGGCCGCGCAGGTGCGCAAGCGCCGCGATCCGTCATTTGCCGGCTACGACACCTACCTCGACGACCGCATGCAGGCGGTGCTTCCCGGCTGCCTCAAGCGCGGCACCAAGATCGTCAGCAACCAGGGCTGGATCAACCCGAACGGCGCGGCGGAGCGGATCGTGCACTGGCTGCGCGAGCTCGGCGCCAAGGGGGTCAAGGTCGCGGCGGTCTCGGGCAGCCTGATCACCGACCGCGTGCTCGAGCTCACCGACACCATTTTGGAGAACGGCAAGCCGACCGCGACGCTCAAGGACGACCTGATCTCGGCCGAGGCCTATCTCGGCGCCGAGCCGATCGTCGCGGCGTTGCGCGCCGGCGCCGGCGTCGTGGTGACGACCCGGGTCGCCGATCCGTCGCTGTTCCTGGCGCCGATGATGCACGAATACCGCTGGGATCCGCTCGACCACGCGCGGCTCGGGCAGGGCACCGGCATCGGCCACATCATGGAATGCGGCGCGCAGTGCACCGGCGGCTATTTCTGCGATCCCGGATTCAAGGACGTGCCGGAGCCATGGAACTTGGCGTTCCCGATCGCCGAGGTCGAGGACGACGGCAGCGCGGTGATCACCAAGGTCGAAGGCACCGGCGGGGCCGTCAACCTGATGACCGTCAAGGAGCAGATCCTCTATGAGGTGCATGACCCCGCCCGCTACATCACGCCGGACGTGGTGTGCGACTTCACTACCGTCGACCTCGCCGAAACAGGACCGGCGCGGGTGCGCGTCGGCGGCATCTCCGGCAAGCCGCGCACGCCGACCCTGAAGGTGTCGATCGGCTGCACCGAAGGGTTCATCGGCGAGGACATGTTCTTCTATGCCGGTCCTGGCGCATTGCGGCGCGCGGAGCTTGCCAAGCGCGTGCTCGAGGAGCGCTTCAAGGTGGTCGGCCTCGAGGCCGAGGAGATCCGCATCGACTTCGTCGGCCTCAACGCCATCCACGGCCCGGTCACCCCGCGCGCGCAGCCCGAGCCCTACGAGGTCGCGGTGCGGGTCGCGGCGCGCACCAAGACGCGGGCCGAGGCGGAAAAGGTCGGCCGCGAGGTCGACGGCATGGCGGTCGCCGGCATCGGCATGACCGGAAAGCGCGTGCCGCACCAGGACCGCACGCGCGAGATCATCGGGGTGTGGTCGTCGCTGGTGCCGCGCGAGAAAGTGCCGTGGACGATCGAGATGTACGAGAGCTAGAGGGCGATGCGCGTCAAGCTGCAGCACGTCGCCCACGTGCGCTCCGGCGACAAGGGCAACACCTCCAACATCATGGTGATCGCCTACAGCGACGATCTCTATCCGCTGCTCCGAGAGCAGCTCACCGCCGACGCATTCAAGCGCTTCTACCGCGGCGTGGTGAACGGCAAAGTCGAGCGCTACGAGGTCGACAAGATCGCGGCGCTCAACTTCGTTGCCCACGACGCGCTCGGCGGCGGCGTCTCGCGCAGCCTCTGCCTCGACAACTACGGCAAGGCGCTGTCGTCCGCGATCCTCGCCTACGAGATCGACGTGCCGGAGCGGCTGCAGAATCAGCTGCGGGGGCTGTGAGCCAAAAGCTTCGGAAGACGCTGCGGCGCAGCGTCATTGCGAGTTGCACACCGGCCTTACGGCCGATCCACTTGGATGAAACTTGCAACCCCTCACCCTGATCAGAATGACGGTGTTGTGGGGGGCAACGCTTGTTTGACTCGTCATCCTGAGGCGCTCGCCCGACGAAGTCGGGCGAGCCTCGAAGGACGCACAACACAGCAGCTGCACGGCAGAGCAGCATCCTTCGAGGCCCTCGCTTCGCTCGGGCACCTCAGGATGACGGCGTGGGGGGCCACGAAACCCAATCGCCTCCGTCATTGCGAGTCCCCTCCGTCTCTTCCTAGGAGTGCCAGCGACGAAGCAATCCAGAAACTGCACTGCCGCCTGGATTGCTCACATGGGGATGTGCCGAGTCAAGGCTCTCACACCAAGTCAAGGTCTCTCACACTTTGGTCTCACCTCTTTGTTCGAGCGAGGAGCACCTCTTCGTCCCGAGCGTGGAGTTTTGAAGATGGCGCGCGCAGATCGGGTCAAGGTCGGCCCGCAGGGCCGCCGCGCAGCGGCTTGGCCTTGACGCGATCGAGCACGCCGTCAGGCTCGCACGGTCGGGACGAAGAGCGGTTCATGATGCCAGGAGGACCATTTGCAGTTTTTCTACGATCGAGGTCGAGCCGGTTTCGCGATCAGGTTTGACGCCAGATCAAACTCACATTCGGTCGGCCGCACGAGCGTGCCGTACCAGGATTCCGCTTGCGGCGGGCGGCTCGAGAGGACGAAGCCATTCTTCGCTACGGCTTTTGAAGCCATGCAATCCATCGGTTCGTCCGCCCGGATCGGCCGAGACTGATCGGGTCTCGGCGGATTGGTCATGGTGCTGTTGCTGCTCAACTGTGGGTGAGGTGGCTCGCCTGACGAGACGCCTGGCTTGCCGCCTAGGCAGCGCCCTTGAGCGCCGCACCTTCGATCACGACGCCGGCGGTGACATACTTCCACAAGGCGACCAGCAGCTTGCGCGCCAGTGCGACGATGGCGACCTTGCGATGGGCTTGCGCATGGAACCAGCGCGCCAGTGCCGACCCCGGTTGATGGCGCAGCCAGAGCCAGGCGAGCTGCACCAGCTTCTTGCGCAGTCGCGCATTGCCGGCCTTGGACACGCCTTGCTCATGCGCGACCGACCCGCTCTGCCACGGCGTCGCCGCCAAGCCCGCATAGGCGGCGATCTGCCGGCGATTGGCAAAGCTCCGGTAAAAGCACTCGAACCAAAGCGCAGCCGCAAATTCCTCCCCGATCCCCTTCACCCCCAGCAGCATCGCCAGCGGATGCTCCCGCGTGTTCTCGTCCACGCTCTGGCTCAACCTCGCCAGCATCGCGTCCCGCTCCGCCTCGACCGCCTTGATCTGCACAAGCAGCAGCTCGAGCCGGTCGAGCTCGCGGCCGATCTGCGCCCTCAGCTGCTGGGGCAGCTCACGCCCGTCCGCCGTGCGCAGCGCCTCCAGCCGCGCCCGTCGATCGCGCCGCAACGGGGCATAGCCAGAGATCCCTTGCGCCAGCAAAAGTCCCTTGATCCGGTTGACATGCCGGATCCGCTCGTCGAGCAAGACCTCGCGCTCACGGCCGATCCGGCGGCGGTCCTCTTCCTCGGCGCAAGGGGCGACCACCATCGAGCACACCCGCGGTTCGCCCCGCTTGTAGGCCAGCAGCACCCGCAACAGCGCCTCACCGTCGATCTTGTCAGTCTTCGCCCGCCGCCGCCGGCGCGGCACCGCAACCGAGGCGGCGTCCACCACATGGCTCTCGATCCCCTCCTGCTGCAGCACGCGGTGCAGCGAGAACCCGTCCAGCCCCGCCTCCTGGATCGTAATGATCGGATAGTTCTTGCCGGTGCGCGCAAACGCCTTGCGCTGCAGCTCCGCAAACTTCGCCAGCAGCGCTCCGATATCTCCCGCGACAACGCCGTGCTTCGACATCTTTTCGCCGTTGCCCGGCGACAGCGAAGTGATCAACCAAGTCGAACGGCTCAGTTCCAACGAAACAAAAATTGCGCCAAGATGCGTTCGGATAGCGGTCGGTTCAGTGTCAGCGATACGATCAGCGAGCAGCATCGGTCGTCCTCCAGGTTGAGTGGGTTGAAGCAACCTCAGTCTGGACCTGGACTCGGCTGCTATCCACTCCCCATGGAATCTTCGCTTCGCTCGCAATGACGGCCCGGCCATCGCGAGGAGCGTCAGCGACGAATTTGTAGGGTGCGCAAAGGCGCGGCGACCGCGCCGTGCGCACGTGTGCATGCCGCGGCTGCAATGGTGCGCACGCGCCGCGTTCGCGGCGCTTTGCGCACCCTACAGCCGGGATTGCTTCGCGTTGCTCGCAATGACGATGGCGTCATTGCCAGGGGCGCCAGCGACGAAAGCATTTCCCGAAACGGCACTGCAGCCTAACGGAAGGAACGCCTACCGCGCGCGTTTTCGCGTCGGCGCTACCGTCCGCGAGGCGCGGCTCTGCAGCGCGCGGATGCGGTCGGCGAGACTGGCCTTGTCGGCCGGCACCGCCTCGCCGGTGCCGTCGGTCGGCCGGCCGATGGTGTCCGCCGCCAGAACGGTCTCGATCGGCGAGCCGGGGCCCTCGAGCGCGATGGTGAGCTGGGCAACCTGCGCGGCGACGTCGTTGATGCGCTCGCGCATCGTCGCGTTCTCTGCCTCGGTCTCTTGCTTGTAGGCGGAAAAATCGCGCTGCAGCCGCACGCGCTCGTCGCGCACGCGCTCGGCGTCGGTGCGTTCGCGCGTCAACGTCTCTCCGGTCCGCTTCACCTGCTGCTCGAAGTCGGCGACCTGATCCTTGAGCGTGGCGACCTGCGTCTGGAGCGTCACCGCCTCGATGCGCTGGCTTTCGCAGGTCACCGAACGCTCCGCCAAGTCCGTTCTCACCCTGTCGAGCTCGGCCACCGTATCGGCGAGCTTGCGCTCGGCTTCTCCAAGGGCGTTGGTCCTGGTGCCGAGCTCCCCCTTGGCCGTCTGCAGCTGCTCGAGGAGGGTCTTGTCGCGCGTGTCGAGACTGTCGAGCGCCGCCGTCTTCTCGGCGAGCTCGGCCTGGAGCGCGTTGAGCGCCTCGGTCTTCTTGCCGAGCTCGGCGAGCTGGGCGGTGGTCTTGGCCCTGAGCTGATCGACGCTCATTTCCAGCCGGCGGGTCGACATCGCGAATTCGGCCCGCAGCTGATCCTTGTCGGCCTGGATCTCCGTGACCGAGACCGGGATCGAGGCTTCCAGGCGCCGCTTGGTGAGCCGGATCGCGCGCGCATGCACCAGCGGAATGATCACCAGCGCCAGCAGGCTGGCGGCCAGAAAGCCGAGCCCGACGAACATGATGGGTTCGATCATGGAGAAACGCACCTCCGGCCTGCGCGGCAACCGGCGCGCCACCTTGCCACGGGCCGGCTTCGGGTTCCAGGTTAACCAGCAGTTAACCTACAATGCGGCGGCAGCGCCGGCGCGCAACGGCGCGCCCTGCGGGCGCCCTCCGAATGTCGATGCACGAAAGGGCGGCCAGCGCTGGGGCCGCCCCTGCGCTCGCGCTTAAGGAGGCCGAGGGTCAGAACGGGTTCCAGGTCGCCTGCGGCGTGAACTTCAGATATCCGAGGTTGACGCCGAGCCGGGCACCTACGCCGGAGCGGATCGGCACCATCACGATGTTATCCCCGGTCAAAACCGTCATGCCGAAGCCGCCGACCAGGTAGGCCGAGCCGTCTACTCCCGCGAAGCGCTGGTAGACCGCGTTGGTGGCCGGCAGATTGTAGACCAGGATCATGGTGCGGTCGCCGTCGCCGCCGACGTCCCAGCCGATCGACGGCCCCTGCCAGAACACGCGCAGGTCGCCGGCGTTCTTGGTGAACAGCGTCCCTTCGCCATAGCGCAGGCCGCCGATTAAAGCGCCGCCGCCTTCCTGGCCGAGGATGTAGCCGTTCGGCAGCCCCCACTGGCTCACCGCCTTCTCGATCACGGACGCGAGACCGCGCGAGATCGTGCCGAAGAACCGGTGGCCGGTGTCGATCAGCTCGTTGGAGGAATACTGGTTGGGGGCGGGGCCGGTCTGCGCTGCGGCTGATTGGACGGCGGCAGCGCCGATCAGCACCAGCACGAGCGGCATGACCCGAAGGACGGCGCGCATCTTGAAGGCTCCATCGATGTTACGGCCGGGCATTTGCCCGTTGCATACGTCGATGCGTTAGAACGGTTAATAAAATCGAATCAAAGCGCATTATGGCCAAAAATATGATCGCAGCGGGGCGAAGCCTGCGGCGGGCCCTTGTTCTGCCGGCCGCGCGTGGACCGCCCCCTTGCGGCGGCAACGAGCGCTGGCGCGCGGCGTGGCCGCCGCGGGCTTAGGCGCTAGCGCCAATGGGGCAATCCGCCGGTATGGCTCGGCGCGGGCGGTCGCCGCTGCCTCCGCGGCGCGCGGGCCACGGCCGTGGCCCGGCCCTAGTCCTTCGCCGAAGCGGCCGAAATCACCGCAGAGACCGCGGCCGGATCGGCGAGCGCGATAAATGCCGGGACGCGGAAAGACTGCTCCGCACGGCCATGCAACAGCGGCGCGCCGGCGGGCGTCACGATCGTGCCGCCGGCCGCGAGCAGCAGCGCGTGGCCGGCGGCGACATCCCATTCCGAGGTCGGCGCGAGCCGCGGATAGATATCGGCCGAGCCCTCCGCCAGCTCGCAGAACTTGAGCGCCGAACCGCGGGCGCGGCGGCGCAGCCGCGGAAGTCGCTCGAGCAGTTCGGAGGTGTCGCGATCGAGATGCGATCGGCTGACGGTCGCCACCGGATCACGTTCCGGCCAGCGGCGCGCGCGGATCGGACGCGCGTCGCCGACGATCTCGCCACGCGGCGTGAGCCGCAGCCGCTCCGCCCCGCGACCCTGCCCCCCGCGCCAGAGCAGGTTGCGGGCGGGCGCGCCGATCACGCCGAGCAGCGGCAGGCCGTCGACGACGAGCGCGACGTTGACGGTATATTCGTCGCGGCCTTCGAGTAGCTCGCGGGTGCCGTCGAGCGGATCGACCGACAGGAATGCCGGGCGCAGCGCGTCCGATGACAGGCGCAGGCTCTCGGCGCTTTCCTCGGAGATCGCCGGGACCCCGGGCAGGGTCCGCGCCAGGCCGTCGAGCAGCACGGCCTCGGCAGCCGCATCCGCGGCCGTAACCGGCGACGCATCGGGCTTCGTGCGCGCAGCCAGTTCGGCGCGGCCGACCGCCAGGATCGCGGCGCCGGCGCGCGCGACCAGCTCGGTCAAGGCGGCGACCAGCCCTGGCTCCACGAGCGGCGCGGCGCGGTGCAAACGATCGGCTCCCTGCCTTGGCGATTCCGCCGGCGGCGGTGTATCACACCCGCGCCTCCGCGATCAGGCCGCCGATTCGCGGAATTTTTGTCTTGTCTCGGAGACGCGCATGTCCGGCCCTGCCGCGATCGAAGCTCTCGACCTCGCAGCGCTGCTGTGCTCGCGGGTGTGTCACGACCTCATCAGCCCGGTGGGGGCGGTGGTCAACGGCATGGAAGTGCTGGAGGACACGAGCGACGAGAGCACCAAGACCTTCGCGCTCGACCTGATCAAGAAAAGCGCCGCACAGGCCTCGGCGCGGCTGCAGTTCTGCCGGCTCGCGTTCGGGTCGGCCGGCTCGGCCGGAGCGGAAGTCGATCTCGGCGATGCCGAAGCGGTCGCGCGCGGATTTCATCGAGGACGACAAGACCACGCTCGGCTGGGAGCTGCCGCGGGCGCTGCTGCCGAAGAACCGCGTCAAGCTGTTGCTCAACCTGCTGTTGCTGGCGACCCAGATCATTCCGCGCGGCGGCAGGATCACCGCACAGGCCAGCGGCGAGGGCGCCGGCATGGCGTTTCGGGTCTCGGCGGCCGGCCTTAATGCCCGCGTCCCGCAGACCGTGGCCGGCCTGCTGGCGGGCGAGCCGCCGGGCGGCACCATCGATGCGCATGCCATCCAGCCGTTCTTTACCGGCCTGCTCGCCCGCGCCTGCGGGCTCACCGTGGCGATCGAGCCCGAAGGAGACGCAATCGTCATCGCGGCCCGCTGATCGGCGTCAAGCGGGCCCGTTTCACCAGCCGTGGACGCTGTCGTAGCCCGGATTGAGCGCAAGCGAAATCCGGGGTCAGCAACGCCGAACTTCGGGCGGCTTGATGTTCGATCCACGAGCGTGATCGTGAAGAAATACGTTCCACCCGCGACGAAATTACGCCGCTATCGGACCATGCCCAGAGGATAACCCCGATTTCACTGCGCTCAATCCGGGCTACGCGTTGTGTGCTCAGCCCGCCGCGACCAAGCGGCGCGACGGCTTTGGAACGGCATGTCCCAAGTCGTGCGCCGCTTCGATCCAGGCAACGATTGCGTCCTGGACGTTGGTGACGGCTTCTTCCGGCGTCGCGCCGTCGCTCATGCAGCCGGGAAGATCGGGCACGGTCGCGATGAACCCGCCCCCGTCTTCCGGCGGGAGCGGTTCGACCACGATAGAGTATTGTAAGGAGCTCATGGCCCAGTCCTGACGGCATCGATGAAAGCGACCAGCTTGCGAATATACACCGGCTTGATTGGTCGTCTAAAGGGAATGGTCAACTTCTCGGACATTCGAGGGTGGGCGACCTTGTAGTGCGATCCGCCCCCGCGCGCGGGTTCGCAAAGGATATCGTGCTCCCGACAAATCGCTTGGATGTCGCCAATAGTCCAGTCGCCGGCCGGATTCCGGCGCATTGCCTCGAGGCGTCTGCTCATTTCGACACCAAGTGCCGCAGCGCTCACGCCGGCACGAGCCGTCTCCCGGGCCGCGCCAGCAGCCACAGCGCGATCGCGATGTTGAGCAGGTTCCAGACGAGCCCGTTGGCGAAGGCGGCGCGATAGGATCCGGTGAGGTCGAAGATCACTCCGGAGATCCAGCCGCCGAACGCCATCCCGAACAGGCTCGCCATCAGCACGATGCCGAGGCGGGTGGCAGCCTCCCGGGGCGAAAAGTACTCGCGTATGATGATGGCATAGCTCGGCACGATCCCGCCCTGGACCAGGCCGAACAGGATCGAGATCAGGTAGAGCGAGGTGAGCCCGTTGAACAGCATGTAGAGCAGGAGCGCGCTCGCCTGCAGCACCGAGCCGATCAGCAGGGTGGCGACGCCGCCGACGCGGTCGGCGATGAAGCCGGACGCCACGCGGCTGACCACCCCGAAGCCGAGCATCAGCGAGAGCATCTCGGCACCGCGCGCGACGCCATAGCCGAGGTCGCCGCAATAGGCGACGATGTGCACCTGCGGCATCGCCATGGCGACGCAGCACGCGACCGACGCGAGCGACAACAGGACCAGCAACGTGTTGGGCGACACGCCGAGCACGGCGTGCGCCTCCTTGGCGGCGGCGCTCGCTGCCGGATCATCGTGCGTCGGCGCGCGCCGCCGCAGCATCCACGCCAGCGGCAGCATGGTGGCGGCGCAGAACAGGCCGACGCCGATATGGGTCGGCCGCCAGCCGGCGGTCGCGATGAAATGCTGCAGGATCGGCGGCCAGAACGCGCCGGCAAGGTAGTTGCCGCAGGCACAGATCGCGACCGCGATGCCGCGCCGCCGCGTGAACCAGTGCGACACGTCGGCGACCAGCGGCCCGAACGTCGCCGAGCTGCCGAGGCCGATCAACAGCCCTTGCGCCAACGCGAACTGCCAGAGGCTCGCCGCATAGCCCGAGAGCACGTATCCGAGGCCGAGCAGGGCCGCCCCGCAGGCCGCCGGCGGCATGATGCCGAACCGGTCGGAGAGCCGTCCCATCAGCACGCCGCCGAGAGCAAAGCCGAGCATGGTCGCGGTGTAGGGCAGCGACGCGTCGGCGCGGGCGACGCCGAACTCCGCCTGCACCGCCGGCAGCGCGACCACGACCGACCACAGGCCAACGCCGCCGATCGTGCTGATCGCGGTCGAGATGGCGAGCCGCCACCACGCATACGAGCTTTCCGCCGCGTCTACCTGCGCGCGCGCAGCGATGCTGTGGGGAGTCACGGGGTGAGATTCCTTGCGAGTGGGCCGCCCGTTGCTAGCACCGGAGCCCAGGCGTTGCCATGCTAGGCTCATGAAATGAGCGAATACGTGCATCGCGTTTTCGAATGGAGCGTCCATGCTGCCGCCTCGGCCCTTCTTCTTCTTGCGGCACGGGCAAACCGACTGGAACGCGCAGGGCCGCATCCAAGGGCACACCGACGTGCCGCTCAACGCGACCGGCGTCGCGCAGGCGCAGGCCGCGGCCGGGCGCCTGGCAGGCCGGGGGATCGGTTGGATCGTGAGCAGTCCGCTGGCGCGCGCCCGTGCGACCGCCGACTTCGTCGCAGCGCGGCTCGGGCTTCCCGTCCACCTCGATGACGATCTCAAGGAACGCCGTTTCGGCGCCTTAGAGCGAATGATCGCCGACGAGGTCAAGCGCGCGCACGGCCTCGCGCCCGAGCAGCCGATCAACCTCATCCTGCCGCCTGATGCCGAGCAATGGCCGCAGACGGTCGCGCGCTCACGCGCGGTCGTTGCCAAATGGCTGACCGCGCATCCCGGCAAGATCGTGCTGTTCGTCAGTCACGACGGTCTGTTCCGCGCCCTGCATGAGCAACTGCGCGGGACGCGTCCCGGCGCGACTCATGCGGCGCCCTATCGCTTCGCTCCCGACGGCGGAGGGTGGACGGTGACCGAGCTCGGCGCGACGTGATAATTCAGACAACGACGCGGCCTGACCCCACACTATACCGTCATCCTGAGGTGCCCGAGCGAAGCGAGGGCCTCGAAGGACGATCCAGAAGTCTCTGCAGCGCCCACGCTGTGCGTGCTTCGAGGCTCTCCTGGGCCTGGTCCGGGAGAGCACCCCGGATCAAGTCCGGGCAGGCTCTCAGCATGACGAGGTTGGAGTTTGCTGAACCTTCCGGCTAGCGCCTCACGCGACCGGCTTGAGGAAGGTCCGCTCCTCGCTCAGGATGAAGCGCGCATCGTGCGCGAACTGGAAGTTCGCCACGCCCTCCGGGTCCGCCTTGAGGCGTGCCCGATAGGTTTCGTAGGCCGCGAGGCTCTCGAACGAGATCAGCGCCAGCGCGATGTTGTTGGTGCCTTCGTGCGGCAGGAAGTAGCCGACGAGATCGCCGCCGCAGCGCGGGATGATCGTCGTCCACCTCCGTGCATAGGCCTCGAACTCGTCGCGCTTGAATGGATCGAGCACGTATCGGATGCAGCAGGTGATGGCCATCGGGCGGCTCCTCGTTCGCGAGGAGGCCACCCTGCCACGGCGCATGCGGCCGATGTTTCGCCCGCCGCCGAAGCGATGGCCCGCTACGCGGGTTGCTGCTGCCACGCCATCGTCGGCTGGCGCGCGAGACGGACCGCCGGCGACATCAGGATCACCACGGCCTGGAGAACAAATCCGCAGGCCGCCACGACCAGGCAAATCTCGGCGCCGAAGAGCCCGCCCACGAGCGCGCCCAGCGCGGCGCCGATCGGGCGGGCACCATAGGCCATGATGTTGATCGCCGAGACGCGACCGAGAAGATGGGCCGGGGTGACGGTCTGGCGCAGCGTGCCGGTGCTGATCACCCACAGGATCGGGCCGGCGCCGATCAGGGTGAAGCTCAGCGCGGCCAACGGCAACGACGGCGCCCAGATCGTGGCGACCATCAGGGCCGCGGCGGCGAGCCCGGCAATGGGGCCGATCGCAACCACGACGCCGAACGGCAGCCTGCGCATGATCGCGGGGGCGAGCAGCGCGCCCGCCACCATGCCGCCGCCGTAGGCCGCGAGGGTGGCACCCACCTGCGCTGCCGAAAGGCCGAGATGGTGCACCGCATACGGCACATACACGGCGTGCAGCATGAAGAACGCCGTGCTGAAGATCAGCTGCGTCACGAACACCGGCTTGAGCAGCGGATGCCGGAACACGAACGCAATGCCTTGCCGCAGCTCGTCCACAGGCTGGCGCGCCGAGACCGTCGGCCGCGGCTGCGTCGGCTCGCGCAGGCCGGAGAGCAGCATGACGGCGGCGGCCGAGAGCGCGGCGGCGAGCGCGAACGCCGGCGCGCCGCCGGTCCAGCCGGCCAGAGCGCCGGCAAGCGCCGGCCCGGCCGCGAACGCAACCGTGCGCGCGAGCTCGATCCGCGCATTGGCGGCGGCGAGCGCGGGCGCAGGCACCAGGGAGGGCACCAGCGCCGGCGCCGCCACGCTGTAGACGACCGTGCCGCACGCGCCGAGGAAGCCGAGCAGCGCGAGCAGCGGAAGCGTGAGCATGCCGAGCACGGCCAGCACCACGATCCCGATCAGCGAGGCGACGCGCAGCGCCTCGGCGGCCGCCATCAGGCGCGGGCGCGACATGCGGTCCGCCAGCAGGCCGGCGGGAAGCGCCAGCAGCAGGAACGGCAGGGTGTGCAGGGTTTGCAGCAGGCCGGTTGCGCCCGCGCCGCTGCCGAAGGCGACGACCGCAACGATCGGCGCGGCGGCCAAACCGATTTGCTCGGCCGATTGCGCCGCCAGGTTGGACCAGACGAGCCGTTTGAAGCTTACGGAGAAGCCGAGTGCAGATGATGGGCGCATGTGCCGAGCCTTTCGGGTGACTGCTCGGCTATTTGGCTTGGTCGGCCGCTTTCCGCGCTCCGCTCCTTGCTGTCGAATTCACAAAAGTCCCCGGGGTCCGGCGGAACTGCCGAAGGACAAGGCCGTGTCTCAATAATGCAGATCGCGCGGATCGAACGCCCGGTCATGCCGGCGCTGGTTCAAGAACAAGAGCGTGCTGCTGTGTTGACAAATCGGTCTTGGAGAAGCCCAACTTTTGCATGACCGGGGCGTCAGTCACGCGAAACAGTACTGCATCGTCGTTTGCGCAATGCGTGCATCCATGGCCAGCGGGAACAACGAATACGTCGCCGCGGCGCCATTCGTACCGCTCTCCGTCGACGTCGGTAACCCCGCGGCCGCGCACGACGGCATAGAGATTGTGAGCCAATGTTTTGCCGCAAGTGATGCTGGTGCCAGGCGGCAATCGCCGCATGAACAGGGCCATGGTTTCAAGCGCAGGACTTCCGAGCTCAATCTCAACACCTGGGCAGCTGCCGCCGTCTGCTGCACCCTGCTCGAGCAACCGGCGCTCGGTGTCGCACCATGGAAAACGCATGGGCGAGCTCGGGGACAGCACCGCCCCGCTGTCTGGGATCGTCCGTGCGCTCTTCGCGTGACATGAGGTTGAGCAGGCGCACGAGCGGCACATCGAGAAAATCGAGCCAATAGGCGCGCTGCCGTCCTTCATTGATGTGCGAATGCCAGCTCCAGTTGGGCGTCAGCACAACGTCGCCCGCCAGCATGGAAACCTTCTCGCCGTCGACGATCGTGTAGGCCCCGGGATCGGCATCCAAGATCAGCCGGAGCGCGCTCGGCGTGTGGCGATGCGCGCGCGTCCGCTCGCCGGGCATGACCATCTGATACGCCGCCATCATGGTTTGCGCGACGGCGCGGCCTGTTTTCCGCAGCCGGGTTCACCAAGATCAAAATCCGGCGCTCGGCGACATCGGTGCTGATCAGCGAGCCGGCTGCGTCAAGTGCGGTCTTCGCCTGCGCATAGCTCCAGTAATCGGCGAAAGGTCGCGCCGGAATCCGGGCGCGGCGTCGACCGGTTCCACCCCGCAGACCATTCCGATCTGCTTCAGCCGATGATCGAGATCATCGAGCGAGTTGATGTTCGCGGATTTCAATCGACAATCATGCCACTGGCTCCCTGTGAATGCGAGATCGGCGCTGAACATCGAAGCGTTGCCGCCTAGTCGAGCTTGATGCCAGACTGGTTGACGATGTCCGCCCATCTGCGTGCCTCTGCGGCAATGAAGGCGGCGAAGTCCTGAGGCGTGCCGATTGTCGGCTTGGTCCCGAGCTTTGCCAGGCTGGCTTGCAAGCTCCGGAGACTTCACGCCTTCGTTGATTGCGGTATTGAGCCTGTCAATGATGCTTTCCGGAGTGCCGGCCGGCACCAGAATCCCCGCCCAGACGCTGACGAGAAGATCGGGCAACCCGACTCGACTGCAAGCCGGCACATCCGGCAGCTCGGGCAGTCGGTCTACGGCCATCACCGCGAGGGGCTTTGCCTTTCCTGATTGAATGAGCGGAAAAAGGACAGTCGTGGCCTCGCACAGCATTTGAGTGTGCCCGCCCAGCAGATCGGCCAATGTTTTGTCCGCCCCTTGTATGGCACACGAACGATGTCGATCGCGGTTGCACGCCGGAACAGGTCGCATGCCAGGTGCGGAGGCGATGCGTTCACAGCCCCGAAATTCAGTTTGCCCGGATTGGCCTTCGCATGGGCGACAAGCTCGTAGACCGTTCTCGCGGGTACGTCGGGTCCCACAACCAGCACGAATGGGGCATTCGACACCATCGCGACGGGAGCAAAGCTTTTCAGTGCGTCGTATCCGGGGGTCTTGAGCATTGCGGGGCCGATCGCGAGCGACCCGATTGTTCCCAGCACCAACGTGTGGCCATCCGGCGCTGCGCCGGCCGCTACCTGCGTTCCGAAGAATGCCGCCGGCGCCCGAGCGATTTTCGACGACGACCGGTCCCACCCTTGCGGACAGTTGCTGGCCGATCAGCCGCGCGATCGTGTCCGGCTGGCTTCCCGCCCCGAACGGCACGATGAACTTGATCACTTTGCTCG
>CAWBFP010000003.1:0-262706 GCA_963788095.1 uncultured Alphaproteobacteria bacterium | reverse complement strand
TAGCAAGGGAGCGTTAAATGCCAAAGCGAAAGACACTTAGAAAATCATCGTCGGCTGAGCGCCGCGCCAAGAAATTGAAACGCACGTCGAGCTTCGTTGGCATGACACTCGATGCCTTGATGACATTGCGAGACAACGTTGACCGAATAATTGCGACACGGGCGAAAGCGGAGGGCGCGGCGATTGGAAAGCAGCTGGCTCGATTGTCCGGCTTCGGAGGGGGCGCCCCCCGGCGCAAATCACCACTGAAGGGCCGCAAAGTGCCGCCCAAGTATCGCAATCCTGTCAACAGGAGTGAAACTTGGTCCGGACGGGGAGCTAGGCCTCGCTGGCTTCAGGCGCAGCTAAAGAAAGGTCGGAAGATCGAGCAATTCGCTATAGTGCGAGGGAAGCGGAAGAAGCGTGCCGTCTCGAGGGCTTCGTAAAAGGACAGCGCCGTCGAAGGCCGTTCCTGCAGCGGTGGCTGCCTAGGCGGGTAGGCACCCGACCTATTGCAGCCGGATCCTTACCTTGAAGTTTTCGGGGAGCCCCCCTTAGAGCGCAAAGAACGGCGGCGCGAACGCCTCAGGAAAGCGCGTCGTAGATGCGCTTCGCAACCACCGCGCTGTTGAGGTACCCAATGATGCCGTGCGCGTTCTCGGTGCCGTTGCGAATTTCTTGTTCTTGCGCGCCACAGGTTGGCTCCCGGTCCTAGAACGCACAAGGATGCGCGTTTGCGGGTGCGCCCACAAAACGATTGCGCCCGCCTTAGCCCGTGTCAATGTAACGCTGATCCGACCGCTACCACGAGAGTAGACATGCAACAGGAATTCTTATGGGCGGCAATTGCGCTTCTCGCGGCAGCTGCGCTGGCTTGGTGGTTTCTGCGCCGTGCTCAAGGGGTAGATCCGCGGATCGAGCATGAGTTCAATAAGGTGTTCATGACAACTTCGAAGGAAGGAAAAGAGGGTTTGATCCAACGGTGGATTGATAAGAAACGCTGTAGCCGTGCAGAAGCGATGCGGCTGGCGATTGAGGAGTGGCGGCGGGAGAACAGGTAAGCTCCAGGCTCAACGCGCGTCTTGGGCTTCCTAGCGGGCGGGTCCGGCCCCCTCCTTCAGCAGTATTAGCAGCGCGAAGGCCACGAAGAGGACGACGGCCAGGATCCAGTGCAGGCCGGCCCACATCAAGAAGAATAGGACCGGGGCGGCCAACGCTAGGGCGATTAGGGCTCTTGTCGGACCTGAAAGAGATCATCCCCGGATTTTAGCGCGCGGGTTGCCGGAGCGCGGGGGCGGATCTAGCCCTCCCCGGCAGGGGCAAAGCGCATCCTTGAGCTTGCTAAGCAGAATTGCGCAGCTTGACTAACGGACTGCCCCCCGGACCACAATGTCTGCCCTCGGCGGAAGCGGACGTGCGGCCACCAAGGAGAACGCCCGGGTTTGACCCATCTGCGACATAGACCGGCCCGAAATCCCGCAGCGCAGCAGTCCCCTCTGTGCTATTCCTTTCGTTCGGAAGCACGGGAGGCACTGGGCAGTGAAACGTCGCGAATTCATCACGCTCCTCGGCGGCATGGCGATCGCGTCGCCGTTTGCGGCGCGTGCACAGCAGGCGGGAAAATTGCCGCGCGTCGGTGTGCTGGTGTCGGCGTCGCCCCCGCATCCATTCGCGGATACGTTCCTACGCGGTCTGCGCACCCTCGGCTATTCGGAAGGAAGGAATATTACTGTCGATTTCCACTACACCGGAGGGCGAAGCGATCACGCCGGCGAGATCGCCACTGGGTTCGTCGGATCTGGCGTTGATGTGATTGTGGCTCATTTTACGCCAGCAGTCAGGGCCGCTATGGGCGCCACACAAACGATCCCAATTGTGATGGCGCCGGCCGGCGCTCCCTTACAATCCGGCTTCATCGACAGCCTGGCTCGTCCCGGCGGAAATGTCACCGGTCTATCGGCAATGGAGGCGGAGCTTGGGGGCAGACGCGTGCAAATCTTACGCGATCTTATTCCAAATCTTGCCCGGGTCGCGGTTCTCGCATCGACCACGGCTGTAGACCCGTTTAGTGGCCCCTTCGTTGAGAACCTCCGCTTGGCCGCTACAAGAAGCGGCATCCAGCTTGAACCGTTACTGGTCAGCAGTGCCAATGAGCTTGAAAGCGCCTTCGCGTCCATGACCAAGGCCAACGCGCAGGCAGTGATCATCCAACCGCTTTTCGACCCCCATAGAGCGATGCTTGTTGAGCTTGCGACCAAGCATCAGCTAGCGCTCATGTCGAGCAGCCGGGAAACCGCGATGGCCGGGGGCGTCGTTTCGTTCTCAGCGGACTTTATAGCGCTTTACGAGCGGGCCGCGTCGTACGTCGATAAAATCATCAAGGGGCGAAACCGGCTAACCTACCGGTGGAGCAGCCGACGAAATTTCAGGTGATGATCAATGTGAAAACGGCGCAGGCACTCGGCCTGACGATCTCACCGACATTGCTTGCCCAAGCCGACGAGGTGATCGAATAGAACTTCATTTGCTGCACTGCATATGTCGCCTTATAGCACATAGCTGCCCCGGATGTGTGCGACGGCACGTCCGCAGTTGGCGAAAGCCGACACCGCATTCCGGCGCGGCCGTGGGTCAATTGACCGAAACCTGCTTAGCGCCCCCAATCGAATCCTTCGGCATCGCGTTTGCCGCAGACGAGGCCGGGTACGAAATGACCTGGTGAAGTGATCAATTCTGCTCAGACGCCGACCAGTCTTGCGAGTAGATTGGGCCAAAGATGGGTGAAAAGGCGGGCATTGCCGAATTAGCTTCGGCGGCGCGCGATAGCCTCGCCGAAGACATAAGCAGGCTGCGCGACCATGTCGCGAGCCCTCTGCGCCCGTCTCCTCAAGCTGCGATGAGGATCGAATGAAGCGGCGGGAGTTCATAGCGGCTACTGCGGCGCTGCTCGCTTCGCCGCGGCCTTTGCGGGCACAAGGGACGCCTCGCCGGGTCGGTTTCCTGACCGCTCGCTTATCCTGCGCCAGCTCGCGAGGCGTGGCTTAGAGGCTTGCGCGAAAGGGGCTGGATCGAGGGCAAGAATTGCTCGTCGAATATCGTTTTGCCGAAACCCCGGATCGCATGCCCACTTTAGCTGCGGAGTTGGTGGCTCTAACTCCCGATCTGATCATTGCCATCGGGCCGCAAGCAGCCGCAGCCATGAAATCGGCAACTGCAACTATTCCGATTGTACTCGTGGCCGTGTTCGATCCCGTGGGGGTCGGCCTCGTCCAAAGTCTCTCCCGCCCAGGCGGCAACATAACGGGTCTTGCGACCTACGTGCCCGGAGATTGGGTCGCAAAACAAGTAGAAATCCTCCGGGAACTGGTTCCTGGCGCCTCCAAAATTGCCCTCTTAGTCAATCCGGGCAACCCAATGCACAGGCTGTCTTTAGCCGAGGAGGTGCCCCGTACAGCCCGGGAGCAAGGTGTGGCTCTGCCGGTAGTTGAGGCAACTACCGCCGAGGAACTTGATACGGCCTTTGCCTCGGCCGCCGCCCAGCATGCCGATGCAATCATTGTTTATGGCGATATTTACACGACCAACCGCCACCCCCAGCGAGTTATTGCCCTCGCAGCGGAACATCATCTGCCTGCGGTATATCAGTTCCGGCAACTCTTCAATGGCGGATTGGTCGTCAACGGCCCCGATATATTCGATATAATCCGCCGTGCAGGCGGCTATGTCGATAAGATCCTCAAAGGCACCAAGCCTTCCGACCTGCCGGTAGAGCAGCCGACCAAATTCGAGTTGGTCATCAACATGAAGGCTGCCAAAGCGCTCGGCCTCACCGTGCCGACCTCGTTACTCCTTCTCGCCGACGAGGTGATCGAATAGGAAGCTTTTTGCTGCAATGCATGAGTCTCTTGTTGGCCCATAGCTGCCCCGGACGTGTGCGACGGCACGTCCGCAGTTGGCGAAAGCCGACACCACATTCCAGGCGCATCCGTTGGTCAACCAACTGAACCTTGCTTAGGGCGATTAGGGTGCTCTTGTCGGACATGAGAGATCATCCCGGGATTTTAGCGCGCCGGTCCGGAGCGCGACTATATTCTTGAATGAGGGACAGTGTGGTACGTTTTGCCATTCCTGCAACCGAAACGATGGCTATGGCAGACGCTCTTCTTCTGTGCCCTATTTGCAAATCCGAGGCCAAGGCACTTGACCAGATAGACGATGCCCCGGGCTTCGATTGCCCGAAGCACGGCAAGTTCAAGATTGGCGACACCGTCCTTTCGACGCCGGACTTTCTGAACTCTGACGCCAAACGCTGGGAAGCTGCGTTGAAAGCCGCAAAGGCGCGTACCCAGCCCGGCGAATGGCCAACGATCACGAGCTACGACTTCCCTTCCGCTTTGTCCCCTTAGGCTGGCTGGCTCGTCCGGCGCTCCCTGGCCGCCTCCGGCTCGAGCGAGCGTGACGACGTTGCCGGGCGCGATCGAGCCCGCCGCTTGCGACCCTTGCGGCGCATCAGCTCGCGCCCCAGCGTGTGCGCATACTCTTGACCAACCAAACTCCAAATGGCGGCGGCCAGCTCCTTGGCGTCACTGGCATAGACCTTCTGCCGAGCGAGTATGTGTGCGATCCGACGGGCAGTGCGCAGGCGGTCCCCATGCGTTTCCCGGTAGCGCGCTTGTGCCTGCCGCCTCTGCTCGCGGCGTCGTTCGAGCTCGTCCATCCCTGAGGTCCTGATTACGACATAATCTGGAGCTCCAGGATTACGACATAATCAGCCTGCGATCAAGGCCCGCCGGCCGCTTCAAGTTCGCGGGCTAGTCCGGCGCTCCCGGGCTGCAGTCCGGTGGCGGATTGACGATGCGCTCGACCAGGACCGCTAGCTGGTCGAAGGCAGCGCGCTTCTCGGCGAGATAGCTGTAGCGATTGTAGGTCGCCTGGATCGTGGGCAGCGCATGCGCCAGGCAGTGCTCGGCGACCTCGTTGCTGACCCCCATGCGCGCCATCAGCGTGCGCGCGGTACGCCGCAGGTCGCGATGCTGCCACGGTTCAAGCTCGACCGAGGCCGCGTCGCGTCCCGCCTGTTCGGCTTGGCGCCGCAGCGCCGCCAGCATCTTCCGGTCCAGGCGCGCCTTGTACAGCCCGAGCGGGCCGCGCCCGGCGGTAGTGAACACAAAGTCCTTGGGGTGCTCGACGTCGATGATCGGCACTGAGGCGATCGCCGCGCGGCAGCCGTGAGAGCGGCAACCACGCTCACCCGTTTGTTCTTGGGATCATCGTCGCGCGTCGGATCCCACACGTTGGGCACATCCTCGTCGGCAATCCAGCTGCCGTTCTCTCCATTGTCTGCAACAGAGCCGACCAAAGTCCACTCGAGATAGCATTCTCGTCAACGAAAAAAGCCCCGCCTTGCGGCGAGGCTCGAGAAAGACCTTTGACTTTTTTCAGATCTATTTCTCTGGCGCCGAGCCCTCCAGCTCGCGCACCAGACCGCCGACCGCCTTGCGGTGCTCGCGCAGCGCGCGGAACTCCGCGATGGTCATGTCGGTCTTGGCGGCGCTTAGGGCCTCGAAGCCGGCGCGCAGCTGGGCTAGCGCGGCTGCTGGTCGGGTGGGTTGGTTGGCCATGACTTCCTCCGTATGTTCCGCGGGAGTTCTGTCGCCCGCAATGCTACAGGTAGCAGGCATAAATTCCTATAGCTAGAACAATTGTGGATCGTGGTCGTGTGGGGCTTTGGAGATATTGGCAGCTCCCGCCAGCAGGCCAACCTGTTGGGCTTGCCGCCATGGACCAGCTTCTACCGGGGGTTCAGCACTGCAGTGGATCCGTTGCCGCGGCCTGGCTTGCCTAACGTCGGCCAGATGCCCCTGGAGCTGCTGATGCGTCAGCGGGCGGGCCCCGCCGGGGGGCCGCCAGCCATCGGGTCGCAGCGAGCTGTTACCCCATTGTTTACCCGGGCTGGCATTTAGCAGGCCTGCTGCCCCGCATTTTGCACCTAAGCCATTGTTTTAATTGGCGGTCCCGAGAGGAACTCGAACCTCCGACCTTCGGTTTAGGAAACCGCTGCTCTATCCGGCTGAGCTACGGGACCGTGCGCGCGATGTAACACAGGCGCGCGCGGTATGCATCCGACCTGCTGCGCAGAGCCCGGCCATCAGCGTTTCCGCGCTCCATGCACGATCGATACGACCCTGATCTCCCGGCTCTGCTCATCGACCGTGTAGACAATGATGTCCGGCGGCTCGACCAGCTCCCGTGTGCCCGCTACCAATCCGGGGCGTCCGATGTGATCAAGAACCGGGCGTCCTGAGCGGTTTGAGCCGCGCCTCGATGCGCCAAACCATCTCGTACGCGGCACGTGGATTGTCATTCGCGATCCACGCGAAGATGCGGTCGAGGTCGTCACGCGCCGCAAAGTCGAAAACGACCTTCATTCGCCCTTGGGGTAACGCTCGAAAACCTCTTCGAACGGAACTGTCTTCGAATTCGGATCGGCCAGTCGGCGCCGGACTTCGGCTGCTTGCTCATCCGTCAGTCGATAGGGACTTCTATCCTGCGCCTCGATCGACCTCAGGATCTCGGCGGCATCCTCCTGGCGCTCCGGCGGCCGAGTGAGGACGCGGTCGAGGACTTTTTTGAGCTGCTCCTTGGTCATGTTGCCAGTATAGCATGAACCAAGAAGCAGCGGCATGGGATCAATCCATGGGATCAATCCGGTGTGGCCGCAACGAACGGGAGATCGAATGACGCACGCGATAGCGCGCCGACAAATCCTAAGGTAAGCCCCGCATACGCTCGGTCATTTCCGATGACGAGGCGACGCCGGTGCAGGCTCACGCCTTGCCGTTCAATCCGGAAGGCGTCGGGTCTGTGCCGGCACCGTAGTCTTCATCGAACCCCCGTCCCGGACTCGCGTGGTGTGAATCTTCGTCATGCGGGCCCATGGCCAGGTTCCAGAACCTGAGCTGGTCGCGGCGCGATGAATGGCCTGCGCAATCGAAGGCAACCTTGGCCGCGCGCACCAGCGCCATCGGACAGTCGGCGAGCAGGACCGTCTCGCCCGCGCTCGGGCCGGCGATAATCTCCCCGCGCGGATCGATGATGGCGCTGTCGCCGGTCAGCTCGCGCGTCAGGTATGGGCGGTATCTTTCCGGAACATCGGCCGGTGCGAGCATGCCGCCGGCGCAGATCACAAAGGCGCCGGCCTGCGCGGCGAAGGCGCGAGACAAGAGATTCTGGCGCGGCCACATCGCCACGGGCGCCGGCGGCACCGCCGGCTCACCGCCGGGCCAGGCCGCTACATGAATCTGAGTGCCTTGCTCCGCCAAGGCGTAAGCCGGCAGCACCATCTGGTGCTCGGTAGAGGCGAGGGCGCTGATCGAAGCATAGCCGCGGTCGTGCACCCCCAGCCCGATGGCGTCGCCGTCCGCCCATACGACACGCTCATGTAGCGCTGGCTTGATTTTGCGATGCCGGCCGGTGACCTGGCCGTCGCTGCCGATCAGCAGAAGGGTCGAGTAGATCGAGCCGCGGGTGATCGGATCGCGCTCCGAAACGCCGATCACAACGTCGATCGCTCCTTCGTGTGCGGCACTGCACAAGGCGTCGACAGCGGGACCGGGAATTTCCACGCTCTGGTCGAGATAGGCGGCCGCCAGCTCCCACCACAGCTCGGTGTCCCGGGCCGCCCAGCCGTGGACCGGGTATCCCGGGAGCCAGCCTTCCCCGAAGGCGGCCAGATGCGCACCCTCGCCTGCGGCCTGCTTGATCAGCCGAACGGCCTTGTCGAGTGAAGCGTCCCGGTCAAGAAAGATCGGCGCCGCCTGGATGGCCGCCACGCGAACAATATCGGCTTGACCCACGCAGTGCTCCCGTCACGCTGGAAGGACCAATTGCACCGGCATTCCGTTGCGGCATCAAGCACGGTGAGCATTCAGGTGGCGGGCTGCCGTGGCGTCTCCCGGCCGTCTGGGGGCTGCTTGTATTCCAGCGTCAAGGTCGGCGAAATGCGCGTCCAGAGGTGATCGAAGATTTTCTTCCAGCTCTCGCAATAGACGCTCGGGTTGTCGAACTTGCGTTCGGGCGACCAGCGTTGCGCCAGATGGCCACCCCCGCACGCGTCGAGATATTCGCACTGCAGGCAGGTCTCGCAGAGATGGACGCTGGCGTCGAACGCCGCGCGCCAGCGCTCGTCGTCTTGCACGTCCTGAAGCGCATTGCTGAAAACGCTGCAGTCCGATTTCGTGCTGGCGTTTCCGGCGATGCGCAGCACGTCGAGCGGTTCCAATGTGCCGTCGGTCATCAGCGTCACGGTGTCGATGGGGCCAAGGCCGATGGTATCCGCCGTCGAAAGGTTGCCGAGCAGCCCCTGGATCATTGCGTCCAAGGTGCTGATGCGCACCCCCTGCGCCGCATACTTGTCAAGCCAGGCATCGAACAGCTTGATGAAATAGTCGTGTATCGGCGGTGGATTGTCGGCGTGCGTTGCGTCAGGCGGCAAGACGTCGAATTGCTTTATGCCGAGTTCCTCCACGACGTAGGCCAGCACACGCTCAGGATCGGTGGCCGGGTTGCACACGACGATAAGACCCGGCTCAAGACCGGCACCGCGCAGCCGGCCAATCCCGTCCAGCGTCTGCGCATGCGTCCCCTTGCCGTTGAAGTCGACGCGATATTTGTCGTGAATGTCGGGTGGACCATCCAGGCTGACGGTGACATCGACAGCATACTTCTTGAATATTTCCGTCCATTCCTCGTCGATGAGAATGGCGTTGGTGCACAGTCCGCGGCCGATCTCGCAGCCCGTGCGCTCCTCGACGCCCAGGAGCTTCTCCTGCAGAGCGATGAAGCGGCGCTTGGGAAACAGAAGCGGCTCGCCGCCGTGGAAGACGACGGCGAACCGGTCGAGCGCGAAATTAGCGATGTGTTCTTCCAGAGCTTCGCAAAAAGCGTCCTCCGCGTGGACAGTGAGCACCGCAGGCTTCTTGTAGACCTCGGCGTCGCGGAACCAGTAGCAGTAGCTGCAGTTGATGTTGCAGCGCGAGGCAAGCTTCACGAGAAGAAACGTGAAGACCGGCACCTCGTCTGACGGGGACGCGGCGGGATCCTGGGACCGGTCCGCGCACGCATGCAGAAGCTCAAAATCTGCCATCCCTTCAGCCATCGATCTCCAGCGGCTGTGGTGGGTGCCGGTGCTTCAGATGAAATGAACACGGGCGCACGAGCGCAGTCACCCCATTATGCCCCCGCAGCGGAACCTAGACGCGGCGGAAGAACCGCCTGTAGAAGCGAGCATAGCCGCGCGCATAACGCCCATATCCCCGCCTGTAGAAGCGACTATAGAAGCGCCGGTAGCCCCGTCCATAACGCCGATAGCCCCTACGATAAAACCGGCGATAGAACCGCCTGTAGGCGAGCTGGAACTCGCCCTCTTGACGCCGCCCCACGGGGTCCGGGGACTGCGCATCCTTGAGCACCCCGTCGACCGCCGGATTGGCCGATTTGACGCTGACCTCGGGATTCTGCCCCGGGAGCGCATCGGAATCCTTGATGCCGCAGCATAACAGCGGCGCCAAACCCGACGCCCAGCGCTTTCATGCCGTCAAGGAAGCCGCGCCGTGACAGCCTGCCTTTCTTGAGCTCTTCTTGAATCCGCCTCAGTTCGTGTTGTTTCTTGTCCGGTTCGTCGCGAGCGCGTTCAGTGCAACGACGTTGGAGCAGGCGAGCCATGCGGGTGCAGGTGAGCATCAACTTGTTCATGCCGGCGCCGACGAGCGAAGGCGAGGAGGCCGACAAGGTCCGCGATCGCGCGCGCCGCAGCATCTATGAGTTCGCCCAGCGCGAATGCGACATCCTGCGCGACGTGCTGGCAAAGGAATGCCGGCTCGAGGCGATCAACGTCAACGTGATGCGTCAGCCGGCGAGCAACGTGCAGCAGGGTTTCAACGTCAATGGCCAACTCACCCTGCAGGTGACGCTGAAATAAGAGGGCGGGCGGCGGCCGCGGGAGGACTCAGGCCCTCCGATCCCCGGTCTCGGAATCGCCGCTCTGTCCGGCTGACCTAGGGGATCACCCCGCGCGCGATGTAACATGGCGGCGGGGAGGATGCATCCGCATGGCCGCGCCGCGATGGCCCGCGCTCCTCGTGCTCGCCGCGAGCCTCGCTGACGCGGATCCCAGTCGCGGGCAGGCACCCGCCTGCCGTCTCGACACCCTCGGCTCCGGCGATGTCCGCGCCGTGACCGACGGCCGCACCTTCCTCCTCGACGACGGCCGCGAGGTCCGCCTCGCCGGCATCGAGGTCCCCCTGCCGGCGGAAGTCGCAGCGGCGGCGGGTCCGCCCGCGCCTTCCGCCACCGTGTCCCCGCCGTTCCCGGCCGCCCCGGCCGCCGACTTCGGCCTCGAGGCCAAAATCGCCCTCGAACGCCTCATATTGGACAAATCGGTGGTGCTCAAAGGGACGTCGGCCGCGGATCGCCACGGCCGCGTGCCGGCGCAGGTTTTCTTGGGCTCCGCAGGGTTGGAACGCTCGGTCCAGCAGGATATGTTGCAGCGCGGGCTCGCCCGGGTCGCGGCCCGCGTGGGCGAGGCGGCCTGCACGGCGCCGCTGTTGGCGGCCGAACGCGAGGCGCGTAACGCCAAGCGCGGCCTGTGGGGCGATCCGCGCTATGCGGCGCGCCAGGCCGACGAGCCGGCGGCGGTCCTGGCCGAGCGCGGGCAGTTTGCGGTAGTCGAGGGTCGCGTGCTTTCGGTGCGCGAAAGCGGCGGCACGGTCTACCTGAACTTCGGGCGCCGCTGGACCGAGGACTTCACGGTCACCATTGCGAAACGCAATGAGCGCATCTTCGCGATGGCGGGCCTTGAGCCGAAACGGCTCGAACGGTTGCGTATCCGAGTGCGGGGCTTCGTCGAAGTGCGCGGCGGGCCATGGATCGAGGCGACGCGCCCGGAGCAGATCGAGGTCATCGGGCGCTAGGGCTTGGTGTGAGCATGTTTTCGAGGCTGAATGGCATTCCGCATGCTTCGTTCCGCGCGCTCCCCAGCATGAGGGGGTTTTTGGCAGCCTGACGACCTCCTTATTCTGAGCAACGGTCCGAAGGACCGCGTCTCGAAGGATGCGGGTGGGCGTCAAGAACGGACGGATGTGGACGTGATCGGATCGCGGCACGACCGCACGGGAAGGAGCACGGCACGGGGGCGCTTCGCGCCCGCGGCGGCCATGCTTGCGTTCCTGGCCGCCGGCTGCGCCGAGACCATGCGGGGCGAGCGCATGGTGTCGCTGCCCGAGCCGCCCAGGCAGGCCGAGCCGGTGTCGGCCATCGACCGCGAGCACCAGCGCATCCTCGCCGCCTACGGCGGCGCCTACCAGGACCAGCGGCTGGAAGGCGTCATCCGCCAGACCCTCGACAAGCTGGTCGCCGCCTCCGACCGGCCGGACCTGCGCTACCGCGTCACCATCCTCAACTCGCCCGCCATCAACGCCTTCGCGCTGCCGACCGGCCACCTCTACGTCACCCGCGGCATGCTGGCGCTCGCCAACGACACCTCCGAGCTCGCCTCGGTGCTCTCGCACGAGATGGCGCACGTCACCGCGCGCCACGCCACCATCCGTGAGGACCAGGCGCGGCAGGCCGCGATCGTCAGCCGCGTAGTGAGCGACGTGCTCTCGGATCCGCAGACCGGCGCGCTCGCGCTCGCGCGCTCGAAGATCGCGCTGGCGAGCTTCTCGCGCGCGCAGGAGCTCGAGGCCGACGCCATCGGGGTCGGGATCTCGGCGCGCGCAGGGTATGATCCGTACGGGGCGACGCGCTTCCTTACCGCCATGGGCCGCAATGCCGCACTCAGGCCGGCGGCGATGTCGGGGGCTGACGCGCGCTCGATCGACTTCCTCTCGTCGCACCCCTCGACCCCGGACCGGGTGCGCAACGCGCTCGCGAGCGCGCGCCAGCACGCCTCCCCGGGATTTGGCGGGCGCGACCGCACCGGCTATCTGGCCGCGACCGATGGGCTCACCTTCGGGGAGGACCCGAGCGAAGGGTTCGTGCGCGGCCGCCGCTTCCTGCATCCGAAGCTCGGCTTCAGCTTCGTCGCGCCCGACGGTTTCTCGCTCGACAACACCGCGCAAGCGGTGCTCGGCCTCAAGGAGAACGGCAGCCAGGCGTTGCGGCTCGACGTGGTGCGGGTGCCGGCGGAGCAGGGGCTCGGCGACTATCTCAACTCCGGCTGGATCGAGCGGGTCGACCCGCGCAGCGTCGAGGAGCTGACGATCAACGGCTTCCCGGGCGCGACCGCGGCCGCGCGCGGCGAGCAGTGGGCCTTTCGCATCTACGCGCTGCGGTTCGGCAGCGACGTCTATCGCTTCGTGTTCGCCGCCAAGCAGCCCAGCCGGGAATCGGACCGCGTCTTCCGCGAGTCGGTCGGCAGCTTCCGCCGCATGACGCTCGAGGAGATCGAGCGGGCGCGGCCGCTGCGCATCAAGACCGTCGCGGTGCAGGCCGGCGACAGCGTCGAGCGGATGGCGGCGCGCATGGCGACCGACCGGCCGGTCGAGCGCTTCCTGGTGCTCAACGGCCTCGCCTCCGGCCAGCCGCTGGTCCCCGGCGAGCCGGTCAAGATCGTGGTGGAGTAGGGCCACCGCTGCGCGCGGGGCGCGATGGAAGTGGCAAAAAAAGAAAACCCGCCAAGGGATCGCTCCCCTGCGGGTGGCGCCGGTTCGCCTGACCTCGCCTCCCAGTTCGTCCGTGGTGAGGCGTAAGGGCGCGTCCCACTGGCCCCGGCCCCCAGTTCATCCGTGGTAGGCCTAAGGCCGCGCGCCAAGGCGAAACGGCACCTCACTATATAGGCGCGGATGGTGACAAAACAATGACTGCGCGGGGGCTATCTCGGCCGTCATGCCCGCGAAAGCGACGCGAAAGCGGGCATCCAGTAATCGTCGACCTTGGTGTTTACTGGATCGTCCGATTGCGCGGACGGTGACGTCAGAGAGCGGAGAAGTCTGGTGACCAGGACGGCGAGTTGCCAGTGCGGCGGGTTAAGGGTGACGACCGAGGGCGAGCCCGACGTCGTCAACGTCTGCCATTGCCGTGCCTGCCAGCGGCGTACGGGCGTGCCGCTGACGAGCAACGCGTACTTCCGCAAGGAGCGCGTGCGGCTCGAGGGGGATCACCGGATTTTCATCCGCGACGGCCAGGACGGGCGCAAGCTCAACAATCATTTCTGCCCCGCTTGTGGCGCCACAGTGTGCTGGACCGCGGATATGCGCCCCGATCACTACGGCGTCGCGGTCGGTGCCTTCAACGATCCGGATTTCCCGCCGCCGACCTATTCGGTCTGGGAAGAGGCGAAGTATGTGTGGGTTACGCTGCCGCCGGGCATTGCGCATTTCCGGCAGGCGCGATCGTAATCCCCGTGTCACGCACGCGGTGCAGCGCGTAACGCTGCACCGCAGATGCGGGGACCCTGCCTCCTTATCTTCTCGCTACGAAAGTAACCGGGGTCCCGGGTCTGCAGCCCACCGCTTTGCGCCGCGCACGCGGCACGCCGGCTCACGGCCGCGTGCCGCCCTGACCCGTCGAGATAGTCGGGGCCGCATCGCTTTCACCCGCATTTTCGAAGGCGCGGCGTTCGGCGGCGTAGCGTACGAGCGCCAGGAAACGGTAGACGCCGTGCACGAACCGCCCATAGGGCAGTGTCACGAAGAAGCCGAACACCACCCCGAGATGGAGCGCGAGCAAGAATCCCATCGCGGCGGTCTCGCGCAGGAGCAGCAGCGCAAGCCCGGTCACGCTGGTGAGGAACAGCATCGCGATGAAGGCTGCGTCCATGTCGTAGCGCGGCTCATCCGCGAGCGCTGGATCGCGCCGCCACTTCGCCGCCAGCAGGCCGATGGGGCCGATCAACAGCCCGAGGCCGCCGACCGTGCCCAGCACGACCGGGAGGTCGTACCAGGGATAGGGCGCCTGGCGGCCAAGTCCGTAGTGATAGAGCGTTGCCACGCAGGTCGCCGCGAAGCACAGCATGAAGCCGTAAAAGGTCAGGTGATGATGAAGGCGTCGCGCGTCGTGCGGGCGATCGTCGTCGTTGAAGCAGCCGACTCCGCCGCCGTCGAGGTAGCGCAGCGTGCAGGTGTCGGCGATGGCGCGCCAGAACTCGGAGAAACCGAGCGAGATTCCTGCACCGCGCGGTCGCTGGTCACCTCCCCCTAGAAGGGGGAGGTCGGCGAGCGCAGCGAGCCGGGAGGGGGTCGCGCGCGGCTCGCGACCCCTCCCCGGATCGCCTTCGGCGATCCGACCCTCCCCTTTCAGGGGAGGGTGGATGTCGCGCCAGAACATCCGCGCCCCCATCGCGATCGCGACGATCGCATAGAGGAACGCCGCGCCGAACAGGGCCGCCATCGCGCCGTGCGGCATCAGCCGGTAGAACGCCCCCGGCCCCTTGTGCACGCCGAATAGCACCGCGGGATCATGCCAGGCGACGAACCCGGCGATGAAGGCCGCGACGCTGAGCGCCGCCGCGATCGCGATGACCAGCCCGTTGCGCTCGAACAGGGCCGCACAGGCGCGCGGCCACGCGTAGGCCGAGTACGATTCCGCGCGCACGATCGCGAAAGCCTTCGGGACATTGACGTCGAACTCGTGCGGTGGCGCGAACTGGCAGTCGTAGTAGCAGGCGCCGCAGGCGTGACAGAGGTGCGCAAGGTAATTGAGGTCGCCGTCCAGGAATGCGCGGCGCATCTCCATGGCGGGAAAGACCGCGCACAGGCCCTCGCAGTAGCGGCAGGCATTGCACACCGTCATCAGCCGATCGGCCTCGGCGAGCGCCGGGGTTACGTGAACCACGTCGTCACGCGTTCCGGCCCGATCAGTTGCGGGCATTGGCGGCCGCCTCCTTCCCGGCGATGCGGCCGAAAACGCTGCCGATGGTCATGCCGATGCCGGCCGCATAGCCGCGGCCGAGCACGTTGCCGGCCATGATCTCGCCGGCGGCGAACATGTTGGCCGCCGGCCTGCCGTCCCGCATCAGCATGCGGGCCTCGCGGTTCACGCGCGTCCCCAGATAGGTGAAGGTGATGCCGGGGCGCACCGGATAGGCGTAGAGCGGCGCGCGCTCGATCCGCCGCGCCCAGTGGCTCTTGGGCGGATCGATTCCTTCGGTGCGGCAGTCGTCGAGGATGGTGTGGTCGAACGTTCCGGGCCGCACCGCGGCATTGAAGCGGTCGACGGTTGCCTCGAGCGCGGCCGGATCGAGGCCGAGTTTTTCGGCAAGCTCGCGGATGCTCGCCGCCTGCACCGGCGGGTAGAGCGAGGGCATGAACAAGGTTAGCGCGGACGCGTCGAACACGATGTAGGCGATCTGGTCCGGCTGTGCCGCCACCAGCCGGCCCCAGATCGCGTAGCGCTTCGGCCAGATGTCCTCGCCTTCGTCGTAGAAGCGCTGCGCGTGCGCGTTGACCACGATGCCGAAGATCACGCAGTCGAGACGGGTGATGATGCCGCCGTCGAACCTCGGCGCGCGCGCGTCGATCGCGACCGCGTGGCACTGGGTCGGGTCGCCGACCTCCCCGACGCCGCGATCGAGCAGCAGGCGGAGCAGCGTGCCGCGATTGTAGGGCGAGCCGCGGATCAGGAAATTGTCGGCCGCCTCGCCCCAGTATGTCTTCAGCCATTCGATATTTGCCTCGAAGCCGCCGGCGGCCGCGACCAGCGTCGCGGCCCGCACCGTGCTCCGTTCTTCGCCGCGTCGGACGGTGGCGGACAGGAACATGCCGGCGTCGAGCTCGAGGTCGATCACCTCGGCGTCGTATTGGATCGCGATCCCGAGGCTCTCGGCGGTCCGGTAGAGCGTGTTCAGCATGGCCCGGCCGCCGCCGAGGAAGAATGAGTTCGTCCGCCCGAGGCTCAGCGTGCCGCCGAGCGAAGGCTGGAAGCGCACCCCCTGCTGCGGCATCCAGTCGAGGATTTCCTTCGACTGGCTGATCGTCAGCCGCGCCAGCGCCTCGTCGGTATGACCTTCCGTAACCCGGGAAAGATCGTCCCAGAATTCGTCCTCGCCGTAGGGTCCGCTGAGTGTGTCGGTCGCGGCATCGTGCGCGCAGCGCATGTTGCGGGTGTGGCGGGTGTTGCCGCCGCGATAGAATTTCGGCGCCACTTCCAAGACCAGGACGGAAGCGCCGGCGCGCCGCGCGCTGATGGCGGCGCACAGCGCGGCATTGCCGCCGCCGACCACGAGCACGTCGTATTTCCGGGTGAGTTCGCCCATGCGGCCTTGTAGCCGGAATGCAGCGTCGGCGGAATCCGGGCGCGGAGCACGTCACTCTCCCGCGCCGGGCTCGGTGCGTTCCGCGCCTCGGGGTTACTGTCGTCTACACACGGTGCTCGCGTCGCCTATATTGCGCGCTCGGATCAGGATTTGCCTCAGAGAAAGCCGCCGCATGGAAGCCCAGCCCCGACCCGCAAGCGCGCCGTGGTTGCCGCCGGCATTGCGCGGCCTTGCCGACAAGCTGCAGGGCGGATGGCTCGCCGCGCTCGCGCGGCCGCTGCAGGCGCTGCGGCGCGCCTACCTGCCGCTGCTGATGGTCTATTTCGCCTACGGGGCGCTCGGCATCATCGATGTCTCGCGCGACATGTGGATCAAGGAGAAGCTGGCGCTCAGCCCGGCCGAGCTCGCCGGCATCGCCGTCTGGCTCAGCCTGCCGTGGACCGTGAAGATGGTGTTCGGCCAGCTGGTCGACAGCGTGCCGATCCTGGGCTCGCAGCGGCGCATCTACATCCTAATCGGGGCGGCGTTCACGGCCTGCGGCATGCTGACCCTCGCGGGCGCAGCCGGCGGCTGGCTCGCCGTCATGGCTGCCGATCGGCTGTACATTCTGGGCGCGCTGCTGATCGTGGTCGGCACCGTGATCCAGGACGTGGTCGCGGACGCGATGTCGACCGAGGTCGTCGTGCGCACCGACGCGGGCGGCAATGCGCGCCCCGATGCCGAGATCAAGGCCGAGCTCGGCATGGTGCAGGTGCTCGGGCGTCTCGCGCTCGGCGTCGGCATCCTGTCGGTTGCCGGGCTGTCCGGGTGGCTGGCGCAGATTTTGGCGCGCGAGACCGTTTTCCTCTTGGGGCTCGCGATCCCGGCCATCTCGGTCGTCGGCGTGCTGTTGATCGACGCCGAGACCGGCGAGCGCCGGCCGCTCGACTGGCGCATCCTCGGCGGCGGCGCGGCATTCGGCGCCGGCGTGCTGGCGATCGCGCTCGGCGGCGTGCCGTTCGCGCAGGAGCTGATCTTCGTCGTCTCGATGGCGGTGATCTGCACCATGCTGGTGCTGGTCACGCGCGAGCTCGATCCGAAGACGCGGCGCGCGATCATGTTCACCAGCATCATCATCTTCGCGTTTCGCGCCACGCCGTCGGTCGGCGACGGCTATTTCTGGTGGACGCTCGACGTGTTGAAGTTCGACGAGGCGTTCTATGGCGTCCTGCGCCAGACCGCTGCGCTGATCGCGATCGGCGCGATGTGGGTGTTCTCCAAGCAGCTGACCGAATATTCCGTGGTCACGGTGCTGTTCTGGATCGCGGTCGCCGGCGCCGCGCTGTCGCTGCCGAACATCGGCCTCTTCTACGGCCTCGCCGATTGGACCGAGGCGAACTTCGGGATCGGGCCGCGCACCATCGCCTTCGTGGACGCTGCCGCCGCCTCGCCGTTCGCGCAGCTCTCGATGATCCCGCTGCTCACGCTGGTCGCCTACTATGCCCCGGCCGGCCATCGCGCCACCTGGTTCGCCCTGATGGCCTCGCTGATGAACATGGCGCTGGTCGCCGGCCAGCTGGGCACGAAATATCTCAATCAGATCTTTGTGGTGCAGCGCGGCGAATATTCCGAGCTCGGCCTGCTCCTGATCATCGCCACCGCGCTCGGACTGATGCTACCGCTTGCGGCCATCGCGCTGTTCGGCCGCAGGGTGTGACTCCATTTGGAGGAATCATGGGCAAGTACGAGGCGCTAGGCCGTTTCTTGAGCCAGCAACGGAGCAAGGAGATTCCGCTGAGGTTCGCGGACGTGGAACGCATCACGGGAACCAAGCTACCCCCATCGGCGCACAAACATCGTTCTTGGTGGAGCAACAATCCCCAGAACAGCGTGATGACCAAGGTGTGGCTGGAAGCCGGATTCGAGACTGAAAAGGTGGATATGGCAGGCCAAAAGCTCGTCTTTCGCCGCGTACGCAAATCTTCTGAGGCGAGACGGACGCCGCCGCCGCTGGCGCCATCCGACACAACCGGCGCACGGCATCATCCCTTGCGCGGCGCGCTGAAGGGACTGGTCAGGATCATGCCCGGGACGGATCTCACGCAACCGGCCGACCCGTCCTGGGCCGACCTGCTCGATGGGACAAAATAGACATGCAACCTTTGCTGCTCGACACCTGCGCGGCGGTCTGGCTTGCCGAAGACCAGAGGATGGCGCAGGCCGCATTGGACGCTCGACGACGCAACGCCCCGGAAGTGACGACTTACATCTCCTCGATCAGCGCCTGGGAACTGGGCATGCTGGTCGGACGCGATCGCGTGAAGCTACTGATTGCGCCGCAGCGTTGGTTCGCCCGGTTGTTCGACGCGCCACACGTGCGTCTCGCGGATATGCCGCCCGACCTCCTGATCGCTTCTTCGTTCTTGCCTGGTGCGCCGCCGCGCGATCCAACCGATCGGATCATTGCGGCGACCGCGCGCGATTACGGCGCGACCTTGATCACGCGTGACCGTGCGCTGCTGCTTTATGGCGAGCAGGGACACATCAATGTGCTGGCATGTTGAGGCGGGTGCGTTTGAAAGAGCTTAGGTGCAAGCCACTTACTTGCACTTGTACTTTTCCTTGAAGCCCTTGTGGTTGGCCTTGAACTCGTATTTGCACCCGCCGCCCTTCCATTTGTACTTATAGTTCTTGACTTGCAGCAGGTCGGCTTGTGCGCGCTCGAGCGGCGCTTGTGCGAAAAGGGTGACGGGGACGCGCGCCTGCGCCGCGGTAGCGAGCGCAAGCGTAACGCCCGCGGCGAGCAGAACCGTTGGGATCGCCATTTCCGTCAGCCTTCCAACTCCTACCTACCGCCGCCGGGGTCGCGGCCTGCGGCGGCTGTCCGCTACCGCACGCACCAGCAGCGGCACGCGCAGCCAGCTCGGCGCCAGCAAGATCGAGAGGATTTTCCCGAACGACAGACGTTGCGGGGCGATCGCGCCCGGTGCGCGCACCGCGCTCCGCCCGCCGGTGAACGCCATTACGGCCGCCAGCAGCACCAACAGCTTCTTCATTGCAACCTCCGAGGCCCTCCGAGGGCAAAACTCGCCGGCCCGTGAGCCGTTCCAGTGCAGGCCGCCAATGCCAAGGTATTTGCGATGGCGCGGTCTCCCGACCAAGCTCCACGAGAGCCGGGATATATGGCCACACCAAAAACCTGTGTTTCGTGGATAACCTGTGTTTCGTGGATTCTGTATAGCCGCCTGCGCGGGCGTCCGGGATGACAGCCCACAATGCAAGGCGTCTGACGGCGCGTCCTCACGCGTCGGAGCCGAACCGAAGCGATAAGCGGGCCCGCGCGGCGGGATCGCACCTTAGGCTGGCACCTCCCGTCCCAGCCATTCGACCGCCGCCTCGATACCGCCCTTGCCATGCGGGATCGCGAGCGCGTTGAGGCCGACTTCGACCGTCGCGAGCGTGCCAAGAACCATCGGCGCGTTGACATGACCCATATGGGCGATGCGGAAACCGTTGCCGGATAGTGCGCCGATGCCAATTCCGAGCACGACGCCGCACTTCTCGTTGCAGAAATCGAGCAGCGTCTGCGGGTCGCGCCCGTCGCGCATCGTCAGCGCCGTCACGGTGTCGGCGCGTTCCGCGGGCTCGGCGATGTTGAAGCCGATTGCCTGGCCTTCCGCCCACGCGGCGACGGCGCGACGGACCGCCTCTGCCAGCAGGCGATGGCGACGGAACACGTTCTCGCGCCCCTCCTCGAACAGCATGTCGAGCGCAGCGCGCAGCCCGAACAACAGGTGCTCGGGCGGCGTGCCGGCGTATTTCTGGTAGTGCAACTCGCCTTCACGCGCCGTCCAGTCCCAGTATGGCGTGCGCATCCCGGCGGTCTTGTGGGCCTCACGCGCCCGCGCGCCGACGGCGACGAACCCGAGGCCGGGCGGGGTCATCAGCCCCTTCTGCGAGCCGGACATCGCGAGGTCGACCCCCCAGGCGTCCATCTCGAACGGCATGCAGCCGAGCGAGGCGACGGCGTCGACCATCAACAGAGCCTCGTGGCCCGCCGCCCGCACTGCCTGTCCGATCGCCTCGATATCGTTGACGACGCCGGAGGCGGTGTCGATCTGCGCCACCAGGATCGCCTTGATGGCGCCGGCGTTGTCGGCGCGCAGCCGCGCCTCGACCTCCTCGGGCCGGACGGCGCGGCGGAAGTCCCCCTTCAGGACCTCGACCTCGGCGCCCATCAGTGCTGCCGCCTCGCCCCAGCCGAGCGCGAAGCGGCCGCTTTCCAGCACCAGCACCTTGTCGCCGCGCGACAAGACATTGGAAAGCGACGCCTCCCAGGCGCCGTGACCATTGGCGATGTAGATGTAGGATCTGCCCTGGGTGCAGAAGATCTTGCTCAAGTCGCTCAGCAGCAAATCGGTGAGCCCGATCAGCGCCCCCGAATAGATGTCGACTGCCGGCCGGTGCATGGCCCGCAGTACCTCGTCCGGCACCACGGTGGGGCCCGGGATCGCCAGGAACTCGCGGCCGGCGCGCACGGTCATTGGCTTGCCTTCTCGGAAGCGATCAGGCCGGCCTGATAGCACGGCCAGCGGGCGCGGATGAGTCCGGGCGCAGCGCGGAGGAGCCCGCTCGCGCACGCGCGCCACGGAGCCGGTTGCGATGCGCGGCAGACCGGGGACGAAAGGGGTGGGCTGCTGCGCCGACCCAAGCAAAAGGCCCGGCAAAGCCGGGCCCTCGGTATTTGCGCACTGGCGAGCCGGTCAGGCCGCCTCGTCCTCGATCAAAACCTCTTCGGCCTCTGGCTTGGGGCCGCGGCGCGGCCCCTTGGCGAGGGCGGCCTCGATCTCCTTGATCGCCTCGGTCTCGGTGATCCGCTGCACGGCCGAAATCTCGCGCGCCAGCCGGTCGAGCGCCGCCTCGTAGAGCTGCCGCTCCGAATAGGACTGCTCGGGCTGGCTCTCCGACCGGTAAAGGTCGCGCACCACTTCGGCGATCGCGACGATGTCGCCGGAATTGATCTTGGCCTCGTATTCCTGTGCCCGGCGCGACCACATGGTCCGCTTGATGCGGGCGCGGCCCTTGAGGGTCTCGAGCGCGCGGCGCACCATCGGGGTTTCGGCGAGCTTGCGCATGCCGACCGAGCTGATCTTGGTGGTTGGAACCCGCAGCGTCATCTTGTCCTTGACGAAGTTGATGACGAACAGCTCCAGCTTGTAGCCGGCGACCTCCTGCTCCTCGATCGAAACGATCTGGCCCACCCCGTGGGCCGGATAGACGATGAACTCGTTGGTCTTGAAACCCTGACGCTGGGTCGGCTTCTTGACCTCGGCAACCGGCGCCGGCTTCGGGACCGCGTGCAGTTCAACCCGCTTCTTGCTCTTGTCCGGGGCCGCCTTGACGGCCACGGGGCGGGAAACAGCCTTCTTGGTGGCCGCCGGGCGGACGGCAGTCTTCTTGGCAGTCATTCTGCGGGTTGCTCCTTGCCTTTTCGGCTTGTTACGGCCGGCAGCCTTGTTCTTGGCGGTCGCGCGGCGAACGGCGGCGGCCCGTGAGGCCTGTGAGGTCCGGCGGCGCGAGCTGACGGAACTCTTCGGGGTACTCTTCTTCAAACGATGACGCGGTTTTGCGGCCACTGCCAGTAGCGTGGAACTTCACGCCCTCTACAAAGGGATACGCGGAAGGCGACCTAAAAAGAGGCTCCCCGACGGGGGAGCGTTCATTGTCGCCGCATCGATCATGTGGGAATTGGTGTACCACAATTCCAGGGCGATTTAAAGCTTTGCGCGCTGTGAAATGCCGCATCGACCCCCTACAATGGTCAAATGCGGCCCGGCGGTTAACGCCGCTCAGTCACCTTCGCCCGGATTGGAGGAAAAATACTTGTCAAATTTGTCCGGCACGCCCTCCCATTGCTTGGCGTCGGCCGGCGGCTCGCGCTTGACCGTTATATTGGGCCAAACTTTCGAAAAATCCGCGTTGATTTTCAACCACTTCTCAAGCCCCGGCTCGGTATCGGGCTTGATCGCCTCGACCGGACATTCGGGCTCGCACACACCGCAGTCGATGCACTCGTCTGGATGGATGACGAGCATGTTCTCGCCTTCGTAGAAGCAGTCCACCGGACATACCTCCACGCAATCCATGTATTTGCATTTGATGCAGTTGTCGTTGACGATGTAGGTCATCGGCTGTCGCTTCTCGGGCGCCGCGAGTGCCTAGCGTATGGGTCCTTACGGTGCAAGCGTTCGCCGCAGCGATGGCTCGTCGGGCGGCCGCGCACCAGGCTTGGCATATGAGGTAGGGCAATCGCCGGCGATTTCACCGTCCAATCGTTACGTTACCTCGACTCAATCGTCGCGCAGCCACTTTTCGAGATCGCGGCGATCCCGCTTGGTGGGGCGGCCCGTCCCCGGCTCGCGCCTTGGAGCGGCGGCGACTTCCCCGCAAGGGGCGCCATGTGGCGCTCCAGTATTGATGTCCTCGTACAACTCCTGCGCCCGGGCGGCCGAGCCCCGCCGCTCGGCAAAGCCAGCTACACGCATCACCCGCACGGTCCGGTCGAGCGCCACCGTGACGACGTCGCCGGCCTTGACCTGGCGGCTGGCGGCATCAATGCGCTCGCCGTTGAGGCGCACGTGACCGCCGCCGGCAAGCGCTGCGGCGGCCGTGCGCGTGCGCACGACCCGTGCATGCCAGAGCCACCTGTCGATGCGCTGCCGCTCCGTACTCAAGCCGCCGCTACCGCCGTTCCTTTGCGTTGGCTTCAAGCTGCTCCTTGAGGGCCGCAAGCTTGGCGAACGGTGAGTCCGGATCCGGCATTTTCTCGCGTCGCTCGCGCGGCCCGCCAAAGCTCCTCGGCGCCGCATCGGCGCGCTCGCGTCGCGGCCTGCCGTGATAGCCCTCGCGGCCCTCGTGGTCGTCCTCGGCTCGGTCCCGGCGCGGCCGGCTGGCGCGCCGTCGCTCATCGGGCCGCCGATCCTCGCGCATCCGCTCGTCGGCATCGCGGCGTTTGCGGTGCGCATGCCGGCGCTGACCGACCGCGTCGTCGCGCGCCGCCGGCGGCGTGTCGCCTTCCGGCGCTGCCGCGCCGGGGCGCGTCTCGGGCGCGGGAGCGGCGACTGGCTCGGCTACGCTCGGTGCGGCGCTGCGACCATGCTCGCGTCGCCTGGCGCGGGCGCGACCGCGCGGCACACCACGATCCTCGCGCCGGCCCGGCCGCCAAACCTCGATCAGTGTTTCTTCGGCGCCCGCCGTTTCGGCGCCGGTCGGCGGGGTCGGGTCGGCGGCCGCGGCCCGCGACGAGGCCGGATCGGGGGCCGCAGCTTCCGACGGGGTCGGGTCGGCGCTCGTGGCCTCGCCGTCCGCGCCGCTATCGGCGGACACCACGGTGCCGGTCGCGGCCTGCAGGCTCGCCGCGATCGCGGCCATCGCGATCTCAATTTCATCGGTCGGCGCTGCCGGGGCCTCCGCGACCGACGTCGGTTTGTCGGCGCCTTCCGCCGACGTCCCGGCGTCCGCCAGCGTCCCGGCGTCCGCCGGCGTATCGGCTGCAGCCGAGGTCAGATCCGGTGACCCCGGTGTAGCAAGCGCTCCCGGCGATGCGTCCCCTGGCGCCGATGCCTCGCTCGGCGCGGCATTTTCCGCCGCCGGATCCGGCAACTTGGGGCGTCGTTCCATGCGATAGCCGAGCGAGCGCAGGATCGAGGCGAAATCCTCGCCCGAGGAGCCCGCCAGCGACGTCATCGCCCCGGTCACCACGAATCCGGCGCCGTCGACGGCACCGGGAGGTTTGGCGGCCGCAACCCCGGGGCGCCAGGCCAGCGCCGGGCGGATCAAGTCCGCCAGCCGTTCCAGAATGTCGACCCGCAGCGCGCGTTCCCCGCACACGCGGTAGCCGATGGTGCGGTAGAGCGACTTCGGGATCTCCTTGTCGACCGGGAACGAGGTCCGTCCGCTTGCCGCCAGCTGCGGCAGTTCGTCGAGACCTTTGGTATCGGGGCTTGCCTGCTTGACCGCCCACAGCTGCATCGCCAGCACGCGCGGCACCGGCTTCAACAGCGCCGGCAGGTAGATGTGATAGGCGCCAAAGCGGACGCCGTATTTGCGCAGCAGTGCGCGCGCCTCCTGGTCGAGAACTCTTGACGTCGTCGGCGATCTTGTGGCGTTCCAGCACGCCCAGCGCTTCGACGAGCTGAAACGCAATGCCCCGCGCCAAGCCGGTGATATCCTCGGCACGGGCCAGTGCACCGAGCGGGCCAAGCAGCCTTTCGATATGCGCTTTGAGCCAAAGGTCGAGCCGCGCCTGGACCAAGTCGCGCGGCGCCCCGGTCAAATGCTCGTCGGCGATGACGCGCACCTGCGGGTGCAACACATCCTCGCCGGCCGCCAGCTTGCCGACCGCATCGCCGAGCCAGCGGATGCTACCGTCGGAAGCCAGCACGAAATGATCGTCGCTGGCGCCGGCCAGCCGTCCCGCTCGCTGATCGATCTCGCCCGCGAGCGCCTTCTGGGCCGCGGACCGCAATGCCTTGGCTTCCGAGCCACCAGCGGTCGGATCGGCGGCGAAACGAAAACCCTCGAGGCGTCCGAGAACATGGCCTTCGACCAGGACCTCTCCGGTTTTCGTGACCTCGGTTTCGAGCATTGCGTTTTCTCGCAGCCGCCGCATCAGCACGCTGGTGCGGCGATCGACGAAGCGGTGAAGCAATCGTTCGTGCAGCGCATCAGAGAGTCTGTCTTCAATGCCGCGGGTGACCCCCTGCCAGTGCTCCGGATCGTCCAGCCAGTCCGGACGGTTCGCCGCAAATGTCCACGTCCTGATATGCGCGATCCGCGTCGAAAGCGTGTCGATGTCGCCGTCCGTGCGATCGGCCTGCGCCACTTGGCGCTCGAACCAGTCGGTCGGCAGCCTACCCTCCCGCATCAAAAATCCATAGAGGGTAATGACCAGCTCGGCATGGGTGGCGGGCGAGATCTTGCGATAGTCGGGGACTTGGCAGACGTCCCAAAGGAGATCCACCGCCCGCGGCGTCTTGGCGAATGCGCGTACGTCGTCGTCGCGAACGGCGTGCTCGAGCACGCGAATGTCTTCGGCGACCGGCGCACGGGTCAGCGTGGCCTCCGCTGGCGTGGTCGCGAGCGCTGCCTGCAGCGCACCAAGCGATCCGAAATCGAGCCTGGTGTTGCGCCATTGCAGAACCTTGATCGGCTCGAAGCTGTGGCTCTCGAGCGCCTGCACCAGCTCCGGCTCGAAAGGTTCACAGCGTCCGGTGGTGCCGAAAGTGCCGTCGCGCGTCGCGCGGCCCGCACGGCCGGCAATTTGGGCGAGCTCGGCGGGATTGAGCCGGCGGAACTGGTAGCCGTCGAATTTTCGATCCGACGCGAACGCGACATGGTCGACGTCGAGATTGAGGCCCATGCCGATCGCGTCGGTGGCAACCAGGTAGTCGACGTCGCCGGCCTGATAGAGCGCGACCTGGGCGTTGCGGGTGCGCGGCGACAGCGCGCCGAGGATGACCGCGGCGCCGCCGCGCTGACGGCGAATGAGCTCGGCGATGGCGTAGACCTCGTCGGCCGAGAACGCCACGATGGCGGTGCGCCGCGGGAGCCGCGTGATCTTCCGGTCGCCCGCATGGGTCAGCTGCGACAGCCGCGGACGGCTGAGGATGTGGGCGCCGGGGAGCAACTTCTCGACCATCGGGCGCACGGTCTGGGCACCGAGCACGAGCGTTTCCTCCCGCCCGCGCCGGTTGAGCATGCGATCGGTGAACACATGGCCGCGCTCCAGGTCGGCGCCGAGCTGCACCTCGTCGACGGCCAGGAAGGCGACGTCGAGATCCTGCGGCATCGCCTCGACGGTGGCGACCCAGTAACGCGGGTTCGGCGGCTTGATCTTCTCCTCGCCGGTGACCAGGGCGACCGCATCGGTGCCGAGCCGGTCGACGATCTTGTTGTAGATCTCGCGCGCCAGCAGGCGGAGCGGCACGCCGAGAATGCCGGACGAATGGCCGAGCATCCGCTCGATCGCCAGGTAGGTCTTGCCGGTATTGGTGGGGCCAAGGACGGCGGTGACCCCCGCCCCACGCGCATGGGTCGCACGGTTGGCGGCCGGGGAAAAGGACAAGGTCATAGGCTTTCCGGGAGGGCCGGAGCCGGTGCTCCGGGGCTCACTCTGTATCACAATGCGACGGCATCATGCCGCCGCTTTAAGGAACGGAACGAGTCTCGAACGAATCGCGCCCGAATCGCTGACTCGATCGCTTTCGGACTTCGTTCACGCGATATATGGGGTCCAGTCCTCCGAACAATACGAGATGGAGTAATCTGCGGCGAGATCGCCTCGCCGCGCAAGCGCCACCGGTTAACGGCCGGGCGATCACGCCGCGCAAAAAGAGTCAAGGCCTCAGCCCGGGGTCTTCACTGGGTCTTTGCGTTGGCGGCGCCGGCGCGCGAAGGCCGGGGTGTGCTGACGAAGCGCGTGGCATTGAGCACGGCGCTGCCGACCAGCGTCGGGACCACGATCCGGTACACCCCGAGAAACCGGGTGCCGGCAATGGGCGCAAACCAGATCTCCAGGTCGCGGTTATCGCGCAGGAACTTGATCGCCTGCCGTTCCGGGTCGTGGCCTCCGAGCGGCCGGTACGCCACCGAGCACACCAGGGCCGGACCATCGTAGCCGCGCTCGGCCTTGACCCTTTCGGTGCGCTTGTAGCTGAGCGCGAGATCGTAGCGCTGCCGGCCGTCGAATACCGGAAGGGTGCGCTGGCACGCCTCCGCGCCGAGCCCGTTGGCACCCGCGGCTGGGATCATTCCGGCACTGATCGGATCGAGGAATCCGCGCTTGTGGGCCTCGGTGAGCGGGACGTGGCTGGGATCGGGCTCGACCGGGGGTTCGACCGCGAGCTCCTTGAGGGCGCCGCCCACCAGCCCCATGCGCACGTCGTCGACCTTGTTGCGCGACTTGATGTGCATGGCGTATCCGCTCGGCCCCAGGCGGGTCCCCTGAATGGTGCCACGCACCGCGGCGGTGCCTTCACCGCTGGAGAACGCCCTCAGCACCCCGCTCACGTGACCGCTCGCCGCCATCGTGTAACGATCGTCGGCAACGTCGATGACCCAGGCGCCGCCGCCGATCGGCAGGCCGGCAAGCGTAACCCGATAGTGTGCTTCGAGCTTGCCTTCGGCTGCTGCTGCGCCGGCCAGAACGACAAACGACGCCGCCAAGAGCGGCGTCAGGGCGGCCGCGTATCGCAGATTGACCCCTCGCAGCACCGGCATGCGCAGCCTTGTGGTCCTCGCGGCGTCGGGTTCAATCGAACCGCGAACCCGACAGCCGCACATCCGGTTGTCGGGGCTGAATACGTCGTTAATGTGATGTGCCTCGGCGGTGGCGCTTGACGCATTTCGTCTCGGTCCCTATAGGTCCGCCCACTTTCCTCCCGAGGATCGGCTGGAATCCGCCAACGCCCCGCGCGGGCATTGGCGCAAGCGGAAGGTCATGGACATGTCACGGCGGTGCGAGTTGACCGGCAAGACGGCGCAAACCGGCCACAAGGTGAGCCACTCGAACCGCAAGACCAAGCGGCGGTTCCTGCCCAACCTTTGCAGCGTGACGATGATCTCGGACGCCCTCGGCCGTTCGGTGCGGCTGCGCGTCTCCGCAAACGCGGTCAAATCCGTCGATCATCGCGGCGGTCTCGACGCCTTCCTGCTCAAGGCCAAGAGCGAAGAGCTTTCCCCGCGCGCGCTCGAGCTCAAGCGCCAGATCGAGAAGAAGCTCGCCGCGGCAAGCTGACGCCGGCTCAAACCCCGCGAACCTTCCGTCATCGCCGCTCGCAATCGTGCGGCGTGGGCGACTTCGCTCGAACGAACGTGTGCCGGCGCCACCCCATTCGAGGCTTGTGTTTTTTCGTCCGCAGGTCACAGATGCCTGCAACAAGATTGCAAGATCGGGAGGAACAGCAATGGCCAAGACCCGTCGCGACGTATTGAGCTTGACGCTCGCGGCCGGCGCCGTGCTCGCCGCGCTACCGGCAGCGGCACAAAGCTGGCCGTCGCGCACCATCAAGATCATCGTGCCGTTCGGCCTCGGTGGCTCGGCCGACGTCTATGCGCGCTATCTCGCCGAGCATTTGCGCGAGCCGCTCGGCGCGACCGTGATCGTCGAAAACCGCCCCGGCGCCGGCGCGGTGATCGGCACCGACGCGGTCGCGAAATCGGAGCCCGACGGCTACACGTTCCTGATCATGTCGAATACGCACACCGCCAACGAGACGCTGCTGCCGAACCGGCCGTATCAGCTCCTGCGCGACCTCACGCCGGTTGCCGGCATGAACATCGCCTATAACGTGCTGGTGGTTCACCCCTCGGTGCCGGCGAAGACGGTGCCGGAATTGATCGCCCATGCGAAGGCCAATCCCGGCGCGCTCAACTACGCCTCCTCCGGACCGGGCACGCCGTATCACATCGTCGGCGAGATCTTCCGCGCCATGGCCGGCATCCAGGTGCAGCATGTTCCGCACCGCGGCAGCGATCAGGCGCGCAACGCCGTGATCGCCGGGCAGGTGCAGTGGATGTTCGATGCGATCCCGACCATGGTCGAGCAGGTGCGCTCGGGCGCGGTGCGCGCGCTCGGCACCACTGGGCCGCAGCGCAGTCCGCTGTTGCCGGACGTGCCGACGCTCGCCGAGACGCTGCCCGGCTTCGACGGGCCGATCTGGATCGGCATGATGGCGCCCGCCAACACCCCGAAGGATATTGTCGAGCGCATGAACCGCGAGGTCACCAAGGTGATGACCTCGCCGGCGGCGCGCGAGTGGCAGACCAAGCTCGGCTCGCAACCGATGCCGATGTCGGCCGCCGAGTTCGATGCCTTCATGCGTAAGGATATCGAGACCCAGCGCAAGTGGATCACCGAGGCGCAGATTAAGGTGAATTAGCGACTGACCTCGTTTCCGTGGTCAGCGCAGCGCGCGTTGGTGCGTTGACCACGCGGGATACGGACTACTCGTTATACACGTCCCTGAACACCAGCATGCGCGCGAGCTTGCGCTCGTTGTGGCGCGGAAAGCCGCAGGCGGGCGCGAAGCTGTCGGTGTCGCGATAGGTGCCGAACATGCGGTCCCAGATCGGCAGGTCGGCGAAATTGTACCGGTGCACGTCGAGCTCGTGGTGGATCGAGTGCAGCTCCGGCGTCTGGATGAAATACTTCAGCCACGGCGGCGACTTGAAGTTCGAGTGGTAGAAGAACTCGCCGGTCGCCGCGAAGAAATTGAACCACAGCGCGCCCTCCAGCGAGCAGCCGAGCAGGAAGTAGAGGATCGCCGCGGCCAGGGCCGAGTCGGCCAGGATCTCGAGCGGATGCTTGTAGAACGAGGTGATGGCCTCGATCCGCGTCGGCGAGTGGTGAACCTGGTGGAACACCTGCCAGAAGCCGTGCATGTGCCGCACCCGGTGCCACCAATAGAAGAAGAACGTGCCGACGAACCAGCCGATGAAGCCTTCCAGCAACGGCATCTGCAGGCTGGCGAGCTTTAAAACCGAGGCGCCGGCGAACAGCTTCACCCACAGCGTATTGGTCGAAAACGTGATCGCCACCTGGCAGAGGTTGATCAGCACGGCGCGCGCGTACCAGCCGGGTGCGTTCGGGAGCTCGCGCCCAGGCTTCACGCGCTCGAGCGTGAGGAAGAACGCGGCCGCCAGCAGCGTGAACAGCGTCGGCAAGGCTAGGTTCACGGGCACACTCCTCCGCCCACCTGTCGCAAAAACTGCAGGCGTGATAGCGGAGGTTTGTTTCGGCGGAATTTCGTGAAACGTTTCCGTGGTGTAAAGCACACGACGGGTCCGATGCTGCCCGCGATCCGCGATTATGACGAGCTCTGCCGCGCCTTCCGCTGGCAGGTTCCGGTGCGCTACAACATCGGCACCGACGTGTGCGACCGGTGGGCGGCAGCCGACCCGCGGCGGCTCGCGATCCTGCATCTGCATGCCGATGGCCACGCCGACGAGATCAGCTTCGGCTGGCTCAAGGACACCTCCGACCGGCTCGCCAACGTGCTCGCGGCGCACGGCATTGCGCGCGGCGATCGCGTCGCCGTCCTGCTGCCGCAGATGCCGGAAGTCGCCGCCGGCCACATCGCGGTCTACAAGGCCGGCGCGGTGGCGCTGCCGCTTGCAGTCCTGTTCGGGGTCGATGCCCTTGCCTACCGGCTGCAGAATTCTGGCGCCAAGGCGCTGGTGACCAACGCGCAAGGCGCCGCCAAGGTGGCCGAGCTGCGCGGCCAGCTGCCCGGCCTCGGGCTGGTGCTTTCGGTCGACGGCGCGGCCGACGGCGCGCTCGGCTTCCACGAGTCGATCGCGCGGGCGGCGTCCGGTTTCGCGGCGGTCGAGACCTCGCCCGATGATCCGGCGATGATGATCTACACTTCCGGCACCACCGGCCCTCCCAAGGGCGCGCTGCACGGCCACCGCGTCGTGCTCGGGCACCTGCCGGGCGTCGAGATGCCGCACGATTTTTTTCCCGCACCGGGTGACCGATTCTGGACGCCGGCAGACTGGGCGTGGGCCGGCGGCCTGTTGGACGTGTTGTTACCGTCGTTGCATCACGGCGTGGCGGTGGTGGCGCGCAAGTTCGACCGGTTCGATCCGGAGGAGGCGTTCGCGCTGATGGCGCGCGCCGGCGTACGCAACGCCTTCATCCCGCCGACCGCGCTGCGGATGCTGCGTTTGGCGCAAAATCCGCGCGGGCGCCACCGCCTCGACCTGCGCACCGTCGGCTCCGGCGGCGAGGCGCTCGGGACCGAGACGCTCGAATGGGGCCGCTCGACGTTCGGTCTCACCATCAACGAGTTCTACGGCCAGACCGAGTGCAACCTGGTGCTTTCGTCGTGTGCGATGCTCGGCGTCACGCGGCCGGGCGCGATCGGCAAGCCGGTGCCGGGCCACGCCGTCGCGGTCATCCGCGACGATGGAACGCCGGCAGCGCCTGGCGAGCTCGGCCAGATCGCCGTGAAGCGCCCCGACCCGGTGATGTTCCTCGAATACTGGGGCCGGCCCGAGGCAACGCGCGAGAAGTTCGTGGGCGACTGGATGACGACCGGCGACCAGGGCATCGTCGACGACGACGGCTATTTCACCTTCGTCGGCCGCGACGACGACGTCATCACGTCGTCCGGCTATCGCATCGGACCGGGCGAGATCGAGGACTGCCTGATCCGCCATCCGGCGGTCGCGCTGGCCGCCGTGGTCGGCAAGCCCGATCCGGTGCGCACCGAGATCGTCAAGGCGTTCGTGGTGCTCAAGCCGGATCGGCAGCCGTCGGACGCGCTCGCCGCCGACATCCAGTCGTTCGTGCGCACCCGGCTTTCCGCGCACGAGTATCCACGCGAGGTCGCCTTCATCGACACGATGCCGATGACCACCACGGGCAAGATCATCCGCCGGCTGCTGCGCGAGCGGGGGTGAGGCGGGCGACGGCCTCGGCACGCGGCGGCCAGCCCGCGAGCAACCCACGCAGCGCCGCCACGAACGCGAGTGGCTGATCGACCATGACGTGGTGGTTGGCCTCGGGCACCGCCACGAACGGCGAGCCCGGCGGCGCGAGGCTTCGCATATAGGCGATGTTCTCCTGCGCGAAGAGCTTCGAGCGCTCCCCCCACATCACCGCGACCGGACACCTGGCGGCGGCCAAATCCTCTCTGGCGTCGCGCCAAGTGAAGTGGCGCCACATGAACGGGTCGAAGCGCCAGGTCCAGCCGGTGCCGCTGCCGTCCTGCAACGGCACCTCTTTGAGCGAGCCGCGGGCGATGTGGTCGGCGATGAACAAGTGCCCGCATGGCTGCGCCGGCAGGAAGCGGAACCGCACCAGCGCCTCTTCCAGGCTGCGGTAGATCCGCGTCGGTTTCGGCTCGCTGCGCGGGCGGCGTTTGGCCTCGCGCGCCTTGCGCTGCTCGGGCGACAGCACCGGAATGTCCAGCATCACCACGCCGGCGAGGCGTTCGCCCGCGACCGCCGCCGCCCCGATGGTCGGGACGCCGCCGAACGAATGCCCGATCAACACCGGCTTGGTCGCGGCCGCGAACAGGCCGCTGTTGTCGGCGACGGCGAGCGCCTCCGCGATCAACAGATCGGTCGAGTAGGAGGATCGCCAGTCCGAGCCGCCCATGCCCGACCACGACAACGCGGCGACGCGGTACTCGGACGCGAGCAGCGGCGCGATGAAGCTCCACCAGTCGGCATGCGCGCCGTTGCCGTGCAGCAGCAGCAGGCCCGGTTTGCCGATCTCGCCCCACGTGAGCGTCTCGATGCGCGCCCCCGCAACCTCGTGCCAGGTTCGTTGCGGGGCGTGGCGCAGCGCTTGCTCGAACCAATCCGGCCCCGCCGGACGCTGCCCGCGCAAATGCGCAAGCGGTGCGACTTGGTTCGGATCCTGCGACATCAAGCGACGTCCACGTTCCCGAGCGCTTTGGCGGCCTCGCTGCTGCCCTGGTCGGCGGCCTGTTTCGGCACGGTGTCTTCGTCGCGCGCCGAGATCGCCTCGAAGCGGGCCGCGACCCGCTCGGCGGCGTCTTCGCCGTTGCCGAGGAATACACCCGGTGTCAGCGTAACGTAGGCTCGCGCATAAGAGCCCGCACCCGCGCACAGGATGGCGCGGGTCGGGGCGTCGTCGCTGACCAGGTAGATCAGGCCCGGCGTCGCGGCTGCGGGCTCCATCAGGCGCGACATCGTTTCCGGCATGATGCCCTCGGTCATCCGGGTGGCGGCGGTCGGTGCCAGGCAGTTCACCCGAATGTCGTAGCGTGCCCCTTCCAGCGCCAGCGTCTGCATCAGGCCGACCAACGCCATCTTGGCGGCACTGTAGTTGGCTTGGCCGAAATTGCCGTACAGGCCCGAGGCCGACGTCGTCATCACGATGCGCCCATAGCTCTGCGCCCGCATGACGTCCCATACCGCCTTGGTGCAATTGACCGCGCCCATCAGGTGCACGTCGATCACCGCGCGGAAATCCTCCAGGCGCATCTTGGCAAAAGTCTTGTCGCGCAGGTTGCCGGCGTTGTTGACCAGGATATCGACGCGCCCCCAGGCATCGACTGCCTGCTTCACCATGGCTTCGACCGCAGCCGCGTCGGTCACCGACGCGCCGTTCGCGATCGCGACGCCGCCGGCCGCACGAATCTCCTTCGCCACGCTTTCCGCCGCGGCGTCGCAACCGCCGGTGCCGTCGCGCGCGCCGCCGAGGTCGTTGATCACCACTCGTGCGCCCCGAGCCGCCAGGGCCAGCGCGTGCTGGCGGCCGAGACCGCCGCCGGCGCCGGTGATGATCGCCACCCTATGGTGGAACTGAATTGCCATCCGCTCTCCTGATAAGTCCGATACCGCCGACCTGCGCGGCCATGCCCGGGCAGCGATGTTCGGGGCGACATGGGGAAGGGAAGAACCACCTTGCTTCGGTCTAGCGCGGCGCTAAGGTCGACACAACAAGGAGCCATAGCCGGGAGGATACGCACTTGACAGCCGATCTCGCCGCCTTTCGCGAAGATGCGCGCGCGTGGCTCCAAGCCAATTGCCCGCCCGAGATGCGCCGGCCGAGTCAGACCGAAGACGACATCTGTTGGGGCGGGCGCCGCTGGAAGTTTCAGTCGGAAGCCCAACGCGTATGGCTTGTTCGGATGGCGGAACGCGGCTGGACGGTGCCGGAGTGGCCGCCGACATACGGCGGCGGCGGGCTTTCGGGAGCGCAGGCCAAGATCCTTCGGCAGGAAATGCGCGCTCTCGGATGCCGCTCGCCGCTCGACAGTTTCGGCATCTGGATGCTCGGGCCGGCGCTGCTGCGCTATGGCTCCGAGGAGCAGAAGCAGGAGCACTTGCCGAGGATCGCGCGCGGCGAGATCCGCTGGTGTCAGGGCTACTCGGAGCCCAATGCGGGATCCGACCTGGCGTCGCTGCAGACGCGCGCCGAGGACGAGGGTGATCACTTCATCGTCAATGGCCAGAAGACCTGGACTTCGTACTCCGACAAGGCGGACTGGATTTTCTGCCTCGTGCGCACCGATCCGGCCGCGCCCAAGCATCAGGGCATCAGCTTCCTCCTGTTCGACATGGAGACCCCCGGCGTCTCGACCAAGCCGATCTCGCTGATCTCCGGCCGCTCGCCGTTCTGCGAGACGTTCTTCACCGACGTGCGGGTGCCGAAGGCAAACCTGGTCGGCGCCCTCAACAAGGGCTGGGAGATCGCCAAGTACCTGCTGGCCCATGAGCGCACGATGATCGGCGGCATGGGCGAGCGCGGCGGAACGCGGCCGCTGAGCCAGCTGGCGGCGCAGATGGTCGGCCTCGACGAGCGCGGCGAGCTTGCCGATCCGATGCTGCGCGGACAGATTGCGGCGTTCGAGATCGACGAGGCGGCGTTTCGGTTGGCGCTCGAGCGCGCCGGCGACCTGTTCAAAGCCGGGCAGATCAATCCGGCGATCTCGTCGGTGCTGAAATATTACGGCTCGGAGCTCAACAAGCGCCGGCAGGAGCTGATGATGGCGGCGGGCGGCGCCGACGCGCTCGAATGGGAGAGCGCGCGCTCGCGCGACGGGGCATTGGCGCGCGGCTGGTTGCGCTCCAAGGCGAACTCGATCGAGGGCGGCACCAGCGAGGTGCAGCTCAACATCGTCGCCAAGCGCATTCTCGCCCTGCCCGGAGCCTGAACCGGATCGCGGCCAAAGTTTCCATCTTCCTCGACCGGACGTGATCGATGGCACTGGTTCTCACCGACGAACAAGTCATGCTGCGCGACAGCGCGCGTGGGTTCCTCGGCAAGAATGCGCCGGTCTCCCATCTGCGCGCGCTGCGTGATCGCCGCGACCAGGCGGGGTTCTCGCCCGCGCTCTGGCGGCAATTCGCCGAGATGGGCTTCAGCGGCATCCTGATTCCCGAGGCGCTCGGTGGCTCCGGCCTCGGCCACGTCGAGGCCGGCGTCGTGATGGAGGAGATCGGCCGCGCGCTCACCCCGTCGCCATTCCTGTCGACGGCGTTGCTTGCGGCCTCGGCGCTGGCGCGCGCCGGCAGCGATGCACAGAAGGGCGAGCATCTGCCGCGGATCGCCGCCGGTTCGCTGATCGCCACGCTCGCGGTCGACGAGACGTCGAAGCACCGTCCGAATCGCATCACCTTGCAGGCCACGCGCTCCGGCAACGGCTTCGCGTTGCGCGGCTCGAAATCCTTCGTCGTCGACGGACATGTCGCCGACCTGCTGATCGTGGCGGCGCGCACCGCCGGCGGCCCCGGCGAGAAGGACGGCATCACGCTGTTCCTGGTCGATCGCAACGCGCAAGGCCTGGAGACCGAACGCACCATCATGGTCGACGCCCACAACGCGGCGCGGCTCGAGTTCAACGGCGTGCAGGTCGATGCCGACGCGGTCCTGGGCGAGGTCGACCAAGGTTGGCACGTGCTCAACGGCGTGCTCAATGTCGGGCGCGCGGCGGTGGCAGCCGAGCTGATCGGCGCCGGTGACGAAGCGTTCACCCGTACGATCGGGTATCTCAAGGAACGCAAGCAGTTCGGACGCGCGATCGGCGAGTTCCAGGCGCTGCAGCATCGCGCCGCCCACCTTTACAGCGACATCGAGATCACGCGCGCCGCCGTGCTCAAGGCACTACAGACGCTCGACGAGGATTTCGATCAAGCCGGGCCGATCGTGGCGATCGCCAAGGCCAGGGCCGGGGCGAGCGCGACCCTGGCCGTGCAGGAGGCCGTCCAGATGCACGGCGGCATCGGCATGACCGACGAGTTCGATGTCGGATTCTTCATGAAACGGGTGCGCGTCGGTCAGGAGCTGTTCGGCGACGCCAATTTCCACGCCGATCAGCTGGCGCGGCTCAAGCAATACTGAGCCGCGGCAAATGACCACCTCCGGCGCAGCTCCTTCCCGACCGTGGCCCGCGATATCGATCGCCGAGGCCCACGCGCTGCTCACCCGGCCGGGCTCGCCGTTCGAGATGGAGGAGCACGTCATCCGCGGCATCCGTACGCGCGTCTGGAAGAACGCCCTGCCGACGCTGCGCGACGTGTTCTGCGGCCGGGCGCGCGCATGGACAGAAGATGTTCCTGGTCTATGAGGACGACCGCGCCACCTTCGAAGCTTCGCGCGCGCGGCGCTCGACCGTCGCCGACGCGCTGACACGGCGACGGCGTGCAGCAAGGGCGACCGCGTCGCGATCATCATGCGCAACCTGCCCGAATGGCCGGTCGCCTTCTGTGGCGGCGTTGCTCACGGGCGCGATCGTCACCCCGCTGAACGCCTGGTGGACCGGCCCGGAGCTCGAGTACGGCCTGGCCGATTCCGGCGCCAAGGTCGCGATCGTCGACGCCGAGCGGCTGCGACCGCCTGGCCGGACACCTGGCGAACTGCCCCGACCTCGAGCACATCTACGTCAGCCGCATGCCGACGAGCCGTTCGACATCCGCAGGTCGCGCGGCTGGAGGACGTGATCGGCCGCGTCGAACGACTGGGCAAGCCTTCCCGACCGGCCGATGCCGGACGTCGCGCTCGAGCCCGACGACGACGCCACGATCCTCTACACCTCGGGCACGACCGGCAAGCCCAAGGGCGCGCTCGGCACCCACCGCAACATCGACCTCGAACATCGTGGCGGCCGGCATTCGGCGCGGCGCGGAACTTCCTGCGCCGCGGCGAGCCGCTCCCGCAGCCGGACCCGACGGCGCCGCAGCGGGCGATCCTGCTCGGCGGTGCCGTTGTTCCACGCCACCGGCTGCTCGCGCGATGCTGGGCCCGGCGCTGTTCGACGGCGGCAAGCTCGTGCTGATGCGGCGATGGGACGCCGAGCCGGCCATGCGGCTGATCGAGCGCGAGCGGGTCACCCACGCCGGCGGCGTGCCGACCATCGCCTGGCAGCTGATCGAGCATCCGGCGCGCGAGAAGTACGACCTCTCGTCGCTGGAGAGCGTCTCCTACGGCGGCGCGCCCTCGGCGCCGGAGCTGGTGCGCGCGATCAAGCGAGGCGTTCCCGCAGTCGGCGCCGGGCAACGGCTGGGGCATGACCGAGACCTCGGCCACCTTCACCAGCCACAGCGCCGAGGACTATCGAGAACCGCCCGGACAGCTGCGGCCCCGCCGTCGCCGGTCGGCGACATGCAGATCGTCGGCGAGCGACGGCGAGGACTTGCCGGTCGGCGCGGTCGGCGAGCTGTGGGCAAAGGGCCCGAAGGTCGTGAGCGGCTACTGGAACAAGCCCGAGGCGACGGCCGAGACCTTCGTCGACGGCTGGGTGCAGACCGGCGACCTGGCGCGGATCGACGAGGAAGGCTTCCTCTACATCATCGACCGCGCCAAGGACATGCTGATCCGCGGCGGCGAGAACATCTACTGCGTCGAGGTCGAGAACGTCGCTCTACGACCATCCCGCCGTGATGGACGCCGCCCTCGTCGGCATCCCGCACAAGACGCTGGGCGAGGAGCCGGCCGCGGTCGTGAACCTGAAGCCCGGAACGCACGGCGACCGAGGAGGAGCTGCGCGCGTTCGTGGCCGGCCGGCTCGCCGCCTTCAAGGTGCCGGTCAAGGTCGTGCTTCTGGCCCGAGACGCTGCCGCGCAACGCCAACGGCAAGATCATGAAGGCCGAGCTGCGCCAACTGTTCGACGCGCAGGTAGCGGACAGCGTGGGGCGGGCGCGTGCCGGCTAGCGACACCCGCTGGTGGTGGGTGCGCCATGCTCCGGTGCCGGACGGAGGGCGCATCTACGGCCAGAGCGACCTCGACTGCGATTGCAGCGACGGCGCGGTCTTCGCCGCCCTGGTGCGCGCGCTCCCGCACGACGCAGTCTGGCTGACCAGCAACCTCAAGCGAACCCATCAGACGGCGGCCGCGATCATGGCGGCGGCGGAGGGCCGCCATCGCGGCGAGCCGCTGGCCGTTGCTGAATTCGCCGAACAGCATCTGGGCGAGTGGCAGGGGCTGGTGCGGCACGAGTTCCATGCCGCGCGCGGCTCGGCGGCGCATGCGTTCTGGCTGGCGCCGGCGCATGAGCGCGCGCCCGGCGGCGAAAGCTTCGACGACTTGGCGGCGCGGGTTGCGCCCGCGGTCGAACGGCTGACCGCGGCACATCGCGGGCGCGACATCATTGCGGTCACCCATGGCGGCACCATCAAAGCGGCGCTGTCGCTCGCGCTCGCAATTCCGGTGGAGAGCGCCCTCGCGTTCGCGATCGACAACTGCTCGATCACGCGGCTCGATCATCTCGGCGGCGGAACCTCGCAGGCCCGCTGGCGTGTCGTCACCGTCAATCAGCGGCCGTGGCTGCAGGATGGCGGAGCTGCACGCGCGGTGCAGTTCTGAGTATACTGTGGCCGCAACATCACCGCTTGTGCGAACCCGGGAGCATCCAATGGCCAAGGCCCGTCCGAAGAGTGCGTCGCGACGCAAGATCACTGCTGCTGCAACGAAACGGACCAAGGTGCGCGCGCGCCCCTCTGCCCGGACCAAGCCAGCAGTGCGCGCACGGCCGCGGCCGAAACAGAAATTCACGGTCAGCCACGCCAGCGAGGCCGACTTCAAAAGCGGCCTGCGCTCGTACGCGAACTACCGCGACCTCGGGATCAGCGCGGCGACGAACGGGGTGGCGCAGGCGCACGTCATCCGCTTCGTCCCGCCGTGCCGTCCGGAGGAGGTATCGAAGCTGCACTACCACGACGTCGATTTTCAGATGGTCTATGTGCTCAAGGGCTGGATCAAATCCAAGTTCGAGGGCGAAGGCGAGATCGTGATGCAGACCGGCTCCTGCTGGATCCAGCCGCCGCGCATCAAGCACGCCGTGCTCGATTATTCGGACGATTGCGAGGTTTTGGAGATCATCCTGCCGGCCGAGTTCCCGACCGTGACCCTGGAATAGCTCGCGGTGCCGCCGCCAAGGCGGCCGCCGAGTTCCGCACGGGCGCTTACCGGGTGAGCAGAAACTCGCCGGCGAGGATCGCGAGGCCGACGACCAGCAGGAACAGCACGAAGAAGATCGCGAACAGGATCTTCGAAATGCGCGCCGCGGTGGCCGAGAGCCCGGTGAAGCCGAGGGCGCCGGCGACGATCGAAATGATCAGGAAGATGATCGCCCATTTGAGCATGACTTGCGTTCTCCGGCCGGCCGCTGCGCGTGTAACGGGCGGAACGGGGCAGAGTTCCGGGGTCGGATCCGGCGAGGGCGAGCTGGCAACGCGATGCACGGCAGGCTGACCGACGAGCAGCAGCTCATCCAGGCGACCGCACGCGATTTCGCGATGCGGGAAGTTCTGCCGGTGGCGAACGAGCGCGATCCGCAGCGCGGCGACATCCCGCCCGAGCTGATCAAGCGGCTGGCGGAGCTGGGTTTCTTCGGCATCCTCATTCCCGAGGAATACGGCGGCTCCGGGCTCGGGTGCCTGGAATACTGCCTGGTGACCGAGGAGCTCGCCCGGGCGTGGATGAGCGTGAGCTCGATCATCCGTCCGATGATCGGCATGCAGGCGCTGTCGGGTGAGCAGAAGGCCAAGTATCTGCCGCCGATGGCGCGCGGCGAAGCGTTGGGCGCGTTCGCGTTCTCCGAACCGAGTGCGGGCTCCGATCTCTCCAGCCTGGCGTGCCGCGCCCGTCGTGACGGAAGCGACTGGGTCATCACCGGCAACAAGTACTGGTGCACGTTCGCGGACGGCGCCGACTACATCCTGGTGCTCGCCCGCACCGACCCGGCCGCGCGGCGCCACCGTGGCATCTCGGCCTTCATGGTGGAGAAGGCGCGCGGTAGCCTGCCGCCGGGCGTGAGCGGCGCGCCGATCCCCAAGATCGGCTATTTCGGCTGGAAGACCTGGGAGCTGTCGTTCGACCAGTGCCGCGTGCCGGCGTCCGCCATGGTCGGCGAGGAAGGCAAAGGCTTCTACGTCGCCACCAGCGGGCTTGAAGTGGCGCGCGCCCACACCGCCGCGCGCGCGCTCGGCTTGGCGCGCGGTGCGCTCGAGGATGCGATTGCGTACGCCAAGGAACGGGTGCAGTTCGGACATCCGCTCGCGGATTTCCAGGCCATCCGGTTCAAGCTGGCCGGCATGGCCACGCAGGTGGAGGCGGCGCGCAGCTTGCTGCACCAGGTCTGTGCCATGATCGACACCGGCGAGCGGTGCGACAAGGAAGCCGCCATGGCCAAGCTGCAGGCGACCGAAATGGCCGAGCGGGTCACGAGCGACGCCCTGCAAATCCTCGGCGGCGCCGGCTACACCACCTTGCATGCGGTCGAGCGTTACTGGCGGGATGCCCGGCTGACCAAGATTTTCGAGGGCACCTCGGAGATCCAGCTGAAGATCATCTCGGACCATCTGCTCGGCAAGACCGGCCGCTAAGCGTTCGATCTCTGTTCGCGATGTGCAACCGGACTGGCCTCACGGGGTTATGTTACCGGCGCATTCGATGCTTTCCCGCACCGATAGGTTGACCCAATCGGCGGAGATTATAATGTATGCCACCAATCCGGTCGCTGGCGGCGTCAATGCGGCGACCGGTCAAACAAGAACGAAGGACCCTCGGAGGAAACGCTATGGCTGGTACCACATCCCTGATTTTGCGGCGTCACTGTGCGGCACTCGGCACCCTCATGCTCGCGATCGCATCGGTGCCGGCGTCGGCCGCGTGGGAGCCGATGCGCCCGGTCGAACTCATCGTTCCGGCCGGTACTGGCGGCGGGGCCGACCAGATGGCCCGGACCATTCAGGGCATCGTCGCCAAGCACGGCTTGATGAAGCAATCGATGGTGGTGATCAACAAGGCGGGCGGAGCCGGCGGCGAAGGCTTCCTCGACGTCAAGGGCTCGCGCGGCAATCCGCACAAGCTGATCATCACCCTTTCCAACCTGTTCACCACGCCGCTCGGCACCGGCATTCCAGTGAGCTGGAAGGACCTGACCCCGGTCGCGATGCTGGCGCTCGATGAGTTCGTGCTGTGGGTCAACGCCGAGACGCCGTACAAGTCCGTCAAGGAGTACATCGACGCCGTGAAGGCCGCGCCCCCCGGCCAGTTCAAGATGGGCGGCACCGGCTCCAAGCAGGAAGACCAGATCATCACGGTTGCGATCGAGAAATCCACCGGCGTGAAGTTCACCTACATCCCGTATCGCGGCGGCGGCGAGGTGGCGGTGCAACTGGTCGGCAATCACGTCAATTCGACCGTCAACAATCCGATCGAGGCGGTGGCGCAGTGGCGCGGCGGACAGCTGCGTCCGCTCTGCGTGTTCGACGGCAAGAAGCTCGACTATACCGAGAAGGTGACGGCCGACATGGCGTGGAACGATATCCCGACCTGCAAGTCGCAGGGCCTGGATATGGAATATCTGATGCTGCGCGGGATCTTCATGACGCCGGGCGCGACCGCCGACCAGGTCGCCTTCTATGTCGATTTACTCAAGAAGGTGCGCGAGACGCCCGAGTGGAAGGACCTGATGAAGAACGGGGCGTTCAATCAGACCTTCATGACCGGCGCCGACTACGCCAAGTGGGTGGAAAACGAAGAGAAGCGCCACCGCGACCTGATGAAGGACGCGGGCTTCCTCGCCACTAACTGACGTTCCCTCGCGGCGGCTGCCGGCGGGCGCGATCCCGCCGGCCACGCCCTTGCGCATCCCGAGCAAAGCGATGACCGAGAGCTCGCATCCGGCCGGTGCAGGACCATCGCAGCGGACGATGGAGATCGCCGTCGCGGTGGCGATGCTGCTGTTTGCCGGCATCGTCATCTACGGGGCGCTAGGGGCGGGCATCAATTGGGGTGCAGAAGGTCCCCGCGCCGGCTTCTTTCCGTTCTATGTCGGCCTGGTGATCCTGATTGCCAGCCTGGTCAACCTCGCCCACGCGCTGAGGGAGCCGCCGAAGCAGCTATTCGCGGAATGGGGACAGCTGCGGCAGGTCGTCTCGGTGATCCTCCCGCTGGCGATCTACGTGGCGCTGGTGCCGTGGCTCGGCCTTTACGTGTCCTCGCTGCTGCTCATCGCGGTATTCATGAGGTGGCTCGGCGGCTACGGCTGGGGCACAGTCGCCGCACTCGCGATCGGCGTGCCCGCCGTTGCCTACGTCATGTTCGAGAAATGGTTCCTGGTGCCGTTACCGAAGGGACCGATCGAGGATCTGCTGGGACTCTAAAGCTTCCACGGCCGACGCCCGCGTCATCGGATCAGACATGGAAGAGATTGCCAACCTGTTCGGCGGCTTCGCGACGGTGATCCAGCCGTTCAACCTTCTGGTGATGGTGATCGGCATCATGCTCGGCGTCGTCATCGGCGTGCTGCCGGGGCTCGGCGGCGCGAACGGCGTGGCGATCCTGCTGCCGCTCACGTTCTCGATGTCGCCGACCTCCGCCATCATCATGCTGTCGTGCATCTACTGGGGAGCCCTGTTCGGCGGCGCCATCACCTCGATCCTGTTCAACATCCCGGGCGAGCCGTGGTCGGTGGCGACCACGTTCGACGGTCACCCGATGGCGCGCAAGGGGCAAGCCGGCGAAGCGCTCACCACCGCGTTCACCTCCTCGTTCGTCGGTGCGCTGTTCGCCGTGGTAATGATCACCCTGGTGGCGCCGCTGGTTGCGAAGTTCGCGCTCCAGTTCGGCCCGCCGGAAAAATTCGCCGTCTATTTCCTCGCGTTCTGCAGCTTCATCGGCATGAGCAAGGAGCCGCCGATGAAGACGGTGGCGGCGATGATGATCGGGTTCGCGCTTGCCGCCGTCGGACTCGATCAGGTGACCGGCCAGCTGCGGCTGACCTTCGGCATCAACGAGCTGCTCACCGGGTTCGACTTCCTGATCGCGGTGATCGGGCTGTTCGGGATCGGCGAGATCCTGCTGACCATGGAAGAGGGCCTGAGCTTCCGCGGCGGCTTCGCCAAGATCAATCCGAAGGTCGTGTTCCAGACCTGGCGCGAGCTGATGAAGTATTGGGCGACGTCGTTGCGCTCGTGCGTGATCGGCTGCTGGATGGGAATTACGCCTGCCGGCGCCACGCCGGCGTCGTTCATGAGCTACGGCATCGCCAAGCGCGTCTCCAAGAACGGACCGAAGTTTGGGACCGGCGAGATCGAAGGCGTGGTGGCGCCCGAGACCGCCGCGCACGCCGCCGGCACCTCCGCGCTGCTCCCGATGCTGTCGCTCGGCGTGCCGGGCTCGCCGACCGCCGCGGTGCTGCTCGGCGGGCTGTTGATCTGGGGCCTGCAGCCGGGGCCGATGCTGTTCGTCGAGCAGAAGGAGTTCGTCTGGGGCCTGATCGCCTCGATGTATCTCGGCAATCTGGTCGGCCTCCTGATCGTGCTCACGTGCGTTCCGCTGCTGGCGGCGATTCTGCGCATCCCGTTCAGCATCATCGCGCCGGTCATCCTGGTGGTGTGCGCCATCGGCGCCTACACGGTTCACAACGCGCCGTTCGACATCGTGCTGATGGCGATCTTCGGAGTGATCGGCTACGTGCTGAAGAAGACCGGCTATCCGCTGGCACCGCTGGTGCTCGCCATCGTGCTCGGCGACAAGGCCGAGGAGGCGTTCCGGCAGTCGCTGCTCGCCTCCCAGGGCGGCCTCGGTGTGTTCTTCTCCAACACCTTGGTCAGCACCATCATGGCGCTCGGCTTGATTGCGCTGTTCTGGCCGCTGATCCAAGCCGGATGGAGCCGCGTTCGCAGCACATGGGCGCCGGCCTAAGCCAGAGCCAGTTGAATGTCCGACGCGCAGGTGATAGCCTAGGAATTATGTATACCACGCGGCCGACCAAAGGGTTGGGCGCGCCCAGGGAAAAGCTCGGGGGTGGGCATGACTATGCTGCAGCGTCCAGGCCGTGAAGCCGTTGCGCCGGCGCGCGTCGCGCTCGCGCCGCTCGCCGACACGTCGACGTTCGCCGACCGCGCCTATGCGGCGCTCAAGGACGTGATCGTGTCGCTCAACATCTATGCGGAGCCGGGCGAGGTCCGGCTCGACGAGCGGCAGCTCGCCGGCGATCTCGGCATCAGCCGCACGCCGGTGCGCGAGGCGATGGCGCAGCTCGAGCGCGAAGGGTTCGTGCGCTCGGTGCCGCGCCGCGGCGTCTACGTCGTGCGCAAGTCCAAGCGCGAGGTGATCGAGCTGATCACCGCCTGGGCGGCGCTTGAAAGCATGGCGGCGCGGCTGATCACGCAGTCCGCAAGCGACCAGGAGATCGCCAGGTTGCGGGCGATGTTCGCCACTTTCGAGAACGGCACGCTGCACGCCAAGCTCGACGAGTACTCGGAGGTCAACATCGCGTTTCACCAGGCGATCATCGGCATGAGCCGCAATCGCGTGCTGGCCGATCTCGCCGAGAACCTGTTCACCCATATGCGGATGATCCGACGCAAGACGATCGGCGAGCAGGATCGCGCCGCCCGTTCGATCCGCGATCATATGAACATCATCGAGGCCCTGGAGGCGCGCGATACCGCGCGGGCGGAGAGTCTGGTGCGCGACCATGCGCTCGGGCTGGCCGAGCACGTGGCAAAATATGCGGACTACCTGGACTGAACAACGCTGCCCGCGCCCGCGAGTGCGCCAAAGAACGAGCTTGGGAGGACACCATGGCTGAAGCGGCAGTGAAGGATCGCGCGGCCACGACAGCGGCCGAAGCCGAGCGCGAACTGACCGATGGCTTCCACCTCATCGTCGATGCGCTCAAGCTCAACGGCCTCACCACGATCTATGGCGTGCCGGGCATCCCGATCACGGATTTCGGCCGCATGGCACAGGCCTCAGGCATCCGCGTGCTCTCATTTCGGCATGAGCAGAACGCCGGCTACGCTGCGGCGATCGCCGGGTTCCTGACCAAGAAGCCCGGCATCTGCCTGACGGTGTCGGCGCCCGGCTTCCTCAACGGCCTCGCCGCGCTGGCCCATGCCACCACCAACTGTTTTCCGATGATCCTGATCTCGGGCTCGTCGGAGCGCGAGATCGTCGATCTGCAGCAGGGCGACTACGAGGAGATGGATCAGCTGGCGATCGCCAAGCCGCTCTGCAAGGCGGCCTTCCGCGTGCTGCATGCCGCCGACATCGGGATCGGATTGGCGCGCGCGATCCGCGCCGCGGTCTCGGGGCGTCCAGGCGGGGTCTACCTCGATCTGCCGGCCAAGCTGTTCGGTCAAGTGATGGACGCCGAGGCCGGCAAGAAGTCGCTCGTCAAGGTCGTCGATCCGGCGCCCGCGCAGATTCCCGCTCCGGATGCGGTCAAGCGCGCGCTCGACGTGCTCAGAAGCGCCAAGCGCCCGCTCATCATCCTGGGCAAGGGTGCGGCCTACGCGCAGGCCGACGATGCGATCCGCGCCCTGGTCGAGAACAGCGGGGCGCCATTCCTGCCGATGAGCATGGCCAAGGGCCTGCTGCCCGACGCCCATCGGCAGTGCGCCGGCGCGGCGCGCTCGACGGTGCTGAAGGACGCCGACGTCGTGATGCTGATCGGCGCGCGCTTGAACTGGCTGCTCTCGCACGGCAAGGGCAAGACCTGGGGCGAGCCCGGATCGAAGAAGTTCATCCAAGTCGACATCGAGCCCAAGGAGATGGATTCGAACGTCGAGATCGCGGCGCCGGTGGTCGGCGACATCGGCTCGTGCGTTTCCGCGCTGCTCAGTGGCATGGGCGGCAACTGGCCGGCGCCGCCGGCGGACTGGATCAAGACCGTCACGTCCAAGCGGGAAGAGAACGTCGCCAAGATGGCGCCGCGGCTGATGAACAACAACTCGCCGATGGACTACCATGGTGCGCTCGGTGTGTTGCGCACCATCGTCAAGGAGCGGCCGGGCGCGATCCTGGTCAACGAAGGCGCCAATACGCTCGATCTCGCGCGCGGCATCATCGACGTGTATCAGCCGCGCAAGCGGCTCGACGTCGGCACCTGGGGCGTGATGGGCATCGGCATGGGCTATGCCATCGCGGCGGCGATCGAGACCGGAAAACCCGTGCTCGCGGTCGAGGGCGACAGCGCCTTCGGCTTCTCCGGCATGGAAGTGGAAACGATCTGTCGATACCGGCTGCCGGTCTGCGTCGTCATCTTCAATAACGACGGCATCTACCGCGGCACCGACGTCAATTCGGCCGGTTCCGATCCGGCCACAACGGTGTTCGTCAAGGGCTCGCGCTACGACAAGATGATGGAGGCCTTCGGCGGCGTCGGGGTCAATGCGACGACGCCGGACGAGCTCAAGCATGCGGTCAACGAGGCGATGGACTCCGGCAAGCCGACGCTCATCAACGCGGTGATCGACCCGGCCGCCGGCAGCGAGAGCGGCCGCATCGGCAACCTCAACCCGCAAAGCGCGCTGCGCAAGAAATAACACGGCGCGCAATGCAGAAAGCTTTCGGATGCTCGCCTGCGCAGGCATGAGCGGCAAAAGGTGAGGAGACAGCAATGGCCAAGAAGCCGAAGAAGGCGGCCAAACCCGCCAAGAAGGCGCCGGCAAAATCAGCCGCGAGATCGAAAAAGGTCGTGCCGTTGAGGGCGGTGAAGAAGCCCGCCGCGAAAGCGACCGAAAAAGGCTTGCCCAATCCTTCGACCAAGCCTTACGGCCAAGCCGGCAAGGCGCTCGAGGGCGTGCGCATCCTCGACATGAGTCACGTGCAGGCGGGGCCGACCTGCACGCAGCTGCTGGCCTACATGGGCGCCGACGTCATCAAGGTCGAACGCCCAGGAGTCGGCGACATCACGCGTGGGCAGCTGCGCGACGTGCCGAACGCCGACAGCCTGTACTTCACCATGCTCAACGGCAACAAACGCTCGATCACGATCGACTCCAAGCATCCGAAGGGAAAGGAGATCCTCGACCGGCTGGTCAAGCATTGCGACGTGCTGGTGGAGAACTTCGCGCCGGGTACGCTCGACCGCATGGGCTACACCTGGGAGCACATCCACAAGCTCAATCCGCGCATGATCGTCGCTTCCGTGAAGGGCTTTGGTCCCGGGCCTTACGAGGACTGCAAGGTCTACGAGAACGTCGCCCAATGCGCCGGCGGCTGCCGCCTCGACCACTGGCTTCCGGGAGGGGCCGCCGCTGGTCACTGGGGCGCAGATCGGCGACTTCGGGAACCGGGCTGCACCTTGCGTTCGGAATCGTCAGCGCGCTCTACCAGCGCATGCGCACGGGCCGCGGCCAGCGGGTGCTCGCCGCCATGCAGGACGGCGTGCTCAACCTCGCCCGCGTCAAGCTGCGCGACCAGCAGCGGCTGGCGCACGGTCCGCTCACCGAGTACCGGCAATACGGCGAGGGCATCCCGTTCGGCAAGGCGGTGCCGCGCTCGGGCAACGATTCAGGCGGTGGCCAGCCTGGCTGGATCCTCAAGTGCAGGGGCTGGGAGAGCGACCCCGATGCCTACATCTACTTCATTACCCAGGCGCCGGTGTGGGAGGCGATCTGCGACCTGATCGGCAAGCCGGAGTGGAAGACTGATCCGGATTACGTCAAGCCCAGCGCGCGGCTGCCGCGGCTCAAGCACATCTTCGAAACGATCGAGCAGTGGACCATGACCAAGACCAAGTTCGAGGTCATGGAGATCTGCAACAAGCTCGACATTCCGGTCGGGCCGATCCTGTCGATGAAGGAGATCGCCGAGGAGCCGTCGCTGCGCCAGACCGGAACCGTGGTCGAGGTCGATCACCCGACGCGCGGCAAATACCTGACCGTGGGCAACCCGGTGAAGATGTCGGACTCGATCACCGAGGTGAAGCGCTCGCCGCTGCTGGGCGAGCACACCGAGGAGATTCTGCGCGACGTGCTCGGCTATTCGGCGAGCGATATCGCCGAGATCAAGGGCTCGGGTGCGATCAGCGCGGCGCCGTCGGCCGACAAGAAGGTGCGAGCGGAGGCGGCGGCGTAGCAAACCTGTCGTGCCCGCGAAGGCGGGGACGCGATGCATGCGCTGATTGCTGGGTGCCCGCTTTCGCGGGCATGACGGCCGAGGGTTCCGGGAGGAAGCGGCTTAATGCGTATCGTGGTGCATGGCCAGCAGGCGTTCGGCAAGGCGGTGCTCGAAGCGCTGCTCAAGCGCGGCGAGGATGTGATCGCCGCCTATGTGGCGCCGGAGAAGCCCGGGCAGAAGGCCGATCCGCTGAAAGAGACCGCGCAGGCCGCCAACCTTCCGGTCTATCAGCCCGCCTCCTATCGCAAGCCGGAGGTGTGGGAGGAGTTCCGTGCCCTCAAGCCCGATCTGCAGGTGATGGCATTCGTCACATTGTTCGTGCCGGAGGATTTCCTCAACGTCCCGACCAAGGGCTCGATCCAGTACCATCCCTCGCTGCTGCCGAAATACCGCGGACCAAGCGCGATCAACTGGCCGATCATCCAGGGCGAGACGCAAACGGGGCTGTCGATCTTCTGGCCGGACAACGGACTCGATACCGGCGACGTGCTGCTGCAGAAGACGACGCCGATCTCCGAGACCGACTCGCTCGGCTCGGTCTATTTCGACCGGCTGTTCCCGATGGGCGTCGACGCGATGCTCGAGGCGGTCGACCTGGTGAAGGCCGGCAAGGCGCCGCGCATCAAGCAGGACCACAGCCAAGCGACCTACGAGGGTCGCTGCAGCGCCGAGAATGCCCGCATCGACTGGGGCAAGCCGTGGCGGCAGATCCACAACCTCATCCGCGGATGCAACCCGGCGCCCGGCGCCTGGACGACACTCGATGGCAAGACGCTGCAGGTGCTCGAGGCCAAGCCGCTGCCGGCGCGCGATCCCAAGGGCATCGGCGGCAAGATGGGCGAAATCGTCGAAGTCGACGGCGAGGGCTTCACGGTCGTGTGCGCCGACGGCCGCATCAAGGCCCTGCGCGTGAAGGCCGCCGACGGCGGCAAGGTCGGTGCCGGCGAATTCGCAACCAGCGTCAGCCTCGCGACCGGAACGAGATTCGGCCTGATGGTTCGATTGGCAAACACCGCAAGGACATCGTGATGCAAGCCCCAGCCGTCAAAGCCGCCACGCCGGCATCGCAGCACGTAGCCCCCAAATCCGACATCGAGATTTCGCAAGCGGCCGAGAAGCGCCCGATCATGACGATCGCGCGCGAGAAGCTGGGGATCGCGCCGGAGAACCTCGAGCCCTATGGCCATTACAAGGCCAAGGTGTCGATGGATTGCGTCAAGTCGCTGCAGGGTCGCCCCAACGGCAAGCTGATCCTGGTGTCGGCGATCACGCCGACCCCGGCGGGCGAAGGCAAGACCACCACCACGGTCGGGCTGACCGACGCGCTCAATCACATCGGCAAGAAGGCGATGCTGTGCCTGCGCGAGCCGAGCCTCGGCCCCTCCTTCGGCATGAAGGGCGGCGCGGCCGGCGGCGGCTACGCGCAGGTCGTGCCGATGGAGGACATCAACCTCCATTTCACCGGCGACTTCCACGCCATCACGGCGGCGCACAATCTGCTCGCCGCGTTGATCGACAACCACATCTATTGGGGCAACGCGCTCGGCATCGATCAGCGCCGGGTGGTGTGGCGCCGGGTCATGGACATGAACGACCGCGCGCTGCGCTCGATCGTCTCCTCGCTCGGCGGGGTCGCCAACGGCTTCCCGCGCGAGGACGGCTTCGACATCACGGTGGCGTCCGAGATCATGGCGATCTTCTGCCTGGCCCGCGATCTCGACGACCTCAAGACGCGGCTGTCGAACATCGTCGTCGCCTATACGCGCGACCGCAAGCCGGTGCGCGCGGGCGACCTCAAGGCGCAGGGCGCCATGACGGCGCTGCTCAAGGACGCGCTGGCGCCGAACCTGGTGCAGACGCTCGAAGGCACCCCCGCCTTCGTGCACGGCGGCCCGTTCGCCAACATCGCGCACGGCTGCAACTCCGTGCTGGCGACGACGACCGCGCTCAAGCTTGCCGATTACGTGGTGACGGAGGCCGGTTTCGGCGCCGATCTCGGCGGCGAGAAATTCCTCGACATCAAGTGCCGCAAGACCGGGCTCGCGCCCGATTGCGTGGTGCTGGTCGCCACCATCCGGGCGCTGAAGATGCACGGCGGCGTGAAGAAGGAGGACCTCAAGTCCGAGAACCTGAAGGCGTTGGAAATCGGCATGGCGAATCTGCAGCGCCATGTCGAGAACGTGCAGAAATTCGGGCTGGTGCCGATCGTGTCGCTCAACCGCTTCAGCGCCGACACCGATGCGGAGATCGCGCTCGTCACCTCGGCCTGCGCCGAGCTCGGCGTCGAGGCGCTGATGGCCGACCATTGGGCCGAAGGGCGGCAAGGGCGCGACCGACGTCGCGCACGCGGTGGTGAAGGCGGCCGACAGCGGCAAGAGCAAGTTGAAGCTGCTCTATCCCGACGACATGCCGCTGATCGAGAAGATCCGCACCATCGCCAGGGAGATCTACCGCGCCAAGGACATCGCGGCCGACAAGCCGGTGCGCGACCAGCTCGCCGCCTTCGAGCAGATGGGCTTCGGCAAGCTGCCGGTGTGCATCGCCAAGACGCAGTACTCATTCACCACCAATCCGGACAGCAAGGGCGCGCCGGCCGATCACGTCATCCCGGTGCGCGAGGTGCGGCTCGCGGCCGGCGCCGAGTTCGTGGTGGCGATCTGCGGAGAGATCATGACCATGCCCGGCCTGCCGCGGGTGCCGGCGGCGGACGCCATCGACGTCGGCACCGACGGCAAGATCGTCGGGCTTGTTCTAATCGCGTTTTCAGCCCACGAGGATCAACGATGATCAAGTTCTACTACAGCGGCGCACCCAACCCGATGAAGGTGGCGCTGATGCTCGAAGAGACCGGCCTGCCCTACGACGCGGTTCCGGTCGACACCCGCAAGGGCGACCAGCACAAGCCCGACTACCTGGCGATCAACCCCAACGCCAAGGTACCGGCGATCGTCGACGGCGACGCGACGGTGTTCGACAGCAACGCGATCCTGCTTTACCTCGCCGAGAAGACCGGCAAGTTCCTGCCCGAGAACACCCCGCAAGAATCGCGGCGAGTTGCTCTCCTGGCTGATGTTCGTGGCGAGCGGGGTCGGGCCGTTCTCGGGCCAATCGGTGCACTTCCGCCAGTACGCGCCGGATGAAGCTGCCTTATGCGGTCAACCGCTACATGTTCGAGGCCAAGCGTCACTTCGGCATCCTCGATCGAGCGGCTCGCCAAGCGACCGCTATCATGGTCGCGCGAAGACCTACACCATCGTCGACATGGACGTGTGGGGCTGGGCGCGGCTGATGCCGACCGTGCTCGGCGAGGAGTACTGGAGCCAAGTTTCCGAACCTGAAGCGCCTCGTCGACGAGGTCTCGCGCGCGTCCGGCCGCCGCCCGCGCGGTCGCGCTCAGGGATCGGCACAAGTTCAAGACCGAGATGGACGAGGAGGCGCGCCGGGCGATGTTCCGGCACTTGACTGAAAAGGTCGCTTGAACGTGTTCGCTTTAGGGAATCCATGAACAAGGAAGCGCGATGTGCGCGCTGCGTTCCCTCCCCCCTTGTGGGGGAGGGACAGGGAGGGGGGTGCGCAGCCTCTGAACTTCGTTGGTGCTTCTCGTGCGAACCACCATGAGCGCGGTCGACCAGCAGCGAGAAGGGCGTCGGCGGCCGCCGCGCACGCCGAAGGGGCGCCAGGTCGATCCGCAAGCGCTCGACGAGGTGCAGCGCGCTGCTCGGCGAGCGGCCGCGGCAGCGCGACCTCTTGATCGAGCACCTGCATCTGATCCAGGACCGCTACGGCCACCTCTCGGCCGCGCATCTCGCGGCGCTTGCCGCCGAGATGAAGCTCGCGCTCGCCGAGGTCTACGAGGTCGCGACCTTCTACGCCCATTTCGACGTGGTGAAGGAAGGCGAGGCCGCCGCCGCCGGCCGTCACGGTGCGCGTGTGCGACTCGCTCTCCTGCGCCATGGCGGGAGGCGAGACGCTGCTGCGCGACCTGCCGGGCAAGCTCGGGCGCGGCGTGCGCGTCGTTCGCGCGCCCTGCATGGGCGCCTGCGACCGCGCCCCGGTCTGCGCCGTCGGCCATGTGCAGGTGATGCGCGCGACCGCCGACAGCGTTGCCGCGGCCGCGGCGACAGGCGCGCACCCGCATGCCTACCCGACGCCAACGGCGTTCGACGCCTACACGCGCGAGGGCGGCTACGCGTTGCTGAAGGCCTGCCTCGACGGCGCGCGCACGCGCGACGACATCATCAAGATCGTCACCGACGCCAGCCTGCGCGGCCTCGGCGGCGCCGGCTTCCCCACTGGGCGCAAATGGACGCTGGTGCGCGCGGAACCGGCGCCGCGGCTGTTCGCGGTCAATGCCGACGAGGGCGAGCCCGGCACGTTCAAGGACCGCTACTATCTCGAGCGCGATCCGCACCGGTTCATCGAGGGCATGCTGATTGCCGCCTGGATCGTCGAGGCAGCCGATACCTACCTCTATATCCGCGACGAGTATCCGGAAGTGCGATTGATGCTCGCCGACGAGCTCGCCAAGGTCGAGCAGGCGGGACTTTCGCCGCATACCAAGGTGCATCTGCGGCGCGGCGCCGGCGCCTACATCTGCGGCGAAGAGTCGGCGATGATCGAGTTGATCGAGGGCAAGCGCGGCCTGCCGCGCCATCGTCCGCCCTATGTGGCGCAGGTCGGCCTGTTCGGGCGGCCGACGCTCGAGCAGAACGTCGAGACGCTCTACTGGGTGCGCGACATCGTCGAGAAGGGCGCCGACTGGTTCGCCTCGCAGGGCCGCCGCGACCGCAAGGGCTTTCGCAGCTTCTCGGTCTCCGGCCGCGTGAACAAGCCGGGCGTGGTGCTCGCGCCCGCGGGCGTCACCGCGCGCGAGCTGATCGACGAGTTCTGCGGCGGCATGGCTCGCCGGCCACACCTTCAAAGGCTACCTGCCGGGCGGCGCCTCCGGCGGCATCCTGCCGGCCGCGATGGCTGACGAGCCGCTCGACTTCGGCACGCTGGAGAAGCACGGCTGCTTCGTCGGCTCGCACGCGGTTGTGATCCTGTCCGACAAGGACGACATGAAGGCGGTGGCGCTCAACCTGATGCGATTCTTCGAGGACGAGAGCTGCGGCCAGTGCACGCCGTGCCGGGTCGGCACCGAGAAAGCGGTCAAGCTGATGGCGAGCGGCCCCTGGGACGAGGCGCTGATGAACGAGCTGTCGGGTGCGATGCGCGACGCCTCGATCTGCGGCCTCGGGCAGGCGGCGCCGAACCCGCTGCACTGCGTGTTCAGGTACTTTCGCGAGGATCTCGCGAAGCCGCTTGGGAGTTGGTGATCATGAATAGGTGTAGGGTGGGCGAAGCGTCGCGACGCCGCAGGTGCCCACGGTCCTGCATCCGGCGTGGGGACGGCGTGCGGCGCGCGCCTTTGCCCACGCCTACGGCTGGTGACTTAGAACGATGGCAAAGACCAACGGTTCCGGTACGACGATCAAGTTCACGCTCGACGGCCGCGAGGTCGAGGCGCGCGACGGCGAGACCATCTGGCAAGTCGCGCAGCGCCTCGGCATCAAGATCCCGCACCTGTGCTACGCGCCCGAGCCCGGCTATCGCCCGGACGGCAACTGCCGCGCCTGCATGGTGGAGATCGAGGGCGAGCGCGTGCTGGCCGCAAGCTGCATCCGCACGCCGACTGACGGCATGAAGGTCGACGACCGCGACCGAGCGCGCCAAGGCGGCGCGGCGGATGGTGTTCGAGCTGCTTGATCGCCGACCAGCCCGACCGCGACGGAGCCGCGCACGATCCGGCGTCGAAATTCTGGAGCTGGGCCGATCGCATGGGGATCGCGCTCAGCCGCTTCCCGCGGCGCGGAGCCGCCGGCGCCCGACCGCAGCCACCCGGCGATGGCGGTCAATCTCGACGCCTGCATCCACTGCAACCTGTGCGTCCGCGCCTGCCGCGAGGTGCAGGTCAACGACGTGATCGGCATGGCCGGCCGCGGCATCGCCGAAAAGATCGTGTTCGACTTCGACGACCCGATGGGCGCCTCCACCTGCGTCGCCTGCGGCGAATGCGTGCAGGCCTGCCCGACCGGCGCGCTGATGCCGGCGACGCTGGTCGATGCCGCCAACGTGCGCACCGCGGCGCATTTCCCCGACCGCTCGGTCGACAGCGTGTGCCCCTATTGCGGCGTCGGCTGCCAGCTCACCTATCACATCAAGGACGACAAGCTGCTCTACGTCAGCGGCAAGAACGGGCCGGCGAACGAGAACCGGCTGTGCGTGAAGGGCCGCTTCGGCTTCGACTACGTCACCCACCCGCACCGGCTCACCCAGCCGCTCATCCGCAAGGACGGCGTCGGCAAGCATGCGCACGACACGGTCGATCCGGCCAATCCGTGGACGCATTTCCGCATCGCCACCTGGGAGGAGGCGCTCGACCGCGCGGCCGCGGGCTTGAAGCGCATCCGCGACCGCGACGGCGCCAAGGCGCTCGCCGGCTTCGGCTCCGCCAAGGCCTCGAACGAGGAGGCCTACCTGTTCCAGAAGCTGGTGCGCGCCGGCTTCGGCACCAACAATGTCGACCACTGCACGCGGCTCTGCCACGCCTCGTCGGTGGCGGCGCTGTTGGAGACGATCGGCTCGGCCGCGGTCACCGCCACCTTCAACGAGTGCAAGAACTCCGACGTCATCATCGTGATCGGCGCCAACCCGACCGAGAACCACCCGGTCGCCGCCACCTTCTTCAAGAACGCCGCCAAGCGCGGCGCGCAGCTGATCGTGATGGACCCGCGCGGCCAGGCGCTCAAGCGCCACGCCGCCCACATGCTGCAGTTCACGCCCGGCACCGACGTGGCGATGCTCAACGGCATCCTCAACACCATCGTCGCCGAGGACCTCTACGACCGGCAGTACGTCGAGGCGCAGACCTCGGGCTTCAAGGCGTTCGCCGAGCACATCAAGGACTTCACGCCCGAGGAGATGGCGCCGATCTGCGGCATCCCGGCCGAGACGCTGCGCGCGGTCGCGCGCTCCTACGCGCGCGCGAAGTCCGCGATCATCTTCTGGGGCATGGGCGTGTCGCAGCACGTCCACGGCACCGACAATGCGCGCTGCCTGATCGCGCTCGCGCTGATCTGCGGCCAGGTCGGCCGGCCGGGCACCGGCCTGCATCCGCTGCGCGGACAGAACAACGTGCAGGGCGCCTCCGACGCCGGGCTGATCCCGATGTTCTTCCCCGACTACCGCTCGGTCGAGAACCCCGAGATCCGCGCCAAGGTCGAGCAGGCCTGGGGCGCGACGCTCGATCCCAAGCGCGGCCTGACCGTGGTCGAGATCATGAAGGCGGTGCACGCCGACGTGATCAAGGGCATGTACATCCTGGGCGAAAACCCGGCGATGTCGGACCCCGACCTCAACCACGCGCGCGAGGCGCTGGCGCACCTCGAGCATCTCGTGGTGCAGGACCTGTTCCTGACCGAGACCGCCTGGCACGCCGACGTGGTGCTGCCCGCCTCGGCCTGGCCGGAGAAGGACGGCACCGTCACCAACACCAACCGCCAGGTGCAGATGGGCCGGCAGGCGCTGCCGCTGCCGGGCGACGCCCGGGTCGACTGGTGGATCACGCAGGAGATCGCGCGCCGCATCGGGCTTCCCTGGAACTACCGGCACCCGAGCGAGATCTACACCGAGATGGCGTCGCTGATGCCGGCGCTCGACAACATCTCGTGGGAGCGGATCGCGCGCGAGGATGCCGTCACCTATCCGTCGGACGCGCCCGACAAGCCCGGCCACGACGTCGTGTTCGGCGACCGCTTCCCGACCCAGGACGGACGCGGCAAGCTGGTGGCGGCCAGGATCACGCCGCCGGACGAGCAGCCGGATGCCGAGTATCCGTTCGTGCTCACGACCGGCCGCCAGCTCGAGCACTGGCACACCGGCGCGATGACGCGGCGCGCGACCGTGCTCGACGCGCTCGAGCCGGGCGCGGTCGCCTCGCTCTCGCGCGGCGAGATCGCGCGGCTCGGCATCAAGCCGGGCGACCGCATCCGCGTCTCCACCCGCCGCGGCACAGTCGAGCTCACCGCGCGCCAGGACGACGGCGTTCCGGACGGCGTCGTGTTCATCCCGTTCGCGTTCGTGGAGGCGGCCGCCAACCTGCTCACCAATCCGGCGCTCGATCCGTTCGGCAAGATTCCGGAATTCAAGTACTGCGCCGCCAAGGTGGAGCCGGTCGCGGAAGCGACGCGGGTGGCGGCGGAGTAGCGAACTCGTCACAGTCCCGGCAGGCGCGGGGCGCCGCCGTCGAAGTGCGCGCCTTCGAGCGCGAGCAGCTTTGCCTTGGTGGCGGTGCCGCCGCGCGTCGAGAAGCCGAGCTTGTTGCCGGCTGCGAGCACGCGGTGGCAGGCGATGACGATCGGCACCGGATTGCGTCTCGTGGATTCCGGGTGTTCCTCGGCCTACTTGAGCATTGATAGCGGCGCGCGTCGGGAAGCTTGGCAACCAGCCCCTTAGCCCGGAGTTTTGCGAGGTCATAGCGCAATGAGGCCAATGTGTAGCGTTCGGGGGGCAGCCGAGCACGGCGAGGACGCGAGGGTGGAGTTCGGCAGTAGTGAGAGCGTTACCACCGGCGATATGCGCGAACCGCACGAGGGCGTGCATGAGGGCGAGTTGTCGTGGGTGGTCGAGCTTGAGGCCGGGGATGCGCTTTCCAGTCGGAGTGATCGTGGGTTCGGCCAGTTTTCGGAGCTGGCCGCGATCGATGAAGGTCTCCAGAATGTCTTGCTGGACCTTCAGGTAATTGTCGTTGATCGCTGCGAGGGCATTGCGGAGAGCCGGTAGGTTCTGTACCGATTTGTTCACGCCATAGTCGTTGACGTTGTTGCTGGCGGTTTCGGTCCGCAGGATGAAGTGATCGCGAACGTACTGCTTGATAAAGCCATTGCCGTAGTCGCTGCGGATCACTCGGTTCGGCAAGTTCATGTCTTCGATCTCGGTTTGCAGCTTGCCTCGATAATGCTTGCTGATCCTGCGACCGAAGATCACCGTGATCTTGTTGGGCTGTCCGATTGTTCGGTTGGCATCGAGCAGTCGCTGCCCAAGACTGTCCAGTGCCGCGCGGCGATGAAAGATGAGGTTGTCGCAAAACTCGATCTGCGAGAAGAACAATCGATGCTGACAGCCCGCTTCCTCTCGCTCCTTCGCAGTGAAGAACGGCGTCAGGCGCGCCAACCATTTTTGGCCGCAAGTCAATAGCTCCCGAGGATCGAGCAGGTCCGCAAGTTGCTGGAGGCGCTGAGGCGCCGAGCCTTTGGTGAAGGCATTGGCACATTGTTTAAAGTCAATACCCTCCTCGCGCATTCGGTTCGCCAGCCAGTGATGTTGATTGAGGCAGACGCGAGCGGAGAACGGAAGATAAGGACAGATGCGCACGAACATCCGGCCCCACCGTCGATCATTGATGTAGAAGTTGTACTGAACCAGGTGAGGGGCTTGCGAGAAAATCGCTCAGCGAACGTACCACCTTGCGTGCCGTTGCGGCGTCGACCCGACCAGCGCGGCGCAGCACCCGCGCCGGTTCGATGCAGGCGATCTTGACCGGCCGCACCACTGACGGCGCCGGCAAGCCCGCGCCGGCCAAGTCGTCGATCGTCACGTCGCACGACCATGGCGGATTGTCGGCGCTGGTGATCATCGCGAGCCAGACCACGCCGAACTGCCCGAGCGTTCGATTGGAGATGACGAGCGCGGGCCGACGCTTTTCCGCCAGCCGGTCGGAATAGGGAAACGGAACGATCACGACCTCGAAGGCATCGAAGCGCTCAGAGGTCGGCATAGGCTTTCTCGTCGGCCTCGCTCGCCCATTCTGTGAACGAAACGAACGGGTCGTCTTCCGCAGCCGGTGCCTTGTCGAGCAGCACGCCGGCGTCCGTCAGCCGATACCGCAAAGTGTCGCCGGGTTTGAGACGAAGCCGCTCCCGCACTTCGCGTGGGATAACGGTCTGGCTCTTGACGGAAACCTTTGAAAAGGCCGGAGGCGCCTCGTTGCGTCGCTGGTGTTTCATGCAGGTAAGATAACTTACCAACTTACAGAGCGCAAGCAGGGATTGTTTAGCCCGGCCAACGGGTTCGGACAGATGGCCGCTTGGCGCCCGTCTGCTAAAGGCCCGGCAGGCGCGGCGCGCCGCCGTCGAAGTGCACGCCTTCGAGCGCCAGCAGTTTTGCCTTGGTGGCGGCGCCGCCGCGCGCCGAGAAACCGCCGAGGTTGTTGCCGGCCGCGAGTACGCGGTGGCACGGGATGACGATCGGCACCGGATTGCGTCCCATTGCCTGCCCGACGTCGCGCGCGGCCTCCGCATCGGTGCGGCCGACCTCGCGCGCCAGCGCCCCGTACGTCGTGGTGGCGCCCCAGCGGAGCGTGCGCATCGCGCCATAGAGCTGGCACCGGAATGGATCGAGGCTGGAGAGATCGACCTCGACGGCGGAGAAATCGACCGGCTCGCCCGCGAGATATCGCTGAATGTCGCCGATCAGCGTCGCCACCCACGGCGGCGGCGCGGCGGCGCCGGCGCTGTACGCTCGTGCGGTCAGGCGCTTTTCGGTTGCGGCGCGGTTTGCCTCCGGCAGCTGCACGGCGACGAGCCCGCGTGCGCTCCAGGCCACGCCGCACGGCCCTATGGCGGTCTCGAAAACGCAGTGGTGGGTTTCGGTTTCCATGGCCTGTGATATGTAATGCGGCCTGTGCCTGGTACCACCCGATTTCAAACGCCTTCGGCCGGCACCCGCTGCCGCCGATAGTCGTAGGGCGTGTCCTCCTGCACGCCGGCGAGCGCCGCGACCTCGGCGTGGCGCGGCGAGAGCACGCACACCGGATCGGTCGCGCGCGCGTCGCCGGTGAGCAGGAAGGCCTGGCAGCGGCAGCCGCCGAAATCGACCTCGCGGCGCGGGCAGCTGGCGCACGGCTCCTGCATCCAGCCGGTGCCGCGGAACGCCTGGAACGCCGGCGAGGACTGCCAGATCTCCGCGAGCGAACGATCGCGCACCGACCAGAACTCCAAGCCAGGGATGACCTCGGCGGCGTGGCACGGCAGCACCCGGCCCGACGGGTTGATGTTGAGCGAGCGCCTTCCCCATCCGCCGAGACAAGGCTTGGGATAGCGCGCGTGATAGTCGGGCACGACCGCGTCGATCACGATCCGGCCCTCGTGGCGGGTGCGCAGGTCCTCGACCACGCGCGTGGCGCGTTCCACCTGCGCGCGGGTCGGCATCAGCGTAGCGCGGTTCTTCAGCGCCCAGCCGTAGTACTGCACGTGCGCGACCTCGATCCGGCTCGCGCCGAGGTCGAGCGCGAGCGCGACCATGTCTTCGATGCGATCGATGTTGGCGCGGTGCACCACCATGTTGACGGTCAGCGGCAGTCCTAGGTGCACGACCTGGGCGGCGAGCGCGTTCTTGCGCGCATAGGCGCCGCGATAGCCGGCGATGTGATCTGCTGATGCTTCGGCGCTGTCCTGGATCGAGATCTGGACGTGGTCGAGGCCGGCGTCGGCGAGCGCGCCGAGGCGCTCGTTGGTGAGCCCGACCCCGGACGTGATCAGGTTGGTGTAGAGCCCGGCATCGCGCGCCGACGCCATGATCTCGACGAGGTCGCGCCGTGCCGCCGGCTCGCCGCCGGAGAGGTGCACCTGCAGCACGCCGAGCAGCGCCGCCTCGCCGAACACGCGCGCCCACGTTGCCGTATCGAGCTCGTCGTCGCGCGTCTCGAGCGCCAGCGGATTGGAGCAGTACGGACAGCCGAGCGGACAGCGATGGGTCAGCTCGGCCAGCAGGCCGAGCGGCCGCGGCAGCGCGTTCGCGCCCGTCCTTTCACGTGGCGTGTCCATCGCCATCACAACTCCAGCAGCCGCTTGTCGGCAAGACCGCGCAGCAGCGCGGTCACGTCGGCGAGGATCCGCTCGCGCGGCGCCGAATATGTTGCGACGAGGTCGTCCACGATCTCGCTCAACGTCGCCTCGCCGCTGCAGCGCTGCAGGATCGCGAGCGCGATCGGGTCGGGTTTGAACACGCGCTCCGGCGCCAACAGCACGAAGCCGCCCTGCGCCTCGCTGTTCACCAGCCGCACGCCGCGCGGCAGGCGCGGCCGCGCATCCGCGGCGATCGCATCGGGTCCAGTCGATTCGGCCACGCGCAACCTCTACTCGGCCGGCACGAACGTGCCGGGCGGCACATGCCTCGGCGCAACATAGGCATGGTACAACGCATCGAGCATCGCCCAAAGCACGTCGCACTTGAATTCGAGCGCGTTGAGCACCGCCTGCTGGGCCTCCGGCGTCCTGGCCTCGCGTTTCACATAGGCCAGCGCGAAGTCGGCATCGCGCTGCGCCTGCGGAGGACGCTTGTCGAAATAGGCCAGCGTCTCGCGCGTGACGAAGGCGTAGTTCGCCAGCATCCCGGCCACGCGTTCCGAAATGATCACCGGCGAGAACAGCTCGGTGAGCGAGGACGCGATCGCCTCGGTGAGCGAACGCTCGCGCACGAAATGCACATAGGCGTCGACCGCGAAGCGCGTGCCCGGAAGGATGCCGCGCGTGGACACGACATAATCGCGATCGAGCCCCAGCCCGTCGGTGAGCTTGAGCCAGCGCGCGATGCCGCCGTCGGAGGCGGCTTCGCCGTCGTGATCGGCCAGCCGATGCCGCCATTCCCGCCGCACCGCCGGGTCGTCGCAGCGGGCGATCAGGCCGGCATCCTTCACCGGGATCATGGCCTGGTAGTAGTAGCGGTTGAGCGCCCAGGCTTGCACCTGGCCCTTGCTGCACTGCCCGCCGTGCAACAGGTGATGAAACGGATGCCGGTTGTGGTAGCGGCGTGCGCCGATGTCGCGCAGCTGCCGCTCCAGTTCTTCCGGCGTCAGCAGGGTCACAGCACCAGCTCCATGCCGTCTTCAGCCACCTCCCAGCCGGCGGCCTCGACCGTCCGACGCTCGGGCGAGTCGGCGATCAGCACCGGATTGGTATTGTTGAGATGGATGTAGATGCGCCGATTGGACAGGTCGCGTAAGCCTGCCAGCGATCCATCGGGCCCATCGATCGGCATGTGGCCCATGCGGTGCCCGGTTTTACTGCCGGTCCCGGTGCGGACCATCTCGTCATCGGTAAACAGCGTGCCGTCGAACAGGATCAGATCGGCGCGCGCGAGCCGCTGCTTCAGCTCGGATGTGAGCCGAGCCGCGCCCGGCACGAAGGCAAGGCGCGCGCCGCCGCAGCGGATCTCGATGCCGACGTTCGCGCCAGGATCGCCGGCAAGGGCGCGATCGGGGCGCTCGAGATAGAGCGGCACCTTGCCGGGCATGATGAACAGCTCCGCCTCGATCCCGCCCGGCAGCGCGAACGCTGTGTCCGGCGAGACCGATCGCCGCGGCACCAGGTCTGGCGCCAAAGCCGCAAAAACCGGACTGGCATCGATCGCGCCCAGGGTCTCGGCAGTGCCGAAGAGCTCGAAGGCCTGGCCTTCGCGCAGGCTGAGCAGCCCGGCGATCTGGTCGATTTCGCCCCCGGTCACAACGACCGCCGCAATGGGGCTGCCGCGCGGCGTGCCGCGCGGATGCAGCGCCGGCGTGACCTGGATTTGCGTGCGCAGATCAGGCGAAGCGTTGAGCAGAATCCAGTGCTCGCCATCGCCGGAAACCGCCACGCTGCATTGGGTGCGCGCAAGCGCACGCCCGTCCCACCCCTTGGCGCAGACGGGACAACGACAATTCCATTGCGGAAAACCGCCTCCGGCGGCCGCTCCGAGCACGATGGCGATCAGGCGCCCCATGCCATGGCGCGGCGCCGCCGCGGCCGGATCAGAACTCGGCTGGCAGGTAGCCGTTGATCTCGAGACCGATGCAGATCTCAACGAGGGTCGGCGTGGTCCAGGCCATATTAGTCCTCATGTGCGAGTACGCATTTACCAGCGACGACTACCGCGAGCCGCCAGCCTTCCTTCGTAAGCTAGTCGCGTTGCGGTCGCGGAGCAAGGCTTTGCGCTCACATCACATTCCGTTGATCGTTGCCTCTTCCCGCGCAGAAGACGATGGCGATGCGGCGAAGAGCCATCCCCACTTTGACTAGGGCACACGGGCAAGGAAATGCGCGAGGTCCGCCAGATCCTGATCCTGCAGCGGTCCCATCACTTCGGCCATGATCGACTGGTACTCGTGCCGGGTTCCCGCCTTGTACTCGCGCAAGGCCTTGAGCAGGTAGTCCTCACGCTGCGCTGCCAGCCGCGGCACCGACTCGTTGCCGGAGAAGTCGGCGTCGTGGCAGAAGCCGCAGCGGTGACGCGTCACCAGATCGCGCGCGCGGTTCACGCGATCGGCGTCGCCGTCCGCGGCTGCTGGCGGCGGCGGCAACTTCGCGACCGCGTCGGAGAATCTCTGTAGCTCCGCATCGCTCAGGCCTTTGGTCATCTCGTTCATCGGCTCGGCTTTGCGCAGGTTCTGCCGGAACATGTAGAGCTGGATCAACAGGTACATGGACGGCTGGCCGCCGAGCGAGGGTACCTCCGGCGTTTCCGATTGCCCTTTCTCCCCGTGGCAGGCGAGACAGAGCGAAAGCCGCTCGTCGAAGGTTTGTGCGCGGGCCAAGCTCGACAACGCACCGACAACCGCCAATGCGAGAACGATCGCCCGCAAACGAGCTCTCCCGACCCGGCCCTGGTGATTGGGCATAAATAAGCGGCGGGGGGCGAAGGTTCCGCCCCCCGCCGCGCGGCGGGTAACTGCTACTGGCGCTTGCCGCCGCCGGCGGCGACGCGGCCGTCGCCGAACGAGACGCGATAGATCGCGCCGGCGAAGTCGTCGGAGACCAGCAGCGAGCCGTCCTTCATCTGCAGGACATCGACCGGACGGCCGATATAGTTGTTGTTCTGGATGAAGCCGGTCAGGAACGGCTCGATCGACTTCACCGTGCCGTCCTTGTTGAGGTAGGCGACGACCACATCGCCGCCGAGCTTGACGGTTCGGTTCCAGGAGCCTCGACGCGCGATGAAGATCGCGTTCTTGTACGAGCTCGGGAACATGCTGCCGGTATAGAAGCGCATCCCAAGCGCCGCGGTATGTGGACCCATGAGTGCGATCGGCTTCTCGAACTCGTCGCAGGAGCGGCCCCAGCCCTGCTCGTTGTCCGGCAGGTTGCCCTGATGGCAGAACGGGAACCCGAAATGCTGGCCCGGCTTGGTGATGCGGTTGAGCTCGTCGTTAGGGACGTCCTCCGACAGCCAGTCGCGGCCATTGTCGGTCCAGTAGAGTTGCTTGCTTACCGGATGCCAGTCGAAGCCGACGGTGTTGCGCACGCCGCGCGCGATCACCTCCTCGTTCTTGCCGTCGAGATCCATGCGCCGGATCTGGGCATAGGCGTCCCCGGGCGCGCAGATGTTGCAGGGCGCGCCGATCGGCACGTAGAGCTTGTTGTCAGGGCCGATGCCGATGAACTTCCAGCCGTGCGGCTCGTCCTTGGGGAAGTCGTCGCGGATCATCACCGGCGCCGGCGGCTTGTCGAGGTTGTCCTCGATGTTCTCCCACTTCCACACCTTGGAGAGCTCGGCGACGTAGAGGGCGCCGTTGTGGAAGGCGAGGCCGTTGGGGCGATGCAGCCCCTGCGCCAGGGTTTTGACCTCGCGCTTGCCGTCCTTGTCGACGACCGCATAGACGTTGCCGGCGATGCGCGTCGATACGAACAGCGTGCCCTTGTCGCCGAGCCGCATCGAGCGCGCGTTGTTGAGGCCCGAGGCGTAGACCTCGATCTTGAAGCCTTTCGGCAGCTTGAGCTTGTCGAGCTGGAACTTGTCGGCCGCGAGCGGAATCGGCGGCGGCGCGACCGGCGCGAGCTTCTTGGCGCCCTCGTGATCGGGGCGATCGAAGAGCGCCGAGCCGGGCGGTCCGGCACGCCCGGGCGGGCTACCGGCCGGCGGCGCGGCTGCCGGCGCCGGCGCCGCAGCGGGTGGGGAAGCCGCTGGTTGCTGTTGAGCGGCCGCCGGCCACGAAGCCGCGGCGAATGCGCCGAGGCCCCCGGCCAGCAAGAGCGCGCGGGTCGATAACTTACCAAGCTTCATGAAACTCCTCCCGATGCGGATGCGTCAGCGTTGTTTGGCGATCAGTCGCCGGCATGGCCGGCACGGACGCGCAGCCGTCGCGCCAGTGTTGAACATTTCAGGGGCCGAGCGCAATCGCGAATTGCGCGCCAGGTGCCGAGCGGCCGTCATTTCTTGGCGCCGCCGTCGGCCCGCGCCTTGCCTGGCCGCGCCGGAGGGGCGTCGGACCTTCTGTCTCCCAGCGCCACGATAAGCTCGTCGAGCACGCGGTAGGTGTCGTGCAGGCGCTTGGCTCCGAGCTTGCGGGCGATCGCCGCGTAGCTCGCCGCGGATTCGGGCGCCATGCTGTTGAACAGCCGGCGGCCCTGCGGGGCGATCGCAACCATCACGCGGCGCTTGTCGTCGGCGTTGCCGCGGCGGCTGACCAGGCCGGAGGTCTCGAGCTTAGGCAGGATGCGCGAGAGGCTTGCCGGATGGATGCAACAGCGCTCGCTCAGGTCGCCGATCTCGATTGCATCGGCCTCCATCAAGGCGCGGATGATGCGCCATTGCTGATCGGTGAGATCGTGCTCGTGCAGGTGCGGCCGAAAGTGCCGCATCACCAGTTCGCGCGCCCGCATCAGCTGCATCGGCAGCGAACGCGCGAACGGACGGGTGCGCGACGACGGACCAGTGCCTGGCTTGTCGGGTTTCATATTGTTTGCGAGTTGCAGCCGGGGCCGGCCTTGACGATGCTGCGGTGCATAAATTAACATGTTAACGGTATCGGCCGCCGCCGTCAACGCGCGTGCGGCGCGCTGCACAAAAATTGGGCTTTCAGCTGTGCATAATTACCGAAAGGGGTCGGGCATGCCGCACATCATCATCGAGTATTCCGCCAACGTGGAGAAGCAAGTCTCGCCGCAGCGTCTTGTAGACGATCTGCACGGGGCAGCGGTGGCAAGCGGCATTTCCGAGGTTGCCGGCTTCCGCACCCGGGCCGAACGGCGCGATGCTTACCGCGTCGGTGACGGCAACCCGGAGAACGGCTTCGTGCACATCGTCGCGCGCATCCGCCACGGGCGCAGCCTTGAGCAGCGCAAGGCCTTGGCGCAGTCGTTGATGGCCGCAGCCGACAAGACGCTCGAGCAGGCGTTCGCTGCGCGGCCTTTGGCGCTGAGCGTCGAAGTACACGAAATCGATCCGGAGACGCGGCTGATGCGCAACACGATGCGCAAGGCGGCCGCGGGCGAAAAGGCCGCATGAGCAACGCGCTCGAAAAGGCGCTCGCCCGTGCCGACGGCTACCTCGCGCGGTTCCGGAACGGAACGGTTCCCCACCTGATCGACGGCAAGGCGGACTTGGGCGCTGGCGCGACGTTCGCGACGCTGTCGCCGATCGACAATGGCGTGCTGGCGAATGTCGCGCGCGGGGGCGACGCCGAGATCGATCGCGCCGCACGCGCGGCGACGCGCGCCTTCCGCGGCGCTTGGGGCAAAACCAGCGGCGAGGAACGGCGGGCGCTGCTGCATCGGATCGCCGATGCGATCGAGGCAAGCGCCGACGAGATCGCGTTCATCGAGTGCGTCGATACCGGCCAGCCCATCCGCTACATGGCGAAGGCCGCGCTGCGCGGCGCGGAAAACTTCCGGTTCTATGCCGATCGCGCACCCGGCGCTGCCGACGGCCGCTCGCTACCGACCGAGACGCACCTTAACTACACGTTGCGCCAGCCGATTGGTCCGGTCGGGGTGATCACGCCCTGGAACACGCCGTTCATGCTGTCGACCTGGAAGATCGCGCCCGCGCTCGCGGCCGGCTGCACGGTCGTTCACAAGCCGGCGGAGTGGAGCCCGCTCACCGCGGTGTTGCTGGCGGAGATCTGCCTGAAGGCGGGGCTGCCGCCGGGCGCGCTCAATGTCGTGCACGGCCTCGGCGAGGAAGCCGGCAAGGCGCTGACCGAGCATCCCGACATAAGGGCGATCGGCTTTGTCGGCGAGTTGGCGACCGGCAGCCTGATCATGGCGCAGGGCGCGGCCACGCTGAAGCGCGTGCATTTCGAGCTCGGCGGCAAGAATCCCGTCATCGTATTCGCGGACGCCGATCCCGATCGCGCCCTCGATGCGGTGCTGTTCATGATCTACTCGCTCAACGGCGAGCGCTGCACATCGTCGAGCCGCGCGCTCATCGAGGCGCCGGTCCATGACGAGTTTGCTTCACGGCTCGCTCAACGCGTGACTCGCATCAAGGTCGGCCATCCGCTCGATCCCGCAACCGAGATCGGGCCGCTCATCCACCCGGACCACGTCGAGAAAGTGCTGTCGTATGCCGACGTCGCGCGGCGCGAGGGCGCTTGCGTTGCGGCAGGTGGCACGCGCGTATCGGAGCGGGGCAATTTCGTTGCGCCGACGCTCTACACCAATGCCCGCGCCGGCATGCGCATCGCACGGGAGGAGATCTTCGGGCCCGCCCTGACGCTCATTCCATTCGCCGATGAGGCCGAGGCGCTCGCCATCGCCAACGACGTCCGTTACGGTCTCGCCGCCTATATCTGGACGCGCGACGTAGGCCGGGCACACCGCATGGCGCGGGGCGTGGAGGCCGGCATGGTGTGGGTCAACTCGGAGAACGTGCGGCACCTGCCGACACCGTTCGGCGGCATGAAAGCCTCCGGTATCGGGCGCGACGGCGGCGACTACTCGTTCGACTTCTACATGGAGACCAAGAACATCGCGATCGCCCTCGACAATCACCCGATCCCGCGGATCGGGGTATAGCCATGCCGGTTCGCAAGCCGGTCTTCGATCCGCCCTTCAACGTCGTGCGCGCAAGCCACGTCGAGCTCGGCGTGCGCGATCTTGGGGCGTCGCGGGCATTTTATGTCGACTGTCTCGGCTACCTGGTGAGCGACGAGACCTCGGACGCACTCTATGTGCGCGCCGTCGAGGAGCGCAATCACCACTCGATCGTGCTACGGCGAGATACGACGCCGGCCGCGGCCGCGATCGGCTTCAAGGTGGCGAGCGAGGAGGATCTCGACCGCGCCGCGTTCTGGTTTGCGCGCAAAGGCCTGCCGACCTCGTTTCCGTCGGTGCCGTACCAGGGTCGCACGCTGCGGACGGTGGACGCGCTCGGCATGCCGCTCGAGCTCTACTTCCGCATGCAGGCGGCCGAATCCATGCTGCGCCGCTACGCCGCCCACCGCGGCGCGCGCATCCAGCGCATCGACCACGTCAACTGCTTCACGCCCGACGTGCAGGCAAGTCACGATTTCTACGCCGAGATCGGGTTCCGCACCACCGAGTACACCGAGACCGACGGCGAGGCCCCGCAGCTGTGGGCGGTGTGGATGCACCGCAAGGGCAACGTGCACGACCTCGCCTTCACCAACGGCGCCGGGCCGCGGCTGCACCATGTCGGGGTCTGGACCGCGGGCGCGCTCGACATCCTCAACATCTGCGACGTGATGGCGACCAGCGGCTACCTGGCCAACATGGAGCGCGGGCCCGGCCGCCACGGCATCTCCAACGCGTTCTTCCTCTACGTGCGCGATCCCGACGGTCATCGCGTCGAGCTGTTCACGTCGGACTATCTTGCCGTCGATCCCGATCTCGAGCCGTTGCGCTGGTCGCTGCGCGATCCGCAGCGGCAGACGCTGTGGGGCCACCCCGCGCCCAAATCGTGGTTCGAGGAGGGCACGTTGTTTCACGGCGCCGCGGTGCGCGAGCCCGTGCTGGCGGCGCAGCCGGTCGTTGCGCGGTGACGCCGACTGCAGCCCGCATGAGCGTCAGCGAAATGCGGGGACTCGTCGAGCCGAAAGGGTGAATCACGGCTTCGCTCATCCGGGCTACGGTGCTCTGTGCAACAGAAAGACGTGGATGGCTGGGACAATCCTCGCAATCGTTGTGGCGATTGCTCGTCCGGCCATGACCAGGAGAGACTGGCGGAATGACGCGAACAGCAAGAAGTGAACCCGACCTCGACCGCCTGATCGACGGCATCCGGGCGTGGGTCGAGGTCGAGAGCCCGACCTCCAACCTCAGCGCGGTCAACCGCATGATCGACCGCGTGCAAGCCGACGCCGTCGACCTCCCGGTTGTGCCGGAGCGGATCGCCGGGCGCGAGGGCTTCGCCGATATTCTGGCGCTGCGGAGCGCCGGCGAGCGCCCGGGAATCCTGATCCTCTCCCATATCGACACCGTGCACCCGGTCGGCACGCTCGACGGCCCGCTGCGGTTCCGGCGCGAGGGCGACAAGCTCTACGGCCCCGGCCTGTTCGACATGAAAGGCGGCGCTTACCTCGCCTTTGCCGCCTTCCGCGAGGTGGTGCGCACGGGCTCGGCACGGCTGCCGATCACCCATCTGTTCACGCCCGACGAGGAGGTCGGGAGCCCGACCTCGCGCGCGGTGATCGAGGCGGAGGCGCGCCGCGCCCGCTTCGTGCTGGTGACCGAGCCGGCGCGCGAGGGCGGCAAGGTGGTCACCGCGCGCAAGGGCGTCGGGCGCTTCGAGGTCAAGGCGACGGGCGTGCCGGCGCACTCGGGCGCGCGCCATCAGGACGGCCGCAGCGCGATCAAGGAGATGGCCGCGCAGGTGCTCGCCATCGAGGCCATGACCGATTACGCCCGCGGCGTCACCACCACGGTCGGCATGATCTCCGGCGGCACCGCCCCCAACGTCATCCCGCAGCATGCCCGCATCACCGTCGACCTGCGGGTGCGCGACGCCGCGAGCGGAGCCGACATGGAGGCGCGCATTCTCGCCCTGCGGCCGAACGACCCCGATGTGAAGCTTAAGGTCACCGGCGGCATGAACCGACCGCCGTTCGAGAAGACGCCGGCGATCGCCGCCTTGCTCGCGCACGCCCAAGCCGTAGCGCGCGACATCGGGATCGAGCTTGCCGATGCGTCGATGACCGGCGGCGGCAGCGACGGCAACTTCACCGCCGCGCTCGGCGTGCCGACCCTCGACGGCCTCGGCATCGACGGCGAGGGCGCCCATACCGAATGGGAGCATGGGCTGATCTCGTCGATCGTGCCGCGCACGCGGCTGATGCGCGGCTTGCTCGAGACGCTGCAGTGACCGGCTATCTCCTGGTGTTCCTCGGCGGAGGCCTCGGCGCCGCGCTCCGGCACGGCGTCAACATCGCCATGGCACGGCTCATTGGACACGATTTTCCGTTCGGCACGCTCACCGTCAACGTCACCGGCTCGATCGCGATGGGGCTATTGGCCGGCTACTTCGCGTTTCGCGGGGACGCCTCGCAACACTGGCGGCTGTTCCTCGCCACCGGCGTGCTCGGTGGCTACACCACGTTCTCGGCGTTTTCGCTCGATGTCGCGGTGCTGTGGGAGCGTCACGCGGTGTGGCCGGCGGTCGCGTATGTGCTCGCCTCAGTGCTGTTCTCGGTCGGCGGCCTGTTCGCAGGGTTATTGCTGTATCGCCACCTGTCGTAGTAGGCGCGCACGGCGGATGCCACGTCGACCCTTTTTGCCTTCGGCTCGCAACGACGCAAGCGATGCCGTCATTGCGCGTTGCCGGGCGCCTAGCTTTAGTTACTTCCCGGCGCAAAATTACGAGACTTGATTTTGGGGCCGTGCGCATCGGGCCGAGCTGGGGGTCGTCGGCGGATTTGTGACCGCGCCGGAGGTCAGGGCAGAGCCGCTGGTAGAGGATGAGATCGTGGTCGTCGGGCCGCGGTCGCTCGCCGGGCGAAGGCTGTCACGCGCGGAGCTCGGTGCGATGAAATGGATCTCGCGCGAGGAAGGCTCAGCGACGGGCGCCCTCGTCGAGGCGACCTGCACCAATCTCGGCATCGCGCAGCCGCCGGCTGATCCTGCCGTCGTGGGAGGCTATCAAGCTGGCGGTCAAACGCGGCGACGGCATCGCGGGATGCAGCCGGTTCGCCATCGAGGATGAACTGCGCAGGGGCTCGCTCGGAATCATCCGGGTCCCACGTTGGAATGCGCGCAAGATGATGTCGATTGTCTGCGTGCGCGATGCGGCGCTGACGCCTTGCGCTCAACAGTTTCTGGTCATGCTTCGCGCCCGATGGAGCCAAATGGGATCGCGAAGCGTGCGCCGGAACCCAAGCACGGCAGGAGATCGAGCAAACCTACGTTGAAGACTCCGGCTTGGCCGTTGCAGGCACCTTTTTCCGGCCGACAATGTTTCAGATTTGGGTCCAAAAGCTGACTCGGGCGCCATTCCGGCAGCCCGGCCTTTCGCGGGGGCCATTTTAGCAAGCGTCACTATCCAAAAATCGCAAAAAGGTGTGTTCGCCGCCTGCTGCAGGCACGCCGGCTGTGCTATGCTTGCCGTCGCGAATTGCAGCGACCGCGCCGCCGCAGGCGTTCAATATTCATGTACCGATGCCGTTTTTGGCGCGCCGATCGTGCCCATGCGGTCGCGGATTGGCGCCGTTCACAGGAGGTTCCCTCATGCGAGCGAAGCGTCTTAGGTCAGCGCGCTGGCTGATTGCCGCCGCACTCGCCGGTACCACCGCTCTTGCAGCCACGGGTAAGCCGGCCTTTGCTGCCGAACCCCGGATCACGATCTTGTACGATGCCTTCGGCAACGACGCCGCGATGAAGAAGGATTGGGGCTTTGCGGCGCTTGTCGAGGTCGCCGGCAAGCGCATCCTGTTCGATACCGGAAATGACGGCGAAATCTTTGCTGCCAACGTCAAGGCGAAGGGGGTTGACCTTACCAATCTCGACTTCGTCGTCCTGTCGCATCGCCACTCCGACCATATGGCCGGGCTGAACCACGTCTTGAGCGTGAACCCGAAGGTGAAGATCTACGCTCCCAGGGAAGGGTTTGGGATCTACGGCTCGTCGCTGCCATCGCGCTTCTATCGCAAGGATGAATTGCTGCCGCCGCCGATGCGGTACTACGATGGCAAGCCGCCTGAGGTCATGAAATTCGGCACCGCTTGGCAGGGCGCCAACTTCGAAACGATCGAGCAAACGACCGAAGTTGCTCCCGGCGTGACATTGATCGCGCTCGTATCCGAAGCCCCCGGCACGAGGGAGCTGCGGGAGTTGTCGCTTGCCGTGAACACATCGGACGGAGTTCGTGCTCGTGGTCGGGTGCTCGCATCCGGGGATCGAGAAGATCGTTGAGGCGGCGGTGGCCATCAATCCGAAAATCCACCTGATCGCGGGCGGATTGCATCTTGTTGTCGCCCAGGATGACGCAATTGCGAAGACCGTGGCGGCGCTCAAGGATGTCTTCAAGGTCGAGAACGTCGCCCCCGGCCACTGCACCGGCGAGCCCACTTTCGCGGCGTTGAAACAGGCATTCGGCGACCGGTACATCTATGCCGGCGTCGGAGCTTCACTGTCGTTGGGGCCTGGCATTGGCACCAGAGAGCGACGTGGCGAGGGGCCCGCGCTCGAGCAGAATGATCTGACCACCTATCGCAAACTTGCCGGCCGCGAGGACCCCTTCGGCCTGCGGGCGATAAGAAGTTCGCAATAGCGAATGACCCTGTCCGGTTCATCGCCCCTGCTCCTGCGCACGGGATCAAACCGGACAACTCGTGTGCTACCTAACCCGGACAACTCGTGTGCTTGCGACACCGCTGGCGCGTGGAGTGGCCGCGAACATGCGAAATTGCTATAGTGCTGTCATGGTCAAAACGCTGGAACTGGCGATCACAAAAGCTGCGGCGCTGCCGGAAGCGGCACAGGAGCAGCTGGGGCGCGAGCTGTTGGAACGTATCGAAAGCCTCGCCGAACTGCGGGCGGAAGTCGAGATCGGTATCCGCGAGCTGGATGCCGGGCTCGGAGAGGAAATCGATATCGAGGACGTTGTCCGACTAGCGCGCGCCGAGCATGCCGGGCGTACCTAGACGCGTCATCTGGGCGCCAAGAGCCAAGCAAGACTTGCGTGAAGTCTGGCGCTACTACGAGCATGTGGCGTCACCTGAGATTGCTGACCGGGTGTTGCGCGACATTGGTCGAGCGGGCGAAAAGTTGCGGGAACAGGCGCTGATGTGGCGCGCGCGTGATGACATCATGCCCGGACTGCGCTCGGTCTTGGTCCATCCGTATGTTATTTTCTATCGGCTAACGGGACGCTGGTGTCGAAATCGCGCGCGTCATCCACGGGCGGCGTAATCTCGCCGCAGCCTTTCGAAGGCGAGAAGATTAGCGACCGCTTCGCCGAACGTGAAGCTATCCGCCGCAGCCTTGCGAAGAACGGTCCGCCCGCGCCTCGAATATTCGACCTTCATGCACGGCGGAACGTGTCAAACGCCGCCTCGACCTCTTCATCACTGGCGAGCCCGCTGCGATCGGCTTCGTCGATCGAATGCAGCTCTTCCGCCGTGGCGGGGTATTCACCGCGATGCCGTCTCTCGATCTGCTTTGCGTACGCGGCCAGCTCCGCCTGGTCGGCTTCGGGCCGGGCTTGCGCGCGCTTCAGTACTTCTTTGAGTTTGTCGATCATACTCAACACACCAGCACACGTGCGGGCCGATGGGGCGTAAGGAAGCACCGCGTTTGCGTCATTCGCGCTATCCGGCCTTAGCGGCCCGCTCGATCGCCTCCATCACCAGCTGCTCGGCCGCCTCGGTATCCACCCATTTGACGATGGTCACCCACTTGTTCTTCTCGAGGTCCTTGTAGTGCTGGAAGAAGTGCGCGACCTGCTCGCACATGATCGGCGGCAGGTCGCGGTAGCTCTTGATGCCGGCATAGAACGGGTGCAGCGCGTCGACCGGCACCGCCAGGATCTTCTCGTCGCCGCCGGCCTCGTCCTCCATGATCAGCGCGCCGACCGGCCGGCAGCGGATCACCGCTCCAGGCACCACCGGCACCTGGCCGGCGACCAGCACGTCGCAGGGATCGCCGTCGGCCGACAGCGTGTGTGGGATGAAGCCGTAGTTGCCCGGATAGAACATCGCGGTGTGCAGGAAGCGGTCGACGAACAGGGCGCCCGAGGCCTTGTCGATCTCGTACTTCACCGGCACGCCGCCGAGCGGAATCTCCACCACCACGTGGATGTCGCGAGGCGGGCTCGTGCCCGCCGAGATCATGCGCAGGTCCATGACGTCCCCCGTATCTCACGCAAGCAATACGACGGGGACGGCCCCGAACCAACCGGGCCGTCGCGTCGACCTCGCTCGGCGCGCTCCGGAACAGTAGCTCGATGTGGCGAAAATGCCACGGTCCGGCGCATTTAGGCTCCTGGCCATTTACGATTTATTGATCGGCCGCAATTATTGTGAGAATGAACGTTCGCTCCATTTTGGTGCACTGCACAAACCCAGTTCCCCATGCGCCGCGCCAATGCCCAGCTGCAGCTTGATCGTCGCGCCGAGATCCTGGTGGCGGCGGCCCGCTGCTTTGCGCGCTCCGGCTTTCATGGCGCCTCGATGCAGGACATCTGCGCCGAGGCGGTGATGAGCCCCGGCAACCTCTACCGCTACTACCGCTCCAAGGAAGAAATCATCGCGGCGATCTGCGAGCGCGACCGCGCGATCGCGGCCGAAGGTTTCGCGATGGTCAACCGGGCACCCGATTTCTGGTCGGCGTTCGCCGGGCTTGCGCACTACCACTTCGTCGAGCGCAGCACCGAGGATGTCGCGATCTGCGCCGAGGTGCTCGCCGAGTCGCGGCGCAATCCGGAGATCGCGCGCCTCAATCAGCAGTTCGACGGCGACGTGAAGCAGTGGATGGGCGACCTGCTGCGCCAGGCGGCGGCGCGTGGCGACATCCATCCGCAGACCGACATCGCGGCCGCGGTCGCCATGCTGATGGCAATGGCCGACGGCCTGTTCTGGCGCCGCGCCACCGACCCGTCGTTCGACCCTGCCGCGGTATTGCCGCTGTTTCTTGCCACGACCAAGCACATGCTGACCTCGGGCCCGCAGGCGGGCGCGGCGTCGGCCAACGAGGGGACTTCCCATGAAGGGTAGCCGCATCACCGCGCTCGCGCTCGTCGCCGGCGCGGGACTTTGGATCGCCTCCGGGCATTTCCTCCCGCACGAGAATGCGGAGAGCAAGGCGGCGGTGCGCCCGCCCGAGGGCGCGGCGCAGAAGCTGTTCCGCGTCGCCGTCGAAACGACCGAGCGCGTCCCGCACAGCCAGAAGCTCACCTTGTCGGGCCGGACCGAGGCCGACCGCAAGGTGATGGTGACCGCGCGCACGGGTGGGATCATCACCGACCTGCGGGTTCGCCGCGGCGACCGCGTGAAGCAGGGCGACGTCATCGCCGTGCTGTCGGACGAGGCGCGCGAAGCCCAGGTCGCGCAGGCGCGCGCCATGGTGAACCACCGGCGCAGCGAGTACGAAGCCAAGAGCAAGCTGATCGCGCTCGGCAACGTGCCACGGCTCGAGATCAACAACATCGAGGCCCAGCTCAAGATCGCCGAGGCGCAGCTCGCGGGGGCCGAAGCCGAGCGTGACCGCGGCATCGTCACCGCGCCCTGGTCGGGAATCGTCAACGACGTGCCGGTCGAGCTCGGGCAGGCCGCGTTCTCGATGGCCGGCAAGGAAATCGCGCAGATCATCGCGCTCGATCCGATCCTCGCCGTGGTCGAGGTGGCGGAGCGCAAGCTCGGCGGCATCAAGATCGGCGACACCGCCGACGTGCGGCTGGCGACCGGCCAGACCGCGACCGGTGCGGGTGCGCTTCGTCTCCAGGATGGCGAGCCCCACCACGCGCACCTATCGGGTCGAGGTCGAGGTACCGAACCCGAAGGGCGAATTCCCCGATGGGATCACCGCCGAGGTCGCAATTCCGCTCGCCCCGACGCCGGCGACGCGGGTGCCGCGTTCGGCACTGACGTTCTCGTCGGCCGGCGACCTCGGCGTGCGCGCCGTCGACGCGGCCGGCAAGGTCGGTTTCCTGCCGATATCGCTGGTCGAGGACGAGCAGAGCCACATGTGGGTCGCCGGCATCGCCGACCGCACGCGCGTCATCGTGCAGGGGCAGGATTTCGTCCGCGAGGGCCAGCGGGTGGAGGTCGTCGCGGCCCCGAGCACGCAGGTCAGTCAAGCGAAAGAATAAGCCCATGTCCGGCACGCGGTGCAGCACCCTAGTGATGCACCGGCGGTGCGGGACCGTCAGAGGCGAGGCCTCGTGAAGGTCCCGGTCCTGCGGCGCACCGCCTCGCGCTGCGCTGCGACCGGGACGCGAAACAGGCTCACACGTCCATAGAGTGCGACGATGTTCAAGCTCATCGACTACGCCATCAGCCATGCGCGGCTCACGATCGCGACGCTCATGTTCCTGCTGACGGCGGGCCTCGTCGCCTATGTGACGATCCCCAAGGAGGCCGAGCCGGACATCAAGGTCCCGATCATCTACACGCAGCTGACCCAACGCGGCATCAGCCCGGAGGATGCCGAGCGGCTGCTGCTGCGGCCGGTCGAGACCAAGCTGAAAACCGTCGGCAACGTGAAGGAGATGCGCTCGACCGCCTTCGAGGGCGGCGGCTTCGTCCTGCTCGAGTTCGAGGCCGGCTTCGATTCCAAGTCGGCGCTGGCCGACGTCCGCGCCAAGGTCGAGGAGGCAAAGCGCGACCTGCCGCGCGACGCCGACGAGCCGCTGGTGCACGAGGTCAACCTCTCGCTCTACCCGGTGCTGGTCGTGGCGCTTTCGGGCGACGTGCCGGAACGCACGCTGTTGCGGATCGCGCGCACGGTCGAGAACGCTCTCGAGCAGGTGCCGGGGGTGCTGGCGGCGGAGCTGCGCGGCGCGCGCGACGAGGTGGTCGAGATCGTCGCCGAGCCGATGCTGATGAAGAGCTACGGCGTCTCGCTCGAGCAGCTGATCAGCGCGACCCAGTCGTCGAACAGCCTGGTCGCCGCCGGCGCGCTCGAGGGCCGCACCGGACGCTTCGCCGTCAAGGTGCCGGCGCTGATCGAGCGGCCCGAGGACGTGCTCAAGATTCCGGTGGCGGCCTCGTCCGGGGCGTCGGTGACGCTCGGCGATATCGCGCAGGTCAAGCCGACCTTCAAGGACGCGACCTCGGTCACCCGCGTCAACGGCAAGCCGGCGATGACCATCGAGGTGTCGAAGCGCACCGGCGCCAACCTGATCGAGACTGTCGACGGCGTGAAGCAGGTGGTGGATCGCCTGAAGGCGAGCTGGCCCGAAGGCGTCAACGTCGCGTTCACGCAGGACAAGTCGAAGATCATCCGGCAGATGCTGGCCGACCTGCAGAACTCGGTCGCGACCGGGGTACTGCTCGTGATCGTGATCATGCTGTTCGCGCTCGGCTATCGGGCGTCGCTGTTCATCGGCATCGCAATCCCGGCCTCGTTCCTGGCCGGCGTGCTCGGGCTGCAGCTCGCCGGCCTCACCGTCAACATCGTGGTGCTGTTCTCGCTGATCCTCGCGGTCGGCATGCTGGTCGACGACGCCATCATCGTGTCCGAGTTCGCCGAGCGGCGCATGGCCGAAGGGATGCCGGCGAAGGAAGCCTATTCGCTCGCCGCCAAGCGCATGTCGGGACCGGTGATCGCCGCGACCGCGACTCGGGTCGCGGCCTTCTCGCCGCTGTTGTTCTGGCCCGGCATCGTCGGCGAGTTCATGAAGTACCTGCCGATCACGCTGATCGCGACGTTGTCGGCGTCGCTGGTGGTGGCGCTGTTCTTCACTCCGACGCTCGGCGCCCTGCTCGGCAAGGCGGCGGCGGTGCCGCGGCACGATCCGACCGCGGATCGCGGCCCCTACATGCGCACGGTGCGCCTCGCGCTGCGCAATCCCGGCACCACGCTCGCGCTCTCGGTGCTGCTCCTGATTGCGGTGCAGGTGGCCTACGGCCGGTTCGGCCACGGCGTCGAGTTCTTCCCCAAGGTCGAGCCCGATTTCGGCCAGGCCATCGTTCACGGCCGCGGCAACCTCTCGCTCGACGAGAAGGACCGCGCCGTGCGCGCGGTCGAGGAGCGGATCCTCACCTTCGAAGGCGTGCAGACTGTGTATGCGCGCACCGGCGAGCAGCCGCGCGGTCTCGCCGAAATCAGCGAGGACACGATCGGCGTGATCCAGTTCGAGTTTTCGGACTGGAAGACGCGGCCGAAGGCACACGAGATCATGGACGCGATCCGCGACAAGACCGCGGACATTCCCGGCGTGCTGGTCGAGGTCACGGCGCCGCGCGCCGGCCCGCCGACCGGCAAGCCGGTGCAGGTGCAGATTTCCGCGCTCGACCCCGCGCTGATTGCGCCGGCGGCCCAGAAGGTCACCGCCATGCTGCGCGAGCACCCCGAGATCCGCGATCTCGACGACGGCATGCCGCTCCCCGGCATCGACTGGAAGATCGACGTCAACAAGGCGGAGGCGGCGAAATACGGCGCCGGCGTCAACACCGTCGGCAATGCCATCCAGCTCGTCACCAACGGCACCAAGATCACCGAATACCGGCCGTCCGACACCGACAAGCAGGTCGACATCATCGTGCGGTTTCCCGAGAACCGTCGCAGCCTCGACCAGATCGACGATCTGCGCGTGCAGACCACGGCCGGCCACGTGCCGATCGGGAATTTCGTGCAGCGGGTGCCGGCGCCGCGCGTCGGCTACATCAACCGCGTCAACGCTAACCGCGTGATGACGGTGTCGGCGAACGTCGCCGAGGGCGTGCAGACCGCCAAGGTTCAGGAGGCGATCGCCAAGTCGCTGGCGCAGGCCGACCTCGGCCCGGGCGTACTCTGGAAGCTCAAGGGCGAGGACGAGGAGCGTGCCAAGGCCGGCGCCTTCCTGCTCAAGGCGTTCGGCGCGGCGATCTTCCTGATCTTCGCGATCCTGCTGGCGCAGTTCAACAAGCTGACCTCGGTCGGGCTCGTGCTCACGGCCGTGGTGCTCTCGACCATCGGGGTGCTGCTCGGCCTCTTGGTCATGGGTCAGCCGTTCGGGGTGGTGATGACCGGTATCGGCGTGATCGCCAATGCCGGCGTGATCGTGAACAACAACATCGTGCTGATCGACACCTACGACCGGCTGCGTCGCGAGGGTGTCGAAGCCTACGAGGCGATCCTGAAGACCTGCCGCGAACGCGCGCGTCCGGTGGTGCTCACCGCCGTCACCGCCATTCTCGGCGTGCTCCCGATCGCCTTCGGCATGAACGTCGAGTTCCTGCACCGCGAGATCACGATCGGAGCGCCGGCGACGCAATGGTGGATCAGCCTCTCGACCGCGATCGTGTTCGGGCTCGGATTTGCCACCGTGCTGACCCTCATCGTCACCCCGGCAGCACTGATGGCGATCGCGAACCTCGCCGAGCGCCGCAAACGCTGGCTCGCGCGCCGCCGCGCCCGGCGCGAGGCCCGCCAGGCTGTGGCGGCCGCGCTGCGCAATCCGGCCGAATAACTCGCCGGTGTCGTGGCGGCCCAGCGCGAAGCGCGAGCGCGGATCCATGACCCCCGATATTGAGGTTTCGCACGCGAGGCTGTGATACATCGCTTTCGGATCGGCTCGCTTTGTCCGCCTTCCGAGATGACAGCCGAGGTATCATGCCGCCTCCGGATCCGCTTCCGATCATTGGCCGCGCCGCCGTCATCCCGGTGCTCACGATCGAGCGCGCCGAGGACGCGGTGCCGCTTGCGCGCGCTCTCGTTGCCGGCGGGCTGCCGGTGCTGGAGGTGACCTTGCGCACGGCCGCAGCGCTCGACGCAATCGAACGGATTGCGAAGGACGTGCCGGAGGCGACGGTCGGTGCCGGCACCCTGACCACGCCTGCCGACATCTCGGCCGCGATCGTGGCGGGCGCGAAATATCTCGTCACCCCTGGGACGCCCGCGGAGCTTGCGGTCGTGCTCGCGCAGACGCCGATTCCGTCGCTCCCCGGCTGCGCCACGGTGTCCGAGGCGATTGCGCTCGCGCTGCAGGGCTTCAAGATGTTGAAGTTCTTCCCGGCCGAGGCGTCGGGCGGCAGCGCCTGGCTTAAGGCGGTGGCGGCGCCGCTGCCGGATCTGCGGTTCTGTCCGACCGGCGGCATCGACGGCAACAACGCCGCCGCCTATTTGGCGCTGCCGAACGTCGCCGCCGTCGGCGGCTCCTGGGTCGCGCCGAAGGACGCGATTGCGGCCGGCAATTTTCCCCACATTAGCGCGCTTGCGCGCGCGGCCGCGGGCTTGCGCGGTCAACGAAAGTAGACTGTCATCGCAGGCCGAGCGCGAAGCGCGAGAGCCGGGAGCCATGAACCCCGGCGCTTCGGTCCAATTGCGATGCCGGGACTCATGGGATCCCGGATCGGCTCCCTTCGGTCGCCGTCCGGGATGACACCCACCGTTTTCACGCCGGCTCCCGCATGAATCCCCGCCGCCGTCGCCCCGGACCGTTCGACTGGTCGACGGCCCTCGTCACCGTTCTGGTCGTATCCGCGGCGACCGCGGTCTACGTCCGCGACGGTCGGGCGCGGTTCCTCGCCATCCTGGCGGACGATTTCGGCCTGTTCGTCGACATGCTCCCCAAGGTTTTGGCCGGCTGCCTGATCGGTGTGTTCGTGACGCTGCTGCTGCCGCGCGAAGTGGTGGCGCGCTGGGTCGGTGCGGAGTTCGGGCTTTTCCGGCATGCTGATCGCGACCATCGCGGGCGCGATCCTGCCGGGGGGTCCTTTCACCGTTTATCCGGTTGCCGGCGCGTTCGTTGCGATGGGTGCCGACGTCGGCGCCATCGTCGCCTTCATCACCAGCTGGTCGCTGCTCGGCTATGCCCGCGCGCTGGTCTGGGAGCTGCCGTTCTTCGGCTTTGATTTCGTCGGCTGGCGCGTACTGGCGGCGGTGCCGTTGCCGATTCTCGCCGGACTGTTGGCGCGTGCAGTGGTGCGGGCGACCGGCTTGGAGATCGCGCGATGAGCCTCATCATCGATATCTTACTCTGGCTGATCGTCGCGGCGCTCGGCGCGACCGCGGTGGTGCGCAGCCGCGTGCTGTTCCGCAGCGGCGTCAAGGGCGGCGCGGTGGATTTCCTCCGCCTGATCCCGCGGATCTCGATCGGTGTGCTCGGCTCGGGCTTTCTTGCCGAGGTGATGCCGCACGAACTGGTTTCGCATTGGCTCGGCCCGGGCACCGGGTTCACCGGCACGCTGCTTGCGAGCCTCGCCGGGGCGCTGACGCCGGGGGGCCCGATGGTCGGCTTCGCGCTCGGGGCCGCGGCGCTCAAGGGCGGTGCCGGCACGCCGAACGTGATCGCCTACATGACCGCCTGGGCGCTGTTCGCGGTGCCGCGGCTGTTTCTGTGGGAGATTCCGATGATGCCGGCGCGCGTGGTGTGGCTGCGCGTCGGGGTGTCGCTGCCGCTGCCGTTCCTGGCCGCCTGGGCCGCGATGCTGCTGGGCAAGCCGTGACCGGGCGTGCTTGATCGAATGAGTGGACGCTTCGATCAGTGCATCGCCTTGTGCGCGCGCGGGATGATGGCGCCGCGGTGACGGACGACCTCGGCGGCCAAGGCATGCGCCGCAGCTACGGCGTCGGCCGGCGCGCGACCTGCGAGCCGGGCCGCCAGGTAGCTCGCGCTGAAGCTGTCGCCGGCCGCGGTCGTGTCGATCGGTGTCACCACGGCCGGGACCGGCACGAACGCGCGCGCACCGTTGGCGGCCACCAGCGCCGGATTGGCGGCGTTCTTCACCACGGTCTCGGAGATGCCGAAGGCGGCCAACCGCTCGACCGTCGCCTCCGGACTGGCGTCGCCCCACAGCGTTGCCTCGTCGTCGAAACTCGGCAGCGCGATATCGACGCGCTTCAACGCCTCGGCATAGACGGCGCGGGCGCGCGTGAGGTCGCCCTTCCAGTTGCGCGGCCGGTAGTTGGTGTCGAACGCGACCTTGGCGCCCCGCTGGCGGGCCATTTCCAGGACCGCCAGGAACCGGCCGATGCCGGCATTGGAATAGATCGAGAGGGTGACGCCGGAGAAATAGATCAGGCCGGCTGCCATCAGGCCGTCGGCGATGCGGCTCCATTCCGGCAGCTCGAACAGCTCGCGCGCCGGCGCGCTCTCGCGCCAGTAGTGGAACTGCCGTTCCCCCTTGTCGGTCTCGATCAGGTAGAGTCCCGGCAAGCGGCCCGCAACCCGGACGATCAGGTCGTCGGCGACGCCTTCGGCTGCCGCCACCTGCGCGATGCCTTCGGAATAGCGGTCGTCGCCGAGCGCGGTCGCGTAGGCGACCTCGACTCCTGAGCGCGCCAGATAGACCGCAGTGTTGAAGGTGTCGCCACCGTAGGCGAGCGCGAACCGCCCGTCGTCGCCACGCGCCAGTTCGACCATCACTTCGCCGACCGATACGATCCGGGACTTGGTCTCGGCCATGCTGAATCTCGTTACCAGGACGCTCCTGCGCCAACCTTATCACCGGCTTGTCGCTGCGAGGAGCGTGACCGACCCGCTGGTCTTGGCTAATTGGCGCGCTCCACGAGTTCCGGCGTGACCTCGAACAGTTCGGCGCGGGAGGCGATATCGCCGAACGCCGTCGGGTCGGCGCCGGTCATCCAGACTTGGGCCTCGAGCCGCTCGATCCAGTCGTAGAGCGCGCGCCGGCGCACCGGATCGAGATGCGCGACCACTTCGTCGAGCAGCAGAACCGGCGCAAAGCCTGACATCGCGGCGATCAAGCCCGCATGCGCCAGCACCAGCCGGATCAGCAGCGCCTTCTGCTCGCCGGTCGAGGCATCGGCGGCGGCGATCCGCTTGAGCCGGTGGGTCACGCGCAGGTCGCTCAGGTGCGGCCCCTCGAGCGTGCGGCCGGCGGCGGCATCGCACGCGCGGTTCGCCTTGAGCACCGCGCGGTAGCGGTCCTCGAGCTCGACCGCGGGGACCTCCGGCAGTGCGGATTCGATCGGGCCGTCGATCGCGATCTCGGCGGAAGGAAATCGCGAACCGTCTTCCGCCGCGGTCAGCGCATCCGACAGCCGGCTCACGGTCTGCACACGCGCGGCGGCGACCGCAACCGCGATCTCGGCGGTCTCGTGCTCCACCGCATCGAGCCACTGGGTGTCCGGATTGGGACTTTCGAGCAGCCGGTTGCGCGAGCGCAGGCTGCGCTCCAAGGCGTTGACGCGGGAGTTGTGTCCGGCGTCGACCGCGAGCGTGAGCCGGTCTAGAAACCGCCGGCGCTCGGAGGCAGGGCCCGCGAACAGACCGTCCATCGCCGGGGTGAGCCACACGACGCCGAGATGGTCGGCGAAAGCGGCGGCCGAGGCGACCGGCTCGCGATCGACGCGGCACTTGCGATTGTCGCTTTGGCCGTTGCGCGCCCCGCCGGCACGATGCCGGTGCCGAGCGTTGCGAGCCCGAGCCGGCCGTCGACCTCGGCCGCCACCGCCCAGGAGCCGTCGCCTTCCGCGAACGCCACCTCCTCCAGGGTCGCGCGGCGCAGGCCACGTCCGGGGCTCAGGAACGAGATCGCCTCGATCAGGTTGGTCTTGCCGGCGCCGTTCGGTCCGACGAGGACGATCGGTCCGCCCCCCGCCGTGAGGCTCGCGGCGTGGTAGCTGCGGAAATTCGTCAGCGTAAGGCGGCCGATGCGGGCGGCATTCATGGGGCGCGCGCCCCATGTAACCGCAAAATCCCTGGGAACCAAGCGCAACGCGGACGGTTGGTGCTTCAGGGCCGGCATCGGAGCGTGCGATGAAGGACGACGTGCCAAGCCTCGACCGCAGCGCGGAACGGCTCGCCCAGGCGATCGATCGCGTGCAACACGACGTCGAAATGGTGGCGTTCTGGGCCTGCGCGTTCGGCGGGCTGGTCAGGCCTATTCCGGACTACCAGATCGAAGGGGTGACACGACTTTCCCGCACGCCGAAAGCTCTTTCTCACACCCGCATCGGCATCAGGACATAGAGCGCGCCGCCGCCGTCGCGATCCTGGATCAGGGTCGGCGAGCCAGGATCGGCAAGCTTGAGCACCGCACCCTCGCTGTCGATCTGGGCCGCAATATCCAAGAGGTAGCGGGAGTTGAAGCCGATATCGAGCGGATCGCCGTCGTATTCGACTTCCAACTCCTCGGTGGCGCTGCCGGAATCCGGATTGGTGACCGACAGCAGCAGGCGCGGGCCGCTGAGCGACAGCTTGACCGCACGTCCGCGCTCGCTCGACACCGTCGATACCCGATCGACCGCGGCCTCGAAATCCACCTTGTCGACTTGCAATTGCTTGTCGTTGGCGAGCGGGATCACGCGTGCGTAGTCCGGAAACGTGCCGTCGATCAGCTTCGAGGTCAAAACCATGTCGCCGAGCGTGAAACGGATCTTGCTCTGCGACAATTCCACCTGAACCTCGGTTTCGCCGTTCTCGATCAGGCGCTGCAGCTCGCCGACGGTTTTGCGCGGCACGATGATGCCCGGCATGCCGGCGGCGCCGGCCGGCGCGGTCAGCTCGTATTGCGCCAGCCGATGGCCGTCGGTCGCCACCGCCCGCAGCATCGCGGGATCCTTGCCCGGCGGATTGTGCAGATAGATGCCGTTGAGATAATAGCGCGTCTCTTCGGTCGAGATCGCGAATTGGGTCTTGTCGATCAGGCGCTTGAGGTCGCCGGCCGCAACCGCGAACTTGTGGGTCATCTCGCCGGCCGCGAGGTCGGGGAAGTCGCTTTCCGGCAGCGTCTGCAGCGTGAAGCGCGAGCGCCCGGCGCGGATCGCGAGACTGGCGCGGTCGCCCAGCGCCTCGATCACCACCTGCGAGCCCTCGGGAAGCTTGCGCACGATCTCGTAGAACATGTGCGCCGGCACCGTGGTGGCGCCCTGCACCGCCACCTCGGCCGCGATCGGCTCGATCACCTCGAGGTCGAGATCGGTCGCCTTCAGGCTGAGCCGCGAGCCGGCCGCGCGCACCAGCACATTGGCCAGGATCGGAATGGTGTTGCGCCGCTCGACCACCCGATGCACGTGTCCAAGGGACCTGAGCAGCTCCCCACGCTCTACCGTGACCTTCATGTCCGACCCCGCTTGAGCCAACGGAACTCCGCCCGGACGTTGAAGTGGCGGCCTGCCGATCCGCGGCGTTTCCCGAACGCCGCGGGCGAGGGCGCCCGCCGGGGGAGCAAAGTGGCGTGCTGCGGCGGATTCGGCAAGCCCACCTGCGTTCTACGCACGGGTTTTGCGCGAACTGCAGGCAAACCGGGCTACGTCTCGCTGCAGAAGCGAGGAGGCGGCGCCACCAACGTTTGCTTGCCAGAGCGCGCCCTGCGATCGGCGGCCGAACTCCCGCGGCTACTCCATCAGCATCCGCTTCAGGGTCTCGATCTCGTCGGCGAGCGCCTTGTCGGTATCGGTCAGGGTTTCGATCTTGCGTACCGCATGCAGCACGGTGGTGTGGTCGCGGCCGCCGAACCTGCGGCCGATCTCGGGCAACGAGCGCAGTGTGAGGGTCTTGGCGAGGTACATCGCAATCTGGCGCGGTCGCACGACGTTGGCGGTGCGGCGCGACGACAGCATGTCCGAACGGCTGACATTGTAGTGCCGCGCGACGGTGCGCTGGATATCCTCGATCTTGACCCGTTTCGGCTCTTGCGGCCGGACCAAGTCGCGAACGGCCAGCTCCGCCATTTCCATGGTGACCGGCTGGCCGGTCAGCTTGTTGTGCGCCAACAGCCGATTGAGCGCGCCGTCGAGGTCGCGGCCGTTATGGGTCACGGTCTTGGCGATGAATGCGAGCACCGGCGGGGGCACGTCAAAACCCGGATGATGCACGCGCGCGGCCCCGACGCGGGCCTGTAGGATTTCCAGTCGCAGCTCCTCCTCGAGCGAGCCGATCTCGACCACCAGCCCGCCGGCGAGCCGTGAACGAACGCGGTCCTCCAGGCTCTCGAGGTCGTTCGGCGGCCGGTCGGCGGCGACGACGACCTGGCGTCCGGAGTCGATCAGCGCATTGAGGGTGTGACAGAACTCGGCCTGCGTCGTTTTGCCTTGCAGGAACTGCAGATCGTCGATGATGAGCAGGTCGATCCCGCGCAGTGCTTCCTTGAAGGCAAGCGCCGTTTGGGTCTTGAGCGCGGAGACGAAGCCGTACATGAATTTTTCGACCGTGAGATAGAGCGCCTTGCGGTCGCGCCCATTGCCGGCGCTGGCGACCGCCTGCAGCAAATGGGTTTTGCCGAGCCCGACCCCGGCGTGAATGTAGAGTGGATTGAACATCACCGGGTCGCCGCGCCGCGCCCTCGCGACCTGCTTGGCGGCGGCATGCGCCAAGGTGTTGGAGCGGCCGACCAGAAAGGTCTCGAAGGTCAGCCGCGGATCGAGCGGCGAGCCGCCGTAGGCCTCCGAGCTCGAGCTAAGCCGTGGTTCGGAAGCCCGGGCCTCGGGTTCCGATGCGGTCCCGCGCGGTTCGCGTGCGGTCCCTGCGCAGCTCTCCGCAGTCTTGCCTTTTACCGGCAACGGACGCAGCACCGCCGAACGGACCGCGAGGTCGATGCGCTGAATCGTCGGGTCCTCGGCCTGCCAGCAAGTCAGCACGCGTTCCGCATAGTGCGCTAAAATCCAGCTCTTGAGAAAGCGCGTCGGAACCGAAAGTCTGACGCCGTCGCCCTCGACTGCCTCCATCTCCATGCGCGCGAACCAGCTGGAGAAGATGTCCTCGCCGACCTCGATGCGCAGGCGTCGCTTGACGCGCGCCCACCCGCTCTCGTCGGCACTGGTATCCGCCGCAGCTGCAGGAATGGGAAAACCGACCGCCACCGAGCCTATCGGGGTGCCCGCGTGCGACTGCTTGAGCATCATTCTCTCCGGCCAAGGCAATTGCAAAGCTGACGAAACGGCGCGGCTTCACCCGCCTGAGCGGGCATGCCCCCCACAGATCAACGAGAATGGTCAGTTCAAGGATGGCGGGGCGGCGGAGCCGTCGCCCGAGACAAAACTCTTGCCGGCTGCAGTTCTCTGACGCTTCGGTCTAGCGGCGTGCCCCTGCCGGTCGCTCCAGCCCCGAAGGTCGCGATCGCCACGTGGCGGGGCCGTGTGCGGCTCGCCACCCTCAATTCGTGCCAAACTGCAGTCATGATGCCCCCTGTCCCGCGTGACGAGGTCACGTTGGCTATGTTTGTTCCCATCTTTTTTTATTCAAGCCGCCGGTTAACCGGCGAAGTCAAGAACGCGGTAAGATACAGTAACGATCAGTCCAAGTGTTGCGTACACGCGTTGCTATCGGCACAAAGTAGTGGACCCCTGCTTCGCCGCATTTAGATTAATGCGTCTTTGGCCGATGGGGCGCGAATACGCACCTTTTTTTGAAGATTTTCGCCCGGCGGGCGAAGGGAAGTGAAAGATACACGGCGCTCGCGGAACCGCAACGCGTTTTCTATGTGCCGGGGCGGGGAACGGGCGCCGTCCTCCGAAGTGCGGCTCGGGCCGTGCGGCAACAGTTTAAATCCACGTCGCAATTATCACCCTTGCACATTCGCCACACTGTGATCGCGTTGTCACAAATCCCTTAACAAATTGGTGATGGGGTATTGATTTTCAAAGTCCTGTTCTTCGCTTGCTGACTAAGCTCTTATCCGACCGTCGATTTCTTTGCGCAATCCGAGTGCGTAGCCCTCACACCGCAGGGCCTTTGTGACGGCTGTGCGACATTGCGCCGGATACGTAGGAGTGCGCACCGGACCCGTAATGGCCAAAAAAGCAACCCGCCGATTTCCAGCGCCACCCGGGGGAAAGAGACCTATTGGGCGAGCTTCGCGATCTGGTGTGTGAGACGGGAGATCTTGCGACTGGCGTTGTTGCGATGGATCACGCCGTTCTGGGCAGCGCGCACCAGCTCGGGCTCGGCCTGCTTCAACGCCGCGAGCGCCGATCCACGATCGCCGGAGGCGATCGCCTCCTCGACCTTGCGAACGGCGGTTCGGAATCGGGTTCGCCGTGACTTGTTGATTTCGGTGCGGCGCGCGATCTTTCGGGTCGCCTTCTTGGCGGAGGTGGTGTTGGCCATCGTCCTCTCGTGTCTCAAGCCTCGCCAATGGTGGTAACGCCCTGTGCAGCGCTGCACACCAGGGAACGCGCCAAATGGCCGGAAGCGGACGCTTATAGTCAGGGGGCCAAGTCGCGTCAACGACAGGGCGAGCGCAAACTCACGCCACCTGCCGGGCCCGCAGGCTATCGTGCGCGGCGACCACGGCGGCCCGGTCGGCCGGCGAGAACACCGCCAGCGGCGGCATGACCCGCGCCCAGGCCGGATCGGCGTGGATATGCGCGACCAGCGCCTTGACGCCGGCCACTAACGGCTTGCCGTCGAACAGCTTGCGGATTGCGACGGCCGTTTCGAGCGCAACCTTGTCGCCCAGGCGCCAAGCCCGCGCGCAAAGGTCGGCATTGACGTTGGCAGTCGCCGAGATGCAGCCCGCGAAGGTGCCGTCGCGCGCCTCCAGGAGCGCGGCTTCGGTGGAGGGGAAGACGTCGAAGTCGGGGCCGATGGCGGCAGCCTCGCGCGCATAGGGCATGTCGCCGGAGGAGTCCTTCAGGCCCGCGATGCGGCGGCCATGCGTCTCGCGCAGGCGGCGGAGCAGGGGTACGTGCCACGGCACCGCCGACATGCCGGGGAAATGATAGAGGTAGATCGGGATCGGCCGGTCGTGGGTCGCCTCGACGATCGCCGCCACATAGGCCTGCAATCCGTCGTCCGACACGTTCTTGTAGTAGAAGGGCGGCAGCACCAGCGCGCCGCCGAAGCCGAGGCCGGCCGCGTGTCGGGTCAGGGCGATCGCATCGGCCAGCGAGGCGGCGCCGGTGCCGACCATCAGCCGTTCGAGCGGCAGGCCGGCGTCCTTGTAGGCGGTCATGACGCGCTGGCGCTGAGCGAGCGAGAACGAGGTCGCTTCGCCGGTCGTTCCGAGCACGTTGAGCCCATCGCACCCGACGTCGAGCAGATATTTCGCCAGCGCGATCGAGCGGGCGACATCGGGCTCGCTATGCGCATCGGCGGCGGTCGGTATCGCGGCGATCACGCCACGCAGGCTGGGCGGCTGCACTACAGGTCTCCCGAGTTGCTTTGAGCCGATTGTTGCACGTTTTTGCGGGCGCGAGAAAGTCCAGCAGGTTGCTGTGCGTGCCGCCGATGCGGCCGATGAAAGCGCCCCGACCATCTGCTAGCGTCGCACCTCATGGATATCGCCTCGCCGGCCGGCAACTCGCTCGACGCTGCCGCGGCCGACGCGCCGTCGCGCGTCACGCCGATGATGGAGCAGTACGTCGAGATCAAGACCGCCAATCCCGGCTGTCTGTTGTTCTACCGGATGGGCGATTTCTACGAACTGTTCTTCGAAGACGCCGAAGTGGCGAGCCGGGCGCTCGGCATCGTGCTCACCAAGCGCGGCAAGCACCTCGGCCGCGACATTCCGATGTGCGGCGTGCCGGTGGAGCGCGCCGACGAGTATCTGCACCGGCTGATCGCGCTCGGGCACCGCGTCGCGGTGTGCGAACAGCTCGAAGACCCGGCGCAAGCGCGCAAGCGCGGCAACCGCAGCGTGGTGCGGCGCGACGTGGTGCGCCTGGTCACGCCCGGCACGCTCACCGAGGACAGCCTGCTCGATGCCCGCCGCAACAACTACCTGGTGGCGGTGGCGCGCGCGCGGGTGTCGACCCACGGCGAAGCCGGGCAGTTCGGGCTCGCCTGGATCGACATCTCGACCGGCGAGTTCGCGGTCGCCGAGCGCGACCGGCTCGGGCTTGCTGCCGAGCTGGCGCGGCTCGACGCCGGCGAGATCATCGTCTCGGACGCGCTCTATGGCGATGCCGAGCTTGCGGGCTATTGGCGTACGCTGGCGGCCGTGATGCCGCTCGGGCGCGACGTATTCGACGGCGCCACGGCCGAGCGGCGGCTCGCCGACTACTTCGCGGTCGCCACTACCGCCGCGTTCGGCGCGCTGTCGCGGCTGGAGCTCACCGCGGCCGCGGCCTGCGTGACCTATATCGAGCGGACGCAGATCGGCAGGCGGCCGCCGCTGTCGCCGCCGGTGCGCGAGCAGGCGGGCGCGACGCTGCAGATCGACGGCGCGACGCGCGCGAATCTCGAGTTGATGGCAACGCTTGGCGGCGAGCGGCGGGGCTCGCTGCTCGCCGCCATCGACCACACTGTCAGCGCTGCCGGCTCGCGCCTGCTGGCGCAACGGCTGGCGGCGCCGCTGACCGACCCCGAGGCGATTGCGCGCAGGCTCGATGTGGTCGCCAGGCTGGTATCGGATGCCGCCGCGCGCAACGAGCTGCGGCGCAGGCTGGCGGCGGCTCCCGATCTTGCCCGGGCATTGTCGCGCCTGGTGCTCGGCCGCGGTGGTCCGCGCGACCTTGCAGCCATTCGCGATGGCTTGGCCGCAGCGGCCGGCGTGGCCGAGCGGCTGGCGGCGTTGGCCGACCTGCCGGCGGAGATCGCGCAGGCGCAGGTTGCCTTGCGCGGCGCCGACCCGGCGATCGCCCAGGAGCTTGCGCGCGCGCTCGCCGACGAGCTGCCGCCATTCAAACGCGACGGCGGCTTCATCCAGGGCGGATACGACCCGGCGCTCGACGACGCGCGCGCGCTGCGCGACGAGTCGCGTCGCGTGATCGCCTCCCTGCAGGCGCGCTACGCCCAGGAGAGCGATATTCGCTCGCTGAAGATCCGCCACAACAACGTGCTGGGTTACTTCGTCGACGTCACCGCCCAGCATGCCGAAAAGCTGCGCACGCCGCCGCTCAATGCGCGCTTCATCCACCGCCAGACGCTCGCCGGGCAGACCCGCTTCACCACGACCGAGCTCGGCGAGCTCGAGGCCAAGATCGCAACCGCGGCGGAGCGCGCGCTGGCGATCGAGCTGGAGACGTTCGATCGGCTCGCGAGCGCCGTGACGGCGGCGGGCGATGCCATCAAGCAGGTGGGCGCGGCGCTTGCCGGGCTCGACGTCGCCTGCGGGTTGGCGGCGCTCGCGTCAGCGCGCGACTACGTCCGGCCCGAGGTCGTGCCCGGGCTTGATTTCCACATCGAAGGCGGCCGGCATGTGGTGGTGGAGCAGGCGTTGCTCGACGCCACCGGCCCGTTCGTGCCGAACGACTGCGACCTGTCGCCACCGCCGGAGGCGGGTGCCGGCCGCATCTGGCTGGTCACCGGCCCGAACATGGCCGGCAAGTCGACGTTTCTGCGGCAGAACGCTCTCATCGCCTTGCTGGCGCAAATGGGCAGTTTCGTGCCGGCGAAACGCGCCCGCATCGGCGTCGTCGACCGGCTGTTCTCGCGTGTCGGCGCGGCCGACGACCTGGCGCGCGGCCGCTCGACTTTCATGGTCGAGATGGTGGAGACGGCGGCGATCCTCAATCAGGCGAGCGCGCATTCGCTGGTCATCCTGGACGAGATCGGTCGCGGCACCGCCACCTTCGACGGCCTGTCGATCGCGTGGGCGACGATCGAGCACTTGCATGAGATGAACCGCTGCCGCGCGCTGTTCGCCACCCATTTCCATGAGCTGACCGCCCTCGCGGTAAAACTCCCGCGGCTGTTCAACGCGACCGTGCGGGTGAAGGAATGGCAGGGCGACGTCGTGTTCCTGCACGAGGTGACCGCGGGTGCGGCCGACCGCTCGTATGGCATTCAGGTTGCGAAGCTCGCCGGCCTTCCGCGCGCCGTGATCGAACGCGCCCAGGTCGTGCTGGCCGAGCTCGAGGCGGAAGATCGCACCTCGCCGGCGCGGCGGCTGATCGACGATCTGCCGTTGTTCGCGGCCGCCGCGCCGCGTCCGCGGCCGCCGGCATCGGCGCCGGACGCGGCCGTGGAGGAGTTGATCGCGGCACTGGCGGCGCTTGAGCCCGACGATATGTCGCCGCGCGAGGCGATCGAGGCGCTCTATGCGCTCAAGGCGAGGCTCGCGGGCGCAAAGCGCGGCTGAGCGCTGCGAGCGCAAGAAATCAGCGCGCCTGCGCGCGTCGCCGCAGCGAAAACAAAAGCAGGTTCCAACCGACGCAGATCGCCAGGCCGATCGTCAGCGCCGCCGGCACGCCCAGTGGAATGGCCGTTAAGTGCAGCGCGCCGAGCGCGATCTGGAACCCGATCAGCCCGGCAATGCTGTGCGCCATCACGGCCGCGGTCGGCGGCCCGCCGACGCGCGGCGGCAGGATCAGGATCAGGCCGGTGAATACGACCGGAAAGCCGGCCAGGATGCCGGTGGCGTAAGGGCCGAGGGCCTCGCTCAGGACGACTACGGCAAGCACCAGCGCCGAGACCATGCCGGCGCGCAGCGGGACGTCATACCAGCGCCGCTGCGGCGGCGGCATGCGCGCATGGCGGAACGGGCGGCTCATCACGATGCAAGTCGCGAACACCACGGCCGCCAGCAGGCCGGCGCGCACAATGGTCCAGCCGACCAGTCCGGAGCAGAGCGCGAACGCCAGCCAGGCGGTTTGCGCGGCCAGCAAGCCCGCGGCCTGGCTATACCGTTGCGCGAGCGCGAAGGCGAGCGCGAACAGCGGCGCCCCGATCGTGGCGACGAAGGTTGCGAGCGCGCTCTGGGCGATGAAGGCTGCGTCGTGATCGAGCGAGAGAAAGACGTAAGCCGGGCCGGTCGACACCGGCAACGTCGCGATCAGCGAGCCGATGAGTGGCCCTGCCCGCTCCGCAATCAGCGACGCCGCCACCACGATGCCGGCGGTAGCGAGCATCTTGACGACAAGCGTAAGCAGGAAGGCAAGATCGGGGACCATGCGGCAGCGGCGCCGTTCATTCAGGTGTCATCCCGGGCGGCGAGCGGAGCGAGCCGATCCGGGATCCAGTAAACGCAGATTTGCGGAATACTGGATCCCGGCTCTCGCGGAGCCTGTCTTCGGACGGCGCGCAGCGCCGATCCGAGGGGTCGGCTGGGATGACACTCGGAGGTTACGTGCGCTTCAGCGTCACCTCGACCGGCGGGCCGGAACGGATGGTCTGGTAGACGACGCAATAGCGCTCGGTGAGCTTGAGCAGCTGGTCGAGCTTGTCCTGCGGCGCATCGGTGTCGAGCTCGAAGCGCAGCCGGATCTGCGCGAAGCCGACCGGCGCCTCCTTGGCGACGCCAAGGGTGCCGCGAAAATCGAGGTCGCCTTCGGCCGCGACGGTGCCCGCCTTGAGCGGGATGTCGAGCGCGGTTGCGACCGCTTTCAGGGTCACGCCGGCGCACGCGGCCAAGGCCTCCAGCAGCATGTCGCCGGAGCAGAGCTCGAGCCCGGAGCCGCCGGTCGCCGGATGCAGTCCGGCGACCGCGAGCGCGCGGCCGGTCTCGACCTTGCAGGCGATGTGACTATCGTCGAGCGTGCCGCGCGCCTTCAGGGTGATGAAAGCGGCCTGCGGCTCGCTCCTGTAGCGCTCCTTGATTGGCGCCTGCATGGCGCGTAGCGCGGTTGCGTCCATCCGTTTCTCCTTATGCCGCCGGGGTGAGCACCACGCGGCCGACGATCTTGCCGGCGCGCAGATCGTTGAGCGTGGCATTCACCTCCTCGAGCGGGCGCGTGCGGATCGGCACCGGCGGCATGCCGGTGCGCTTCACCAGATCGAGGAGCTCCGCCATGTCGGTCTGGCTGCCGACGTAGGAGCCGCGCAGCGTCATGGCGCGCAACGGCAGGTACGGCGTCGGCACCGTGACGTCGCCGCCGTAGAGGCCGACCACGACGACGGTGCCGCCCTTGATGATGCTGTTGACCGCGAGCCCGACGGTCGAGCCCGCGCCGACGAAATCGATCACCGCCCAAGCGCCGCCACCCGTTGCGGCCTGGATCTGCTGCACGGCATCGGCGGCGCCGCCGTCGATCGCCTTGTTGGCGCCGGCCTTGAGGGCAGCCTCGCGCTTGCCGGCGTCGATGTCGACGATGATGACGTCGTTGGCGCCCATCTTGCGGGCGAGCGTCACGCCCATCAGGCCGACGCCGCCGGCGCCGATGATGACCACGGCCTCGTCCTTGAGCGTGGCGGAAACCTTCTTGAGGGCGCTGAATGCCGTCACGCCGGAGCATGCGAGCGGCGCCGCCTGCTTGGGCTTGAGATTGCCGATGTCGAACAGATGGCGCGGATGCGGCGCCAGCAGGTGCGTCGCATAACCCCCTTGCGAGAACACGCCGACGTTCTGCGGCTTGAGGCAGAGGTTCTCGTCGCCGCGCTGGCACACCTTGCATTGGCCGCATCCCATCCACGGGTTGACCAGGCGCACATCGCCGACCTTGACGCCCTTGGCCTCCGGACCGAACGCGACGACCTCGCCGACGTTCTCATGTCCCATGGTGAGCGGCAGCTTGATGCCGCGGTCGGCGAGCATCAGCCGCTTGCCGCCCCCGATCTCGTAGTAGCCGTCCCAGATGTGCAGGTCGGAGTGGCACACTCCGGCGGCGAGCATCTTCAGGAGCACCTGGGCGCCCTCGGGCTTCGGGGTCTCGCGCTCGCTCATCTGCAACGGTGCGCCGCATTCGCAGACCTGAAAACTACGCATTCTCATTTGTTGGTCTCCTCCCGAGTCGCAGGGGCCGGACCGGCCGCCGTCGCGCCGGCGGCGAGGGGTTGTCCAGACCACGAACGCCCTGCCACCCGAACAGGTATAAGGCCGTGGATGCTTCGGACAAGCCCGGGCGCGAGCGGCCTCACCACCAGAGCGCGGCGCCGGCGCTCGCGCGGGTCTCGCGGTCGTTGGTGACGGCGGTACGCTCGAGCGAGCGATCGAGCGCCGCCAGCACCCGGCGCTTGACGAAATCGAAGGCGGCGGACTGGCGGTCGCGCGGTCGCGGCAGGTCGGCCGCGATCTCCGCAAACACGCGCCCCGGGCGCGGACGCATGACGACGATTCGCTCGGCAAGCACCACCGCTTCATCGACGTCGTGGGTGACGACGATCAGCGTCGGCTTGAGGTCGGCCCACAGCGTGAGCAGGTGGTCCTGCAGGTCGACGCGGGTGAAGGCGTCGAGCGCCGAGAACGGCTCATCGAGCAGCAGCACCTCCGGGCGCGGCACCAGCGCGCGCGCGAGCGCGACCCGTTGCGCCTGACCGCCGGAGAGCTCGCGCGGCCACACCCGCGCCTTATCGGCAAGGCCGACGCGGTCAAGCGCCGCCGCGACGCGCTTGCCCCGCTCGGCCCTGGGTCGGTCGGCGAGTCCGAAACCGACATTGTCGGCCACGCTCAGCCACGGCAGCAGCCGCGGTTCCTGAAACACAATGCCGATCTTTTCGTGCGGCGCAGTGATGGTTTCGCCGTCGAGCGCGGTCTTGCCGTTGCTCGGATGGTCGAGACCTGACGCCAGGCGGAGCAGGGTCGACTTGCCGCAGCCGGAGCCGCCGACCACCGCCACGATCTCGCCCGGCTCGACGGCAAGCGAGATGCCGTCGAGGGCATGCACGCGGTTCGCGTAGGTCTTGCTGACACGATCGATCGACAGCATGGCTTGGCTTCAGGTGCGGGTGCCGAACGCGTCCTGCCAGCGCAGGAATGGCGCGGCGGACAGCGAGAGGATCGTGTCGGTCGCCTTGCCGAGCACCGCGAAAGCGAGGATCGCGGCGACGATCTGCGCCGGCTTGCCGAGCTGCTGGCCATCGACCAGCAGATAGCCGAGACCTTCGGATGCGCCCATGAACTCCGCCGCCACCACGAACATCCAGCCGAGCCCGAGGCCGGCGCGCAGCGACACCACGTAAGCCGGCAGCACCGCCGGCAGCAGGATGCGGCACACCAGCGCCGGCCCGGAGAGGCGGAAGATCCGCCCGACCTCCACGATCTTGCGGTCGACGGCAAGGATCGCGCCCATGACGCCGAGATAGACCGGGAAGAACACACCGACGGCGATCAGCGCGATCTTGGAGGTCTCGAAGATGCCGAGCCAGAGGATGAAGAGCGGGATCCAGGCGATCGAGGGAATCGCGCGCAGTGCCTGCAGGGTGGGATCGAGCAGGCGATGCATCAGGGCAGAATAGCCGGCGACCGCGCCGAACAGCGTGCCGGCGACGACGCCGAAGCCGAAACCCGCCGCTACTCTGAGCACGGTCGCGCCGGCGTGGCGCTGCAACTCACCCGACTGGGCGAGCTCGGCGAGCGTCTTGAAAATCACCGATGGCGGCGGAACCAGGCGCCCGTCCGAAACGCCGGCATGGACCGCAAGCTCCCACGCGAGCGCGGCACCCACCGGCAGAACCAGGCCGAGCGCGGGACCCGCGAGACGGACCAGGCCGCGGGTGAGCGTCGGTGCGCGGGCGGCGCGTTCGACGGTAGGGCGATCGGCCGCGACGGTCATCTGGGCAAGAGACATGGCAGGCGATCCGATTGCGATGGTCGTCATTCCGGGGCGCGGGCGGTGCCGGTCCGCGAACCCGGAATCCATACGCCGCAGCACTTGGGTTATGGATTCCTGGTTCGCCGCTCACGCGGCGCCCCGGAATGACACAAGCCTCAATGCGTGAGCGGCACGCTGGCGTCGATCAGGGCGTCGACCGTCGCCTTGACGTCGACGCTCGCAGGCACCACGCCGGCCTGCTGCAGCGCCAAGCCGGCGGCAAGGATCGACTCCTTTTGCGGTTCGCCGATCTTCGAATGGGTGAGCTCGGTGCGCTCCTTGAGCTGCTTGTCGACGACCGCCTCCGGCAGCTTGGTGGCGGCGATGAACACGCGCTTCACCTCGGCGTAGTTCGCGAGCGAGTACTTGCGCGCCTCCTCGTAGACGGCGAGCACGCGCTGCACCAGATCGGGGTGTTCCTTCAGGAATGCCTCGCGCACATTGAGCACGCCCCAGGTATTGGCCTCCGGCTTGCGGAAGAACAGCCTGGCGCCGTCCTCGACTTCCGCCTGCGCCATCATCGGATCGAGACCGGCCCAAGCCTGCACGTCGCCGCGGATCAGCGCGGTCTTTCCGTCGGGGTGCTGCAGCAGCACCGGCGTGATGTCTTTCTCGGTCAGGCCGACGCTTTGCAGCGCGCGCACCAGGAAGATGTGTGGATCGGTGCCGCGCGTGACCGCCACCCGCTTGCCCTTGAGATCCTCGATCCGGGTGATCTTGGAATCCTTGGTCACCAGCGCGGTCCACTCGGGGCGCGAATAGACATAGATCGACTTGATCGGGTTGCCGTTGATCTTGGAAACCAGAGCGGCGGCGCCGGCGGTCGAGCCGAAATCGATCGACGAGGCATTGAGAAACTCCAGCGCCTTGTTGGAGCCGAGCGTTTGCACCCACCGGATCGCAATGCCGTCCTTGGCGAATTCCTTCTCCAACAGGCCGCGTTCCTTGAGCACCATGGAGACCGGATTGTAGGTCGCCCAGTCGAGCCGGATTTCCTTCGGCTTTTCGGCCGCAGTCAGGCTGGCGGCCGGCGCCAGGCCGGCCAGCAGGGCCAAAACGAACACGTAACGTCGGGTCGGAAGAGTCACCGGAAACCTCCATTCTTGCAGGCTGCGTTCGCTAAAGCGAACGTCGCCGGGTGGATGGAGGCGGGGCTTGCCCCGCCCTCAGCTGGCGTCGGGGCTGGCCCGGCGCTTTAGCTGCATTTGTTGAGCGCCCGCAAGCTGCTGCTCAAATCGGCGCTATGTGCCCGATCTATCGACTCTTCGCGCAAGCGTCAATGCTCCCAGAGTGGCGCCGGGGATGTTCTTTTGCGGACGAGGCCGGCACGGAGCCGAAGCGTAAAATGTTCTTTATGCCGAACGGCGATCTGGGAGTAGATTATTCTCTGGGCTCATTTCGCGAGCTCCGATGACAGCGCTGCCGGGCTCCGCTACGGAAGGCGCAATCAGCCTGATGTATCGCCGGTCGCCGCCACGCGCCGGTCTCCTGTTCGGATTTGCTGACCATCCGCGCCACGCAATGGCGGCGGCGGTTTCGCGGCTTGCGCGCGCGGTCGAGCAGTCGCGGAGTGCGCGCTTTCGAGGGCCAATGAGCGCGTCATAGTAGTTTCGCCGATATGCCGGCCGTGACGCGCATGCGCCGGATGGCCCGGCGCGGCGGGTCTGGATCCGTCAGCTCGCGCGCAGCAAACTCTCGACCGAAATGTCTTCGTCCTCGTCAGGCCAGTGGATGCCATGTCCGCGCCCGATCAGGCGCCAGTTTCGGCGCTGCTCGTCCGTCGCTTCGGCAAGGCGCGGAAACCAAGCCAGTGGGGCGGCGAGCTCGCGACCATCGGCGAGAACGACAAGCACGTGCTCGTTCGACAGCCTGACGTCAACGGCCGAAGCATCGAGCTTAACCGCCGAGATAGGCATTCCAGGCCTCCTTGAAATCCACGCGATGCTGGATCACCAAAGCTCGTAACCGATTGAGCTCATGAGCGCGAAAGCCGCGGGACTCCACCAACCGAACCGGATCGAGCCAAAACTTAGCGACGGCGTCGCCATGCTCGACGTGGACATGGGGCGGCTCCGATCCTTCCAAACTGTAGAAGAAGCAAGATCGTCGGCATCGATCACCTGGAAATACGTCCTCGACACGGTCGCGGCAATGGCTTGCGACCGCAAGAAGGCGGCGGCGCCTTTGGCGCCCGCGGCCCCGTGACGGTTTCGCCAACATGCCGCCAGTGACAGCCCTCCGCCGGTCGGCTATCCCGTGATGCCATGTCCGTGGTGGCCGATCCTTCGGCGCCGGCTCCCGCCGGTACCTCGCCCGCAACGCCTGCGCTCGAGCGCGCGGCAATCGCCGCCGACCTGGCGGCGCTGGCGCGCGACCATGCAGGCGGCGAGCGCGAGCTGCGGAGCGCGGTCGCGCAATATCTCAAGGGCGTGCTGGTGGAGGGGCGCAAAGAGGCCGAGCGCCTGCTGATCGCCGACCGCCGCGGACGGCCGTGCGCGGAGCGGCTGTGCCTACTGCACGACGAGCTTATCGGCGCGCTGTTCGAGTTCGCGCGCCGCCACCTCTATCCGTCGGACAATCCGTCGGAGGCCGAGCGCATGGCGGTGGTTGCGACCGGGGGCTACGGCCGCGGCCTGCTGGCGCCGGGCTCGGACATCGATCTCCTGTTCCTGCTTCCCTACAAGCAGACCGCGTGGGGCGAGCAGGTCGCCGAGACCATCCTCTACTGCCTATGGGACATGGGGCTCAAAGTCGGACACGCCACCCGCTCGGTCGCCGAATGCGTGCGGCAGGCGAAGGCCGACATGACCATCCGGACCGCCATGCTGGAGGCGCGCTATCTGCTCGGCGACCGCCGGCTGTTCGATGAGTTGACCGCGGACTTCTATGCCCAGGTGGTCGAGGGCAGTGAGGCGGAGTTCGTGGCCGCCAAGCTCGCCGAGCGCGAGCAGCGGCTGCGTCGCGCCGGGCAATCGCGCTACCTGGTCGAGCCCAACGTCAAGGACGGCAAGGGCGGCCTGCGCGATCTGCACACGCTGTTCTGGATCGCCAAATACGTCTACCGCGCGCACGAGCCCGAGCAGATGATCGAACGCGGCGTGTTCGACCGCGCCGAGTACCAGACGTTCCGCCGCTGCGAGGACTTTCTGTGGTCGGTGCGCTGCCACATGCACTTCCTCGCCGGCCGCGCCGAGGAGCGGCTGTCGTTCGACATCCAGCGCGAGATCGCGGTGCGCCTCGGCTACACCGAGCGGCTCGGCCTGCAGGACGTCGAGCGCTTCATGAAGCACTATTTCCTGATCGCCAAGGATGTCGGCGATCTCACCGCGATCGTGTGCGCGGCGCTGGAGGACCGGCAGGCAAAGCCGGTGCCGATGCTCAACCGCTTCGTCGCCCGCCTGCGGCGAAGGCCGCGCGGCCGGCGGCCGCTGCCGGAGACCGAGGATTTCATCGTCGACAACAACCGCATCACGATCGCCGATGCCGAGGCCTTCCGGCGCGATCCGGTCAACCTGATCCGCGTCTTTCATCTGGCGCAGAAGCACAAGCTGCCGTTCCACCCGGACGTGATGCGGGCCGCGAGCCGCTCGCTAAAGCTGATCGACAAGACGGTGCGCGACGATCCGGAAGCGAACCGGCTGTTCCTGGAGATTCTCACCGCCAAGGAGGACGCCGAGATCGTGCTGCGGCGGATGAACGAGGTCGGGGTGCTCGGCCGCTTCATCCCCGACTTCGGGCGGGTCGTGGCGATGATGCAGTTCAACATGTATCACCACTATACGGTGGACGAGCATCTGTTGCGCTGCATCGGCACGCTGGCCGACGTCGAGCGCGGCGGCAACGAGGAGTTCGCGCTGGCGAGCGAGCTGATCAAGACCATCCAGCCGCAGCACCGCGTCGTGCTTTACGTCGCGCTGTTCATCCACGACATCGCCAAGGGCCGGGTCGAGGACCATTCGATCGCGGGGGCGCGCATCGCGCGCCGCCTGGGCCCGCGCCTGGGCCTCGCGGCGGCCGATACCGAGACGGTGGCGTGGCTGGTCGAATTCCATCTGGTGATGTCGACGGTCGCGCAGTCGCGCGACCTGTCGGACCGCAAGACGATCGAAAACTTCGCCGCCGTCGTGCAGTCGCTCGAGCGCATGAAGCTCCTGACCATCCTCACCACCGCCGACATCCGGGCGGTCGGGCCGGGGGTGTGGAACTCGTGGAAGGCGCAGCTCCTGCGCACCCTCTACTACGAGACCGAGCCGGTGCTCACCGGCGGCTTCTCGGAAGTCGACCGCGAGCGGCGCGTGGCGTCGGCGCAGGCGGAGTTTCGCGCGGAGTTCGCGGCGCCGCAGCCGGATTGGCTCGACCCCTATATGGCGCGGCACTATCCGGCCTACTGGCTCAAGGTCGACCTGCCGCACAAGGTCGCGCACGCGAAATTCCTGCATGCGGCCGAGACGCAAGGCCGCGGGCTCGCGACCGAGGTCGGGTTCGACGCCGCGCGCGGCGTGACCGAGCTCACCGTGCTGGCGCCGGATCATCCGCGGCTGCTGTCGATCATCGCCGGCGCGTGCTCGATCGCCGGCGCCAACATCGTCGACGCGCAGATCTATACGACCACCGATGGGCTCGCGCTCGACACGATCTCGATCTCGCGCGAGTTCGCCGAGCAGGACGACGAAGCGCGGCGTGCGGGGCGCATCGCGGACGCGATCGAGAAGGCGCTGCGCGGCGAACTGCGGCTTCCCGAAGTGGTGGCCAAGCGCGCGGTCGCCAAGGGCCGCCTGAAGGCGTTTGCGGTCGAGCCCGAGGTCATGGTCAACAACGCCTGGTCCAACCGCTACACGGTGATCGAGGTGACCGGCCTCGACCGGCCGGGACTGCTCTACGAGCTCACCGCCACGATCTCGAAGCTCAACCTCAATATCGCGTCGGCGCACGTTGCGACCTTCGGCGAGCGCGTGGTCGACGTCTTCTACGTGACCGATCTGCTGGGGGCCAAGATCGAAGCGCCACAGCGGCAAGCCGCGATCAGGCGCGCGCTGATCAACCTGTTTCAGCGGCCGCAAGCCACTGAGCCCGCCAAGGCCGCGGTGCCGGCGTGACGCATGGCGGAACTTAAGGCTCACAGGCCGGTTGATCCGGCGCTGGACTTGGTCACAGGTGGCACATGAAGCATTGGCTGATCGTTGCGACTGCCGCGGCCGCACTGTCGACAATTGATGCGCCGTCATCGGCGCAAGCGCCTACGCCCGCCTTCGAAACGCGTGTCGCGACGCCCGATCTGACGACCGGGAAATCGAGCGCGCGCCGCACCTCGAGCAGATCCCGCAACGCCGCGAGCCGCGCTCGACGGACGTCGCGCGATTTCGCACCGCCGCCGGACCTTCCGCCCGGCTATCACAGGGTCGATCACCAGACCGGCCTGCCCAACCCCAGTATCCCGTCGCGTTAGCCACACATGAACCGCGTTGGCGCTCTGCGTCGGAGCGACGCTGGCGCAATTCTCGACGTGCCAGCATGCGAAAGCCGTCGAACTTGATCTCGTGGATGCACTCGCTGCCGCTCCGAGGCAAGCCGCCGGCAGAGGGCAGGGCCGGCTCTATGAAGCCGGCGCGACGTGGGTCAAGGCGCGAACGCATGGACACGGCTGATGGATATATTCTGGCCAGCTTGGGAGTCGAGTCGATCTTGAGCAAGCGCATCATGATGCTGCGCGAGCCGAGCCAATAAGCCAATAACAACAAAGGCGCGTAAGCTTCGTAGCTTCGTTCATCGTTCATCGTCCGCGACGTGTTCGAATTCGGCCTAAAATTGGCACGCGCGACAAAATCATTGGCAGATTCCCACAAATCAAACTGCGTTCTCCTGGGGTAAAGCTTTTTAGCCCGGCGCCGAGGTTTCTCGCCCCCGCGCCGGAGGTGCCGGCCGGCTTGAGCGTGGGGGGCTGAGAGAGGGCCGGGGATGCGCTCGTTCATCAAGACTGCGGCGCTCGCGCTTGCGATCTCGGCCGTGCTGACGGCTGTCTATGTGCTCATTTATTTGCTTGTCGGGGGCCGGTTCGCTCTAACGTCCACCGGCCGAGATTCTACGAACGATTCAAGCTGCTCGGTGAATGCGTAGCCATCGACCAAGCGGCACCAACATTGCTCAACCTGCAGATAGGTGAGCCTATCTTCGGGATCGCTCGCGCGCTCGCAAATTGCGACGCGGTGATGGACACCATGTCCGATCGCCCGTCGATGGCGAACATGGTCGTGACCGTCCTGCGGGTGACCGGGCGCTCAACGCCAAGGCCGGCATGGTCACATGCGAACGGGGCCAGAACCTAAATTTTCGCCCCGATTGGAAAGCGCAAAAGCCAAAAGGCTGGAACCGTGGGAGAAACGACCGAGAGGAGCTTAACGGCACCTTAAACCGCCCCCACTAGCGTGCGGATCCTGGCCTCGGAGCCACGAGACGGGCGGAGCCATGGCAGCGACACGGCGAAGGGCAGGCGAGCGCCGGGAGCCGGTGTTTGATGCAACCCCGACGCCGGGCCTCGATCTGCGGCCGGATCCGCGCGACCGTGCCGGCGGCCCGTCCGAGGAGCGTCGCGGCAAGGGCGATCCGCCGAAACGGCGGGCGCCGGTCGCGCGCGAGCGCCGCACCGGCGATGACGAGCGCGCCGCGCCGGTCCGCGGCCGTGCCGGCGATGAACGACGAGCGCCGAGCGGCAGGATGAAACGGGCCGCCGCGGCGGCGGTTCGCGCCGCCGCTCCGGGCTCGGCCGCGTGCTCTACTGGACGGCAGTGCTTGGGCTGTGGGCGGTGATCGCGGCCGTGGCGACGATTGCCTGGGTGGCCGCCCACCTGCCGCCGATCCAATCGCTGGAAGTCCCAAAACGGCCGCCCGGCATCCAGATTATCGCCGCCGACGGCAAGACGCTCGCAACCCGCGGTGAGATGGGCAGCGGGGGCGAAGTTCCGCTCAAGGAGCTGCCGAAATACCTGCCGCAGGCATTCATCGCCGTCGAGGATCGCCGGTTCTACGAGCACTTCGGCATCGACCCGATCGGCATTACGCGCGCGGTTGTTGCAAACCTCATGCGCCGCAGCGTGTCGCAGGGCGGCTCGACGCTGACGCAGCAGGTTGCCAAGAACGTGTTCCTGACGCAGGAGCGCACGTTCACGCGCAAGCTGCAGGAGGCGGTGCTTGCGCTCTGGCTCGAGCGCAAGTTCACCAAGGCGCAGATCCTGGAGCTCTACGTCAACCGGGTTTATTTCGGCGCCGGCGCCTATGGGGTCGAAGCCGCTGCCCAGCGCTACTTCGGCAAATCCGCGCGCCAGGTGACGCTCGCCGAAGCCGCGATGCTCGCCGGGCTGGTCAAGTCGCCGTCGCGGCTTGCGCCCACGCATAATCCGAAGGGAGCGGCGAAACGCGCCGAGCTCGTACTCGCGGCGATGACCGGCGCGCGCTTCGTCACCGCCGATGCCGCCAAGGTCGCGCTTGCCCGTCCGGTTCATACCGTCAAGCGGATCGGCGGCGCGTCCGCCAACTACGTCGCCGACTGGGTGATGGAAGTACTCGACGACCTCATCGGCCGAGTCGAGGAGGATGTCGTGGTCGAGACCACGATCAGTCCGACGCTGCAGGCCGCGGCCGAGGCCGCGCTGACCGAGGAGCTGGCGCAGAAGGGGGAGAAGTTCGCGGTCGAGCAGGGCGCCCTCGTCGCGATGACTCCGGACGGCGCGGTGCGCGCGCTGGTCGGCGGCAAGAACTACGCGGACAGCCAGTTCAACCGCGCGGTGGCGGCCAAGCGACAGCCGGGCTCGGCGTTCAAGCCGTTCGTCTACCTGACCGCGCTCGAGCGTGGCTTGACGCCGGAAACGATGCGCGATGACCGTCCGATCGATCTCAAGGGCTGGCGGCCGGAGAACTACGGCCGCGAGTATTTCGGCCCGGTGACGCTCACGCGCGCGCTCGCGCAATCGCTCAACACCGTCTCGGTCAGGCTCACGCTCGAAGTCGGTCCGACGAGCGTCGTGCAGACCGCGCACCGCCTCGGCATCGCCTCCAAGCTCGAGCCCAACGCCTCGATCGGGCTCGGCACCTCGGAAGTGTCGCCGCTCGAGCTCGCGGCCGCGTTCGCGCCGTTTGCGAACGGCGGGCTCGGGATCGTCCCGCACGGGGTGACGCGCGTGCGAACCGCCGGCGGGCGCACGCTCTACCGGCGCACCAGCCCCTATCTCGGCCGCATCGTCGATGTCCGCCATGTGGCGATGATGAACGCGATGCTGCAGGAGACGCTGCTGACCGGCACCGCGCGCAAGGCCGAGCTGCCGAACTGGACCGCCGCCGGCAAGACCGGCACCAGTCAGGATTTCCGCGACGCCTGGTTCATCGGCTACACCGGGCACATGCTCGCCGGCGTCTGGCTCGGCAACGACGATTCCTCGCCGACGCGCAAGACCACCGGCGGCGGACTGCCGGTCGAGATCTGGAGCCGTTTCATGCGCACGGCGCACCAAGGCGTACCGCCGACCGAGCTGCCGGGCGCGGCCGCACGCGCGCCGGTGCCCGCGCCTGCGCTGCCGTCGTCGGACGCGCCCGCCCGACCGCTCCCGCCCGTCGCTATCGGCGGCTCTGGCCGACCGACGCCCTCCGACGGCATGACGCTAGACCGCTGGCTCGTCGATAAGCTGTTCGGGCGTCGTTAGAGCTCGATCGTCGCCTAAAGATCGGATTCGTCCGATATCCGCCGCCGCGCGGGGTCGGCGTCGGCGCCGTTTCCCTGCTCGCCGTAGCGATGCAGGTCTTTGCCATGCACGTCGAGCCAGGCCTTGGCGCGGCGCAGGTCGGGACAGATCCCCTCGACCAGGCGCCAGAACCGCGGCGAGTGGTTCATCTCGACCAGATGCGCCACCTCGTGGGCGGCGATGTAGTCGAGCACGTGCGGCGGCGCGAAGATCAGCCGCCACGAATACGACAGCACGCCGTTGCTCGAGCACGAGCCCCAGCGGCTCACCTGGTCGCGCACGCCGATTCGTTTGATGGCGACGCCAAGCTCGAGCGCATAGCGTCGGCTCGCGCGCTCGACGTCGCGACGCAGCTCGCGCTTGCAGAAATCGGTGATGCGGCGCGCGATATGCGGCGCTTCGCCGCTCACGCAGAGCAGGTGACGGCCGTCGCCGTCCTGCTCGGTCCAGACGGTGCCGCGAACGCCGAGGCGATGCACGATGCGGTGCGGAATGCCGCGGAACGGCACGATGGCGCCGTGCGCGAACGCCACCGGCTCAGGCAGGCGCCCGAGCCGTGCCGCGATCCAGGCGCCGTGCTTGCCGGCGAACGCCGTTGCTTCCTTGATGCTGCCGCGCGACGGCAGGGTGAGGACGGCTTCGCGCGTCGCCGTCTGGATGCGCAGCGTATAGCGGCGTGCCTGGCGGTGCCGCCGCAGCCGCACCCGATAGACGGCGCCGTCAAACGGCACCTCGATCGTGCGCGGTTCGACGGGCCGGCGAAACAGCAGAGATCGAAGCGACATCGAACGCCGAGTGGCAGCGGGGAATCACGCGCGATTCTGCCACAACGGCGGCGCGCGTGACTATCCTCGCTTCGAGGCCGAAGCCGCGGTCAGCGTCCCGTGCGCCGCGAACCCGTTGCGGCCACCGGCGCCGTTCTTGCCATTGCCGTTCTTGCGCGCGCCGCGGGCGCCGTTGAGGTCGTAGCCGCGGATGAAGTCGCGGATGCGCGGGGCGATCTCGGCCCGGTAGCGCGAGCCGTTGAACACCCCGTAGTGGCCGACCTCGCGCTGCAGGTAGTGTGCCTTGTTGTCGGCCGGGATGCCCGTGCACAGACGATGCGCGGCTTGCGTCTGTCCGACGCCGGAAATGTCGTCATTCTCGCCTTCGATCGTCAGCAGCGCGGTATGGCGGATCTTGCCGGGGTCGACCGGGATGTCGCGGTGCGTCATCTCACCCTCCGGCAGGGCGTGGCGAATGAACACCGTCTCGACGGTCTGCAAATAGAACTCCGCCGCCAGGTCCATCACGGCCAGGTACTCGTCGTAGAACTCGCGATGCTTCTGCGCCGAATCGCCGTCGCCGCGCACGAGGTGCATGAACATGTCGTGATGCGCGTCGAGGTGACGGTCGAGATTCATGGTCATGAATCCGGAAAGCTGCAGGAAACCCGGATATACGTCGCGCAGCATGCCGGGATTCGGAAACGGCACCTTGGTGATCACGTTGCGACGGAACCACTCGATGCCGCGCTGCTCGGCGAGCTTGTTGACCGCGGTCGGGTTCGAGCGGGTGTCGATCGGGCCGCCCATCAGTACCATGGCGGGCGGCGCGTAAGGGTCGTTGCGCGCCGCCATCAGCGACACCGCGGCCAGCACCGGCACCGAGGGCTGGCACACCGCGATGACGTGGGTGTCGCCGCCCAAGGCGTGCAGGATGGAGATGACGTAGTCGATGTAGTCGTCGAGATCGAACCGCCCTTCGGTGAGCGGCACCATGCGGGCGTCGACCCAGTCGGTGATGTAGAGGTCGTGATCGGGCAACAGCGCCTCGACCGTTCCGCGCAACAGCGTCGCATAGTGTCCGGACATCGGCGCGACGATCAAAACCTTCGGGTCACGCCGCGGCCGCACCGTCATGCGCTCGAAGTGCACGAGGTTGCAGAACGGCCGCTGCCAGACGATCTGCGGGTGCACCGGGACGCGCTCGCCCCCCGACCAGGGTCGAGTGGATGCCCCATTCCGGCTTGCCGTAGCGGCGCGTGGCGCGCTCGAACATCTCGCAGCCGGCCGCGAGCGATTTGCCCACAACAGTGTAGCCCCAGGATTGACCGGGTTCTGCAGGAACAGCCGGGTCGCGTCGGCGGCCGCCCGGAACGGGCTCAGCGCCGCGTGCTGCAGCTCGTAGAAATGATAGAGGGGCAGGCTTTCCATTTGCGACCGTCACCTCTCCAACGACAACGGCTGCCGCCCGCCGACGATCCCTCACGGGTATCGGTCGCGTGGCCCCGCCTTCCGGCAGTCATCTGGAGCGAGCCCCCGGCTTGCTGCGGTGCGAAATGTAACCATTTGATGACGCAATTCAATCATGTTGTCACTTAAGCCAGAGTTAACCATTGGGCTCATGCGAGGAACGCATGGCGGCCAACGAGGCGGAACTTTCCCGAATCACTGGCCCCGAATCACTCGACCGGCGCGGCATTGCGCTGCAAAATCGCTGCGTTGGCAAGGCTACTCCCCGGTCTGCAGCAGCGAACCTTGCCGGCGGGCGCTGTTGAGCAGCGCCAGGAAGGCGACCGCCGCCGCGGCGAAGTACAGGGCATTGAGGGCGAGCGCCTGCAGCATCAAGTCCGGGCGGAAGGCTTGGTTGATCAGCAGCGCCCGCATGCCCTCGAACACGTAGGTCGGCGGCAGCGACCACGCGACGATCTGCAGCCAGTCAGGCAGCACGCTGACCGGATAATAGACGCAGGTGAGCGGCAGCAGCACGAACATGATGCTCCAGGCGAAGGTCTCGGCGCCGAGGCCATTGCGCAGCACCAGGCCGGAGACGAGGATTCCCACCGCCCAGCTGGTGAGCATCAGGTTGGCGAAGAACGCCGCCAGCGCGAGGCCCAGCCCCCACACGTTGAAGCCGAAGAACGCGATCGCCATGAAGCTCACCGGCACCATGCCGATGGCGAGCCGCACGATGCTCATGATCATCAGCGCGGCGATGAACTCGACCGGCCGCAGCGGGCTCATCATCAGGTTGGCGAGGTTGCGCGACCACATCTCCTCGAGGAACGAGATCGAGAACCCGAGCTGGCCGCGGAACAGGATGTCCCACAGCATCACGGCGCCGATGAAGGTCGCGCCGGCGCGCGCGACCAGGCTGGTTTGCTCCACCAGATAGGTCTGCAGAAAGCCCCACATCACCATCTGCACGGCCGGCCAGTAGATGAGCTCCAGCAGCCGGGACCACGACGAGCGCAGCAGGTACCAATAGCGCAGCACCATCGCGCCGACGCGGCGTAACGAGAAGCTCATTGCGCCGCCTCGCTCAAATGCGAGCGTCCGCGGGCGACGTCGAGGAACACCTCCTCGAGCGTGCGCCGGCCGTAGCGCGCGAGCAGGCGCGCCGGCGTGTCGTCGTCGACGATGTGGCCCTGCTTCATCATGATGACGCGGTCGCACAGCCGCTCGACCTCGCTCATGTTGTGGGAGGCGAGCAGCACGGTCGCGCCGCGCTCGTCGCGGTAGTGCTCGAGCCGCCCGCGCACCCAGTCGGCGGTGTCGGGATCGAGCGACGCGGTCGGCTCATCCAGGAGCAGGACCTCGGGCCGGTTGAGCAGCGATTTCGCCAGCGACACCCGCGTCTTCTGCCCGGATGAGAGCTTGCCGGCGGGCCGGTCGAGCAGATCGGTGAGATCGAGCTCGGCCGCGAGCGCCGCGATGCGCTCCGCCAAGCCATCGACGCCGTAGAGCCTGCCGAATACGGTCAGATTCTGCCGCACCGTGAGCCGCATCGGCATTTCGACATACGGGCTCTCGAAATTCATCCGGTGCAGCACCCGGTAGCGATGCCGCGTCATGTCGCTGCCGAGCACCGACACGCGCCCGGAGGTCGGCATCACCAGCCCCATGATCGAGGCGATGGTGGTGGTCTTGCCGGCGCCGTTGCCGCCGAGCAGCGCGGTCATCGTGCCGGGCGTCAGCGCAAACGTGATGCCGTCGACCGCGATGACAGTCTTGTAGACCTTGACCAGCTGCTCGACGGCGATCGGCGCTTGCATGCGGGAGCTCATGGGCGCGGCAGATGTGGCCTGCTGACGGGGCGGACGCAAGGCTCCTTGGCCAGGAGAGGTAGCTTAGGCGCGCCCGCGTTAGCGGCCGGCAGCAGAAGCCGGTAGACTGCCGCCATGCTCGCCCGCCCGCCTCCGCAGTTGCAGCATCCGCGCCAGCACGTGCGGCTCGACCGGCTGGTGCGGCTGCGCTGGCTCGCGGTCGTGGGGCAGACCGCGGCCGTCCTCGGCGTGCATTACGGCCTCGAGTTCGAGTTGCCGCTGTGGCCGTGTCTCACGGCTATCGCCCTCTCAGCATGGCTCAACGTCGCGCTCAGCCTGCGCGATCCAACTGCCCAGCGCCTGGGGCCGGATCAGGCGGCCTGGCTGCTCGCGTTCGATATCGCGCAGCTCGCAACGCTGCTGTTCCTGACCGGAGGGCTGCAGAACCCGTTCGCCTTGCTGCTGCTCGGCCCGGTGCTGATATCGGCGATGGCGCTGCCGCCGCGCTACACGCTGATGCTCGGCGCGTTCGCGGTTCTGTGCGCGACCGCGTTGGTGTTCACGCACTATCCGCTGCCCTGGGCGAGCCGCGATCCGCTGATCATGCCGCCGCTGTTCCTGTTCGGAATCTGGCTCTCCATTCTGATCGCGATCGGGTTCATCGGCGTCTATGCCTGGCAGATCGCGGAAAGCGCGCGGCAACTTTCCGACGCGCTGGCGGCAACCGAGCTCGTGCTCGCGCGCGAGCAGCATCTCTCGCAGCTCGACGGCTTGGCGGCCGCCGCCGCCCATGAGCTTGCCACCCCACTCTCGACCATCGCGGTAATCGCCAAGGAACTCGAGCGTGCGCTCGAGCCGGGGGACCCCCAGACGGACGATGTTCGGCTGCTGCGCGAGCAGGCGCAGCGCTGCCGCGAAATTCTGGCCAAGCTGGCGGAACTGCCCTCGGAGGGCATGCCATTCGATCGCACCCCGCTGTCGGCGCTGATCGAGGAGGTGGTGGCGCCGCATCGCCATTTCGGAATCGAGATCGACGTCGTGCTGCCGCCCGAGCGCGCCGATGAGCCGATCGCGCCGCGCAACCCCGCGCTGCTCTACGGGCTCGGCAACCTGGTCGAGAACGCGGTCGACTTCGCCAAGACGCGCGTCGAGGTCGCGGCGCGGTGGAGCGCCCGCGAAATCGCGCTCACCATCGCGGACGACGGGCCGGGCTTCTCTCCGGAGATCATCGACCGGCTGGGCGAGCCGTACTTGACCAGCCGGCGCCGGCGCCGGGAGGCGGAGGATGAGCCGTCGGGGCTCGGCCTCGGTTTCTTCATTGCCAAGACGCTGCTCGAACGATCGGGCGCGAAGCTCGCGTTCGCCAATCGCACGGCGCCCGAGCACGGCGCCGTCGTGCACGTGCGCTGGGACCGGGCGGACTTCGACCAGACCGGCAGTGGAACCGGCGCGCAGGAGATCACGGACCTTTGAGACGAGGGCCGCATGGCTCTAATCTGCGACAACTCTTAAATTACCGCGAGGGACAGACATGATCGGCACTTCTCGATCGCCGCGATGGAGCCTTCGATGAGCGACTTGGCCGCCCAGATACCGGGTGATCGCTCGCTGCTGATCGTGGAAGACGACAAATCTTTCCTGCAGCGGCTGGCACGGGCGATGGAAGGCCGCGGGTTCGCGGTCACCACCGCCCAATCGGTGGCGGAGGGCCTGCATCAGGTCGAGATATCGGCGCCGGCGTTCGCTGTCGTCGACATGCGGCTCGGTGACGGCAACGGCCTCGACGTCGTGTCGGCGCTGAAGAAGCGGCGGCCGGACGCGCGTACGATCGTGCTCACCGGCTACGGCAACATCGCGACCGCGGTCAACGCCGTGAAGCTGGGGGCGGTGGACTACCTCGCCAAGCCGGCGGATGCCGACGACGTGGTGGCGGCACTGCTGGCATCCGAGGGCAGGAAACCGGAGCCGCCGGAACACCCGATGTCGGCCGACCGCGTGCGCTGGGAGCACATCCAGCGCATCTACGAGCTCTGCGGGCGCAATGTCTCGGAAACCGCCCGCCGGCTCAACATGCACCGCCGCACGCTGCAGCGCATTCTGGCGAAGCGCGCGCCGCGTTGACGAGCCCGTCATTGCGGGCCGAAGGCGAAGCAATGGCAACTCGACCTGGACTGCTTCGTCGCTGCGCTCGTCGCAATGACGGTAGGCGCAATTAGAACAGCTTCAGTCCCGGCGGCAGCGGCAACCCGCCGGTCAGTTGCTTCATCTTGTCCTGCATCATCGTTTCCGCCTTGCGGCGCGCGTCGGCGTGGGCGGCGACCAGGAGATCCTCCAGGATTTCCTTCTCCTCCGGCTTCAGCAGCGAAGGATCGATGCTCACCCCCTTGAGATCGCCCTTGCCGTTCAGTCGCAGGGCGAGCAGGCCGCCGCCGGCGGTGCCTTCGATCTCGATCTGCTCGAGCTCCGCCTGCAGCGCCTGCACCTTCGATTGCAGTTGCGCCGCCTGCTTCATCAATCCCATGAAATCAGTCATGCGGCGTCCTTTCCGGCGAGTGCGTTGGAGGCCAACGGTCAGTCGTCGTCATCGAACTCATCGAGCCGCTCATCGGGGCCGTAGCCCGGCGCGTCGTCGGTCAGCGGAGGTTCAGGCCCCGAGCTTGCCGGCAGCAGCGCGGCCTTGCTCGCATCGCCGTCGTCGCGGCCGCGCACGTCGATGATCTGGGCGCCGGGAAAACGGCTGAGCACCGCCTGCACCAGCGGGTCGGCGGCGACCCCGGTCGCAAGCTCCTGCTGACGCAGCTCCGCCTGCGCCTTGAGGGTCGGGGCGCCGGTTTCGCCCGACACCACGACCATCCAGCGGCGACCGGTCCAGTCCGCGAGCTTGCGGGACAAGTCGTTGACCAACGCCTTCGGGGCCCCGGGCTCGAGCGCAAGCTCGAGCCTGCCGTCCTCGATCCGCACCAGGCGCACATCGCGTTCGAGCGCGGCCTTGAGCATCAGGTCGCGCTTTTCCCCCGCGAGCGCGATCACGTCCTCGAAGCGTCCGATCGCGATCGGCGCGCCGGCGCTCGCGGCGACCGGCTCGATCGCCAGCGCAGCACGCGGCGCAGCGGCGGTCGCCGCCGTTGCGGCCGCGGCCTCGGGGCCGCGCGCGGCTTCGAACCGCGCACGCGCGCTGGCGGTGCCGCCGCCGATCGATGCGGGGAGCGGGCTCGACGCGCGCGTCGGCGTCGATTGCGCGCCGTCGCCCAGTGTGCGGATCAGGTCTTCGGGCGCCGGAAGATCGGCCACATACGCGATCCGCACCAAGACCATCTCGGCGGCGGCCAGCGGCTTGGCGGCGCCCTGCACCTCCGGAATGCCCTTGAGCAGCATCTGCCATGTGCGCGACAGCACACGCATCGACAGCGCCGCGGCGAAGTCGCGTCCGCGCCGGCGCTCGATCTCGGCGCAGGCCGGATCCTCAGCCACCGAGGGAACGATCTTGATGCGAGTGACGAAGTGCGTGAAATCGGCAAGATCGATGAGCGTGACGGCCGGATCGGCGCCGGAATCGTACTGGTCGCGCAATTCGTTGAGCGCGCCGGCAACGTCGCCGCGCATCAGCGCTTCGAACAGGTCGATGACGCGCGTGCGATCGGCAAGGCCGAGCATCTGCTGGACGTCGGCGGCTCGCACCGGTCCGGCTGCGTGCGCGATCGCCTGGTCGAGCAGCGAGAGCGCGTCGCGAACCGAGCCTTCGGCCGCCCGTGCGATCGTGGCCAGCGCCTCGGGCTCGGCCTCGATCGCCTCTTTGCGGCAGATACCGGCGAGATGGCTTACGATCGTTGCAGCCTCGACGCGGCGCAGGTCGAAGCGCTGGCAGCGCGACAGCACCGTCACCGGCACCTTGCGGATCTCGGTGGTCGCGAACACGAATTTGACGTGCGGCGGCGGTTCTTCGAGCGTCTTGAGCAGCGCGTTGAAGGCGGCGCCCGACAGCATGTGCACTTCGTCGAGGATATAGACCTTGTAGCGCGCGCTCGCCGGCGCATAGCGTACCGCATCGTTGATCTGACGGATATCATCGACCCCGTTGTGGGACGCCGCATCCATTTCGATGACGTCGACGTGCCGGCTCTCCATGATGGCCAGGCAATGCGGCCCGAGTGCCGGCATGTGGATGGTCGGCGCGGTCACGCCGGGGCCCTCGTAGTTGAGCGCGCGCGCGAGGATGCGCGCGGTCGTGGTCTTGCCGACGCCGCGCACGCCGGTGAGAATCCAGGCCTGCGGAATGCGGCCGCTCTCGAACGCGTTGCGCAACGTGCGCACCATCGCGTCCTGGCCGATGACGTCGTCGAAAGTGGCGGGCCGGTATTTTCGCGCCAGCACCCGATAGCTGCCGCCGGGTGCGGCCGGCTGCGCCGGCCCGAGATCGAAACCGGTCTGGGAAGAGCCGCCGCGGGTCTCGGCGTCGTTCATGATGCCTTCCGTCCGCCGCGGCTTGAGACGCGCGTCACGCGTTTTTTCGAAGAAGTGGGAGGCTGACGAGCGACCCGAACCGGAGCTCGTTAGGGCTGCTTCCTTCCGGACCTGACCCGGTTGGCGAGTGGCTCGTCCACCGCCAACCTCCCGGCCCGTATATTGGCCGGACCCGGAGGGAAAGCAAGGCAAAGTCCCCGGCCAAGCTGCGGACAACTTTCCTGTGGGTTGCGGAGGCGAGGAGTGATCGACGATTCCGCGTCCCTGGTCGCTTCATCCGCAGCTGGCGCGCGACCGGGTCGCCTTGGGTAGCCTGACGTTCAGCCGCCGCCGAGTGCTTTGATGAGCTTGTCGCGGAAGGAAACGGCCTTCTTTGCCGCGGGAGGCGCCTGTTTCACTTCATCGTCCTTCCATTGCAGCCCCGCTTCCAGCGGCGAGAGCTCCACGCTGTTGGCGGCGAGGTCGCTGTCCTTGAGCACCGCGCTTGCATAAGCGCCGCCGTGCGCCCCGGCCCCGCCCTTGATCCGCGCCGCCACGCTGCCGTGGATCTTCTCGAAGAACTCCTTGAGGTCCGGGGCAAACGGAGTTCTGCGCTGTTCGCCCAGCTTTTTCCAGAAGTCCTCGAACGACTCATGAAGTTGGCCGAGGGCCCATTTGCTGGACAGATCTCGTCGCCCCTTCAGGTAGTCGAAATCAATGGCGAGATAGGGCGCGACCTCGCTCGCCATCCAGGCCAGGGGAATGTCCGACATGCTGTGCTCGGGATAGCCGCCGCCGATGTCCGAATGCACGCCCGCGAACCAGACCTGCTTGAGCTCCTGATTTCGGGCCTTTCCCTCGGGTTTCTGCTTCCACAGCGCGGGCACGAAGTTTTTCCGCCGCTCGTCGAGCGCCAAGGCATGGAAGGCGTGCTCGACATGCGCGCCGAGATCGGTGTCGTGGAAACCATAGTAGCGTCGGAAATTGAGGACATCGAACTTTGTGAGATCTGCCGGGATGCCGACGGAGCCGACCGTGTCCCACACCCCCATGCACTTGATGGCAACGTTCTGATGCCGACTTGGGAAGTTCGCAAGCGCGGCCTGGCGTGCGTCCTTGTCGGTTTCCTTGTAGCCGTTCCACAGTTCGAAGAATCGATCGAGATCCTGCTTGCCGATGAGGCCCGCATAACCGATCAGGCCGGCGACGCTGCGCGCCGTGTAGGCACCGCGCGAAAAGCCGAACAGGAAGATCTCGTCGCCGTCGCAATAATTGTTGCAGATGAATGCATAGGCATCGCGCACATTGTGCGACAGGCCCAATCCGAGCGCGCCGCCCTTGATCTTGCTGGCGATGTCGCCTTCGGTGCCGACGCCCGATTGATAGGACACGATCTGCACGATGTCCTTGCCGTCGCGGGCATCGGTCGGGCGGATCGCCCAGGCAAGCCGCGAAACGTTGGTGTAGCCAGTGCCGGAATCGGAGTCGTTCCACGTTCCATCGCAACATACGACGAGACGCTTCTTGCTGGCCATGACGCTCTCCTCAGGTTGGTTTGCGGAACCTCGGACAGGCTATCTGAACTCATTCCTGCCCGGAAGCGCTTGACCGCGCACTGACATCGTTTCACCTTCTGCGCACGCGGCGACCGGCTCGGCAACGGAGAACGATCATGACCTTTCGCATCGCGGTAGTGCAGCCGATCTGCCACAGGCCGGGACAGGACGCCGACAACGTCCCGGAGGCGGTCCGCTATATCGAGCGCGCGGCCGCCGAGGGCGCCGACTTCGTCTGCTTTCCGGAAACGTATCCTGGTCCGTGGCGGATGCCCGCCACGTTCGATCCCACCGCTGCCGTGGCGGAAGCGGCCGCCAAGCATGGCGTGCACGTGGTGTTCGGCACGCTCGAGCCGATCAGCGACAAGGAGGCGACCGCCTACAACCTGATCTGCATGGCCTATCCGGACGGTCGCAAGCCGGTGCGTTATCGGCGAACCCACCCTAACGGTCCATGGATCTATACCGGCGGCACGGCGTGGGAATTCCAGTACACCGCCGGCGACGAGTTTCCGGTGTTCGATACCGCGCACGGCAAGGTCGGCCTCGCAATGTGCAGCGAGGTCTACGTGCCGGAGGTTACGCGGGCGCTTGCGTTGCGCGGCGCCGAGCTGATCTTCATCCCCGCCGGCAAGGACAAGGGGAAGCTGTGGGCAACGTGGCGCACGCTGATCTGGGCCCGTGCGATCGAAAACCTGGCGCTGGTCGTTACCACCCAGAACCTGTTCCACCACGGCGAGCGCGGCCTGGCCATGGTGGCGGCGCCGGAGGAGATCCTGTTCGAGAGCACGGCCGTCGGCATGGCGGTCGTGGACGTCGGCCTCGAGCGCATCCGGGCGATGCGGGCGAGCCGCGACGAGGTCGGCTCGTCGAGCGAGTTCGCCGCCAAGCAGGGCGTGCTCGGGCCGCAATGGCAGCGGCCGGAGCTCTACGATTCATTTTATCCACGCGCGCTGCGTGAAGCGGCCGAGTGACGCGTGCCCGAGCAGGCCTCCATCGCCGCGCAGCTTCGCCCGCAGTCGCGGCCCCTCGACCTCGGGCCGCGCCCGCATCTCGGCTACACCGCGAGCCGGCTCGAGCGCGTTGCCGAGCGGCGCACTGACGCCGCCTTCCTGGCCGAGCTCGAAGGGCGCCTCGATGCCGGCGCCTACGCGATCGGCGGCGAGATGGTGGTGCTCCGCAGCGGCACCGGCGGTCTCGATCCGTTGTTCACGCCGGTCGAGGCGCGCGCGCTTGCGCCGGCGCGCGAGACGGTGTTTCTCGGCCTGCTCGGGGATGCCGGACGATTCGGCATCGGGTTCGATCAGGCCGCGCTCGAGGCTTTCAAGGGCGATCCGCGCTTCGTCGTGACCGACCTGCGTTCGATCGCGGTTCAGGGCCTGGTGACGGCCGAGCACCTGCCGCCGCTGGCGGAAGCCAAGGCCCTGCTGCATTGGCACGCCCGCCATCGCTTCTGCGCCAATTGCGGCGCGCCGTCGCAACTGGTCGGCGGCGGGTGGAAGCGCGATTGCCCGGCGTGCAAGGCCGAGCACTTTCCGCGCACCGATCCGGTCGCGATCATGCTGGCGGTCGACCGGGATCGTTGCCTGCTGGGCCGCCAGGCGCGCTTCGTTCCGAACATGTGGTCGTGCCTGGCAGGCTTCGTCGAGCCCGGCGAGAGCATTGAGGACGCGGTGCGGCGCGAGACCCGGGAGGAGGCAGGGATCACCTGCGGGCGCGTCGCGTATCTCGCCTCGCAGCCCTGGCCGTTCCCGATGAATCTGATGATCGGCTGCTATGCCGAGGCGATTTCCACCGAGATCGTGGTGGATCGTTCGGAGCTCGAGGACGCGCGCTGGTTCGATCGCGACGAGGTGGCCGCCATGTTGACGCGGCAGCATCCCGCCCGGCTCGCCATCCCGCCGCCGGTCGCGATCGCGCACCACATCATTCGCGGCTGGCTCGAGGCGGATGGAGACCTCTGGCGCTAGCGGCGCCGGCGCGCGCGCCGTGCCGAGGACGCTGTGCGCCGGCATCGCGGTGCACGATCATGTCTACCGCCTCGATCGCTTCCCGATCCCGGGAACCAAGACGCGCGCGCGCGAATTCCTGGCGACCGGGGGCGGCTGCGCCGCCAACGCAGCGGTGGCGATCGCCCGGCTCGGCGGCGAGGCGGCGCTGGCGGCGCCGCTCGGCGGCCCGGCCGGAGAGGATGCGATCGGGGACGCCATCGTCGCCAATCTGCGGCGCGAGCGCGTCGACTGCGCCCGCGTCGTTCGTGTCGACCGCGCGCGATCGCCGATCTCGGCCATCTTGGTGGACGCGTCGGGCGAACGGCTGATCGTCAACGATCGTGACGAGCGCCTCTCGGATGCCCGTCTCGCCGATCCTGGCGATGCGGTCGCCGGCTACGACGTGCTGCTCGTGGACAACCGGTTCGCCGAGTTCGTATTGCCGCTATGCCTGGCGGCGCGGGCACGGGGCTTGCCCGTCGTTCTCGATGGCGACCGCCCCGCACGCGCATCCGATCAGCTGCTGCAGGCCTGTACGCATCTGATATTCGCCGCCGACGGATTGCGGGCGACCGCCGGGTGCGACGAACTCAGCCAGGCCCTGCGCGCGATCGGAACATCCACCGGCGCATTCGTCGCCGTGACCGATGGGCCGCGCGGTACCTTGTGGCTCGACCGCGGACAGCTTCGCCACTCGGCCGCGCATCCGGTCGAGGTGGTCGATACGCTCGCCGCCGGCGATGTCTTTCACGGCGCGTTCGCCCTGGCCCTGGCCGAAGAGTGCGCGGCAGTCGATGCGCTCGGGTTCGCTGCTGCTGCGGCGGCGGTGAAGTGCACGCGGTTCGGTGGAATCAACGGCGCGCCGACGCGGGTGGAGGTCGAGGCATTCCTGACGAAGCGCACCCTTGCGAAGGATGAAAGCGCTCCCGCCGCGTAGTGTTCAGGTCGAGGCGCCGACTTTGTCCAAAAGCCGCGGGCGCATTTAGATCTGAACGGTCAGGTCAGCGTGCCGGTGAGCACGTAGCGATCACGTTGGCTGCAGATTGGTGAACGAAACGCAAATGCAGCGTATGGCCGGAACTGGCGTCGCGGAAAAACTCAGACATCGGCCGACCGATGTAAGTAACAAGGTTCGTCGTTCGCCGTCGGATGTATCGGTTTTTGATACAAATCGTGCAGGCTTCTAAATATTGCTATATTAACGCGAGTCATCATCGGTCGCAATCTATATAAATATGGCGTTAACCAACGTCCGGTTTGCTGAAAACACTGTAATATTATTCGATGAGTTAACTCTGGCGCAACAGATTGCTGTCACGTTTCAATGCACGATCCGGGTTAGGCGAGACAAAAAAGTGCCGCCGGATCCGCTCAGACAGTGTTGTATTGGATCAAAGGAGCCCACCATGACGTCTCTCGTTGCCCGCTTCTTGAAGGATGAGTCGGGCGCGACCGCCATCGAGTACGGCCTCATCGCCGCGGGCATTTCGGTTGCCATCATCGTGACCGTCAACCAGCTCGGCACGTCGCTGAACAACGTGTACAACCTCGTCAAGACCCAGCTCGACTCGTCGCCCGGCGCGACGGGCGCGGCCGCCGCCAACGGCGGGTAATACCTGGCTCCGGTTCCCCGGCGCCACTCGCTTTTTGCTGTTCGGTTGCCGGCCGCGTGATACGAAGCCAGGGCATGGGATGATCAGCAGTGCGCTCGCCCTGCTTCTGTTTCCTGCGCTGATGGCGTTCGCGGCCGCCAGCGACCTTCTCACCATGACCATTTCCAACAAGGTGGTGGTCGCGCTGACTGCCGGCTTCTTTGCGTTGGCGTTGATGACCGGGCTGAGCTGGCCGGTCATCGCCAGTCATCTGGCGTCCGGGACGCTCGTGCTCGTGGTTGCCTTCGGGTGCTATGCGGCGGGCTGGGTCGGCGGCGGCGACGCCAAGCTTGCTGCCGCGATCGCGCTGTGGCTCGGATTCGATCACGCGGTAGTCTATCTGCTCTACGCCTCCTTGCTCGGCGGCTTGCTGACCTTGCTGGTCCTGAGATTTCGCGGCGAGATCTTGCCAGCCGTTCTCGCGCGACAGGACTGGGTCATGCGCCTGCATGACCGGAAAGCCGGGGTCCCGTACGGCATCGCGTTGGCCGTCGCCGCCCTCGTCGTCTATCCCGACACGATCATGATGCGTCAGCTGGCAACGTGAGCGTCGGACCGAGCGGCGCAGGGCCGTAAGGGCCCGACCTTCCGCCCGACAGCTCTCCAGCAATAGACGTTGATGCCAACGCCGGGTTAATTGGGCCTCGTCGACGCGCCAGCCAAGGCGTGGCAATCCGCGGCGGGCGGCACCTGCGAACCCGGTCGAAAACTGCACCCTCATCCTCGAGGTCGGGCGCCTTCACCGCCTCGTCGGGTCGTGTTAGCAGGCGCTCGCGGGCAGGATTCTTTCATGACGACGGTTTTCGCTGCGGCGGGCGCCGGTGCTCCGGCGATCCCGATCTGGTTCGTCACGGCCGCCACCTATGCCACCGTGCGCGATCGACTGGGTGCGCGCGGACAGGCGTTCGCGGACGCGTCCGGCTTTGAGCCGAAGCCCGGACGCCACCTGTTGCTGCCGGGGGACGAAGGCCCGCTCGCGGGCGTGCTGTTCGGTCTGGATGCGGCCGACGGCCCTGCGAAAGACGCGTTTCTGCCCGGCAAGCTGCCTGCACTGCTGCCGGCCGGCGTCTACCGCTTCGCCAACGCCGCCCACGACGAACGGCTGGCGGCGCTCGCATTCGCGCTCGGTGCCTACCGCTTCACGCGCTACCGCAAGGGCGACCACAAGGAGGTGCGGCTGGCGCTGCCGTCGGGCGTCGACGGCGCCGATCTCGCGCGCATCGTCGATGGCGTCACCTTGGCACGCGATCTGGTCAATACGCCGGCGAACGACATGGGGCCGGTTGAGCTCGAGCAGGCGGCGCGCGCGCTGGCCGAGCGTCACGGCGCGAGCTTCCGCGCGATCGTCGGCGAGGATTTGCTGGCCGAGAACTTTCCATTGATCCACGCGGTCGGTCGCGCCTCTGCACGCGCGCCGCGGCTGATCGACCTTACCTACGGCGATGCGGCCGCCCCGAAGGTGACGCTGGTGGGAAAGGGCGTGTGCTTCGATACCGGCGGTCTCGACCTCAAGCCGTCGTCGGCTATGCTGATCATGAAGAAAGACATGGGCGGCGCGGCCGCGGTCTCGGCGCTCGCCCATATGATCATGGATCGTGGCCTCAAAGTCCGCCTGCGTGTGCTGATCCCGGCGGTCGAGAACGCGGTCTCCGGCGCTGCCTTTCGGCCGCTCGACATCTACCGCTCCCGCAAGGGGCTCACCGTCGAGATCGGCAACACCGACGCCGAAGGTCGGCTGGTGCTGGCGGATGCGCTCGCGCTCGCCGACGAGGAAGCCCCCGACCTCATGGTCGACATGGGCACGCTCACCGGCGCCGCGCGCGTCGCGCTCGGGCCTGACCTGCCGCCGATCTACACCCATGACGACGACCTCGCCGCAGCGCTGCTGCGCCACGCCGCCAGCGAGAATGATCCGCTGTGGCGGATGCCGTTGTGGCGCCCGTACGGCTCGATGCTCGACTCCAAGATCGCCGACCTCGGCAACGTGCCATCCGGCACGTTCGCCGGCTCCGTGGCCTGCGCGCTGTTCCTCAACCGGTTTGTCGAGGCGGCGAAGAGCTGGCTGCACGCCGACATCTACGCCTGGAATCCGACCACCAAGCCGGCGCGGCCGGAGGGGGGCGAGTGCCAGGGCGCCCGCGCCCTCTACGCGCTGTTGTGCGAGCGCTATGGCTGACGCGGTTCTTGCTTCACCGCCGCGAGCGGGGCGGGGGGAAGAGGCGGCTTGCACATTAACGCATTTGGCCAATAGATACGGAGCCGAAACGATTGCGGAGCCGCGGCCATGGCAGTGGAGATCAGGCCCGCGCTGGCATTGCGCCTGCTGCGCGATTTTGTGCTCGGGCTGGTCACCGATACGGAGCCCGACCTCTCGGCTCGCCAGCTCGCGATCCTGCTCACGATCTATCTTGAGCCGCCGCCCCACACGGTGCGCGCGCTTGCGGTCAAGCTCGGGGTGCGCAAGCCAGTGATCACGCGGGCACTCGATTCCATGGGCAAGCTCGGTCTGGTCAGCCGCCGCCGCGACGATGCCGACCGCCGCAACGTGGTGATCCAGCGCACCGTGAAAGGCGCCCTCTACGTGGAGATGCTTGGCGATCTGCTGTCGCGCAAAGCCCAGGAGCTGCCGCGGTGACGCTCGATCCGCGCCTCACGCCGGCGCGCCCGGATCTTGCGGCGGCGCATTTGCGCGGGCGCGTCGAGGCCGAGCGCTTCGTCGAGGGCGAGGTGCGCCTGGTGACCGCGCCGCAGGCGCCGATGCGCCGCGCGCCTTCGCCCGAGGCGCCGCTCGATACCGAGGCGCTCGCGGGGGAGCAGGTCACCATCTACGAGGCGACCGACGAAGGGTGGGCTTGGGGCCAGCTCGCGGATGACGGCTATGTGGGCTGGCTGCCCGCGAGCGCGCTCGGTCCGCCCGGACCGGAGCCGACCCACAAGGTCGTTGCGCCACGGACGCTGGCGTTCCCCGGACCATCGATCAAGCTGGCGCCGCTCGCCGCGCTGCCGTTCGGCGCGCGCGTCGCGGTTGCCGGCACCGCCGAGCGCTTTTGCGTGACGACCCATGGATACATCCCGGCCCCTCATCTTGCTCCGCTCGGCTTTGTGGAGCCGGATTTCGTGGCGGTCGCCGAGCGCTTCCTCGGCACGCCCTATCTGTGGGGCGGCAAGTCGAGCCTCGGCGTCGACTGCTCCGGCCTGGTGCAGCTCGCGCTTGCGGCCTGCGGGATCGCCTGCCCGCGGGACGCCGACCTGCAGGAGCGCGCCCTCGGCGCGCCGGTTTCGTCCGCGGATTTTGCCGGCCTCGAGCGCGGCGACCTGGTGTTCTGGAAGGGCCATGTCGCGATCGTGCGCGACCGGCAGACGCTTGTTCACGCCAACGCCTTCCACATGGCGGTCGCGCACGAGCCGATCATGGAGGCGATCGCCCGCATCCGGACCGCCGAGGGGGCGCCGACGTCGGTGCGGTGCCTTCCCCGTCGGGATTAGTAACCGGTCATTAAGGTTAACGCGGCATGCTCGACGCGGGGCTTGGTAGCGTTGGGGTAGCCGCATGTACACTGAAGCGATTACGCTTGCCTATGCGATCGCCGCGGTGCTTTTGAGCGGCCTGTTCTTCGCCACGGTGTTGCTGAAGCGATAGCCGGGACGACGTGCCTACGGTGCCTTAGCCTTGGCCTTTGCGCGCGCGCACGCGAGGATTTGCCGCGCCGCACGGTCGACCATTCCCGCGCTTGCAAGCGCATCCTCATATCTTCGCCAAGTACGGTTCGAGCGCCGCCAGGCTCTCGAGGTTGTGGGCGGGAGCGAACAGGTCGACATAGGGCAGCGCCGCCTGCATGCCGCGCGCCTGCGGGCTGTAGTCGCGCCAGCCGAGCAGCGGATTGAGCCACACGATGCGGCGGCAGCGCCGGCGCAGGCGCCGCATCTCCTCGCCGAGCCGCGCCGGCTCGCCGGTGTCGTACCCGTCCGAGACGATCATCACCGCGGTGCGCGAGTTGATGACGCGACGGGCGTGCCAGCGATTGAAGGTGGCAAGGCTTTCGCCGATGCGCGTGCCGCCGCCGATGCCCTGCGCCATCAGGGCGAGCCGAGCGACGGCGCGGGTCACGTCGCGGTCGCGCAGCGAGGGCGACACATGCGCGAGCCGCGTATGGAACACGAACGCTTCGGCTTCGTGGAACGCGTCGACAACGCCGTGCAGGAAGCGGACGAAGAACGCAGTGTAGAGGCTCATGGAGCCGGAGGCGTCGAGCAGCAGCACCAGCCGGAGCTGCCTGCTCTTGCGACGACGCCATGCAAGCTCCACCGGCGTTCCGCCATGCGATACGTTGCGGTGGATGGTGCGGCGCAAGTCGATGCGACGCCCGCGCCGCCGGATCTGCTCGCGGCGAACGAGACGGGCGCGCATCACGCGGGCAAGGCGCGCCGCCAGCGCATGCGCGCGTGCGATGTCGGCCGGATCGACGATGTGGCGCAAGTCGGTCTTGGCCAGGCTTTCCGAGCGCGAGGCGCCTTCGCGCCGCCCGCGGCCGGAACGGTCGCCGTCATCGTGGCTGCCGCGCTCGACGTGATCCGGCAGACCGGTTGGACCCGGCGGCGCGGCTTCCGCGAAGCGCCGCAGCGCTGCTCGGCCATCGCTTGCAGAGCCCGCGAGCGTCCGCCGCTGGCGCATTCCATGGCCGCGCCAGAACGCGTCGAAAATATCGTCGAAGCGTTCCCAGTCGGTGTGGGTTGCGCACACGAGCGACCGCAGTGCCGGCTTGAGCGACGACGGGCGAGCGGCGGCCGGCGATGCCAGGATCGCGAGCGCGTCCCGGGTCTCGGCCAGCCCGATCTTGAAGCCGTTGTCGCGCAGCGTGCGCGCAAAGCCGGCGAGCCGCCGGCGGACTCGAGAGCCGACGTTCGGCTCGTCCCCGGGCGCGCGCGGGATCCGGTTCGCCTCGATCGGGTCGACGACCCGCGTCCCGCCGTCGCGGGCATGCGCGGACGAAGCGTCGCTCATCACGCCACCTTGCCGAGGAGCCGTTCGGCGACCTCGCGAGTGAGGCGGGCGCGATCCTCATGGGTCTTGAGCAGGCAAATCATCGTCTCGTGCACGGCTTCCGGCTGCTGCCGCAGGTCGTGAACCTCGAGACCGGCGAGCGTCGCGGCCCAGTCGAGGGTTTCGGCGACGCCCGGCACCTTGCGCAGATCCTCCTTGCGCACCGCTGCCACCATGCGCGCGACCTGCAGGGCGAGCGCGGCATCGATGCCCGGCGTCCGCGTCAGGATAATTTTCGCCTCGCGGTCGACGTCGGGGAAATCGACGTAGTGATAGAGACACCGTCGGCGCAACGCGTCCGACAGCTCGCGCGTCCCGTTGGAGGTCAGCACGACGCGCGGGATCGACGTCGCCTTGATCGTGCCGAGCTCGGGAATGCTGACCTGGAAGTCCGATAGCAACTCGAGCAGGAACGCCTCGAACTCCTCGTCCGCGCGATCGACCTCGTCGATCAGCAGCACCGGCGGCGCGTCGCGGCGGATCGCGGCGAGCAACGGCCGTTCGAGCAGATACCGCTCGGAGAAGATGTGCTCCTCGATCGCGTCGGCACCTTCACCGATCCCCTCGCGCGCCTTGATGGCAAGCAGCTGACGCTGGTAATTCCACTCGTAGAGGGCGGCGTTCTGGTCGAGGCCCTCGTAGCATTGCAGGCGAATGAGCTCCGCCTGATGCACGGCGGCGAGCGCCTTGCCGACCTCGGTCTTGCCGACGCCCGCCTCGCCCTCCAGCAGCAGCGGTCGCTTGAGATATTCCATCAGCCACAGCGCCGTCGCGATATCGCGGTCGGCGACATAGCCGACGGCCGCCAGGCGGTCGGAGATCTCTTCGCGCGTTATTTTCATTTCGCTGTGCCCGACTGAATTGTCATGCCCGCGAAGGCGGGCATCCAGCATTCACTGACGGAGCAATCTTGGCACGGTCTGTGAGTACTGGGTCCCCGCTTTCGCGTCGCTTTCGCGGGGACGACAATCGTCGAGCCTCAGGCATGCAGGCCGAGCTTGTCGGCCGCCGCCCACGTGCGCCAATGGTCGTGCGGCATCGGGATGTGGGTCGAGCCCAGGAACTTGAAGGCGTCGTTGACCGCATTGGCGAAGCACGGCACGCCGCCGACGTTCGGGCTTTCGCCGACACCTTTCGCGCCGATCGGATGATGCGGCGACGGCGTGGTCGTCCAATCGGTCTCCCACTTGGGCGTCTCGACCGCCGTCGGCAGGAAGTAGTCCATGAGCGAGGCGGTGGTCACGTTGCCGTCGGCGTCGTAGTGGATCTCCTGGCCCATGGCGATGCCGAAGGCTTCGGTCAGGCCGCCGTGAATCTGGCCCTCGATGATCATCGGATTGATCCGCGTGCCGCAATCGTCGAGCGCGTAGAACCGCCTGACCTTGGTGGTGCCGGTGTCGACGTCCACGTCGACGACGCAGATGTAGGCCCCGAACGGAAAGGTGAAGTTGGGCGGATCGTAGTAGTTCACCGCCTCCAGTCCCGGCTCCATCCCGGGCGGCACCTTGTTGTAGGCCGCCCAGGCGAGCTCGGTCATGGTCTTGAAGCGTTCGGGCGCACCTTTGACGCGGAAGCGGTCGACGTCCCATTCGAGATCGTCGTCGTGCACTTCGAGCATGTAGGCGGCGATCATCTGCGCCTTGGCCTTGATCTTGCGGCAGGCCATCGCGGTCGCCGCGCCCGAGACCGGCGTCGAGCGCGAGCCGTAGGTCCCGAGCCCATAAGGCGCGGTGTCGGTGTTGCCGTCCTCCACCTTGATGTTGTCGGCTGGCAGCCCGAGCTCGGTCGCGATGATCTGGGCATAGGTGGTCTCGTGGCCCTGCCCTTGCGACTTGGTGCCGAGCCGGCAAATTCCAGTGCCGGTCGGGTGGATGCGAATCTCGGCGGAATCGAACATGGCGATGCCGAGGATGTCGCAGGCGCGCGAGGGGCCGGCGCCGACGATCTCGGTGAAGAAGGCGACGCCGATGCCCATCAGCTCGCGCGTCTCCCCGCGCCGAAAGGCGTCCTGCTTCGCTTGCTGCTCGGCACGCAATTTCTTGTAGTCGACCGCCTCCATCGCCTTGGTCATGGCGGTGTGATAATCGCCGGAATCGTATTCCCAGCCCATCGCCGACGTGTAGGGAAACTGCTCGCGCCGGATCAGGTTCTTCATACGGAAGTCGGCCGGGTCGAGCCCGAGCTTCTGCGCCATGATGTCCATGGCGCGCTCGATGCAGTACGCCGCCTCGGTGACTCGGAACGAGCAGCGGTAGGCCACGCCGCCGGGCGCCTTGTTGGTGTAGACGCCGTCAACGAGCACGTGCGCGGCCGGGAAGTCGTAGGATCCGGTGATGATGCTGAACAGGCCGGCCGGCCACTTGGTGGCGTTGGCGCAGGCGTCGAACGCGCCGTGATCCGCGATGGTGTAGCAGCGCAGTGCCGTCACCTTGCCGTCGCGGGTGGCGGCGATCTCGGCCTGCATGTGGAAGTCGCGCGCGAACGCGGTGGTCGAAAGGTTCTCGATGCGATCCTCGGTCCATTTCACCGGCCGCCCGGTGACGATCGAGGCGACGATCGCGCAGATGTAGCCCGAATAGGCGCCGACCTTGTTGCCGAAGCCGCCGCCGATGTCGGGGGCGATGACATGGATCTTGTGCTCGGGGATCTTCGAGATCAGCGAGCCCACCGTGCGGATGACGTGCGGCGCCTGGAACGTGCCCCATAGCGTCAGCTCGCCCTTGACCTTGTCGAACGAGGCGACGCATTGGCAGGTTTCGAGCGGGCAGGGGTGGCAGCGCGGATAGACGATCAGCTCCTTGATCGTCACCTCCGCCTGCTCGAATGCCGCGTCGGTCGCGGCCTTGTCGCCGGCAGCCCAAGAGAACACGTGATTATAGTGCTTGCGCTTGCCGTGCGCGCCTTCGGTCTTGTCCTTGATGTCCTCGCGGATCACCGGGGCATCAGGCGCCATGGCCTTGAGCGGATCGACATTGACCGGCACCGCCTCATATTCCACCTCGACGAGTTCGGCGGCGTCAGCCGCGGCGTAGCGGTCCTCCGCGAGCACGAAGGCGACTTCCTGATTCTGAAACAGCACCTTGCCGTCGGCGAGCACCATCTGGACGTCGCCGGCGAGCGTCGGCATCCAGGCGAGATTGACGGTCTTGAGCGTCTCGGCGGTGAGCACCGCGACGACACCGGGCAGCGCCGCGGCCTTCGAGGTATCGATCGCCTTGACGCGCGCGTGCGCGTACGGCGAGCGCGTGAAGTCGCCGTACAGCATGCCGGGCAGCTTCAGGTCGTCGACATAGTTGCCCTTGCCCTGGACGAAGCGGATGTCCTCGACGCGCTTGCGCTTGCAGCCCATGCCCTGCAGCGCCTCGGCGCGCTGCGCGGAGGTTTGCGGCTGGTCGTTCATTCGGCGGCCTCCCGGAGCGGTGTGCCGTTGATCTTGGCGGCGGCGTATTGAATGGCCTTGACGATGTTCTGGTAGCCGGTGCAGCGGCAGAGGTTGCCGGCGATGCCGAAACGGATCTCCGCTTCCGACGGATCGCCGTTCTCCTGCAGCAGCCGGTAGGCGCGCAGGATCATCCCCGGCGTGCAGAAACCGCATTGCAGTCCGTGCATCTCGCGGAACGCATCCTGCAGCGCATGCAGCGTGCCGTCGGCGCCTGCCATGCCCTCGATAGTGCGGATGTCGGCGCCGTTCGCCTGCACGGCGAACATAGTGCAGGATTTCACCGACTTGCCGTCGAGATCGACCGTGCACGCGCCGCAATGGCTGGTGTCGCAGCCGATATGCGCCCCAGTGAGGTTCAACTGTTCGCGCAGGAAATGGATGAGCAACGTGCGCGGCTCGACCAGCGCATCGACCGTCTTGCCGTTCACCGTCATCGTGACCTGGGATTTGGCCATTCGCTTTACCTCCCGGACGTCAGGCGCGTGCGCGCGCTTTGGCGCTGGCGAGCGCGCGGGCGAGCATCACGCCCGCCATCTTGGTGCGGTAATGCGCGGGCCCGTGGGCGTCCGAGGCGGGCGACGTGATCGCCTCGGCGGCCGCCACCGCCCGCTTCAACGCGGCGGCATCGAGCTTCGAGCCGACCACGATGCCTGCGGCTTCCGCGGCCCATAGCGGCGTCTCCGCCACATTGGTGAGGCCGATCGAGCAGCTCTCGACCGATCCGCCGCCGTCAACCGTCAGCACCACCGCGGCTGCGGCGGTGGCATAGTCGCCGACCTTGCGCTTGAGTTTTTCGTAGGCGAAGCCGTGCCCGTCCGCCGGGACCGGAATGCGGACTGCCGTGACGATCTCGCCCGGTTCCAGCGCGGTGAGGTAGGCGCCCTGGTAGAACTCGCGCGCCGCGACCTGCCGCTCGCCGCTCTTGCCGACGACATGGTAGGTCGCGCCGAGGCACAGCATCACCGCCGGCATGTCATTGCCGGGATCGCCGTTGGCCACGTTGCCGCCGAGGGTGCCGACGTAGCGCACCTGCGGATCGGCGACCTGCAGCGACGTCTCGCGCAGGATCGGGATCTTCGCGCTCAGAAGCTCCGAGCCGGCAAGCTCGTGCTGTGTCGTCATGGCTCCGATGACGATGTCGCCGCCGTCGGCGCGGATGCCCCTGAGGTCCGCAACGCCGGCGAGGTCGACCAGATGGGCAGGGCTCGCGAGCCGCAGCTTCATCATCGGAATGAGGCTGTGGCCGCCGGCGAGCGGTCGCGCGTCCTCGCCGAGCTCGGCGAGCAGGCCGACCGCCTCCCCGACCGATGCCGGTCGGTGATAGGCGAAAGATCCAGGTATCACGGACATCCTCCCCGGGCGCCCGCCCGTTGCAGGTCCGCGGTCGCAGCCGCGCCCTGCCGGTGCTGGCGCCGTCAACTGTCTTGTTGCCCCTCCGCAATCGGTTCTGCAACAACTATAAACGACGTTGCGGCCGAGGCCGAGACCTCACCGATTTTTGTGCGTGGCACGCCGCGTTCGAGCGGCACCAGGCACGCCGCGCCCGCGAGGCCGCTTTTGAACCCCACAGCCCCTCCCGGTCCGACGCTGCTTTCGCCGACCGTCGTCGGCGTTCTGTGCGGTGCCGGCGCGGCCGCGGGCTGGGCCGCCGGATTCGTGGCGGCGCGGCACGGCGTGCTGATCGGGCTGGCACCGGCCGATATTGCCCTGCATCGGTTCGTGTGGGCGGGGCTTCTGCTGCTGCCGGTCGTGTGGCGGGCCGGCCTTGCCGATTTCGCCAGCATCGGGTGGGGTCGCGCACTCACCATCTTCATGCTGGCCGGCCCGATCCAGTCCTTCCTCAGCGCCACCGGCTTCCTTCTCGCTCCTCTCGGCCACGGCGCCGTCATCCAGCCCGGCACGTCGGCGCTCGGCGGCCTGTTGCTGGCCACGATCATCTTGCGTGAACCGTTGCGCGGCCGGCGGGTCGCCGGCGCTTTCGCGATCGTGGTCGGGCTGCTCCTGCTCGGCGGCGAGGCGGTCACCACCATCGGTGCGCACGGCGTCGCCGGCGACCTCGCTTTTTTCGTCGGCGGCGTGCTCTGGGCCGTGTTCGCGACGGTGCTGCGGCTGTGGGACATCCGCGCGCAGCGCGCCGCTATCGTCATCAGCGTGCTGTCGCTTGCGATCTACGCGCCGCTGCACGCCTTGGTCTTCGGCTATGCACGCATGCTCGCCGTCGGGATTTGGGAGAACCTGCTGCAGGCGATTGTGCAGGGCGGCCTCGCCGGCGCCCTCGCCATCCACCTGTTCGCCCGTGCCGTCCTCCTGCTGGGAGCCGGACGGGCGTCGGCTTTCCCCGCCTTGGTACCGCCGACCACGCTGATGATCGGGCTCCTGGCGCTGGGCGAGGTGCCGACCCTGGTGCAGCTTGCCGGTCTCGGCGTGGTGCTGGTCGGGTTCCTGCTGGCGCTGCGGCCGTGAGTCCGCAGGGCCACAGCCGCCGGCCGAATGACAAAAGTTCCGGATACCGTAGGATTCCGGATGGATTCCCACAAATTTTCATGAAATGCTGCACGCGATCGATGACCGATTGCAGGTCTCGCAGCGGCGTGGAACGCAGACACGCAGCTCACACGCACGGGAGCCGGAGGGAGGATTACCTCGAAGCGGCAATCCGACTTTTGCAGCGGCCACCACCTCACGGTGCGTAGGTAAGAGCGTGGCCTTCAGCCGGAGTTGCGCCCGGCCTGCGAGGGAGGGGGCTCGGCCATCGATCACCTTGGAAGTCGGCCCCGCTCCCACCCTGGGAGCGGGGCTTCTCGTTCGGCCGCAGCTCGCGCGCCACGCCGCAAGCTCAAAGCCGCCCCTGCTGGCACTGGAACTTCTGAGCCGCAACAAGGGTTTTGCTGTCGGTGGCTTTGGACCGGCGGGGATCGAACCATGAACGTCTTTGCCTTTCTTACGGTCGCGATAAGTGTGCTGCTGGCGCAGGCCGGGCATGCGGCGCCGCTGACGGCCGATGCGATCAATGCGGCCGAATGGTCGGAGCCGAGTGGCAAGAAGGGCGTCAATCCGACCGTGCTCAAGGCCCAGGTGTTGCTCGGGCGGGCGGGCTTCTCGCCGGGCGAGATCGATGCGCGCGGCGGGGAGAACTTCCGTAAGGCGCTGTCGGCGTTCCAACGACGTCACGGGCTGGAGGTGAGCGCCAAGCTCGACCAGGCGACCTGGGCGAAACTCAACGAAACCTCACCTGAGCCGGTGGTGACGGAGTACGAGATCAAGGCGGCGGACGTAAAGGGACCGTTTGTCGACAAGATCCCGAAGGATTTCGAGAAGATGGCCGAGCTCCAGCGGCTGTCTTACCGCTCTCCGCGCGAGGCCTTGGCCGAAAAGTTCCACATGTCGCAAGATCTCTTGAAGGCGCTCAACCCGAAGACGGCGCTGGACGAGGCGGGCGCCACCATCGTGGTCGCGAACGTGGTGCGCGAGCCCGATCGGCGTGGGCGCAAGGATCCCAATACCGGAGCGCGCTCGGACTCCAATAACGGAGCACGCGCAGAACACCGGACGAGCGGCGCGAAGCCTGCCCGCATCGAGGTGAACAAGTCCGAGCGCTCGGTGCAGGTGTTGGCCGAGGACGGCAGCCTGATCGCCTATTATCCGGCCTCAATCGGCAGCAGGGAAAAGCCGGCGCCGAGCGGAATGTTCGAGGTGCGGGCGATCGCGCAAAATCCGACTTATCGCTACAATCCCGAATATGCCTTCAAGGGACAGAAGGCCGAGGAACCGGTTGAGATCGCCCCCGGGCCGAACAACCCGGTAGGCCTGGTCTGGATCGCGCTCAGCCTGGAGGGTTACGGAATCCACGGTACGCCCGATCCCGAGAAGGTCAGCAAGACTTACTCGAATGGCTGCGTGCGGCTCACCAACTGGGATGCGCTCGCGCTTGCCAAGATGGCGCGCAAGGGCATGCCGGTGGAGTTCGTGGAGTAGTGACGGAATGTCGTAGCGTGCGCGAAGGCGCACACTGCAACGCGTCAGCATCCGCTGCCTAACTCAATCCGTCCGGCACACCGTCGATTGCCGACCGCGCGTCAAGGTCGCCTCGCGACCCTTGATCCAGAAGCTCATGGGCCGCTTGGAGTAGCGCGCGCCCGACGCCGCTAGCCGCTGTGTCAGCGTCGTCGTCTTGCCGTCCAGCCGGATCTGCGCGAACCGCAAACGCGGAAAGGTGACGGTCAGCTGCGTGCCATCGTCGCAGCGATAGACGAAGGTCTTGCGCGGCTGCGCCGAGGCCGGCGGCTGTGCCGACACTGGATCGCCGAACAACATGACGGCTGAAACGCTGCCGGCGAGCAGCAGGGCGCGCATGCCGCGGCTCACGCCGCCTTGCGGCTCGCCAGGAACTCGCCCATGCGCTTCAGCGCCTTGCGGATGTTCTCGGTCGAGTTGGCGTAGGACAGGCGGATGTAGCCTTCGGCCAGGATCCCGAAATCCGGGCCGCCGATCACTGCCACGCCGGATTCCTCCAGCAGCGCGGACGCCAGCGCCTTCGCCTTCCAGCCGCTGCGCTTGATGTTGGGGAAGGCATAGAACGCGCCCTTTGGCGTCGCGCAGGAAATGCCGGGCAGGCGGTTGAGCCCCTCGACCACGACCGCGCGGCGGCGGTCGAATTCGGCGATCATCTTGTGGGTGGCGTCCTGCGGTCCCTGCAGGGCCGCGATGCCGGCATACTGCGCCGATGCATTGACGCAAGAGTGCAGGTTGACGGCGAGCTTGCGCGCGTAGTCGTAGAGCTTGCCGGGCCACACCGCGTAGCCGAGCCGCCACCCGGTCATCGCATAGGTCTTCGACCAGCCGTTGAGCAGGATCAGGCGATCGCGGATCGCCGGGTAGGTGAGCAGGCACACATGGGTCTCGCCGTCGTAGACCATGTGGTCGTAGATCTCGTCCGACATCACCGCCACGTCCGGCCACCGTTCCAGCCCGGCGACGAGCTTGTCGACCTCGGGCTTCGGGGTGACGCCGCCGGTCGGGTTGGCGGGCGAGTTGAGGATCAGGAGCCGCGTCTGCGGCGTGATCAGCTTGAGCGTCTCTTCGGCCGAGAACGCAAAATTGTTCTCCTCCCGGATCGGCACCGGTACCGGCTTGGCTCCGGTGAACTCGATCATCGAGCGATAGATCGGAAAGCCGGGATCCGGGTAGAGGATGTCGACGCCGGGAGCCCCGAACATCAGGATCGACATGAACATGGTGGGCTTGCCGCCCGGCATGATCATCACCGCGTCGGGCGAGACCTCGACCGCGAACCGCTTGCCGAGGTCTGCCGCCACCGCTTCGCGCAGCGGCTTGATGCCGACCGCTGGCGTGTAGCCGTGGTGACCGTCCCGCAGCGCCTTCGCGGCTGCCTCGACGATGTGGTCGGGCGTGCGGAAATCCGGCTGGCCGATGCCCAGATTGATGATGTCGCGCCCCTGGCTCGCAAGATCGGTCGCGCGCGCCAGCACCGCAAAGGCGTTTTCCTCGCCGATCCGGTCGAAGGCGGGCACGGTCTTGAGCATCGTTTCCTCCCGGCGCAGGCCGCGGGCGCGTTGCGCACAGCCGCATCTAGCTGAAACTTTCACGGAAAATCAAATACATATCGCCTTTCGGCGGTTTCGCCCGTTGCGTGCGGCGCACAGACCGCTATTTTGGCAGCATTATGGGCATATGGCTCGAGCTCGCGATCGTCATCGGGCTCGTTCTCCTCAATGGATGCTTTGCGCTGGCGGAGATGTCGGTCGTCTCCTCGCGCCGCCTACGGCTCCAGCAGATGGCCGAAAACGGCAATCTGGGAGCCGCGCGCGCGCTGGCGCTGGCCGAGAACCCCGGCCGATTCCTGTCCGCGGTCCAAGTCGGCATCACGCTGGTCGGCATCCTGGCCGGCGCGTTCGGCGGCGCCACCCTCGGCGCGCGGCTCGGTGAACTGCTCGATCAGCTTGCGTGGATCGAACCTCACGGAGAGCGCATCGCCTTCTTCGCCATCGTGATCTTCATCACGGCGCTCTCGGTGATCATCGGCGAGTTGGTGCCCAAGCGCATCGCGTTGTCGAACCCGGAACCGATCGCAGCGCGCGTCGCGCGGCCGCTCGGGGTCGTCGCCGCCATCTTCACGCCGTTCGTGTGGGCGTTCGGGCGCTCGACCGACCTGATGCTGGCCATGCTCGGCATTCGCGAACGCGAGGGCATCAACGTCACCGAGGAGGAGGTCAAGCTCGCCATCTCGGAAGGCACCGAGGCCGGCGTTATCGACCAGGTTGAGGAGGAGATGATCCACGGCGTGCTCGAGCTCGCCGATCGCACCGTCGCTTCCATCATGACGCCGCGGCCGGACGTCTATTGGATCGATCTCGACGACGACCCCGAAACCATCGCCCGCGACGTCGCCGAATGCCCGTTCTCGCGCATCGTGGTGGCGCGCGACGGCGACATCAGCCATCCGCTCGGGGTCGTGCAGAAGAAGGATCTGGTGGCGGATCTGCTCGCCGGCAAAGGCATTCCGATCATGCCGCATCTGCTCGAGCCGACGCACGTGCCCGAGACCATGCCGGCAATGCGGCTCCTGCAGATCTTCCGCACCGTGCCCCTGCACGTCGCGTTCGTGATCGACGAGTACGGCGACTTCCTCGGCCTCGTCACCTTGACCGACGTGATGAGCGCGGTCGCCGGCGACCTGCCGGAGGAGCATCGGCCGACGCCGCAGGAGTTCGTCAAGCGCGAGGATGGCTCGTGGCTGGTAGACGGGCGCGCCGCCATCGACGAACTCAAGGAGACGCTCGGGCTCAACATCGAGCCGAACGGCGACTATCACACCGCCGCCGGCCTTGCGCTCGAGCGGATGGCCCGCATTCCCGAGGAAGGCGAGCATTTCGAGCTCGACGGCTGGCGGGTCGAGATCCTCGACATGGACTCCAACCGCATCGACAAGCTGCTGTTCATCCCCCCGTCGCAGGCGGAGGCCGCGTAGCACCCGCTTGCTCACACCTTACCGTTCGATCGCGACCGTGGAATCTCGAAGGGCGATGGGAGAATGAGCGACGCTTCGCACGATGCGCCGGAAAGTCGGAGCGCGATCTCACGGCGCATGATAGTGATCGGGCCCATGGCGACCGTTTTGCCAATCGCGGCCACCGAATCCGCAGCCAAGCCCGCGCCGTCTGACTTTTCCCCGCGTGCGCTGCCGGCCCGCTCGTTGCCGGTTCCCGATACGGTGAGCGCGGCGCTCAAGCCTTTCATCGCCGCGCCCTATCCGCCGGGCTGGGATGTCGCGCCGCAAACCGCCGCCGCCTGGAAAGAGCTGGTGGTGCAGAGTGCCGCCGCGGTTGGGCCCGACATCGCGGCCATTCGCCAGCGCCTCGATATCAAGGTCGAACCGAGCACGGTCGCCGGGGTGCCGGTGTTCGTCGTTACGCCGGGAAACCTTCCGCCCGCCAATCGCGATCGCCTGCTCGTGCATGTGCACGGCGGCGGCTACGTGCTTTATCCCGGCGAAGCCGGGGCCGGCGAGGCGATGCTGATGTCTGCCTATGGCCGGTTCAGGACGGTCTCGGTCGACTACCGCATGGCGCCGGATTTCCCGTTTCCCGCCGCCCTCGACGACGCCATGGCGGTGTGGCGCGCGCTTCTCGCCAGTAACGATGCGCGCCGGATGGCGATCTTCGGGAGCTCGGCGGGTGGCGGACTGACCTTGGCGATGATCTTGCGCGCCAAGGCGGAAGGATTGCCGCTGCCGGCGGCGATCGCGCCTGGAACCCCTTGGGTCGATCTGACCGGGGACGGCGACTCGATCATGGCCAATGCCTACGTCGACAATGTTTTGGTCGCGAATGTGGGCTGGGTCGCCGCCGCTGCCAGGCTCTATGCCGGCGGACATGATCTGCGCGACCCGCTGTTGTCGCCGATCTTCGGCGACTTTGCCGGCTTGCCGCCGGCGATCCTCACATCCGGAACCCGCGACCTGTTCTTGAGCGACACCGTGCGCGCCCATCGCAAGCTTCGGCAAGCGGGCGTCGAGGCCGTGCTGCAGGTGTTCGAAGCACAGAGCCACGCGCAATTTCTGATGCCGTTCGTGCCCGAGACCGAAGAGGCCCTGACCGAAATCGCGCGCTTCTTCGGCGCGCATCTCGCGGCCTGAGCACCAGCTTATCGAAGTTGCGACAGATCGAGCGCCTCGGAAGGTCCGAGCCACAGCACGTGGTCGGTGTGATCTTTCAGCGCGTCTCCCGTTTGGGCGTGTGCAAAGACGGTGAGGCCGTTCCGGTTCAGGATCAGCCAAGGGATGACCTCGGTAAGCTGCTCGGTTGTAAAGGCGAGCTGACAGCTCGGGCGCGGGTGCGGACCCACGGGCCCATCGTGCATCCTGCCAACGGAAAGGCCAAAGGTATTGGCCGCAGCCTAGCAGAGCGCGCGCGCGCCTGCTCGCGGCTCTCGGGGCCGAAATAGACATGTGCGTGATAACCGGTGATGGGACTCATAGGCCTCCCTCAGGCGTTCGAGCGGATTCGTCGTCGGCACACGAAGCGGCCCGTACCGCGCGCGCCGTCGACCCGACTATTTTAGCAAAGACACCGGTGCGGCGAATTCCTTCGACGAGTGACCCAGAAGGTCCAGCTCGCACGCTTGTCGTTGTTCCTGATCGGGCACTGGCTTGGCAAATTCGGACGAGGGCGGCGGTCGCGCTCATCGCGTCGAGAGGTGACGCTTGCGCTCATTCACCTCTCTGGTCGCCGCACGAGATTGGAGCTACGTTCCCGTCGTTCGGGAGAAGGCGAAATGCGCGACGGCGTGGCGGATGATCGTCAGGCGCTTCGCGTGTTCGAGCAGGCAGCCATGCTTCCGAAATGAACCCGGTGTCACCCGATCAGGGAGAAATGACAATGAAAACGTCGCTCGTTGCTGTCCTGCTGTCCGTGGCCATGAGCGCGCCCGCGATGGCGGCGACGTTTGTCTACGTCTCCAACGCCGAGGACGGCGAGATCGGGATATATACGCTGCAAGCAGACGGCTCCTTGCAGCCGGGACCGCGCGTCGCGGCTGCAAAAATCGTGATGCCGATGGCGGTGAGCCCGGACAAGCGCTTCCTGATCGCGGCCGTTCGGTCCAAGCCGTTCGAAGCCTATACCTACGGCATCGACAAGAGCTCGGGCGCACTCACCCTGGTCGGCAAGGGGCCGCTCGCGGAAAGCTATCCGTACGTCACGATCGATCGCAGCGGTCGTTTTTTGCTCGGCGCGTCCTATGGGGCGCACCAGGTCGGCGTCAACCCGATCGGCGCCGACGGTCGGGTCGGCGAGCCGCTGCAGGTGATGCAGACCGCGCGCAACGCGCATGCGATCATCACCGACAACACCAACCGCTTCGTGTTCGTGCCGCATCTCGGCACCGATCAAATCTTCCAGTTCGTGTTCGACGACAAGAGCGGGAAGCTCTCCGCCAACACGCCGCCCGTGCTCCAGCTCAAGCAAGGGGTGGGACCGCGCCACCTCATCGTCTCGAAGGACAACCGCTTCGTCTATCTGCTCAACGAGCTCACCGCCACGGTGACGACGCTGGCGCTCGACGCAACCACCGGCACGCTCAAGGAGCTGGACTCCGTCTCGGCGCTGCCGCCCGACACCAAGCTCAATCCCGGGATGCCGCGCGGCGCCACCGGCGTGGCCGGACAGCCCGTACGCAACACCGACAACGACATCTGGGCCTCGGATCTTCATCTCACCCCGAACGGCCGTTTTCTGTATGCGGCCGAGCGCACGTCGAGCACGCTCGGCGCGTTCCGCGTCGATCCCGAGAGCGGAAAGCTCGCCTATCTTGGAAGCACGCCGACCGAGAAACAGCCGCGCGGCTTCGCGGTCGATCCGACCAGCCGCTTCGTCATCGTCTCGGGTGAGAAGTCGGACACGATCTCGACCTACGCGATCGACGCCGAAACCGGCACGCTCAAGCCGATCGGCCGCTATCCGCTTGCGGGGAGAGGTCGGCGAGCGTAGCGAGCCGGGTGAGGGGGCATAGTCGCACGCCGTGCCTGGCGGCAAGCCCCCTCACCCGGATCGTCTCGCTTGCGCTCGACGATCCGACCTCTCCCCGCTCGCGGGGAGAGGTGGCGCAGCGGCGTCGCCGTGCATCAACACCGCCGGGAAATGCGCTTGACCCGTCATTGAGCGCAATCCCGCCGCACCCGTGAGTAGCGTGCGGCTCTCGAGGGCTGGTCAGGGGCCAAAAAGCAAGCTTTGATCCGCAGTGATTTCGATGCTGCCGCTGCCGGCACGGGCCGGTTCGCGGAAATATCCACGGGAGAGACTGATGGCGAAGAAGAACGGCAAAACGCCCGGCCGGAAGGCGGGCAAGACCGCGGTGCCGAAAGGCCGCAAGCTGCGCTCGCAACTGTGGTTCGACAATCCGGAAAACCCGGGCATGACCGCGCTCTATCTGGAGCGCTATCTCAACTACGGCCTCACGCTTGCGGAGCTGACCTCGGGCAAGCCGATCATCGGCATCGCCCAGACCGGCTCCGACCTCTCGCCCTGCAACCGCCACCATCTCGACCTTGCCGAGCGCGTGCGCGAAGGCATTCGCGCCGCCGGCGGGATCGCGTTCGAGTTTCCGTGCCACCCCATCCAGGAGACCGGCAAGCGCCCGACCGCCGCGCTCGACCGCAACCTCGCCTATCTGGGCCTGGTGGAAGTCTTGTACGGCTATCCGATCGATGGCGTCGTGCTCACGACCGGCTGCGACAAGACCACGCCGGCCTGCCTGATGGCGGCCGCGACCGTGAACATCCCGGCGATCGTGCTGTCAGGCGGGCCGATGCTCAATGGCTGGTGGAAAGGCGAGCGCGCCGGCTCCGGCACCGCGGTCTGGAAGGCGCGCGAGGAGCTGGCGGCGGAGCGCATCACCTACGAGGAGTTTCTCGATCTCGTCGCTTCGTCGGCGCCGTCGGTCGGGCACTGCAACACCATGGGCACCGCCTCGACCATGAACGCGCTCGCCGAGGCGCTCGGCATGTCGCTGCCGGGCTGCGCGGCGATTCCGGCGCCCTATCGGGACCGCGCACAGATCGCCTACGCGACCGGGGTGCGCGCGGTCGAGATCGTGCACGAGGACCTCAAGCCCTCCGATATCCTGACCCGCAAGGCATTCGAGAATGCGATCGTCGCCAACTCGGCGATCGGCGGCTCGACCAATGCGCCGATCCACATCAATGCCATCGCCCGGCACATCGGCGTGAAGCTTGACGTCGACGACTGGGAGAAGCTCGGGCTCGACGTGCCGCTCCTGGTCAACATGCAGCCGGCCGGCAAGTATCTCGGGGAAGAGTATTATCGCGCCGGCGGCCTGCCGGCAGTGATGAACGAACTCTTGAAGCACAAGCGCATCCACCCCGAGTCGTTGACCATCAACGGCAAGACCATGGGGGCGAACGTCAAGGGCGCGCAGGTCAGCGACCACGACGTGATCCGCGCCTACGACAAGCCGCTGAAGGAAAGGGCCGGCTTCAAGGTGTTGCGCGGCAATCTGTTCGATTCCGCGATCATGAAGCTGTCCGTAATCTCGGACGAGTTCCGTGATCGCTACCTGAAGAATGCCAAGGATCCGAATGCCTTCGAGGGCAAGGCGGTGGTGTTCGACGGGCCGGAGGACTACCACCACCGCATCGATGATCCGTCGCTCGGCATCGACGAGCACACGATGCTGTTCATCCGCGGCGCCGGCGCGGTCGGCTACCCGGGCGCCGCCGAGGTGGTCAACATGCAGCCGCCGGCCGCGCTGATCAAAAAGGGCGTGACCTCGCTGCCGTGCATCGGCGACGGCCGCCAGTCGGGCACGTCGGGCTCGCCGTCGATCCTCAACGCTTCGCCGGAAGCGGCAGTGGGCGGCGGGCTTGCGCTGCTCAAGACCGGCGACCGCGTGCGCATCGACCTCAACAAGGGAACCGCCAACATTTTGATCTCGGAGGCGGAGCTGGCGCAACGCCGCGCCGACCTGCAGGCGCGCGGCGGCTACCACTATCCCAAGAGCCAGACGCCCTGGCAGGAGATCCAGCGCGGAATGGTCGAGCAGCTCGGCGACGGCATGGTGCTCAAGCCCGCGGTCCAGTTCCAGCGCGTGGCGCAAACCTCGGGGATCCCGCGCGACAACCACTGAGAACATTCATGCCCGCGGGGAGCGATGCGAAGTCCCCTGAAGCCGGACCTCCCTTTGCCCATACGGCCGACCCACGTATCCAAATCGCGCCCTGCCGGTGAGTCGCTGCCCCACAGGCACGCCCCATGATCGCCGACATCTCGACCTCGACGGCAAGGTACGAAGAGTGGCTGCGTAAGCGGCTTCGGGGTCGGCTGGTCGAGGACGACCTCAAGAAGAAGCACAAAAAAATGCAAGCTGGGCCGTTCCCGTTCCTGCGGGCGACCTGCTGGCGCTGGGCGGAGATCATCCAAAGCGGCGACTTCGAAATCGTGACACAAGCGCCGGAGGTGCAGGCGGTCGGGGATATCCACTTGGAGAACTACGGCGTCTGGCGTGACTTGGATGGCCGGCTCGTATGGGGCGTGAACGACTTCGACGAGGCGGCCGAGATGCCCTACGTCTGCGACCTGCTGCGGCTGGCTGTAAGCGCGGCGCTCGCACCGGTCGCATGGTCGGCCAGCACCTCGAATATCTGCGCAAGCGTCCTGCGCGGCTACCGGGATGGCCTGAAGGCACCGCGCGCGTTCGTGCTCGATCGCGACAATGTCTGGCTGCGTCGGCAATTCGAGGTCGACGACGGCGAGCGGGGGGAATTCTGGGCCAAGATCGACGCGCAGCGTCAGAAGGCAAAGGACGCGCGGGAAGAAGCGCGCAAGAAGTCAAAGCGCAAGCATGGGACGACCAACCCCCCGGACGATTTCCATGATGCTTTGCTTGCGGCGCTCCCGCGTGGGAGCTGCGAGCCCGAGTTCTGGCCCAGCGATGCCGGAACCGGCAGCCTCGCGCGGCCGCGCTGGGTGGCTTACGCGTGCTGGCGCGGAGGCCCAGTGATCCGCGAAGCGAAGGCGGTGGTCCCTTCCGCGTGGGCCTATGCGGCAGGGACAGATACCAATGATTTCCTATGCGCAGCGGTGGCGAGAGGACGGTTTCGGGCGCCCGATCCCTGTTATCGGCTCTCGAACCATCTGGTGCTTCGGCGCCTGTCACCCAACAGCCGCAAGCTCGAGGTGGAGGACTACGGCGCCATTCTGGTCGATCCGCGCATGCTGCGACTGATGGGCCACGAACTGGCAAACGTGCATCTCGGCACGGCAGGAAACTGGCAGAGCCGTTCGGACAAGATTAAGAAACACCTGAAGGCGCATCGACACGGGACATTCGCAGCCGCGGTCGACAAGCTTGTCGATCGCGTCATAGCCGATCAGGCTGCCTACATCGCGGCGGCATGAACGGCGAAGCCACGACGCGTCCGTGGGATCGACGCGTCCGCCGCTCCTGCCTGCATCGATCAGCTCTTCTCCACCTTGCCGCCGCCTTCGACCCAGTCCTTGAAGCCGCCGAGGTTGCGAACGTCCTTGTAGCCGAAGTCCTGCAATACCTTGCCGGCAAGTGCCGACCGGCCGCCGGAGGCGCAATAGAGCACGACGGTCTTGTCCTTGCTGAACGCCTTGTCGTGCGTGGGCGCATCCGGGTCCGCCTTGAACTCGAGCAAGCCGCGCGAGACGTGTAGCGCGCCCGGCACCTTGCCGCTGGCGGCGACCTCGGTGCCGTCGCGCACGTCCACCACCAGCACGTTGCCCTTGTCGATCAGCGCCTGCGTCTCTGCGGCACTGATCCTGGGCACCGCGGCATTGGCGGCCGCCAACATGTCCTTCACCGAACTCGGCATAGCTTCACTCCTGTTGCAGCAAGACCCCCGGCGACATGTAGGGGCCGGGCCACCCCTCGTCGTCATCATCCGCGAAAGCGGATGATCCAGTAAAGGCCGATGTTTGAGCGCGACCGCAAAGGGCTTCATCTGCCGGGTCCCGCGCTTCCGCGGGGTGACGGGTGATGGCGGTCGCATCACGTTCGCTGATGACCACCATCAGCGGGTTTGACGAGACGCCTGCGATCGGGCGCGATAGAACTACGTGGGGCGCGCGGCCGATCGGACCAGGCCGCTCGCCGGAAAGAAGGGATCGCCATGGCTTCGACCGCCGACAAGCGCCGCGTTTTCCGTGAGCTGCACCAGAGCGGCTGCTTCGTCATCCCCAATCCGTGGGATGTGGGCAGCGCGCGCTACCTCAAGAGCCAGGGCTTCAAGGCGCTGGCGACGACCAGCGCCGGCGCCGCCTGGGCCATGGGCTACGCCGACGGCGGGACGCCGCGCGACGAGATGCTGGCCCATATCCGATCGATCGTGGAGGCGACCGACCTGCCGGTGAACGCCGACTACGAAGGCGCGCACGCGCACGAGCCGGCCGCGGTCGCCGAAGGCGTGCGGCTGTGTGTCGACACCGGCGTCGCCGGCCTTTCGGTCGAGGATTTCACCAACGACCGGGCAAAGCCGCTCTATCCATTCGACCAGGCGGTTGAGCGCGTGCGCGCCGCGCGCGAGGCGATCGACAGGAGCGGCGGCGACGTCGTGCTGGTCGGCCGCGCCGAAGGCTTCATCCGCGGCGTGCCGGATCTCGACGAGATGATCCGCCGGCTGGTCGCCTACGCCAATGTCGGCGCCGACTGCCTGTACGCGCCGGGCATCTCGACGCGCGAGCAGATCGCCGCCGTGGTCAAGGCGGTCGCGCCCAAGCCCGTCAACGTGCTGATGGGCACGCCATCGCCGCTCACCGTCAAGGATCTGGCCGAGCTCGGCGTGCGCCGCATCAGCGTCGGCGGCTCGATGGCGCGCGCAGCCTGGGGCGGCTTCATGCGCGCCACCAAGACGATCCTCGAGAACGGAAGCTTTGACGGCTTCAAGGATGCCGCGCCCTCCGCCGAGATGAACAAGCTGCTCAGTCCCTACTCGCAGGGGATCGAGTGACGCCTCGCGAGCGAGCCGGAACCGGGGACGGGCCGGCCGGTCGGCAAGCCGGTCGACGCGACGCCGGCGGCGCCGCCGCAACCGGTCGTGCTGTGCGGACGCTTCGGTCATGTCGAGAAGCTGGAGGCGCGCCATGCCGCCGAGCTGTGGCAGGCAGCGAAAGGCGCCGATGAACTGTGGTCCTACATGGGCTATGGCCCGTTTGCCGACGAGACCGCGTTCCTCGCCTGGGTGCCGGAACGTGCCGGGCTCGCCGACCCTTATGCCTATGCGGTCATCGATGCGGACGGACGCGCGGTCGGCATCGCGACGCTGATGGAGATCCGGCCGGCGATGCGGGTGATCGAGGTCGGCCACATCGTCTACAGCCCGGTGCTGCAGCGCACCCCGCTTGCGACCGAGGCGCAGTACCTTCTGGCGCGCTACGTGTTCGAGACGCTCGGCTATCGCCGCTACGAGTGGAAATGCAACGCGCTCAATGCGCCGTCGCGGCGCGCCGCCGAGCGCTTCGGCTTCACGTTCGAAGGCGTGTTCCGCCAGCACCTGATCGTCAAGGGACGCAACCGCGACACCGCCTGGTTCTCGATGCTCGACAGCGAGTGGCCGGCCCGCAAGGCCGCGTTCGAGCGCTGGCTTGCGCCAGCGAATTTCGACGCCGCCGGCCGGCAGAAGACGAGCCTCTTGACGCTGATGAAATCGTGAGCACGCTGGCGGGATTGCGTCGTGCGGTCGCGGCGGATGCCGATGCGGTGACGGCGCTGCAGCGCGCGGCCTATGCCAGGAACCGTGAGATTCTCGGCGTCGAGCCGCTGCCGCTGCTCGCGGACTACGGCGATGTGATCTCGAACTACGAGGTCTGGCTCGCCGAAGGCGAGCGCGGCCTCGAAGCCGTGCTCATCCTCGAGCCTCGGCCCGACGACCTTTTGATCTGGAGCGTCGCGACTGCCCCGCGCACGCAGGGGCGCGGGCTCGGACGCAGGCTGCTGGCGGCGGCGGAGGAACGGGCGGCCATGCTCGGCCGGCGCGTCATGCGCCTCTACACCGGCGAGAAATTGACGACCAACATTGCGTGGTACCGTCGGCATGGCTATGCGATCGAGCGGATCGAGCAGATGCCGGACCGCAGGGCCGTGCACATGGTGAAGCACTTGTAGGGTGCGCAAAGGCGCGGGAACCGCGCCGTGCGCACGCTAGCCAACGGGCCAAAAGACGTGCGCACGCGCCGCGTTCGCGGCGCTTTGCGCACCCTACGGATGGGGAGCAACATGGCAGGACGTTTGAGCGGCAAGACCGCCTTCATCACCGCGGCCGCACAGGGCATCGGGCGCGCCATCGCGGAGGCGTTCGTAAAGGAAAGCGCCAAGGTGATCGCGACCGACGTCGACGAGGCGAAGCTTGCCGGGCTTGCCGGCGCGACGCTGCGCCGGCTCGACGTGCGCTCGACCCCGGAGGTGAACGCGCTTGCCAAGGAATTCTCGCCCATCGATGTCCTGGTCAATTGCGCCGGCTACGTCCACCACGGCACCGTGTTCGACGTCAGCGACGAGGAGTGGGACCGCTCGTTCGACATCAACGTCAAATCCATGCACCGCATCACCCGCGCGTTCCTGCCCGGCATGCTGGACAAGGGCGGCGGCTCGATCCTCAACATCGCCTCGGGCGCCTCGTCGGTGCGCGGTATCCCCAACCGTTACGTCTACGGCGCCACCAAGGCGGCGGTGATCGGGCTCACCAAGGCGGTGGCAGCCGACTTCATCAAGCGCGGCATCCGTGCCAACGCGATCGCGCCCGGCACCATCCAGTCGCCTTCGCTCGACGCGCGCATCGCCGCGCAGGCCAAGGCCAGCGGCCAATCGCTCGACGCGGTGCGGCAGGCGTTCATCGACCGCCAGCCGATGGGCCGGCTCGGCACCGCGGAGGAGATCGCGGCGCTCGCGGTCTACCTCGCCTCCGACGAATCAAGCTACACCACCGGCCAGGTGCACCTCGCCGACGGTGGCTTTGCGCTGTGACTTTTCCCTCTCCCCGCTTGCGGGGAGAGGGTGGCGAGCGGCGAAGCTGCGAGCCGGGTGAGGGGCGCTCGTCGGTGTGTTCGGAGATGCCCCTCACCCGACCGCGCGTTCCGCGCGGTCGACCTCTCCCCGCAAGCGGGGAGAGGTAAGCCGCGGCAGCGTTTCACACGCCTCGGCGTACTCCTGCTTCAGCCGCGCGCAGAGCTCGGCGACCGTCGGCACGTCGGCGATCGAGCCCACTCCCTGGCCCGCCGACCACACGTGCTTCCACGCCTTCTTCTCGCGCTTCTCGCGGTCCATGTTCATTTCCGGCTTGGGCGGCATGTTGTCGGGATCGAAGCCGGCCTCGACCAGGCTCTGGCGCAGGAAATTGCCGGCGACGCCGCTGATCGCGGGCGTGTAGACGATGTCGCCCGCGCGCGCATTGACGATCATCTGCTTGAACGCGTCTGCCGCCAGGCTCTCCCGCGTGGCGATGAAGCGCGTGCCCAGATAGGCGATGTCGGCGCCCAGCATCAGCGCCGCCGCGATCTGCCGGCCGGTCGAGATCGCGCCCGACAGGATGATGGTCTTGTCGAAGAACGCGCGGATCTCCGCCACCAGCGCGAACGGGCTGATGGTGCCGGCGTGGCCGCCGGCGCCGGCGCAGACCGGGATCAACCCGTCGACGCCGGCGGCCGCCGCCTTCTCGGCGTGGCGCATGTTGATGATGTCGTGGAACACCAGCCCGCCATAGCCGTGCACGGCCGCGACCACTTCGGCGTTGGCGCCGAGCGAGGTGATCACCACCGGCACCTTGTGCTTGACCGTGACCTCAAGGTCGGCGGCGACGCGCGGATTGCTCTTGTGCACGATCAGGTTGACGCCGAACGGCGCCGGCCGCTCGCCGCCGTTGGGCGCGAGCTTTTGCTCGATTTCGTCGAGCCAAGTTTCGTAGCCCTCGGTGGTGCGCTGGTTGAGCGACGGAAAGGTGCCGATCAGTCCGGCCCGGCAGGTCTCGACCACCAGGTCGGGGCCGGAGACGAGGAACATCGGCGCCGCAATCGCCGGCAGGGCGAGGCGGTCGCGCAAGGCTTCCGGCATGGACAATGGAGCACTCCGGCAAGTCAAACGGTCCGGCAGGTAACCAGACCGTCGCTTGGCACACAAGCGTGTCACGGCGAGCCGCAGACGAGGACGACTGAACGCGCGGCAATGGCTCAGTCGACGTCGACGCGCGAATGCCCCTCACCCGGCTCGGCGCTCTCGCGCCTCGCCGACCTCTCCCCGTTGGGGAGAGGTGAAAGCGGCGCCGCCTCGCCACCTCTCCCCAGCGGGGAGAGGTCGACCGAGCGAAGCGAGGTCGGGTGAGGGGATGCAAAAAGTCAAAATGAGTCACGGCCGCCGCTTGAACTCGTCGCCGGGATGGGCTCACTTCGCCTTTGGCAGAAGGAGCACAGCGTGCATATTCTGATCATCGGGGCGGCCGGCATGATCGGCCGCAAGCTGACCGAACGGCTCGCCCGCGACGGCGGGCTCAACGGCGCGGCGATCGACAAGCTCACCCTCATCGATGTGGTTGCGCCGGCCAAGCCCGCCGGCTTTGCCGGCAAGGTCGAGGCGCGCGCGGCCGACATTTCGGACACCGCCGAGGCCGAGAAGGCGATCGCCGGCCGGCCCGACGTGATCTTCCATCTCGCGGCGATCGTTTCCGGCGAGGCGGAGACCGATTTCGACAAGGGCTACCGCATCAACCTCCTCGGCACGCTCGGCCTCCTGGAGATGATCCGCCGCGCCGGCGACGGCTATCACCCGAAGGTCGTCTATACCTCGTCGATCGCGGTGTTCGGGGCGCCGTTCCCGCACTCGATTCCCGACGAGTTCCACTTGACCCCGCTCACCTCCTACGGCACCCAGAAGGCGATCGGCGAGCTCCTGCTCGCCGACTACAACCGCCGCGGCTTCCTCGACGGCGTCGGCATCCGGCTGCCGACGATCTGCGTGCGTCCCGGCAAGCCCAACAAGGCGGCCTCCGGCTTCTTCTCCGGCATCATCCGCGAGCCGCTCGCCGGCCAGGAGGCGGTGCTGCCGGTCGAGGAGAGCGTGCGCCACACCCACGCCAGCCCGCGCTCCGCGGTCAGCTTCCTGATCCATGCGGCCGGGTTGACGCGCGGCGAGCTCGGCGCGCGCATCAACCTGACCATGCCGGGCACCAATTGCACGGTCGGCGAGCAGATCGACGCCTTGCGCCGCATCGCCGGCGCCAAGGTCGCGGCCCGCATCCGTCGCGAGCCGGACGAGCTGGTGATGCGCATCGTCGATGGCTGGGCGCAGCGCATCGACGCGCGCCGCGCGCGCGAGCTCGGCTTCACGGCCGAGGCTTCCTTCGACGACATCGTGCGTGCCCATATCGACGACGAGCTCGGCGGCCGCATCGCGGCGTGAGCAGCGTTTTGTAGGGTGCGCAAAGGCACGGGAACCGCGCCGTGCGCACGTATAGTCTCCGGTACAGCACGTGCGCACGCGCCACTGCGCGGCGCTTTGCGCACCCTACAGTAGATGATCCATGCGCTTCGCCTCTCCGCTCACCCCGGCCACCCTGGTGCGGCGCTACAAGCGCTTCCTCGCCGATGTGGTGCTGGCGTCGGGCGAAGCGATCACCGCGCATGTGGCCAATCCGGGCGCGATGACCGGGCTCGCGACGCCCGGAGCGCGCGTGTGGCTGTCGAAATCGGACGACCCGAAACGCAAGCTCCCCTATGGGTGGGAGCTGGTCGAGGTCGATCTCGGCGCCGGCCCCGAGCTCGTCGGAGTCAACACCGCGCATCCCAACCGGCTGGTGAGCGAGGCGCTTGCCGCGGCGCGCATTCCGGAATGCGCCGGCTACCCGTCGCTGCGGCGCGAGTTCCGCTACGGCAGCCATTCGCGTGTCGATTTCTACCTGCACTGCCCGGAGCGCGGCCCGTGCTACGTCGAGGTCAAGAACGTGCACCTGATGCGCCAGCCGGGCCTCGCCGAGTTTCCCGACAGCGTCACGGCGCGCGGCGCGCGCCATATGGACGAGCTTGCCGCCATGGTCGCGGACGGTGCCCGCGCGGTCCTGTTGTTCCTGATCCAGATCGCTTCGGCGACGCGCTTTGCGCCGGCGCGCGACATCGACCCGGGCTACGCGGCTGCGCTGCTCCGGGCCCGCGGGCGCGGGGTCGAGGCGATCGCCTATACCTGCGTGCCGTCGCTCGAGGGCATTGCGCTCGGACGGCCGGTGCCGATCGTGGATTGACCGTCATTCCGGGCTCGCGAGGTGCCGCTCGCGACGCGGAATGACGGAGCGCTTGCGTCCCCGGCCGCGCACCTTAAATTGCCGGCCGAGGACCGGACGATGACCTACGTCGATGCGGCGGTCGCGCCGCTGCGCAAGAACGGACAGATCAAGCTCTACAGCGCCGACGCCTTTGCCAGCATGCGCAAGGCCGGGCGGCTGGTGGCCGAATGCCTCGACATGCTCGCGGTCGAGGTGAAGCCTGGCGTTCCGACCGAGAGCATCGACCGGCTGGTGTTCGAGTTCGGCATGGATCACGGCGCCTATCCGGCGACGATGATGTATCGCGGCTACCGCAAGGCCACCTGCACCTCGATCAACCACGTGGTCTGCCACGGCATCCCGAACGAGAAGCCGCTCAAGGAAGGCGACATCGTCAACATCGACGTGACCTTGATCCTCGACGGCTGGCACGGCGATTCCAGCCGCATGTACGCGATCGGCGAAATCCCGCGCCGCGCCGAGCGGCTGATCGAGGTCACCTACGAGGCGATGTTGCGCGGCATCGCGGCGGTTCGGCCGGGCGGCACCACCGGCGACATCGGCGCCGCCATCCAGTCGTATGTCGAGCCGCAGCACATGAGCGTGGTGCGCGACTTCTGCGGCCACGGGCTCGGGCGGCTGTTCCACGACGAGCCCAACATCGTGCATGTCGGCCGCCCGGCCGAAGGCCTCGTGCTCAAGCCCGGCATGCTGTTCACGATCGAGCCGATGATCAATCTCGGCCGCCCGCACGTGAAGGTCTTGTCCGACGGCTGGACCGCGGTGACGCGCGACCGCTCGCTCTCGGCGCAGTTCGAGCACACCGTCGGCGTCACCGAGACCGGCGTCGAGGTGTTCACCCGCTCGCCCAAGGGGCTGCACAAGCCTCCTTATTTCCGATAGAGCGGCGGACGGTTGCGGCAGTCCACAGCCGCGGATCGCCTCCCTTAGGCGCTAACGTAACCCACCTCCTGTCATCCCGGCCGACCCCGGCCTTGAGCCGGGGGAGAGCCGGGATACATGTATCCCTACCGCTTCGCTCGCTTGGCCGGGATGACACTCAGGGGCCCAAATCTCGCAAATCGAGACCTTTGCTGCGGGTTCCGGTATTCGCGCAATCAACCGACTACGCAGGGCTTATGGACGCGGCCGTTGGCGCAAGCGCAAGGGTATCGCACACGTGCGCCTCGCCGATGGCTCTTTGCATTTGGCTGAAGTACATTGGTATGAAGTTGCCGGAATCGGGCACAAGGAATTCAAGATCAAGCATCTGCTCCGAAACGTATGACAAGATCGCAACCTAGGCGGCTGGTCGTCTGCATCGACAATGAGGGCTACCCGGCCTCGCTTGAGAACCGCAAAATCTACATCGCGCTCCGCGACGCTGCCGCTGAAAGACACGGCTTGCTGCAAGTCGTTGATGAGTCGGGGGAAGACTACCTTTATCCGAAAGCGTTCTTTCGCTCGATTGCCTTGCCGCAAGCCGTCAAGAGAGCCGTGTTGGCAGTAGCTTGAACGAACTACCAACTGAACGAACCCAGATCTACGCTCGGGACAATTCGAGGCGGATGATGAATGCGACGCGCGAGGAAGCCGTGTCGACGGTGAAAGAGGCCGCGCCTTCCGAGGCCGAGCAGGCGGTCGCAACAATCGTCTTGGCCTTCGCTGCCGACCCGGCCGCGCGCTGGAGCTATCCCGATCCTGCGCAGTATCTCGAGCACTTTCCGGCGGTCGTGCGCGCGTTCGGCGGAAGAGCCTTCGCGCGCGGCACCGGCTACCAGGTGGACGGATTCGCTGGGGCGGCGCTGTGGCTGCCGCCGGGCGTCGGCCTCGACGAGGAGGCGATGGCGGCGATCATGGAGCGCAGCATACCGGCCGAGCGGCAGCCCGAGATTTCCGGCGTCTTCGAGCAGATGGGCAGCTACCATCCCCACGAGCCGCATTGGTATCTGCCCCTGATCGGCGTCGATCCGACCCGCCAGGGCAAGGGTCTCGGCTCGGCGCTGCTGCAGCATACGCTGGCGCGATGCGACCGCGAGCACGCGCCCGCCTATCTGGAATCGAGCAACCCGGCCAACATTCCGCTGTATCGACGCCACGGCTTCGAGGTGATCGGCACGGTGCAGGCGGGTTCGTCGCCTCCCATCGTCCCAATGCTCCGCGCCGCACGGTGAGACCGCCCCCGCGGCGGCGGACAATTCCGGCATCGCTCTTCCATCGTTGCAATGGCGCCGCTGTCCCCCCATCCTTGCGCGCAGCCGAACCGGATGGGGCATATGTCTGCGCAAGGTCGCGACCGGGACGGACCGCGCGCGCCGCACTACCTCGGGGGCCGCGAACGCCTGCGGGCACGGTTGGCGGGGTCGCCGGCCGAGTTCGGCAAGCTCATCGCCGATAAAACCGAAAAATGGGCCGGGGTGATTCGAACGGCGGGCCTCAGGTCGGAATCAACTCGATGATGCATTCGGGAGAAGTTCGCATGCGAGCGCAATTCCAATCGGAGCCTTTTGCGGCCGCGGTCGCCCGTTTGCATGCGGCCATGGCGCAGGTGGCGAACGGCGACACTTCCGGCATCAAGGCGCTCTACGCTCACAGTGACGACGCCAGCAGCTTCTACGGTTGGGGTGGCTACGAGAAAGGCTGGGACGCGGTCGAGAAGCGCTGGGACTGGGCCGGCCAGCAGTTCAAGGGCGGCGCTGTGAGCTACCAGAACGTGACCACCGTCGTTGCTGCGGAGCTTGCTTACACGACCGATATCGAGACCCTGACGGTCCGTATCGACGGAATGGATCAGCCGACGCAATGGTCGAACCGCGTGACCCACATCTTCCGCCTCCAGAAAGGGAAATGGCGCCTGGTGCATCGCCATGCCAACCGTCTCGAAGACCGGTACGAACCGTCCAGCCGTTTGCAGTCGCTTGGCGTCTCGTGATGATGGCGCCCGTTGCTTGAGCGCTGACGCTTGCCTTGGGCGCCCTCACTTCGGTCGATCACGCTCGACAACGCAAATCGGTGGACCGGCACCGGGGTAACGGCGCGAAACTCCGGACCCTTCGCCCTATTGCGCGGCCGGCGTTCCCCTCGCACCATGGCCATGCGCCGTGCGCCGCCCTGCGAAGGCCGGCGCGCGTGAGGATCATCGGGGCACACCGTGGCGAGGAAACGCGCGGCCGACAGCGATCCGGGTCCGGCGGACGAGGCGCCGCACTACCACGGACACCGCGAACGCCTGCGGGCGCGGTTTCGCCAGGCGGGCGCCGAGGGGCTCCACGACTACGAGCTCCTGGAGCTGTTGTTGTTCCGCACCATCCCGCGGATCGACGTGAAGCCGCTCGCCAAGGATCTGCTCAAGCGGTTCGGGTCGTTTGCGGGGGTTCTTGCGGCCCCCGAGGGACGGCTCAAGGAGGTCGCCGGCGTCGGCGACGCGACCGTCAGCGATCTGAAGGTAACGCTGGCGGCGGCGCAACGCATTACGCGCGGCGAAGTCGAGGGGCGGCCGATCCTGTCCTCTTGGTCGGCGGTGCTCGACTATTGCCGCACCACAATGGCGTTCGCCGACAAGGAGCAGTTCCGCATCCTGTTCCTCGACAAGCGCAACCAATTGATCCGTGACGAGATGCAGCAGCAGGGCACCGTCGACCACACCCCGGTCTACCCGCGCGAGGTGGCGAAGCGCGCTCTCGAGCTCTCGGCGACCGCCGTTGTCTTGCTGCACAACCATCCGTCCGGGGATCCGACGCCGAGCCAAGCCGACATCGAGATGACGCGCGCGATCATCGAGGTCGCGCGCCCGCTCGGGATCGCGGTGCACGACCACATCATCGTCGGCAAGGATGGGCACGCCAGCCTGAAGGGGCTGAAGCTGATTTGAGATAGCTCGCCTTGAGCTGAGATTAGTGGAATCCTGGTTCAGAATTTCGCTGCCCCTCGACCCGGGCTAGGCTTGCGCCAATTCAAGCTCAAGCAGCCACTCTGAAACGCATGGCAAAACCGCAACCCAAACAGCCGGCGATCTTCTCCACGGCGCACACGGCGGTCTTAATGCGCGAGCATGGGATCAGGCGAAAGTGCACGCGGGATATGGATTTCAACCAGTTCGCGTTTCTGGAAGTGATTGATCCCATTCGGCTATGATCGAGTTTTCGAAGGCGGTCGACCACATGCCGGTCTATCCGCCGAATTGGCGAAACGCGCGCTCGAACTCTCGGCGAACGCGGTCGTGCTGGTGCACACAAGAGGCCCACTCGCAATCCCACTCTGGCCCCGAATGACCGCCTAGGGCGTCACAGCAGATATCGCCAAAGCCCGCGCGCACCTCGCCTTTGAGCCGGAGCGGAACTGAGCCCGCCATCAAGGGCGCTAGTTGACACTCACATTATATTTTGCAAAATGTAAAACAACAGGAGCAAAGCTGATGGCCGAGCGTCCCGCAGCCCCGGTCTTCCGCACCAAGCGGGAGGTGGCGCTCAATTCCCTCCAGAATGCGATCCGCCTCGGGCGCTATGCACCGGGCCAGCCGCTGCGGCAATTCCAGCTCGTTCAGGACCTGGGCGTCGGCTCCACGCCAGTGCGCGAAGCGGTGCTCGAACTGCTCGCGCGCGGCATCCTGGTTCAGGAAAGCCATCGTAGCGTCCGCGTCGCCGATCTCGATCTCGAACGCCTGCGCAACATCTATCGCGTGCGCGCGCTGCTCGAGACGGAAGCGGCGCGGCTCGGCACCGCGCGCATCTCGGATGAAGCGATCGGGGAGATGCGCGCGCTGGTGCAGCAGATGAGTGTCGCCAAGCGTAAGGGCGACATGGAGCGCGCGATCCAGGCCGACTACGGCTTTCGCGAAATCCTCTACACGGCGTCAGAGAACCCGATCCTGGTCGACCTCATTCAGCAGTGCTGGAATCTGTTTCCCGGCAGCGTGCTCTGGAACATCCCGGGGCGCGTCGCGCAGTCGATCAAGGAGCATCAGCTGATGCTGGAGGCGGTCGCCCGGCGCGATCCCACTGCCGCTGCCTACTCGGTTGAGAACCACCTCTTGAGCGCGCTCGCGGCGCTGGAATCGCACGTGTCGTCATTCGCGAAGCGCAACGGCGACAAGCTCAAGAAAACTTGAAGGAGCGAACCGGTGACCACCACGCCCGCGGCATCGAAGGAAGCCAGCCTGCTGTCGATGGCGGCGCAATTCTCGTTCCGCGCACGGATGGACAAGAAGACCAACGAAGGTCCGGTGTTCGAGCGCGGCCTTGGGTCGGTTGTGTGGGACGTCAACGCCAAGGAATATCTCGACTTCAATTCCGGGCAGATGTGTTCGGCGCTCGGCCACAATCATCCGACCGTGACGGCGGCGCTCAAGGAGGCGTGCGATACGATGCTGCACGCGCATTCGAGCCATTACAATGTGAAGGAAATCGAGCTTGCGGCGCGGCTCGGCGAGATCGTGCCGCGGCCGCTGCAGAAGAGCCTGTTCGGCGAGTCCGGCGCGGATGCCAACGAAATGGCGATGATGATCGCGCGCAAGTACACGGGCGGCTTCGAGATCGCGAGCCCGCATATCAGCTTCCATGGCCTTTCGGATGCGACGCGCGCCGTGACCTTCTCGGGCTGGCACGCCGGGCATGGCCACCTGCCCGGCGGCACTTACGCGATCGTGGCGCCGTACTGCTATCGCTGCCCGCTCAATCAGACTTTCCCGAGCTGCCAGTTCGCTTGCCTGAAGACGAGCTTCGAGCTGCTTGATGCGCAGACGACCGGGCGGCCCGCCGCCGTGATCACCGAGCCGCTGTTCAGCGCCGGCGGTGTGATCGAGCCGCCGCCCGGCTGGCTCAAGGCGCTTCAGGAGATGTGCCACGCCCGCAACATGTTGCTGATCGTGGACGAGGAGCAGACCGGCCTCGGCAAACTTGGACAGATGTTCGGATTCGAGTCCGAAGGCATCGTGCCGGACATCATCACGGTCGCGAAGCACTTTGGCGGCGGTGTCGGCGTCAGTGCGGTCATCACGACGGCAGAAATCGAGGACAAAGTGATCCAGAGCGGCTACGCGGCGACGCATTCGCACGCGAATGATCCGCTGATCTGCGCGGCCGGCGTCGCAAGTCTCGACGTCATCCGCGACGAGGATGTGCCCGCGAAGGCGCGCAAGATCGGCGAGCAGATGCGCGAGCGGCTCGAGGCGATGGCGCAGCGCTACGAACTGATCGGCGATATCCGCGGGCGCGGTCAGCTCATGGGCATCGAGCTGGTGCGCGACCGTTACACCAAGGAGCCCGCGACCGCGGAGGGAAGGGCGGTCGCGAAGCACTGCTTCGAGAACGGACTGATCTTCTCGGTTCGCCGCGAGGGCAGTGTGCTGCGCTTTGTGCCGCCCTCAACGACGACCGCGGACCAGGTCGATCTCGCGATGGATCGCCTAGGTGCCGCGATCGAACATGCGGCGCCGCGAGGCCGCGCCTAGACACCGTCAACGTCACCGCCGGGGCAAGACAGGAGCTGGCATCATGAGGTTCAAAGTGTCCATCTTGGCCGGGATCGCGCTTGCGTTGCCGCTGCTCGCCCAAGTGGCGAACGCGCAAACGTCGCGGCTCGATGTCGTGAAGGCGCGGGGAATCCTGCGCTGCGGCGTCAATCCGAACTTCGTCGGATTCTCGCTGCCCGATAACGCCGGACAGTGGCGTGGCTTCGATATCGACATGTGCCGCGCGGTTGCGGCGGCAACCCTGGGCGATGCGGCGAAGATCCAGTTTATCCCACTCTCTGCCAAGGATCGCTTCACGGCACTGCAGACCGGCGACATCGATATGCTGGCGCGTAACGCAAGTTGGACGCTCGGGCGCAACACCAAGCTCGGGATCAATTTCGTCGCGACCAATTTCTATGACGGGCAGGCCTTCATGGTGAAGGCGGCCTCGAACATCAAGTCAGTCAACGATCTCAACGGCGCAAGTATCTGTGTCATTGCGGGCACCGACACGGAGAAGAACCTGGCGGACTTTTTCGCCAGCCGGAGGATGAAGTTCTCGACCGTGGCGTTCGAGAATGCCGACAACGTCACCGAGGCATACCTCGCCGGCCGCTGCGATGCGTTCCTCAACGACGGGACGCAGCTTGCCGCTGTGCGCATGCGCACGCCGGACCCCAAGGCGCATATCGTGTTGCCCGAGTCGATCAGCATGGAGCCACTGGCGATCTCGGTGCGCGCGGGCGACGACGGCTGGGCCAACGTGGTGCGCTGGAGCTTCTTCTCAATGGTGGCGGCGGAAGAGCTTGGCCTCAACTCCAAGAATGTGCGTACGAAGATCGCCTCCAGCACGAACCCGAGCATCATGCGTTTTGCCGGCAAGTCGGAAGACCTCGGTTCGATGCTCTCGCTCGATCGCGATTGGGCGGTCCGCATCGTCGAGCAGGTCGGTAACTATGGCGAGGCATATGACCGCAACATCAAGCCGCTCGGGATCGATCGCGGGCTCAACCGGCTGTGGAACGATGCGGGGCTGATGGTCGCACCGCCGATGCGGTAAAGGTGCGGCACCATCCGCGAAGAAGGCGCGCTTCTTCCTGGTCGGTGGCTCAGCAGACCAGAGTGTCCCTGCGCCCATTTGGATTGCGATCATGGAGGGTGATCCGCTTCCTTCGCGGTCTTATGATCACGTTTCCTTCAAGATTGAGGATACGGAATACGAGCGCCGCCTCCAGCAGATCAGATCCGTTGGCCTTGACGTGCGCGAAGGCCGGCAGAGGATCGACGGAGAGGGCCGCTCCATCTACTTTCATGATTGTGACCATCGCCTCTTCGAGCTGCATACCGGCACGCTCAGTGAGCGGCCGGCGTCATATGCACAGGTGAAACGATCCAGCTGAAATATTCGGCCCCACCAACAGCGATAGGGTGCGGCTGGGCTAATTAGTGGCGGTCAGCGCCGCACCAGCGGTGGACGTGGTGCGGCGCTCGCGCAAGACCGACGCAATATTCGAGCACGACCGGCTCCAACGCCTGCACGAACTCACGCGCGCCGGCATTCACCTCGTTGAGGCGCCGCACTGACTCCGATGCCTCTTGGGCAAGCTTGGGCATGTCGACGCCGAGCACCCGGCCGCCTTCCACGACTATGCGGCCACCGACCATGACGCGATCTATCCCGGTACCGTCCTCGCAGAACACGACGTGGAGCAGCGCTTCGTTCAGCGGGACGTAATTGATGCTGGTGAGATCGAGAAAGACCACATCCGCCTTGTAGCCCGCCTCCAGCCGGCCGATGTGGTTGTGCATGCCGAGTGCGCGCGCGCCGCCGATCGTCGCCGCCTCGAATGCCTCCGCGGCGCTCAGCCACTGGCGCGGATCGGGTCCTTGCACGCGCGACCCGAACGCCGCTAGCCGCATCGCCTCGAACACATTCAGATTGTCGGATGAGAGGCAGCCGTCGGTGCCGATACCGAACGTGATCCCGCGCTCGCGCATACGCCGGGTGGCAGCCAGTCCGGAGCCGAGTTTGAGATTGCTGCCGGGATTGTGCGCGACCGTCGTGCCACTGTCGCCCAGCCGGTCGATGTCATCGTCGTCGAGCCAGATCGCGTGCGCGGCTGTGAAGGTTGGTGACAACAGACCGAGCTTGTGCAAATGCCCGACAAGGCTGGTCCCGTAGCGCTTCGGCCCGACGACCGCCTGCACCTTCGATTCTGCGACGTGCATTTGGATTTCGATGCCCTCCTCGGCGGCGAGATCGCGGCACGCGAGCAGGAATTCATCGGTGCAGTGATGCGGGATGGTCGGCGCCAGCGCGGGCCGAAGCCGATCGCGCGCCCACGGCCAACGTGCCAGCAGATCGCGACAGGTCGCGAGACTCGCATCGTGGGGCTGGAGCCGGATCGCCTCCGCACGCGCGCGCAGGTCCGGCGGCATGGCCTCGAGCAGGCCCGGAATGGCCTGATAGAATGTGCGGTCCGCCATCATGGGGGCGATCACGGCGCGCATGCCTGCGTCATGGTAGGCGCGCGCCACGGCGTCGATGCCATCGAGCGAGACGGCGGGAATCTCGGCAACAAGATCGTAGCAGGCGGTGCAGCCTTTCCGCAGCATTTCCACCGCGCCGATGAAGGCGGAAAGGTATTTATCCTCGACCCGCCGCCCTCCGGCCGTCCACGGGTACGCATTGAGGAGAAGCTCGAGCGACCAGCGGTCCGCGAGCGCCTTCGCGAGATGCACGGTGGCGTGCGTATGGGCGTTGATCAGCCCGGGGATCAGCAGCCGGTCGCGCGCATCGACCCGGTGCGCGTCCTCGGTGACGCTCTCACCGGGAGCGAGCACCGCAACGATCTCGTCATTCTCGATCAGGAGATCGGCGTGTCGTCCGTCAAGTCGCCCGGCAGTCAGGATGCGGCCGCCCGCAATCAGTTGCTTCACGCGGCCTGCTCCGCCGGGCGGATTGTGGACGCCATGATGCGCAGCATCGAAGCGGTTCCGTTGACGATGCGCAGGCCGAACTCGAGACGACCGCTGACGAGGATCAGACGAGGGCCGTCGTCGGCCGTCAGTGGAGCGCGTGCTCCCGGCAAGCAGATCGCAGCGGCCGGCACGGGCGAGCAATCGGGACAAAGCCCCGGCTGATCCACCAAGGAAGGGTCGTAGCCCGGCAGGTGAGGGTGTGAGAGATAGCCTTCGATCACCACGTCGCGGCCGTTGAGCGCCGCGATGGTCGCGCTGTAGCGCAAGTCGATCGTGCCGAGATGATCGAACAGGTCGGCGAACTCCACCGCGAGCGGTCCACCGCCCGTGCTTGCTGACGGGGATGCACGCTCAAGCCGCATGGGAGATCGCCTCGTCGTCCTCACGCGCATAGGCGCGCATCACCTCCTGCTCCAAGAGCTCGGTCAGGCGGGCGCGATAATCGTTGAAGCCTGCATCGGTCATGCGGCGCGGACGCGGCAAGTCGATGCCGATTTCATCGAGGATGCGGCCGGGTCCCGCGCTCATCACCAGCACACGGTCGGCGAGCAGCACCGCCTCGTCGATGTGATGGGTCACGAAGATGATCGTCGGCCGGAACTCGAGCCAGATTTCCAGCAGGAAGTGTTGCATCAGCACCCGGGTCTGGAAGTCGAGCGCTGCGAACGGCTCATCCATCATGATGAAGTCGGGATTTTCCACGAGCGCGCGAGCGATCGCCACCCGCTGCTTCATGCCGCCGGATAGTTGGTGCGGATGATGCCGGGCGAACCGGGACAGCCGGACGCGATCGAGCAGGCGCTCGACGCGCGCTTCCCGCTCGCTTTTCGGGACGCCCTTGACCGAAAGCCCGAAGCCGACGTTGTCGCGCACCGAAAGCCACGGGAACAGCGCGTGTTCCTGGAACACCATCACGGCTCCGCGCTCGGGTCCGGTCACGGCCTTGCCGTCGAACATGATGCGTCCGAAGGAAGGCGGCTCCAGGCCTGCGATCAGCTCGAGCAGCGTGCTCTTGCCGCAACCGGTCGGTCCGAGGATGGCCACGAACTCGCCGTGCTGCACCGTCAGGTCGACATCCTTGAGGGCCGTGACCGAAAGCCCGCCCGGCGAGGCCCAGATCTTGCCGACGTTCTGGCACGCGAGCGTTTTCACGACGAGGACTGCCACCACAGCATCTTGCGCTGGACCTGAACGAGCAGCGCGTCGACGAAATAACCGGTCGCGCCCACCATGCACATGCCAAGCAGGATCAGCTTCGTGTTGAACATCTCGCGCCCGAGGATGATCATCATGCCGAGCCCGTTCTTCAGGCCCACCATCTCGGCCGCCAGCACCGCCATCCAGGCCGCGAAGAAGTTGATCCTCAACATCGTGAAAACCTGCGGCAGAATGGCCGGGAAGATCACGCGCGTCCACACTTGGGCCTTGGTCGCGCCATAGCTGCGCGCGGTCTTGATCAGGCGCTCGTCTACCGAATTCACCGCCGCGACGGTCGAGATCGTCAGGATGAAGTAGACGCCCATGAAGACGACGAACACCGCCGTGGGATTGCCGATGCCGAACAGCACAATACCGAGCGGAATCCAGGCGATCGGCGCGATCGGCGCGAGCCCCCGAATGATGGGCAGAAATGCATCCGACATCACCTTGGACGCGGCGATCGCGATGCCGGTCAGGATCGCCGCTGCGAACCCGACCGCGAGCCCTGCCAGCACCCGCAGCGCGCTCGCGACGATCGCACCCGGTATCGTCATTGCATCGCCTCCGAAGCCGACGCGGAAGTCGCTCTCGATCGCGTAGCTGATGAAGGCAGAGGGTGGCGGGAACAGCACCGAGCCACGCCAGCCAGCCGCGGCGGCGGCCTCCCAGATCGCAATGACAATCATCCAGGGAACGGCCGCGCGCAGCACGGCCATGCTCCAGGAAGCGAGTGCACTCGGCGCCCGCGGCTCCGCGTCAGCCGCGACCGCCGGCTCTATCGTGCCAGTATGATCTGCCACCTCAGCCTAGCGCCTGCTTGAGCAAGGTCGTGTCGATGATTTGCGGCGCCGTCTTGAGGTAACCGAGCTTCACCATGTCGGCCACCGCGATCTCCATACCTTGTGTACCGCCTTGCGTGATGTCGACCTGCGGCATCTGACGCGGCAAGGCGGCGGCGAGCGTCGCCTTGTCGACGCGATAGAACTTGGCGGCGTCCAGGACCTCGACCGCTTTAAGCATATCCGCCTTGATGGCCGCGTCGGCGCGCAACAGGACCTTGAGGTAGCGGCGCAGCGTGGTCGGATGCTTCTCCAAAAAGCGGATGGAGGTCTTGGTCACGCAATCGGGGCCATGAGGACCCCAGACGTCGAGGCTGCTCGCGATCGGCGCGCCGCCTAACTGATCGATCATGCGGGTGGCAAAGGGCTCGACATGCGTGACCAGGTCGATCGCCTTCGCCTCGAAGGCCGACGCCAGCGACAGCGTGTCGTTGAACCACACGATGTTGAAGTCGCTGTAGGCGAGATTGTGCTTGAGCAGATTGCGATAGAGTGTCATCTCGAAGGTGTTGAACCGCACCGTTCCGATCTTCAGGCCCTTGCCCTTGGCGGCAGCGAGATCGGCCATGCTGCGGATGCCGGAATCTTTCTGCGCGATGAGGAACAAGCCGCCGGCGCCGCTGCCTGCGATGATGCGGATCGGCGCTCCCTGGCCGGCAGCTACGAACGCGTTGGTAAAGGGATTGTGGATGACGTCCATCGCGTTGCTCACGAGAGCGGTGATGGCGTCGCCGGGGTTGGGCATGAACTTGAGCGCGACGTTGAGCCCCTCGTCCTTGAAGTAGCCCTGCGCGTGGGCATAGAACAGCGGCGACATGCAGATGCCCACGAGATGACCGACATTGATGACGTCCGGCGCGCTCTCCTGCGCGCGCGCAACGAAGGGTGCTGAAATCGCGGCAGCGGCCGCGGCAGTCGTGGTGAGAAAATCTCTGCGCCTCATGCTCGTTCCTCCCTCAGGGTGTACCCTGCCGCACAGGGCTGCAACGGCCGTGCCAGTGCGGGAACGTCTGAACGCGATTGCTCGAACAACGACCGCTGCCGTGCCCCGGAAGTCTAGGCGCAAACGCAGAATTGTTGAAGGGCGCCTGCGATCGCGAAGCTTCTGCTCAATCCATGTGCAGCGTTGCGCAACAACGGGGCGGTAGGGCTCGCTGGCGCTTCCTTTCAGGCTTGTCCTGGCTTCAAGCTCTCGCACCAATCCGGGCGCGAGGTGCCGGCCTCGCCGGCTGACTTAGCGGGCCGGCAGCGCAGGTCCGCCTCGGGACCCATCCCGGACATCGGTGGTCGGCGCCTGGGCCCCCCTGGACACGAGCCTGCTGCCACAATCAAACTCGCCTGGTAGCGAGGAGCTTTTGCGATGCCGATCATCGATTCCCAGGTCCATGCCTATGAGGCGAACACGCCGGAGCGACCCTGGCAAAGCGTGCCGAACTGGCCCGATCACGTCACCGGTGACGAGATGGCGGCGGCGATGGACAAAGTCGGCGTCGACGGCGCGATCTTCATCTCCGCGTTTTCCCTGTACGGCTACGACGCCAGCTACGCGGTGGAGGTGCAGCGGGCCCATCCCGGCCGGTTCGCGCTCGTGAAGCCGGTCGACCCCGACGATCCGGCGGTGGCCGATGTTGTCGACGACTGGAAGAATACGCCGGGCACGGTCGGAATCCGCATCATGTTGACCAAACAGCATCGGGAGGCGAGCGACGCCGGCCTCGACCGGATCGCGCGCGCCGCCGTTCGCCACGATTTCCCGGTCAACGTCCTGTGCTGGGGCAACCTGGAGGCGGGCACTGCGCTGATCGACCGCCACCCTGACACGCGATTCATCATCGACCATCTGGGCATCATGCAGCCGCGCACGCCGCCCGCGCCGCCGCAGCCGTGGGCCAACCTGCCGAATGTGCTGGAGCTCGCCCGACGCCCGAACGTGGTCATCAAGGTCAGCGGTGCCTGCACGCTCTCCCGCGAGCCATACCCCTTCGACGACATTTGGGACCCGCTGGCCCGCGTGTTCGATGCCTGGGGCTTCGAGCGCTGTCTGTGGGGCACGGACTGGACGCGCGCATTCGCAGTCGTCAGCTACGAGCAGGCCGTCGAGCCGTTCCTCAAGACCCGCCGTCTGAGCGACAGTGAGCGGGCCATGCTGATGGGCGGCGCCTGCGCCAAGGCTTATGGCTGGTCGCCGAAGCAAGGATAGGTCGCGGCACTGCGGGTTCCGGCATTCGCGAAATCGATCGACTACGCAGGGCCTGGGGACGCGGTCGCTGGCGCCTCGGAGCGCGGCGGGCGCTGCCATTCCATGACCATGAACCACGGGGCTCGGCGATAGCGCGCTTGCTGGTCGCTCTCGCCGGACCGTGGGTGCGGCTCATCGAAAAACGTGAGCGTCAGGCCGTGTGCAAGCAGCTCTCGAACGTAGGCGGAGAGCGGACGATGCCAATTTTCAACCCGGATACCTGACCACGTTACCCATTCGGGGAATTCTTCGAGATAGCGGTCAACCGCGTAGTGCAAGTCATCGCCGTGTTGATCCTTGATCCATCCGTTCGGGCAGCTCGTGATGAAGCTGTTGAGATTCGCGATAAGCAAGATTCCCGTGGGCGCCAGGACGCGCGCCATCTCTCTCAATGCCGTGCGGAAGTCCGCGATGTCGATCAGCGTCAGATAGCTTACGACAAGATCGAAGCTGGCGTCAGAGAAGGGCAGGCTTTCGGCTCTTGCGATCTGATACTCGCCGTTCGGGTCGCGTCTCCTTGCCGCCGCGAGCAACTCCTCCGTCGGGTCGATTCCGACAGCATGGATGCCCCTCGCCTGCAGCATCCGGCAAAACCGTCCCTCACCGCAGCCCACGTCCAGGGCGCGCGCGAACTGCCGCGCCGAGACGCGCTCGAGCATGATCGGATCAAGCACGTGCTCTCGGCCCCAGTCGCCCCGTTCGCCCATTGCGGCGATCCAGGGGCCCGCCGAACGGTCCCAACCATCGTTCATGAAGAATGCTCCGATCGTTCGCAGCCGTGCGACCGATGCTACTAGAGCATTCCGTTGTCTCGGCAACTTCCGCAGTCGGGCCCTCCGACGACCGGACGCCGGCCCAACCCGACATCGAGATGAGGCGCGCGATCGTCGACGCCCGCGCGGCATCGCCGTGCACGCCCCCATCATCGTCGGCCAAGGATGAGCACGTGTGGCTGAAGCGGCGGAAGCTGATCTGAGATCGCTGGGCTTGAGCGGATCGCAGTTTCTAGGTGGGAAGCCCGGTTCGGGATTTCGTTGCCCCCCTCATCCGGGCTAGGCTTGCGTCACCTCGCGCGCCGATGTTGCGACGGCATTCGCGACTGCGGCGACATTTCGCCAGTCGAGACCTCTGCAGGGGGTCTCGGCATTCGCGAAATCAATTTGGTCCAGGGGCGACCATGTCCGATCCACGATCATTTGCGCCCGCCATGAGCTTCAGCCCGGGCATCGGCTATGCCGGCGCACTCGTTGCAATTGGATCGATCTATTTCGCCCTGGCAAAAGTCGGCCTTGCGCTCGCCTCCGTTCATCCGAGCGCAACGCCAATTTGGCCGCCGACCGGCTTCGCGTTGGCGGCGGTGCTATTGTGGGGATATCGGATTTGGCCGGCAATTTTCGCGGCGGCGGTGATCGCCAATGCGACGACCGCCGGCTCGGTTACCACCGCGGCGGCGATTGCGACCGGCAACTCCCTCGAGGCGCTTGTCGGCGCTTATTTGATCAATCGCTGGTCGAACGGATGCAATACGTTCGCGACGCCAAACTCGGTCGCGAAGTTTGCTCTGATCTGCTTCCTGATCGCGACGCCGATCAGCGCCAGCATCGGACTGACCAGCTTGGCAATCGCCGGATATGCCGAACGGACGAACTTCGCGAACGCGTGGATGACGTGGTGGTTGGGGGATGTGACCGGCGCGCTGGTCATAGCCCCCGTCATCGTGCTTTGGGCATCGAGCCGGCATCATGCCTTCAACCGCAAAGAGACCTTGGAGACGGTCGGCGTCCTCGCGGCAGCGGTGGCGGTCGGACTTGTTGCCTTCAGCCCCCTGATCGAGCAAACGCCGAGCCGAGATCCCCTGGGCTTTCTCGTGATCCTCCCACTGTTGTGGGCTGCGTTGCGCCGCGGCCCGCGCGACACCGCAACGGTTGCGCTGGTGCTTACGGGCATCACGATCTGGGGGACGCTCATGGGCGGCGGACCCTTCACGAGCGCGGATCTCAACGTCTCGTTCCTGCTGGTATTGATGTTCTTGATCAGTATTACGGTTCCCAGCCTGTTGCTCAGCGCCGATGTCGAGGTGCGCAAGCACGCGGAGGAAAGTCTGCGCCGCGCGCAGACCGAACTCGAACGCAAGGTCGCCGAGCGTACGCAAGAGCTGGAGCGCGCCAATGCAGCAAGGTCGCGCTTCTTCGCCATGGCCAGCCATGATTTGCGGCAGCCATTGCATGCACTCGGCCTGTTCGTTGCACAGCTGCGCATGCCGCTCAAATCGCGGGAAAGGGCAAGGGCGATCGAGCGTGTCGATGCCACGCGCAAGGAAATGGATGAAATGTTCAATTCGCTCCTGGATATCTCCAGGCTCGACGCTGGCATCCTTCCGCCCAAGATTACCGAATTCCCGATCGCGCGCCTGTTGCAGAAAATCGAGACGGGGTTCGATCAGGCAGCGCGAGAGAAAGGTCTGCATCTGCGCGTTCGGCGAAGCGACGCCTGGGTGCGCAGCGACCCCCTGCTGCTCGAACGCATCCTGGTCAATCTGGTATCGAATGCTGTGCGCTACACATTGCGGGGGGAATCATCGTCGGATGTCGTCGGCGCGGCGAAATGTTGCGGATCGAAGTATGGGATAGCGGCCCCGGCATTCCTGCCGACCAGAGGCAGAATATCTTCGGCGAGTTTTTTCAACTACCTGCCGCGCAAGGCAACCGGTACGGCGGTCTCGGGCTCGGGCTGGCTATTGTCGAAAGGCTTCGTCGACTCCTCGACCATCAAATCGACGTGGCTTCGACTGTCGGCCGAGGCTCGCGGTTCGCGATCCTGGTTCCGATGGCCGATGAACGCGTCACGTCGACCGAGCCGGTCGACTCGCCCCACCCCGCCGCCTTCGCGGTCGAAGGCAAGCTGATTCTGGTTATTGACGATGCTCCCATCGTGCAGGAGGGAACGGGCGGATTGCTCGGAAAATGGGGATACTCGGTCGTCACCGCCGGATCCGAAGAAGCTGCGCTCATCCGGCTTGCCGAGCGCCGACAGCGGCCCGATCTCATAATCTCGGATTATCACCTTGCGAGCGGGAAGACCGGGATCGGAGCAATCCAGCAAATCAACACGGCGTTCGGCTCATCAATTCCAGCTATTCTCATCAGCGGCGATACGGCACCTGAACCATTACGCGACGCCACGGATAGCGGATACATCCTGCTGCACAAGCCGGTCGACCCAATGCGCCTGCGCACGGTCATGCACGAGCTTTTCAGGGACCATGACGATGGGAGAGACGCAGGGCCCGCTCTATGACTCGGATGTCGGCGACAACTCCCAGCCCATTTTCCCAACCTTGACCACTGCCTCGGTGCGGCTCGTTACGAACAGCGCTTTGAGAACAACCGTGATGTGGTTCTTCACGGTCGGCACGGCCATATTGAGGTTCTTGGCAATGATCTTGTTGCTTTTTCCCTTCATCAAGAGCGCAAGCACTTCAATCTGCCGATCGGTCAACCCGAGACCTTTAGGAGAAGCGCAGGTTGTCGATTTATTTGTCAGCCGCGGGGCTGTCGCTTCCTCGTAGTCCAGGATTTCCGACGGAATGTAGATACCGCCGGAGAGCACCAACTCAATGGCGTTGAGCATCACCTCGCGTTCGGTGGTCTTCGGGATGAAACCCAGAGCGCCAAGTTTGAAGGCGCGCCTGACCGTCTCTTGATCACCGGACGACGAGAGGATGATGATGGCAATGGTCGCATGGCGGTCGCGCAGCTCGCGCAGCACAGCAAAGCCGTCTCGATCGGGCAATTTGATATCAAGCAAAATGAGGCTGATGTCGGGATGTTCCTCGACAATGTGCATTGCCTGATGGCCGTTCGAAGCTTCGAAGATCACGACTTCGCGCTTCAGTTGTGTCAAGACGGCGTGCAGCGCCTCCCGGATCAACGTGTGATCGTCGACAATGAGGACTTTCATAAAACGTTGTCCATCGTCCCATTGTATGGAGGATTCAATGGGAAAATATACACCCGCCTTGGGTCGTTGGCGAGGAAGAAGCGAGCGGAAAAAGGGCTTCCGCACCCCACTGGCGTTTGCATTCACGCACTCAAGGTAGGAGTCGAATGTCGTTGTGTGGTCTGATTGTAGTAACCTCTCGCGAGGTCACCGATAACCCTGGGCGGAACCGCCGAGAATTCCCGGACTAGAATCTCTTTCGCGTACTACCTAATAACTAGATCTGGATCTGCCGTCGTTGACAAATGCCAATCGATGCCGCGCTCTCATAGGTTGTGCGGGACCATGCGTACGATTCCCACCAAAGACAACCTCACGATCCGCGGTTTGTTAAAACCAACGGCAACAAGCTGTGACTCGTCATTGCCGGGCTTGACCCGGCAATCCATCCCTTAGAAAGACTCTTGCGAAGGATGATGGATGCCCGGGTCAAGCCAGGCTTGACCCGGGCATGATACTGAGGGGACCTTGGTCATAGGACCTAAGAACCTCTCCGTCCGGACCTCCGGCTGATTTACGCGCCGTGCCGTTGAACGATGATCTTGGCGGGCAGCCTCGCGCGCCAGGAGGTTCCGGCATGCGCCGATATGTGGTCGCTATCGCCATAGCTATGGTGGTCGGGTTCGGCGTGAAGCAGCTCTTCTTCTCGCACTCGGCCGCCATGCCGAGCGTGGACACGGTCAAAGGTTCCGGCATCGACATCGCAAAATTACACGTAGGTACCGAGCTCCCGGTGCAGCCCATACACGACATGACCGTGCTTACCGACAGTAATTGATTGATTGGACGATTTCACACGGGGGGAAACGCGTCGTATGCGCCAGCGCACGTGCCGCCGTCATAGCTCGGGATACGTCGCGTGTCCGTGCCGTTGATCGGCGGAGTGCTCGCCGTGGCGGCGCCCCTGCCGTTGCCCTTTGCCGTGCCCGTTCAACGCGCTGCCCAGCGCAATCTGCCATCGTCACGCGCGGCAACCGCGTGGCGTGAGTCGGGGAGGTAGGTTGCCATGCGATCAGAGCCCGCGAACTCTTTCTGTCCCCGTGCTGTTTGAAGAGGATCGGTCCGGCATCACGGCCGCTCAATCGGGCGTGCAAGCCGTCAACCACTTCGAGAGCAGTCCTGATAGCGGGCGCGACGCCCGTGGGCTCCGCAGTCGGTTCGCCGCCGGTGGCGCCGGAGGCGTCGTGATCGCGGCCTTGTGGCTCGCTCTCTACGCCATTGCCGTGCTGCACACGCTGACGTCTGACCGGCCGCCCGCTCCGACACCCAACATGGCGCCGGCAAACGTGACAGCTCGCCCGTAAAACTTGGATTGAACGATATGGAAATGGTCCACGTCCGCTACTTCCTCGCGCTTTGCCAAGTGGGAAATTTCACACACGCCGCGAAGCTTTGTGGCGTTTCGCAGCCGTCGTTGTCGAACGCGATCCGAAGCTTGGAAGACGAGCTTGGCGGGTCCTTGTTCGAACGTAAACCGCGGGTCCGGCTCTCCGCGCGGGGTCGAACCGTGAGGCCACACTTCGAGGCAATCTGGCGCGAGCTCGAGGAAGTGGAAGGGGTCCTCCGCGCCCTCACCGTAAAGCCCGCGCACAACAACCGGGCCGGCAGCGGATCGTCCAGCATCGAGTGGCTCGGTAGGAGCTGGTGAGCGATATCGCCTGGCGCGAACTTCTTGCGATGCGAGAGCGAATGATGCCGTTGCAAGTCGAAGCCGCAGATTTGGTGACGCGCGATTGGGTCTCTCGCTCGCGATGGGCGCGAGGGGGTCGATGGATCAACTAGGATCTCAGTCTGGGGACGCGGCCATGCTCGTGCGGCAGAGACTGACGGACGCGGTTCCGGCGGTCTGGGAACGCCGGCCGGAAGGTATGGCTGTGATCGCTGATGTGCCCGGCCGTATGGCCCGCATTTCGGACCACGCACGCAGCGGCGCTCCGGACCACGCGACCGCGTATCTTTGGCTCGATGCCGGACAATCGTGGCCCTTTCTCAGGAGATTCGAGCCGATTTCCGAACGCGCTTTGTGCAGCTGGCTGTTCGTGGTGGCCGCATGCTGCTGCTGGGCGATGATCATGATGATGACCGACGGCACGCGCCCAGAGCAAGCGACGCGCCAGATGGAGCGGCTTGCGGCGCAGTTGGAAACGACCACCGCAATCCCGGCCGCGACCGCGACCGCGGTGGCACGCGTCATCGATCAACCTGGGTACGATTGCCGTCATGTCGCCTGCGGCGCCGAATTGGCTGATCGGAACCGGGCAGTTCGGTCCCGCCTGAAGACCCTTTTGGCAGGCAAGGGACCTTCGGACGAGCTCGCGTTCGATGAGCACAAGAGGACGCGTGCGGCGGCTGCCGAAGCTAGGCACTGAATTCATCTGCTCTGAAACGCCCGACACAGGCGTTCCTTCGCTCGATCGCAGTCAACAAGGCCGTGCCGGCAGTGGCCTAAGCAGAGTGGCAGAGCTTGACCAACGGGACCACCCTTCATGTCCGCACCTGGCGGATGCGGACGGAGGGCGCCAAAAGAAGTGTTCGGGTTTTGACCCGAAGCCCACCATCGATCGGATCGAAATTCCGCAGCGCAGCGAGCCCCTGACTTGACTACCTTGGCTGGGGCAGCGAATGCAATTCGGTCAACTGAAACGCCGCGCGTTCATCACCGCTGCTCGGCGGCGGGGCTGTAGCCCATGCCTGGTCGATGGGGGCACACGCACAATCGTCGGTTCCTGTCGCCGATCTCGGCAGCGTCGGCGAGACCGTTGATAGCGGCGTTCCGATCCGCGCGGCGCGACACTCGGATGCTTGGAAGGGCGCAACATAACGTTGGCACTTCGTTACGCTTCATCGCCCGTGGCCTCGACGCGTTCCGCGCGTCGCAGCTTGCTTCCCTGCGATGTCAGCCTTCGATTCCGACGGGCGCGAGATCGGAAAGACTGCACGCATGTACTCCGCCAGCATCTCGCAAAAGGCTGTCGCGTAGCGCGGCAGCGGACGCCGCTTGTCCCAAAAAATAGTCAACAGCTCGCGCAGAGGTTGGCCCCGGTAGGTCACCCCCACAAGTCGCAATACGTACCGGTGCGTTCGCAGCGCCGACGGAATGATTGCTACGCCGTGCCCGCTTTCAGCCATCGCCAGAAGCGTGTGCGGCGCCCGGCTTTCAAACTTGATATTCGGCTCGAGCCCAGCGAGGCGGCAGGCGGCGTCGAAGGTCCGGCGAAATATGTATCCATCCAGCAGAAGTAACGGATGAGGTGCGAGACGGTCGATCTCGATTGCTCCGCCCTTGCCGAGCGTCAGCGACGGATGGCAGGCGGCGAGCAACTCGACCGGTTGTAGCGGATGGCTCGCGAAGCGGTGGTCGCCGGGCTGAGCCGCATGAGCCAGCTGCTGCCCGAGGTGAATCTCGCCGCGTTCCAACATCGCCAAGGTGTCGGGCCCAATCGCCTCGATCAATTTCACCTGCACATTGGGGTAGCGTTCCGCGTAGCGGTGCAAGAAACCTGAAATGACGCTCTCGATGATTTGGGGCGAGGCTGCCACTCTCAGCACGCCCGTGTTTCCGCGCCGAAGAAGTTGCGCCCGCTCGCCAATCTCGCTCGCGTAGGCCAACAGACCACGGCAGTCGCTGAGCAACTGCTCGCCTGCGCCAGTCAGCGCAAGGCGACGTCCCGTACGATCAAAAAGCTTGAGACCGAGCTCACGCTCGAGAGCGCCGATCTGTCTGGACAACGCCGGCTGGGCAATGCGCAGGCGCAGCGCCGCCTTGGAGACGGTGCCCAGCTCGACCACGGTGACGAAGGTTCGCGCGTGTCGAAGGTCCATAACGATGCTTATGCCGGATCGGCATAAATAGCCAGAGCAATGAAGTATTGGATATCCACCACCGTCTGTACGAAGACTGATTTGTGAATTGAGGCGCTTAATTGCGATGGAGGGACATCATGAAGCCATTCCGCGTGATGCTGGTATCTGCACTCGTCCTCCCTGCCGCGATATTCAAGGCCGAGGCGCAGACTTGGCCGACGAAGCCGCTGCGAGCAATCGTGCCGATTGCAGCCGGCAGCGTTCTCGACATCGTCCCCCGCGTTGTGTTCGAGCAACTCTCGGAGCAGCTCGGTCAGAGCATTGTTGTCGAGAACCGTCCCGGCGCGGGAGGAACGATCGGCTCCAGCTACGTCGCCAAGGCGGCCCCCGATGGCTATACAATTCTTGTCAACTCGTCGGCGCACACGATCGCACCCGCTCGCTACGGCAATCTGGGCTATGATCCGGCGCGAGATTTTTCGGCGGTCGCCCCGCTCGGGGTCTCGCCGTTCGTCCTGGTAGCTTCACCGGGGAGCGGCTTCGAGACGGCCCGTGATCTCGTCGCTGCGGCCAAGGCAAAGCCGGGCGCGTTCAATTTCGCCTCGCCCGGTTTCGGAACCGCGTCACACCTGAGCGCAGAGCGATTCCGGCTTAGCTCCGGCGTGCATGCTACGCATGTCCCATTCAAGGGCGGCGTGGAGGCGATGACCGAGGTGATGGCGGGGCGGATCGATTTCTTCTTCGTGGCACTCGGCGCTGCCCTGCCGCATATTCGGGACGGCAAGCTCTCAGCGCTTGCCGTGAATAGTGCCACACGTTCCGCTGCGTTGCCTGAGGTCCCGACGATCCAGGAAGCCGGTTTCCACGACGCCGAGTATCCGACCTGGTTTGGACTTTTCCTGCCGGCAGGAACGCCGCGCGAGATCGTCGACAAGCTTCACCGCGAAACGCTCACGGCCTTGCAAGAGCCCAAGGTGCGCGAAAAGTTGGCAACATTTGGGATGGAGCCGATGGTGATGACGCCAAGAGAGCTCGACGCGTATGTCGAGAGGGAGATCGTCAGCGACGCAGCGCTGGTCAAGTCCATCGGACTGAAACCGGAGTGACGACCGACATTCGATGGGCGGACAAATTGGCGCAGGATCACGATTGCATGGCCGTTTCATCGACGTTCGTGTCTGGGGATGGCGATGGCTACGAGCTTCAGATGGGGCGTTGGAGCCGCCGGCTTGCTCCCCTGTTTGTTAACTTCGCTGGGATCACCGGCACGGGGTCCATCCTGGATGTCGGGTGCGGCACCGGCAGTCTGAGTTTCTGTCTTGCTCGGAATCCCGAGATAGCCAGCGTGTGCGGCCTGGACTTTTCTTCGGCATATGTCGACCATGCAAAGCGCCGAAACCACGATGCTCGCCTCGACTTTCAAGTCGGTGACGCCTGCGGCTTGCCATTTCCGAACGCTTCGTTCGATCACGCTCTCTCAATGCTGGCCTTGCAATTCATTCCGCAGGCTGGGCTTGCGGTGCGCGAGATGCGCCGCGTCACGCGTCCGGGCGGGACAGTCGCCGCGGCCACATGGGATACGCGTGGCGGGTTCGTTTCCCATCGCATGATCTTCGATACGGCGGCCATGCTCGATCGAAGCGGGAATGAGCGCCGAGCGCTGGCGTATACCAGGCCCCTGAGCCGTCCAGGAGATTTGACCCGCGCCTGGCGTGATGCCGGATTGGTAAATGTTGTGCAAGACATGCTGACGATCCGCATGGACTTCGCATCGTTTGCCGATTTCTGGGCTCCCGCTGAAGGCAAGGACGGGCCGATCGCGGAATACGTGAGCACGCTTGACTTAGAAGCCAAAGCCAAGCTCCGAGCCATGGTCGAGCTGGCGTATTTGGATGGCGAATCCGATGGAGAGCGGTCCTACGCCGCGACAGCCTGGGTGGTGAAAGGCATTGCGCCATAGCCGCTGCGGAAACGCGTCTACGCAATAAAGGTTGTCACCCATTGCTGCCGAGAGCCAATGCGACGGCATGTCCGCAGGGTGGCGAAAGCTGACGCGGTATCCCCGGTGCATCCGTTGGTCAGCTGACCGAAACCTGCTTAGGTCCCGTGCATCCCTGCGCTGCAAAGGCACATGATGGCGGCAACGTGCGCGGGAGCGCAGACATCTGGCCGCCCGGCATGGTCAAGCCGAAGCGAATGACCCGAATCCATCTGGTCGCCCAGCGGCCGTTTCCAACGGCCAGGGGGAATTCGCGCCGCGCAGTTTGGCATGCGCCAGCGGGTCGCTCTGGCTGAAACGACTTCCCCGCGCTAGGCTGTTCCGTGTGCTGGACGCCTTTTGGCTCATCCGCACGCTGCTGCCAACGGGAGGAACACACCCAATGAAAATAAGTCCGCTCAGGAGGATCGCGTTGGTTACGGCCGCCTCCGCCACCTTGGCGTTCGCCGGCACCGCGCTCGCCCAACAGCCTCGAGTCCTCAAGATGCAGTCGGCGGTGCCGCCATCGTCGACGACACAGGACGCCTTCAAATTCTTCGCCGACCGGGTCGACAAGCTGACCGGCGGCAATCTCAAGATCGAAGCGCTGCCGGGCGGCGCCGTCGTCCCGCCGTTCGAGATCCTGGATGCCACGCACAAGAAGGTGATCGATGGCGCCTGGGGCATCTCATACTGGTGGTACGGCAAGAACGTTGCCGCGACGCTCTTTGCCAACACGCCGGCCGGCATCTTCGGCATGGACGCCATCGACTTCATCGGCTGGGTCTACGAAGGCGGCGGCCTCGATCTGTGGAACGAGTTCTATCAGAAGGAGCTCAAGCTTAACCTGGTGGCGTTTCCGGCCATTCCGCCGAGCCCGCAAGCGCTCGGCTGGTTCAAGCGTCCGATCAAGGACCTGCCCGATTTCAAGGGGATGAAGTGCCGGCAGACCGGCATCGTCTCGCAGCTTTACGCCAAGATGGGAATGGCGGTCGTCAACATGCCCGGTGGCGAGATCGTGCCCGCCGCCGAGCGCGGCACCATCGATTGCGCCGAATGGGTGGGCGGCATCGAGGACCTGCGATTAGGCCTGCATACGGTCTGGAAGTTCCACTACACGCCGGGCATGCACGAGAGCGCCTCGGTCGCCGAGCTTGCGATCACCAAGGACGTCTGGGATAGCCTGCCGGCTCAGAACAGGGAAGCCATCAGGTCGGCCTTATCGGAGACCTTCCTGCGCTGGTGGGCGAGCTTCCAGCGGCAGAATGCCGACGCCATCGAGGAATTCGTGACGAAGCACGGCGTCAAGCTGTTGACGACGCCGCCCGAGGTCAATCAGGCCTTCCTCAAGACCTGGGACGAATTCGCCACGGCGGAGGCCGCGAAGAACCCGTTCTTCAAGAAGGTCTACGAGTTGCAGCGGGCCTATGCCGCCAAGGTCGTGCCCGCCAAGCGCTTCATGTTCCCGCCCTACAGCTTGCAGGCGGACCACTACTGGCCCGTCAAGCAGAACTAGCTCGGATCAGCCGAAGCGGCGACGCAGTGGAAGGGCGGCTGCGGCCGCCCTTCTTCGTCTACGGCGATGGCAGTCGACCCTACCTGACCGTATTCGGCAGCCACAACGCGATCTGCGGGAACAGCAGCAGCAGGATCAGGACGATCACCTGGATGACCATGTAGTCCGACATGCCCTTGTAGATGGTCGAGAGCGACCATTGCGGAACCACGTTGCGCAGGTAGTACGCCGACATCGCGACCGGCGGGCTCAAGAACGCGGTTTGCATGTTCACGGCGGTCAGCGCGCCGAACCAGATCAAGAGGTCGAGCTTGCTCAGCCCGAATTGAAGCTTTTCGATCACCGGCAGCACGATCGGCAGAAACACCAGGATGATCACCGGCCACTCGAACGGCCATCCCAGCACGAAAAACACGCCCATGATCAGCGCCAGCTTCCACCAGTCGCCCACAGGCAGGCCCAACAGCGAGTTGGTGATCAGGTTCGCCGAACCGAGCTTGGTGAAGACGGCGCCGAACACGGTCGAGGCCACGGCCAGAAACAGCACCATGGCCGAGGTGACCATGGTGCCGATGGCCGCGTTGGTGGCGGACTTGAGGTCGAGCCGACCATAGATCAGGGCCAGAACGGCGGCACCGAAGGCGCCGCATGAGGCGGCCTCGGTCGGGGTTGCCAATCCGCCGACGATCGTTCCGAGCGTAAATCCGATCAACGCGCTCAGGGGCGCAATGCCCAGCACGACCGCGCGGAAGTAAGCGTTGCGCAAGTAGGGGAACGCCACCAGCAGCGCCAGCACCGATGCCAGGCCCGAGATCGACAACGGGCCGACGGCGACGGCAAGCCGCGGCGCGCCCGCCTGGCTGAGCAGAAAGTCCGCGGCGAGATAGGCCATCACCACCAGGCAGACGAACGCCAAGGCGACCACCGGCATGCGCACCTTTTCGGTGGTGATGGCGTCATAGGCGGCCTGGCGTTCTTCCACGGTCATGGCCGGCCCGAGCTTCGGATCGATGAAGCTGCGGACGAGCGTATAGGCGACGTAGCAGCCAGCGAGCAGGAAGCCGGGACCGAACGCGGCCGAGTAGAGCAGATTGACCGGCACACCCATGACCGGGCCCATCACCACCAGCATCACGCTCGGCGGGATCAGAATGCCGAGCGTGCCGCCGGCCGCGATCGCACCCGATGACAGTCGGGCGTCGTAACCGGCCTTGATCATGATCCGGCCGGCCATGATGCCGAGCACCGTCACGGCGGCGCCGACGATGCCGGTCGCCATGGCGAAGATCGTCGCGGTGAGAATGACCGCCAGATAGAGCGAGCCGCGCACCGGGGCGAGCAGGCTGCGCAGCGCCCCGAACAGCCGCTCCATCAGCCCGGCCTGCTCGGTCATATAGCCCATGAAGATGAACAGCGGCACGGCCGGAAAGATCTCGTCCTTCATCGTGCCCCAGATCTGCAGATAGGCCAGATTGAACGTCTGCTCCCAGCCCAGGCCGATCCCACCGAACATGAGGGCGAGAAACAGCAGCGTGAAGGAGATCGGGAAACCGATGAAGATGACCGCGACCATGCCGAACAGCATGATCAGCCCGAGGGCCTCGGCGAAGGTCATGGCGCTTCAGACCTCGATCTTCTCGTGCCTGGTCAGGAACGCGCCGGTTCGCCATGCCCACAGGCTCTTCATGAGCTCCGAGATCCCCTGCAGGAACAGCATGAAGGCGGCGAGCGGAATGACGCCCCGCAGCGGCCACAGGACCGGCGTCCAGGCGCCGGAGCTCCCGCGCTCGTCGATCGAGAGCGAGTACAGGAAATCGTCGATCGAGATGAAGAACAGCACGACCATGGTCGGCAGGAAGAACAAGAGGAACGCCAGGCTGTCGATCATGCCCTTGGTTCGATCCGAGAAGGCTTCCCACAGCATGTCGGTCCGCACGTGTGCGCCTTTCAGCAGCGCCAAGGCGGAGCCCAGCATGAACAGGGCCGCGTACGACATCGTCGTCACGTCGAGCGCCCAGATCGTCGGTTCCCTGAGCACGTAGCGGGCAAAGACCTCGACGACATTGGCGCAAATCAGCGGGATGATGACGAGCACGAACAGGTACCCGGTCAGCTCCGTGAACTTGTCGATGCTGCGGATGACGGCCAGGTAGCCCCGTGGCGGCAGCGGCGTTCGCGAGGTGGACGTGTCGGTCATTGCAGCATGCCACAGCCAGCCTGCCCGGACCGCCTCATGACAAGGCTGCACCGTCCAGTGCGACCGACCTCTCCCCCGTCGAGTCGTCCGATGTTAGTTGAGCTGCGGCCGCGCTGCCAGCGTATCTCGCCGGCGGCCCTTGGGCGAGAGCGGTCGTGAAATCGGGAAAATCTCGCGCATATAGGCGGCGAGCGACTGGCGAAAATCCTCCGCAAAGGGAGGCAGCGCTCGTCGCTTGTCCCACAGTATGGCGTAGGGCTCGCGCAGGGGTTTGCGCTCATACGTCAGGCGCGCGATTCGCAGCCGATACCGCTGGGTCGTCTGCACCGAGGGAACGATCGCCACGCCATGGCCACTCTCGGCAAGCGAGAGGAGCGCGTGCGGGCTTCGACCCTCCAGAAAAATGTTCGGATGAAACCCGGCAATGCGGCAGGCCGCATCGAAGGTGAGACGGAAGAAGAAGCTTGTGTCGAGCAGGAGCAGCGGATGCGCCCCCAGCCGGCGAATGTCGATGCTTGCGGTTTTGGCAAGCTCGATCGACGGCTTGAAAGCGGCGAGGAATTCCACTGGCGGCAGCAGCGCGATTCCGAATGGATGGTTCTCGGCCTGAATTGCTCGAATTCCGACGATCGTGAGGTGGATCTCGCCGTGTTCCAGCATCGCAAGCAGAGGACGACCGGTCCCTTCCCTCAGCTTGATCTGCACGTCCGGGCAACGCTTCGCGTAGCGATGCAGGAACTCCGAAAGCACGCTGTCGATCACCTGTGAGGTGGCGGCGATCCTCAGGACCCCTGCATCCGGACGCCGCAGCAGCTGTGCGCGCTCGCCCAGTGCGTCCACCGCGCTGAGGATGTTGCGACAGTCGGTCAACAGCCGCTCGCCTTCCGCCGTCAGCACCAGCCGCCGCCGGACGCGATCGAAAAGCTTCAAGCCGAGGTCGAGCTCGAGATCCTTGATCTGGCGCGAGAGCGCAGGCTGGGCCACGTGCAGGCTCAATGCGGCCTTCGAGACCGTGCCTTGCTCGGCGACGGTCACGAACGTTCTCAAATGACGCAGGTCCATGCTGGAAGTTTATGCCAGTTTGGCATAAACTTCCAGAGGAAGAAAATATTGGACGATGAACGGCGGCGGGTTCATGCAGGACGAATGATGCAGCCGGGCGATGCTGGCGGATGTGCACTCGCTAGCGCCGGCGCCGGCGGAGGCTGGTCCCATCCCGGTCGATAGGAGGTCGCCATGAAACGGTTTCGCTTGACGCTGCTCACAAGCCTCAGCCTCGCGATCATCAGCTTGCACGCGCGCGCGGATGCCTGGCCGACACGATCCCTGCGCGCGATCGTGCCTGTCGGGGCGGGCAGCACCACCGACATCATCCCGCGCATCGTGTTCGATCAGCTCTCGGTCCAGCTTGGGCAGCCGATCGTCGTGGAAAACCGCAGCGGCGCCGGCGGCACCATCGGCGCGGCCTTCGTCGCCAAGGCGGAACCCGATGGCTACACGCTGCTCGCGCATGGTTCCGCGCATACGATCGCGCCGGCTCTTCATTCCAGCTTGCCTTATCACCCGGCGCGGGATTTTGCCGCCGTCGTCCCGCTCGGAATTACACCCAGCGTGCTGGTCGTCTCTCCGGCCAAGGGCTTCAAGACCGTCGGCGATCTCGTCGCCGCCGCCAAGGCGAATCCAGGCGCGCTGAACTTCTCCTCGGTCGGGGTCGGCACGGCGACGCATCTCAGTGCCGAACGATTTCGCTTCAGCGCGGGAATCCAGGCCGTTCACATCCCGTTCAGGGGCGGCTCGGAAGCCTTGACCGAAGTGATTGCCGGCCGCGCGGACTTTTTCTTCGCCCCGATGGCGCTGGCCTTGCCGCATATCCGGGATGGGAAAGTCGTAGCGCTTGCCGTGAACGGGACGCAGCGTTCGGCCGCGCTCCCGGACGTGCCGAGCCTGGCCGAGGTTGGTCTGCGCGACGCCGAATATCCGATCTGGTTCGGTCTCTTCATGCCGGCCAAGACGCCGGCCGACATCGTCGACAGGCTGAGCCGCGAGACCCTCAAGGCGCTGCAGACGCCGAAGATCGCCGAAAGGCTCACCGCACTGGGTCTCGATCCAATGGTGATGACGCCGAGTGAGTTCGCCGCGCTGGTCGAAAGAGAAATCGCCATCAACGCGGCGCTGGTGAAGGCGGCCGACCTGAAGCCCAACTAGGTGCAGCTCAAGTGTGCGCGGCGGGTTGAGCGCGCCGGTCCTCGTGGCCGCCGTCAGACCATCCTCAACGTGTAGCCCACGCGGGGGAAATGCACGACGACGTCGCCGGCGGCGGGGCCGTTGCGTCGCACCGCGATCTCGTCGGCTTCGGCCAGCACCAGCTCGCCGGCGACGTCCTCGGTCTTGTACTCCTCGGGGCGGATCGCGACGCGGCTTCCGAGCGGCGGGTCGAAGCACGCCGGGCGTGATGGTCTTGGGCTCGCCGGCGACGCCGCTCGGGCGATCTCGATCGCGTCGCCGGACGACAGCTCGCTGCTCACCCCATGCCCGATCGCCGCCATCCGCTTCATCCACGCTTTGGTGGAGGGGCAGGACTCGAGCGCGGCCGAGCAGTCGATCGGCATCGCGGTGAAGAACCAGAGCGCGTGGTAGACCGCGAGATCGGCGCGGCCGGGCGCATTGCCGAGCAGAAACGGCCTGCCGTTTCGCGCCATGTTTTCGACGCGCGGAAGCTGCGCTTCGACGAGGCTCAGGTTGACCTCGGCGAACGCCCTCAATCGGGCGATCGACGGGGGGTGCTTGCCGCGCATCGCGGCGCGGTCGGCGTGCAGGTCGGGTGCAACCTGCTCGGCGTTGATGCCGGACACGTAGCGAACGACCGGCCAGAACAGGTCGCGCTCGGCCCACGCCTCGATCGCCAGCGCGACCCCGAGATGCTGCTCATCGAGCAGCGGAGGTTGCGGATACCGGCGCTCGAGCTCGCGCGCGATCAGGCGGGTGTCGCAGAAGATGTCGGCGCCGATCTGCAGCACCGGTGTGTGCCGGTATCCGCCGGTGAGCGCGATCAGGTCGGGTTTCGGCATCACCGAGGCAATCGTGACCGAGCGCCAGGCCAGGGCCTTCACGCCGAAGATGAGCCGGATCTTCTCGGAGAACGGCGAAAAGTCGTAATGATGAAGAATGAGCTCGTGCATCGTCAGGCGGTGCGCCCTCTAGTGATCGTAGTGCAGGACCATCTCGGCGGCGCCGGCGTTTTCCCGCGCGGAAATGCGATCGGCGCTTTGACGCAGCAGATAGCCGGCGAGCAGACGCTCGCCTTCCTCGCTCGCCACGATCTCTCGCGGCGTGGGCTTGCGCTCGGGAATGGTCAGCGGCGCGCCGGCGTAGCGGATCCGTAAGTCGAGGTTGAACTCGTCGAAACTCGCCTCGATTTCGACCCCGCCCGGCGGATCGCCCACCACTTCGAGCACTTGCACCGCGCCGAAGATCGCGCGCTGGATGACGTCGCGCCGCGCCGCCCAGTGCGCGCCCTGCTCGGTGAGAAACTGCTCGACCGCCTCGCGATTGATGCTGCCCGCGGGGAGCTTGATCGAGACCCGCTGGCGAATGCCGATGCGCAGGATCAGATTGAGCAGCACGGCGCAGACCGTGCCCAGAACCAGCGAATTGCCCAGGATCGGCTGCAGCGCGATCGGCACCTCGGTCAGCGCATCCTGGTAGACGTCGGCGACCACCGCCATCGCAAAGGAGAATCCGATCACGATGCTCTTGCGGGCGTCGAGCATGCGCGCGGTGATCATCTGCAATCCGCTGGTGAACACGAAGGCCGCGGTAAAGAACAGTGCGGCTCCCATCACCGGCAACGGCATCGCCCCGAGCACGGCGGCGGCCGGAGGCACGAACGCGAGCGCCGCGAAAATCGTGCCGATGGCGTAGCCGATGCTGCGGCTGGTCACGCCGGTTGCGCCTGACAGTCCGATGCAGGAGCTGTAGCTGTTGAGGCCGCAGCTGCCGACCAGCCCGCAGAACATCACCGCCACGCCGTTGGCAGATACGCCGCCGGCGAGCGATGCGAAATTTGGACGGATCCAATCGGCATCGTTGAGACGCTGCGCGTTGGCGACGTCTCCCATCACCCGCAGTGTGGCCGCCAGCGATGCAACCACGAAAGGCGCCAGCAGCACTGGATCGAACGACCAGCCGACATGATCCAGCCGGGGCACGCGGACGAGTTCCAGATTGCCCTCCGGAATGACATTCGCCAGATCGAAGACCCCGAGAGCCGCGCTGGCGCCGTATCCGACGATCATCCCGATCAGCACGCAAAACATCCGGCCGTAACCTTTCGACCAGATGTTCAGCACGATCATGGTCGCAAGCGAGATGCCGGCAACGATCACGTAATCCGGCTTGATCCTGTGCTGCCCGTCGATGCCGAGGCTGTAGCGCACGCCGAGACCCGCGAGCGCGAGCCCGACCACCGCAATCACCAGGCCGGCAATTTCGGACGGCAACAGTGCGCGCAATCGCCGCAGCACCGGCGCGACTGCCACCTGCACAAGGCCGCCGGCGACGGTCATGCCGAAAAGCAGCGCCAGGCCGCCCTGCCGGAGCGCGAACAGCGAGGGACCGAGATAGATCGCCGTATAGGCGGCGGGGCACAGATAACCGCTACCGATGAAGTGCGAACGCATGCAGAAGCACACCGTCGCCACGCCGAGCGCGAGCATCGACAGCGAGATCAGGTCGAGCAGCTGCGTGCCGGCGAGGTTTGCCTCGCGGGCAAGGATGATGGGAAAGATCAGCGTGACCGCCATGACGGCGACGTGTTGCAGCGCCGAGACGATGAGGATTGCCGGCGGCGGGTGTTCGTCGACCGCGTAGGTCAGCTCTGGCGGGCGGGTCATATCGCGCGCGGCCCCGATCAGCCGAGCTCTTTGAGCGCTTCCTCGCGCGAGCCGTGAATCGAGAACACTTCCATCAGCCCGCCCATCTCGAACAGCTCGCGCACGTGTCCGGCAAGGCTGCAGAGCGCAAACGTGGCGGCTTGACGTTCCGCCTCATCGGTCGCAACCAGCAGGGCGCGGAAAGCGGCGCTGGTGAGGTAGAGGACGGCTCCCAGATCGACCAGAATGGTCTTTTCGCCCGATGTGATCAGGCGGGTGAGCTCGTTCATCACGTCTTGGGCATTGGTGCTGTCGATGCGACCCGAGAGGGTCACGACGCAGACGTTTCCGGCGCGCGTCTGGCCGATGCTGAGGGCGCTGTTGTTCATTCTTCAGTCCTCTGAGCCGCTCCGACCTCGCACCTCTTGCTCAGCGTGGTGTGGTTGCGTGCACCAATTCGCTCGTAGGTGAAATTGTCGACAAGCTTCTTGATCAGGTGAATGCCGAGGCCGCCCGGCCGTGGCCGCCGGCCGTCGGTCACGGTTGCGGGCGGCGGCACCGACAGCGGGTCGAAGGCCTGGCCATCGTCGAAAATCTCGAGGTCCACCCTGTCAAGATGCACGGTGATCCGCACAAGGAACTCGTGCTCGGCGTCGTCTTGCCAGGAATACTTGACGACGTTGCTGACGACCTCGTCAAGCGCCACTTGCAGCTGCATCAACGCCCGCATCGGGATACCGACCTCGCTTGCGAGGTTGTCAAGGGCGTCACGGACGATTGCAATCTCCGACAGGTCGTTCTTGAGCCGAAGCTCAACCGCGTGTTTCATGTGCCGGCCCAGGCGATCGGACGCTCGGCGGCGATCTCGGCGGGCTGCCACCGCAACGCCAGCGCGGTGACGTCGTCGGTTGGCGGCGCGCTTCCGGTGAAAGCCTCCACGGCCTCCTTGACCACGCGGACCATCTCCAGCGGCTCTGCCGCATTGGCCCCGCGCAGGAGCCCGCTCAACCGCTCGATCGAGAACAGGTCCCCCCGGTCGTTGAGGGCTTCGAACACGCCGTCCGAACACACGAACAGCGCGTCGCCGGGCTGGAGGGCCAGTTTCCGGGTCTGGAACTGGGCGTTGCGCCGGACGCCCAGCGGCATCGCCGGCTTGGCGTCGATCTGCGTTGTCTCGCCCTTGGCGGACAGCAGATGCGGAGGCGGGTGACCGGCATTGATGAACAATACCACGCCGGTGCGGGTATCGATCAGCCCGAGAAACATGGTGACGAACATGCGATCATCGTTGTTCTGGCAGAGCTCGCGATTGACCGCCTCCACCAGGGCGCCTGGATCGATGTCGTCGGTGCGCCATTCCCGCCACAGGGCGACGCTCATGCGCACAAGGCTGCGGGCGCGCGCCATGAACATCGCGGCGGATGCACCCTTGCCGGAAACGTCTCCGACCAGGAAGCAGAACGTGCGCTCGCCGGCATAGAAACAGTCGTACAGATCCCCGCCCACTTCCCGCGCCGGCTGCATGACCGCGTGCACGGCGACCGGGTGCGACGGCGAGCACGCCGGAAACTGGTGCGGCAACATGGCGAGCTGCAAAGCGCGCGCAGAATTGAGTTCCTTCTCGAGCCGCTCGAGGTTGCGACGGACCTCGTCGCGAAGGCGCTTCTTCTCGAGCGACGCGCCGACGCGCGCCCGCAACAGCGTCGGATTGAACGGCTTATTGAGGTAGTCCTCTGCACCGAGCTCGATACAGCGGATGACGCTGTCGACTTCATCGAGCGCCGAGATCATGATGATCGGAATATCGCGCAGCGCCGGCGTCGCCTTCACCTGCTCGAGCACCTCATAGCCGTTCATGTCCGGCATCATGACGTCGAGCAGAACGAGGTCGAAAGACTGTGCCTTGAGCTTGTCCAGCGCCTCACGCCCGTTGCCGGCCATGGTGAGGTTCCTGTAGCCCTCGCGGTTGAGGCGGCGCGTCAGCGTGTAGCGATTGTCCTCGTTGTCATCGACCACCAGGAGCGCCGCGTCGGGGGCGGTCACGACGCCCTGCCTTTCCCGGCCAGCGCCTGGATCTTGCCGATCAGACGGTCGAGCTCTACGGGTTTGGTGTCGAAATCGTCACAGCCGGCTGCAAGCGCCTTCTCCTTGTCGCCGGTCATCGCATGGCTGGTCAGCGCAATGACGGGAATGTGCCGGGTCGTTTCGGCGGCCTTGATGCGCCGCGTCGCCTCCCAGCCGTCCAGGACCGGCAGGCTGAGATCCATCAGGATCACTTCCGGCTGCTCGGCGACCGCCATCGACACGCCTTCGGCGCCGTCGGAGGCGATCAGGACGGTGTAGCCTTTGCGGGTCAGGCGGGTTTTCAACACATAGACGTTGTCTTCGTTGTCCTCGACGTACAGGACCTTGGTCATGCGACGGCCGTCCTTTCCCTGCGACCGCGCTCGACACATCGGCCGAGAACGTCACAAACCTCCCGCAGCATCTCATCCCGGCCCCGCTTCGGGATGACACGCTCGACCCTGCCGTTGAGACGGTAGCGGTCCTCGGCGGTCAGATCGCGGGCGGTGATCACGATGATCGGAATGTCACGCAAGTCGTTCTGACCACGAATCTCGTCCAGGAACTCAAATCCGTTCATCTCCGGCATCATCAGGTCGAGCAGAATGGCGTCTGGCCGCGCTTCCTCGATCTGCCTCAGCGCCACTTGGCCGTTGTCGGCCTCGGTAATCTGCCAGCCGGCATGTTCGAGCGCGACCTTCATGCCGTGGCGGCCGACGTCGTCGTCATCCACGATCAGGATGCGCCCGGGCACCGCGTTGCCGACGTGCCGCAACACCCGAACGAGCGTGTCGCGCTCGACCGGCTTGACCAGGTAATCGGTCGCGCCGAGCGAGAAGCCGCGGTTGCGCTCGTCGACGATCGTCATCAGGACGACCGGGATATGCGCCAGCGCGGGGTCGCCCTTGATGGCGGCGAGCACGGTCCAGCCGTCGAGGTCCGGCATCATGATGTCGAGCGTGATGGCGGCCGGGTCCAATTCGCGCGCAAGGCGCAATCCTTCGCGTCCTCCTTCCGCCGTCGCGACGGCGAACCCTTCGCGCTCGAGATAGCGGGCGACGACGTCGCGGACGGTCTGATCGTCGTCCACCACCAGGATGAGCGGGGTTTCCGAGGAAGACGGCAGGCGTGGGCGCGCCGCGTCGGTCGCCGGCGTCGGTGCGGCGTCCTGGTCGTCGTCAGCAGCCTGGGCCGGCAGCTTGATCTTGAACTTGGAGCCCTTTCCGAGCTCGCTTTCGACGGTGATGTCGCCGCCCATCATCTGGCAGAAGCGGCGGCTGATCGCGAGCCCGAGGCCAGTCCCACCATACTTGCGCGTGGTGGACGAGTCGGCCTGGGAGAACTCCTGAAACAGCTTGGCGAGCTGTTCGGAAGTCATGCCGATGCCGGTGTCTTCGACGGTGATTTCGAGCCAGTCGCCGCCGCCCTCGCTCGGTCTGGCGGCAGAGATCGTCACCTTGCCGTTGGAGGTGAACTTGGCGGCATTGCTGACGAGGTTGAGCAGCGCCTGGCGCACACGCATCTGGTCGGCATAGATCGAGCCGATCGACCCGTGTTTCACCACGATCTGGTTGCCGTTCCTGGCCGCCATCGGTTCGACCGTCTTGGCGACTTCGTCGATGAGGGATGCCACCGAGAAAGATTCGGCGTGGATCTCCATCTTGCCGGCCTCGATCTTCGACAGGTCGAGGATGTCGTTGATCAGCGCCAGCAGATGCCGGGCCGCGCGCAGCACCCGCTCGAGCGGCTCGAAGTCCTCCTCGCGCTTGAGCTCGCGCGCATCCTCCTGCAGCATTTCGGTCACGCCGATGATGGCGTTGAGCGGCGTGCGCAGCTCGTGCGACATGTTGGCGAGGAAGCTCGATTTGGTCCGGTTCGCCTCCTGCGCGGCGTCGCGCGCGACCTCGAGCTCGTGGACGAGATGCGCCAGCTGCGCCTCGCGTTGCTTCAGTTCGGTGATGTCGGCATAAGTGGCGACCACGCCCCCGGCGGCCGTCAGCTGCTCGTTGATCCGGATCCACCGTCCATCGCTGCGATACTGAAGGTGGGTCCCGGATGGATGCCGGTGGCGCTGGATGCGTTCCTGCACCCAGTCCTCGATGCGGCCCGCCGCCTCGGCGATCAGTCCTTTCTCGGCCGCGTGGCGAATGATGGTCTCGAACGGTGTGCCAGGCCGCATGACGCCGTGCTGCAGCGGAAACAGCTCCTTGTAGCGGGAGTTGGAGACCACCAGCCGGTCGTCGGCGTCATACAGTGAAAGCCCGTCCGAGATCGCCTCGATCGCCTCGGTCAAGCGCCGCCGCGCCTCCGTGATCTCGCGGAGGTTGCTCTCCTCCATCTGAATGGCGGTGGCCTGGAAGACCGCCAGCAATTCCACCATCTGACCGATCTCGTCGGTGCCGCCCTGCGGCAGCGGTGAGCGCAGGTCTCCGCGCGCCAGCGCGAGCGTGCGATGGCTCAACGAGGTCAGGCGCGCGATCAGGTTTCTCCCGACGTAAAGCCAGACGATGAGCACGGAGCTGACGAGACTGAGCAGCACCGCGCCGACGACCACCAGCGAGCTGAAGTTTACGACCGAGGCAGCCTCCGCATTGGCATGGCTGATGTCGGTCGTGGCCTCGCCGACGAGGCGGTCCACGGTTGCGGTCAGCCGGTGCGAGAGCTCGGTGTTCTCCGTCAACAGCCGGGAGGCATTGGCGGTCAGGGCGAGTTCGCGTTCGCGCAGCGCGAAGATGCTGAAATTGCCCATCACGAAGGTACGCAGCCGCTCGATCGTTTCCTTGATGAGCGATTGCAGCTTCGGATCGAGCGCGGGCGCGAGCCGGTCGATCTCGTTCAAGGACTGCTGCAGTCGGAATCGGCTCACACCGATGACCGAGGCTTCCTCGGCTGCCGCCGCGCGCTGAAACTGATCGCTCACCGAGGAGGCGAGCACTTGCGAGGCCTGCAGGGCGCGAAACCAGCCGAGCGACTGCTCGAATTCCCGGTCGGCCTCGCGGCGCTGCTCGCTGGAGATGTTGGGATCCGTCGCAAGCTGCCGCCATTGCGCGATCCGGCCATCCATGACCGCGATCCAGGGCGTGAACAGCTGCCGCAAGTCGCTGGCCACTGACAGCGATTGGCGCAGGATCTCCCGTCTTTGCTCGACAATGCCCAGCCGGTCGTCGACCAGAGCGTCCAGCTCCTTGAGATTGCGGCGCAGCTGCTCGATCTCGGATTCGAGCGAGCGCAGCCCCGCGCTTTCTCCACTGTGGAGCTTGACGTCCGCCAATAGGCGATTGAGCGTCTCGACCTCCTTGGCGATCTCCCTGGCCCATTCGATCTTGTCGCTCGGGTTGGATACGCTCAGCAACGCGGGAGCGGCCGCGACGATACGCTCGGTGTGCCGCGACAGCGCCTGCGAATTGAGCGCAACCGGGATGCGGTGCTGGGTGATCCGATCGAGAACGCCACCGATTTCGCGGAACGAGTAAAGCGCGGCCGCCGCGCCGAGGATCGCGAGCGCGCTGATTCCGAAGAAGGCCAGCAGCAGCCTCCCGCGCACCCCGATGCGGGCCCACAGGCTGCGCGCCGAGGGGGTTGCAGAGCCAGGTTCCGGATTGCTCACGGGCCGGCTCTCACCCGCCTAGGCGAGGGTCAAATGGCGGGCATTGAGAAAGCCCCGCTCCGCCAACTCGGCCCAGCGCGTCGACAGGTTTCGGAATGCGATGTAGCTCTCGTAGATGCGGCGCGTCACCGCATCCTTCTGGCCGGTCTGCGCGACCACCTCCTCGCTCGCTTTGCCGAGCGCCCGCAGCAGCCCGTCGTCGAATTTGCGGATCTCGATCGACTTGTCGGCGCTCAACTGCTGCAGCGCTTGCGCGTTGTTGGCATTGAACTCCGCCAGCGACCTCGTGTACTCCGCCGCCGCAACCATGGTGATCAGGTTGCGATCCTCGGCCGAGAACGAATCCCAGAGGCGCTTGTTGATGCCGGTCGAAAGCACCGTGCCGGGCTCGTGGAAGCCCGGGTAGTAGTAATACTTGGACACCTTGTGCAATCCCAGCACCATGTCGTTCCACGGCCCGACCCACTCGCTGGCATCGATTGCGCCCGACATCAGGGCGGGATTGATCTCGCCCCCCGGCAGCGCCACCACCACCGCGCCCAATCGGCGCAGAACTTCGCCGCCCAGGCCGGGCATGCGATAGCGCAGTCCTTTGTAGCTCTCCGGGCCGTGCACTTCCTTGGTGAACCAGCCCCCCATCTGCACGCCGGTGTTGGTTGAGGGGAGTGCCTTGACGCCGAACCCGCCGCTCAACTCGTCCCACAACGCTTGCCCGCCGCCGAAATGAAGCCAGGCGGCCATTTCGTCGGCCGTGAACCCAAACGGAACTGCCGCGAAGAAGCTGAAATCCGGGCGACTTGCCTTCCCAGTAATATTCCGCCGAATGATACATATCGGCGACACCGGCCGAGACCGCGTCGAAGGCCTCGAACGCGCTCACCATTTCGCCGGCGCCGAAGACCTTGACCGTGAGGCGCCCGCGCGACGCGGCGGTGATCGACTGGCCCATTCGTTCCGCGCTGGTGCCGAGCCCCGGCAAGCCCTTCGGCCAGCTCGTGACCAGCTTCAGCTCGCGGACGCCCTGAGATATCGCAGGAGTGGCAAAGGCCGCGGCGGCGCCGGCAGCCACGCCGCCGCGCATCAGCAACTTGCGGCGATCGATGGACCTGCCGTCGGAACGGCCGAAAACGCGCGGAAACGCGCGATCATCAGACATGCTCCCCCCGACGATTGTTTGAGATTTTCTCAGCTGCGCTGTTGTACATTGGAGCATTGCCGATTGCAATTGACGGGTACCATGGTTTGTGTGTTGCAAATTGGAGAGGAGTCAATCTTCAGTTCAGCGCGGGTGAAGCGCCTGTCGTCGTCCATGTGATGGCGCCTGGAGGTGACGGCGCCTTGCGCATGGCCCAGGACTACCGTGAGGCCCTGGGAGCCGCCGCCTCCCGCCCTGGGAAAAGCGATAGTGCTTGCTGTCGACACCAATGTGCTGGTGTTACTCCGCCGACGGGGTTCGCATCTGATGAAACGACGAGAGCTCTCTAATGCCGCGAGCGCTGCGGCACGCTGTCTGTGCGGAGCCGTGCGGCTGGAGATCGACTATCCGGCGTTCTGGGCCTGGCACGATCACGGACGCGCCAGCCGGCTCGCCCATGGCGCCGCCTACTCGACCTACGTCGGCAGCTGGCGCAAGCGCTTCCGGATCACCGCGGGAGAAGATGAGATCGCCCGCTACGATGACAGGCAAGCCGGCGGGGTGCGTAGCTTCTGCCGCCGCTGCGGAACGCCGCTGATCTACGAGCGCGCGCGCTCGCCCCACATGGTCAACATTCCGCGCGCGCTGTTCCTGAGCCGCACCGGCCGGCAGCCGCTCTATCACCTCGGCATCGAGGAGCAGCAGGACTGGGCCTATGCCGGCGAGCCGCTCGTGCCGCTCAAGGGCTTTCCGGGCGTGGTCTGGCAGCGCTCCCGCAGGAAGAAACGACCGAGCAGTCTTGCGCCGTTCTGACGATGAGCGCTGAGTCGCGAAGACGCGCAACCGAACCGTCATTGCGAGCGAAGCGAAGATTCCATGGGGAGTGGATAGCAGCCAAGTCCAGGTCCAGACTGAGGTTGCTTCAACCCACTCAACCTGGAGGACGACCGATGTTGCTCGCTGATCGTATCGCTGACACTGAACCGACCGCTATCCGAACGCATCTTGGCGCAATTTTTGTTTCGTTGGAACTGAGCCGTTCGACTTGGTTGATCACTTCGCTGTCGCCGGGCAACGGCGAAAAGATGTCGAAGCACGGCGTTGCGGCGGGAGATCTCGTGGCGCTGCTGGCGAAGTTTGCGCAGCTGCAGCGCAAGGCGTTTGCGCGCACCGGCAAGAACTATCCGATCATTACGATCCAGGAGGCGGGGCTGGACGGGTTCTCGCTGCACCGCGTGCTGCAGCAGGAGGGGATCGAGAGCCATGTGGTGGACGCCGCCTCGGTTGCGGTGCCGCGCCGGCGGCGGCGGGCGAAGACTGACAAGATCGACGGTGAGGCGCTGTTGCGGGTGCTGCTGGCCTACAAGCGGGGCGAACCGCGGGTGTGCTCGATGGTGGTAGCCCCTTGCGCCGAGGAAGAGGACCGCCGCCGGATCGGCCGTGAGCGCGAGGTCTTGCTCGACGAGCGGATCCGGCATGTCAACCGGATCAAGGGACTTTTGCTGGCGCAAGGGATCTCTGGCTATGCCCCGTTGCGGCGCGATCGACGGGCGCGGCTGGAGGCGCTGCGCACGGCGGACGGGCGTGAGCTGCCCCAGCAGCTGAGGGCGCAGATCGGCCGCGAGCTCGACCGGCTCGAGCTGCTGCTTGTGCAGATCAAGGCGGTCGAGGCGGAGCGGGACGCGATGCTGGCGAGGTTGAGCCAGAGCGTGGACGAGAACACGCGGGAGCATCCGCTGGCGATGCTGCTGGGGGTGAAGGGGATCGGGGAGGAATTTGCGGCTGCGCTTTGGTTCGAGTGCTTTTACCGGAGCTTTGCCAATCGCCGGCAGATCGCCGCCTATGCGGGCTTGGCGGCGACGCCGTGGCAGAGCGGGTCGGTCGCGCATGAGCAAGGCGTGTCCAAGGCCGGCAATGCGCGCCTGCGCAAGAAGCTGGTGCAGCTCGCCTGGCTCTGGCTGCGCCATCAACCGGGGTCGGCACTGGCGCGCTGGTTCCATGCGCAAGCCCATCGCAAGGTCGCCATCGTCGCACTGGCGCGCAAGCTGCTGGTCGCCTTGTGGAAGTATGTCACCGCCGGCGTCGTGATCGAAGGTGCGGCGCTCAAGGGCGCTGCCTAGGCGGCAAGCCAGGCGTCTCGTCAGGCGAGCCACCTCACCCACAGTTGAGCAGCAACAGCACCATGACCAATCCGCCGAGACCCGATCAGTCTCGGCCGATCCGGGCGGACGAACCGATGGATTGCATGGCTTCAAAAGCCGTAGCGAAGAATGGCTTCGTCCTCTCGAGCCGCCCGCCGCAAGCGGAATCCTGGTACGGCACGCTCGTGCGGCCGACCGAATGTGAGTTTGATCTGGCGTCAAACCTGATCGCGAAACCGGCTCGACCTCGATCGTAGAAAAACTGCAAATGGTCCTCCTTGCATCATGAACCGCTCTTCGTCCCGACCGCTGGAGCCTGATGGCGTGCTCGATCGCGTCAAGGCCAAGCCGCTGCGCGGCGGCCCTGCGGGCCGACCTTGACCCGATCTGCGCGCGCCATCTTCAAAACTCCACGCTCGGGACGAAGAGGTGCTCCTCGCTCGAACAAAGAGGTGACCCCAAAGTGTGAGACCTTCGTAACTCGGCACATCCCCATGTGAGCAATCCAGGCGGCAGTGCCGTTTCTGGATTGCTTCGTCGCTGACGCTCCTCGCAATGGCGGCGAGGCGGATTGACGGGCCGGCTAGACCAGCTCCCAGGTGTTGTCGACGAACACGCTGGTGTTGGCGCTGTCAGTGACCGTGGCGCCGTCCATGAAGAAGATCTTGGTGGTGCCGTCGGCGTGCCGCCAGACGATGTCGGCATGGCCGTCGGCATTGAAGTCGCCGGTGTCCTCGAACTTCCAGTTGTTGTCGAGCTGCTGGGAAAGATTGGCATTGGCCGTCACCGTGTGGGCGTCCATCAGGAACACCTTGGCGGTGCCGTCGCTATGGCGGTACAGGATGTCGGCATGGCCGTCGCCGTTGAAGTCGGCGGTGTCCTGAACCGTCCAGCTCTGGTCGAGCTGCGCCGAGATGTTGCCGTCGGTGAGCACCGTGGTGGCGTTCATCAGGAAGATGTTCGAGGTGCCGTCGACGATGTTGCGCCACAAAATGTCGGCGTTGCCGTCGCCGTTGAAGTCGGCGGCGCCGGCGATCTTCCAGGTGTTGTCGACCTGCCGGCTGATGTTGCCGTCGCCGAACACGGTGTGGCCGTCGAGGTGGTGGATGTTGGTGGTGCCATTATCGTTGCGCCACAAAATGTCGGCCATGCCGTCGCCGTTGAAGTCGGCGGTGTCCTGGAACTTCCAGGAGTTGTCGGCCTGCTGGCTGATGTTGCCGTCGGTCAAGACGGTGTGGCCGTTCATCAGGAAGATGTTGGTGGTGCCGTTGTCGTTGCGCCACAGGATGTCGGCGGTGCCGTCGCCGTTGAAGTCGTTCTTGTCCTGGATCTTCCAGGTATTGTCGGCCTGCCGGCTGATGTTGCCATCGGTCAAGACGGTGGCGCCATTCATCAGGAAGATGTTGGTGGTGCCGGTTACGTGCCGCCACAGGATGTCGCTGTTGGCGTCGGCGTTGAAGTCGCCGATGTTGACGGCGTTCTGTACCGCGATCGGCATCAAGTCGGTGTCGGAGAGTGGCCCGCCCGATCCGGTGTTGCCGTTGTCGTTGGTGGTCATCGTCAGCGTGTCGGTGCCGACGAAGCCCAGATCGCCGTGGTAGACGACGTTGCCGGCGGCCGCGAGCGTGGCGTTGATCTCGCCCACCGTGCCGGTGATCGTGACCGTATCACTGCCGCTGCCGAAGACATTGGCGCCGGCGACCGTGAGAGTGCCGTTGTCGACCTCCAGCGTGGTGCTGAGCGCGCCGGCGGCGGCGTCGATGTCGGCGATCGCAAGCCCGCTGAGTACACGGTTCTGGTTGGATAGCGCCGTGGTCGAGCTGGGCAGCGTGTTCACCGGTGGTGCCGTTGATCACCACCGCGCCGCCGACCGCGTTGCTCACATTGGTGATGGTCAGCGTCTGGGTCACGTCGGGGTCGCCGTCATTGTCGTTGCCGAGCAGGTCGGCGAACGGGATGATGCGGGTGCCGCTGTCCTCGGCGACGCCCGACAACGTGTTGTCGGTCGCCACCGGCGCGTCGTTGACCGCCATGACCGTGATGTCGGCGGTGTCGGGGGTGGCGGAAAACGCGGTGGTGCCGCCGGCCGGAGTTCGGATCGGTGGTACCGCCATTCGTGCCACTGCCCTGGTCCCAGGCCCGGAACGTGATGGCGTCCGCAACCGTGCCGTTGAAATTGAGCGCCGGCTGGAAATAGAGCCGGGTATCGGGCTCGGCCGCCAGCAGAAGTGCGGCGTCGTCGCTCACCGCGCCGGCCGGGTCCCAGTTGAGGCCGCCGTCGGTCGTGAAGAACCATGTGCCATTCGTGGTGTCGACGGCGGTGAGCGCGATGCCGGTGAGCGCGCCGGCATCGTCGGTGACGTTGTCGAGCCCGCCGGCGGGCGAGCTGAGGTCGGCCAGGGTCGAGATCAGCGTGCCGGAACCGACGCCGGGGCGCCGGCATCCTCGACGATCGGGTCGAGCGAAGGCGTTTTGGTCGCGTCGAGCACGGGCGCTGCGTTGTCGAGCTCGAAGGCGCCGAGATCGACCGTCCCCAACGCGACGCGCGGCAAGCCGCGGGCGTCGACCGGCAGCGGCTCGGTGGTGTCGGCATCGCCGTCGAGGTCGGCGCTGTCGGCGGGGAGCGCGGCATTGTCGCCGGCGTTGTGCGCAATGCCGCCGGGTGCAATTGCGACGGTTTCGACCGCGCCGCCGTTGTCGGCGAGCACGCCGGCGAAGAAAGGATCGTTGCCGCCGTCGCCGTCCGGGTCGACCAGGGCGACGTCGGCGAACACGGTCTCGAGTTCGGTCTGGCTGGTCCCGACGATGGTCGCCGTCGGCGCGCCGGTGGTCGTCGCGAAATTCGCCGGCGCCGAGCCGATGACGTTGCCGCCGGTGAACACCAGGTCGGCCGAAGAATTATAGCCGCCGAACAGGTCGTCTCCCGAGCCCCCCGCAGCATTGCCGGCGACGATGGAATTGCTGAGCGTGGTGACGGCGCTGGAGCCGTAACTATAGATCCCGCCGCCGTAGAAACCGGCGCTGTTGCCGGAGACGGTCGCGTTGGTCAGCGTGATCGAGGAGCCGTCGTCGCCGAGAATCCCGCCGCCTTGGAACAGGGCGCTGTTGCCGGAGACGGTCGCGTTGGCCAGCGTGATCGACGACCCGTCGTTGCCGAGAATCCCGCCGCCGATGAAGCCGGCGCTGTTGCCGGAGACGGTTGCGTTGGCCAGCGTGATCGAGGAGCCGATGTCGCCGAAAATCCCGCCGCCGAAACCGGTGCTGTTGCCGGAGACGGTCGCGTTGGTCAGCGTGATCGAGGAGCCGTCGTTGCCGTAAATCCCGCCCCCGCTGGCCGAGGCGGCGTTGCCGGAGACCGTGGCGTTGCTCAGCGTCAGCGCGTCGGCAATGCCGACCTCGATGCCGCCGCCCGCATTTGGAGGAACCGCTCCAGCCGCATTGCCGTCCCGGATGACGAGCCCGTTGAGCGTGGCGGCGATCGAGCTGAGGTCGTCGCCGTCGCTGATGAGAAACACCCGGCTGGTCGCGCTGTCATTCTGCGCTTCAGAAAGGTCGGCCGAGATCTCGATGTCGGGGGCCCCGTCGCCGTCGATGTCGCCGTCGATGCTGATGCCGTCGGTGGTGATCGCGAGCTGGCCGCTTTGCAGGAACAGCACGCCGCCGGCGAGCAACGGATCGAACGTAATGCTATTGGGGTTGGCCAGGTCGCCGTTCGCCAGCCCGAGCGCCTCGCGCAGCGACAGCCCGTCGCCGTCCGCCTCCTCGGCCGCAAGGTTGCCGCCGCCGAAATCGTCGTCGCCGCCGTCCGCCAGCGTGGTGACGATGAAATCGGCCGCGTTCTGCTGCTCGAAGGCGCCGAGGTCGCGGGTGGGCGGGGTGCCGTCGAAGTCGACGTCGCGGGCAAATCCGCGGGCGTCGACCGGCAGCGCCTCGGTGGTGTTGCCGTCGCCGTCGAGGTCTTCGGTGTCGGCGGGCACTGCGCTGGTCCCGGTGTCGATCGCCGGGTTGGCGGCATCGGGATTGAGCGCGATCGTCTGCACCGCGCCGCCGTTGTCGGCGAGCACGCCGGAGAGGACGCCGGTCGTAGGATTGTTCGCGACCTCGGCGAACACGGTCTCGAGCGCGGCCAGCTCGGCGCCGTTGATGGTCGTGGCCGTGCCGAACACGAGCGCGAAATACGCTGGCGCCGAGCCGATGACGTTGCCGGCGTTGAAAACCAGGTCGGCCTGGGGTGCCGTGGGTTTGGAGTAGCCGCCGAACAGGTCGTCGCCCGCGCCCGCCGCGGCATTGCCGGCAACAATCGAGTTGGTGAGGGTCGTCACTGCGTCGTTGCCAAAGTTGTAGGTCCCGCCGCCGGCGAGGCCGGCGCTGTTGCCGGAGACGGTCGCGTTGGTCAGTGTGATGTCGTGAAAACCAGCCGTAGATCCCGCCGCCGTAGCTTGCGGCGCTGTTGCCGGAGACGGTCGTGTTGGTCAGCACGATCGGGGAGGACCTGTAGCCGAGATACCCGCCGCCGTCCTGGAGGGCGCTGCCGAAATCCCGCCGCCGTCCTCGCCGGCGCTGTTGCCGGAGACGGTCGCGTTGGTCAGCAAGATCGAGGAATCGTCGATGCCGAAAATCCCGCCGCCTTGCGTGCGGCGCTGTTGCCGGAGACGGTCGCGTTGGTCAGTATGATCGAGGAATAGTGCAACTCGCAATGACGGGCCGCGCCGCTACTGCCGCACCAGCTGCAGCGGCTGGCGGCCTTCCGGAATCCGGCGCCAGGTCATGGCGTCGGCTTCCTCGAAGCGCCACGGCTCGCCGGCCTTCGGCATCAGCACGAGCTGGCCGCGGTCCATGCGCCACGACACCGGACCGAAGCGCGTAACCAGCGCGTCGCAACCGGGCTTCAGCCGCAACGTGAGGGCCTCGGGGCCGGCCGCGCTATTGACCAGCGTCACCGTGCAGATCGGCTTGCCGGTTCCGCGCACGAACCCCCAGTCGCCCGCCATCTGCTCCGGCGTGCGCTCGGCGGCTCCCGCGGCGACGCTTTGCAGGAACAGGATGCCCTCGCCGGGCCGCTCGCCCTCGTAGAGCCCACCTTCGACCTCGCTGAGCTCAAGCAGCGTCCGCCCCGAGCGGTCGAGCAGGTGGATCGCCTCGCCCGCCCCCACCGTCCAGGCGGTGGCTTCGCGCGTGAACGGGAACAGCTCGGCACACTTGCGCTCCCAATCGAGCGCGAGCCCGCCCGGCGCCGGTGTTCCCCGCAGGGTGAGCGTGCAGCTGCGGTCGCGATCCGCGTTGGAGAACTCCCATTGGCCGACCGCCGCCTTGGCGGCTTCGCTCGCGGCCGGAGCCTGCGCCAATGCGCTCGCCGGCGCCAATAGAACGCAGCCGGCGACGAAGGCGGCCGCCACCGTATTTGCCTGTCGTGTCGGTGCACGGCGGTGCCGCTGCGCCACCTCTCCCCAGCGGGGAGAGAGCCTGCCCCGGACTTGATCCGGGGTCGACGCGCGAAGCGCGCCGGGTGAGGGGGCGTTGGACTTAGCCAGCAAGGCTGTAACCCCTCACCCGCCCGCGCTTCGCTCCGCTCAGCGCGGTCGACCTCTCCCTTTGGGAGAGGTGAGTCCATGCGAGCGGGATGGCCTTTGGCTGGCTCGTTTCGGCGGCGATCACACGGCCTCCTTCGGCGACCACGTCATTGCCGCCTGGCCGGCACCGGCGTTTCCGGCACCGGGGTGAGCGGAGGCTTGCCGGCGTTCCAGGCAGCGAGATTGTCGACCACGAGCTGCTCCATCGCGCGGCGGGTATGGATCGATGCCGAGCCGACATGCGGAAACAGCACCACATAGTCCATCGCGATCAGCTCGGCCGGGACTTGCGGTTCGTTGGCGTAGACGTCGAGCCCGGCGGTGAGGATGGTGCGCTGCTGCAGCGCCTTGATCAACGCCGGCTCGTCGACCACCGAGCCGCGCGACATGTTGACCAGGATTCCGTTCGGGCCGAGCGCCGCCAACACCTCGGCATTGATCAGGTTGCGGGTCGCCGCGCCGCCGGGCGTGATCACCAACAGCACGTCGGCGTCGCGCGCCATGTCGACGAGGCTCGGATAATGCCGATAGGGAACGTCGGCCTGGGCGCGGCGAGTGTGATACACGACCGGGACCCGCATGGCGTCAAGCCGACGCGCGATCGCCTTGCCGATGCGGCCGAGCCCGACCATCCCGACGGTGCGGTCGCGCAGCGACTGCGTCAGCGCGTAATCGCCGTTCGCGGCCCACTGGCCGGTGCGCACGTAGCGATCGATCTGCGGCAGCTGCCGCACCGTGCTGAGCAGCAGCCCAAGCGCGGTGTCGGCAACCTCCTCATTGAGGACGTCCGGCGTGTTGGTCACCGTGATCCCGTGCGCGCCGGCGTACTTGGTGTCGACATTGTCGTAGCCGACGCCGAAGCTCGACACGATCTCGAGCCGGGGCAGCTTCTGCATCAGCTCGCCGCCGATGCTGCCGGGATGGCCGCCGACTGCGACGTATTTGAGCTGCGGGGCAAGGCGCGCCACCAGCGCGTCGCCGGCCTCCGCCTGGCTGGCCGCCTGGTGAACCGTGAACGTCTTCGCAAGCTCGCCGAGCAGGTGGGTCCTGGGCGGACCGATGAACAGCACGTCGGCCTTGTCGGCAGCCATTTAGGTCTGTCTCCTCACTGGCTCTCGCCGCCATGGCGGCGACGCGGGCTCATAGCATGTGGCCACGGAAAGGGCGAATAGCGAATGGTGAATAGCGAATAGCGAATAGTGAATAGTGAGTAGTGAGTAGTGATGAACGCGAAAGGGACGCAACGCTATCGGCGAGCTGTGCCCATCCACCCTTCGCTACCCCCGACTCACCACTCACTATTCACTATTCAATTCACTATTCACTACTCACTACTCACTATTCGCTATTCGCTATTCGCCACTCACCGGCCTTGTCTCTTGAGCTGCCGCTCGCGAAACAGGAGATAGAGGCCGGACGCGATCACGATCGAGGCGCCGAGCAAGGTCCAGCGGTTCGGCAGGTCGCCGAACACCAGCCAGCCGAGCGCCACCATCCACACCAGCTGACTGTAGATGAAGGGCGCCAGGATCGGCGCCGGCGCCAGCCGGTGCGCGGCGATCAACAGGTAGTGCCCGAGCGCGCCGAAGCCGCCGATCGCCACCATGATGATAGCCACGATCGGATCTTTCGGCGTCGTCCATACTAACGGCAACACGACGCTCGTGGCGACGAGCCCGACCACGTTGGAATAGAACACCGTGGTCGCGGTCGAATCGGTGCGCGAGAGCACGCGCGTCGTGATCAGGTAGACCGCGTAGAGAATCGTGCCGATGACGGTGAGCGCGGCCGCCGGGTGGATGCCGCCCAGGCCGGGACGCATCACCAGGATCACGCCCAGGAAGCCGATCGAGATCGCCGCCCAGCGCCGCGGGCCGATCCATTCGCCGAGCAGCGGCCCGGCGAGGATCGCGACCAGGAACGGCGTCGAGAACATGATCGAGACGGTCTGGTCGAGCTGCAGGTAGCGCAACGCGATGACGTTGAGCGCGGTCGAGAGTACGAGCAGCGCGGAGCGGCCGATCTGCAGCCACGGCCGGCTGGTGCGCATCAGCGCCGGGTGCGCGAACGGGTTGGAGATGAACAGCGAGAAGATGAACGCGAACGCGTAGCGCGCCCACACCACCTGCACGATGTCCATGTGGTTGATGAGGAACTTGGCGGAGGCGTCGATGCAGGAGAACCCGGCGACCGCGCCGGTCATCAGCGCGATGCCCTTGAGCCGCCGCCGCTGCTCGCGGGCGGGATCTGGTTCAGGCTTCGGCTGACTTTCGGAGCGGTTCATTGACCGTCGAAATCCTCCTTCGTCATGCCCGGCCTTGTGCCGGTCAAGCAGGCAATGACGATCGTCGCTAGGCTGCCGGGTCGCTGTCTCGCGGATCGACGGCTCTCGCCTCTCACTGGTCATGCCCGGGCTTGACCCGGGCATCCATCATCCTTCGGAAGAGTTTTGTTGAAGAGATGGATTGCCGGGTCAAGCCCGGCAATGACGATCGTCGCTAGGCTGCCGGGTCGCTGTCTCGCGGATCGACGGCTCTCGCCTCTCACTCGTCATGCCCGGGCTTGACCCGGGCATCCATCATCCTTCGGAAGAGTTTTGTTGAAGAGATGGATTGCCGGGTCAAGCCCGGCAATGACGATCGTCGCTAGGCTGCCGGGTCGCTGTCTCGCGGATCGACGGCTCTCGCCTCTCACTGGTCATGCCCGGGCTTGACCCGGGCATCCATCATTCTTCGCAAGAGTGTTGTTGAAGAGATGGATTGCCGGGTCAAGCCCGGCAATGACGATCGTCGCTAGGCTGCCGGGTCGCTGTCTCGCGGATCGACGGCTCTCGCCTCTCACTGGTCATGCCCGGGCTTGACCCGGGCATCCATCATCCTTCGGAAGAGTTTTGTTGAAGAGATGGATTGCCGGGTCAAGCCCGGCAATGACGATCGTCGCTAGGCTGCCGGGTCGCTGTCTCGCGGATCGACGGCTCTCGCCTCTCACTCGTCATGCCCGGCCATGACCAGCGATCAATACGTCGCGCGGCCGCCGGAAATGTCGAACACCGCGCCGGTGGTGAACGAGCAGTCGGCCGAGGCGCAGAACGCGATCAGCGAAGCGATCTCGTCGACGGTGACGAAGCGCCCGCGCGGAATCTTCGACAGCATGAAATCGATGTGCTGCTGCGTGATCTGCGAAAAGATCGCGGTCTTGGCGGCCGCCGGCGTGACGCAGTTCACGGCGATGTCGTAGTTCGCGAGCTCCTTGCCGAGCGACTTGGTGAGCGCGATCACGCCGGCCTTGGACACCGAGTAGGCGGCCGCATTGGGGTTGCCTTCCTTGCCGGCGATCGAGGCCACGTTGACGATGCGGCCGTAGTTCTGCGCGATCATGCCGGGCACGATCGCGCGGCAGCAGTGGAACTGGCTGTCGAGGTTGACCGCCATCACCTGCGCCCACGCCTCCGGCGCATACTCCCAGGTCTTGGCGTTCGGCCCGGCGATGCCGGCATTGTTGACCAGGATGTCGATGCGCTTGAAGGCCGCAACGGTATCGTCGCGCGCGCGCTCGACCTCGGCGAGCTTGGTCACGTCGGCCGCGAAGGCGCGCAGCTGCCCGCGATTGTTGAGCTCGGTGGCGGTGGCGGCCGCGAGCTGCTGGTCGCGATCCCAGATCGCCACCGCCGCGCCGGAATCGAGAAAACGCTCGACCACCGCGCGGCCGATCCCTTGCGCGCCGCCGGTCACGACCGCGACGCGGCCGGCCAGATCGATCTTGTTGGCCATTCATCCCTCCGGTTCCTGGTCGGGCCGCAACCTAGCGAGCGCCATCCGAGATGACGAGGGGAGGGCGAGCAGTGGCCGAGGACGGCTGCAAGGACCGGGGGCAAGTGACGTTTTCTTTTCGGTCTGGCCTTGCATGTTCTTGTTATGTTCTATACGGTGCCTCCGGGCGAGACAGCCGTTCGCCCAGGTAGAGTTTGACGCCGACTCTGCTGGGCGGCGGGGCCGCTGCCCGCGTTTCGCGCTGCGGAATTTGCAAATGATCTGTATTTTCAAATTCCGCCCAGCGAAACGCTCGTCAAGGTTTGAGTGGTGGATCGATGGCGATATCTGAGGCTGTATTCGGCAAAACGAATTCGGCAATGAAGCAGGAGGGCGCCGTCCTCGTGGACGAGAAATCTGCAGGCGCGCTCAGGTTGCAGCGTCGAACCGATCTGCGGTTGAGGATCACAAAACGAACTTGGGACCGGGGAAGGCAAATCCTTAACCGACGCTGAGCTTCACCCCTTGACGCCGCCGGCGCCCCAGCCGGCGACCATGTACTTCTGGATGAACACGAACACCGCGAGCACCGGCGCGATCACCAACAGGCCGGCCGCCATGATCATGCCCCAGTCGACGACGCTGGCGTTGTAGAGATCGGCGATGCCGACCGGCAGCGTCTTCAATTCGTCGGCGCCAATCAGCACGCGGGCGAAGATGTAATCGTTCCAGGCCAGGATGAAGGTGAAGATGCCGGTCGCGACCACGCCCGGCAGCGCCAGCGGCACCACCACGTAGACGACCGCCTGAAACCGGTTGGCGCCGTCGATCAGCGCCGCCTGTTCGATGTCGATCGGGATGCTCTGAAAGAACGTGCGCAGGAGCCAGAGATTGAACGGCAGGCAGAACGCCGTATAGGCGAGCACCAGCCCGACATGGGTGTTGTTGAGGCCGACGAAGCGCATCATCACGTAGAACGGGATGATGATCATGATCGGCGCGAACATGTAGGTGAACAGGATCAGCGCCGCGACCTTGTCGCGGCCGGCGAAGCGGAAGCGCGTCAGGCTGTAGGCCGCGGGGGTCGAGACCGTCAGCGTCAAGCCGGCGGTCGCCAGTGCCACGGTGAGGCTGTTGAACAGATAGGTGAGGAACCGCGTCTCGGAAAACAGCCGCTCGACGTTCGCCAGCGTGAACGTGCGCGGCCACAGCGTCGGCGGCGTCGCGAAAATCTCGTTCGAGACCTTGAACGCGGTCGAGGCCATCCACAGCAGCGGAAACGCCGTGAACAGCAAGAGCGCGAGCGCGGCGAGCCACACCATCGCGGTGCGCCAGGCGGAGGCGCGGGCGGCGGTCACAGGTTCTCCTCCCGCTGCCAGATCCGGAAGTAGAGCGCGGAGGCCGCGGCCAGCATCAGGAACATCAGCACCGCCATGGCGGCGCCCTTGCCGGCTTCGTAATAGGCGAAGGTGCGCATGTAGGTGTAGACCGGCAGCGTACGAATATAGGTCTCGGCGCCGCCGCCCTGGATCATCAGCCACGGCGTGTCGAATTTCGTGAACATCCAGATCGAGCGCAGCAGCACGATCACGAACAGCACGCTCGCGAGCTGCGGCAGGGTTACGTAGAAGAAGCGCTGCAGCGCATTGGCGCCGTCGACGGCGGCGGCGTCGTAGAGCTCGGGCGGGATCGTCTGCAGCCGCGCGAGCACGCCGATGACCACGAACGGGAAGAACTGCCAGACGCTGACCAGGATCAGCGAGATCATGATCCAGTCCTTGCCCATCCAGCTGATCGGTTGATCGACGAGGCCGGCGCGCTCGATCAGGTAGTTGATCAGCCCGAACTGGCTGTTGAGCAGCCACTTCCACAGGATCACCGCGACCGCGGTCGGGATCACGTAGGGGAAGATCACGATCGCGCGCAGGATGCTCCGCCCGGGGAACACCTCGTTGAGCAACAGCGCCGCGCCGACCCCGAGCACGATCTGCAGCACGATCGTGCTCAGCGCGTAGACGGTGCCGCGCCAGACGCTCTTCCAGAACTCCTCGTCTTGCAGGATGTAGGCGTAGTTGCCAAAGCCGGCGAAGCTCTGCTCGGGAAAGAACGAGTGCTTGTTGTGGAAGCCGAGCCAGACGCCGTAGAGCACCGGATAGAGCGTGAGCATCAGCAGCAGCGCGATCGCCGGCAGCATCAGCAGCCATCCGGCCACCGGCTCGCGCAGCCGCAAGCGGCGTCGCAATGCAGGAGTGGCGACTGCCGGCCGAAGTCCTTCCGCCGTCATGCACGCGCTGGTCCCATAGAGGCCGCGGCGACGCGCCGCTCTTCACCTCTCCCGGAGGGAGAGGTCGGCCGCGCTGAGCGCAGCGAAGCGCAGGCGGGTGAGGGGTTTGGATCCTGTTCGACGAGGCAAGACAGCCCCTCACCCGGATTGCGCGCTGACGCGCGCAATCCGACCTCTCCCCGCTGGGGAGAGGTGAACGGGCGCGTCACCCCTTCCAGTAGCCCTTGCTGCGCATCAGCTCTTCGAGCCGCTTCTGCGCCTTCTCGGCCGCCTTCGCCGGCTCGACCTTTTCCAGCACCACGTCCATCACCATGTCGCGCAGGATGCCGGAGCCGAGCACTTCCATCAGGTAGGGCTTCTCGGTCATGTCGGCCCAGTCCACGACCAGCGTCGGCTTGCCCTGATCCTTCTCGAGGTACTGCTCCTGCGCGTCGAGCCAGCCTTTCCAGCGCTGGATCATCTCGGTGTTCTTGTAGTCCGCCGACTGCCGCAGCGACTTGGTGATCGGGAAGAAGTGGATCGGCACCGTGCGGATGTATTCGAGGTAATTGTCGTCCTGATAGAAGAACTTCAGGAACTCGACCGCCTCCTTGGTGTTCTTGGCGTCCTTGAACAGCATCCACGGCTCTTCGTCGACCTGCGCGGCCGGCTCGCTGCCGCTCGGGCCGTGCGGCTTTACCCACACGTCGAAGGTCTTGTCGTTGGCCATTTCCTTGGGCGCGAACTTCTCGATCATGCCGGCGCCGCGGCCGTAACCCTGGAACATCATCGCGGCCTTCTGGCCGTAGAGGTTCTGGAACGTCTGCAGGTAGCCGTGGCCCTCCCAGCCGGGCGGCGCGTACTTCACCAGCTCGCGCCAGAACTCCAGCACCTCGATCATCTTCTTGTCGGTGAGCTGCGGCTTGTTGCTCTTGTCGAACAGTGCGCCGCCGTTCGCCTTGATCAGCTCGCCCAGCATGATGTTGACGAACAGGTTGTCGCCCGGGACGGTGATGCCGTAGATGTCGATCTTGCCGTCGCCCTTGGTTGCCTGCGTCAGCGCCTTGGCGTTGGCGAGCAGGTCCGCCCAGGTCTTGGGCGGTTTGAGGCCGCCCTTCTCGGCCATATCCTTGCGATAGATCAGCAGCGACGTTCCGGCCGCGTGGACGAGCCCGTACTGCTTGCCGCCGACATTGCAGACGCGCCGCACCTGCTCCCAGATATTGTTCTCGCCGATCGCCTTGACGACGTCGTCGAGCGGCAGCAGCAGCCCCTTCGATTGCAGCGCCGTGCAGGTGATCGGCTGGCCGTGCGCCAGCTCCGGCGGATTGCCGGCCGCGAGCCCCGCCATGATCTTGCCCTCGAGGTCGCCCCAGGCGAGCCCTTCCGCCTCGATCTTGACGCCGGGGTTCTTGGCCTCGAACCGGCGCGCGATGTCGTTGAACGCCTTGATCGTCTGCGGCTCGGTCTCGGTATGCCACACGCGCACGACCTTGGTCTGCGCGAGCGCGGCCTCCGGCATGCACGAGCCGGCCGCGGCGATCACGCCGGCGGCGACCATGGTCGCGAGCAGCGATGACTTCGACATGACGTTCCTCCCTTGGGAAGCAAAAGCGGAGCCGCGCAGGCACCGTCGTTGCGCCGCCCAACCCGGTCCGCTAGCCTTTCTGGTCGTTTGTCCGACAGGTTAGGAAGCGCCTTCGGGCGCTGTCAATCGTATCTCATCGTTCCCGCCGTCATTGCGAGCCGAAGGCGAAGCAATCCAGGACGGACGTATCGCACCGGGATTGCTTCGTCGCTTACGCTCCTCGCAATGACGGAGATGCTGCAATGAAAGGAACCCCAATGCCATACGAGGTCACGATCGTGACGTTGCGACCGGGAACCACGCCGCGCGCCATGGCGGGTCTGCAAAGCGCGCTGTCGGGGTCGCCCGGCAAGCTGTTGGCATGCTGGTCGTCGGACATCGGCGCGCTCAACCAGATTTTCATCGTGCGCGAGTTTGGCTCCGAGCGTGAGGCCGCCGCGCAGCGCGACGGACAGGCGCACGACGCCAATCCGTTCGGCGTCGCCGAGTTCACGGTATCGATCGCGAACGATACCTATGTGCCGTTCCCGTTCATCGATCCGATGCAGCCGGGCGCGCACGGCCCGTTCTTCGAGGTGCGCACCTATCTCATGAAGCCGAATGGCCTCACCGGAACCCTGGAGGCGTGGCGCAGCGCGTTGCCGGCGCGGCTCAAGCTGTCGCCGGTGCTGGCTGCGATGTATTCGGTGACCGGCCTGATGCCGCGCTTCATGCACATCTGGCCGTACAAGAGCCTGGACGAGCGTCACCGCGTCCGCGCGCAGGCGGTCGAGAGCAAGATCTGGCCGCCGCCGGGCGGGCCCGATCGGCTCGTCACCATGCAGAACGACATCTACCTGCCGACGCCGTTTTCTCCGATCAAGTGAGCGAATAGCGAGTAGCGAATAGCGAATAGCGAGTAGCGAATAGTGAGTAGCGAATAGCTAATATTGCGCGCACTTTCCTTGCTACTCACTACTCACTGCTCACTATTCGCTATTTGCTATTCGCTATTCGCCGCCTCGTGCTGCAGCCTATTGACACTCCGATCAGGGGTCATCCAATGACCGACAGTTTGGAACGCAACAAGCGCACAGTCACCGCCTTCTATGACCTGATGTTCAATCAGGCCCGCCCGCGCGAGGCGATCGAACGGTACGTCGGGGCACAGTACATCCAGCACAATCCAAGCGTCGCCGACGGCAAGCAGGCCTTCATCGACTACTTCGAGGACGCCGCGCGCGAATACCCCAACAAGCGCGTCGAGTTTGTGCGGGTTATCGCCGAGGGCGATTACGTCGTGCTCCATTGTCGGCAGGAATGGCCGGGGGATCACACCTGGGCCGGCATCGATATTTTTCGCCTGGATGAGAACGGCAAGATTGTCGAGCACTGGGATGTGCTCCAGATCGTCCCCGCGAAATCTGCCAACGGGAACACGATGTTCTGATGCCTTGGCGAATGGCGAATAGCGAATAGCGAATAGTGAATAGTGAATAGCGAATAGTGAATAGTGAGTAGTGGGTAGTGGGTAGTGGGTAGTGGGTAGTGGGTAGTGGGTAGTGGGTAGTGGGTCTTGAGTGAGTAGGAGGTAACGGTCGCGCACCGTTCGCCATTCGCTATTCGCTATTCGCTACTCGCTATTCGCCATTCGCTATTCGCCTTGCGCCGAGAGCCGATTTGCGGCACCATTGGCCGCGTGGGGCCTGCGACGGTCGCCCCGCTTGCCAAGGCTCGAGAGCCCAAGCACCGTCTCCTCGGCATGGAGGAGACCTATGCTTGCTCCAGGCTTTTTCATCTCAGCGCAAGATCTGTGGAGCTCGATCGGCGGCGCCGAGGCGCCGCAGCTGATCGACGTCTGCCGGCGCGAAGTCTACGAGGCGTCGCCGGGCGTGCTGCCGACGGCGGTCTGGCATGGCCCGGCGCCGGCGTCGCAATGGTCGGGCGGCATCGATCGCAGCCGCCCGGTGGTGGTGACCTGCAAGGCCGGCCACAACCTGAGCCAAGGGGTGGCCGCCGAGCTGCGCGCGGACGGCTTCGATGCCCGTGTGCTCGAAGGCGGCCGCACCGGCTGGCTGGAGGCAGGCCTGCCGATGGTGAGCCGCGCGGCGATGGAGCGCTTGGCGCCGGCGCGCCCGAGCCGGTGGGTCACCCGGCGGCGACCGAAGATCGACCGCATCGCCTGCCCGTGGCTGATCCGCCGCTTCATCGACCCGCAGGCGCGCATCCTGTTCGTTGACCCGCCCGAGGTGCCCGGCGTCGCAGCCGACACCGGCGCGGTCCCGTTCGACATCGAGGGCGTGGAGCTCAGCCACGAGGGCGAACGCTGCAGCTTCGACACCATGCTGCGGCTGTTCGGCCTGGAAGGCGTGCCGGTGCTGGCGCGGCTGGCGCTGATCGTGCGCGGGGCTGACACGGCGCGGCCCGATCTGGCGCCGGAAGCCGCCGGGCTGCTCGCGGTCTCGCTCGGTCTGTCGGCGCTCGCCGGCGACGACGACCACGGCCTGCTGCAGCGCGGCTTCATCGTCTACGATGGCCTCTACGCCTGGCTGCGGTTCGCGGCCGAGGAGCGCCACAACTGGCCGGCCAAGGCGGCGTGAGGGAGGCGCCATGACCATCGAGACGGCGGCGCGGGCGGTGCCCGCTCGTCCTGCGCACGGGGTATCGCTGGCCGAGGCGCTGCGCGTCTGGCTGCGGATCGCGCTGTTGAGCTTCGGCGGTCCGGCCGGCCAGATCGCCGTGATGCACCGCATCCTGGTCGAGGAGAAGCGCTGGATCTCCGAGGGCCGGTTCCTGCATGCGCTCAACTACTGCATGCTGCTGCCGGGGCCGGAGGCGCAGCAGCTCGCAACCTATGTGGGCTGGCTGATGCACCGCACCCTCGGCGGGCTCATGGCCGGCGGGCTGTTCATCCTGCCAGGCGTCATCTCCATCATGGCGCTGAGCTACGTCTATGCGGCCTATGGCAAGGTCGGCATCGTTGCGGCGCTGTTCTTCGGGCTCAAAGCGGCGGTGCTCGCGATCGTGCTGGAAGCGGTCGTGCGCGTCGGCAAGCGCGCGCTCAAGAACCGCGTGATGGTCGCGCTCGCCGCGCTCGCCTTCGTCGCCATCTTCTTCTTCGGGGTGGCGTTCCCGATCATCGTGTTCGGTGCCGCACTGCTCGGCTTTGTGGGCGGCTGGCTCGGGCTGCAGGCATTCCAGCTGCAGGCCGGCCATGGCAGCGGAAAGCCGCAGGACACCGAGCTGGTCGACAGCCTGCTCGGGGACGCAGTGCCCGACCACGTGCGCCCCACGGTCGCGCGCGCGCTGCGGGTCGCGGCGATCTGGCTGGTGCTGTGGCTCACCCCGGTGTTCGCGCTGCTGCTGACGCTCGGGCCCAACGACGTCTTCAGCCTGATCGCCGTGTTCTTCAGCAAGATGGCGATGGTGACGTTCGGCGGCGCCTACGCGGTGCTGGCCTATGTCGCCCAGGAGGCGGTCGAGCACTATCGCTGGCTCGAACCGGGCGAGATGCTCGACGGCCTCGGCATGGCCGAGACCACCCCCGGCCCGTTGATCATGGTGTTGCAGTTCGTAGGCTTCATGGCGGCGTTCCGCGACGCCGGCACGTTGCCGCCGATGCTGGCCGGCACGCTCGGCGGCTTGCTCGCCACCTGGGTGACGTTCGCGCCGTGCTTCCTGTGGATCTTTCTCGGCGCGCCGTTCATCGAGCAGCTGCGCGGCAACAACGCTTTGAGCGCGGCGCTGTCGGCGATCACCGCGGCCGTCGTCGGCGTGATCCTCAACCTCGCGATCTGGTTTGCCATCCACACGATCTTCCGCGAGGTGTGGCCGGTGCGCGGCTATGGTCTCGCGTTCGACGCCCCGGTGCTGGCGAGCGTCAATGGCTGGGCGCTGGCGCTCAGCGTGGCGGCCGTGGTCGCGATCTTCCGCTTCAAGGCCGGGATGCTGGCAACGCTGGCGGCATGCTCGGCCGCCGGCATCGCGCTGTTCCTCGCCGGATGGATTTGAGTCGCCGCAAGTCGCATCCTTTGGCCCTCGGCAGTTGCTCGGGATGAAGTTTGAAACCGCGGCCATCCTTCGAGACGCCGCGCGTTCCGCGCGGCTCCTCAGGATGAGGCCAGAGGGCGCGGCTTGCCTCGGCCCTCATCCTGAGGAGCGTCGCGCAAGCGACGCGTCTCGAAGGATGGTAGCGTGAACAATTCATGGATTGCCCGAATGCTTCCCAGGCGCGACTGGCTGGAAATGACCTCCGAGGATTTCGCGCAAGGCGATCCCGCGCGCTGGGTCGCGGTGCTGCCGATTGCCGCGGTGGAGCAGCACGGACCGCACCTTGCGCTCGGCACCGACGCCGCGATCGCGGATGCCTATTTGGCGCGCGTACGAAAGGAGCTGCCGCCCGAGTTGCCGGCGACGTTCCTGCCGGTGCAGAGGATCGGCACGTCGGGAGAGCATCGCGCATTCGCGGGCACGCTGACGCTGTCGACTGAGACCTGGCTGCGCGTGCTCGGCGAAATCGGTGCGAGCGTTCACCGGGCAGGCGTGCGCAAGCTCGTCATGGTCAGCAGCCACGGCGGCAACGCCGAGGTCATGGGGCTCGTCGCCCGCGATCTGCGCGTGCGCTTAAGCATGCTCGCGGTCACCACCTCCTGGCATCGCCTGGGCTATCCCGACGGTTTGTTCAGCCGCGACGAGCACCTGCATGGCATTCATGCCGGCGAGATCGAGACCTCGCTGATGGCGGCGGGATGGCCCGATACGGTACGGCATGAGCGGGCACGCAATTTCGCCTCGGCCGCGGCCGGCATGGAGCGGGAATTCCGGCACCTGCGGTTGGACGAACCGGCCGGCTTCGGCTGGATGACGCAGGACCTCAACCCCGCCGGCGCGGTCGGTGATGCATCGGCGGCGTCGGCGGCCAAGGGCGAGGCCGCGCTCGACCATGGCGCGCGCGCGTTCGTCGAGCTCCTCGTCGAGGTCGCCCGCTTCGACCTCGCGCGGCTGGCGGCCGGGCCGGCTGCAGCGGGATCAAGCTGACGACGCTGTTATTGCGATGGCGCGTCAACTCACCCGCGTGGCGAGCGTTGCCAGCCGGTCGACCATCGGGCTCGCCGGGTCGGCGAGCGGGTCGATGACGGTGAAGTGGTTGGCGCCCGCGACTTCCGTGTAGAGCGTGCCGGCGCCCTTCTCGCCCCAGGTCTCGGTGATGATCTTGCTCTGGCGCAGGAACTCGCTGCTCTCGAGCCCGCCGACGACGGCATCGAGGGTGCGGTCGGCACCGATCAGCCAGAACAGCGGCGAGAGGCGGCGGGCCTCCGCCGCATCCAGCCGGAGATCCGCGTTCATCGAGACGCCGATCAGCGGATCGAGATCGAACAGGCCGGAGATCGCCATCGCGACCGGGGTGAGATCGGCCGGCAGCGTGCTGTCGATCTCGGTCCAGTCGGTGGCGGCCATGCAGGCGGCGAGATGGCCGCCGGCCGAGTGGCCGAAGACCAGTATCCGCTGTCCGAAGCGCGACCACAGGAACCGGCAAGCCTCCCGCGTCTGCCGGATGATCTCGGCGATCGAAACCTGCGGACACAGGTCGTAGCCGGCGACCCCGACCGTCACCCCACGCTCATTCAAGCCGGCCGCCATGTGGCTGAACAGGGCAGGCTCGAGCGAGCGCCAGTAGCCGCCGTGGATGAACAGCGCGAGCGCGCTCGCCTCGCCATCCGGTCGGAACAGATCGATGGTCTGCCGCTCGGTCGACCCGTACGAGAGGCCGAGCTCGGCACGCCGCGCCCGCCGGGCCGCCGCGCGATAGTCGGCCGCCGCGCGCGTCCAGCGCGCGAAGATCTCGGGGTGCTCGGGCACGCGCGCGCGGTTGTTGTACTCGGCCTCGTAGTCGATCGCAGCCATGTCGTCCTCCGGTGAAACGCGACATTGCGGAACGGATCAAACGGTGGCAAGGCCGACATTGCGAGGACCGTCAGCGACGAGCAATCGAGATTTGGCTTCGATTCTGGATTACATCGCCTTCGGCTCGCAATGATAGTGATGAGGCTTTGCGGGAGCCTAAGAGCCGCCTATGTGTGGCACCCGAGAATGATGTGTGAACGGCGATGAAGGTCGATGGCAAGCACACGCGCACCATCTGGCTCGAGCCCGACGGCTGGACCGTCGGCACCATCGACCAGACCAGGCTGCCGTATCGGTTCGAGACCATCCGGCTGGCGAGCCTGCAAGACGCCGCGCATGCGATCAGCAGCATGCAGGTGCGCGGTGCGCCGCTGATCGGCGCCACGGCGGCCTACGGCGTCTGCCTCGCATTGCGCGAGGATGCTTCCGATGCGGCGCTCGAGTCTGCGTGCGCGCAGCTCATGGTCACGCGCCCGACCGCGATCAATCTCAAATGGGCGCTCGACGAGATGCTGGCGGTCATGCGCAATCGCCCGCGCGAGGAGCGCCTCGCCGCCGCCTATCGGCGCGCCGCCGAGATCTGCGACGAGGACGTCGCCATCAATGCGGCGATCGGACGGCATGGCCTGGAGTTGATCGAGCAGGCTGCGGCGCGTAAGCCCCGAGGCGAGCCCGTGAATGTGCTGACCCACTGCAATGCCGGCTGGCTCGCGGCCGTCGACTGGGGCACGGCCACGGCGCCGATCTATGCGGCGCACGACAAGGGCGTGCCGCTGCATGTCTGGGTCGACGAGACGCGCCCGCGCAATCAGGGCGCCGCGCTGACGGCGTGGGAGCTCGGGCACAACGGGCTCGCCCACACCGTCATCCCGGACAATACCGGTGGGCACCTGATGCAGCACGGCCAGGTCGACCTGGTGATCGTCGGCACCGACCGGGTCACGGCCCAGGGCGACGTCTGCAACAAGATCGGCACCTACCTGAAGGCGCTGGCCGCGCGCGACAACGGCGTGCCGTTCTATGTGGCGCTGCCGTCGCCGACCATCGATTTCGCGGTGAGCGACGGGGTCAGCGAAATCCCGATCGAGCAGCGCGGGCCTGAGGAAGTCGCGCGTATGACCGGCCGGACCGCCGACGGTCGCATCGAAACGGTCGAGATCGTCGCACCCGGGTCGCCGGTCGCAAACTACGGCTTCGACGTCACGCCCGCGCGCTTGGTTACCGGCCTGATCACCGAACGGGGAGTGCTCGAGGCGAGCCGCGTCGCGCTGCGGACTGCGTTCCCGGAGCGCGCGGCCGCCCATGCTATGATCCAGGCATGACCTTCGAGTCGCTGCGCACCGACATCGCGGTGGCGGATGGCCGGCAATCGCCGGGCGCGCTCGCGATTGCGCGCGGCACGATGCGGCTGCTGCTGTCGCTGGGGTTTTGCTGCGTCAGCGAGCTTGCGCTCGCGTCCGGCCGGCGCGCCGACCTGGTGGCACTGGGTGGCGACGGCGAGATCTGGATCGTCGAGATCAAATCCTCGATCGCCGACTTCCGCGCCGATCACAAATGGATGGATTACCGGCGGCATTGCGACCGGTTGTTCTTCGCCACTTCGGTGGACGTGCCCTGCGAGATTTTTCCGCCCGATACCGGGCTCATCGTCGCCGACGCCTTCGGCGCCTCGATCGTCTGCGCGGCGCCGGCGCACCGTGTCTCCGGCGCCACGCGGCGGAGCATGCTGCTCCGCTTCGGGCGCGCTGCGGCGTTGCGTCTGCAGTCGCTGGTCGATCCGGCCGGCGGCTACGGGGCCGAATTCTGATGCCGAAGGCGGTGGCGGGTGCGGAGATCGAGCGGCTGATTCAGTTGCTCGCCCGGCTGCCGGGGCTCGGGCCGCGCTCGGCGCGGCGCGCGGCGCTGTTCCTGATCAAGAAGCGCGAGCCGCTGATGATGCCGCTCGCCGCGGCGCTGCAAGGCGCGCTCGACACGATCACCGTGTGCCGCACATGCGGCAACATCGACAGCCAGAACCCCTGCACGGTGTGTACCGACCCGCGCCGCGACGCTTCCGTGATCGTGGTCGTCGCCGACGTTGCCGACCTGTGGGCGCTCGAGCGCGCGGGCGCGCTTGACGCGCGTTACCACGTGCTCGGCGGCACGCTCTCGCCGCTCGACGGCATCGGCCCGCAGGACCTCACCATCGAGGCGCTGGTCACGCGCGCGCACGAGCCGCAGGTCAACGAGATCATCCTGGCGCTCAACGCCACCGTCGACGGCCAGACCACGGCGCACTACATCACCGACCTGTTGCACGGCGCCGGCGTGAAGGTGACGCGGCTTGCGCACGGCGTGCCGGTCGGCGGCGAGCTCGACTACCTCGACGAGGGCACGCTCGCCGCGGCGATCCGCCAGCGCACGCCGTTTTGATCGAGCGGAGGCGAATGCTCCATCGCTCCCCGCTACGCGCAGGGGAGGGATCGACCCGAAGCCATACCAATTGAACTCGATCAATCGTCGGCGGCACCGAGCCTGGCCGGTCCCAGCCGGTCGAAATGCCCGCGCGCCTGCAGCCAGGCCAGCAGCACGAGGCTCGGCAGCGCCACCAAGGCGCTGATCACGAAGAACAACGGCCAGCCGGCCGCCGCCGCCACGTAGCCGGCGCCGGCGGACAGGTACGTGCGCCCGACCGCCGAGAGCGCGGTCAAGAGCGCGAACTGCGTCGCGGTGTGCAGCGGGCTTTTGCACAGCGCCGAAAGGTAGGCGACAAAGATCACGGTGCCGATCGCGCCGGTGAAGTTCTCGACGATGATCGTGATCGTGAGCGCGACGTGATTGACGCCGACCAGCGCCTGCCAGGTGAATACCAGGTTGGAGGCGAGCTGCAGCAGGGCCCCGAGCCACAGACTTGTGGACAGCGGCAGCGCGCGCGCGACGAAGCCGCCGGCAAAGCCGCCGATCAGCGTAGCCGCGAGGCCGACGCCCTTGACGATCGCCGCATAGTCGTTGCGCGAGAAGCCGAGATCGATGACGAACGGCGCCGTCATGGTGCCGGCGAAGGCGTCGCAGAACTTGTAGAGCACCACGAAGGCGAGCACGACCACCGCCGCCTCGCGCGTCAGGAACTCGGAGAAGGCGCCGACTGCGGCATTGAACACGCGGGCGACAGGGTTGTGGCCGAGCGTCGCCGCCGCCGGCCCCACATGCGCGGAAGCGGTTGCGACGCTGCGCGCCGGTTCGCGCGCGAGGAGCGTCGTCAAGATGCCGACCAGTACCAAGCCGGCCATCGCGATGTAGCCCCAGGTCCACGCCGCCTGCTTGTCGAGACCCCAGGCTTCGAACCCGGTCACCAGGAACAGGGCGCCGGCGGTCGAGGCCAGCATTCCGACACGATAGGCGGCCACGAACGACGCCATGCCGGCGGCCTGCTCGCGCTCGTCCAGGCTCTCCACGCGAAAAGCATCGATGACGATGTCCTGGGTCGCCGAAGCGGTGGCAACCAGGAGGGCGCCGAGCGCGACCAGCCAAGGGGAGCTAGCGGGATCGCGCATACCCAGGAACACGATCGCGGCGAGCAGCAGCAGCTGCGAGAGCACCAGCCAGCCGCGGCGGCGGCCGAGCAGCCGCGAAAGGATCGGCACGTCGAGGGCGTCGACCACCGGGGCCCACAGGAACTTGATGGTGTAGGGCGTGCCGACCAGGGCGAACAAGCCGATCGTCGCGAGATCGACGCCGGCTTCGCGCATCCAGATCAAGAGCGTCGAGCCCGACAGCGCCAGCGGCAGCCCCGACGAGAAGCCGAGGAACATCACGATCAGCACGCGCGGCTGCAGGTACACCGCGAACGTGTCGCTCAGGCTCGTGCGCGCCGGCGCGCTCTCGCGGGTCGCGGTCATCGGGAGCGGCCTAGCAGACATGGCGCCGAGTCGCTACCGGTCAGTCCGTCGTTGCGAGTTGCGCACCGGCTTGGCGACCGATCCACCTGGATGAAACTTGCAACCCCTCATCCTGATCAGGATGACGGCGTTGTGGGGGAACGCTTGTTCGGACTCGTCATCCTGAGGCGCTCGCCCGACGAAGTCGGGCGAGCCTCGAAGGACGCATAACATAGCAGCTGCACGGCAGAGCAGCATCCTTCGAGGCCCTCGCTTCGCTCGGGCACCTCAGGATGACGGCGTGTGAGGGCCGAATCTCATCCGCCTGTTTCTTCCTAGCTAGGAGCGCCGGCGACGAGGCAATCCAGAAACCGCGCCGCCGCCTGGATTGCTCACATGGGGATGTGCCGAGTCAAGGTCTCACACTTTGGGGTCACCTCTTTGTTCGAGCGAGGAGCACCTCTTCGTCCCGAGCGTGGAGTTTTGAAGATGGCGCGCGCAGATCGGGTCAAGGTCGGCCCGCAGGGCCGCCGCGCAGCGGCTTGGCCTTGACGCGATCGAGCACGCCATCAGGCTCCAGCGGTCGGGACGAAGAGCGGTTCATGATGCAAGGAGGACCATTTGCAGTTTTTCTACGATCGAGGTCGAGCCGGTTTCGCGATCAGGTTTGACGCCAGATCAAACTCACATTCGGTCGGCCGCACGAGCGTGCCGTACCAGGATTCCGCTTGCGGCGGGCGGCTCGAGAGGACGAAGCCATTCTTCGCTACGGCTTTTGAAGCCATGCAATCCATCGGTTCGTCCGCCCGGATCGGCCGAGACTGATCGGGTCTCGGCGGATTGGTCATGGTGCTGTTGCTGCTCAACTGTGGGTGAGGTGGCTCGCCTGACGAGACGCCTGGCTTGCCGCCTAGGCAGCGCCCTTGAGCGCCGCACCTTCGATCACGACGCCGGCGGTGACATACTTCCACAAGGCGACCAGCAGCTTGCGCGCCAGTGCGACGATGGCGACCTTGCGATGGGCTTGCGCATGGAACCAGCGCGCCAGTGCCGACCCCGGTTGATGGCGCAGCCAGAGCCAGGCGAGCTGCACCAGCTTCTTGCGCAGTCGCGCATTGCCGGCCTTGGACACGCCTTGCTCATGCGCGACCGACCCGCTCTGCCACGGCGTCGCCGCCAAGCCCGCATAGGCGGCGATCTGCCGGCGATTGGCAAAGCTCCGGTAAAAGCACTCGAACCAAAGCGCAGCCGCAAATTCCTCCCCGATCCCCTTCACCCCCAGCAGCATCGCCAGCGGATGCTCCCGCGTGTTCTCGTCCACGCTCTGGCTCAACCTCGCCAGCATCGCGTCCCGCTCCGCCTCGACCGCCTTGATCTGCACAAGCAGCAGCTCGAGCCGGTCGAGCTCGCGGCCGATCTGCGCCCTCAGCTGCTGGGGCAGCTCACGCCCGTCCGCCGTGCGCAGCGCCTCCAGCCGCGCCCGTCGATCGCGCCGCAACGGGGCATAGCCAGAGATCCCTTGCGCCAGCAAAAGTCCCTTGATCCGGTTGACATGCCGGATCCGCTCGTCGAGCAAGACCTCGCGCTCACGGCCGATCCGGCGGCGGTCCTCTTCCTCGGCGCAAGGGGCTACCACCATCGAGCACACCCGCGGTTCGCCCCGCTTGTAGGCCAGCAGCACCCGCAACAGCGCCTCACCGTCGATCTTGTCAGTCTTCGCCCGCCGCCGCCGGCGCGGCACCGCAACCGAGGCGGCGTCCACCACATGGCTCTCGATCCCCTCCTGCTGCAGCACGCGGTGCAGCGAGAACCCGTCCAGCCCCGCCTCCTGGATCGTAATGATCGGATAGTTCTTGCCGGTGCGCGCAAACGCCTTGCGCTGCAGCTGCGCAAACTTCGCCAGCAGCGCCACGAGATCTCCCGCCGCAACGCCGTGCTTCGACATCTTTTCGCCGTTGCCCGGCGACAGCGAAGTGATCAACCAAGTCGAACGGCTCAGTTCCAACGAAACAAAAATTGCGCCAAGATGCGTTCGGATAGCGGTCGGTTCAGTGTCAGCGATACGATCAGCGAGCAACATCGGTCGTCCTCCAGGTTGAGTGGGTTGAAGCAACCTCAGTCTGGACCTGGACTCGGCTGCTATCCACTCCCCATGGAATCTTCGCTTCGGCTCGCAATAACGGTTCTGTATGCGCCGGAAAAATGCCTACTCCCCCGCTTGCAGGCGCATCGGTGCCTGGATGACGACGCCGGTTGGCGGGGCCGGCAACGGCTCCTCGAAATCGAGCGCCTCGATCCGCGCGCCACGCTTGGCGATCTTGTCGGCGGAGATCAGGACCTGCTCGACATCGGCCGAGGCCTGTCCGAAATGCGCCTGCAGCTTGAGCACGCGCTCGCGCAACCGTTCGAGGTCGTCGGTGAGATGGCCGACTTCGGTGCGGATCTGATCGGCGGCGTCGCGCATGCGCGCGTCCTTGAGGATCTGCTGCATCACCTGGATGGCGAGCATCAGCAGCGACGGCGAGACCAAGACCACCTGCACGCGGTAGGCTTTCTGAATCACGTCGTCGAAACTGTCGTGCAGCTCGGCATAGACCGATTCCGAAGGTACGAACATGAGCGCGAGATCCTGGGTCTCGCCGGGAATGAGGTAGCGTTCGGCGATGTCGTTGACGTGCCTGAGCACGTCCTGGCGCAGCCGTTGCGCGGCCTTGCCGCGCAGGTCGTCGCTCTTGGCGTCGCGCAGCGCGGACAACGCCTCGAGCGGAAACTTGGCGTCGATGATGAGCGGCCGCCGCTCGTCGCCCGGCAGAAAGATCGCGCAGTCGGGGCGCGTGCGGTTCGACAGAGTGAACTGGAATGCGTAGCTGCCCTTCGGCAGGCCGTCCTGGACGATCGCTTCCATGCGGCCCTGCCCGAAGGCGCCGCGCGCCTGCTTGTTGGCGAGCACCTCGCGCAGCGAGGTCACCTGTGAGGTGAGCTCGGAGAGGTTCTTCTGCGCGCCATCGATCACCGCCAGGCGTTCGTGCAGGTGCCGCAGGCTGTCGACGGTGTGGCGGGTGGTGGTCTCGATGGACTGGCCGACCCGATGGGTCACGGCGTCGAGGCGCTCGCCGAGCGTGCGCGCGAGTTCCGCCTGCCGCCCCGACAGGATCTCGCCCATCGTGAGCACGCGGCCCGCGGTCTCGGCCTGGATGCGGGCGAGCTCGCCGATCCGTTCCTCGATCTCTTGCGCCGCCGCCTCGCGGCTCGCCTCCTCGAGCGCGCGCGTCCGCGTCGCCCGGGCGAGCTGCACGGCAAGCGCGATCACCGCAACGAGGATGAGGCCGATCAGCGCCGCAAGCAGGATGCCGAGGGTCACTTCGAAGTCACCGACCACGAACAGGGGCTGGTCCATCCCGCACGTGTAGCCTGAATTCGTGGTGGCACGCGAACGAAAAGGGAACGAGGCGCCCGATTTGACCCCTCTGGGGTCAAGCTCCTAAATCGCGCGCATGGCCGTCCGTCCCCTCCTTGTTCTGCCCGATCCGCGATTGCGTCTTGTCTCCGAGCCGGTGAAAGCGATCGACGACGAGATCCGGCAGCTCGTCGACGACATGTTGGAGACCATGTACGGCGCGCCCGGGATCGGGCTGGCGGCGATCCAGATCGGCGTGCCGAAGCGGGTGATCACCGCCGACCTCGCCAAGAAGGATGAGCCGCGCGCGCCTCAAGTCTTCATCAATCCGGAAATCTTGAGCCGCTCGGACGAGTTGTCGACCTACGAGGAGGGCTGCCTTTCGATCCCCGAGATCCACGAAGATGTCGAACGCCCGGCCACGGTGCGCGTGCGCTACCTCGACCGCGACGGCAAGCCGCATGAGGTCGATGCCGAAGGCTTGCTCGCGACCTGCCTGCAGCACGAGATCGACCACCTCGACGGCGTGCTGTTCATCGATCACATCTCGAAGCTCAAGCGCGATCGCATCGTCAAGAAATTCAGCAAGGCGGCCAAACGCGCCGCGGTCGGCTAGTCAGCGAGCCGAAGGCGAAGTGCAGCGCAAGGCGTTTGCGCGCACCGGCAAGAACTATCCGATCATTACGATCCAGGAGGCGGGGCTGGACGGGTTCTCGCTGCACCGCGTGCTGCAGCAGGAGGGGATCGAGAGCCATGTGGTGGACGCCGCCTCGGTTGCGGTGCCGCGCCGGCGGCGGCGGGCGAAGACTGACAAGATCGACGGTGAGGCGCTGTTGCGGGTGCTGCTGGCCTACAAGCGGGGCGAACCGCGGGTGTGCTCGATGGTGGTAGCCCCTTGCGCCGAGGAAGAGGACCGCCGCCGGATCGGCCGTGAGCGCGAGGTCTTGCTCGACGAGCGGATCCGGCATGTCAACCGGATCAAGGGACTTTTGCTGGCGCAAGGGATCTCTGGCTATGCCCCGTTGCGGCGCGATCGACGGGCGCGGCTGGAGGCGCTGCGCACGGCGGACGGGCGTGGCTGCCCCAGCAGCTGAGGGCGCAGATCGGCCGCGAGCTCGACCGGCTCGAGCTGCTGCTTACAATCCAGGACGGCGGTGTCGTTGTCTCATGCACTTGCCAGGGCTTGCTTCGTCGCTTGGCTCCTAGGCAATGACGATGGCGTTCAGGCTTGGAGCGAAGAACCCAATTGGCGGTGGACGCGATGGCTCTGCGCCTGATCTTCATGGGCACGCCGGATTTCGCGGTGCCGACGCTGGTCGAGATCGTCGGGCAGGGCCACGAGGTTGCGGCCGTCTACACCCAGCCGGCGCGGGCGGCCGGGCGTGGCCTGGAGCCGCAACCCTCGCCGGTCGAGCGCGAGGCGCGCCGCCTTGGCCTCGAGGTGCAAACGCCGAAGACGTTGCGGGCGGTCGACGCGCAGGCCGCCTTCGCGGCGCACGCGGCCGATGCCGCGGTGGTCGTGGCCTATGGGCTGATCCTGCCCAAACCGGTGCTGGATGCGCCGCCGCTCGGCTGCTTGAATCTGCATGCATCGCTGCTGCCGCGCTGGCGCGGGGCGGCGCCGATCAACCGGGCCGTCATGGCGGGCGATATCGAGACTGGCGTTGCGGTGATGAAAATGGAGGAGGGACTCGATACCGGCCCGGTGGCGATGGTCGAACGCGTCCCGATCGAGCCGGTGATGACGGCGGGCGAGTTGCACGATCGGCTGGCGCGGCTCGGCGCGGATCTGATGGGCCGCGCGCTCGGCGGGCTGGAGCGGAGTGCGCTTCGTTTCACGCCGCAGCCGGAGACCGGCGTGACCTATGCGCCCAAGATCGACAAGGCGGAAACGCGGATCGACTGGTCGCGGCCGTGGCAAGCCGTGCACGATCACTGCCGCGGGCTCTCGCCGTTCCCGGGCGCCTGGTTCGAAATTCCCGGCGAGGATGGCGAGCCTGTTCGCGTCAAAGTGCTGCGAACCGCGCCGGGCGAGGGCGAAGGTGCCGCCGGCGCGGTGCTCGATGCTGCCGGCACGATCGCGTGCGGCGCCGGCGCGGTGCGGCTTGTCGAAGTCCAGCGCGCAGGGCGCAGGCCGACGCGCGCGCAGGAGTTCCTGCGCGGGACCAAGCTTGCCGCCGGCACCCGGCTGCCGTGAGCCCGCGATGCCGCGCTACCGCATCACCATCGAGTATGACGGCACGCCGTTCGTCGGCTGGCAGATGCAGGCGGACGGCGTGTCGGTGCAGGGTGTCGTCACCGCCGCCATTGCCGCCTTCTGCGGCGAGGAGGTCACGTTGCAGGGTGCCGGGCGGACCGACGCCGGCGTGCATGCGCTCGGTCAGGTCGCGCATTTCGATCTGGCGGGCAATCCCGACACCGACACCGTCCGCGATGCTTTGAACGCCCACCTGCGGCCACATCCGGTTGCGGTGCTGCGGGCGGAACGGGTTGCCGACGACTTCGATGCGCGGTTTTCCGCCAAGCGGCGGCACTACGTTTATCGCCTGGTCAACCGGCGCGCCGACCTGACGCTCGACCGCGGCCGCGCCTGGCGCATCGCGCGTGTGCTCGACGCCGCCGCGATGCAGGCGGCGGCACAACGGCTCGTCGGCCGGCACGATTTCACCACCTTCCGGGCGGCCGAATGCCAAGCCAAGACGCCGGTCAAGACGCTCGATCGCCTCGACGTCGAGCGTCACGGCGACCTGATCGAGATTCGGGCTTCGGCGCGCTCGTTCCTCCACCATCAAGTCCGATCGATGGTCGGTTCATTGACATGGGTCGGGGAGGGCAAGTGGAGCGCCGATGACCTTGGCGCCGCGCTGGCGGCCCGCGACCGTGCGGCCTGCGGCCCGGTCGCACCGGCCGAGGGACTCTATCTCGTCAGCGTGGACTACTGAGGCGGCCTGTGCGCACCGTTGCCGGCAGGGCCGATCGGTCCTATGTGAGTGACATGCGTGGACACGACGTCCCCGCCGGCATCCCGGCTCGAGCCCCCGGACCGCGCCTGCTGGTGCCGATCGCGGCGGCGGCGGGTGTGCTGCTGGCGGCCACCCTGGTGCTGTGGGCGCGCTACGGCGGCGCGGTGTTCTACGAGATGATCCTCGCCGGGATCGCGCTTTGCTTTTGAGGCGCGCGGTCTCAAGGATTCGATCATGACGGCGCGGACGACCCAGCTGCTGATCGCGGCGGCGGCCTTTGCGGTTGGGCTTGCCAGCGTGCTCGCCGTTGTCCTGTTGGTCTCCGATCGCATGCCGGGCCCGATCGCCACCACCGCGTCGGCGGTCGGCGGCCCATTCCGGCTCGTGGATCAGAGCGGCGGAACGGTGACCGACGCCGACCTGAAGGGTCGGCCGTTCCTGGTGTTCTTCGGCTTCACCCATTGCCCCGACGTATGCCCGACCACGCTGTTCGAAGTGTCCGAGGTGTTGCGGCAGCTCGGGCCCGACGCCGACGGCGTGCGCGCGCTGTTCGTCACGGTGGATCCGGAACGCGACACCCCGGAGAAGCTCAAGGACTACTTGTCGAACTTCGATCCGCACCTGATCGGATTGACCGGCACGCCCGACGCGGTCGAGCGCATGCTCAAGGCCTATCGGGTCTACTTCAAGAAAGTACCGAGCGAGGGGGGCGGCTACACCATGGACCACACCGCCTTGGTCTATCTCATGGACAAGCAGGGCCGGTTCGTTGCGCCCTTCAGCCTCAAGCAGGGAACCGCGGAAGCCGCCGCCAACCTGCGCCGTTATCTGTGATCGGCCGCGCCGGGACGCAGCGCGCCTGCTTCGGTTGTTGCGAGCGCGGTTCGCGCCGCCACGCGGTTCGCGCGCGCGTAGAGCAGCAGCCGCACGCTGATCCACAAGGCGATCACCACGAGCGCCAGTCGCAAGCCGACGAGGGTCATCGCCGCCTGTCCGAGGAAATAGATCGCGGTGCTCCAGAAGCCGATCCAAAGCACGGTTGCAGAGCTTGAAAAAATCACGAACGGCACCAACGGAAACCGCAGAATGCCGGCGGCCGTCGACGTCAGCGAGGCCAGGTTGATCTGCCAGTAGGTGGTGAAGATCGCGCTCAAGCCGTATTTGAGCAACCACTGCTGCGCCGTGTCGAGCGAATCCTTGAGGCCGAACGCGAGCAGCAGGCGATACCAGCCGTGCCGGCCGACCAGGAAATTTATCAGGTGCCCGGTTGAGAGGCCGGCGGCCGCGGCACCTGCCATCGCGGCGTATTGCGCAAGGTCGGCGCCCGAGAGGATCAGTCCCGCCACGATGATCGTCGTGCCCGGGAAGTACCACCCCACCAGCAGCAGCGCTTCGATCAGGCCGCAGGCGAGCGCCGTGAGCACCCCGTAGCGTTCAAAGAACCGATGGACGATCGGAAGCAGGACCTCTTCGGGCGGCAGGTCGAGGATCAGCCAGATCGCGTAGAGCGACAGGAAGACCACGAACAGCGCCAGCGGAATCGCCAGAAACTTTCCGGCCGACTGCCGCATCAACCCGCTCCGGTGCCCCGCATACCGACGCAGGCAAGCATGTTACGTGTGCGGGGTAAAGCCGCGCTTCGCCCGGCGCCGCAGGCCGCGACTTGGATCTTGAACGATCGCATGCGAGGCTTGGCCCTGCGCCTGCGGCGGTCAGGCCGCTCAGGCGGTTTTGATCGGACCTCGGGCGAGGGCACGCAGGGCTTGGCCGGCATTGCGCTGGCAGCGTCGCTCGGAGATCGACACCACATTGCCGTTCTCGCCGCAGAGGCCGACCGGGGTGCCAGCCTCGGCGGCGCCGGACGCCGGCGTGGGTTGGCGATCGAGCGCCTCGCACAGCGCCTTCAGCTCCTCGTCCGAGATGCCGTACAGGTGCATTTGCAGATCGAGCTTGGCGGCAGCGAGAAAAAGCGCCGAATGCGCCAGGCCGTGACCGGCTACCAGCGCCCGCTGATCGTCGAGCGCCAAGATCAACGCTTCAAGCTGATGGCTCTTGGTGTCGTGCATGCACTAGTCCCCCTCGCGTTGGCGCGGTGCGCGTCGCAATCTTCCGTTTTGGCCGATCCATCCCACCGTCATCGAATCAGTTCGACGAAACGCCGGTTGACCTCGTCCAGCGTTTGCACCGCGGCATAGTTCTCGATCAGTGTCAGCAGGATCTGCCGGTACAGGCGGTGGTCGCATCCTTCAAAACCCCCGCATGCGACAGCTTGCCCGACCACGTGCAGGTCGTGCCCGCGATGAAACCCCTCCACAGCGGTCGCCAGCACGGTTTCCTCCAGCGAGAAGCCGAGCAGCATGCAGGTAGTAACACCGACGTGGCTGATGTATTCATTGAAGCGCGCCGAGCTGTAAGCGGAGGGCAGTGGATGCTCGAACGTCATTTCGCCCGGCCGCGGGCGAAATGCCGGGAGCCAGTCCGTCAGGGTGCTGGCCGGGTTGAACCAGGCCGAACGGGCAACGCGCTTGAGGTGCAGGATCGGCCACAGGCGGGAGCGCCACTGGGCCAGCAGCGTTGTGCAGGTGGCAAGCACCTCGGTGGTGTCGGCCATGGCATGGCGGCGGCCGGGGCTGAGGTATTCCTGCTGCATGTCCACGCACACAAGCACTGGCGGCGGATGGCGCAGCGTGTCGCGCGTGCCCATGTCGATTGCCCTCACGCGGCCTTCCGGGGCACGGGTTCGTGCAGGGGCGAGCTCACGGCGCGACCCGTCGACTGATCGAGAACGCCGGGCCGGTCCCAATCGCCTTCCGGCCTGATGATCACGTACGGATCGGAATCGATGGTGATCGCATTGGGATCGGGAGGCAGCTCCAACAGCATCTCGGTGTACGAGAAGTCCGAAAAAACGACCTTTCGATTGTGGGCGAGCGGCTTGGCGCCGAACCGCGCCCAGAAATCCACTAGCCGATCCTGTGCCTGGCCGTAGATGCGGCGATAACCCTTGCGCTTGAGGAAGGTGACGCATTCGCGCACCAGCTTGAACGCAACCATCGATCGTCGGTACTGATGCCGCACGGCAAGGCGCTCGACCTTGGCGAAATCGGCGAAGAAGCGCGCGCGCAGGCACGCGACCGGCTCATTGCCCACGAAGCCGATCAGATGCGCCGCAACCAAGTCGTTGCCGTCGAACTCCTCCTCAAAGGGACAATCCTGTTCGGCCAGATAGACCGCGGATCGAATACTGGCGACGATCATCAGGTCGTTGAGCGTGCGAGCGATCTTGATCGTGGTGTGCTTGCTGTCCGGAGCTTGGGTGATCGGGCCCATCGGAGCTTCCCTCGCGATCATGCCGCCTCTCGGACGGACGAGGCCGTTGGGACCGAGAACTTGTCACGCAGGCGATTGCAGCGACGACGGAAGACCCACAGATCCCGTTGAAAGCTCGGCGTGCGCTCGAAGCCGAGCTGTTGGACGAAGCGCACGCCCTCCTCGGTGTTGGGCTGCGCGTAATAGTCGGCGCGACCGTATGGCCAGTGGCGAAGGCGCCAGCACGGGGTCCCGAGACCGAGCGCGGCGCGTCCCTTGGCGGCACAGGCCCAGATGTAGATGGCCGCCGGTTCGCGGTCGGGCGGGGTCAGGATGGCATCGTCAGGGTCGGCGAAATTCAGCTCGTCAAGGAGCAGGCGCTCCAGTCCGTCCTCGGTGAGGAAGAGGTAGGACACCCCGCCGATGATCTGGCCCGCCCGGCGGATGGCAAAGAATGAGTTCGGATTTTTCTTGAGCACCCGCAAGGCGGTCGGTTCCGATACGCGTACATCCGGAATGCCCGCGCGCGCTTGCGCCAGCATTTTGCCGACCTCGGCTGGACTGGCCGGACCGGTGTCGAGTCCCCCAAAGGGTTCAAGCAGATCGATGTCGTGGCGCTGCAAAAACGCAGCGCTTCCATAGCGCGCGGTGGCCATTTAACCTTCCCCCTCGGCAGTTTCTTACGTTGGCTGAGAGTCTAGGGGGAAAGGCGTGGTCAGTATGCAGCAGAGATCGCACCGGGATGCTGCAATAGCGCAGCACCAGCAGGTGCCGGATTCTGGCCGCTCATGGGATGATTTGCGGCTGTTCCTGACCTGCGTGGATCAGGGCAGCTTCCGGAAAGCTGCGGACGCGCTCGGTCTCACCAGCACCACGGTGATGCGGCGGATCGACCGGATGGAGGAGCAGCTGGGCTTGAAGCTTTTCGTGCGCCACCAGGCCGGACTGAGGCTATGCGACGAGGCGCTGAGCCTGGTCGAAGAGATCCGGCAGATGGAGCGCCTCAGCTTCAATGTCTATCGGCGAGCCGCGCAGGTCGGTCCCAATCCGTCCGGCGTCGTGCGCGTGGCGGTGACGGAAGGGGTCGGCACCTACTGGGTGATGCCCAAGCTGATCGAATTTCAGAATACCTATCGACTGCTGACGGTCGACCTTCGCTGTGCCATGGAGCTTGCCGACGTCGCGCGCCTCGAAGCCGATATCGCCATCCAGTTCGGCCAACCGGCCAATCCCGACATGATCGTGACCCGACTGGGCCGCCTGCACCTCTATGCTTTCGTGTCGGAAGAGTACGCGCGCCTGCACGGCGTCCCGAAATCGCTGCCGGACCTGAAGGAGCACCGCCTGGTCCAACAGGTGGGACCGCAGCTCGACGAGGGCGCCTTCGCGCGCCTGCTCAAGCTCGAGTCGCTGACCGGCATTGTCGGCATTCGCACCAATTCGAGCACCGCGATGCTGTACGCGGTCGAAAGGGGCGCCGGCGTCGGCGTCTTGCCGACCTGCTCGATAGCGTTGGGCGCGCCGCTGGTCGCGTGCGATCTGGGCGCGCGGTATCACCTCGATCTCTGGCTGACCTATCATCCCGACCTCAAGCGCTCCGAGAAGCACATGGTGGTGGTCGATTGGCTCAAGCACATCTTCAATCCGGCCAGCTATGCCTGCTTCAAGGATGAGTTCATCCATCCCAACGACTTGGTCGCCGCCATGGCGAATGTGGCGCCGAGCATGGGGGTTCGCGGCTACGCGGCCAGCATGCCGTTCCGACGGTAGCGTATTCGGCGAGACGTGTGATCAAGGCGTCGACCGGCAGTTGTAGCGCCGGCCAGAGTTTGCCAAGGTATTGGGCGCGGCGGGGCCTTCGCTGCCCTGGAACCCACGCCGCGATGGCAACAAGGAAGCGCTTCATGAAACGATCATCATCGGTCGGAGCACGACGGATCGAGCCCCACGACGTCGAGGTCGGGCGCCGGATCCGCGTGCGCAGGCTCGAGCGGCAGATGTCTCAAACCGAGCTCGCCGACCAACTCGGCGTGACCTTCCAGCAGGTGCAGAAATACGAGAAGGGCGTGAACCGCGTCGGTGCCGCCCGACTTCAGCGCATCGCTGACGCGCTCGACGTCCCGATTTTGTTCTTCTTCAGCGCGGCCGACCGCGGCTCGCCGCAGGAGGCGATCATGCCGTTCCTGGAGACGGCACATGCGGTGCGACTGATGCGGGCCTACGCCCGCATCTCCGATACGGCGATTCAGCGCTCCATCCTTGACCTGGTCGAACGCATCGCGAGCCGCGAATAGCGTTCCGCCGGGTAGAACTGCTCCTCCGTTCGCCCACGGCCTGCCGTTGCGGATTTTCCTGCTGCCCTCTCGCGCCCTTACCGGAACGGATGTTTCCAGCCTTGGGCAGCGCGGTGCCGTCCACTCGTGTCCGCGCGCTGGCGCGAGAACCCGCCCGGGCCCATCGGGTGCCCGGATTGTGGGCGTCAGGCGACGCAATGAGCGTCACCTTTGCGCCGTCCTTTTGATTATAACCCGGTGACCGCGGGTTGGTCGCTGCATCCTGGCCAACCGAACGCTTCCGGGATCGCACCGATACGGGATCAATCTTGCCCTGTCCGCCTTACCGCGTGATCGCGCTCGTCGCGACGGCTGCCGCATCGCTGGCCGCCGGCGCCTCGGCACTTTCGGCGCAGCCGGCCGCATCCACGCCGGCGCAAGCCGCGCCGGCGGTGACGGTGCCTGGGTTCTGGGACCCCAAGCGCCGGCTGGACCGGCCCGCCCTGCTGCCGACCGTCGTCATCCGTTTTCTCACCGAGACCGACTACCCGCCGTTCAACTACGCGGGCGCGGACGGTAATCCGGCGGGTCTCAACGTCGATCTCGCGCGCATGATCTGCGAAGAGCTCAAGGTCGCGTGCACCGTGCAGGCGCGCCGGTTCGATACTTTGCTCGCCGCGCTGGGCGAGAACCGCGGCGACGCGGTGATCGCCTCGCTCGCGCCCACGCCCGAAACGCGTCGCCGCGCCGATTTCACCGATCCGTATTATCGCGCGGCGGCTCGTTTCGTGGCCCGGCGCGACAGCGACATCCAGGAGGTTCTGCCGGAGCGGCTCGATGCCAAGAAGATTGGCGTAGCGGCAGGGACTGCCCACGAGGCCTATCTGCGGACCTTTTTCACCGAGGCGGACGTGCGGCCCTATCCGACCGCGGAGGCGACGCGGCAGGCGTTGCGGGAGGGCGAAATCGACCTTCTGTTCGGCGACGGAATCCAACTGGCTTTCTGGCTCAATGGCAGCGATTCGGCCGGTTGCTGTGCGTTTCGAGGCGGGCCGTTCATCGAAAGCCGCTACTTCGGCGAGGGCATCGGTATTGCGGTCCGGCGCGGCAACGAAACCTTGCGGCAGGCCTTGAACTGGGCGTTGTTCCGGCTCTGGGAAACCGGCCAGTTCACCGACCTGTGGCTGCGCTATTTTCCGGTCAGCCCGTTTTAGGCGCTGGGGCATTCCGCACCGCTCGGTTTGACCCGCTGGGCAACGATTTCTAGGGTGCGGGCCCCGGAGAGACCCATGACCACCCTCGATGTCCCAGCCGCGACATTGCGCGAGATTGCCGAGCAGTCCTCCGCCTGGCCGTTCGAGCAGGCGCGCAAGATCGTCGCGCGGCTGAAGAAAAAGCCGAAGGAAGAGGTGATCTTCGAGACCGGTTACGGGCCGTCGGGCCTGCCGCACATCGGCACGTTCGGCGAGGTCGCGCGCACCACCATGGTCCGTCACGCCTTCCGCGTGCTCACCGACGACCGCATCAAGACGCGGCTGATTGCGTTCTCGGACGACATGGACGGGCTGCGCAAGGTTCCAGACAACGTCCCAAACAAGGAGATGCTCGCGGCACATCTCGGCAAGCCGCTGACGCGGGTGCCCGATCCATTCTCCAACGAGTACCCGTCGTTCGGCGCCGCCAACAACGCGCGGCTGCGTCGCTTTCTCGACCAGTTCGGCTTCGACTACGAATTCGCGAGCTCGACCGACTATTACGCCTCCGGCCGCTTCGACGCGACGCTCATCAAGATGCTGGAGGCCTACGACCGCGTGCTGGAGGTCATTCTGCCGACGCTCGGTCCGGAGCGGCGGGCGACCTACTCGCCGTTCCTGCCGATCAGCCCGCGCACCGGCGTCGTGCTGCAGGTGCCGATGATCGCCCGCAACGTCGCGCAGGGGACGGTGACCTACGCCGATCCGGATACCGGCGAGGAGGTGGAGACGCTGGTGACGGGCGGCCGCGTCAAGTCGCAGTGGAAGGCCGATTGGGCGCTGCGATGGGTTGCGCTCGGCGTCGACTACGAGATGGCTGGCAAGGACTTGATCGATTCGGTCAGGCTTTCGGGCGAGATCTGCAGGATACTGGGCGGGATCCCGCCGGAGGGGTTCAACTACGAGCTTTTCCTCGACGAAGGCGGACAGAAGATCTCGAAGTCCAGGGGCAACGGCCTCACCATCGAGGAATGGCTGCGCTACGCCAGCCCGGAATCGCTGTCGCTGTTGATGTACCGCGAGCCGAAGGCCGCGAAGCGGCTCTACTTCGACGTCATCCCGCGCCACGTCGACGAGTACCAGCAATTGCTCGAAGGCTATCGGCGGCAGGACGCCAAGCAGCGACTGAGCAACCCGGTCTGGCACATCCATGCAGGCGATCCGCCGCAAGCCGGGGTGCCGATCTCATTCTCGATGCTGCTCAACTTGGTCTCGGCGTCGAATGCCGAGAACGCCGAGACGCTGTGGGGTTTCATCGGACGCTATTGGCCGGGCGTGACGCGCGCGACGCATCCGAAGCTCGACGCGCTCGTGACTTACGCGATCCACTATTTCCGCGACTTCGTGCTGCCGGCGAAGAAGTTCCGCGAGCCGAGCGAGGCCGAGCGCGTCGCCCTCATGGATCTGCGTGACGCGCTTTCGCAGCTGCCCGCCGAGGCCAGCGCCGAGACCATCCAGGACGTCGTCTACGAGATCGGGCGACGTGAGCCGTTCCTCGACAAGTCGGGCAAGATCAAGACCAAGGACGGCAAGCCGGGCGTCTCGCTCGACTGGTTCAACATGCTCTACCAGGTCCTGCTTGGCCAGGAGAAAGGCCCGCGCTTCGGCTCCTTCGTGGCGGTCTATGGCGTGCAGAACACCGTCGACATGATCGACGGCGCGTTGGCGCGCTCGGCCTGAGCTTCAGCTGCGGCGGCGCGCCCGAGCGGATGCACGCTGCTTCTCCAGCCATTTGGGCCCGGGTCCGCGCATGTAGTGAAGCTCCGGGCGATAACGCCCTACCCACCTGGTCACGAACTTTACGCACAACGCCAAGATGGACATCAGTTGAACTCCCCTCGTGCTGGTCGGCTTCGACCTTGCGGGGATTCATGGCGACGACCTGGGACGACTGAGGGAGATTGTGCGGCTGCAATAAGGAATCTCGCGCACGAAATCTTGGACGTCGGTGCGTTGCGTTCGCGCCGCGTGCGGAACAAGAGTCGTTGCGAGGAGGCCCGCGATGACAGCCGCCGCGGTGCGTTCCGTGCACCGGATGGCAGAAGAATCAGGCGCGCGCACGCTCGCCGCGGCGCGCGCCGAGCTCGACGGCGCGGTCGGGAATCGTGATCCGGAAGGTTGCCCCGATGGTTCCTTCGACCAACCGGATGTCGCCGCCATGCCCGCGCACCAGCTCGGCGGCGATCGCCAGGCCGAGGCCGGTGCCGCCCGCTCGTGTGGAAGCGTGGAAAGCCTCGAATAGATGCGCGCGCGCCTTGTCCAATATGCCGGGGCCGGTGTCCGCGATCTCGATGACGACGACCGCGCCCTCGCGCCGGCCCGTTACGCGCACCTGATCGCGGGCGGTGTCGTTCGGCGCGCGGCTCTCGAGCACCTGCACAGCATTGCGCCCGAGATTCACCAGCACGCGGAACAGATGGTCCTGATCGGCATCGACGCGCAGGCCGCGCTCGACCGCGCTGATCCAGAGAATCGGCGCGTCCGGTCCGAGGCCGAGCGTCTCCTTCACCTCCTCGACCAACGGCTCGAACGCGATCATCCGGCGCTCCGGCGGACGTTCCTGCGCCCGGCCGTAAGACAAGGTCGATTGGCAGAAGTGGATCGCGCGCTCGAGCGCATGCATCAGTTTGGGCGCGAAGCGCTGGACCTGCGGGTCCTGCAGGCTGGTCAAGCGATCCGAGAACAGCTGCGCGGAGGCCAACAGATTGCGAAGGTCGTGATTGATCTTCGACACCGCCAAGCCCAGCGCGGCGAGCCGGCTTTTTTGGTGCAGCATCGAGGCAATGTCGGCCTGCATGGCGGCGAGCTCGCGCTCGGCCACGCCGAGTTCGTCGGCGCGCCCCGATGCCACCGTGATGCGGCCCGGGTTCTCCGGCTCCTGCCGGAATGCCACCATCTCGGCGGTGATCCGCCGCATCGGCCGCACGAACAGATAGTGCAGCGACAGGTAAACAAGCGCGGCGGTTACTGCGGAGATGAACAGCGACAGCAGCAGGACGTTGGCCGAGAACCGCAGCATGGCTTGCCGCAACGGTGTTTCTCGCAGCACGATCTCCACGAACTCACCGCCCCTGGGCGCGGGGCCGACGACGCGCATGATGTCATCGTCGTTCGACAGCAGCGTTTCGAACGCATCCATCACGGCGGTGTACCAGCGCGTGTTGCGCATATCGAAGTCGTGCTGGACCGGCGGCAGCGTGTCGGAGATGGCCAGCAGCCGCCGCTGGTCGCCCATTTTCATCGCTACGGTCTTGGCGCCGATGCTGGAGAGGATCTGGCGCGTGAGGCTCTCCGGCACCATTCCGCTCGGGGCGGCGTCGAGCACCAAGGCGGCGGTGCGCGCGGCAGCCAGCCGGTCGTTGAGCCAGTTCAGTCGGAAATTGGCGATCGACGGCACGTAGACCAGAACTTCGGTGATCATCACGAACAGGATCGTGAGCACCAGGAGCTTGCCGGACAGCCCGAAGCGCGGCCGCGGCGGCGGACCCGAGTCCCGTTGCAGTGGTGCTTCAGCGGTCATCGCAGAATGTTTCCGCACGGTGCCTGGAGTTCACCCCAGACGGCGCAACCAAGAGATGAGGCGCCGCAGCCAAGGGTTGGCCAAGCCGGGGGTGTAATAGCTTATTGCGGCGCGTTTCCCAACCTCGGCGAGGGTCGGATAGGGGATTACCACTCCCAGCAGGGCGCCCACCTTGAGGCCGCGGGCAATCGCCAGGGTCCAGGTCGTGATCAATTCGCCGGCCTGGGCGCCGACGATGGTTGCGCCCAGGATGCGGCCGCGCCTATCGGTGACCACTTTGATGTGGCCGCCGGTCTCCCGCTCGGCCTGGGCACGGTCGTTCTCGCGGTAAGGCCAGCGCAGGACACGGATCGTGCCGTGCCGTTGCCGGGCGTCCTGCTCGCGCAGCCCGACGTGGGCAAGCTCGGGGTCCGTGAACGTGGCCCACGGAATGACGCACTTGGTGGCGTCGACTGGCAGGCGGAACAGCGCGTTCCGGATCACGAGGCCGGCGTGATAGTTGGCGACGTGGGTGAACTGCAGCCCGCCGTCGACGACGTCGCCGATGGCGTATACCCGCCGGTTGGTGGTGCGTAGCCGCTTGTCCACCTTGATCCCGGAGCGCCCAGAGGCGATCCCGCCCGCTTCCAGGCCGAGGTCGGCGACGCTGGCGCGGCGTCCCGTCGCCACCAGCAGGTGGGTACCCTCGACCACCTCTTCCTTGCCGTCGCTACCCGCCAGCATGACGCGAACGCTGCCGGCCGTGCCGTCCACCCGCGCGATCCGGGCGCCGGTGCGGATCGCGACCCCTTCCCGCGCCAGCTGGTCGAGCACGATCGCGGCGCACTCCGGGTCGTCCTTGGCGAGCGGCGTCGCCGCCTCCAGCACGGTCACCCGTGCACCGAGACGGCGATGCGCCTGCGCCATTTCCAGGCCGATCGGCCCGGCGCCGATGATGATCAGGTGCCCCGGGCCTTCGGTAAGATCGAAGATTGTCTCGTTGGTAACATACGAGATCTGGTCGAGCCCGGGGATCGGCGGAATGGCGGCCCTGGAGCCGGCCGCGACCACGAAGCGTCGGGCTTTGACCTCGAAACGCCCGTCGACATCGACGGTGCGGCGATCCCTGAAGCGGGCGCTGCCCTCGATCACCCGCACGCCCAGTCCGGTAAAGCGCTCCTTCGAATCGTTGGGGGCGATCGCCGCGATGGTGTCGTGGACATGCGCGTGCACCGCGGCGAAATCGATTGCCGCTTGCCCCACATTCACCCCGAAATGGGCAATGGCTTCCAGCCCGTGCGCGCGCTTTGCGGCCGCCAGCAGCGCCTTCGACGGGACGCATCCGTAGTTGAGGCAGTCGCCACCCATCTTGTCGCGCTCGATCAGCACGACGGGTACGCCGAACGCCGCCGCCGCCGCCGCCACCGACAAGCCGCCCGAGCCCGCACCGATCACGCAGATGTCGGGGGTAAGGTGCTCGACCATTGTGCTGCCGAGAGGGCTCCGCCTGGCCGGGCGCTAACGGGTCGACGACGCCGCGGCAACGCCGCGGGCGCGCCAGCGTCGAACGAGCGTCGGCACGAGCGCCAGAATGCCAAGGGCGGTGAGGGCGATCAGGAGCCGCGGCGTCAATGCGGCCTTGAGATTGAAATCGAGGCGACAATCGGAATTCCCGGCGGCAAGGCACAAGTTATAAGCGGATTCCTGCGACGCGATGACACTGTCCAGACCCACTTCCGACGAATGCAAAGACGAACGTTGCGGGAACGATCCCAAAGGCCGTCGGCGACGACAAAGGTGCCCAGCCTCATCCCAGCAAACGCTGCCACGGATTCACTAACCAAAACGGGAAGACAGGAACGAGGCGCAAGAAAAGCATATAACTGAATGCGTTCGCGCGGAATCCTGCCGCAAGCGCTTCCCCCTTTCCCATCGCGACCAGTAGAAACTTGCCGATCCGGCCCACTGCGATGACAGTGATGGCCGAGACCAGGGTCCTGCCGATCTCGGGGCCGCTGGACCTCGCGATCAGAAAAACCATGCTGGCGCCGATCGTGGCCCCGACAACGGCCGCCGCGCCCCCGACGATCCATCCGAACAGGATACCGCCGCTGACGGTGAGGAACACCGCGCCCGGGATCGACAGGGTAACCACGGCGATATAGAGCGCGAGGAATGCGGCGAGCGCGGTGAACAGGTGGCGATCGATAAAGGCTTCCAAGGCGGCCCGGTGCTCGCACCAGCGCCTCGAGGGAAAGCTCACGATGCCAGCCCATCGCTATGACCACGATGGCGAGCAGCATGATCGCCGCAAGCGGGACGAGTTTGGCGAGCGGCAAGCGTCCGGCGGTAGCCGGATCATGTCCCGTTGTCGTCACCTCGCGCTGCTCCATGATCGAGCTTTTCGGTCGGTGCGCCAGGCATGGTCGCCGGCACCCGAGAGCAATATACGAATTGGCCGTTGACGTGCCATTCACCTGCGCTTGACGGCTTGGCTCGCTGCCGCTCGCGCCTGCGTGATCGTCGCGCTCGCCGCAGCCTGCGGCGATGCGGTCGCATTGACTTCGCGCGCCGGCCTCCCTTATAAGCCGCGCGGCCTACGAAGCGCCAGCAGCAGCACCGTTAAAGCGTGGCTTTTCGCCTCATGCGGGCAGCCCTGCCTTCGTTGATTGTCTGGCCCCCGGGGCAGGCGGAGAACGACCGTGAAGCGGACCTACCAACCGAGCAAAGTCGTGCGCAAGCGCCGCCATGGCTTTCGCGCCCGCATGGCGACCAAGGGCGGCCGCAGAGTGGTCGCTGCCCGACGGGCGCATGGGCGCAAGCGGCTGAGCGCCTGATCGGCCGCCGGGGCCGGCCCGGTCGCATGGAAAAATTGCGGCAAAGGGCGGATTTCCTTGCTGCCGCCGCGGGATCCAGGGTTCCGGCCGCAGCTTTTGTGCTGCAGGCGCGTCGTCGGGATGACGGCGGTCCGGCGCGGTTCGGGTTCACGGTGTCACGCAAGGTCGGTACCGCGGTCGAGCGCAATCGTGCTCGGCGGCGGCTCAAAGAAGTGGTGAGATTGTTTGCCATGGAACGCGTCAAGCCCGGCCACGACTACGTGCTGGTCGCCCGCCGTGCGGCGCTCACCCGGCCATTCGCGCAGATGGTCGAGGATCTCGACGGCGCGCTGCGCCGCGTGGGTCCGCGGCGGCAGCGCGGGAACCGACCGTTCACGGCTGGCCACGGCGCCGATGAGGTTGTGCGATGACCGATCAGAAGAACACGTTGATCGCCATCGGCCTGTCGGCGCTGGTGCTGATCGTGTGGCAATACTTCTTCGGCCTGCCGCAGATGGAGAAGCAGCGGCAGGCGCAGCAGCAACCGCCGGCGCAGACGCAGCCGGTGCCGACACCGGATGGTCGACCGCAGGCGCCGGGCACCGCGCCGCAAGCCCAGAGCACCGCCCCGCAGGCACCCGGTCAGCAGCCCGCGGCCGTGCCCGGACAGCCGCTGACGCGCCAACAGGCGTTGCAGGCCTCGCCCAGGGTCGCGGTCGACACGCCGCGGATGAGGGGTTCGATCGCGCTCAAGGGCGGACGCATCGACGACCTCTCGTTGGTGCAGTATCGCGAGACCGTCGATCCGAAATCGCCGGCGATCGTGCTGCTTGCTCCCTCGGGCAGCCCAGCGCCGTTTTATGCCGAATTCGGCTGGGTTGCGGGAACAGGCGATCCGGTGAAGACGCCGGGCCCCGACACGCTCTGGCGGCAGGAAGGTACCGGCGCGCTCGGCATCGGCCGTCCGACCACGGTGACCTGGGACAACGGCGAAGGCGTCACCTTCCGTCGAACGATCGCGGTCGACGACAAGTATCTGTTCACCCTCAAGGATGAGGTTGCCAACCGCGGCTCGGAGGCGATCACGCTCCATCCCTATGCGCTGATCTCGCGCCACGGCACGCCGAAGACGGAAGGCTTCTACATCCTGCATGAAGGCCTGATCGGGGTTTTGAACGACAAGCTGGAAGAGGTCAGCTACGGCGACATCGAGAAGAAGAAGTCGATCGGCTACGACACCAAGAACGGCTGGCTCGGCATCACCGACAAGTACTGGGCAGCGACGCTGCTGCCGGATACCAGCGCGCAGCTCAAGGCGCGCTTCACGTCCGGAACGATCGGCGCGACCAAGACCTATCAGACCGACTATCTGCTCGACCCCCAGACCATAGCGCCCGGCGCGACCGGCGGTGCCAACGCGCGGCTGTTCGCCGGCGCCAAGGAAGTCGCCGTGGTCGACGCTTACGAGAAGCAGCTCGGCTTGAACAAGTTCGAGCTGCTGATCGACTGGGGCTGGTTCCATTTCATCACCAAGCCGATGTTCCTCTTCATCGACTATTTCTTCCGGCTGGTGGGCAATTTCGGCGTCGCGATCCTGATCGTCACGGTGATCATCAAGATCGTATTCTTGCCGCTCGCGAACAAGTCGTACGCCTCGATGGCCAAGATGAAGGCCGTGCAGCCGGAGATGATGGCGATCCGCGACCGCTATGCCGACGACAAGGTGAAGCAGCAGCAGGCGCTGATGGAGCTCTACAAGAAGGAGAAGATCAATCCGCTTGCAGGCTGCCTGCCGATCCTGATCCAGGTGCCGGTGTTCTTCGCGCTCTACAAGGTGCTGTTCGTCACCATCGAGATGCGGCACGCGCCGTTCTTTGGCTGGATCAAGGACCTCTCGGCGCCCGATCCGACCAACATCTTCAACCTGTTTGGACTGTTGCCGTTCGACCCGACCGTTCTGCCCGTGATCGGGCCGTTCCTTCTTGTCGGCGTGTGGCCGATCATCATGGGCATCACGATGTGGGTGCAGATGAAGATGAACCCGCAGCCGCCCGACCCGACCCAGAAGATGATCTTCGACTGGATGCCGCTGATCTTCACCTTCATGCTGGCGACCTTCTCGGCCGGCCTGGTGATCTACTGGGCGTGGAACAACACGCTCTCAGTGCTGCAGCAGGGCTTCATCATGCACAGGCACGGCGCCAAGATCGAGCTGTTCGACAATATCAAGGGGATGTTCGCCAAGGACAAGAAAGCGGGCGGCTGAGGCGGGGTAGGCGAGCGGCCAGACGCGAAGACAGCCAGTCGCCTCATGAACCCTCGAACGGTGCGGTGCAGTCCGCCGATGACCAAAGATCAGGTAAGAGAGCTTCTCGATCGGGTACTGAGCTGGCCGCCGGATGACCAGGAAAGGGTCGCGCGGTTCGTCCGTGAGGTTGAACGGCGGCGGTCGGATGACGGCATCACCGATGAAGAATGGAAAATTATCGAAGAACGTGCTGCTCGCCGGGATCTGGCGACCGATGAGGAGGTCGAGGAAGTGTTCAGCCGCTATCGAAGCGCATAAAGCTTCGATATGAACGCGGCGCCCTTCGCCGATCTTGATCGGATTTTTGCCTACATGGCCGCGGACAATCCCGCGGCCTCACTACGTCCGTCACGGCGCGCGCCGCCGCCCCTGGGAGGGAGAGTAGCGCCGCGATGCCCGAATTCACCGCCGAAGACTTGGAATCCGGCCGCAGGTTGTTCGCCGGCGACTGGCAATTTGTCTCGGCCGCAAGCTCGGTTGCGTCGCTCCCGCAGCCTAAGGGAGTGGAAATCGCCGTTGCGGGGCGTTCCAACGTTGGCAAGTCGAGCCTGATCAACGCGCTCGCCAGCCGCAAGGCTCTTGCCCGCACCTCGCACACCCCCGGGCGCACCCAGGAGCTGATCTATTTCGGCCGCGCCGGCGCGCTCACGCTGGTCGACATGCCCGGCTACGGTTTTGCCCGGGCGCCGAAGGGCAAGGTGAAGGCTTGGACCGATCTGATCCACGCCTACCTGCGCGGCCGCGCCAACCTGGCGCGCGCCTATGTGCTCATCGACGCGCGCCACGGCCTGAAGGCGGTCGACGCGCCGGTGCTCGAGATGCTGGATGAGGCGGCAGTGAGCTACGCGATCGTGCTGACCAAGGCCGACCAGGTACGGCCGGCCGAGCTTGCCGCGACCGCCGCCGCCGTTGCGGGGGCGCTGGCCAAGCGTCCGGCGGCATTCCCGGACATCGTCGCCACGTCGGCGCGCACCGGCGCGGGTATCCCTGAACTGCGCGCCGCCATCGCGCGGCTCGCGACGGAGCGCGCCGCGCGCTAGCTTGTTTCCCCGGGGCGCGGCGCGCCGCCACCGCTAATCAAGCGCTCACTTGACCACGCCGGCTTCGATCATGAGCGGTCGCCATTTCTCCCGCTCGTCGACAACCTGGCGGCCCAGCTCCTCCGGCGTCGACAGCCTGATCAGGTACCCGAGATTCTCCAGCTTGCTGGCGACGTCAGGGCTCTTGAGCGCGTCGTTGATCGCCTTGTTGTAGGCCGCAACGACCGCCGCCGCCGTCCCGGCCGGCGCGAAGAAACCGTTCCATCCGTTCTCCTCGAATCCTTTGAGCCCGAGCTCCGCGAACGTCGGCACGTCGGGGAGCGTCGGCATCCGCTGCGTGCCCGACAGCGCGACGATGCGTAGCGTGCCGGCGCGATGCTGCTCCGCGAAGTCGGCGGTTGCGGCGATTCCGGCCGCGATCTGCCCGCCGATGACCGCGACCGCGATCGGGGCGCCGCCGCGGAACGGCGCCATCACCATCGGCACGTTCGCGACTTTCGACAGCTGGATGCCGTAGAGGTGCGGCAGGCTTCCCGCCGCCGGCACGCCGTAGTTCGCCTTGTCGGGATTGGCCTTGAGCCAGGCAATCAGCGCGGCGAGGTCCTTCGCGCCCGTCATCGGTCCGGTGGCGAGCGGGAGCTGGAAGTCGCCCGCGCGCGCAATCGCGACAAAGTCCTTGATCGGGTCGTAGCCGACCTTCTCCTGCACCGGGTTGAGCACCATGATCGAGACGGTGGCGAGGATGATGTGCGAGCCGTCGGCCGGCACCGTTTTCATGTATTCGGCGCCGATGCGGCCGCCCGCGCCGGTCTTGTTCTCGACGATCACCGAGCGGCCGAAGGTCGCCTGCATCTTGTCGGCGATCAGCCGGGCCATGGCGTCGGAGGAGCCGCCGGCGGGAAACGGACAGATGATGCGGATCGGCCCCTCGAACGGCAGCGCGACTTGCGCCGAGGCCGGTAGCGGCGCAAGCAGTGCGGCGACGGCGGCCGCAATGCATCCCATCAGTGATCGCATGCCTTCTCCCCTCGCGGGCTGCGTTTAGCACGCGCGCCGCCCGGCGCTTCTACCACACTCCGAACAGATATCCGCGCTCCCTGGCCTTGCCGGTACGGCGCTCGATCTCGTCGTGCGCGATGGTGACGCGAGTCTTCAAGCCTCGGAACCATGCGAACAGCCGCGCTTCCATTTCGGCGCTGACGGCATCGAAGCCGGGCGCGCGGCCGAGATCGCTGAGCTCCCGGGGGTCGGCCTCGAGATCGAACAGCTGTGGCGGAAAGTCCTCGAACAGGACGTACTTCCAGCGCGCGGTTCGCACCATGTAGCCGCGCGCCCGGTCGGGCGGCAGGTCGAGCTGCCGGCGCGCGTGGCGGACCGCGAAGTCGCCGTCGCAGAAGGCGGCGTCGCGCCAGCCGGGCGGTGCCGCGCCCTCGATGAGGGGCCGCAGCGAATCCCCTTCGAGCCGATGCGGCGTAGGCGCGCCGCCCGCCCAATCGAGGAAGGTCGGGGCAAGGTCGATCGACTCGACGAGGTCAAGCGGCCGCGCGCCGCGCATTGCGGAAGCCGCGGCGCGCGGGTCGAGGATGATCAGCGGAATGCGCACGATCTCCTCGTGGAACAGGTCCTTTTCGCCGAGCCAATGGTCGCCCAGGTAGTCGCCGTGATCGCTGGTCACGATGATGATCGTGTTGCCGGAAAGCCCGCGCCGCTCCAGATGCTCGATCACGCGTCCGACATGGCGGTCGAACTGGCTGATCAGGCCCATGTAGGTCGGGATCACGGTCTGGCGCACCTCGTCGCGCGAGAAATTGCGGCTCTCCTCGTGCGCCATGAAGGCAGCGACCACGGGATGCGGGTCGGCGCGCTCGGCCTCGCTGCGGTTGGCGGCAATGACGTGGTCCGGCCCGTACATGGCGTGGTAGGGCGCCGGCGCCACGTACGGCCAATGCGGCTTGATATAGGAAAGGTGCAGGCACCACGGCCCGGCGCCGGCCTCGTCGATGAAGGCGAGGGCGCGGTCGGTCATGTAGGCGGTTTCGGAGTGCTCCTCCTTGACCCGCGCCGGCCGGCGTGCGTGCCGCATCGACCAGCCCGACAGCACTTCGCCGCCGTCACCCGCGGCCGAGTTGGCGAAGTCGTGCCAGGGGTTGTCGCTGCGGTACCCGAGCTGGCGCAGCCAAGTGTTGTAGGCGAGGTTCGGGTCGGCTGACTGGTCGGGATGGAGGCCGTCGTCGCGCTCGTAGGGCTCGAAACCGCACTGCGCCGCAAGCACGCCTGCGCTCGAGCCGGGATCGATGCCGAGCCGCGCCATCGCCTCGTGGTCGGCCGCCATGTGGGTCTTGCCGACCAGCGCCACCCGGTAGCCGAGCGGGCGCAGATAGTCGCCGATCGTCTTCTCGTCGAGCCGCAGCGGAAAATTGTTGTAGGTCGCGCCGTGGGTGACGTTGTAGCGGCCGGTATAGAACGACATGCGCGAGCCGCCGCACACCGGCGCCTGTACGAACGTCCGCAGGAAGTTGACGCCGCGCGCGGCGAGCGCGTCGATCGCCGGCGTCTTGATGTGCGGATGCCCGGTGCAGCCGAGATAGTCCCAGCGCAGCTGGTCGGCCATGATGAACAGGATGTTGGGCTGCATGTGCGTTTACGGCGTTGACGGGTCTCGATCTTTACTTCGTCATGGCCGGGCTTGTCCCGGCCATCCACGTCTTCCTTCGGTTCCTCGAGCAAAGCAAGGCGTGGATGCCCGGCACAAGGCTGGTCAAGCCCGGGCATGACGCGTGAGAGTCGAGAGCCGTCGACGCGAGACGGCGACCCGGCAGCCCAGCGACGATCGTCATTGCCGGGCTTGACCCGGCAATCCATCTCTTCAACAAAACTCTTGCGAAGAATGATGGATGCCCGGGTCAAGCCCGGGCATGACCAGTGAGAGTCAAGAGCCGGATGCCCGGGTCAAGGGCCCGGCATGACGTATCACTGTCCTCTGTCGGCTCATGATTGAGCCCTTGGCCGGAAGCCGCTAGAACGGCCGCGCCCGACAGCGCGGTTTCCAGAGGCCTCCATGACCGTCAGCCCGTTCGACCAAGCGCGCATCCTGTCCGAAGCGCTGCCGCACATGCAGCGCTACGACGAGGAGATCGTGGTGGTGAAATACGGCGGTCACGCCATGGGCGAGGAGGCGGCGGCGCGCGAGTTTGCGCGCGACATCGTGCTGCTCGAGCAGACCGCCATCAATCCCGTGGTGGTGCATGGCGGCGGCCCGCAGATCGGCGACATGCTCAATCGGCTCGGCATCAAGTCGGAATTCGCGGCCGGCCTGCGGGTCACGGACGCGGCGGCGATCGAGGTGGTCGAGATGGTGCTGGCCGGCTCGATCAACAAGCAGATCGTCGGCTTCATCAATGCGGCCGGCGGCAAGGCCGTCGGGCTGTGCGGCAAGGACGGCAACATGGTGCTCGCCCGCAAGATCAGCCGCACCGTGGTCGATCCCGGATCCAACATCGAGAAGGTCGTCGATCTCGGCTTCGTCGGCGAGCCCGAGAAGGTCGACACCACCGTGCTCGACCAGATGGTCGGACGCGAGCTGATCCCGGTGCTCGCGCCGCTTGCGACCTCTGCCAACGGCGCGACCTACAACGTCAACGCCGACACTTTCGCCGGCGCGATCGCGGGCGCGCTCAAGGCCAAGCGGCTGCTGCTGTTGACCGACGTTCCCGGGGTGCTCGACAAGTCGAAGGCCTTGATCCCGGAGCTCTCGGTCGACGCCGCGCGCCGGCTGATCGCCGACGGCACCATCTCCGGCGGCATGATCCCGAAGGTCGAGACCTGCATCTACGCGCTCGAGCAGGGCGTCGAGGGCGTCGTCATCCTGGACGGCAAGGTGCCGCACGCGGTGCTGCTGGAGCTGTTCACCGACCACGGCGCCGGCACGCTGATCCATCGCTAGCACCGTCATTTACGAGTTGCACACCGGCCTGGCGGCCGATCCACCTGGATGAAACTTGGGCAATCCCTCATCCTGATCAGGATGACCGTGTTGTTGGGGGCAACGCTTGTTCTGACTCGTCATCCTGAGGCGCTCGCCCGACGAAGTCGGGCGAGCCTCGAAGGACGCACAACATGGCAGCTGCACGGCAGAGCAGCATCCTTCGAGGCCCTCGCTTCGCTCGGGCACCTCAGGATGACGGCGTGGGGGCCACGAAACCCAACCGCCTCCGTCATTGCGAGTCCCTCCGTTTCTTTCTAGTCCTACTGCGTCACAATATTCTCCGGTTGCGGTTGGCATGGCGTGCCCCACAGCATGGACATCGTGGCAAGCTCTTGGCGATCGCATCGATCAAGCGTATTCGCATCGTTGCGATTGAGTTTGGGATGTGCCGCTCAGGCCGCAATGGCGGATCCTCTGGGTCTGTAACCGTTGGGTAGAGCAAGTTGCGCGAATTGCGCGGTGGAACGAGGTCCTGAGGGGGGAATCGTCTCCCTTTCGGAGACCAGGAAGCCATAGGCCGCAATGCACAGTGTGGCGTGGTGATGGAAGCCACGCCATCCACGCCCTTCAAAATGCCCGAGCCCGACCTCCTGCTTGAGCTCCTGATAATCGCGCTCGATGCGCCAGCGCAGTTTGGCGCGCTCGACGAGATCGCGGAAGCGGGTCTTTTTTGGCAAGGTGGAGAGCCAGTATTTGGTTGGCTCCTTCTCACCCTCGGGCCACTCGATCAGCAGCCATTCTTTGCTCGACTTCTCGCCATCCCGCGACGCAACGCAAATTCGCAACCGGGCAAAGCGTGACGATAGCCATTCGTTCGTGCCTTCGCGCCACGTGATCGTGCGCCACGCTTTCCTGCTCAGCCCAACGGCAACCTCCTTGACCGAGAGCGCATCTGGTTCGCGGCGGCGGCCCTTGCGCGGCGCGGGGCCAGGCCGCGGGCCTGGTGCCGAGACCAGCGTCGGCGACTGAATGCCGGCCACATAGGCCAATTTAAGCTCGGTGATGCCCGTGCGCAGCTTCGCATCGTGGCCGTAGCGAGTGTCCATAAGCACGGTCCCGCGCGGAAGCCCGGCCTCACACGCCCAGCCGATCTGCTCCAGCGCGATCTCCGGCTTGGTCTTAAAGCTAATCTGCTGCGGTATCTCCGCTTTGCGCCGCCGCTCACCATCCTGCGCCCAGTCCTTCGGCAAATACAGCCGATAGGCCACCGGCAGGCTCGCGTGCCTGTTGACAATAGACAGCGATACCGCCACCTGGCAGTTCGCCTGCTTGCCAAGCTGGCCGCAATATTGACGTGCTACCCCAACTGAATGCCGTCCCTGCTTGGGGAAGCTCGTGTCGTCGATGATCCAGGCCTCGATCGGCGCGGCACGCTCGATCCGAGGCATCACCAGCTCGCGAACCTTCGCCAAGACCTTCTCGTCCGACCACGGCCCTTGGCCGACAAAATGCAGCAACGACTGATGCTGTGCCGCCGTCCGCTCAGGCGCCGTGAGCGCCGCCATCGGCTCCACGCTCTTGCGGGCACCCGGCATCACCAAGCCCACGCAATAGTCGCGTAACGGCCCGGCCCGATCCCGGTGCCCGATCACGCTCACAAGACCCTCGATATAACTCGCAAAACGTCGTTCAATATCGGCCGCCCGGTGAACACCCATCCCAACCTCCCCTGCCGCGTGGGAAGCGCCTCCAATAGATTGATTCTTCACACCAGCGGGTGCGGCGTTCTCCACTTTAGTAGGACTAGGAGCGTCAGCGACGAAGCAATCCAGAAACCGCACTGCCGCCTGGATTTCGCTTCGCTCGCAATGACGGAGCGGTCATTGCGCCCTCACGCAGCCGCTACGGTGCGCGGGTGTAGGCGAGCGGCGCGTGCTCCTTGGGCGGATGCGCGCGCAGACCTTCCTCGTTCGGCTCGGTTCCCCAGCCGGGCCGGTCCGGCATCACCATGTGCCCGTCCTCGATCGCCGGCTCATGGGTGAACAGCTCGTGGTCCCACGCGATGCGGTCGATGTCGGTCTCCATGATGCGCAGGTTCGGGACCGCGGCGGCGAAATGCGCGTTCATCATCGTCGAGAGGTGGCCGTAGAAGTTGTGCGGCGCGACGTTGACCTCGTGCGCCTCGGCGGCGGCGGCGATCTTGATCGATTGCCACACGCCGTTCCAGGGCGTGTCGACGATCGCCACGTCCATCGCCTGCTCGCGGAAATACGGCAGGAACTCGCGCAAGCCCAGAAGCGTCTCGCACGAGGAGATCGGATGCGGGCTCTGCCGGCGAATGAGGCCGAGCGCCTCCGGGCTGTAGCTATCGATCTCGACCCAGAACATGTCGAAGTCGGCGATCGCGCGCAGGATCTTCAGAAAGCCCTCGGTCTTGGCGTGGAAGTTGAGGTCGAGCAGCAGGTCGACATCGGGTCCGGCCCCGTCGCGCAACGCCTCGAGGTGCATTCGCAGGTTGCGCAGCACCGTCTTGTCGACATTGAGCTCGGGGTAGAACGGCGACCCGAAACCCGGGCGCCAGCCGTACGGCCTTCCCTCACGATAGATGAAGATGTTGGTCTTGAGCGCGCCAAACCCTTTCTCGCGCACCTCGCGGCCGATCGCCTTGACGCCGTCGAGGTCGGTGATCGCCGGCTGGTAGTGGGTCGGATGATTGATCCGCCAAGTGGCGCAATGCGACCAGTAGAGGCGGATGCGGTCGCGCACCTTGCCGCCGAGCAGCGCGTAGCACGGCAGGCCCAGCGCCTTGGCCTTGGCGTCGAGGAGCGCATTCTCGATCGCGCCCATCGCCTGCGCCACCACGCTGCCGGCGGCCGGGCGGGTGGCGCAATAGAGCTCGGCATAGATGCGCTCGTGGTCACTCACCTGCTTGCCGACCACACGGCCCGCCAGCGTGTGGATCACGGTGCCGACGCCCGGCGAGCCAAACCCCTCGTCGAATTCGCTCCAGCCGACGACGCCGTCGTCGGTGACAAGCTTGAGGAAGTGATAGTTGCGCCATCCGGCATCGCAGTGCAGCGTCTCCAAGCTGCGGACCTTCATCCATTCCTCCCGTATCGGTTTGCCGTCACGACCTCTCTTGCTCCGTCCGCCCGATCGGCGCAACCGTTGCGGCGGCGCTTCGAAGGATCGCGCACGAGCCCTCATCCTCAAGGAGCCGCGCGGAACGCGCGGCGTCTCGAAGGATGGCCGCCATTCAAACTGTTCGCTACCGGCGGCCAATTCGCTCTGGCCCGCCGCTGGCAGGGCGGTTACAACCGCGCCGATGAATACTCCCGCACCCGCTCGTCCGGCGCCGCGCGCGTTCGACCACGTTGAGACCTGGGTGTTCGATCTCGACAATACGCTCTACCCGCATCATCTGAACCTGTGGCAGCAGGTCGACGTGCGCATCCGCGAGTACGTCGCCGAGTTCCTGAAGGTCGGGCGCGAGGAGGCGTTCCGGCTGCAGAAGGACTATTACAAGCGCTACGGCACCACCATGCGCGGCCTGATGACCGAGCATGGGCTCGATCCCGACGCTTTCCTCGAATATGTCCACCAGATCGACCACTCGCCGCTTGAGCCCAATCCGGTGCTCGGCGCCGCGATCGAGCAATTGCCGGGCCGCAAGCTGGTGCTCACCAACGGCACCCGCAAGCACGCCGACGCGGTGATGCGGCGGCTTGCGATCGATCATCATTTCGAGGACGTGTTCGACATCATCGCCGCCGAGCTCGAGCCAAAACCCTCGCCGCAGACCTACGACCGCTTCCTCGCGCGCCACGGGGTCGTGCCGGCGCGCGCCGCCATGTTCGAGGACCTGGCGCGCAACCTCGCGGTGCCGCACGCGCTCGGCATGACCACGGTGCTGGTGGTGCCGGAAGGCACGCGCGAGGTGTTCCGCCAGGACTGGGAGATGGAGGGCCGCGACGCGCTCCACGTCGACCACGTGACCGACGATCTCGCCGGTTTCCTCGCCGCGCTGGCGCCGCCGTGCCCGTAATGAGCGCGAGCGGCGCATCCGCACATCTCGCAACAGCTCGGAGAAAGGCAGCCCGCATGAGCACCGTACCGCCTGATGTCGTCAAGGAGCTGGCGCCGACCGGCACGCTGCGCGCGGCGATCAACCTCGGCAACCCGGTGCTGGCGCAAGGCACGCCGGAGGCCCCAAGCGGCGTCACCGTCGATCTCGCGCGCGAGCTTGCGCGCCGCGCCGCCGTGCCGCTTGCGCTGGTGCCGTTCGCCGCCGCCGGCAAGGTGTTCGAGGCCTTGAAGGCCGGCGCCTGGGATGTCGCGTTCCTGGCGATCGAGCCGGTGCGCGCCGCCGAGATCGCGTTCACGGCCCCGTACGTGATCATCGAGGGCGTCTACCTGGTGCCGAAGGATTCGCCACTCGAGACGGTGGCCGATGTCGACCGCCCCGGCGTGCGCATCGGCGTCAACCCCAACTCGGCGTACGATCTCTACCTGACGCGCACGCTCAAGCACGCCGCGCTGGTGCGCGACGGCGACGGCGTCGGGCGCTTCGTGCGCGACAAGCTCGAGGCGGCGGCCGGGGTCAAGCAGCCGATCATGGCCTTTGCCAAGACCAACCCGGACGTGCGCGTGATCGACGGCCGCTTCATGGAGATCCGCCAGGCGATGGGCGTGCCGCGCGGCCGCGACGCCGCGGCAGAGTACCTGCGCGGCTTCGTCGAGGAGATGAAGGCCTCGGGCTTCGTCGCCGACGCGCTCAAGCGCAGCGGGCAGGCGGACGCCGCGGTGGCGCCGGCGGAGAGGTGAAAGGGCCGCAGCCCTTTGACATACGACGATGCTTTACGAGTCCAACTGCGAAGTACCACTTCCTTTAAGGCCGCGTCCAGACGGGCACCATGCTCGTGCGTGTCACTGATCGATCGCGCTTTGATGCGTCGATCACCTCCGAGCGCGCCGTCATCAGACTCGGCCGACACTTGCCTCGCTCGGTGATCCTTTTGCGACACCGCCCCGCGTCGATTTCGCGACAAGCGGCGGTTTTGCCCGAGCGAAAGGTTTGGCGCGTCATTGAAATCCGCGGCGGTCCATGCCGCATTTCCGGCTCGGCGGCGCTGCACTGCCGGATGCGTCGCCTTGCGCATCAGATGCCGATGGCATCGCTGCGATCGCACCTGGATCCGCAATTTGCGGGCAATTCAGTCTCCATCGTGACGGACGATTTCGCCGGCCGCAGCGCGATCACCGAGCCCGCTTCCGGACGCGCGGCGAGAAACGGTTGCCGAGGCGGAGACGATCGTGCAGGCGGCACGATTCAAGGCGTATCAAGCGCCCGGCGAAGCTGCGCGACACAGCGCAAGCCCGACGCCGGCGATGCCGGCGCCGACGAGGCGTACCGGCGTCGGGTCGCCCCAGGTCGGATGCGCGAGGATGCGCACCACCGCCATTGCGCCTTGCGCGATCGCGCTCTGCATCACGGCGAGCCCGATCAAGTAGGCGTAGAGCGGCGCGGGTTCGGCTCCGACGATCAATTCGCCGAGCGCGTAGCCGTGCAGCAGGCCGGCAAGCACGAACAGGCCGAGCGCGACGGCAGGCGGGAGCACGCTGCGCCACACCAGACAGGCGCCGAGCACCACCACCGAGAGCGCGACCAAGAGCTCCACGCCGGGAAAGGTCGCGCCCTGCACATGCACCGCGACGCCGGCGATCACCGCCAGCACGAAGCCGATCGCAAGCAAGGCGCCGATGCGATAAAGCGCCGCCAGGCATCCCACCGCAATGACCGCTGCCAGATGATCGAGCCCGATGATCGGATGCCCGAGCCCCGACAGCACGCCTTGCGCGAACGTCTCCGGCCGCTTGCCCATGACGTGATGGGCGCTCGCCGGATCGGCCGCGAGAGCCAGAAGAATAGGCGCGATGATGGCAGCTAGGACGAGATATCGTGGTCGCACGTTGATCCCCTTTTTGCGTACCGCTTGCGCCGTACCCATACAAGCGTAGCGCATTCTTGGCAGGGCGGGGCGGCTCGCTCCCACCCTCCCTTGAAAAGGGAGGGTCGGATCGCCGAGGGCGATCCGGGGAGGGATCGCAAGCCGCTTGCGACCCCCTCCCGGCGAGCTTCACTCGCCGACCTCCCCCTTTCAGGGTCCTTTCAGGGGGAGGTGAGCAAGCACCGACGCGATATGCGACTGTCCCGACCTGCCGAGGGTGAGGTAGCGGAGAGTGAGACCGGTTGACACCTGCGGCCGCCTCCGCGACACAAACGCCGGCAACGAGGGGTGTTTTGATGTCGCATTCAGAGCTCGCGCGCACGATCGACGATGCCTTCGAGCACCGCAACGAGGTCGGGCCGGCAACCAAAGGGCCGGTGCGTGAGGCGGTCGACGCCGCGCTCGACCTACTCGACCGCGGCGAGGCGCGCGTCGCCGAGAAAGCCGCCGACGGCGCCTGGCGCGTCAACCAGTGGCTCAAGAAGGCGGTGCTGCTGTCGTTCCGGCTCAACGACATGGAGATGATCGCGGGCGCGCCCGGCAAGGCCAACTGGTGGGACAAGGTGCCGTCGAAGTTCGACGGGTGGGGGCCGAACCGTTTCCGCGACGCCGGCTTCCGCGCGGTGCCGGGATGCGTGGTGCGCCGCTCCGCCTATATCGCGCCGAACGTGGTGTTGATGCCGTCGTTCGTGAACCTGGGCGCGCATGTGGGCGCCGGCACCATGGTCGACACCTGGGCGACGGTCGGCTCGTGCGCGCAGATCGGCGCAAACTGCCACCTGTCGGGCGGGGTCGGCATCGGCGGCGTGCTCGAGCCGCTGCAGGCCAACCCGGTGATCATCGAGGACAACTGCTTCGTCGGCGCGCGCTCCGAGGTGGTCGAGGGCGTGATCGTGCGCGAGGGCGCGGTGCTCGGCATGGGGGTCTATATCGGGGCCTCGACCAAGATCGTCGATCGCCAATCGGGCGAGATCTTCCAGGGCGAGGTGCCGGCCTATTCGGTGGTGGTCTCCGGCACTCTGCCAGGCAAGCCGATGCCAAATGGCGCGCCCGGCCCCGGCCTCTACTGCGCCGTCATCGTCAAGCGCGTCGACGAGAAGACCCGGGCCAAAACCTCGATCAACGAGCTGTTGCGGGATTGACCTGCACCGAGAAGCATTCGATCATTCGACATGAGCCGAGAGATCACTGTCAATGCGCGCTGGGATGACGAGGCGGCCGTCTGGCTGGCCACCAGCGAAGATGTGCACGGACTTGTCGTCGAGGCCGAAAACTGGCCAACCATGATCGAGGAGGTTCGTCTCATCCTCCCCGAACTTCTCGCGTTGGAAGGGCAGGAAAACGAAAAGATTTCGCTCACCTTCAAGGCCGAAGAGCACCTTGATCTTGCGACCACTTGATGGCCGAACTTTATCGAAGGATCGTTGAGATACTGCGATCGAATAATTGCCGGCTCGTGCGCACTGGCAAAGGCAGTCACGAAGTCTGGTTCAGCCCTGTAAACGGTAAACATGTCACAGTGCCGCGGTCGACCAAATCTCGGCACACGGCCAATGACGTGCTGAAAAAGGCAGGGATTCCGAAGGCGTTTTGATGAACGGAACTGAATTCGATCGCGATTGCGCGCGAGCTGATCCGCTGCCCCTCGGTGACGCCGGATGAGGGCGGGGCGCTCGCCTACCTCCAGCGCGTGCTCGAGCCGGCTGGCTTCACGGTGCATCGTCTGACCTTCTCGCGAAGAAGGCACGCCCGACGTCGAAAACCTTTACGCGCGGATCGGCACCTCCGCGCCGCACCTCTGTTTCGCCGGCCACACCGACGTGGTGCCGCCGGGCGATGAGAGCGCCTGGCGGTATCCGCCGTTCGCCGCCGAGGTCGCCGACGGGCTCATATACGGCCGCGGCGCCGCCGACATGAAGGGCGCGATCGCCTGCATGGTGGCGGCCGTGCAGGCGCACCTGGGGGAGCGCGGCGGCCAGCCGAAAGGCTCGATCTCGTTCCTGATCACCGGCGACGAGGAGGGGCCGAGCGTCAACGGCACCGCGAAGCTGCTGCAATGGGCGGCCGCGCACGGCCACAAATTCGACCACTGCATTCTCGGCGAGCCGACCAATCCGGTCGAGCTCGGCGATGCGATCAAGATCGGGCGGCGCGGCTCGCTGTCCGGCACGCTGACCGTGACCGGCAAGCAGGGGCACGTCGCCTACCCGCAGCTCGCCGACAACCCGATCCGCCACCTGGTGCGGATCATGACCGCGCTGATGAGTGAATCGCTCGACCACGGCACCGAGCACTTCGATGCCTCCAATCTGGAGTTCACCTCCGTCGACGTCGGCAACCGCGCCGCCAACATGATCCCGGCGCAGGCGCGCGCCCGCTTCAACATCCGCTTCAACGATCGCCACACGCAAGATTTGCTGCGCAACTGGCTCGAGACGCGCTGCGCGCAGGCGGCCGACGGCGTCGCCTACGAGATCAGCTACGTGCGCGGCAACTCCGACGCGTTCCTGACCAGGCCCGGGCCATTCGTCGAAACGGTCGCGCAGGCCGTGGAGGAGGTCGTGGGCCGTCGCCCGCAGCTCTCGACCTCCGGCGGCACCTCGGATGCCCGCTTCATCAAGGACCACTGCCCGGTGCTGGAGTTCGGACTTGCCGGGCAGACCATGCATCAGGTCGACGAGCACGTGCGCCTCGCCGACCTCGCGGCGCTCACCGCCATCTACCGCCGCATTCTCGATCGGTACTTTGGGTAGGGCGTGAATCCCGTTGTCAAGCTCCTGGGCAGGGTCGTTCGTTGTCCGCGCGATCGCCGCGTGGAGGCAAGCTGTTGTGGTCGTGCAAGGGTGGGAGCGAAGCCTTGAGACGTCGGTCAACATCCTCTGATCCGCGGGTTCTCGCATGTCCGAATGTCCGTCCGGGGCTGTCCCTGTCTTCGTACGGGCGTCGATCTTGCGATCGGCCTCAAAGCAATCCTCGGGAATTCCCCACCGCGGCTTGCGCTCCCGCCGTTGCACGAGATCGTATTGGCCGCACCGTTGCCCCGGCCTTGGGCTCCCTGATGGTGGTGATCCGCAATCTCTTCCCTCGATGGCCCACTTAGCTGACGGCAGCACGGGCCGTGGTGAGCTCGCGGTTGATCGCCCAGATGAAGGCGGCCAGCTCGCGTGCCACCGCGGTGACGGCGACGGTCTTGAGCTTGCCCCTCCGGATCAGCGAGCGATAGCGCGCGCACAGCCGGCCCTGCGCCTTCCAGGCGATCGCGCCGACCTCTGGTGGCGCCGCTGCAACCTTGACCTGCTTGTCTTTGCCGACCCGCGGGGGATGCTGGTAGCTCCAGGCGCACTCCACCAGAACCCGGCGGGCACGGCGGTTGCCGGCCTTGGTGATCGGGCCGCGCTTGATGGTGTCGCCGGTGGAGTCCTCCGATGGCACCAGGCCGAGATAGGCCATCAGCTGGCGTGGCGTTCGAAAACGCGACAGGTCGCCGACCTCGGCCAGAAACGCCGTTGCCGATATCAGATCGATGCCGCGCATCGCCATCAGCGCGGGGACGACCTCGCGCAATGACCAGTCCTCAACCGCCGCACGGATCGCCTGCTCGAGCCGCTCGATCCGCTCCCCGGCTTGCCGCACCGCCAACAGCATCTCCTCGAAAGCGATGCGTTGCTCCAGATGCGCAAGCTTGAGCCCTGCAAGCCAGCTCATGTGCGCTTTCGTCCAAGTCCGCTTGCCTCCATGGCGCAGCTCGTGCCGCAACAGAAACGCAGAGACCTGCTGGCGCTTCGAGCGCAGATCTACAACCGCCGCCTCGCGCGCCCAAGTTAATTCCCGCATCGCCTCATGGCGTTCGTCAGGAACCCACACCGCGGTGAGTTCCCCGGCGCGCAGCAGCTTCACCAGGCTCATCGCATCGCGCCGGTTGGTCTTCACGCACGCTCGTAGGGGCGCCCTTGTGGGCGCCCTTGATGACGCAACTGGGCGACCACAAGGGTCGCCCCTACGCGTCCAGTCCTTACGCGCCGAGCTTCCCGTCGAGGTCGTTGAGGTCGGCGGCGGCGATGTCGACGGCAACGGTCGGACCGGCCTCGCCGGTCGCGGGGCCGTACTCGTTCGGGCGCGCGATGTGTGCGGTGCGCAGGCCGAGCGCCGCCGCCGCCGCGAGGTCGTTGCTGTGCGCCGCCACCATCATGCAATCGGCCGGAGCAAGGCCGAACGCCTCCGCGGCCGACAGATAGACGCGCGGCTTGGGCTTGAAGTCGCCGGCGACCTCCGATCCGAGGATCGCGTCCCAGCAGTAACCGTTGCGGCGCGCCAGGTTGGCCATCAGCAGGATGTTGCCGTTGGATACCGGGGCGATCAGGTATCGCCGCCGCAGCCGCGCGAGGCCGCCTGGAACGTCCGGCCAGGCATCGAGGCGGTGCCAGGCCAGATTGAGGTTGACCATGACGGCTTCGTCGAGCGGCTTGATCCCGAACTGCGGCAGAATGCGCTCGAGATTGCGCCGATGCAGCACGTCGAGCCGGCAGAACGGGATGCGGCCGGCGCGCACCTCCTCCATGGCCGGCTGGTACTGGCCGCGCCAGGCGTCGGCGAATTTCAGCCAGTCAAGCGAGTAACCGAGCGGCTTGAGAATCGTCTCGGTCTCGCGCGCGATGCTGGTGCGCCAATCGACCAGCGTTCCGAAAACGTCGAAGAACAGCGCTTGCACCGAAAACGGCATCGAGGACCTCGCGGCGATGAAAAATATCGGGCGGCAGAAATCTTGCCCCCCATGATTCACCTTTATGCGCGGCGGTGCAAAGGCCCGTCACTGTGATTGCCGGCGATGGTCCCGGGCTGGATGTCCCCGGGGGCAAACCCCATAGGCGCTAACTTTCGTTCATGTGGTTCCCTGGGTGTCATCCCGGCCAAGCGACCCGGCCTTGAGCCGGGGGACGCCCGACTTCGTCGGGCGAGCGCCTCAGGATGACGAGGCAGAACAAGCGTTGCCCCCGACAACACCGTCATCCTGATCAGGATGAGGGATTGCCCAAGTTTCATCCAGGCGGATCGGCCGCAGGCCGGTGTGCAACTCGCAATGACGACTTGGGTTGTCGTTTGGCAGCGCCGGCCCTACTTTGCGGCGCGCGCGAGCCGTCGGCATCGGCGGGTCGCTGGTGTTTCGTAGGGGTTGCCAGCATGGATTTGAAGCTCGCAGGGAGGACCGCGTTGATCACCGGTTCCTCCAAGGGAATCGGTCGCGCCACCGCCGAAGCGCTCGCCGGCGAAGGCTGCAACGTGATCCTGGTCGCCCGCACCGCAGCCGACCTCGACGCCGCCAAATCCGCGATCGTGCGCAAGGCCAACGTGCGCGTGGACACGGTCGCGGCCGACCTGTCGGACAGCGCCAATGTGGGCCGCCTGGCGCGGGACTACCCCGAAATCGACATCCTGGTGAACAATGCCGGCGCCATCCCGGGCGGCACGTTGCTCGAAGTGGACGAGCCGAAATGGCGCGCCGCCTGGGACCTGAAGGTGTTCGGTTACGTGAACATGTGCCGTGCCTTCTACGCCCTCATGCGGCAGCGCAATGCCGGCACCATCATCAACGTCGTCGGCAACGCGGCGCAGACGCATGATCCCGAATATATCTGCGGCGTCGCCGGCAACGCCGCGCTGACGGCGTTCACGCAATCGCTCGGCAGCGTCAGCCATCGCGACGGCGTCCGGGTGGTGGCCATCAACCCGGGTCCGGTGGCGACCGATCGCCTGATCGGGCTGATGCGCAAGAAGGCGCAGGACCGCACCGGCAGCGCCGACAACTGGCGCGACCTTCTCAAACCGTTGCCGTTCGGACGGGCGGCGACCCCGGAGGAGATCGCGGCCGCGATTGCGTTCCTGGCGTCCGAGCACTCCGGCTATACCAGCGGCTCGGTCGTCATCATCGACGCGGGCCTGTCGGCTCGCGCGCAAGCCTTCTGACCCGCGGGTACGACGCTATGCCGCATCTGACCACCGACGACGGGATCAAGCTGTTCTACGAGCAGACCGGCACCGGGACGCCGATCGTGTTCGTGCATGAATTCGCCGGCGACTACCGTTCATACGAGCCGCAGGTACGCTACTTCTGCCGACGGTACCGGTGCATCGCCTACAATGCGCGCGGGTTCCCGCCCTCGGACGTGCCGGCCGACCCCGAGAAATATTCGCAGGACCGGGCGCGCGACGACATCCGCGCGGTCCTCGATGCGCTCGACATCGACCAGGCCCACATTGTCGGCCTGTCGATGGGCGGGTTCGCGACGCTCCACTTCGGGTTCACCTATCCGGAGCGCACTCGCTCGCTGGTGGTTGCGGGCTGCGGCTACGGCGCCTCGCCCGACCAGCGCCAGCAGTTCGTCGAGGAGACCGAAGCCTCGGCGCGACGCTTCGAAACCCTCGGCATGGCCGAGGCGGGGGCGGCCTATGCGCTCGGGCCGACGCGCGTGCAGTATCAGAACAAGGATCCGCGCGGCTGGGCGGAATTCAACGAGCAGCTTGCCGGGCACTCGGCGCAAGGCTCGGCGCTCACCATCCGCGGCGTGCAGAAACGCCGCCCTTCGCTCTACGACCTGATCGACAAGATGAAGACGATTGCCGCGCCGACATTGATCATGACCGGCGACGAGGATTGGCCATGCCTGGAGCCGGGCATCCTGATGAAGCGCACCATCCCCACCGCGGCGCTGGTGGTCATGCCGAACGCCGGGCATGGCATCAATCTCGAGGAGCCGGCCGCCTTCAACCGGTACCTCGCCGATTTCTTCCACACGGTCGACGTCGGCGCCTGGCCGCGCCGCGACCCGCGTGCCATGGCGACCTCGATCCTCGGCATGGGCGAAAGCAAGAGCTGAACGTCCGCAGGAGTGCTTCCGTGTCCCGCGCGCCACAGCGCGTAGCGCTGCGGCGCAGATGCGAAGGCCCGGGCATATTATTTACGAGACAGCCAATCTCGTGGGAATCCCGAGCTCCAAGGCAGAATGTCCGGATGCCGGCCAGAGCGGGGTGTGGCGAAGGCGAGAGTGCTACGGCACCAATCGCCCGAATTTGTAACTGCCCTGAAGGAACGCGCCCCACCGTACCGTTCTGAGTGTGCCTGCCTGCGGGCCGCCAGTAAGCGTCGTTTCCTCGAAATGCACCGTCGTGCTTTCGGGGTTGGGGCGAATATTCCAGTAGCGCCCGCCAATGCCCACCGAGAACGCATCGGTTACATAATAACTCACAATCGCTTCCAGTTGGACGCTTGCGTTGATCGCATCAGATCCCCTCTCGGGCGTGGGACCGCTGAAACACTGGAGACAATTCCCGAGTTCGCAGCAAGTGCGTGTCGCGCGCATCAACGTGCACGTAGGGAAGCCAAGCCGCTTCGGCCGTTAGCTTCCACCGATCGGTCATGCGCCACTCGCCGCTGATACCTAGCCGAACTGCGTTCCAATTCGTCTCTTGACGAATCACTTCCGTTGAAGGTGCGACGTCGCCCGGAGCGCAGATAAGTGGATTGCCTGCCGTTTGCGTGCAGCCGAAGGCGCTTAAGCGCTCCTGGGAATAGAAATAGCCGACGAAAAAGCTGGTTCGCGTCGTTACGGTTTTAAATGCCCAGCCCAAGTCTACAGCGCCGTATATGAGCCTGCCGTTGCGCTGCTCGCTATCCGTGCTCGAATACGGGAAAATTGGATGAACCAGAAAGTCTTCGTCCTGGAGCGTGCCGCTAGGGATTACGCCGCCGCCGATGAAGCCTTTAACAAACAGGCCGGTACCATGCTCCAGTCGCCCGTAGAGTTCGCCGGAGTGCGCGAGCAGATCTCTGTACGTTAGCCGGGAGACGAGCACATTGTTCGGGGTCAATGGTGGAAAGGCAAAAAGGTCGAGCTGGGTTGTTCCGCTGCTCGGGAAGTAGCGACCTCCAAACTCCGCCGACCACAATGGCTGTACGACGTATCCGGCGGGCGTTTGGACCCACGGCGTACTGGCGACCGGTGTCGGGAACCAATACGGTCTTCCATCGGCGTAACCGTCGGGCATGCGATCGCGGACTGGCGGGCGATACGGGTCGTAGCCGGCCGGCAGACTCTCGGGCGGCGGAGGTCGAAAGTCTTCGCCCCTACCTGGAAGGTGGTAGGGCGCCCCCATCGCTGACGTTGCCCAAGCAGCGAAGGCAACGAATGACGCCACGCCGCGCAGCCAGCTCATTGTACTTAGCCCGCCCATGCTACCCCTGCGGGAATTACATTTGGCGCCTGGTCGGATGTCAATGCAGAGTAGCGGCAGATGGCAATCCGCATGCGGCTTTCTGGTCGGCTGTTGCCAGATCGCAACGGGTCCCCATCGCGCGGAGCGCGATCGGGTGCCCGGCTGCTGGGCTGCGCCCCAGACGCGGGGGCGAGTTACACGGCGGTGTAGCCGCCATCGACCAGCATGTCGGCGCCGGTCATGAAGCTGGCGGCGTCGCTGGCGAGAAACAGCGCCGCCCGCGCGATCTCATCGGGCTGGCCGAGCCGCATCAGCAGATGCTTCGGCCCGGCGATGCGCCGCGCCTGCTCCATGTCGCCGTAGCGCAGCACCAGGCGTCGCGTTTCGACCGCGCCGGGCGAAAGGGCGTTGACCCGGATGTTCTGCCCGGCGTGATCGACGGCCATTGCCCGCGCCAGTTGGATGATCGCGCCCTTCGATGTGCGCAGTAGGCGGGGCGCCCGGGCGCACCCACGCGGCCGAGCTGGGAGGCGATGTGGATGATGCTGCCGCCTCCCGCCTCGACCATGAGCGGAAGCACCGCGCGGCTCATCAGGTAGGCGCCGGTGACGTTGACGGCGAACACGCGCTCCCAGGCGGCGGGGTCGAGCTCCAGCACCGTGCCGCTCGGATCGTCGGTCGCCGCCGCGTTGACGAGCACGTGAATGAGGCCGAAGGCATCGCGTGCCGCATGCACGGCGCGCTGCGTGTCGGCCTCCGCGCTGACGTCACACTGCAGCGCCAGCGCGCGGCCGCCGTCCGCGGCGATCGCCTGCGCGGTCGCTTCCGCCGCGGCGCCGTCGAGATCGAGGCAGGCGAGCGCGGCGCCGTGCGCCGCGAGCATCGTCGCAATGGCGCGGCCGATGCCACTGCCGGCGCCGGTTACGATCGCGGCCTTGCCGTCAAGCGAGATGGAGTGCATGGGAACCCTCGCACTACGTGACCATCGGGGGTGCGGCGCTGCGCCCGAGATAGGCGTGCCGGACGCGCTCATCCTCTTTCAGCCGCGCGCATGGACCGTCGGCGATGATGGAGCCGGTCTGCAGCACATACCCCCGCGTCGCGGTTTCGAGCGCATAGCGCGCGTTCTGCTCCACCAGCAGCACGCTGGTGCCGGCGGCGTTGATGGCCCGGATGGTGCGGAAGATGTCCTGCACCACCATCGGGGCCAGGCCGAGCGAAGGCTCGTCGAGGCACAGCAGGTGAGGCTCCGACATCATCGCGCGACCGAGAACGAGCATCTGCTGCTCGCCGCCGCTGAGCGTGCCGGCGTTCTGCGACGCGCGTTCGCGCAGCCGCGGAAACATGGCGAACGCCTTGTCGGTGAGCGCCTGGACCTTCGCCTTGTCGTGGCGGTGCTTGAAGCCGCCCATTTCGAGGTTCTCGCGCACGGTGAGAAACGGGAACACCCGCCGCCCCTCCGGAACGAGGGCGATTCCGAGCTCGGTGCGCTCGTAGGAGGCAAGCCGCGTGATCTCGCGGCCGCGGAACACGATCCTGCCGGCGCGCGGCAACAGCGCGCCGGCGATCGCCCGCAGCGTCGTCGACTTGCCGGCGCCGTTCGCCCCGATCAACGCGACGATCTCGCCCTCGTCGACATGCAAGGTGACGTCGCGGCAGGCGGCGACCTCGCCGTAGGCGAGCTCGAGCCCGTCGGCGGCAAGCAGCACGCTCACTGGAAATCAGCCCCGAGGTACGCCGCGATGACCGCTGGGTTAGCCTGGACCTCGGCCGGCGTGCCCTCGAACAGATATTGTCCGTAGTCCATCACCAGCACGCGGTCCGCCACTTTCATCACCAGGTCCATGTTGTGCTCGACGACGACCACCGTGACGCCGCGGCCGCGCAGCGAGCCGATGCGATCGAGCAGCATCTCCACCTCGGCGGCGTTGAGGCCTGCGGCCGGCTCGTCGACCATCAGCAGGCGGGGCGAGGTTGCCAATGCCCGCGCGATCTCGAGGGCGCGCTGCTCGCCGTAGGGAAGCGAGCCCGCCGGGATGTGCGCGCGCCTTTCCAGGCCCACGAACGCCAACAGGCGCGCGGCCTCCTCGCGGCAGCGTGCGCGGTCGCGATCGAAGGCTGCGCCGTGCACGATGTACTGCCACGCCGGAAGATCATGATGCCGATGGAACCCCGCGATGACGTTCTCGAGCACCGAGAGGTGCTTGAACAGCCGGATCTTCTGGAACGTCCGCGCCATCCCGCGCCGCACCCGGCGGTGCGCCGGCTGGCCGACCAGATCGACGCCGTCGAAGATCAGCCTGCCTGCGTCGGGCTGATAGATTCCGCTCATCAGGTTGAGCAGCGTCGACTTGCCGGCGCCGTTCGGCCCGATGATCGCGAACACCGTGCCGGCTGGAACCGCGAGCGAGACGTCGCGCACCGCCTGGACGCCGCCGAACCGTTTGAACAGCCCTTCGCCGCGAAACAGCGGCGCGGCGCCGGGGGACGGGGCCGATCGATCGCCGGCCGGCGCAACCGCGCTCATGGGCCGGCTCCAGCCGGCGCGGCGCGCAGGCGGGCGCGCAACCCAGCGACCGTCAGGCGTGCCGCCTCCACGATCCCCCCCGGCATGAACAGCACCACCAGCATCACCGCCACGCCGTATACGATCAACCGCAGGTCGCCGATGCCGCGCAACAGCTCCGGCAGAACGGTGAGCAGGATCGCGCCGCAGACCGGCCCGATCAGCGTGCCCATGCCGCCGACGATCACCATCGCCAGGATGGTGAACGACTCGACGATGAAGAACGCGTCGGGCACCAGCGTGCCGACGAAGCTCGCATAGAAGCAGCCGGCGGCGCCGGCGATCGCGGAGCCGACCCCGAATGCGAACACCTTCCAGGCCTGGCAATTGATCCCGAGCGAGGCGGCGGATACCTCGTCTTCGCGGATCGCGGTCAAGGTCTCGCCGACCGGCGAGCGCACCAATTGGTCGAGCAGGAGATAGGCCAGCAACGCAAAGCCCGCGGTCAGGTAGAACAGGTTGGCGAGGTTGCTGAACTCGATCACCGGCAGCCCGGGAATGCGCAGCGGCGGCGGCGGCGCAATGCCGTAGATGCCGAGCGGGCCCTGCGTCACGCTGATCCAGTTGAGCAGGATCTGGTGGATGATCACTGCGAATCCGAGCGACGCGATCGCCAGGTAGTGGCCGCGCAGGCGCACCGCGAACAACGACAGCAGCATGCCGGCGATGCCGGAAAGGAGCACGCCGCACAGGAATGCCCACCAGAACGGCACGCCGAGCCGCATGATCAGCAGCGTCGAGACGTAGGCGCCGATGCCGTAGAACGCCGACTGCCCGAGGTTGAGCTGCCCGGCATAACCCAGGATGAAGTCGAGCCCGATCGCCAGCATGACATTGATGGCGCAGACGATCAGATTGGTGCGCCAATAGGAATCGGTGAAGAGCATCGGCAACAGCGCGATCGCGATCGCCGCCAGCAGGTACCACCAGCGGCGCGCCGCCGGCGCGCCGCGCGTGGCCGTCGGCAGCAGCCGGTGCGGGAAATCGGCGTCAGACATTTTCTTCGCGCTTCTCGGCAACGAGACCCGTCGGCCTCACCGCCAGGGTGAGCAGCAGCAGCGCGAAAACCACGATGTCGATCAGCCCCGGCTCGAGAAACTGCGTGGTGTAGCTCTCGACCAGGCCGACCAGCAGCCCGGCGATGATGGTGCCCTCGACGTTGCCGAACCCGCCGATGATCACGATGGCGAACGCCTTGACGATCACCGAGGTGCCGGCAAACGGGGTGAGCACCAGCACCGGACCGAGCATCGCGCCCGCCATGCCGGCGAGCGCCGATGCGATCACGAACGTGAGCATGATCAGCTTGTTCGGGTTGATGCCCATCAGGCCGGCGGTCTCGCGATCCTGCGACACCGCGCGCAGCGCCTTGCCCAGAAAGGTGAACTTCATGAAGGCGTAGAGCAGGCCGATGGCCGTGGTCGAGACCGCGATGATCAGCACGCTCTGCATGGTGAAGAACATCCCGGCGACGCGGATCACCTGGTTGCTGTAGGGGGTCTCGAACGCGTACGGGATCGGCCCGAACCAGGCGAGCATGGCGTTCTCGAGCATGATCGAAGCGCCGATGGTCGCAATCAGCGGGAGCAGCTCGCTGCCGCGTTCGCGCAGCGGCGCAAAGATGCCGGCGTTCATCACCCAGCCGAGCGCGCCGCCGACCGCCAGCGCGACGGCAATGCTCAGGAGATAGTTGCCGCCGAACAGATGCACGAAGAAGTAGGCCGCGAACGCGCCGAGCGTCACGATGTCGGCGTGCGCGAAGTTGATCTGGACCAGCACGCCGTAGATCAGCGTCAGCCCCAACGCCACCAGGACGTAGAGGCTTCCCACGACGATGCCGTTGATCCCCTGCTGCAGGACGACCGTCAGCATGGCCGATGGGCTAGTGCGCTGCCTCACCCCTCCCGCAGGGAGAGGTGAGGAAAGGGGCGCCGCCTCGTACCAGCATTCTCGGGGCCGGCGCTAGTTCCAGCCCAGCGCCTTCCACGACAGATCCGGCAGCGTCTCCATGTAGTGGATGGTGTCCATCTTGATGTTCTGGTTGGTGCCGTCGAACTCGACGCTGCCGGTCACGCCGGAAAAGCTCTTGGTGGCCGCAAAGGCGTCGCGGATCGACTGCGCGTCGCGCGCGCCGCGGCGCACCACGTCGGCGATCAGCAGGATCTGGTCGTAGGCGTGGGCGTTGAGGTGGGTCGGATCCTGGTTGTACTTCGCCTTGAAGGCGTCGATGAAGCCGCGGACGATCTCGCGCTTGTCGGTCGGGTCGAACTGCACGATGCGGACGTAGCCGACCGAGGCCTTGCCGGCCTTCTGCTCGAAGCCGAAGGGGAGCCAGATGGTGCCGAGCTGGATCGACCCCCCGCCGCCGCCCTTGGTCACGCCGGCCTGCGCGAGCGCCTGCGTGATCTTGAGCCCCTGGCCTTCCAATGTGTAGGTGGGAATCACGTCGATCTTGCCGAGCCCGGCAATGCGCGTCGCGATCGAGGTGAAGTCGTTGATGTCGCGGCCGAACCCGATGTCGGCGAGAATCTTGCCGCCGAGCTTGGTGAAGGTCTCGTTGAACACCTTGGCGTTGCCGATGCCGGCGTTGGTGTTCTCGTACAAGAGCACGGCCGTGCGCGCGCCGAGGCGGTTGTAGGCATTGGTCGCGATGTCGATGCCCTGCATCACCTCGTTCGGCATGATCCGGAAGGTCCAGGGATTGCCGGGCTGGGTGATCCTGATCGAAGACGAGCCGGCATTGAGGAACGGGACCTTGGCCTGCTCCATCAGCGGCATGATGGCGAGCGTCGCGTCCGAGCATTCCTCGCCGATCGCGACATCGGGCTTGTACTGATCGAGCAGCCGCTTGGCGGCCTGCGTCGCCGGCAACGGGCTGCAGGCGGAATCCTCGTAGTGCACCTCGAACTTGACGCCGCCGACGCCGGTCTTGTTGAGCTGCTCGAGCGCAAGCTCGATCCCCTGCTTGTCCTGCGCGCCGAAATAGGACCCCGGGCCGGACATCGGCAACAGCGCGCCGATCTTGATGACCTTGTCGGCCGCTTCGAGCGGTTGCGGGGCCCCGGACACCAGCGCCAGGGCGGCCATCACGGCGGCGAAATGCAGGCTGATCGGCGGCTTCGTCATCACGTCCTCCCATTGGGCTTTGGCGCCAGTATTCAACAGCCGCACGGACACGGCAATGCGGCGCCTCGCCGGGGTCGGGCGCTAACCATTCACCGCCCGTCGCACGTGCTCGGAATTTGGCCGCCACCAACCCCCGCGGCAGTGCGAGCCGCAGCCTTGGGCCGAACAGAATCGAGCGCGTTGCGCCGGCGGAGAGCGATGAGCTATCCGCCGCGTCACGTTGCGCTGTTCGCCGCCGCGCTGCTCTCCGGGTGCGCCAGCTTCTCGCCCGACGGCGGCCTCCAGGCGGTGCCCGCGATCCTTTGCGGGCGAGGTCGCGAAGGATGCGGGGCTCCTGCGTCTCGGGCGTCGCCGAATACACCACCCAGATGGCCTGCGACTATGCGCGCGACGCGGCCAAGATAGGCATCGACGGGCTGATGGTGATGCCGGCCATGGTCTATCGGCCGAGCCGCACGAGACGCTCGCCCACTTCCGGCACGGTGGCGAAGGCCAGCGACCTGCCGATCATGGGTCTACAACAACCCGGAAATCTACAAGACCGACGTCACACCCGAGCATGCTGGCGCAGCTGGCCGACTGCGAGCATCGTCGCATCAAGGAAAGCTCCGGCGCCACGTCGCGCAACATCGACCTGCAAAACGCCGTGGGCGACCGCTTCGTGGTGTTCTGCGGGCTGGACGACTGATCGTCGAGTTGGTGCTGCTGGGCTGCGTCGGCTGGGTGTCGGGCATGTCCAACGCCTTCCCGGCGAGCCAACCGGCTGTTCGACCTGGCGCGCGCCGGCCGGCTGGAGGAGGCGATGGCGCTCTATCGCTGGTTCATGCCGCTGCTGCACCTGATGCCCGCGCCGACCTCGTGCAGTGCATCAAGCTGTGCGAGAAGGTCATGGGCCGCGGGTCGGACGTCACCCGCCCGCCGCGTCTGCCGCTGCAGGGCGCCGACGGCACGCATGTCGAGCAGGTGATGGAAGAGGCGCTGCGCACGCGGCCAACGCTGAAGACGGCGGCGGAGTAGAGCCCGGACACTCAGCGCCGACGCCGCAGCGTCGTCGACGGCGTTTCGCCGTAACGCCGGCGATACTCGACGCCGAAGCGGCGAAGGTGGTCGGATCCCCAGTGCATGGCGATCTCGGTGACGGTGCCGGTGCCATCGCAACGCAGCATCTCCTCGCGAGCCTTCTGCAGCCGGACGCCCCGCACATAGGCCATTGGCGACATGCCTTCGGACATGCGGAAATGCTCTGGAAGAGCGCGCGCCCGGCAATACCGGATACAGCCACCAGGTCGGCCAGGGCCAGCGAGCACGGCCGCGTGGGCCTCGATGTAGTCGACGGCACGCTTCACGCTGCGCACGCACATGTCGCCCTCTCGTGGCGCTTCCAGCCGCTGCCGGTAGTCGCTGTCCCGCGCCAGGAGCAGGGCGGTGACAAAGTAACCGCGCTCGAATCCGGTGCGTCGCAGCCAGCCGGTTGCGCAGCAGCGAGGGATTGCGTTCCAGTATCTGCCATCGCCGATGTGCCAGGCGCATGACGGTGGCCACATACCAATCGTCGAGCGACATTGCAGTGGCGAGATCAAGGAGTTGATCACCGCATCGCCGATCAACGCCGACAGCTGCTTGATCACCGCATCACGACCCATCGAGTTGGTTAAGCGCGCACAATCGGGTGCTGACAGGATGGTCTGCTCACGGCCGGGCGAGCCGACCGCCACGTGCCGGCGTCCGATCGCATGAGAAACATTGCCCGTGCGCGCCTCAAACGCGCCGACGAGCGGTATCTGCACGGCGTAGTCGCCGCGGTCCGGTTGAATCCCGCTGTACATCCTGCTCGGCGAGATCCTGATGCGCGGCGGCGCCACCGACAAGATGTACCACTCGCTGTCGGATTGGCTCAACCGCCTGCCCGGCGGCCTGCTGCACACCAACATCGGCGCCTCGGCGCTGTTCTCGGCGGTCTCGGGCTCGTCGGTCGCGACCGCGGCGACGATCTCCACCGTCGCGCTGCCCTCCTTCAAGCACCGCAAGTACGACCAGCGCATGGTGCTCGGCACCATCGCCGCCGGCGCGAGCCTCGGCAACCTGATCCCGCCGGGCATCGCCTTCATCATCTACGGCTCGATGACCAACACCTCGGCGGCGCGCCTGTACATGGCGGGCATGCTGCCCGGCGTGATCATGACGGTGCTGTTCCTGCTGACGATCCTCTCATCTGCGTGTGGAAGCCCGCGTTGGCGGGCGCCAGAGAACCTCGGGTGCGCTGCTCGAGAAGCTGCGCCACTCGGTGCACCTGGCCGGGCCGCTGGTGGTGTTCGGCGTCGTGATGGGCGGCATCTACACCGGCTGGGCGACGGTCACCGAGAGCGCGGCGCTCGGCGTGATCGTCTGCCTGCCGATCGCGGCGCTGTACGGCAAGCTCACGATATCGCTGCTGCACGACTGCTTCCGCTCGACCATGCGCCTCACCGCGATGACCGCGCTTATCCTGGTGGCCGCGCTGTACCTGAACTTCGTGCTGTCGATGCTCGGCGTGCCGCAGGCGCTCGCCGGCCTGATCAAGTCGGCGGACGTCTCGCCGATCATGCTGCTGTGGATGCTGGCGGTGATGTACCTGATCCTCGGCATCGCGCTGGAGACCATGCCGATGCTGGTCGGCACGGTGCCGGTGGTGTTCCCGATCGTCCAGGCGGCCGGCATCGACCCGGTGTTCTTCGGCGTCTTCATGGTGCTGATGTGCGAGATCTCGCTGATCAGCCCGCCGATCGGCATGACGCTGTACGTGATCCAGGGCGTGCGCGGCGAAGGCTCGATCAACGAGGTGTTCCAGGGCACCTTGCCGTTCTTCGCCGCGATGATCGTGATGACCGCGATCCTGATCCACTTCCCGAAATCGCGACCTACCTGCCCACAACTCTACGGTCAGTAATCAAGGAGGTTAAAAATGCTTCGATACAGCCTTGCTCGTTTTGCCGCTACCGGTGTCCTTGCGCTGGCGCTTGCCACTCCGGCCCCGGCGCAGCAGCCAATCAAGCTGCGCGTCGCCGGCAATCTGGTCGCCACCGGCCTGATCCAGCAGAACAAGGAGCAGCCGTTCTTCGAGAACTTCGCGAAGAACACCGGCTTGCCGATCGATGCCGACTACAAGCCGATGGACGTGCTCGGCGTGAAGGACGCCGACGGCCTGCGCGTGCTCAAGTCGGGCCTGTTCGACATCGTCACGCTGCGCCTGGCGCAGGTCTCGCGCGACGAGCCGTTCTTGCTCGGCCCCGACATCGTCGGCCTGTCGACCGACTACGACACCGCGCGCAAGGTCGTCGACGCCTACCGCGACGCGTTCGACAAGCGCCTGCAGGAACGCCACGGGGCAAGCTGCTCGGCATCTATCCGTTCGGCCCGCAGGTCGTGTTCTGCAAGGTGCCGATCACCGGCCTCGCCGATCTCAAGGGCAAGAAGGTGCGCGTCTACGACCAGTCGCTCGCCAAGTTCATCGAGAAGCTCGGCGGCATCCCGGTCACGATCCCGTTCAGCGAAACGCAGCAGGCGCTGGAGCGCGGCGTCACCGACTGCGCGATCACCGGCCCGAGCTCGGCCAACTCGGCCGGCTGGCCCGAGGTCACGACGCACTTCATGCCGATCGGCTTCCAGATCGCGCTCAACGCCTACGCGATGAACCTGAAGAAGTGGAACGCCTCAGCCCCGATCAGCAGGCGAAATTCACCGACGCTTCAAGCAGCTCGAGGCCGACATCTGGGCCTATTCGCAAGGAGATCTTCGACGATGCGGTGCGCTGCAACGTCGGCAAGGAGCCGTGCAAGACGGTCAAGAAGTACAAGATGAAGGAAGTGGCGGTGAAGCCGGCGCGACCAGAAGCTGATCCGCGACGCGCTCACGACCGTGTCGCTGCCGATCTGGGCGGAGCTGTGCGACAAGTCCTATCCCGAATGCTCGGCGACCTGGAAAAGCAGGTCGGGCCGATCGTCGGACTCAAGTAGTGTCCCGTAGCGCCATCGGGTTGACCGAACGCGGTCAGCCCGATGGGGCGATCAGATGATCGAAGCCTCTAATTCTTCGTAATCCCTGCCCGAGATCGGGCCATGGCTGCGGCGGAACATGCTGTGGAGCAAACGCCGAACGCGCTCTGGTCGATGAGCGCGGTCGAGCTTGGGCGGGCCTACGAGGCTCGCGAGCTATCGCCCGTCGACGTGCTCGACGCGGTCCTGGCGCGCTGCGAGAGCATCAACCCGCGGCTCAACGCGATCGTGACTTTCGACATCGATGGCGCGCGGCGCGCGGCGCGCGCGAGCGAGGCGCGTTGGCGCAAGGGCGAGGCGTTCGGCTCGCTCGACGGCGTGCCGCTGACGGTCAAGGACAGCATTGTGGTCGGCGGCGTGCGCGCCACCTGGGGCAGTCGGCTGTTCGCGGATCACGTCCCGGCGCGAAGACGAGCTGCCGGTCGCGCGGCTGCGCGCGCAGGGTGTGGTGATCCTCGGCAAGACTAACGTGCCCGAGTTCACGCTGCACGGCTATACGCATAACGCGCTGTTCGGGACGACGCGTAACCCGTGGGACCAGCGCTTGACCCCGGGCGGATCGAGCGGCGGCGCGGTTGCGGCGGTCGCCGCAGGCCTTGGTCCGCTCGCGATCGGCACCGACGGCGGTGGCTCGATCCGCCGGCCGGCGGGACACGCCGGGCTCCTCGGCCTCAAGCCTTCGACCGGGCGCGTGGCGCGGGCGAACGGCTTCCCGGCGATACTCCACGATTTCGAGGTCGTCGGTCCGATCGCGCGCACTGTCGCCGATGCGGCGCTGCTGTTCGCGGCGATCGCCGGACCTGACCCTCGCGATCGTTCATCGCTCGCCTTCTCCCGCGAGGTCGCGGAGATCGAGCGCGAGCCGCGGCCGCAGCGTGTGCTGTACGTTCCCCGCTTCGACGGTTCTCCCGTCGATCCGGAGATCGAGGCTCATGTGGCGGAGGCGGCGCGCAACGTCGCAGCTTTGGGTCATGCCGTCGAGGAGGGCGAAACGCCGTTCGATCTCACGTCACTTGATCGGATCTGGTCGGTCGTCGGGCCCGCCGGTCTTGCGGCGCTGCTTCGCAAGCATCCGGGTTGGGAGAGCGCTCGTCCAGGAGCCGCTGCGCCGCATTGCCCAGCAGGGCGCGGCTCTGCAAGCGGCCGACTATGTCGAGGCGCTCGACAAGGTGACGCGGATCCGCGCGCAGCTCGCCGAGGCTTTCACGCGCTACGATCTGATCCTGACGCCCTGTTTCGCGGCGCTGCCTTGGACCGCTGAGGCGACGCATCCCGAGACTATCGACGGCAAACCGGTCGGGCCGCGCGGTCATGCCGTGTTCACGGCCTTCGCCAATGCGGGCGGGCTGCCGGGGATTAGCATTCCCTGCCGGCCGGCTGGCAGCGGTCTTCCGATCGCTATGCAACTGGTAGGCCCCACGGCGCCGAAGAGCTGCTGCTGAGCCTCGCCCTCCAGTATGAGCGGGCCCATCCATGGGCCGATCGCTGGCCGGTGCTCGACTGAAACGGGTGCAGCCGTCGAGGGGTCACGCCATAGCTCCGGCGAACCGCTCGAACT
>CAWBFP010000002.1:0-75710 GCA_963788095.1 uncultured Alphaproteobacteria bacterium | reverse complement strand
GCTCGGCGGGAAGCTCTTCCGCCAATAATGTCGGGGTCAGGGCCCCAGGCGGTCCTCCGGCCGACCCCTCCGTAACCGTTCTCCAACCACAACAGGTGCAGAGCGTTCTCGGCAGGGAAGTCCGCAGCAGCGCCAATGAAAACATGGGGCGCATCGTCGATGTCATTGTCGATAGCTCGGGGAATGTGCGCGCAGCCATCATCGATTTCGGCGGCTTCCTCGGTGTCGGAAGCCGTAAGATCGCGGTCGACTGGAATGCGCTGCACTTTCGTCCGGATAGCACCAAACGCGACGTCATTACGCTGGAGCTCACTCGCGATCAGGTGAAGGAAGCGCCGGAATACAAGGAAAAGAAGTCCGTCATCGTGCTGGGCGCGTCGGGCGGTCTGCAGCCGTTGCCGATGGACTGGTAGGTAGCGCCGGAGAAGCCGTCTGTCCGCCACAGCGTCGCCGCGATCGATCGAAAGGCCCGTGCGCGACGACAGCGATCGTGGGCCGCCGGATCGGCGTGCGCTCACAATGGTGCCACGTCCGCCGGACGTGAATGAGCCACCCCCGCATCCCTCCCGCAATAGTCTTCGAGGGCTCGACTGGTTCATTTTCTTCGTGGCCGACGTTCAAACCGGCTTCGGCCCATTCATTGCAGTGTATCTTACTTCGCAGAAATGGACGCAGATCGACATCGGCCTCGTGCTCTCGGCCGGCGGCTTGGTCGCGCTGCTGGGGCAGCTGCCGGGCGGCGCACTGGTCGATGCCGCCCGGTCGGAGCGGCTGGTCGCGGGAGCGGCCCTAACCGCAATCGCCGCGAGCGCGCTCGCTTACGCGTTGGTGCCGATCTTCCCGGTCGTGCTGACCGCCGCCGCGTTGCACGCTGCCGCAAGCTGCGTGCTGGGTCCGTGCATCGTGGCGATAAGTCTGGGCTTGGTGGGGCATGCGGCAATCGGTGAGCGGCTCGGACGCAACGCCCGATTTGCCTCGATCGGCAATGGGTCTGCGGCGGCGGCCATGGGCGCCATCGGATATCTGCTTTCGCCGGGCTGGGTCTTCTTTGTTACCGCCGCGTTGCTCATTCCGACCCTGGTGGCGCTGAGCCAGATCCGTCCGGCGGAAGTCGACCCGGACAGAGCCCACGGCGGGCCAACCGAACGGAAAATCGGCCATTCGCGGGCCGACGTGCGCACCATCCTTCGCAAGCGCCCGCTCCTGATACTTGCGGGCTGCGCCTTGCTGTTCCATCTCGCGAACGCCGCCATGCTGCCGCTCATGGGAAGCGTCTTGACGATGCGCTCAAGCGAGCGGGCGACAGTGCTGATCGCGGCGTGCATCGTGGTGCCGCAACTCGTCGTCGCCGCTATCTCGCCCTGGGTCGGGCATCACGCCCAGCTATGGGGCCGACGGCCGTTCCTGCTCCTGGCATTCGCCGCGCTGACGATCCGCGGGTTGCTGTTTGCGACGATCAGCGACCCCTATTGGCTGGTGGGGGTGCAGGTGTTCGACGGGATAACGGCGGCCGCACTCGGCGTGATGGTGCCGCTGATGATCGCCGATATCACGCGCGGCACGGGCCGATTCAATCTGGCGCAGGGCGTCGTGGGTACGGCGGTTGGCATCGGCGCCTCGATCAGCCCGACGCTTGCCGGTTATTTGACCGATCACTTCGGCGGTTCGGTTGCCTTCCTGGCGCTGGCCATGATCGCGGCTACGGCGTTCGCATCCGTTTGGGCGCTGATGCCGGAGACGCGCGCGGATGCGGCATAGCGGCCGTCCTCGCCGCCGGCAGGAGGCAATTGTGGGCGCAAGATGAAACCGCGCGCTAGAGCGGGACGGCTTTTCTTCGAGTCGCTAACCTACTCTAACCTATTGTTTTGCGCGTGATCTTTCCGAAAACCGGTTCCCACTTTTCGGGATCACGCGCGAGCTGGCCAGTCAGGAGGCGGACGCCGCCGCTGTCGTGACCTCTTCGCCGGCGACCAGCCGCAGCCGCGGCGCTGCCGGTTCCATCAAGCCTCGATAGGCCGAGAGATAGTCGAGCGCCATGCGGCGCGCGGTAAACCGCTCCTCAAATCGTCGGCGTACCCTTGCACGGGAGAGATGCGACAGGCGGTCGACGGCGCCGATCGCGCCCGTTTCATCCTCGACGATGAAACCCGTCAGACCTTCGTCGATCACCTCAGGTACCGAGCCACGGTTGAAAGCGATGACCGGAGTTCCGCACGCCATGGCCTCAATCATCACAAGACCGAAAGGCTCCGGCCAATCGAGCGGCACCAGCATGGCGATCGCTCCGCTCAGGAACGCCGGCTTATCCTTGTCGCTGATCTCACCGATATATTCGACATTCGGCGAGTCGAGCATCGGGCGGATCTCTTCCTCGTAGTAGTCGCGATCCAGCGGGTCGATCTTCGCGGCGATCTTGAGCGGAATCCCACAATGGGTCGCGATCCGGATCGCGCGATCGACGCGCTTCTCGGGCGCGATGCGACCGAGGAAGGCGAGATAGTATGGCCTAACCGGCATCGGGACGAGGAGTTTCTCCGGCATGCCGTGATGGATCGTCTTGATCCATCGTGCCTGCGGCAGCGGCCGACGTTGCGCATTCGAAATGGAAACGACGGGAGCCGAGGAGAAGATGTCGAACGCCGGCTGGTGTTCGGGAAGATCAAGCCGGCCGTGCAGGGTCGTGACGAACGGCGTCGATTGCCGTGAGAACAGCGAGAAGGGGTAGTAGTCGAGGTGAAAGTGCAGGAAGTCGAATTCGTCGGCTTGGCGGCGTACTTTCTCCAGCATGGCCATGTGCAGGACGTTCGCATCGCGGATGGAGCCGTCGAGACGCAGCGCTCTCGGCCAAAAGGCTTCGAGCTTCGCCGACGTGCGCGAGTCCCCGCTTGCGAACAGCGTTACGTCATGTCCGAGCGCGATCAGTTCCTCGATGAGCCAGTAGACAACCCGCTCCGTTCCACCATAGAGCTTCGGCGGAATCGCCTCGGTCAGCGGAGCAACTTGGGCAACGTGCATGAAAAAGTCCTCCTCACCATGTTCGGCGGACCCCTCTCTTGCCCGTGGCCATCCCCAATACTAATGGGGCACGACTAGTCAGTTCGACAAGAAGACTTTTTTTGGTGTGCGGGGGGAACCATTCGTCACGCGCGCTTTTTTCCAAGTTTGGGCGGCTGCGCCTGCGCGCGCGAGCCGTTTGTGGCGGATTTGCAGCGCGATCAAGCAGCACGATCAAGCAGCACAAAGCTTCACGGCCGGTGGCGGGGCTGGCTGGGAGCATAGCGGGGGCAAACCCTATGCACGACGCCTGCCGTTACGCCGAGCGCCCTTTCGCCTTCATCTTTCGCTATGTCCGGCTGCGGACGCTCAGCCATGCAGTAATCGCGGCCGCTGTCCTGGCGGCGGTGGGCTGTTCGGTCACGACTCAATACGGCGTGAAATACTTAGTTGATGCGCTTGCAGGTGGCCCATCCGCCGCGCGGCGTATTTGGCCCGCGTTCCTGCTCCTGGTTTGTCTGATCGCAGCAGACAATCTGTTGTGGAGGCTGGCGGGTTGGATCGCCAGTTTCACGTTCGTGCGCGTCACCGGCGACTTGCGCCGCGACCTCTTCCGCCATTTGACCGGCCATTCGCCAAGTTATTTCGCGGATCGGCTGCCGGGCATGCTGACGAGCCGCATCACCGCGACCTCGAATGCCGTGTACACGATCGAAAACATGTTTGTTTGGAACGTGTTGCCGCCATGCGTCGCCACCCTGGTGGCGATCGCGTTTGTCATGACCGTTAACATGATGATGGCGGCCGTGTTGGCAGTCGTCGGCGTTCTTGTCGTCTTCGGCATGTTCCGACTGGCAGCGGCGGGAAGGCCGCTTCACCACGAATACGCCGGCAGGGCCGCGGCAGTCGATGGCGAGATGATAGACGTCATCAGCAACATGCCGTTGGTCAGGGCGTTTTGCAGCCTGGGTCAGGAGCAGCGGCGCTTCGATTGCACGGTCGACGGCGAACTCGCTGCGCGCCGACGCAGTTTGCTCTACCTCGAAAGACTGCGCACCCTGCACGCCCTGGTCACGGTGGCTCTGACGATCGCGATCTTGGCCTGGGCCATCACGCTGTGGCAGCGTGGCGAAGTCACAACAGGCGACGTGGTGCTCGCATGCACGCTGGGACTATCTGTCCTGCACGCCACGCGGGACTTGGCGGTGGCGCTTGTCGACGTCGTCCAGCACCTCGCGCGCCTGTCGGAAGCCCTGGCGACCCTGCTTGTCCCGCATGACCTGCGCGACCATCCTGCCGCCGCGCCCCTGTTGCGGTCTGGAGCCAGCGTCGAGTTCGACAAGGTCTCGTTCCAGCATTTGGGCGGACGACCCGTATTCGGGGCTCTCAGCCTGCGTCTCGAGGCAGGTCAGCGCGTCGGCTTGGTCGGTCCGTCAGGCGGCGGAAAAACAACTCTGTTTGCACTCCTGCAGCGCTTCTATGACGTGCAGCACGGGCGCATCCTCCTTGATGGGCAGGACATCGCGCGCGTGACGCAAGAAAGCCTGCGGGCCGCGATCGCCGTCGTGCCTCAGGATGTCTCGCTGTTCCACAGATCGATCATGGAAAACATCCGTTACGGGCGGGCGAGCGCCTCCGACCAGGAGGTGCTGGCTGCGGCCGTCGCGGCGCGATGCGACTTCATCGAGGTTCTGCCGAACGGAATGGCGACCATTGTGGGCGACCGGGGCGTTAAGCTATCCGGCGGCCAACGCCAGCGCATTGCCATCGCCCGTGCGTTTCTGAAGGATGCGCCGCTGCTCCTGTTGGATGAGGCAACCTCCGCCCTCGACAGCGAATCCGAGGAAGCGATCCGCCAGGCGCTCGGCTATCTCATGCGCAATCGAACCGTGATCGCGATCGCGCATCGCCTGTCGACCGTGCGAACATTCGACCGCATCATCGTCCTGCACGCCGGACGAATCGTGCAGGACGGATCGCCAAGCCAATTGATGAGGCGAGAGGGGCTGTACCGAGACTTGCTCCGGCAGCAAACCGTGTCGATGAAAGAAGCCGCATAGAGGCCGGTCACGTTCGACGCAGTTCGAGCCGATGACCTGCGGTCGCGCTCGCGAGTTCAGGACCCGCCTCTTCAATCCGTTACCCAGGCCGTTACCCGGATGTAACTTTGAACAGAACATTTAGCTAAGGCCGTTGAAAAGCCTGGCTAGCGAGCCGGATAAGCGTGTCAGGCAAGCAAAAGCGCGGCGCCATTTTGGCCGATCGGATCGAGGCGAACGAGGGAAGCCGGTTCGGACTGTTTTGCAGCTAGATCCCGCTGCAGTTTGAAAGGATGCCCCTTGATGGACAAAAACGAAGAATACCGGCGGAAGGCCGAACATTGCCAGCAGATGGCAGATGCCGCGCGCAAGGAGGTCGACAGGCAGGAGTGGTTTCTCCTTGCTCAGTCATGGCGGCAGATGCAGCCCGGGGGATCCAGTGAGCCGGATTGTCGAGAAATCTATCCCCCATGACTTGGAGTATCGCGCTGCGGGGGGCTGCTGCCAATACCCGTCCGGGAACCAGACATTTGGTGCAAAGTTGACCCGTCGCGAAGAATGCGGGACGGTGCACCATGACACCTGAAAGCGCTGAGGCTGGGGATAGTCGCCCATCTGGGAATGTGATCGAACTTCCCTGCAGCTCCGCCTCTGCTCAAGTCATCACACGCAAACGCCCGCCAGCGCTTGCGGAGGGCAAACGGCCACCACGATACCTTCCTCTTCTTCAGCGGGCCTTCAATGCCGTTCCGCCAGCGGCCAGAGTGGCCGTCGGCTTGCCGTTGACCTACATCGTACTGACGGGAATATTCTTGGCGTGGCTGATTGGCTTGACCGTACTTACCGCAGCCACCATCGCTTCCGATCTCGCCCATCGCGCGCTTCGATCGAATTTTCTTGCCGCCGGAGGTGGCCGGAATTTGACCTCGGCTTGATTTTAACCGTTGTGCCTGCCGTAAATCAAATCCGAACATAATGGTGGTGCAACCCGCCCAGGATCGGCAGGCAGAGAATGCGACCGGCAGTCTGAACGGCCCGCGGTACCGGCGCGTCCTTGTTCTCCTGTGAGGGAACGACATCACGTCGTTCTTTAGGAGCCTGGTCACGGACTCCAGTCCGGCGTGCCGACTATGATCGAAACCAACGACTGGCAAGATCGCATCGATCTCCAGCAACGCTACATCCGCAGCGCCCGAGTCGCTCTTTTTCAGCCTGCCAAAGTGTTCGCCTGGTCGTAGAGGACGTCGGCAAACTAGCGCGACTTTGTTGGGATCGACGTCATCCCTATTCAGCTTACGACCGGGGCCGGCTTCGCGCGATGGCTGGGACTTACTTTTCAAGTGTGCCTCTCAGTGCGTCGTTGATCCTGTCTTGCCATCCCGGCCCAGCTTCTTGGAAGTGATCAAGAATGTCCCGGTCGATGCGCAAAGAAACGAGTTCTTTGACGCCTGGAAGAGACAGGCTCTTGGGCGGGGCTTCTACCGGCTTCTTGGTTGCCGCCTTGAACGCCGCTTCGGCGGTATCCAGCGCGCTGCTTCCTCTTCGTTTCTTGTCGAAGGGCATCTACGGTTCCTTGCTCATTTCAGCTGAAAGGCGATGCCGAGCGCGAGCGAGTATCCCGTCGTGCACACAAAGCCGGTCAGGAATATGTACAGGAAGAACACCATCGGCGTGTCGAACATGCTGGCAAGCGCCTGGCGCAGTTTCCGTGGTCGCAATTCAGCTGGTAGATTGTCGTTGGCGGCCTCGAGGCAGATCGGCCCAAACTGGTCGCACAATCGAGGTACGCAGGGATGCATGGCGCGCAGCTTAGCGCGGCTGGCATGGACGGCAACCGCGATCTTTTGCCGTGTGGGCGTTCGCCGATCTCCCGCCCGCCAAGCCGATGCTGCCGAACAAGCCGCGCGGTGTCCCCACGGGTGAACCACAAAGCCTGCCGCCGCATGCCTTTGCCACGTCAGGTGGCCAACGAAAGACCTGTCGACGAGTTTCACGCGAGTTCCTTGAGGAAGGCTGCGGCCCACCAGGAAACGTCGTGTTTGCGAAGCGGGCCTATCATGGTTTGCCAGCGCGTGACGCGCTCGGGTTGGCCCATCTGCAGTGCATCGCGGATCGCCTCGGCGACCTCGAGCTTGTCGTTTGGATTGACAATTAGCGCTGCCGAGAGTTCCTGGGCGGCCCCGGCAAATTTCGAAAGGACCAATACCCCGGGGTCTGTGGGGTCCTGCGCGGCGACATATTCCTTCGCAACCAGGTTCATACCATCGCGCATCGGCGTGACCAGCCCGACGGCCGCAAGCCGATAAAGCCCGGCCAATACCGAGCGGGGATAGGTACTGGTGACGTAGTGGATTGGTACCCAGCCGGGCTCGCCCAATGAACCGTTTATTCGACCAAGGGCCTCGTTCACCGCCCGGCTCACGGAGGCGTACTCGGGGACCTCGCTGCGGCTGGTTGGCGCAATCTGGAGGTAGGTGACACGGCCCCGCTGATCCGGATTGTCGAGAAGAAAGCGCTCGTACGCTCCCATTCTCTCGGGAATACCCTTCGAGTAATCGAGACGATCCACGCCGATGATGAGTTTGCGCGACCCGAGGCCATCGATTGTCTGACGAACGAGCCGGGTGGAGTGGGAGCGCGCGGCGACCCGCTCAAACTCGCTCATGTCAATCCCGATTGGAAAATTACGGACGCGTGTTTTGTGTCCACCCAATTCCAGCACGCCTCTCTTGTGTGGAATGGCACCGAATTCCTCAATCAGGCTGCGCCTAAGATTATCGGCATCGCGCTCCGTTTGCGTGCCGATGAGGTCGTAATGCGCGATGGAGCGCAAAAGCTCTTTCGTTCCCGGCAATGTTGAGAGGACTTCGGGAGCCGGCCAGGGAATATGGTGAAAGTACCCGATCGGATTGGCGAGGCCCAGGGCTCTTAACTCCTCGGCGAGGGGGATGAGGTGATAATCATGAACCCATACGAGATCGTCGGGACGGATGAACGGCGCGAGGGCGCGTGCGAAAGTCTGATTGACCCGCCGGTAGCCGATATAGTCCGCCCGCGAAAAATCGGAGAGGCCTATCCGGTAATGCATCGTCGGCCAAAGCGCCCGATTGGCGAAGCCGTTGTAGTACTCCTGGCGATCCAGCTGCGTCAGGTCGATGACGGCGTATTGCACTCGTTCGGTGTCGACTATCGTGGGCTGCAAGCAGGTTGCGCAGCCACCCTGCCGCTCCAACCGAACCAGAGCCCCTTATAGTCCTGAAAGGCCTCGCGCAAAGCGACGGCTAACCCTCCGGCTGACCCTTTGTCGGCGCGATCAGGTACCGCAACCCGGTTCGAGACGATGATGAGTCGAGGCAAGCACACCTCCGAAACGCGGCGGAGCCTATCAGGCAGGCGGCTGATGGCGAACCCCAATCCGGATCGGGGCAGCCCCGAAAACAACCCTGAAGTTCGATGCGGCCGGACGGCTGGCCGTTGTTTTCGGGAGGATCATGCGGCTTGCAATTCATCTCCGGAGCAGGCCGCACTCAGGAATTTGTACGTCGATGCTCTAGTCCGGTTCGAGCCAAGCCAGCTGCCGCAGCGCCATCGATGCGGTGGCCCAGGACCCGGTCCCGTATCGCCGACCGCATGATTGCGCTCCCTCGTTGATGGCCTGCCCATGGCTGGGTTGGAATAGCAACGGGCGCTCATGACGCTTGCCCCACCGGCGACGGTCAACACAAACGCATGTCCGCTTTCGGCAGTCGAAATCTGCTCTGGAGAGTCGGCTTCGGGTCATTCGCGTCGCCTGGATGCGCCGCAGTGCTTCGCGGCATGTCCGCTATGCCTCCGGTTGCGCCCGAATTGATGCATTGGGGTGAACTGACGCGATGTGCCACAAGCAGTCACCTCGTTCAGTCGGCGGCACCCACGGCTTTGATCACTGAGCCGCATCTCTCGAACTCGGCTTGGAGGAGCTGCGCGAGATTGTCTGGCGTGCGGCATTGGCGCGCACGGACAGCGAGATGATGGAGGAAATGCCCATCCAGTGGATTGTCATCTGACATCCGAGCATGCCAGAATTCCGCAGCGCCTGATCAAGCTACCGACTTGATTGCCTTCGTCAAAAGCTTCAAAAGAAATCGGTCATGAGCTTCCCCATGCACTCAGACCAACCATCCGCAGCCGCCGACCCGCATGAGATCGCAGACGATGTAAACGAGGAGGCTCTTGCCGAAGTTATGCGCGTCGTCCCGCTCGGCGCTGGCGTGCTCGCGGGCGGTGCAGTTGCACTCCTCGTTCTCGGCTATCTGCTGATCTATCTGCTCGTCTTCGTGCCACGCGGCGTAGTCGGGTGACTTGTATGACCGAAATTCGACCGGAAATGCACGAACGCCGAATTCTCGGCACGGAGGTGCTGTGGTCGTTCGGTGTCGGCGTGCTGATTGCGGCAACGCTCAGCTTGGTCGTGTTCACTGCACTAACGATGGGTATGAATCCCCCGAGCAATGTCGAGCGCATCGATCCGAAGACCCTGCACCTTTCCGGCGAATTCGCCGAGCACAACCTGGGCACCACCATTGAATTGGATGGCACAGCCACGGTGCGGGTCATCGCGACACAATTTATGTTCGTCCCTCGCTGCATTGCTGTTCCACACGGCCGCCGTGTCACGCTTCGTTTCGCCTCACCCGACGTGATTCATGGCCTGCTCGTCACCGGTACCAACGTCAACACCATGATCGTTCCAGGGTACGTCGCGCAGGTCCACACCGAATTCACCAAGAGTGGTGACTTGCTGATGCCTTGCCACGAGTATTGCGGCCTCGGCCATAGCGAAATGTGGGCTACTGTGCAGGTCCTTCCGGCCAACGAGTTGAAGCCGGATGCGGAGGGGAGGGTTTCCTGTGCGCAACGCTGACCGCCTCTGCCTCGCGCATTTCTGGCTGGCGTTCGCGGCCTTTTTGGTCGCGTGTATCTTGGGCACTTGGCAAATGTGGGTACGCAGTCCCCTCGGCGCCCACATTGGCACTCCCAATCTTTATTTCATGTCGGTCACGGCGCACGGCGTCGCGATGGCGTATGTGCTGACGACCTTTTTTATCATGGGCTTCGGCTATTTCGTCGCCGTCACCGCACTGGCGCGGCCGCTGCCGGGAAAGCTCTGGGCCTGGGGCGCATACTGGCTCGCCGTGATCGGCGTCGTAGTGACAGTGGTTCCGATCGCGATGGGCAAAGCCACGGTGCTCTTTACCTTTTACCCGCCCCTCACCGCTAGCGTGTTTTTTTATATCGGTCTCGTGCTCGTGGTGGTCGGCTCGTGGATCTGGTGCGTGCTGATGCTGGTCGCAATGCATGACTGGAAGCGCGAGAATCCGGGACAGCCGGTACCTCTCGCGATGTTTGCCACTGTTGCGAACGCCGTCCTGTGGCTGTGGACAACAGTGGGCGTAGCGGCTCAGCTGCTCTTTCAGGTGATCCCGGCAGCCCTTGGCCTTACCGAGACGATCGATGTTGGCCTTTCACGCACGCTGTTTTCCTGGACGCTGCACGCGATCGTCTATTTCTGGCTGATTCCGGCCTACATCGCCTTTTACACAATGGCCCCCCGGGCGGCCGGCGGACGGCTCTACAGCGACACAATGGGGCGACTGACTTTCATTCTTTTCCTGGTCTACAGCCTGCCGGTCGGCATACACCACTTGCTAATGGATCCACAGCACGGAAACGCGACCAAATTCCTCCACATGCTGCTGACGGCGTTCGTGGCGGTGCCGACGCTGCTGACCATCTTCACCATCACGGCGTCGATGGAAATTGCGGGGCGGCTGCGCGGTGGGCGCGGCATCTTCGGCTGGATTCGGACCCTACCATGGGAGCGGCCCATGGTGCTCGCAGTCGGCCTCGCCTTCATCATGCTCGGCTTCGGCGGGTTCGGCGGCCTCATCAACATGGGCTATGGCATGAATGCCATGGTCCATAACACGTCCTGGGTGACCGCGCATTTTCATCTCATCTTCGGCGGCTCGGTGGTGATCATGTATTTCGCGATCGCGTATGAAATCTGGCCGCGCCTCACCCGCCGCGATTACGCTTCGCTTGCTCCTTTGCGATGGCAGTTGTGGTCCTGGTTCATCGGCATGATGGTCATGACGCTGCCGTGGCATTGGCTTGGCCTGCAAGGCCAGTGGCGTCGGGTCGCCAATTTCAATTATGCGGATCCAATCATCGCTGGCTGGGGACCATGGGTGATCGTATCGTTCGTGGGCGGGCTCATCCTGCTTGTGTCGGCGTTCCTGTTTGTGCGCAATCTTTTCGTTCTGCACCGTAGCCCCCTCGCTGCCGTGGCACGACCCCTCTACGCGCTTGCCGTGCATCCTCCGCATCGTGTGCCGGCAGCGCTTAACGGGTTCGGACTTTGGAACATTCTTGTGCTTGTGCTGATGCTCATCGCCTACGGCTATCCGATCGCGCAATTCGCGATCGCGCCTTCGCCGACTGCGATCGTCCACCGCGTGCAGTAGGACGGGAAATGGCCAACCAATCGGACCCGCACGTCCTGGACCAACCATGGCGGATTTGGGCGACGATCGCCGTCGTCGGCATTCTGCTTGGTGGCATTCTTCTGGGCGTGATCATCATTCCCATCGTCCAGGGCCGCGCTGCGGGGATAGATGCTTACACTGCGATCTGCCGCGCGATGGGCATTCTGCCGGGATCACCCGCCCAGCGACAGCCCGTCGACCGCACGCCGCCGACACCTGTCTCGCAGGTCGTGTGGACGCCGGATGTGCTGCAGATACTGGCGCGCGCCAATCCTGAACGCGGACGCGCAAAAGCCATGGAGGTGTGCGTCTCCTGCCACGGCGAACAGGGCGTTTCGGTATCGGCCGAGTTCCCACACTTAGCGGGACAGTCCGGGGCAGCTATTTACAAACAGCTGCACGACTATCGAACCGGCAGCCGCACCCATCAGCTGATGACCGATCTCGCCAAAGCGCTGGAAGAGCCGATGATCGCCGATGTCGCGGCCTACTACGCCGGGCAACCACAGCGCAGACCAAACCCCGCTACGCTCGCCGGCTCGGTGGAACAGATTGTGCGTCTGGTTGAGCTGGGCGATCCCGCCCGCAACATACCGCCCTGCGCGTCATGCCACCGGCCCGGTTCGGGAGGTCCGGTCGAAACCCCCATTCTATCCGAACAGCATACCGAATATCTGGTGCAGCAGATGCAGATGTACGCCTCCGGTCAGCGGCGAAACGATGTCTATGGCCGCATGCGGGTCATCGCGGCAAAGCTTACCCCCGCGGAAATCCAGGGTCTCGCCCATCACTACCGACAAGGGTTTCGCTAGTCGTCCTTCCGTACGTGCGGGAGCGTCAAACAGCGGAACTACAGACTCATTTCGTAGTTGATCAGCTGGACTGTCGGATCCCGCCAATCACGGCATCCTGGACTGTCCCTAGGTCTAGGGGCCTATTATGCGGATCGCGCAAGTGGCGCCGCTCGCTGAGAGCGTGCCGCCAAGATTGTATGGTGGAACGGAGCGAGTTGTTTCCTGGCTCACCGAGGAGCTGGCAAGTCTAGGGCACGATGTGACCTTGTTTGCTAGTGCCGATTCTCTCACCAGCGCCTCGCTCGTTCCTGTCTGGCCTCGGGCATTGCGGCTCAGCCGTCCGGCTCCCGATCCATATGCTCCCTACAGTGTGCTGCTGGAGAAGCTGGTGGAGCGAGCGTCCAGCTTCGATGTCATCCATTGTCATATCGACTGGTTGCACCTTCCACTGCTGCGCCGCCTTCAGGTGCCGTTTCTGACAACTCTACACGGTCGAACTCGATCTGGGTTACATCCAGACGACAATGCACAGCTTCCCTCAAGCGCCGTTCGTTTCCATATCTGACAATCAACGCGCGCCTTTGCAGGATGCGAACTGGCTTGCCACCGTTTATCTTGGCATGCCGACAACCGCGCTGGAGCCGTGTTACGAGCCGGATCGCTACTTGGCGTTTCTCGGTCGCATCACGCCCGAGAAAGGCCCGGAGATGGCTATCCGTTTGGCGCGGGAATCAGGTCGCGCTTTGCGCATCGCCGCAAAGATTCCACGCGGCGAGAGCCGATACTTCAAGGAGAGAATTGAGCCGTTGGTCGATGGAGCAAGTGTCGATTTCATCAGCGAAGTAGGCGACAACATGAAGGAGAACTTTCTTGGTAAGGCGGCCGCACTTCTATTTCCCATCGATTGGCCTGAGCCGTTTGGCCTCGTCATGATCGAAGCCATGGCTTGCGGCACGCCGGTCATCGCCATGCGGCGTGGTTCGGTGCCTGAAATCATCGAAGATGGCGTGACCGGTTTTGTCGTCGATAACGAAGAACAGGCGCTCGCCGCCATTGATCGCCTTGGCACGATCGATCGTCGCCGCGTGCGCAAAGAATTCGAAAGGCGCTTTAGCGTCCATCGAATGGCTAACGACTATCTGCAGCTTTATAAGATGCTTGCGCGGGACTCGTGCATCGAGAATGGAGCCCGCGTTCCGAGACACGTGGTCCTACCACGCCAGCGCCGCCGGGAAGGGGTTAGCGCAGACGATGCCTTGGCCAGCCGGAAAATGCCGCAATCCGATCGCGCGTCGTCAGAACCCGACGTAGGGGAGGCCGTGTGAGCGAAAGGACCATTTGACTGCAAAAACTCCACTCTGCCGCCCGACGCGACGTTGGCGGCTGAAAGGAGCGGCGTGCGAATGGTAGAAAAAATGCTGCCTGAAACACCAACTCGAAGCGGTCAATGCTCCGACAGGATCGATCAAAAGGAACCATCGGCCCTTGATATCGCGATGGATAGGATCGCGTTTCGGAAACGGTTCAAGAGCAACGAAGAAATTTACGGAGCAAAGGAGCCCGCTGACTACTTCTACAAGGTTGTCAGCGGGTGCGTTCGTTCCTACACAGTACTCGGGGATGGGCGACGCCTAATTGCAGCCTTTCATCTGCCCGGCGAGGTTTTCGGTCTCGAGCCGACGGAACGGCACCTCTTTTCTGCCGAGGCGGTCAGTGACGCTGAAACCCTTCATCAATCGTAACGAAGTAACGAGGTTGGCAGCGCGAGAAAATGCGGTGGCGGGCGGTCGTCCATCTCGAGCAGAAAGGTGACCACCCGTTCCAAGGCGCCCTTGTTGAGCAATAGCAGATGGTTTTGTGTACGGTGAAGCTCGTTAGCCACATGTGCCCATAGGGCGAGTGAGACCGTATCCCGCAAGCTGTCAAAGCTCGAAAGCGCGTCGGCGATCGCCTTTCGAACCACCAGACACATTGTGCTCCGAGACCGTGCCGTGTTGGAGCAAATGGTCACCTGAGGCGGTCGCGCTTGTCACCCAGCTGTTCACCGTTGTCAGCGCCGCCGCCATCGCGGATAGGCTTAAATGTCATGAGAGTTTCGAGTTGGTCCATCAATTCATAGAAATGAGCCAAACGGCACCAGGTTTGCTCGATGTGCAGGTAGGTGAGCCTCTTGTCGGGGTCGGTCTCGGCATCGTGTAGCTGGCGCGCTTCAACCGCCTTGTCGAGGCACTTGGTCACTCGTGGGCTCTTTTGCCGAAGCATATTAAGCCCCCCGAGGACCACCGAGCCTCACATCGTACAGTGTTACCTTAAGCGAAATGGGGGCCGGGAAACTGACTAAGATCAAAAATGGCGATTTCTCGCCGCGCTAGGATCACCGGAGGGGCGGCTTCCAGGTGGTTATCGGACCCTCGTGGGCGTTAAGTCAGGGAGAGTAGTCATGGAAAGAAGACTGAGCATTTTGACTTTTGCGTTTTCCCTAGTGGGTGCAGCGTTGTTCACGTTGCCGGCGATGGCTGCGCCTATCGGTGTCTCCAAGGGAGCTACCGCAGCCCTGCCGGTTGATGGTAGTGAGATTGTGCAGATCAGGGCCGCTCGTGGCGGCTACCGAGGCGGCGCCGCTGTTCGGCGGGGAGGCGCGGTTTATCGAGGGGGAGCGGTGGTTAGACGGGGAGGCGCTGTCTATCGAGGAGGAGCGGTGGTTAGACGGGGAGCAGTGGTAGGCGGGGGCTATTATGGCGGCGGCTATTGTGATCCGACCTATCAATATTGTGGCACGGGCGGCTACTATGGTGGTGGAGTCTATCGAGGGGGCGCTGTTTATCGAGGGGGCGCAGTGGTTAGACGGGGAGGCGCGGTTTATCGAGGCGGAGCTGCCTATCGTGGTGGACGCGGTGTTGCCTATCGTGGCGGTGGACGGCGACGGTAACTCATGAACGGTAACTCATAATACGAGTGCGCCGGCCGGCAGTTGGAGCTACCGACCGGCGTGTGGCGCGATTTGAGCAATCGCACCGTGCTGCACGGGGCCTGCCAAGCCGGGTCCGGGCATCGGCCCGACCCCTCACAGCACAAGAGAGCACAATGACACGCTCGTATCGTCTGGCCGTCACCTCTTGGGGCGAGCAGTGTTGATTTTCGATTTTGGGTGTCGCATCCACGCAAACTGGCGCACTCCTTACACCGCACGCTCGTTCCGGCGCACCCAACGGCCGGCCTAGTCCGTCAAGCCATGCTGCCTCCTAGTCGCCACGGGGCAAAAAGAGCCGCGTGTGAACTCCCGCAATTCTGGCATCGGTAACGACGGCGCAGCTCGGCGATGGTCGTTGCCCTGGTGATCTGTTTCCGCTCAAAAACACTTTGTAGCGGTGGGGATGGAGAGTGTGCTATTCTGATTGTGTTCGATCGGCTGGGGCGTAGCTGGATGTCACAGCTCATCAAGATTGGACACTGGACCGAAGCGCCGCGCGCGCGCGCGAGCGTCATATTCGTGCATGGTCTCGGCGGCCATCCCTACGATACATGGCGGCGCCGCCCGGACGAATCCTTTTGGCCGCTATGGCTTGCCAAGGACATAAAAGGGCTAGCGGTTTACACGCTGCGCTACGAGGCGCCGGCAACGAACTGGCTTGGGACGGCCATGCCGTTGCAGGACCGGGCCGTCAATGTTCTCGAAACGCTTCTCGGTGAGCCGGGCCTTCGCGCGCACCCGATCATTTTCGTTGTTCACAGCCTCGGTGGCTTGCTCGTCAAGCAGGTTCTGCTCGACCTTCACCAGCAGAAGGGCCGGCGCCCCGAAGCGGCTGCATTGCTGGAATGCGTGACGCAGGTGGTTTTCATTGCAACGCCCCACACCGGATCGCGCAAAGCGACCCTGCTTGATCGGCTGCGATTTCTGGCATGGCCGTCATCGGTGGTGCGAGTCCTGGTCGCCAACGATCCTGCATTGCGGGCGATCAACGTCGCCTATCGGGGCCTTGCGGAGGAACTGCGCGGCAAGTTGCGTCACCGCATCTTCTACGAAACGCATGAAACGCAAACCGGCGTCATCGTGGACGAGGCAAGCAGCGATCCTGGCCTGCCGGGCGATCCGCCTATCCCGATAGACGCCGACCATCGAACGATCGCCAAACCGGTCGACCGCTCGGCGCTGCTCTATGCTCGCATCCGGGACTTCATATCAGGCCATCTCGCTCCGCAAGAAAGAGCCGGTACGTTCGTCTCTGGCGCACTCGCACCGGTGCGGCGCGAGCAGCCTTGGAATGTGGTTCCAAAGCTCGTTCGTATTGCCGCGATTGGTCTTCTCGGGCTGATCGGGTTCAAAGGCGTGCAGGCAATTATTACTCCGCCTCCGCCAGTTCCCGCCGCGCCCTCGAAAGTTGAAGCAGGTCCAGGGGGAATAGCCGTTGGAAGAGACGTCAAAAATTCAACGATTACCGTGGGTCCCACGATGGGTGCTGAAAAACCAAGCGAGCAGCTGCGATGAAGCGGTGCTTCTTCTTTTTTCTCGTTAGCATCTGGCTTCCTGCATCGAGCGACCTGGCTCAAGCGCAGCAAATCCGAGCGGAGCCAGGTGGGGTCGCGGTCGGCCGCGACATCACTCAGTCGACGATCAATATTGGCGTTCCCCCAGAACAATTGGCCGCACTGATCCGACAGGCCGCCGACCTTTCGGAAGCGCAGAAGAAGCTGATTGCGAAGCTCGAAGGCGACCTGGATCTCAATCACAGTCAAATCCGCGCCGCACTAGAGATTCTGGGCGAGAAAGACATCCCTCCTGAGCGGCTGGCGGCCAAGCTGGTCGAGATTGCAGAGCGGTTCAAAGAACTTCAGTCGGTCGCTTCAGTTCAGCCCGGAGACGATCCAAAAATCGCGAGACTGAAAGCCGTTGCGCAGACAGCCATCGAGGCAGGCGAACTGGCCAAAGCGGATGCACTGCTCGCGGATGTCGAGACGGAGCAAAGGCGTGCCTTCGACCGCCTCGCGGTCAATGCGGCGGATACGTCAGCCCGGCGCGGCGATATTGCCCTCGTCCGATTGCGCTATGTCGACGCTGCCAGGCATTTTGCCAATGCGGCTGCCGTGTTTCCGCCTGGGACTGCCCATGAGGATAAACGGATCGGCTATCTCCACAGAGAGGCAAGCGCTCTGTACCAGCAGGGGTGGGAATTTGGCGACAACGACGCTCTGAATTTGGCGATTGAACGGCGCATGCGGCTTGTCGAGTTGACGCGCCGCGAGCGTGTGCCGCTCGACTGGGCCATGACCCAGATGAATCTGGGCGTTGCGCTATCGAGCCTCGGGCACCGCGAGAGCGGGACGGCGAACCTCGAAGAGGCCGTCGTCGCCTATCGCGAGGCGCTCAAGGAATGGACGCGCGAGCGCGTGCCGCTCGAATGGGCCATGACCCAGCACAATCTGGGCAATGCGCTCTGGACGCTCGGGCAGCGCGAGAGCGGGACCGCGAAGCTCGAAGAGTCGGTGGCCGCCTTTCGCGAGGCGCTCAAGGAACGAACGCGCGAGCGCGTGCCGCTCCAATGGGCCATGACCCAGACCGGGTCTGGGCGGTGTGCTCTCGAGCCTCGGGGAGCGCGAGAGCGGGACCGCGAAGCTGGAAGAGTCGGTGGCCGCCTATCGCGAGGCGCTCAAGGAGCGGACGCGCGAGCGTGTGCCGCTCGACTGGGCCATGACCCAGATGAATTTGGGCGTTGCGCTATCGAGCCTCGGGGACCGCGAGACCGGAACTGCGAAGCTGAAAGAGGCAGCGGTGGCCGCCTATCGCGAGGCGCTCACGGAATGGACGCGCGAGCGCGTGCCGCTCGACTGGGCCATGGCCCAGCACAATCTGGGCAATGCGCTAAGGGTCCTCGGGGAGCGCGAGACCGGGACGGCGAAGCTGGAAGAAGCGGTGGCCGCCCATCGCGAGGCGCTCAAGGAACGAACGCGCGAGCGCATGCCGCTCCAATGGGCCATGACCCAGAACGGGTTGGGCAATGCGCTATCGAGCCTCGGGGAGCGCGAGACCGGGACTGCGAAGCTGAAAGAGGCGGTGGCCGCCTATCGCGAGGCGCTCAAGGAGCGGACGCGCGAGCTTGTGCCGCTCGACTGGGCCACGACCCAGAACAATCTGGGCAATGCGCTAGTGAAACTCGGGCAGCGCGAGACCGGGACGGCGAAGCTCGTAGAGGCGGTGGCCGCCTATCGCGCGGCGCTTACGGAACTGACGCGCGAGCGCATGCCGCTCCAATGGGCCATAACCCAGAACGGGTTGGGCAATGCGCTATCGAACCTCGGGGAGCGCGAGACCGGGACGGCGAAGCTGAAAGAGGCGGTGGCCGCCTATCGCGAGGCGCTCAAGGAGCGGACGCGCGAGCTTGTGCCGCTCGACTGGGCCAAGACCCAGACGAATCTGGGCGGTGTGCTCTGGAGCCTCGGGCAGCGCGAGAGCGGGACCGCGAAGCTCGAAGAGTCGGTGGCCGCCTATCGCGAGGCGCTCAAGGAGCGGACGCGCGAGCGCGTGCCGTTCGACTGGGCCATGACCCAGATGAATCTGGGCGTTGCGCTATCGTTCCTCGGGGAGCGCGAGAGCGGGACGGCGAAGCTGGAAGAGGCGGTAGCCGCCCATCGCGAGGCGCTGAAGGAGCTGACGCGCGAGCGCGTGCCGCTCGACTGGGCCATGACCCACAACAATCTTGGCAATGCGCTATCGAACCTCGGGGAGCGCGAGACCGGGACGGCGAAGCTGAAAGAGGCGGTGGCCGCCTATCGCGAGGCGCTCACGGAATGGACGCGCGAGCGCGTGCCGTTCGACTGGGCCATGACCCAGGTGAATCTGGGCGTTGCGCTATTGAGCCTCGGGCGCCGCGAGAGCGGGACGGCGAAGCTCGAAGAGGCGGTGACCGCCTATCGCGAGGCGCTCACGGAATGGACGCGCGAGCGCGTGCCGCTCAACTGGGCCCAGACCCAGATGAATCTGGGCAATGCGCTCTGGACGCTCGGGCAGCGCGAGAGCGGGACCGCGAAGCTCGAAGAGTTCGGTGGCCGCCTATCGCGAGGCGCTCAAGGAATGGACGCGCGAGCGCGTGCCGCTCAACTGGGCCAGAAGCCTGGGCAATGAAGGCGCCGCGCTGATGCTTCTCGCCGAGCGTCGTGGGGATGCTGATATGGCTCAGACTGCCCTCAACCAAATCACCACCGCGTTTGAGACGATGCGCGACGGCGGCCAGGACGCTTCATACTACGAAAGCCAGCTCCCAGAGGCTCGCTCCCTCGTTGCGCGGCTACGCGAGCGATAGAATTTCCTCGAATGTATTCCGCTTGGATCGCGGCCCGTCGGTGCCAGTCGGGTTGCGGCCTTTAGAGCATACGAGCGGGATATCGGCGGCCCTACGCCTCGCGGCCAGCGCTCGCGCTCCGGGATCTCGTGTTCCTTGATGCCACTCGATCGCTTCCTCGCTGTTCGGCGCGGTGACCGTGGCGCATTGGTTTATCGGGATGTTCTTCGCAAACCCAACGCTCGTCACGGCACAGCTTGCAATCCCGGCTCGGTCATCGCCCAGCCAGGTCCGGGTATATGACGCCACAATGCTCGTGAATGCTCGGCGCCGGGATGCGCGGGCAACCCTCCGCAAGGTCGAGTTCTCATGCTGACCAAGCCGTAGTTAGGTCCGAAGCGCGCGAGTAGCGTCGATTTGGAACCATGGCGGCGGGCCGCGCAGAATGGTTAGCGTGCGCGTGTGGACAGACCTCCCGATGTGGGCGACCCGGCTCTGAGGGAAACCGATCACCGCGCCGTGTGCTTTTCTCGCCATTTGGGTCCTGGCCCGCGCATGTAATGCAGCTCGGGCCGATAGGTACCGGCAAATCCGTTGCGCAGCTCTCGCCACGCTTGCGCGATTGTCGCAATCATCACGAAGCCTCCCGCAACCGCTGGCGGCCAGGATGCCCAACCGGCAACTGCCGCGCCTGCTGTCGGGGCAAGTTAGTAACTTCCTTCCGTTTCTTGCCGATTTCGCCTGCGATCGACTTTGTATTGTCTGTATCCGAGATTCCGCCGTCGAGCAGATCAGCGCACCCGTGAGCGGCAAGATGCTCAGATTTGCAGTGAACCGGAACCGGAGGCGTGGACTGGACCGGCTGTGCCCGGCGCGTTTCTTACTCTCCGATCCGGTCGGGTTAGTTCGCCTAGTGGCCGTTGACCGGCGACTGTGCGGTGCCTACTCTTTTCAGGGTCGTAGTGGGGGCGTTCAGGTGCGACGAGTTGAAGTGGCTGTTGCGCTCGCTGCGCTAGTACTGGTAGCGGCGGTAGTGATGTTCGGTGTCCCGCGTTAGCGAGCGCCACCCCGAACTGGAGCGGCCTAGCCGCGCTTGTGTGAAAGGGCCGCCCTCAGGAACGTGACGGCGTAGGCCCGCAGCTTGCTGGGGTCGCGCTGGCCCCTCTCGACTATGCCGATAAGGAGCCTGACGCAGCTGTCCCGCAGCTCTTCATTCGGGGCCACTCTTTTCCTCCCGTGAACGGCCCGGAATGCGTCCTTGCAGGCGGCAGTCAGGACGCGGAAGGTGTTGGCATCAAGGGCGTGATCGGACGGTAAACGCGACCATCTCTGCACCGAAACACCTCCGAGTATTGGCCCCCGTTCCGCTCCGTGAGTTGGACGGCACGAACTGATGACTATCAACCGGGAAGCAGCAGGCCGGGTTCCGTGGGTTCCCGACACTACTCGCGCCTTTTCGCACAATTAGTTGCTCCGCCGGAATTTTCTCCGGCTCAATGCGCATGGCATCCTACTAATAATGTCACTACTTCTGGCGCGGGTTTCTCAATCTATAACCAAAGATATATTGCAATGGTCGCGAGGTAAGTAGCGTCGTCTCGGGGACAACTTTAAGCGGCCCGATGCGCGCTTCTTAGAAGTGCGAACATGAGTGCGGCTACTCGCTCGCCAAAACGCCCCTTGCGATGGACTGTGGCACCGACAACGCCGTCGACGTGCTCAGGGTGCCGGGGGAGTACACGTCAACTCGTCAATTGCTTCAGCTCTCATTTCGTGCGCGCGAGCCGGACCATCTCGGTTGGATGCTCGGCTAGGGTGAGGTAGGAGCGGGGCGGTCGGCTGCCTTCAGTGCTTCAATGCAGGACCTGGCCTTTCAACACCATTTCGAGCTGATCTGTCGCGGCCTTCCTGTCGGAGAGGGTCCCCGACCGTGCGGCTATCAACAGAAGCTTTAGAACTTGGGTGAGCGCTGCATCATCAACCCGTTTCGTGAGGTGTTTGACCACTACTGCGCGAGCATCGGCCAACGTGGCGAGCTGAGTTTGATCTTCGAGAGTCAACGGACGCGCGAGCTTGAGGGACCAACGCCTGCGGGGTTCCGGAGTTTTCGAGTAGCGCGACATTTCTCGTGCGCTCGCCCATTTGCCGACACTCCAGCAGTTCATCGCCGAATTGTCTAGGATGAGTTGAATCGAAAGAGCCTCAGGGTCATGCGGAGACTGAGGCTCTTCCGATATGGCCACGGTTCCTCGGAGAGCACAGTTGGGGGATCGGGGACCGCGGTGAGTTCTAAACGCCGCAGTAGCCCAACCAGTTCCCCGTTCGGAATTCGCGTCCCTGACGCTCGCCGCGCGGTGCAAGGCCCATAAACGCGCCGGCCCGCCATGCTTTTGGGGGAGCACCGTGCGGACCGGCGTTCAGGATGCGCTTGGGTGGTCACGAAGCGCATCCTGATCGTCCCAGGTTTCGGTTGCGATGAACATGCTTATCGCGCATCCGATTGGCGGATCCAGCGGACCGTGGTGAAAGCGCAACGCCCTCGGCCGTTGATCATTGGGGATTCCAGACCCTGCAGCCGCTCCCGCTCGGCAAAACAAGACGTTGCTTTAGCTGGACTGGACGAACATCCCGCACAGGCGCATCATTTTGCGGGCCGCGATCTTCGGCAGCCACCGGCCAATTCCGGCCAGCGCTCCCGTTTCGCAACCCCCCGCGGCTATCGTTGTTGAACTAAAACGAATCCCACATCGCGTGAAGGAGGCGTCCGATGACATACAGCCTCGACGAAAGGGGCACCGGAAGTAGCGATGTCGCGTATAAAGACAAAAATCCCGACAGCCAAAGCTAAATCAAACAGCGTTGCGGGCAGCCCTTGCGACGGCGCAGCAGGAGGCAGCGGAAGCTCGGGCAGCCCTTGCGACGGCGCAGCAGGAGGCAGTGGAAGCTCAACGTCGGCTCGACGAGCTTCGGGCGACTCTCATAGACCTGCGGCAAGAACGAGACGCCTGGCGTGCGCAGTCGCAGAGGCTGGCGGAGAAACAAAGGGGCAAGCGGCCCGCTTGGTGGCAATGGGGCGCCGGCGGTTGATGGGGACCCCGGCCTTCGCCAATGACTGGCGGGCGTTGGGAACGAGCAGGATCACGGGCGAAAAAAAATGGCGGTATCGGTTGCGGCCGCATTGACCATCATTTGAGGGACCTGAAAGGTATCTTCGCCACGAGGCGTGGATGACCGACGAAGCCCAGCTTGCGGTCGCTGAGCAGCACATCATCGAAGCTGAGTGCATGGTCGCTCGGCACATCCAGGCCATCGCCTTGCTCAAGCTCCGCGGCGTCGATACGGCTGAAGCAGAACAAACGCTGGCTTCGTTCAAAGAGTTTGTCCAAGCATTTCGGCGTCTCCGCGACAGCATTCTGGGAATCTAGGCCGCGAGGCGTCGCAGGCAAAATGCCCCGCTTCATCAGCCTCAGTTCAACGCGATCAAGATCCCAAGTTGCCGACGACGACGGGCAGAAGAGTATTGCCCAGCTCGAAGCGTGTTTGTCGGATACCCGACTGGTGCGGTGCGCTGACGTTTGAGTGGGAGAGGGGGGAACCCCAGGGACTGCGGGAGCCTGGGGTTCTCTTTTGTTTTTGCTGTTCCCCCTGGCGCGGTCCCCCATGGAGTGTACGGGATCGCGCCAGTAATCGAGGAACCCGTTAAGGCGCCGCGCTGTTCCTGAAACCGGCCCTCTACTTTAGTCGCATCGTCAAAAATTGGTTTCGGGCACCACGGCCGACTACGAACCGACGTTCTGAGGGAACACGCCAGCAGACGCCAGAGTTATGCCTGAAAAGCTGAGCCAACCTTCGAAGACTGTCGGCAACATGGAGCGGCGATTAGTAGAGGCTCGTTTCAGCCCGCCCAAAAACGCGAGCGCGGACCGCTTTCGCCAGCGCGCAGCCAATTGCGAGCTTCAGGCAAGTTTGACGGAAGACCCCGACGTTAGGCGCTCTTTCGAGTTTGCGGCCGAGCAGTGGCGTTCCCTTGCTGACCGCGCCGACCGCAGGGCAGACGCTTCTGCGGAAGAAACCATGTTGGCGTCGGGGCCGTAGCGTTCAATCAGCGTGGCTTTGTGATGCCCGCGCGCTTTGCGTTGTTGCGGCAATGCAACAGCCTATGACAATCGAAAGCTGTTTACTCGTTTTAACCAGGACTTCACAAGGAAAGGCGAACCATGGCGCCTCGATCGCACGAAATGGGAGCATCCCATGCGCAACTCTTTCAAGCTAACAATCGTGGGCGCGCTGTTGGCGGGCTCAGCGGTCTCGCGAGTGCCGCCGACCTCGGTCGCGCGCCCGTCGCGCCCGCCATGGCGCCGGTGGTAGCCCCGGCTCAATTCTATAACTGGACCGGCTTCTACATCGGTATCCCAGGGCGGTTTCGGATGGGCCGACTTGGAGCGGACCTTCAAGTCACAATCGTGGGTCGCGCTGTTCGCCGAACGAGCTCAGCCGGATTGGCGGCACGCTGGGCTTCAATTGGCAGGCTGGCCCCTGGGTGTTCGGTCTCGAAACCGACTTGGCTTGGGCTGATCTCAGCCGCAGCGTCGACACCTGTGCCGGCATTCTTCTCGTCACGTGCAGGGCTGGACTTGATACGTTTGGCACTGCTCGCCTCCGGGTTGGCGGCGCCTGGGGTCCGGCGCTGATCTACGCAACCGGCGGCCTTGCAGGCGGTCGTCATCTTGCGCGGGTGGAGGACAACCTCACCGGCGCGAGTGCCGAACTGTCCCAAAATGCTCTCGGCTGGACCGTGGGCGGTGGTGTCGAGTGGGGCTTCTACCCCGGCTGGTCGTTGAAGGCGGAAGCGCTGTATTTTGACGTAGATGTCGATCGCTTCAATACCGTTACATTGGTCGACCCTGTGGGCTTCGACCATCGACTTACCGGCGTGGTCGTCCGCGGCGGCATCAACTATCGCTTCAATTGGGGAGGGCCGGTAGTCGGGAGCTACTGAAAACCAGCCGCTCGTCTTGGTAAGCCTTTCGGCAGCCTGTTGGAGCCGGCGTGTCGCAAGGCTGAACGGCTGGGAAGTCCCGGTGCGGCCGTTGCCCCCTTTCGCGACGGCCGCGCTGGCCGTTTTCATTAGGTCATGCGCGCATAGCCCCTTAGAGTAGCCGGCGGCATTTGCGAGGCGCGCTGGGATTGGCGCTCGTGCCTGATTATCGAGTGTACACGTTGGGCGAAGACGGCCACATTGTTGGCCGGACCGAGATTTACTGCCCGGACGACGAAACAGCGCTTGAACGCGTCAAGAGCCTTGCCGATGGTCACGAGCTTTGGGAAGGCGACCGCCGCATCGCGCTCATAGACGGCAAAGACGGCTCCTCTAGGCCTCCCGCTGGACGCTGATCCGCCAGCGCTCGCGCTCGGGGATCTCATATTCCTTGATGGCGCGCTCGATCGCTGCATCGCTGTTCGGCGCTGTGACCGTGAACAGCATGCGCTCGGCACGCTTGCCGCCAAGCCGATAAATGCCCCAACGGGGCTGGATCACGTCACGCGGGCGTTTCATCGGGGACTTTGGTCCTCGGTCGTCGAACGGTGATGGCCATCCTATTTTCCGGCATCCCAAGCGCCTTGATCAGCCATGGCCGATCTGCCGCCGTCTCATTCCAAATGGCATCGATGATCTTGCGCGGGTTCGTCTCCCGGCGCCCCAAGATCGCCCGAATATCTTCAACCACCTGCCGCAGGCGCTTTGGCGCGCCGTCGAGGGCTTCGATCAGCGCACGGTCTGCGAAGATCGCCCTTAGCCCCGCCACTGTATCAACATCGCTCGGGCCGCCAGCCGGCGGCAGCCATTCCCAGAGCAAGTCTATTGCTTGGCGCAGCGCTCGGTTCACGCGGTCATTCTGCATGGCCAAAGCATAGGCGCGAGCGCCGCGGAATCCGAGTTCATCCCTTCAATCCCGCCGGCCGTGCTTCCGGTCTACCGTGGTCTTGAAGCCCCGCGGCGGTGCTGGTGGCTCGTCCGGCCCTCCGGCCGGATTGCACGGCGGGCACGGGACGCCGGCGCCTTTGCAACCGCCGTGGCCCCATGGCTGGCCAGGATGCTCCTCGCACACCCAACGCTCGCCACAGCACAGTTTGCAATCCGGCTCGGTCATCGTCCGATACGGTCAGGATACATGACGCCGCAGCGGTCGGCCGGCTTATCGGCGATCACGCGCGGGCAGTCGGCGGCCAGCTTGAGCCTAAGGTCTACAAGGTTCGCGTCGGGGCCGTCCCTGTAGGCGACGACAGCGCGCAATGCCCTGGATCGGGTCGCCGCACCAGGAGCGTTTCGGAGCGGCAATCCTATGACACGTTGCGATAAATCGACCTGTCGGTCTGTCGATACCGCAGCACCCGGCGCGCGGGCTGCGGCTGCACCCGTTCTGCGCAGCGCAACCACCTTTCAGCCATTCGATTCCAAGTGGCCCTATTCTCCGCGTTGACGGTCTGCTGCGCCATGCGGCGGCACTCGGTCGCGTGTCGGCGAAATTCCTCTGCCGGGTCCATCATTAGATCTTCCTCTGGTTCTGAGGAGCGATAGGGGATAAACCGGGGCCTAATGTCTGGTTCCCAACGGCAGGTGATTGCCGTAGCATTGGCTCGTCGCGGCCGAAGAGATTTTTCGATGTTGACGCGGGCCGCGCTTCCGCAGCCACGCGCGGGAAGGGCTGTCGCCCTCATGTCATTTCGGCAGCCTGTCCGGATAGATCACGCCGCTTGGCCACCGCAACGGGAGGAATGTCCATGGAACATCAAGCAATCGGCTGGATCGCAGCAATCATCATTGGGGGTATCGCCGGCTGGCTCGCCGAGATGTTCATGAAGAGTCAAATGGGACTTTTGATGAACATCTTGCTCGGCATCGTGGGCGCCGCTATCGCTAGTTGGCTGTTCGGCCTATTTGGTATCAGTTTCGGCCCCGGTTGGCTCGGCTACCTGATCGCCGGATTCATTGGGGCATGCATTCTCATTTTCGTGGTGCGAGCAATCCGGGAACGCGCCTGACCTTGAGCGATGTCCTTGCCGGCGACGATCTTCGGGCAGCCAGCGGCGAGCTAGGGAACTACTTTTTCAGGCTCCGAGCCTCGGCGTCGGCCTTCGCGCGGTTCCCTTTCGTCTTCATGACGATATCGCGGGCCTGCTTGTGGGTCAGGTGCTTGTGCTTCTGGTGAAAGTCCTCGACCTCGTAGGGCTGCTTGGACGCGATACGCCGCCGGTCGGCTGCTCCGCGCTTCGACTTGTCATCTGCCATCGCGACCTCCTGAGAGTTTCCGGGCGTGCCACGAGCCTGCGGAACATCAGCGGCGGCCCCGCGACATAATGCCGATGATGACGCCAACGAACACTGCGCCCGCCAGTGCCCCGAGCGGATTGCGCCGCGCCATGGTTTCGAGTTCGGAGGCGAGGGTTTTCGCCTGCTCCTTGGCGGAAGCGGCGAGTTCGGAACCGGCCTCGGCGACGCCACTCGCCGCCGTTCCGACCTGCGAGGCGACGGTCTGGCCGACCTGGCGAAGCGTCTGGCCGGCCTCGCTGCCGGCCTGGGAGGCGAACCGCGCCAGCGTCTCCTTCAAGCTCGCGACATCGTCGCGCAGCCTGCTCATGTCTTCGGCGAGGTTGTCGCGCGCCACCGAAGCTGATTCGGCAATGCCCGCGCGGCCACGGTCGAGCACCTCGCCGACCTCGCTTCTCGTCTGCTCGACCTGCTGGCGCAGACCCGACAGCGGCGGCGCGCTTGTCGATTGTCCGACGCCGGAGCCCGCGCGTGGCGTCAACGGCGACGAGGGCGACGTGCCCTGTGCATCGCTGCGCGATGCGCCGGGCATCTGGCCGGCATTGGAAGTGTAATCCTTGCGTCCGTCCATGGAAGCGTCCTCCTTGTTGCGCGAGGGGAACACCGTCCCCAGTCGATCCCCTCGGCATCGCGCTTGGCCGCTGGCGAGGCCGGGTTTTTGACCTCGATCAGGCGTCCGCCCGGAACGGTAGGGCGACGATGGTATAGGAGTGGCGCGGCCGCTCGTCGTCGATTGTCTCGGGATGCTCGTCGGCGAGCGCCGGGATGTAGACGAGCGATACTGGCTTATCGCCTACCCAATAGGTCGTGCGCCTGATGCGGCTCCCGGACTGAGACAGCACAGGGTCTGCGCGAGATTGCGCTGCCGGTTCCAGGGCAAGTGGTTCCTGGGCAAGCAACTGCGCGTCCAGCACAAAGGCCACCGCGTCATCACGGAGCCGATTCACATCGCGTTCGCCGCGTTGGGCTATGGCGATGATGTGTATGGCGAGGGCTTCACGCGTCGCGTCGGCATAGGCGGAAGATGCCAAGCTTGGGCTCGACATCAATAGCTCTTCCCAGGCGCTGTCGAACGCCAAGCCCATGGCGTCGCAAGTGATGGGATCGAACGGCTGAAGTCGTGCGAACGGATTATTGTGCCCATGGCGGCGCTCCCTTTTGATTGACCTCGTAGGTCAGGCGGGAGCGCAATCGGTCTCTCAGTCACCGGCGCCTGTATCGGTGTTGTTATGGCCGGTAATGATTGCAGCTTAGCGAGCCGATAAGGGCGGTCTGTTCAATATTGCACACACCCTGTGAACAACCCAAGACAACTGTCCTGCGCAAAGCGGAGCAGTGGCATCAAAACGGACCAGTACCGTCGCCGCTAGCCTTGAGAACGCCGGAAGTAAATGACCGAGATTGCGGCTTGCCGCTCGCCTCGTTAGGAGGGGCCTCGACGGCCTACGCCTCCCGCTGGACGCTGATGCGCCAGCGCTCGCGCTCGGGGATCTCGTTTTCCTTGATGGCCCGCTCGATCGCTGCATCGCTGTCCGGCGCGGTGACCGTGAACAGCATGCGCTCGGCGCGCTAGCCGCCGAGCCGATAGACGCCCCAGCGCGGCTGGATGACTTCGCGGGGCTTACTCTACGTTTGCTGTAGAGGGCTGGTGGACCCTAAGCTTGGCTAAGGGCCGCTCGCGACGAGCATCGAGCCACCTCTATCGGGCCATCGTCGACAACGGCGGAAACACCTGATCTCGCTTCGCGAGACCAGCGGGCGTAAGGGCCCGCCCCGTGTGGTAGGGACAGTACCTGCTCGCGCTGTCTACCAAGTGCCCGCAGTACAGGAATGGAGGCCTGTCTCCCTGCGGCCAGCGGCAGGTGCTCCCGCTGAGCTCGAACAGGCTCAGCCGAAGCGACTTGGGCTCGTTCGTCGACTTGAGCGACTGCATAGGCTTGGACGGGTCCAGCGTTGAGCGACTGAAGCTTACGAAGCGCAGCGCTGCAGAGGGCCGCGGCGTCAGCTCGCTACCGTTGGACTTAACTACTTTCAGCGCGGGTGCAACGGGGGGCTCGACCGACTTGACGGGCCTCGTCAGCCCCAGGCGAAAGAGCTTCCCCATGATGGCGGAGACGACCTACCTACCAGCGTGCTCCTGCGCGACTATCCGTTTGAAATGCTCCGCCTCGCCTGCACCCGATGCAGCGGCGCGGCCAATACCGGAAATCGACGCTACTGGCGCGCTTCGGGCCTAACTACTGCTTAGTCAGCATGAGAACTCGACCTTGCGGAGGCTCGCTCACCATGGATGCGACGCGCGGGTTTACCGGTCGTCCAAACGGCGGCGGCGCATGCCAGTGAGGACCTATCGCTGTCCGATTTCCGACGCTGGGGGATTCAGAAGCGCGGCGAGGGGTTGACGCTTCTGGCTCGGTCTTCCCGTTCCCGCTGCTGCCTTAGGATGGCGCCTTCCTCAATCAGGGACACAGTGCCGCCGCGCAGTTTCAAGATGTATTCGTTCGGCGCGCCGGACTCGATCAAGGACAGTGTAAGGATCTGGCCATCGCCCTGATCCCATTCGCTAATAATGCCGCCGGTGAGCCAAACGCGGAAACCCAGCTTTACTCCCGCAAGCTCTTTGCTCCAGTCCTGCTTTCGCGACCGACCCCCGAACTGCCTCGAAACCAGCTCGATCATTTGCTCCGGCCCGGCGCTTGACTTGAATTTGAATGCGATCTCTTTCAGGACTGGTTCCGGCCCGATCTTGTCAGTCAAAACGAATTCTCTTTAGTCGGCGAACTCCAGCGCTTGCAGCCCCACGGCGGCTAGTTGTTCGGTGAATTCCTTGTCGATCATTCCAAGAATAAAGCCACGAACATCCTGCTTCTGCGCACTGGCCGAGCCAAAATACAGAAACGCTACCAGAGTGGTGATCGCGCTTCTGGCAATCATCTTCATTAGCCGATAGACGCCCCCAACGGGGCTGGATCACGTCACGCGGCTTTTTCATGGCCGGGCCAACATAGGCGCGGTTTTCATGGATTCCGAGTCCGATCCTGAGCCCACACAAGGGCGGGGCCTCCCCCTACAGATCGCGGTTGCCCGCTTGCAAGGCCGGCATGCGCAAGGCAGGCTAGGGCTCTTTTCATGCCAGCCCGCGAAATCTGCCGAGTGTTGCCAAAATGTATGCCAAACCCCGCAAACGAACCTAGAAACCAGGCGGACTATTCACAGCAACACCTTGGCGACATTCACTTATCCTGGATACCGGTAGAACCGTTTCCAAGTGGCATGAAAACACCTCGATGCCACAATTCCAGACCATACGGCGCGTGCGCCATTCCGCCGCCGACATGTTCACGCTGGTTGCCGACGTCGAGCGCTATCCCGAATTCGTACCTTTGTGCCAGGCACTGAAGGTGCTTCGGCGGATGGAGAGCGGGGAGGGCGTCGAGATTCTGACCGCGTCGATGACGGTCGCCTACAGGCTGATCCGGGAGACTTTCACCAGCCGCGTGACGCTCGATCGGGCGCGGCTCGCGATCCTCGTGGAGTACCTCGACGGGCCATTCAGCCACCTCGACAATCGCTGGAATTTCCGCGCTCTCGCCGACGGCGGCTGCGACGTCGAATTCTTCATTTCCTACGAATTCCGCAGTCGCACCTTGGGGATGCTGATGGGCGCGGTGTTCGAGGCCGCATTCCGCAAATTCGCCGAAGCCTTTGAGCGACGGGCCGATTTCATCTACGGCGGTAAGGGGGGCTTGAGGCGAGGAAGCTAGGCTGCGCTGCCTTCTTAAGAGCGCGCCTTCGCGTCCTTGGCGGCGCCATCCGCGACTGCAAGCTGCGGCGCTGATCAGTCGTCCTTCGCCAGCTCGGCGAGCAGATCGAGCGCCTGCAAGACCGAAAGCCGGCGAATTTCCGAACGGCCGATATCGCCGTAACGCTGCTCACGATGCGTGAGGCGCCCGGCGCGGGTTGCCGCCGCGAAGTGCACCAGCCCGACCGGCTTGTCGATGCTGCCACCGCCCGGACCGGCGACGCCGGTGATGGCGACCGCAAGATCGGCGCGGGACTGCACGAGGGCCCCGCGCGCCATGGCTTCGACAGTGGCGCGGCTCACGGCCCCATGCTCCTCCAGAATTTCAGACGCGACCTCGAGCATGGTGCGCTTGGCGTCGTTGGAATAGGTGACGAAGCCGCGGTCGACCACATCGGACGAACCCGGAATCTCGGTGAGCCAGGCGGCCACCAAGCCGCCGGTGCATGATTCAGCCGTCGCTATTTTGAGCCCGCGTGCGCGACAGCAATCGAGCACGTCTATGGCTGCGGCACGGAGCTCCTGGTCAGTCATCGGCATTTCCGGGCAGCCGAACCGTCGCGGTCGCGAGCGCCGCAATGCCTTCCCCGCGGCCGAGGAAGCCGAGTCGTTCCGTCGTCGTCGCCTTCACCGCGACTCGGGTGTGCGAGATCCCGGCGATCGATGCGATCCGCTCCCGCATGGCGTCGCGATACGGGCCGATGCGGGGGGATTCGCACAGCAAGGTGAGGTCCAGCGCCGCGATGCGGCCACCGCGAGCGCGCACGCGCTCCGCGGCGAAGGCGAGGAAACGGTCCGATGATGCGCCCCGCCACTGCGGATCGCTCGGCGGAAAGTGGGCGCCGATGTCGCCTTCGGCGATCGTGCCGAGCACGGCATCGGTAAGCGCATGCAGCGCGACGTCGGCATCGGAATGGCCGGTCAGGCCCCGCCCATGCGGGACGCGCACGCCCGCGATCATGACGTGGTCGCCATCGGCGAAGGAATGGACGTCGAAGCCAGTGGCAGTACGCACGTCGCTCAAGCGCGGCCCACGCTCGCGTTCGGCCCTGAGGAAATCGTCCGCCGACGTGAGCTTGGTATTGCCCGCTTCGCCCTCGAACACCGTCACGGCCATGCCGGCCCATTCGGCAAGGGCCGCATCGTCGGTGAAGTCCTCGCGCCCTGCCGCCTGCGCACTGCGGTGGGCAGCAAGAATCTTTGCGAAGGCGAACGCCTGCGGGGTCTGCACGGCACGCAGGCCGCCGCGGTCGAGCGTGGCGCAGACGCGCCCGGTGGCGTCGACGGCCTTGACGGTGTCAACGACCGGGAGGCCGGGAATCGCCGCCGAGGCTTTGCCGGCGACAGCGATCGCGCGCGACACGAGCGCCGCCGATGCGAACGGACGGGCCGCATCATGGATGAGGACGATATCCGGGGCCTGCCCTTCCAGAGCCTGCAGGCCGGCAAGCACCGAAGCCTGCCGGGTCGAGCCTCCCACGACCGGCGGCGCAAGCTCAAGCTGCGCGGTCGCCGCGGCGAACAGCTCGCGATCGTCCGGATGGATCACCGGCTGGACGACGTCGACCTCTGGATGCCGCGCAAACAGGGCGAGGCTCATGCGAATGACCGGCTCGGCCGCGATGGTGCGGTATTGCTTCGCGAAGGGGCCTCCGGCCCGCAACCCGCGCCCCGCCGCAACCACAACCGCTGCCACCGACGCTGCCATGCTCACCTCGGGAGCGCCCCGGCAGGGCAAAATCCAAATTTCATCAGCGCATTAGCGATACTCATGCGGGTTTACCACCGATGCTGCAATGCAGCACTTGCGCTGCTGCCAGAATTGGCTAAACTGTGTGCAAACATCCAAGTGCTCAAAATGTGTGCAAACAGCGCCCCCTTGCGGGCAGATAGTCTTTGCATCGGCCTGGTGTCCATTCCCAATCGGGTGTTCCTGGCACCGATGTCGGGAATTACTGATGCGCCGTTCCGCCGCCTGGTGTCAAAGCTCGGGGCCGGATTGGTGATCGCGGAGATGACGGCAAGCGCGCGGCTCGCCGATGGCGACGGCGACGCACAATTGCGCAGCAGTGCCCAGGGCTTCGGCATCCATGTGGTCCAGCTTGCCGGTTGCGAGGCGCACTGGATGGGCGAGGGCGCCCGCATTGCCCAAGCCGGCGGCGCCGACATCATCGACATCAACATGGGGTGCCCGGCCCGGCGTGTCACCAATGGGGATTCCGGGTCGGCGCTGATGCGCGACCTCGATCATGCGGTCTCGCTGATCGAGGCGACGGTGAGCGCCGTCACGGTGCCGGTGACGCTCAAGATGCGGCTCGGCTGGGACGCCGCCTCGATCAACGCACCGGCGCTTGCGCGGCGCGCCGAAGCGGCGGGCGTTCAAATGATCACCGTGCATGGACGCACCCGCTGCCAGTTCTACCAGGGCAGGGCCGATTGGAACCTGGTGCGCCTCGTGAAAGAGGCCGTCAGCATTCCGGTGGCGGTCAACGGCGACATCACGAGTTTCGCCGACGCCGCCAAGGCGCTGCAAGATTCGCACGCCGATGCCGTCATGATCGGGCGCGCAGTGCTCGGCCGGCCATGGCTGCCGGGCCAAGTCGCGCACTATCTGGGCGGCGGCGCGCCGCAGGGCGTCCCCGCTCTCGACCGCCAGAAGGCGCTGCTCGCCGTGCTCTACGAAGAGATCCTCGTCCACTACGGCACCGAAGTCGGCCTGCGTCACGCCCGCAAGCATCTGCGCGCGGCGCTCGATGTCGCGACCGGTACCGCCGGTCTGCCGCCGCAGAGCATGCAGGAGCAACGCACCGCGGTGCTGACCGCCGAGAGCCCGCGCGAGGTCGCAGACCGGATCGACGAGGCGTTCGACGTTATCTCGTTGAGGATGGCAGCGTGAACCGTCGCGAGATCGTTGACGCAATCGCCACGAGCGCGGGTGATGCCGTGCTCAACGCACTGCCGCATCCCATTGTTCGCGTGGCGGCCGACGGGCGCATCGTCGAGGCCAATGTTGCGGCCGAAGCGTTCTTCGAAACCTCGGCCGCGGTGCTGTGCCGCCATTCGGTGCGCGAACTGGTCCCGTTCGGAAGCCCGTTGCTGGCGCTGATCGACCAGGTGCGCGCGCGCGGCGCCGCGGTCAACGAGTATCGCGTCGATCTCGGCACGCCGCGCAATCCCGGCGAGCGCATTGTCGACCTTCATGTCGCGCCGCTCGCCGAGGATAGCGACCATGTCGTCGTGATGCTGCAGGAGCGTACCCGCGCCGACAAGATGGATCGCCAGCTCACGCACCGGAGCGCGGCGCGCTCGGTGATCGCGCTCGCCGCAATGCTTGCGCATGAGATCAAGAACCCGTTGTCCGGCATTCGCGGCGCGGCGCAGCTGCTGGAACAATCCGCGGGCGACGAAGACCGGGCGCTCACGCGGCTGATCTGCGACGAGGCGGATCGGATCGTGAAGCTGGTCGACCGCATGGAAGTGTTCGCGGACGAACGGCCGATCGAGCGCGAGCCAGTCAACATCCATGCCGTGCTCGAGCATGTGAAGAAGCTCGCGCAGAGCGGCTTCGGCCGGCACGTGCACTTTCTGGAGGACTATGACCCTTCGTTGCCGCCGGTGCTCGCCAATCGCGACCAGCTGATCCAGGTCTTCCTCAACCTGATCAAGAATGCCGCCGAGGCGATCGACGGGGCCGGCGACGGCGAGATTCAGCTCACGACCGCCTTCCGGCCGGGCGTGCGGCTCTCCTTGCCGGGCCACAAGACGCGCGTTTCGCTGCCGCTCGAGTTCTGCGTGAAGGACAATGGTCCCGGAGTGTCCGAGGACCTGCTGCCGCACCTGTTCGATCCGTTCGTCACCACCAAGCCGACCGGAACTGGCCTGGGGCTTGCATTGGTAGCCAAGATCGTCGGCGACCACGGCGGCATCGTCGAGTGCGAATCGCAGCCGCGCCGCACGACCTTTCGGGTGCTGATGCCAATGTATTCCGGCGAGTTCGATGCAGCCGTTGCCTAGAGAGGAAGCCATGCCCGCGGCAAGCATCCTGGTGGCCGACGACGACACGGCGATCCGCACGGTGCTCAATCAAGCGCTGTCGCGGGCCGGATACGACGTGCGTTCCACCGGCAACGCCGCAACGCTCTGGCGCTGGGTCAGTCAGGGGGAGGGCGACCTCGTCATCACCGACGTCGTGATGCCCGATGAGAACGCGTTCGATCTGCTGCCGCGCATCAAGAAATCGCGACCCGAACTGCCGGTCATTGTCATGAGCGCGCAGAACACGTTCATGACCGCGATCCGCGCCTCGGAGCGGGGCGCGTACGAATACCTGCCGAAGCCGTTCGACCTGAAGGAGTTGATTGCGATCGTCGGCAGGGCGCTGTCGGAGCCCGGCAGCGGCCTGCCGCACCCGGCAAGCCGGAGGACATGGACGGCATTCCGTTGGTCGGCCGCTCTCCGGCGATGCAGGAAATCTATCGCGTGCTCGCTCGGCTCATGCAAACCGACCTGACGGTGATGATCGCCGGCGAATCGGGGACCGGCAAGGAACTGGTGGCGCGCGCGCTGCACGATTACGGCAAGCGGCGTAGCGGTCCCTTCGTCGCTGTCAACATGGCGGCGATCCCGCGCGACCTCATCGAGTTCGAATTGTTCGGCCATGAAAAGGGGCCTTTACCGGCGCCAACGCGCGCAGTGCCGGCCGCTTCGAGCAGGCCGAGGGCGGCACGCTGTTTCTCGACGAGATCGGCGACATGCCGATGGAGGCGCAGACGCGGTTGCTGCGCGTGCTGCAACAGGGCGAATACACCACCGTCGGCGGGCGCACGCCGATCAAGACCGATGTGCGCATCGTTGCGGCGAGCAACAAGGATTTGCGCCTGCTCATCCAGCAGGGATTGTTTCGCGAGGACCTATTCTTCCGCTTGAACGTGGTGCCCCTGAGGTTGCCGCCGCTGCGCGAGCGCAGCGAAGACATATTCGACCTGTTCCGACATTTCCTGGCCTCGGCCGAGCGCGAGGGCTTGCCCGCCAAGCAGGTGGATCAGGCGGCGGTTGAGCGGCTCAAACGCTATCGCTGGCCGGGCAACGTGCGTGAGCTCGAAAATCTCGCACGCCGATTGGCGGCGCTCTATCCGCACGAGATCGTCACCGCAGCGGTGATCGATGCCGAACTGAGCCAACCCGCGATCGCAACGCAGGAGGAACCGCCGGCGGAAGACAATCTGGCCAATGCGGTCGAGCGCCACCTCGCGCGCTATTTCTCCGGCTTCAAGGATGGCATGCCGCCGCCTGGTCTCTATCACCGCGTGTTACGCCAGGTGGAATTTCCTCTTCTGTCAGCGGCGCTCGCGGCCACGCGGGGCAATCAGATCCGCGCCGCCGACCTCCTCGGGGTCAACCGCAATACCCTGCGCAAGAAGATACGCGATCTCGATATCCAGGTCTTTCGCGGCAGTAGCTAAGAAAAATGGGCGCCGGACGCTTGGATTGCGCCGCGGAATAGTCGTAATTCAGCAACATTGTTGTACAAAAGCATCACGGCGCGAAAGCAACCGCTCCGTGTGTCGGGCTGCGCACGTACGTCGTGCGGAGCGCCGGTGTCCGATCGATTGGGGGCCATGACCAGCATCGAGCACGCGAGCATGGCGGAGCAAGGCATAAGCACCGCTGCCGCGCCCAGGCTCAGCACGCGCGTTCTGGGGCCGATCGCCATCGGCCTGGCACTGCTTTCCGCGCTCGCGACGTTCCTGGTGCTTACCGGACTGACGCCGATCGTCCCGACCCACCAAGTGGTCGTCACGCTGTTGGTCACCAACGGCATCACGCTGTTGCTCTTGCTCGCCATCATCGGGTGGGAGCTGTGGCAGATCGTGCAGGCACGACGGCACGGGCGCGCGGCCGCGCGCCTGCATGTGCGCATCATCGGTCTGTTCTCGGTCATCGCCGCCGTTCCGGCGATCCTGGTCGCGATCGTTGCCAGCATCACGCTCGATCGCGGCTTGGATCGGTGGTTTTCGACGCGCACCCGCGCCGCGATCGAGAACTCGCTCAACGTCGCGCAGGCCTATGTGCGCGAGCACGCCGACGCAATCCGCGGCGACATCGTCGCCATGGCCTTCGACGTGTCGCGGGCCAAGCCGCTATTCGACCAGGACCGCGCGCGATTCCGGCAGTTCTTTCATGCGCAGGCATCACTGCGCGGCCTCCCGGCCGCGATGATGTTCGGCGACGATCTCTGGCCGATCGAGAAGGTGGAGCTCGCGCCGGGCCACGATTTTCAGCTGCCGCCCGCCGACAGGCTGGCGGAGATCGGCACTGCCGAGCCGCGCATCGCAATGGCGCCCAATGCCGAGTACGTCGCGGCCCTGATCAAGCTCAACGGATACGAAAACACCTACCTCTACGTGGCGCGGCCGCTGTTGCCGCGTGTGGTCGAGCAGCTCAAGATCACCCAGGCCAGTGTCGCCGAATACGCCAGCATGGAGGAGCGCCGCTTCGGGGTGCAGGTGGCGTTCGGCCTGATGTACACCGTGGTCGCCCTGATCGTCCTGCTTTCGGCGGTCTGGATCGGGCTGACCTTTGCGAACAGGTTGGTGGCACCGATTCGCCGGCTGATCGGCGCCGCCAACCTCGTGTCCAAGGGCGACCTCGACGCGCAGGTTCCGGTCCGCCACTCGGAAGGGGATCTGGCGCAGCTCGGCGAATCCTTCAACAAGATGACGCAGGAGCTGCGCACGCAGCGCGACGACCTCGTGCGCGCGCGTGACGTCATGGATAGCCGCCGCCGCTTCACCGAGGCCGTGCTTGCCGGCGCCAGCGCCGGCGTTATCGGCGTCGACCCGCAGGGGCGCATCAGCATCCTCAATCGCTCGGCCGAAAAGCTCATCGGCCGTACGGAAACCGACGTGCTCGGCGCACCGGTGACCGAGGTGATCCCCGAGCTGGAGACGCTGCTCGCCACCGCGCGCTCGGGCGTGCAACGGCTCGTTCAAGGCCAAGTGACGATCAATCGCGACGGCCGCGAGCGCATTCTCACCGTCCGCGTCACCGGCGAGCAGGCGGCGGAAACCGACCACGGCTACGTGATCACGCTCGACGACATAACCGAACTGGTGATCGCGCAGCGCAGCTCCGCCTGGGCCGATATCGCACGGCGCATCGCGCATGAAATCAAGAATCCGCTGACGCCGATTCAGCTCTCGGCCGAGCGACTGAAGCGAAAATACGGGAAAGTGATCACCGAAGACCGCGTCATCTTCGATCAGTGCACCGAGACGATCGTGCGACAGGTCGACGACATCAAGCGCATGGTCGACGAGTTCTCGCGTTTTGCCCGCATGCCGAAGCCGGTCATCGCCCCCGAGGATGTGGTCGATACCGTCCGGCAAGTCGTATTCCTGATGCAGGTCGGCCCATCCCGACATCGAGTTCGAGGTCGAGGTGGAAAACGAGCGCATGCCGGCCCGATTCGACCGTCGACTGATCTCGCAGGCGCTGACCAACATCGTCAAGAACGCGACCGAGGCGATCGCGGCCGTTCCCGCCGAGGCGCTCGACAAGGGGCACATCAAGCTCACGGCGAGCCGCTTCGGCGACGACGTCGTCATCGACGTGATCGACAACGGCATCGGGCTGCCGAAAGAGAATCGCAACCGGCTGCTCGAGCCCTACGTCACCACGCGCGAGAAGGGCACCGGGCTGGGATTGGCCATCGTCGAGAGGATCTTGGAGGAACACGGCGGGCGGATCGAGCTGAACGACGCGCCGGCCGTCGCCACGGGAGGACGCGGAGCCTGGATGCGGCTGCGGTTCTCGACCGATCGCGTCGCGAAGCCCTGAACAGGCGGCGCCTGAGCCGCAGACTGCAATGAGTGGGACCTGAGCATGGCTGCCGACATTCTCATCGTCGACGACGAAGCCGACATTCGCGAGCTGGTCGCCGGCATCCTGCAAGACGAGGGCTATCGCGACGCGTGTCCGCGCGGCAACAGCGATGAGGCGCTCGCCGCGATCAGCGCGCGCCGGCCCAACCTCGTTGTTCCTCGACATCTGGCTGCAGGGCAGCAAGCTCGACGGCTTGCAGCTGCTCGACGCGGTGAAGGAGCAGCATCCCGAACTGCCAGTGGTGATGATTTCCGGCCACGGCAACATCGAGACCGCCGTCTCGGCGATCAAGCGCGGCGCCTATGACTTCATCGAGAAGCCGTTCAAGGCGGATCGGCTGGTGCTGGTCGCGGATCGCGCGCTCGAAGCTTCGCAGCTCAAGCGCGAGGTGAAGGAGCTCAAGCAGCTGTCGCCGGTCGGGCAAGCGATGATCGGCAATTCGTCCGTCGATCAACCAGCTTGCGCCAGACCATCGACAAGGTGGCGCCGACCAACAGCCGCATCCTGATCGTCGGCCCGTCCGGCGCGGGCAAGGAGCTGGCCGCGCGCACGATCCACAACAGCTCGGAGCGCGCGCCGCGGGCCGTTCGTGGTCATCAACGCCGCGGCGATCACGCCGGAACGCATGGAGGTTGAGCTGTTCGGCGTCGAGCAGACGAACGGCACGCAAGGCCCGCAAGGTCGGCGCGCTCGAGGAAGCGCACGGCGGCACGCTTGTTCATCGACGAAATCGCCGACATGCCGCGCGAGACCCAGAACAAGATCCTGCGCGTGCTGGTCGACCAGACCTTCCAGCGCGTCGGCGGCGGCGGCAAGGTCGCAGGTCGATGTGCGCATCGTGTCCTCGACCGGCGCGCAATCTGGAAGCGGAGATCGCGGCCGGCAAGTTCCGCGAGGACCTGTATCACCGCCTCTCGGTGGTGCCGATCCGCTGCCCGCCGCTGGCCGAGCGGCGCGAGGACATTCCGCTGCTGGTCGACTACTTCATGGACCAGATTTCGCAATCCACCGGCCTGCCGAAGCGCCGCATCGGCGAGGACGCGCATGGCGGTGCTGCAATCCCACGACTGGCCGGGCAACGTCCGGCAGTTGCGCAACAACGTCGAGCGGCTGATGATCCTGGCCGGCGGCGATCCCGACGCCATGATCACGCGTCGAGCATGCTGCCGCAGGACGTCGGCTCGATGGTCCCGACGATGCCGAACGGCAACGGCGGCGAGCATCTGATGGGCCTGCCGTTGCGCGAGGCGCGCGAGATGTTCGAGCGCGAATATCTGGTCGCGCAGATCAGCCGCTTCGGCGGCAATATCTCGCGCACGGCGGAATTCGTCGGCATGGAGCGCTCGGCCTGCATCGCAAGCTCAAAGCGCTCGGGCATCGGGTGACGGCGCAGGACGCATGTCCCGCATCGCCTACGTCAACGGCCGCTACCTGCCGCACCGCGCAGGCCGCGGTCCATATCGAGGACCGCGGCTATCAGTTCGCCGACGGCGTCTACGAGGTCTGCGAGGTGCGGGGAGGGCGCCTGATCGACCAGCGCCGGCACATGGAGCGGCTGGTGCGCTCGCTCGGCGAGCTGCGCATCCGCTGCCGATGCCGCTCAACGGCGCTGCAGTGGTGTATGGCGTGAAACCGTCGCGCGCAATCGCGTGCGCGACGGCATCGTCTATCTGCAGGTCACCCGCGGCGTCGCGCGGCGCGACCACGCGTTTCCGCCGGCCGGCACCCGGCCGACCATCGTGGTCACCGCGCAGGCGCTCGATCTTGCAGAGGCCGAGAAGCGATCGCGGCGAAGGCATCGCGGTCATCACGCGTGCCGGACAACCGCTGGCCGCGCGTCGACATCAAGTCGGTGTCGCTGCTGCCGAACGTGCTCGCCAAGCAGGCGGCGCGCGAGCAGGGCGCGCGGAAGCCTGGTTCGTCGACGGGACGGCACCGTCACCGAAGGCTCTCGTCCAATGCCTGGATCGTCACCCGCGACGGCAAGGTGGTCACCCGGCCGGCCGACCTCGGCATCCTGCGCGGCATCACGCGCACCGTGGTGCTCGAGGTCTGCCGGCGCAGGGGCTCGAGCTCGAGGAGCGCCCCTTCACCATGGAGGAGGCCTATGCGGCGCGCGAGGCGTTCGTGACCTCGGCGAGCCAGACTCGTCATGCCGGTGGTGCGGATCGACGGGCGGCCGGTCGGCAACGGCGCGCCCGGGCTGGTCGCAGCGGCGCTGCGGCGGGATTTCCACCGCTATGCCGAGATCTCGTGAAGCATCTCGCCGGATCGTCCAGTGGCCGAATAGTTCGCGATCTGGTGCTTGCGCTGGGCCTGGCGTGCCATCTAATGAAGGCGCCGCCAAGTCGCTCGTGGGTATGGGGCTTAGGGGCGATGCAACGACGGATCAAACTGCCACCGGGACGCAGGTCGGGCCACCTGCGGGCCAATAACGGAATAACGGCAATGGCAGCCGAACGCGCACAAAATCTACAAGATACCTTCCTCAATCACGTTCGGAAGGCAAAACTCCGCTCACGATCTTCCTGGTGAACGGCGTGAAGTTGCAGGGCGTGGTGACCTGGTTCGATAATTTCTGCGTCCTGCTGCGGCGGGATGGGCATTCCCAGCTTGTCTACAAGCACGCGATCTCGACCATCATGCCGGGCCATCCGATCCAGCTGTTCGAGGGCGGCGACGAAGGCGCGCAGCCGGAGAGAAAGCCTGATTGGAACTACGCCGGCGCGAGAGCGAACGCGGACCGGCTGAGCCCGACGTCAGCGGGCTCGAGCCGTCGGCCGCGCGATCGTCATCGGCCCGTACCTGCGCCATCCACCGGCGGGGCGCGGCGCCGATGCACAGCCGATGCGCGATCGCCGCAGGCGCGCCTGGAGGAGGCCGTCGGGCTCGCGCCGCGCGATCGATCTCGAAGTCGTCGAGGCCGGGCCTCGTCCCGCTTGACCGAGATCCGGCCGGCGACCTTCATCGGCAAGGGCAAGGTCGACGAGATCGCGGGGCTGGTCAAGACGCACGCAGCCGGGCTCGTGGTCATGGATTGCGCGCTCTCGCCGGTGCAGCAGCGCAATCTCGAAAAAGGCCTGGGACGCCAAGGTGCTCGACCGCACCGGGCTGATCCTGGAAATCTTCGGCCGGCGGGCGCAGACCCGGGAAGGCGCGCTGCAGGTCGAGCACGCGCATCTGAACTACCAGAAGAGCCGGCTGGTGCGCTCCTGGACCCATCTCGAGCGGCAGCGCGGCGGCTTCGGATTCCTCGGCGGCCCGGGCGAGACGCAGATCGAATCCGACCGGCGCGTGATCGACGAGCGCATCTGGCGCGAATCGAGCGCGAGCTCGACAAGGTCAAGAGCACCGCGCAGCTGCATCGCGAGAGCCGCAAGCGCGTGCCGTATCCGATCGTCGCGCTGGTCGGCTACACCAATGCCGGCAAATCGACGCTGTTCAACCGCCTGACGCGGCGGGCAGGTGCTCGAAGCCGACATGTTGTTCGCCACGCTCGATCCGACGCTGCGCGCGCATCGAATTGCCGCACGGCACCAAGGCGATCCTGTCCGACACCGTCGGCTTCATCTCCGATCTGCCGACCATGCTGGTCGCGGCGTTCCGCGCCACGCTGGAAGAGGTGATCGAGGCCGACGTCATCCTGCATGTGCGCGACATCTCGCATGACGACACGCAGGCGCAGGCCGCAGGACGTCGAGCGATGTGCTGCGCAGCTCGGCATCGATACCGGCGAGGACGGCCGGATCATCGAGGTCTGGAACAAGATCGACCGGCTCGACGCCGGACGAGCGCGCCCGCTTGCCAACATCGCCGAGCGCAGCCGGCGCAGCGACCGGCCGGTCCTGGTCTCGGCCTGACCGGCGAGGGCTCGAGGCGGTGCTCGTCCGCGATCGAAGGCTCGGCTGGCGCATCGCCGCTGACGCTTGATCTGCGTCGTCGACGGCGGCGGATGGTGCCGGGATGACCTGGCTTCACCGCAACGCCGATGTGCTGGAAAAACCGTCGAGGAGGACGGCTCGACCGTGGTCCGGTCCGGGCCGACCGCAGCAAGGCCGAAACGGCGCTGCGTAAGTTTCCCCAGCACGCGGGCGGGCAATCTCACCTTCGCCGAATGGGATAGCGCGACTACGCGCCGCCGCGATCCGATCCATTGTCCGCGCCAGCGGCCTTCTCGGCCCGCTTGCAGTCCTCCCAGAGCGCATCCATCTCGGCCAGCGTCGACTCGCGCGGCGGTCTTGCCGCGCGCGGTCAGCGCGCGCTCGATGGCTGCGAAGCGGCGCTCAAATTTTTGGTTTGTCGTCGCGCAATGCCGTTTCGGGATCGACCTCGAGATGGCGCGCCAGGTTGACGACGGCGAACAAGAGATCGCCGATCTCGCGCGCTACCTCGTCCGGATTGTCGCCGCTCGCGGCGGCTATCTCGTCGGTTTCCTCACGGATTTTTGCCAGCACCGGGCCTCGGCTCGCTCCAGTCGAATCCGACCTCGGCGGCCTTGCGCTGCAGCTTCAGGGCGCGTCCCAGAGCAGGCAGACCGGGCGGGACTGCAGCGAGCACGCCCTGCCGTTCGGGCCGGCCATCGTCCGGTGGGCGCCGGCGGGCGCGCTCGGCCTTCTCGTCCGCCTTGATGCGCTCCCATAGCCCGCGACCTCGTCCGGCGTCAGCTGGCCCGCTTGCGCCGAAGACGTGCGGATGCCGCCGCACCAGCTTCTCGGTGATCGCCTGCACCACGTCGCCGAAATCGAACGCGCCTTGCTCCTGCGGCCATCCGGGCATGGAAGACGACCTGCAACAGCAGGTCGCCGAGTTCGTCGCGCAGGTCCTCGAGGTCTCCGCGCGCGATCGCGTCGGCCACCTCGTAGGCTTCCTCGATCGTGTAGGGCGCGATGGTCGCGAACGTCTGCTCAAGGTCCCAGGGGCACCCGGTTCGCGGCGTCCGCAGCGCCGCCATGATCTCGATCAGGCGCGCGATGTCGCGCGACGGTTTCACGCGAAAACTCGCCACGGCAGACCGGGAAGAACAGGGCGCCACAAAGCCGGAAATCCGGGTCATCGCCCTGGATCGGCAGATCGCCTGATTCGCATAAGAGATATTATGGAATATTCATGGGCATCATTGGACGGCGCCGAGTGCCATTTGGCGGCGGTGTTTTGGCTCAATGTCATCAATCCGCTGACGCCAGTGGTTTGAATGTCGTGCGAAAGCGCTTGGCGCAGCTCGGCAATGTGATCCGCATGCCGTCGTAGGCCGGCTCCACGCCCGCCGGCAGTCGCGCGCGCAGCGCCTCGTAATCCAGGTCGACATGCATGTTGGTCAGGATCGCCCGTTGCGGGCTTGCACGCGCTCGATCCAGGCCAGGGCCTCCGTCGAGCTGAAATGGCTCGGATGCGGCGTGTAGCGCAGCGCGTCCACGATCCAGACGTCGAGCCCGGCCAGCGCCGCCATGCTCGCGTCGGGCACGCCTTGATGTCGGCCGAATAGGCCACGCCGCCGAAGCGAAAGCCGAGCGACGGGATGTCGCCGTGGTCCTGCAGAAGCGGCAGGGCCTCGATCGGTCCGCCCTGCGCCCGTCGATCGTCACCGGCCGCCCGGGCCGCGAGCCGGTGCTCGTTGAGGATCGGCGGATACGTCGCTGCCGGGCGGCGTCTCGAAGCAATAGCCGAAGCGCGCGTGCAGGATCGCGGACGTCGGCTCGTCCAGATAGACGTCGATCCGGCTGCCGGCTGATGGATCGACCAGCACCGCGCAGGTCGTCGATGCCATGGGTATGGTCGGCATGCTCGTGCGTGAACAGCACGGCGTCGAGCCGATTGACGCCGGCGTCGAGCAACTGCTCGCGCAGGTCGGGCGAGGTGTCGATCAGCACGCGGGTGACGCCGCGCGTCGCCGCGCCGCTCGACCAGCAGCGAGCAGCGCCGCCGGCGGTTCTTCGGATTGTTCGGATCGCAGGCGCCCCAGCCGGCGCCGACGCGCGGCACGCCGCCGGAGGAGCCGCAGCCGAGGATGGTGAACGTCAAGCGTCATGCGGCGCTCGGTCACCGGCGCCGGAACCTTGGCGAACAGCCGGAAGAAATTCTCCGTGGTCTGGCGCGCGATCGTCTCCGCCGAGACGCCGCGCGTCCTCGGCCAAAACCTTGGCGGTTTCCACCGACGTAGGCCGGCTCGTTGCGCTTGCCGCGATAGCGGCCGGGCGCAAGGTAAGGCGCATCGGTCTCGACCAGCATCCGGTCGGCCGGCAGCGCGCCGGCGATCGTCGCGCAGCTCGTGCGAATTTCTTGAACGTCAGCATGCCCGAGAACGAGACATAGCATGTCCGAGCGCAACCCCGGCGAATGCCAGCTCGCGGCCGCCGGTGAAGCAATGCAGCACGGCCGGGAAGGCTCCCTTCCCGGCTTCTTCCTCGAGAATGCGCCGCCATGTCGGCATCGGCCTCGCGCGAATGGATGACGAGCGGCAGGCCGGTCTCGCGCGCAGCCGCGATGTGCGTGCGAAAGCCCTGCTCCTGCGCGGCGCGCGGACGAGTTGTCGTAATGGTAGTCGAGGCCCGGCTTCGCCGATGGCGACGACCTTCGGATCGGCGCGTGCGCGCCACGAGCTCGGCGCTGGTGACGTCCGAGTTCCTCATGCGCGTTGTGAGGATGGGTCCCGACCGAGCAGAAGACCTGGGAAATCGCCGAGCGATCGCCACCACTTGATGGTGCTGCCGCACGCGCGTACCGATGGTCACGATACGACCGATCCCGGCCGCTTCGGCCCGCGCCACGATGGCGTCGAGCTCGCTGGCGAGATCGGGAAAGTCGAGATGGCAGTGACTATCGACCAGCATGACACATCATCAGGAGCTTGAGACGATCTGTAACAGGAGGCCGGACTACCCCGGGCCGCAATCGGGGCCACAGCACTGCCCGGCCCGGAGGGACGTGCCCCGGACGGGTGCCGAGGTCAAGGTGTCGGGAGCGGGCCAAAGACGTCTGGCCGACCATGTCCAGCGTCCACCTCTTACGGCCATCGGCAGTTGTGTCAGCTCGATCTCGGAGGCTTTCATCATAGTCGGCATCAAGATGAAGAATTGCGTTTGCGAGCTTTGTTAAGCGGAGCAGAGTGGCCGCAAAGTGTCGGCAAATCGGTGGCCGGAAGCCGTGCCGCTGAGGACCTGTTCAATGCTCTGTCAATCGATTCATTCAACCGGTCGATCGTTCGCTGCAGCGGCGGAGGCGACCGCGGGAAGGCGTACCGCTGATGCGCTCGCTTGTGCAGGCATCTGCGAAACAGGATATCCCACGATGGGAGAACTGCGCGGAATGCGACTGTTGCCGCTCTCTAACATCGCGGAACATGATACCGCGGGCCATCGACGGCGCTGCTGTTCCTGGCCACTGCGACCTCATCATGTAGACAATTCCGCCCAGGCAGCGTGTCCTTGCATTGACGGCAACGTAGACCATCCGGTCTAATCGCGACGCGGCGGCCCGCTTCACGCGCCTTGATCGCATGGTGAATGTATTTCGAATGGCTCGCGGCGAATTTGAACTCTCGGTACTTATTGCCCGCGTTCCGCACCATGAATGAGATCGCAGCCGCCGACCAGGGTTGGTCGCGGTCGGTGCCATCCAGGTGGCTCAGGCCAATCTTCCGCCACATCTCGCCTACGAAATCGGAGAAGGGCGACACGTGTTCCAGTCCGGTGCCGCGGCGGAACCGCATCCACTCGCGATGTACGCTGGACACCAGCTGTTCCCGCGACTTGCTCAGCGGCTTGCGAAGGAACTCTTTCTTGACAATCCAGCGTCCTCGGCTCCGTCCTCGATGACGGCTTGACACTCGACCCACCCCTCGACGTCAGCGTCCTCGACATAGAGTCAGGCGCTGCCCGAGGAAGACTTGGCCCTTGAGAGTTTCAGGTCTGTTTTCGGGTGCGGAGCGAAAGTTCAAAGATTCGACGTTGACGATCATGTCGGCCATTCAATACCCCAACGCGTTGTTGCGAAGATCTAAGTCCGCTCCGCACGGTAGAGTGTTTGAGCGCTGTCGGCAACGCCGCAAGAACCCGGTTCAAATGCCAAAAGGCGAACCGCCTTAGGCGCACGAGCACCAAACACATTGATATCGAAGGATCGGCGGGGCGCGCATTGCCGCATGCAAGCGGAGGCGCGCACGTCGTCGCCTATTGCGACTAGCTCGCCACGTCCGTGTAATGGACGACATGCGTTGCGGCAACTTTTGCTCCCGACCTAGTCCCTCCTCCCGCATCAATCGTGTTACAGCAGCCGCTTATCGCAAGTGCTCGATGCAGACGCACGAGCGTCCAAATAAGGTGCTGACAACAGTCAGGCTCAGCTATTGTGTGAAAGCGGCCGCCACCGGCGTGGTCGGCACCTCACGCTCCGCATCGTCCGGCTTTTCCAAAGACTGGTCCATCAACTCCCAGATCTCCGTCAGCCTCGATCTCACGTCACCCAACTTCAATGAGAGCTAGGAGGCCTAGCGGGGTCGCCATCGACTGGCTCGATCAGGACGTCAGCCCAAAACGGGCGTGGCGATTCAGACACAAACCTCAATCAAATTGCGTCGGAGCCTAAGATTTCAGGCTCTTACGACTGTTCGCAGGATTGCCGCACCGTAGAGAATCCACGAAGGTCTGACTGTGCGTACCTTCCCCTCTTGGGAAGCGCAGCACTATTGCCCCGCGCCGCAGAAATGCGGGTGGTCCAAATGAAGTGGCGCCTGTTCTTGCTCGGTTGTGCGTCCGCGGCGATGATGACATGGCCGCTGTCGGCTGCGCGAGCGGAGTTCCAGATCTCCGTCTACACCGGCACCAACCTCACCCACGACTCCGATATCGAAGTGGTGCGTCCCGGCGGCACCAATGCGACGTTCAGCGATGTCCCATGGGACGCCAAACCGTTCAAGCCGGCGCCATACTACGGGGCCCGCGTTACCTACTGGATCGAGTTCGGCTCCGAGCTGGGGCGTGGGCGTCGACTACACCCATTTGAAGACATACGCTCGATTGAACGAGGTGGTGCGGAGCTCGGGCACAATCTCGGGCGTCCCGCTAGGAGCGAACACGCAGTTGAGCACCGTTTTTCCCCGGCTTGAGTTCAGCGATGGGCTCAATCTGGCCACCACTCACGTTTTCTACCGGTATCCGTTCGGCCGCGTCACGCCCTATGTGGGCGCCGGGCTCGGCGCGTCGATTCCGCACGTCGAAGTGAACATGCCGGGCTATCCCAACACCTTCAAGTATGAGCTGACCGGCATTGCGAGTCGGCTTTATGGCGGCATCGACGTCGCGACCGCCGCCGGCTGGTCGGTGTTCGGCGAGTACCAACTTTCATACGCGCAGGTTCAAGATGCATCGTTGACTGGCGGGGGCACGTTGCGAACGAATCTTCTAAGCCACCATTTCAACATCGGCATTTCGTACGCCTTCAAGCCATTTTGGTAGCTACGCGCCTGAGTGGCCGGACTGGAGCCAACCGGCGAGCCCTAAGGCGGTGACCCCGTGGTCACAATGACACGCGGCCCAGCGGTCAGAGGCATCCTTAGCCAGCGGCGCTCGCTTCGGGCTCCACGTAGCGAGGAAAAACCGGGCTCGCGGCCGGGAGCGCGGCGCCGGCGGCAATGCGATGAGCGCCGCCCACGCGTGCAAAATCGCGCTCATCTGCCGGAATCCCCAAAAGGTCCAGCAGCTTCGCCGCCGATGCCGGAATGAACGGCTGCGCCAGGATCGCGATCTGCCGCAGCACCTCGGCGGTGACATAGAGGACCGTGCCCTGGCGGGCGGGATCGGTCTTGGCCAGCGCCCATGGCGCGGCGGCAGCGAAATACCGGTTCGCTTCCGCGACCACCCCCCAGACGGCGTTGAGCACCTGATGCAATTGAAGCGTCCGCATGGCATCACGCGCCTTGCCGATCATGGCGTCCGCGGCCGCCAGCATGTGGCGGTCCTGGTCCGTCAACTCGGCCGCAGACGGCAGGACACCGGCGCGGCCGCGCGCGACCATCGACAGCGAGCGCTGCGCCAGGTTGCCGAGGTCGTTTGCCAGGTCGGCATTGGTGCGTGCCACGATCGTTTCGTGGCTATAGTTGCCGTCCTGGCCGAACGGCACCTCGCGCAGCAGGAAATAACGCAGTTGATCGACGCCATATGCGTCGGCCAATGCGAATGGGTCGACCACGTTCCCGGTCGATTTCGACATCCGCTCTCCGCGGTTGAACAGGAAGCCGTGCGAGAAAATGCGGCGCGGCACCTCGATGCCGGCGGACATCAGGAACGCCGGCCAGTAGACCGCATGGAAACGCACAATGTCCTTGCCGATGACGTGCAGATCGGCAGGCCAGTAGCGCCGAAAAGTCTCACTGTTCGTATCGGGATAGCCGACGGCGGTAATGTAGTTGGTGAGCGCGTCGACCCAGACGTACATCACGTGCTTGGGATCGCCGGGCACCGGCACACCCCAGTCGAACGTCGTTCTTGAAACCGACAGATCCTGCAATCCGCGCCGCACGAAGCTTGCGACCTCGTTGAGCCGTTCCTTTGGCAGCACGAAATCGGGCACGCGAGCATAAAGGTCGAGCAGCTTGTCTTGATAGGCCGACAGCTTGAAGAAGTAGCTCTCCTCCTCCACCCATTCGACCGGCGTGCCCTGTGGGCCGAGGCGCACGTCATCTGCGCCCACAGTGGTTTCCTCCGCGTCGTAATAGGCTTCGTCGCGCACCGAGTACCAGCCGGCGTATTTGGACAGGTAGATGTCGCCGTTTGCAGCCATGCGCTCCCATATCGCCTGCGACGAGTGGTAGTGGCGTGGTTCGGTGGTGCGAATGAAGTCGTCGTTCGAGCAGTTCAGGCGCTCGACCATCTGCTTGAACAGCGGGACCGTCCGGTCCGCCAGCTCGCGCGGCCGGATCCCCTCCCGCACGGCGGTCTGCTGCACCTTCTGGCCGTGCTCGTCGGTGCCGGTGAGGAAGAAGACGTCGTAGCCGTCAAGCCGACGGAAGCGCGCAATCGCGTCGGTCGCGATCGCCTCGTAGGCATGGCCCATGTGCGGCGGGCCGTTGGTGTATGAGATCGCGGTGGTGACGTAGTAGCGCTTCGCCGCAGGCGCGCTCGCCCTCGGCGCGGACGCAGCCGCAGTCCGCGGTTTCGACGCTCTCGGGGCGGACTTCTTGCTTGCGACCTTCGGGGCCGCGCGCTTGCCGGGCGCTCTGCGGGCTGCCGTTCTGGATGCACCGCGCTTGGCGGTTTTGCGCGCTGAGGCCTTCGCCTTGCTGGGCGTTCGCGCTGGCGCGCGACGGCGTGCTGATGCGCGCGCTCGCTTGGCCGGCGCCGGCGGACGCCGACGCTTGGCGGCGGCCTTTTCGCGCCCCGCCTTGGCGGCGCGCTTTAACGTCTTCGTCTTGGCCTTCCTCGCCATTGAAGGAGCTCTCGAGGCCGTGGGCAGCGGTCAACGGCGCGCCGTATCGGCCAACAAACCGAACACGGCGAAAACCAGCGGTTTTCGCTCGAGATTGTAGACTTCTACATCTTTGCCGGCACGGTTGACCTTCTCCCATACCTCCGCCACAGGCGCAAGCTCACGGGCCTCCTGCGGCAGGGCCGCCAAGCGCGCCGACAGCCACGCGCGCACCGCATCCATGAAGGTCGCAAGCGGGGCTGGATCGGTGCCCGCGAGCGTGTCGCCGAGCGCGTGCAGAGCGCGCTGATCGAGCGCCGGCAGGCGTTCGAGCAACTCGCTAACGCGGTCGCGCAGCGCCAGCGTCGTTCCGCCGAGGAACGGCAGGGCGCGGCCGACGCTGCCCTCGGCCACGGCCGCGGCGGCGCGGATCTCGGGGTCGCGCTCGGAACGACCGGCGGCTGCCGCGGCGGCGCGCACGACCTCGTCCGGCGCCAGCGGACGCAGCGACAGATGGCAGCAGCGCGAACGGATCGTCGGCAGCAGCCGCCCGGGCGCGTGACTGACCAGCAGCAACAGCGAGCGCGCCGGCGGCTCCTCCAGAACCTTCAGCAGCTTGTTGGCGCTCGCCGAGTTAAGCTCGTCGGCGGAGTCGACGATGCAAACCCTCCAGCCGCCCTCCCCGGCGGTGGACCCGAACAGCGCGGCGGTGCGCGCTACCTGATCGACCGTGATGAACGCCCGGAGCGCGCCGCTGTCGCCTGCCGTGCGTTCGAGCACCAGCAGGTCGGCGTGGGCCTGCGCCGCTACCCGGCGAAACACCGGATGCTGCGGATCGACGGCGAGGGTTTCGGCGTCCCGCACGGCGACGTTTGATGGGTCGGGCTGCGCGAGCACGAACCGCGCCAGCCGATAGGCCAGCGTCGCCTTGCCGATGCCGGGCGGCCCGCCGATCAGCCAGGCGTGCGGCACGCGGCTGCTGCGGTAGGCGTCGAGCAGCGTACGTTCGCCCGCGGCGTGGCCGATGAGCAGGCTGGTCGTCCGGGGATGAGGAAACTCGACCTCGCCTGCCTCCTCGCCGGCCCGGCTCACGACGCCTCCGCCTTGGCCCGCGCCGGGGCCAGATCGGGTGCCAAGCGGGTCGCGATGGTTTCCCAGATGATCTCGGCGACTTGGTCGGCACGGCCGCTGACATCCACCAGCACGCAACGGTCCGGCGCCTGTCGCGCAAGCTCGCGGTAGGCCGAACGCAGTCGCTCATGGAACCCGAGCGCCTCGGCCTCGTAGCGGTCCGGCTCACCCGCGCCCCGTCGACTGGTCGCGCGCGCCAGGCCGATCTGCGGCTTGATGTCCAGGACGAACGTCAAGTCGGGCGCGGTCTCGCCGACCGTCACCCGTTCGAGAGCGCTGATCAATTGCGCCTCCACGCTGCCGACCGCGCCCTGATAGACCCGGGTGGAATCCGCAAAGCGATCGCTGATCACCCACCGACCCGCCGCCAGCGCGGGCCGGATGGTCTGGCGCACATGATCGTCGCGGGCGGCGGCGAACAGTATCGCTTCGGCGTGCGCGCCCAAGGGCTTGGCGGCCCCCGACAGGAGCACGTGGCGGATCGCTTCGGCGCCCGGCGACCCGCCCGGCTCCCGGGTGAGATGCACGTCGATGCCGGCTTGCTGCAGGCGCCGCGCCAACAGCGCCGCCTGAGTGGACTTGCCGGTCCCCTCCCCGCCTTCGAATGTGATGAAGCGGCCACCCATCGTGCGACCTCTGCGCTCAAATGCGCTCGGCCCCGGCCCGGAACAACCCGATGACGAGCTCGGTGGCCGCATCGAAGGCGCGCTGAGTGACGCTGCCGCGCGGGACGCTTTCGGCAGCTTTGAGCGGCACTTCGAGCGTCAGCTGGTCGTTGCGCCAGACCTTGAGCTTGCCGATCGGTTGGTCCTTCTCCACCGGCGCCCGCACCGGGCCGGTGTAGACGATGCGCGCCAGCAGCTTGTCGTTGGTGGCGCGCGGCACCAGCACGCGAATGGCGCCGTTGCCGACCAGCGCAACGCTGCCTTGCTGTCCGCCGTAGAGCTTGGCGTCGCCGACAGTCTCTCCCTCGGCGAACAGCAGCCGCGATTCGAACCCGCGGAAGCCCCACTCGAGCAGCTTGCGCGCTTCATCGGCGCGCTCTTTCGCATGCTTGTGACCGTTGACCACGACGATCAGGCGCAAGCCGCTTTGAACGGCCGAGCCCACCAGTCCGTAGCCGGCATCCTTGGCCGAGCCGGTCTTCAGGCCGTCCGCCCCGATCCCCATCACGAGCAGCGGGTTGCGGTTCTGCTGGCGGATCCTGTTCCAGGTGAACTCGCGCTCCGCGAACAACGGGTAGAACTCCGGATAGGTGCGGATGATGTGCTGCGCCAGCAGCGCCAGCTCGCGCGCCGTCACCTTCATGTCGGGATCGGGCAAGCCGCTCGAATTGGTGTAGTTCGACTTGGTAAGGCCGAGTTCCTTGGCGCGCTTGTTCATCAGCACGCTGAATTGCAGCTCGGTACCCGACAACGCTTCCGCCAAAGCGATGCAGGCATCGTTGCCGGATTGGATCACCACGCTCTTGATGAGGTCGTCCACCCTCACCCGGCTGTTGAGGGCCGCGTACATGGTCGAGCCGCCGGACGGCGCCCCGCCTTTGCGCCAGGCGTTCTCGCTGATCGTGACCTCGTCGTCGAGCTTGAGCTTGCCCTCGCGCACCGCCTGGAACACCACCTCGGACGTCATCAGCTTGGCCATGCTCGACGGATACATCGGCTGGTCGGCGTTCTTCTCGAACAGCACGGTGCCGCTGTCGGCCTCGATCAGGATGGCGTAGGGCGCCGATGTCTGAAAGCCGCCCTCCTTGGCGGCCTGCGGCCAAGCCTGCGACGCCACCGCGGCCAGCGCCGTGCAGGCGAGGACGAGGCTGGCGGCGCGGTTGCGGATTTGCTGCGTCATTCGGATCATGAGATGCAGCATGCGCGTTCGCCCGGGCGAATCAATGACGATGCGCACGAAATCGCGCGCGCTCCACCGCGATCGCAAGCCCGCGCCGTTGGCGCGGCCCTGCCCTGGACGAAGATGCGGCCGGAGGGCAAGCTGGCGCGCCACATGACCTGGTCCCCTGTCTTTGCTCACTGAATACAATTTCGCTGCGCGGAATTTGAAAAAACAAATGATTTACAAATTCGGGCCCGGAGACAAAGCCACGCCCGCGCGCCGGCACCGAACGCCACCGCGCTGATTCCGCGCCTCTTCTCGCGTTGACCCGCCGATGTCGGCCCGCGGCTCTCTCTGCACACTTACCGAACATAACAGGAACCCGCAACTCACAAGCGGTGGAATTGCTGGCGCACAGCGAGGAAAGTTCGAGTCATACTGTAACGAACTTACTCCTCGGTTGAGATCGTAGCTGCAAGTAGCTGACCGAGGCTGATATCTTGGTTCAATAAAGCCCTCGGCCGGAGGCCACCGCGGCACCGTCATGGCGCTGCGGCTGGTAGGCGGTCGCCGGCGCCGTTGCCGAGGCGCGCGACGGCGCCTGGAATTGCGGTGCGGCGGCCGACGCGCCCCTCGGCGGCAGCAGCGGTGCGCTGGCGACCGGCCGCCAGGGCGGCGGATCGACCGGATCCGGTGTCAGGTCGGGCCTCGTGCGGACGCCGAGCGCCCGCGCATCGGTCGTCCATGGCCGGATGCGGCCGTCGCCGAGCGCCGGCGGTTCGCCCGCCGGCAGCGCCGCCGCCCGGCGCTGCGGGTTGAGTGGCGCCAAGTCCGGCACGAACGGCCGCGCCGAGGCGACCATGACGGCGGAGGGCGCCGGCGCCGGCGAGCCCTCGCGCAAGGTCGCAAGCAGGCGCCGGTCGTCGGATCCTTCGAGCGCCGCGGGGCCGACGTATTCGACCCGCACGCGGCCGGTCCCCGCCTGACGCAGCTCGAGCACTTCCGCCGCCTTGCTGGAGAGGTCGATGACGCGGTCGGCGTGGTAGGGGCCGCGGTCGTTCACGCGCACGATCAGCGAGCGCCCGTTGTATAGGTTGGTGACGCGCGCGTAGCTCGGCATCGGCATGGTCGGGTGCGCGGCCGAGATCGCCTCCATGTCGTAGATTTCGCCGTTGGCGGTGAGACGGCCGTGGAAATCCTCGCCGTACCAGGAGGCAATGCCCTCCCGGCGGTAGCGCCGGTTCTCTTCCGGATAATAGGTGCGTCCGGCGACCACGTAGGGCCTGCCGACCCGGTAGGTGCCGCCGCCTTTGGGCACCGGTTGCCCCGGCTCGATCACGCGTGGGCTCGCGGAAACGCCGTAGCGCGGATCGACCCGGCTGGTGAGCCGGGTGTTGCTGTTGCACGCGGCGAGCGCCAGCGCGCCCAGCGCGATTGCGCCGAGGGCGATCGAACGTCCGCGCTCCCGCCCAAATGGCCGCCGCGCCATCAAGCGAATTCCCTCAAGGTCTCTCCGGCTCGCTCGCCTCTCTCGGACCGCACGCGGCTGGTCGCCGCCTGCGGTCCGGCCTCGAGAAGCTTCGATTTTTGCGGATGATGCGCGCCAGACCGGCGCGAAACTCCTCCTCCGGAGAAGGATCAGGTTAGTTCCGTCCGGCTCAAACTCAAAGGAAAGGCTTTAACATTGGTTAACATGCGCGGCCGCCCACCGCTTGCGGCGGCGCGAGCGTTATCGCCGCGCTAACGCGGCGTGCGCGTTTGTCTTCCGCCGGGTCACCGTGGTCCTGAAAGCGCCGAAAACGCGACGCGGTTGCGATTGATGCCGAGCGTGGCCACCCTTGCCATTCGATAGTGTTGTTCACAAACGGGAGCGCGATCGGAGGCTTGCGGATCGCCGGCGTTGGCGGCCCAGCTAAAGGAAGGAAGCCAACAGCAGCAGCGCGGCCGCCAGCAGCGCGACATTGAGCATCCATCCCAAGGCCGAGGGCATGGCACCATGCTACCCACGCGCCCGCCGCGAGCACTGATCCAGATCAGCCGCGACAGTTCTCGATTACGCGTTGGCCGCCATCAGGTCATTCTTACAGAAGTTGCGTATTTTAAGTGTCATCAACCCAGTATACAATCGCCGCGTATCATCGCCTTCATCACGAGGGAGCCTCGGCATGAGTTGGACCGAGCGAGGCAAGCTGGCGGCGTTGGCCTTTACGATCTCGGTCGCCCTGACGGCGTTCTACGCCCTCGTCTACATTTCGGTCGTTGGCTTGCGGCCATAGGACTACAAATCAGGCGGCGGAGAAGTGTCCGCGGGCATCGGCTTCAACCCGGTTTCCGTACGCCTCGCTTGCGAGACGATCCGCCATCGCCCTTCGGCCCTGACCAGCGGCATCGTTTCGACGCCCTCAGAGTTGCTCGCGTATCATTCTCCGTGATTGGGCATGCAGCGACCGCAACGGTGGTGTTGCCGAAATGCGCGAATCTCGTAGCCTGACGGCGCTTCCTTGACTTAAGCGCAGCGTCGTAGTGGCCGACCCTTCAGCGCTCAACCAAACGCTTACACCATGGCTCAAAGCGAGATCGACGCCATCAGAGCCCTGTTGGGCTCAAAGCCCCGACCGAGCGGCTGGAGCGAACGCCGTCAGCGTCTCGATGAGGTCGGCGCGGTCTGGCCGGTGGCCGACGATGTCGAGCTCGTTGCCGTCGACGCCGGCGGCGTCGAAGGCGAATGGTCGAGCGTGCCCGGCAGCGACGCCAGCCGCGTTCTCCTGTTCTTCCATGGCGGCGGCTATTGCTCAGGCTCGGTCCGCAGCCACCGCCGCATGGTGTCGGAGGCCGGCCGGGCCGCGGGGGTGCGCACGCTCGCGGTCGGCTACCGGCTGGCGCCGGAGCATCCGTACCCGGCCGCGGCGGACGATGCGCTTGCCGCGTGGCATTTCTTGCGGCGGGAGGGGATTGCACCGGCGCATATCGCGATCGGTGGGGACAGCGCCGGCGGGGGTCTCACCGTCGCGCTCATCAACGGGCTGCGCGCGGCGGGAGAGGAGCTGCCGGGTTGCGCGTGGCTGGTGTCGCCGTGGACAGATCTCACCATGTCCGGCTCGACGCTCGCGAGCAAGGACGCCGTCGACCCGCTGATCCACAAGGCCTACCTCGAAGAGCTTGCCGGCGTTTACGTTCCGGCCGGCATGGAGCGTGCGGATCCGCGCGTGTCGCCGCTCTATGCCGATCTCGCAGGCTTTCCGCCGACGCTCATTCAGGTCGGATCAGCCGAGACCCTGCTTGCGGATGCGACGCGATTTGCTGCCGCGGCTGGTGCGGCCGACGTCGCGGTGACGCTCGAGATCTGGCCGCACATGATTCATGCGTGGCCTTTGTGGAACGCGCGGCTCGACGACGGCAGGCGCGCGCTCGCCCGCGCCGGCGCGTTCATCCGCGCGCATCTGCGGTGACCGGAGCCCCGATGACCAACTCCTCGCTTTCATCGCCGCGTGCCGAAACCGGATCCGGGCAGATCGGCATGGCGGCGGCGGTGTCGATCGGCATCGGCGGCATGGTCGGCGCCGGCATCTTTTCGATCCTGGGCATCGTGGCGCAGGCTGCCGGCAATGCGATGTGGCTGGCGTTCGCGATCGGCGGCGTCATCGCGCTGCTGTCCACCTATTCCTATGCCAAGCTTGGCGCCACGTTCCCGTCCGCGGGCGGGGCGGTGCACTTCCTGGTCAAGAGTTTTGGCGACGGCGTTTTCGCCGGCGGCCTCAACCTGTTCATGTGGGCGGGCTACATCATCTCGCTCGCGCTCTATGCCGCCGCCTTTGGCAGCTACGCCGCGACCTTCGTCGCCACCGCCGCCTCCCCGCTGCTGGTGAAATCGCTGGCCGTCGGCGCCGTGCTGGCGCTGACCGTCGTCAACGCCTTCGGAGCGAAATCCATGGGCCGCTCGGAGACGTTCATCGTGGCGGTGAAGGTCGCGATCCTGGTGCTGTTCTCGGCTGCCGGCTTGTGGTTCATGAAGGCAGGCCAGCTCTCGCCGGCGCTCTGGCCCGAAATGACCGCCATCCTGTTCGGCGCCGGCATCCTCTTCATCGGCTACGAGGGCTTCGGCCTGGTCACCAACGCGGCGCGCGACATGCGCGACCCGAGGACGATGCTGCCGCGTGCGCTCTACACCAGCGTGATCCTTGTGATCGTCATCTACCTCGCCGTTGCGATCACGGTGAGCGGCAACCTGACCAATGCTCAGATCGAAGCCGCGCGCGACTATGCGCTGGCGGAGGCGGCGAAGCCGTTCCTCGGCGAGGTCGGTTTTCGGCTGATCGCGATCGCCGCGCTGTTCTCGACCGCCTCGGCGATCAACGCCACGCTCTTCGGCTCGGCCAACGTCTGCTACATGATCGCGCGCGACGGCGAACTGCCTGCCGGTCTGTCGCGCACCGCCTGGAAGGACGCGACCGGCGGCCTCATCTTGACTGCCGGATTGGTCGTGCTGTTGACCTTCACGTTCGACCTTTCCGGCATCGCCATGATGGGCAGCGCCGCATTCCTGCTCGTGTATGCGGCGGTCAATGCCGGCCACCTGCGGGTGCTCGCGCAGACCGGCGCCAGTGCCCCGATCGTGTGGCTGTCGCTGATCACCTGCCTGGCAATGTTCGGCGTGCTTGGCGTCTACACCTATCGGCAGCAACCGGCTGCCCTTGCGGCGCTTGCCGGCATTGGCGCTGCGTCGTTCGTGGCGGAATGGGCCTACCGGCGCTGGACCGGCCGGACGATCCGGCCGCCGAGCTAACTATTTGGCTGCAGATTCCCTCAGTGGATGTCGCGCCGGCACGGCGGCCGGCGCCGCAAAAGCCGCATGGTCGGGTCGCGGCCCGCCGCGACGAGCAGCCGCCGGAGGCGCTCAGGATCCTGGCCGTGATCCCGGCGATTCCGTTCACTCCTGCTACCGAGCGCGCCGGAGGCGCGCGGGCGCAGCGGTCGACGGTCGACCGAGGGCAGCCATAAACAGGCGCGGCCAGCGGATTGGGCAGCACGAAAATAGCTGCCGGCGTTCCCGGACAGAGCAATCCCAAAGCTGCGCCGAATAGATGGAAGGTGGCCGAGCGGTTTAAGGCAGCGGTCTTGAAATTCTGCCCCCGGTATCATGCGCCATACCGCCTGGGCCTAGATAGGCCCAATCTGTAAGCACTTCCGACGCGTGCGGCACGGCATTAGTACCGCGTTCTCCTTCCTCGTCCCGCGCCGTCCGGTGGCAAATCCGGTGGCAACCCACGCCATCGCCCACAGCGCCCCGCCCAATGCGCCGGATCGAGCGCCGCGGCCTGAGATAGCCGGCGCAGGCAAGCGCGCCCAGCGGCCCGCGGTGACAATCTGTCGCTTTGCGCAACTAACGCCATGGCTGTTTTGATACGGAGGCGGAGCGGGTCCACGCTCCGCTTCATCAGCCCCTTTGGGCCGCTCTTCGGGGCGGCCCTTTTCCTGGCACTTGCATCGGGCGAACAGGCGCCGCACTCGGGACTCGGATTCCCCGGCAGCCGCGCCTATCTTTGGGCCGCCACGAGAAACCCCGGGGGCGGGAGGCTCGATAGCGATGATTTATCATCTGACGGCAGCGTTGATATTGGTGGCGGCTACAATTGGTACCGTCGGCGCGCAACCGATCGGCCCCCCGATATCGCCGCAGCAGCAGTTCGACGCTCAGCCCAAGCCGCGCACGCAGCTCCCACCCGTGTACGCGCCACCGGTCGGCGGCAGCGCCAGGACCTACAGCACGCCGCTGAGCCCGGTACCCCACCAAGGATCATCGCGGGGCCGCGCTGCGGAATGCCAGCACCAAGCGACTGTCGACCGCGTCCCGCGCAGTCAGCGCGGGGCCTACGTGCGCAACTGCATGAATTGAAGTGCTGCGTCTACTGCGGAAAAAAAGCCGAGCGCCTCGGTTAGGCGCGGGCAGTATAGGAAGTCGACCCTGATCGAGCGCTACGGGCCCGACCAGAACATGGTCGACCTGCTCGCCCTGATATCGGCCGATTGCCCGCGCCGGCTGGCCAGGATGTAACGACTACCCACCGATAGGTTCAGGTTCCTGGTATGCAATAAAGCCAACCGCTCGACAGCGCCAATCGAATTCGATATTAGGCGCTGGCGCTCCGTTAGCTCCCCAAGCGAAGACAGTAACTTGTACATCAGGAATGTACGTGACTTGTGGCTCGGGTGGGACCGGCGCATAGGTCATGGTGAGGAAGACCGGGCGCTCGGCACGAGGCGTGGCGACCACATTGACCGGTTCCACGAATCCGAATCGTCTATTCCATTCATCGCATAAGAAATCGCTGAGCAGAAACACACGTTTGCCGTCGTCCAATGTAGATGAGACGCCGCCTACGTCGAAAACCATGCGTTGAAAAGAACAGATCTTGCTCGGAAAGGGGAAGACCCTCTTCGAAACGGCCAAGCCATACCATAAAGAAAAGAGACCGATAGGGTACGAGAACTTGGCCAGCTGTTGTTCACTCGCGTCAATTTTGTGACCGACAATCGCCTCAAGCTGCTCCTTAATACTGGCTGCCGTAGCTGCTTCCTTCGGTTTCTTGGCCATGGTGAACTCCCGTGAGAAATAGTTCCGCCCCCGCTTAAAATCAAAGCTGAACTCAGCGCCCAGTTCCAGCGGCGCGCGTGGCATCAACACGAACCTTGCGCAGGCTGCCCGAAGATTGCGGCCGGCAAAGACGTGGATGCGTGCGGCGTGTACTATCCCGACCGGATCGGGCAATGACCGAGCCGGGACTGCAATCCGGCCGGCGGGCCGGACGAACCACCCGCGGGGCTTTAAAACCGCTGTAGACCGGAAGCACGGCCCGCGTCACAGCAACCGCAGCACCACCGCGCCGACCAGGGCGAGTGCGGCCCACATGGCCACGAAGGTCATTAGCTTGGTCATGTCAGCCCCCGGCGGTGCAGGCTATCCCAGAAATGGGGAAGGCGAAATCGCGCTGGGAGCGTATAGTCACCCTGGCGCCCGGCTGAGTTCGTGTGTTCTCCCGTCCCGACCCAGGCTCCGCCCAGACTGCAGGTGCCGCTCAGGAGGTCATGATGGCAGATGACAAGTCGAAGCGCGGAGCAGCCGACCGGCGGCGTATCGCGTCCGAGCAGCCCTACGAGGTCGAGGACTTTCACCAGAAGCACAAGCACCTGACCCACAAGCAAGCCCGCGATATCGTCATGAAGACGAAAGGGAACCGCGCGAAGGCCGATGCCGAGGCTCGGAGCTTGCAAAAGTAGTTCCGTAGCTCGCTGCCGCCCCAAGATCGCCGCCAACCAGATCATGGACCTGTGCGGCGTCTACTATCCCGACCGCATCGGCCGATGACTGAGCCGGATTGCAAGTTGTGCCGTGGCGAGTGTTGGGTTTGCGAGGAGCATCCGGACCAGCCGATGGGGCACGACGGTTGCAGAGGTGCTGGCATGCCCGCTCTGCAATCCGGCCGGCGGCCGGGAGAACCGCCCGCGCCGCCCCGGGCCTTCAGAACCGCTGTAGACCGGAAGCACGGCCCGCGTCACCAAACGACGGGCTGGAGGCGTGATCCAGCAGAAAGCCCCTGCCAGGCGGGAAGGCGTGGCAGGGGCTTGGTCACGAAATGCGTCTGGGGGGCATCCCAGAGCGCCCCAATTAGGCCAGTGGCTCGCGAACTTTTCAATATAACTGACGATAGAGAGGAAGCGGACCGCCGGCCAGTTGCGTGGGTGCAATGTCAATTGCCCGCCTCTCAGCCTGAGGGCTCAGCCCGCGTTGTGCGGATCGTCGCGAGGCTCTCGGTCGTCGTCGTCTCCGAGTTCCTCCGCCACCATTTCCCGCTCCGCTTGGAGCTGCTCCACCTGTTGGCTGAGCTTGAGCCAAGCCAGCGCCATGTTCAGCAGAAGAAACTTGTCCTGCGCATCTGTGACCGCCCGCGCGTGCGTGAGGCAGTCTTGTGCATTGCGACGCAATTCTTTCGGATCGCTCATGCAGGACGACCTAGATGCTCATCGGGCGCCTTCGACATCAATTGTCGCACCATGAAATCACTGGCCGAGCATTTACCTAAGCATCGTAGCGCACAATGTACTCCTTCAGGACTCCGCGTGGAGTGCCTTAGCAGCACTCCGCAATCTCAATCGCTCAAAAAAAAGCGGCTCGCCGCCGCCAAGCGCGATGCCGAGGCGTTGGATTGTCCCGCTTGCCGATCGCTCCGGAGACCCCCAGGCGAAACTTAGCGCCGATAGTGGTTGGCGTATTGCCGCCAGTCCGGCCGAGCATCGATATTGCGGCTCCCGCATCGCGAACACCGGACCCGGCCGAGGTCACCAACTATCACGTCGTCGGCATAGCTCGACACGTCTGCGCGATGCCAGCAATCCGGCCCATGGCAAGACACGTCGAGCCGCGTCATGCCGAATTGGCGCATGTTGCCGAGCGTCATCGGCTCATAGGAGGAACGCTTTGCCATGACGCGGATCGTGCTATGCACGCACTATGTGGTCCCACTAGCTCGGCGACGCTCAAAAATACCAAAGCCACAGAAGTACGGCGGCGCTCGCCGCATATCGCCAGGCACAAGCCGGCCAGCGTCTCGTCAGACCACTCCATCATGCTTCAAGTCAAATTAACGTCGATTTTCATTGAGCCGGTTTAAGCCCGGCGTGACTTGTCCGCGGCAGTTCGATGCCTTGCAATTCTTCACGTAGCAGGCCATACGCCCGCCATTGTTACCGCAAGTTCCGTCCGGGCACATTCCACCATCGGGACAGTTTCGGAGGCCTGACCCTCGTTGAGCATTGGCGGCCGAAGTCATAATGACGAGACTCACTGCACTGATCGCTGCGAAAGCAATAATCCGGAGCCGCATTTCCCCCTCCCCTTGACGTAGCGACGCAAGCCTAGGACATCCCAGAGGCGCCCCAATTAGGCCAGCGGCTCCCGAAGCTTTCAATATAACGGAAGATAGAGGAAGCGCGCCGCCCATGCGCTAATCGCGCGCCGCGGCCTTTGGGATAGCGGGCCACAGGAAAGCGCATCAGCGGCCTTCCTAAGCAGCACGATAGAAGCGCAATGGGCCGGAACAAGATGATTTATTTGCGAGTTGAACTGATTGGTCCCACGCCACAAAGACCCGGATCCTGAGGCCCGGGCGGGGCCACTCAACTAAGACGCCAACGGCCTTCCGCTGGGTCGCTCCCAGCGGGGGCGTTGGGCATGAATCCGCTTTTTCCCTGAGAACGCCTAGAAACGCCTTCTCATGCCGCGAACAACGGCAAGAGCCGCGGAGCACCACGGGCAAATCTGCCACCAAACACCAGGCCCGCCGCGCCGTCCGCAGGTGCGCGCGGAGCGACTTGCTGACTGAGCGTCTAATCCCCTGCGGACGCAATCTCACCCTCGCCGAGCACCGACATCTGGTGCGGCTCGCCTGCACGAAAAATGCGGGCGCCCTGGCCTAGTGCCGCCGTCCGGCCCGCTCTGGCTGCATGAGATCAAGCACGATGGGTTCCGCATCATCGCCCGCAAGGACGGCGGGCGGGTGAGGCTCTACAGCCGGCCGGGCAACGACCTGACACGGCGCTTCCCGTTGGTCGTTGAGGCGGTGTCCCGGCTATGCGCGCGCAGTCGATCATCCTCGATGGCGAGGCGGTCGCTTGCGGCGACAATGGCATCCCGGATTTCGACCGACTGCGATACCGCCACCACGACAACGGCGTGTTCTTGTGCGCCTTCGACCTGCTCGAACTGAATGGCGACGACCTGCGGCGCGAGCCCCTCGTAACGCGCAAGGCGACGCTCGCCTCGTTGTTGTCCAAGGCATCGCCAGGCATCCTGTTTAACGAGCACTTCGAGCATGACGGGCCGATCGTGTTCGCTCACGCCTGCAGGCTCGGCCTCGAAGGCATTGCTTTGCCGCTTCGCATCGACGAGTAATTGGTGCCTATCCATCTCCGCTTCCGTCGTCCGCCAGCCACGAGGGGACTCTGTGCCATGTTCGATCTGTGGCTGCGTTCAGGCGCCGTGGGAATCATCGTCATTCCCTTCGTTCTGCTCTATTTGCTTGCAGCCTTAATCGTATGGCTCACGCACAAATCACCGGCACGACCCTATTTCGAGAGCTGCGTCGGCATTCCCGGTCCATTCTTCGCATCGGTCGCAGTTCTGTTCGCTCTGTTTGCCGCCTTCCTCGCCAATGACGTGCAACGCCGCAACGCCGAAGCCCAAGCGGCTATGTTCCGCGAAGCCGATGGTGTCCGGACGATTCTCCGGCTCTCCGAGGGACTGGGCCAAGCCGTCGAGCCGCTCAGGGCAGCAGCTGTCAGCTATGCGCAGTCGGTGTTAAGCGAAGAGTTGCCAGCCATGCGGCAACGCGGCGATATAGGCGACGACCTCGGCGCGCTGCGGAACCTGGGGCTTGCTGTGCTAGCCCCCTCGTTCACGGCGTCTGCAACGCCAGCGGTGCAGAATGTAATATTGGGCGCTTTGGTCGCCGTCCGCCACGCGCGCTTGGAGCGCCTCACATTGGCTGGAGGCGAGAGTGCGCCATCAACTGGCTCGCCACGATCATGCTTGGCGTGCTGACCCAGATCGCGGTGGCGGTCGTCCAGCTCGACAAGATTCGGCCGCAGGCGTTGCGCTCTTTGTGTTCACGACCGCCTTTGCCACAACGGTTGCTCTTATAGGACTGGGTGAGCGGCCATTTTCCGGAAGGACAATCGACGACTCCGCGTTCCGCGCAGCGATCGCCTCGGCCGCTCCTTAACTGTTCACCGGGCCACGGGATGCATGGCTCAACGTCGATCAGCGAGGTCGGTCAGGCCGGCCTGTGCTTCGCTTCGCGCTCGTCAAGCTGCTGCTGGAGAAACCCGAGCCGCGCGATCGGGAGTCACACGATCGATCCGGCCCGGGAACGAGAGCGGCCCCACCGGCATGGCGGGTGAGGCCGCTCTGCCCGCCACGCCGTGAGACTAAGGCCGCGGCAACACCAGCTCGCGCGGCGGCACGATGACCTCCGAAGTCTCCTCCTCGACCCCGCGCTCGATGGCGAGGGCGAGACGCGACGCCGCCCAGTCGCTCGACGCCGCGTTCACCACAGCGATCACCAGCTCAGGATGGGTGCCCATTGGCACGCAAAAGCAAGTTTTCGGCTTGAGAGAGCAAGACCCTGCCAGCCTCGACCTGCTACAGCGCCCACTGCGATCGGCCATTATCCCGAGAAGGAGAATAAGCCATGAGCGACAAAGACAGGACGTTGGGCCCGAGGCGCTATCTGGTCCGGGCGCTCAACCGCTGGTGGTTGGCAACCCCATTCGAGCGAGCGGAGTTCTCCAGGGAGCGCAGGTTGGCTTGCGTGAACGCTGGCACTGCCTGCGCCTCGATAGTGAAAAGGTGGCAAGCGCACAGGAGTTGAGAAGCCGCCTACGCACAGGACGAAAAAGGGCGGCGCTCGGCCGCCCTGCGGCGGCGTGGCCATCGCCGAAGCAGCGGTCGATCTCGCGGCGGCAAACTTCGAGGCGGAAGATCGGATCGGCGCTCATTCGTGGATCTCCACAGGAGCCGGGGAACAATCAATATGAAGACCGCCAAGGCGCTTGGCCTCGAAGTGCGCGCCACGCTGCTCGTCCGCGCCGACGAAGTCATCGAGTGAGGCGCCGGGTTTGCTGCGCTCAACGGAGTCCGGAGTTGTGGCACGACCCGGACGATGCTGCGCGGCTCGGCTAGGTCAGCTATCGAGGGTACACCGGAAAAGATATGCTCGCTTTGAACTTTACTGGGTTTGGACCCTAACCGGACGCCCCCGAGAAAAGTTGGCTGACTTGCCTGTTCAGCAATCCACAAAAAATTGAGCTGTACATTAACCTCACGACCGCGGAGGCGCTCGGTCTCGAAGTGCCGTCGACATTGCTAACCGCGCCGATCGAGATCGACCTCTTCTAGGAACTTATCCCGCTGTCTGCTTTCTGCTTCGCCTTCGACGGCGGGGACAAGGTTCGCGGCGAGAAAGTCTACAAACACTCGGAGCTTGGGGGAGAGATGCCGGCTCGACGGCCATAGGATCCGAAGGGGTCCGGAGCGGTCAGTGTAGTCGTCGAGCACAGTGACGAGTACGCCTTCACGAAGTTGCCGGCCTATGGCGAAGTCCGGCAGGTAGGCGATGCCCATGCCTTGTTCGGCCATAAAGATTATTGGCTCGAGCGTACTTGCCACGGCCGTTCTGGGCAGTTCGGTCTCGATGCCGGCATGCTCGGGCCAGCAGCGGCCATCGCTCGAACTTTCCGCTGGTCGGAAACTTGTGGTGCAGACAGGCATGAGCCTTGAGGTCGTCCGGGGTCAGAGGAACACCCTTCGCCGCCAGATAGGCCGGGGCCGCCACGAGGCGTCGGCGATATGTGCCCAAAGCCCGGGACATCAAACGCGAGTCGCCGACATCGGCGAAGCGCACCACGGCGTCGAAGCCCTCCTCGATCACATCGACGACCCGATCGCTGAAATCGAGATCCAATATTATCTCGGGATAGGCCCGCATGAACGCGACGAGAGTAGGCATCATCAGCTTGCCGACCAATGGCAGGCCGACACGCAGTGTGCCGCGCGGGGCCTCCTGCGTCTGCGACAGTTCAAGCTCGGCCGCTTCGATTTCAGAAAAGATGCGCCGGCAGCGTTCGAGGAATAGGGCACCTTCCGCGGTTAGTGTGATGCTGCGCGTGCTGCGATGAAAGAGACGCACGCCAAGCCGTTCCTCCATCCGCGCCACCGCCTTGCCGATCGCCGACGACGACACGCCAAGTTGCCGTCCCGCAACCGTGAAATTTCGGGCTTCCGCCGCCCGAACGAAGGCATTCAGCGATCCCAGACTGTCCATCCGCGAACCTCCATTGCGGACAATCAGGTCCGATATGTTTGGAACTATGGCCCAATTTTCAAATCTTCGGGAGAGTCCATCTTGGGTCCAGACGGCCACACGCATGAAGGACTGTGGATCCAATCTTGGAGATAGCAACTCCCGTCGTCTTGATCACAGGCGGACTTACCGGTATCGGGCGCGCTGCGGCCGTCGCCTTCGCCAAGAAGGGCGCGAAAGTGGTCGTTGCCGGTCGGCGCGATGAGGCCGGCAAGACGCTGGCTAAGGAGCTGCGCGGTCTTGGTGCGGAGGCCGAGTTCATCAATGCCGACGTCCGCAAGGAAGATGACGTCCGCGCCCTGGTCGACAAGACCGTCGCAGCGCTTTGGCCGTCTCGATGTCGCGGTGAACAATGCCGGCACCGAAGGCCGCCCCGGCCCGATCACGGACCAGACCGCGGAAAGCTATGCCGCGACGTTCGACACCAATGTTCTCGGCGTGATCCTGAGCATGAAGCACGAAGTGCGCGTCATGCAGGGACAGGGCAGCGGCAGCATCATCAACATCTCCTCGACCTACGGGCACGAGGGCGCGGCCGGAGCCTCGATCTACGTCGGCGCCAAGCACGCCGTCGAAGGCATCACCAAGTCGGTGGCGCTCGAACTCGCCAAGTCGGGAATCCGCGTGAATGCCGTCGCGCCTGGCCCCACGGACACCGGCATGCTGACCCGCTTTACGGGCACGCCGGAGAACAAGGCGGCTCTGGTCGACGACTGTTCCGATGGGCCGCCTTGGCCTCCCGGAGGAGCTTGCCAATGCGATCGTCTTCATCGCGTCGGACGAAGCTTCATTCATCACCGGCCACGTCCTCAACGTCGATGGCGGTAACAGCCGCTGGCTGAGGGCATTCCCGTTCGCGCTTCATCGACCGGGCGGTTGATTCACGACCTACGCTCGATCAACGCGCATGCATATCAAGGAGGAGTATCCGATGGCTGACGTGGTGAAGAAGCACAGCATTTCTTCTGAGCTAGCACAGAAGATGGTCGATGAAGCGGTGGCGAAAGCCAGACAAATTGGGGTCTCCGAGAACATCGCGATTTTCGATGACGGCGGCAATCTCAAGGCCTTTAGCCGGATGGATGGGGCCCCGATCCTTTCCATCGAGATTGCGCAGAACAAAGCGTACACAGCTCTGTTCGGCGTCCCCACGCAGGACTTTTTCAACTTTATCCAGCGCGACCCGTCGCTTTTGGCCGGCATCCCCACGCTTGCGCGTGTGGCGGCGTACGGAGGAGGGTTTCCCATCAAGGTGGACGGAGAAGTTGTCGGGGCAATCGGGGTGAGCGGGGCCCCCACGGTGCAGCACGACGTCGATTGCGCGAAAGCAGCCCTTGCGCTCGTGCCCGATGCGATGCCGGCGAATAATCGAGCTCAAATCATGGTGATTTATACCCGTCCAGAAATGGTTCGTCCGCCCAGGAATGACTCACACCCACCAGACCGCGCCGACGCAGTTCGTCGAGGCCAACGGCATCCGCTTCGCCTATCGCCGCTTCGGGAATCGGGCGGGGTGCCGCTCGTTTTCAACCAGCACTTCACGGGGACGATGGACCATTGGGATCCGGCGGTGACCGATGGCTTCGCGGCGACCGGGAGGTGATCCTGTTCAACAACGCCGGCGTCTCCAGCAGCTCCGGCGAGGTTCCGACTTCCTGTGAGCAAATGGGTGACCAACGCAGTCTCTTTTATCAAGGCGCTTGGACTGGCGAAGGTCGATGTGCTCGGATTTTCGATTGGCGGCTTTGTCGCGCAGGAGATCACCCTTCAGGCGCCCGACCTCGTGAGGCGCCTGGTCCTGGTCGGCACCGGCCCGCGCAGCGGCGAAGGCATGGCCACGCCTCACGCCGGAGGCGCAGGAAATCTTCGGCGCCACCTATGACGATCCCGATCATCTTTGGCTTCGCGTCCACTTCACGCGGTCCGAGAAAAGTCAGGCTGCAGGCCGCGAGTTCCTCAAACGCTTCCGCCTGCGCGCCGCAGAACCGCGATCCTGAGGTCAACGAAAAAGTTGCGCCGGCCCAGATCGAAGCCATCAGCAAATGGGGCGCGCCGCGGGAGAAGCCGTTCGAATATCTGAAATCGATCCGCCAGCCGACGCTGGTCGTCGAATGGCGACAACGACGTGATCATCTATTCGGTGAACTCCTCAATTCTGCAGCGGCACCTCCCGAATGCGCAGTTGATCCTCTATCCGGACGCTAACCACGGCTCGCAGCATCAATATCCCGATCGGTTCGTCCAGCACGTCTCTCTGTTTTTGTCCGAGAATAAGGCGCTATGAGTCTTGCTGTCCTCATCACCGGCGCTCTGACCGGCATCGGTCGTGCCGCGGCGCTTGCCTTTGCCAAAGGCGCAACGGTCGTCGTATCCGGCCGCCGCGAGGCCGAAGGCAAAGCACTCGAAGTTAACTTCGTAGCCTCGGCGCTGAAGCCGCTTTCATTCTGGCGGATGTGCGTCACGAAGACCACGTGCGCAACCTTGTCGAACAGACCGTCGCGCGCTTCGGTCGGCTGGATGTTGCGGTAAACAATGCCGGCACCGAAGGAAAACCTGGTCCGCTGACCGAGCAGACGTCCGACGGCTATGCAGGGATGTTGATACCGATCTCGGCACGCTTCTGAGCTTGAAGTACGAACTGCGAGTTATGCAGCCGCAACGCTCAGGCAGCATCATCAACATTTCTTCGACCATGGGCGAGCGCGGCGCAGCCAATTCGCGCTCTACACCGCAAGCAAGCACGCGGTGGAAGGTCTTACGAAATCCGCGCTCTCGAAGCCGCCACCTTCGGCGTACGCGTCAATGCAGTTGCGCCTGGTCCGACCGACACCGCGATGCGATCGTCTGACGGGCACGTCCGGCAAGAAAGCGGCCTTTATTCTCCGTACCGCTCAAACGCGGCGCGAAGCCGGAAGAGATCGCCGACGCCGTCGTGTTCCTCGCTTCAGATAAAGCGTCATTCATCACCGGGCAGATCATCAGGGTCAACGGCGGCAAAACTGCCACGTGATCGCTTCGTCATGCAAGCTGAGATTCTTATTTCAGACATTCGGAGGGCGATCATAACCACCTGCCCCTACCAAGAAGGAAACAGTTATGACTGACAAGCCGGTGAAGATCCCGGGGCCCAACCACCCTATTTCGATCGAAGCGAACTCGTCTCGCGTCGTGGTCAAGGTCGGCGGGAAAGTCATCGCCGACACAGAGCGCTGGTTGACGCTTCGCAGGCATGCTTATTCCGCCCGTTGAGTTTTCCCTTGGTGGGATATGAATATGGCCGCGCTCACGCGCAGCGAACGCGCCTCGTATTGCCCCTACAAGGTGCGACGCCTCCTATACAGCATTCCCGCTGGCGGTGATCGTTCACGCAACGCGGTGTGGACTTATGAGGCCCCATTTGAAGCGATGGCGCAGATCAAGGATTACGTCGCCTTCTACCCGAACGGGTCGACGAGATAAGTTAATCGGCGAGAGGAAGGAGCATCAGAGATATGGCATCGATGGAAGAAAGGAACAAAACGCTTGTCCTCGAAGCATTCAATACACTCTTCAACAAACGGGATTATGAGGCGGGCGCGCGATATTGGTCGCCGAACTACATCCAGCACAGCGCCCGCATTGAGCCGGGTCGCGAAGGTCTCTTCAACCTCATCAAGGCCAGTCCCGCGTCCCTTAAATATGAGCCGGGTGTGATCGTGGCCGAAGGCAATTTGTTATCCTTCACGGTCGCTTCTCCGGCGCCGGACTGCCGAGAAACTGGATCGCCGCCGACATCGTGCGCATCGCGGACAGGGTGTTGGCCGAGCACTGGGACGTGTCCAGGATGAGGCGGCTCGCCCGATTCAAAGAGCGGTCTGCCGATGTTTCGGCGACAGCTTCGCCGATCGATCTTGATGGCGACGGAGCGAAGGCGCGCAAAAGCGGCGAGCTTCACCGTGAGCGATGTGATGGAGAAGTCGCGACGGCCGGTTCGCACAGGAACTGAGGACAACCCAAGGTTCGCGGGCATTTATGGTGGTAGCGGGTGCTAAGGCATGACCGCTAATGGCCCAAAGCGCCGGTTTCGCTGTAACGATGTCACAATACGTCCGAAGTCGGAGGATGACCGAATCGTCACGAATTGCCTGATCCGACGCGCCTGACCCACGAACGGACCTCGACCCCTCCTGCGCCGAGCGTTACCACCTCGGCATTCTATGCCAGCTCTTAAACCGAAGTTTACCCGGGAATTCGATCGCGCGATAGCAAAATAGTAGAGTTATCAATATTCTGTGTCTTTTCCTGGGTGTGCTTCGTTGATCCATTACTGGCAACAAAAAGATGTTGCAATTCAAACAGCTATGGCACTGCGAGTCATGGCAACAAACCGCACATCCGTAGATTGAGGGACTCCGATTTTCTTTAATGGACTGAATCCCTTATCGCCTCGGAGGCTTTCATCGAAGCTCAGGATAACTTCCGTCTTAAGGGACAAGCGAAGAAGCGGGACCCGAGGGCGATCCCCTCGGAGAAGCGCGGCCAAATCATCCGACTTGTGGAGCAAGCGTTTTTTGACATCGCGGAAGCGGCGCCTGCCGCCGTCGCGACGGCACGCGGCTAACAGGACGCCAATAATTTTTTTATCAAGCCATGCCGCACGTTCACCTCTCCCAGTGGGGCCGGTGGGGAGAGAGCCTGCCCCGGACTTGATCCGGGGTCGGATTGCGCGCGTCAGCGCGCAATCCCGGTGAGGGGGGTCGATGTATCCGGCAAAGCCCTAACCCCTCGCCCGTCCGCGCCTCGCTGCGCTCAGCGGCAATAACAAGCAAGCGACGACATGGGTGCAGTTCTTGGCCGATACGTGGGTAATCCATTCTGGGGTCTGCTGTTGCTGTCTTTGACTGTGGACCCTGTGGGCAACGCGCAGCGTTGTCCACAAGTCCACAGGTCTTTGCTCGCGGCTGCGCAGGCGGCGCTGCCATGCGCGATGACGCCAAGTTGAAACGGACCATAGCGTGCTGCCCACGAGCCGTCCGGCAACTCGGCTAACCCCAATGGTTCGCCCGACCAGCGCGGTGCTGATGTAGATGCGCTGGCCTCGCCACTTGATCTCACCGCTGGTACGCACGCGGCGCGCTTTCTCCGCGTCCGTACTAGGCAGGCTCGCGCAACGCTCCATCGAAGCTCGCGCCGAGACCTGATAGCAATCGGAAGGCGTAGCGTTGTTGAGCGCTTCGTGCGGACGCCCCTCGTTGTAGAGGCGCTGGAACACACGGAAGCCCTCGAGCTGCTCGCGCAGACTGCGCGCCGGCGGACTGGCGGTGTCCTGCAGCAGCGTCAGGTGCAGGTCCGTTCCCATGCCGGCCGTTCTGCTGCGGCTTGGCAGGCGCGATGCGCTCCGGCACCACTCCGGCCTTGATCACCACGGTGCCGAACCCGGAGGCGACGCTCGACGAGCTGGTGCGCGTGGTGCGACCCGGCGGCGAGGTGATCCTGGTCAACCACGTCAGCGCCGAGACGGGGCCGCGCGCGCATTCGAGCGCTGGCTCGCGCGCCAGACGCATCACCTCGGCTGGCGGCCGGAATTCCCCTGGGCGCGCATCACCGACTGGTGCGCGGCGCGCACGTCGACCTCATCGAGCGCCGACCGATCCCGCCGTTCGGTTTCTTCACGCTGGTGCGCCTGGCCAGCGCCCGGCCGGCCGCGCGGCCGGTGCCGGCGGCGGCATAAGCGGCGGTGCAACGCTTGCGAGCCGAAGGCGAAGCAATCCAGGGCAGCGGTGCCGTTTCTGGATTGCTTCGTGGCTCACGCGCCTCGCAATGACGCACAAGGGCCTGCCCCGCCACTAATCGGCGGTGTTCCGGCCCCTGCAGAGGCGGTGGACGGGCGCACCGAGTTTGCCTATATGCGTGGCCGCGCAAGCCCCGCCCGGGACCGCTAGAGATAGCCCCGGCACGGGACGGCATCAGCGGCCTTCCTAAGAGCGTGCAGGAACTTCGATTCCCGGCAGCCGCGCCTATCCTGCCGGCCGCGAAGAAGGGCCGAGGGAAGTCATCCACATCGCGTTGGGGCGTCTATGCCCTCCGCAAGAAAGCGGAGCGCCTTGGAGACTGTCGGGCCCGAGGCCGAAAAGGCCGCGAACGCCTGGACTGATGATGCGGGTTGCTCGTGTTTCGCGTCACCGCATTCCGCTGCTTCTGGTCCCCTGCACAGGAAAACGTAGAGAGCTGGCCGAGGCTGGTTTCACGCCTCCACCAGATCGCGTGGGATTGTACTCAGCGTCTCGTGCCCGTGCTCGGTGACAATCACGCTCTCGCTGACCGCGACCGTGGAACTTGGCGTATTCGCGGATTGTGATCGGCAAATGGAACGCCATCCCGGCGGTTAGCCCGGAATATCGACGCCAGCGTTGAGGCTGAGGATTTGCCTTCGCCCCAGTCGGCGCGAAGGAGATGCCGAGGCTATAACCGAGGCGCTTTCGATAGCCGGTGGTGCGGTTGTGCCGGTCAATCACCTTCTGCGCTGCGTCGTGCGCCTGTTCGCAGGGATAGCCTGGCTTCATGTGGTCGAGCGCCGCCTGCAGCGCCTCCAGGCAGATCTCATAATTCTCGCGCGCAAGCTGCGAACTTGTCCTACGGCGACGGTGCGGAACGGCGCTACGTGGTGATCGGTTGTAATTGGCCGCGGTCTCAATGGCGATCAGGTGCCCTGGCCTGATCCGCCGCCGCCGCCAAGTCGAATGGGGAATGCCGGACCGCGGACCAGAGGTCACGAGACGGCTCCGTCCCATGTATTCAGACCCAGCGCGGATCGCCCCTCGGCCATGATCTCGGCGGCGATGTCGTTCTCGGTGACGCCCGCTCGCGCGGTTCTCAGGCCCGCGCGCATGCCCGCATCGTTCGCCTTTGCGGCCTCAGCCACCGCCTTCAGTTCGAGCTCCGATTTCACTTGCCGCAGCGATTGACGAGCATTGAACCGTCGAGCAGCTCACCGACTCGCCGACGAGCTTCTCGTGATGTTACCGTGAAGAACCAGGCATTGCGGTCCAGCGCCACGCGCTTTCCTTGCCAGCCGCGTTTCTTCAGCACTTCTACCATCAGCGTCACGGGATGTGCGGTGTCGGAATAACCTTCAATTTCTTCCATAGCTGCTCTTGCGCGCGTTGTGAATTGCTAGGTCGCGGGATCACCAGAAAACGGATTGCCCTCAGCCGGGACGAAGAGGCATTGTAGCGTGTAATACCCGGGGGTCTGCTGGCCGGAGATGATAGAAGATGTTCTCGGCGCTGCTCGTCATGTAGAGGTCGAAACCGCGCTCTGTCAGCAGCTTCTGAAGCGCAGCGACGCGCCGGTCGAACTCCGTTTTGGGGAACGCGGCCTCCCCGCCGAGGGGGACGATATTAGCGCAGAGTGTTCATCCTATTTCCTTCGTCCTTTTGGAGACGCAGCGCCGCCGCTCGTGCCGACACTCGTCCATCCTCCGGTGCCCTCTAGGAGTTCCCGTTGCCGCCTTTATCGAGGCGCACATCGAGCAGGCCCGCTCGGGAAGACAAATAACACGATTGGCGTGGTGACTGGCATCCAGGGCCCACGCAACTAAGCGGTGGAGGTGATCGGCGAGAGCGCCCGTGGCCGGCATACCTTCCAGCAACGCTAACGTGCCCGCGCTGTCCCGGCGGTAAGGGGTCATCCGCGCCCTCGAGAAGCTGATACACGATCCACGAGGACATCATACGCTTTGCGATCGGCCGGCTGGCGGTCGAACGCATGATTGCGGAAAGCGAGGAGCTGCTCGGCGCCTGCGCTCCCAGGTCGCGGCTGCGTGATTCCTTACCATCCGGCTGGTGAAGGCGGCCATGGGAGCCAGCGTCTGGGTCTACCTGCGCACCTCGTCAGCATCTTGCCGCGGGTCTTGCGCCGCGACAATGTCGAGTCCACCATTTCGCGCTCCGGGGGGTTGAGGCGTGACCGCCACCACGGGCTCAGAGGCCGTCGATCCGATACGGCTGCCGTCGGCTCCCGCGCGGCGACCTTGCGGGCGCAGAGGCGGGATCGATTCACGCCGCAGACGCTCCTGCTGCTGCTGCCGGGGCTGATCGCGCTCGTCGTCTTCCTGTTCCTGCCGCTCATCAATGTCGCGCTCGAAAGCGTCCGTCCCTACGTGCCGGGCAAGATCGGCGGCGCGCGCGATGTCCCCTTCACGCTCGAAAACTACGCGCTGCTGCTGCATCCGGTCTACATCGGCTACCTCGGCAAGATGATCTGGTGCGCGAGCATGGCCACGCTGATAGCCCTCGTCGCCGCGTATCCGATCGCCTACGTGGTGGCGCGCACGCGCGTCCGCTTCGTCCGCGTCTCGCTCATCGGCCTCCTCGTCGGGCTGCTCTTCCTCAGCGCGCTGGTGCGCGTCTACTCACTCGAACTGTCGTTCGGCACGGTGGGATTGGGCCGTACCCTGGCCGGCCTGATGGGAGTGACGCCCAACAGCCGCACCTATGCGGAATTCCTAGTCATTCTCGGGCTAGCCCATCACAGCATCCCGCTCGCCGCGCTGCTGATGACCGGCACGATCCAAAATATCAACCCGCACTTGGTCGAGGCAGGACAGACGCTCGGCGCGCCGCTCTGGCGCGCGCATTCTCGCTCACATTACCGCTGAGCACCCCCGGCCTGCTCTCCGCCTTCCTCGTCTGCTACACAATCAACCTGAGCGCGTTTGTCGTGCCGATGGTGCTCGGCCGCGGCAAGGTCCAATTCCTGTCGAATCTTGTCTACGACCGCTACGGCGAGCTCGCCAATTTTCCGAGCGGATCGGCGATCGCGATGCAGCTCCTGCTCGTCACGCTGGTCATCACCTACGGTGTCGGTTGGCTGGTGCAGCGCTGGGTATCCGGAGGCGCGCGGGCATGAAGCGGATGATCGACGATTTCTGGCGGGTTGTGGCGGCTGTGTTGCTCGCGCTCACGCTGCTCTTCCTCATCGGACCGATGATCGTGGCCATCCTGATGTCGTTCGATGCGCGGGGATTCCTCGGACCGTTCCCGCCGACCTCGCTGTCGCTGCGCTGGTATGGCGAGTTCTTCGCCAACAATTCGTTCATGGTCGGCCTCAAGACCAGCCTGCTGCTGGCTTGCACCGCCACCCTGATCTCGGTTGCGCTCGGCACCATGGCCGCGCTCGCGCTCACCCGTTACGAGTTCCGCGGCAAGGCCTTCCTGTCCGCTCTCTTCCTCTCGCCCCTGATGATTCCCGCCGTGGTGATTGGCTTAGCGCTTCTCATCTTCTTCTCTCGGCTAGGCCTCTTCAACGGCTTCGCTCGCCTCCTTTGCGCGCACGTGATCGTGACGCTGCCCTTCACCATCCGCTCGGCACTCGCCGGGCTTGCCGGCATTCGCCCCTCGTTGGTCGAGGCCGCCCTGAGCCTCGGCGCCAACGACCGGCAGGCGTTCTTCGATATCACCTTCCCGCTCGCCAAGACGGGCATCCTCGCCGGCTGCGTCTTCGCCTTCGCCTACTCCCTGGACGACGTCGCCGTCAGTTTATTCCTCTACGACACCAACAACTACACCCTGCCGATCGCGCTCGTGAGCCACATGCGCGCCAATTTCGATCTCAGCGTCGCCGCGGCTGCAACCTTCCTTGCCTTCACGACGGTCGTGCTGATCGTGGTGCTCGATCGCGTCATCGGCCTCGACCGCGTGATCGGCAAAGGCGTCTACAGGTAGTCCGGCATGGCGGTTGAGGTTCTCGAGGTCCGCAACATCTCCAAGTGCTTCGGCGAGACCGTCGCGCTCAACAACATCTCAGCAATATGACGT
>CAWBFP010000001.1:0-20981 GCA_963788095.1 uncultured Alphaproteobacteria bacterium | reverse complement strand
GGACATCGGCGCGACCACGAGCCATGTTGGGAGCGAGACGGGCGCGCGTCAGCTCGCGTTCGATATGGCGGTGCATGACGCCGGCAATGTTCCTGAGCGCGGCAGCGATTTCCTGTTCCCCCTTCGCCTGCAAACGATCCACCTCTGCGTTCAGCACCTGGAGCGGTGTCTTCAGGCCGTGCGCCAGATCGGCGGCGCGGGCTCTCGCCTTGTCAATTTGGATGTCGCGAGCATCAAGCAGCGCATCGATTTCGACGGCGAGTGGCTTGACCTCGTCCGGGAAGCCGCCGCGCAGCCGCTGCTCGTTACCGGACCGGATCGCTGTCAGCCGGTGACGGACAGCCGCAAGCGGACGCAACCCCACCATCACCTGAGCCCACGCCGCAGCCGAGAGCAGCGCACCAATCACGAGCAGAAAAGGCGTCAGGTCTGCGACGAAATCACTGACAGCTTGACTGATCTCCTTGGTATCGATGCCCACCGCCGCGCGAATGCGGGCGCGTTCGAGCCGCTCCGGCAGCTCAAGGCGACGCTCCAACAGGTAAAGCATCGCGCCCGCCGGACCCCCCAACCGATGGCGGCGGACCAAACCCTCGGCAAGTCCATCCTGCGGCAGCACGAGCTCCATGTCCCACAACGAGCGCGACCGCAACACCGGCCCGAATGGCTCTATGAGGATCTGCCAATAGAGGCCGGACATCGGGCGGTCGAAGCGCGCTTCGGCCGGCGGCTGAACCAGCGCGATCTCGCCGGCGGCATTGCGGTCAAGGCCAGCGACCAGTTGAACGAGATGCACGTTGAGCTCGGCATCCACCCGGCGTTCCACGTGTCGCTCGAACAGATAGACCAGCCCCGCAGCCGACAGCATCAGCGCGAGAGCGATGGAAAGGACTCCGGCTAGCAAGAGCCTGAGGCGTAATGAGCCGACCTTCATCGCTATCTGCCCGAGATGCAGTAGCCGAAGCCGCGCCTGGTCTCGATTGCGCCTGAACCAAGTTTTTTCCTCAGTCGGGTGATCGCCGCTTCGAGTGCATTTGCATCACGCGCGTCGTCGTCGCCATAAAGGTGCTCTATCAGTTCGCCCGGCGAAATCACGCGTCCCTTGTGATGCACCAGGTAGGCGAGCAGACGATACTCGAGGGGCGACACGGCGATCGGGATACCCTCGACGGCGACCTTCATCTGTCGGGTATCCAAAGTGATCGATCCAGCCTCGATCACGGCCCCTCCCTGCCCTACCGCGCGGCGAATGAGAGCGCGCACGCGAGCGGTAAACTCCTCCATCTGAAACGGCTTCGTGAGATAGTCGTCGGCGCCCGCATCGATACCCTCTACGCGTTCGGCCCACATACCGCGTGCGGTCAACACCAGCACGGGCATGTGTCGCCCGCTCGCCCGCCAGCGCTTCAGGACGGCCAATCCGTCAAGGTGCGGCAGCCCGAGATCCAAAACGACGAGGTCATAATCCTGGGTGTCGCCTCTGAACCAAGCGTCCTCTCCGTCAGCCGCGATCTCGGGCAGGTAGCCGGCCGCCGTTAGTGAGGCCGAGAGATCGGCCGCAATCCGCGGTTCGTCCTCGACCACCAGAACCCGCATCAATCCGGCTCGCGTCTGGTAATCTTGCCTGTCCCCGCGTCCACGTAGACCTCCCAGAGGCGGCCGTTGCTGGGCAATACTTTGAACTTGTAGACGTAGACTCCTTTCCTAAACTCTAACTCGACCTCGATGACCTCACCACCGAGCTCGGGGCGAAGCTGCGCCATGATCTCGCTCAATGAGCGTATTTCACCTCGTTGGAACGCACGGCGGGCGCGTTCATGATCCTTATCATCCTTATCGGCCCAGGCCCGACCAGCCACAAGCGATGGAGCTAGGGCTAGAAGCAGTACACGGCGATCGAACATTAAGTCTCCCTAACCATCCTTCAGGTTCATAGCATACTGCAAATCCAGTCCTGACAGATCGCTGACAACGGTCATCAGCCAACCGTAAGCTTGCCTCCTGGATAATGCCTCGTGTGAGAGGCGAGCGCCTTAACTATGAGAATGGAGCGGATCATGCGGTACTTGCTCTTGATGGCGTTCCTGATCGCGATTGTGGTCCCGGCAAGGGCGGACAGAGCGGTGACCGACGCTGAGCGGGCGAAGCTGTTGGCCGCGATCGAGGCTCAGGGCTGTTCCGGCGGCGAAATGGAGTGGGACGACGATGATAAGCAGTTTGACGTCGACGAGGCCGTATGTGCCGACGGGCGCAAGTACGAGCTGAAATTCGATGCGGAGTTCAAATTCATCAGCAAGAAGGAGGACGACTGATGGTCTCCCGAAACCCTCCCAGGATCATCGAAGCCGGCTTCACCACCGCGAGGGCGCGATGATCCAGCCCCACCCGAGCAAACTCAGATCGGCCCGAGACGAACCGCCCATGTCTCGCCTTCTGTTCAGGAACGGCGATACACGGCGCTTCCTCTCGTTCATTAGCCAAATGTGGCTGGAAAACCCTGGGCGGCATTTGGCCCGGACCCGCCGCCCGCAATTGAGGAGGTCGCCATGTTGAACAAACGGATCTTGGACAAGCAGATGAAGCCGGCGAACCGGCGGTCTGACCCGCTGGCCCGGTGGCGTGCCGCGCTCACGGCGGCCACCGTCCTGACGGCGGCCGGGTTCACGCTCGCCGGCAGCGCGGTCGCAGGCGAGATCAAAGACGAACCGCGCTACACGCAGCGCACGGATTTTTCGTCCCTGAAGGATTGGCATCTAAAGGCCGAGAATATTGTTCCGCACGGCATCAACCCGCTCTATTACCCGATCGTGCCGGGCCACAAGCACGCGCATGAGCGGCCCGATCACCCGGACGGCAAATATCGCAAGGAGACCGTGGTCCTCGACGACACCGAGGATTTCGACCTACCCGGCATTGGCAAGTTCAAGACCGCGGTTGTGCAGGAGGAAGAATATATCGATGGGCTCCTGACACAGCGCGCGCTCAACTGGTTCGCCCTCGATAAGACCAACAACAGCGTCTATGTCTTCGGTGAGGTAAGTTGGGAGATCAACGAGGAAGGCAAACCGATCTTTGCTGGCACATGGCGGGCTGGCGACCCCGACGGCGAAGACACCACCGCCGAACCAGGCCTGTTGATGCCCGGCACCTTCACGATCGGCGGCCGCTACCTATTCGACGGCAGCCGGAGCATGGCCTACGGCGGCGCCGAGAACATGGAAGCCGGCATCGAAATAACGGTTCCGGCGGGAACATTCAAAGACTGCGTCCGCGTTCGCGAGCAGGGTCTGATCGACTTGAAGGACATCACCGACAAGATCTGGTGTCCGGTGGTTGGAGTCGTGCTCGACACGTCCGATGGCAAGCTCGTCGTCTCCGCCGCACTGCCGAAGAACAACCCAGCCTCAGACGTCTCAAGCATCGGGAAGATGCGCGAAAACCCGGTGAAGTATACGCCGCCGGTGGCGAAGATTTCCGGAGCCGAGGCAACGAAGGTCGCGCTCGAGCTGATCCCCGGCAAGGTCACCTCCCTGACGATTGAACGAAAGCGCGGCAAGAATGTCTATGTGGTCGAGATCCGGACGCCGGACGGTGGCGAGAAAGATGTTTTCGTCGACATCGAGAGCGGAAAGATCGTCGGAACGGACTGACATGGAGCGGCCCGCCCTCGGCTGCAGACGAGGTGAGCGGAGCACGTTCTGCAATCCAGGAGGAGTGGATGCGGTACCTACTTAGCACAACCGGCACTCTCCTTGTCGTGCTGTCATTATGCGCCTCGGTCGAGCCAACTCTCGCCAAAAGCAAGCGCGAAACGGCGGCGCTGCTGGAAGCAAAGGTCACCCTTTCCGATGCGATTTCCGTCGCTCAGAAGGAGATCCCTGGAGGAAAACCGGTCGATGCAGATTTGGTGACAATAGACGGCAAGGTGATCTACCCCATCGAACTGGCAAAAGACGGCGTGCACAAAGTGCACAAAGTGAGCGTCGATATGCAAAACGGGAGCGTTATCGAGGTCACGCAAAAGAGCGTTGCAGCCAAGGATCTCAAACGGCTGAACGTTGTTGAGCAAACCAAGGTCACTATGGGTGAGGCAATTGCAATTGCTGAGAAGCAGTTCCGCGGCGGCATAGTAGCCGCCGCGGAGGCCAAGTTTAGAAAAGGCCAAGTGGTCTACGTGGTAGACATCGAGCAGAATGGCCTGCACGTCGTGCACGTGCATCCCGACAGCGGCCGCGTGCTTAGGACCGCACCGAAATTCGATGATTGAGCGGACTTCCGGTTATGTGAAGGTTTTCGGATGCCGACCCCATGACGACGGCGCCGCATCCTCCGGGGGCCGGCGTACGAAAACCTCCAAGGAGGAAACCGCGTAAGAGGTGGTGTGGCAGAGCCACGAGCGGTCGGCGGGCGCTAAACAAAGAAAGGAGTCTCATCATGCGCAAGTTTCCATGGGTTCCGTTGATCGTCGCATGCGGCGTCGGTGTGCTGATGCTCGGAGCGCCCCTCCGCGCGGACACATGGACCAGCGAATTTCCGATCGACAAACAAGACTTGGCCTCCACCGGTCGCAACCCTTACTTCATCTTGGAACCAGGCTACACCCTAGTTCTAAGAGGGGGCAACGAAGAGTTGACCATCACCGTGTTGAACGAGACCAAGATGGTAGACGGGGTGGAGACGCGCGTGGTCGAGGAGCGAGAAACCAAGGCCGGCAGGCTCGCCGAGGTTTCGAGGAACTACTTCGCGATCAGCAAGCGGACCAACGACGTGTTCTACTTTGGAGAAGACGTGGACATTTACCAAGATGGTAAGGTCGTGAGTAACGCTGGGGCGTGGCTCACGGGCTTCAACGGCGCAAGATTCGGCCTCTTTGTCCCGGGCCGGCCAACGCTGAATGCGAGATACTACCAGGAGGCGGCCCCTGGAGCGGCCATGGATCGAGTCGAGATCGTCAGCCTGACCGAGACGGTCCAGACGCCGGCGGGGGAGTTCAAGAACTGTTTGAAATTCATGGAGACAACTCCCTTGGAGCCCGGCGTCACGGACTACAAGTACTTCGCCCCCGGCATCGGGATGGTGCAGGACGGGAAGCTGAAACTCGTGAAGTTCGGGACAGCGCAATAGTCCCGGAATAAGACGTGTCCGGCCGACGGCCGTCGAGTTGCAGCTTTTCTTGTAGCGAGGGGGCACAACATTCCAGCACGTGAACGGACCTGTCATCGCCACCTGCATTCAGGGGAGACCATCATGACCGATCCACCGGTTGACGACGATGTGCCGGAGATCGAGGACATCGGCAGCAATCCCGCGCCTGGTCGCCCGATGGATGACTTGATCCACGCACGCCTGTCAGGGCTGGGGACCCCAGCAGCTGCTCGGAGCCCTAGAGGTCAGGCGCTTTTTCATCAACCTCCATATTGCCATTGGCGGAGGGGCACCTGTTCATCCCTGTCAGTTCAAGATTTCCGAAAGTACACGTCCTTCGCAGCCGTTCGGAGGCCGCACGTTGAGGATAAAGGCGATTGTGCGCGCGAGATCGACGACTTCCGAGTCGCCATACTTGCCGGGTTTGATCCAGCTTGGCCCGTAAATTGCGAGGGGCACGTTGGTGTCGTATGACCAGGGCGACCCGTGCGTCGACGCATAGGTGGTGGGCTTGGCGAATAGGTACCAGTTGGGCTTGTTCATCACAACAATGTCGCCGCTGATCTGCTGGTGCCAGGCGAGCGTCACCTGCTTGGCCAGCTTGGTGTTCGGCAACTGGCCGTTCTCCAATTGGGTGCGGGTGAACACCGCCTCGATGCCGGGATACTGGCGCAGGAACGCCTGCGCGGCGGTCTCGACCTCCGCTGGATTGAGCTTACGCTGCTCGATCAGCCGATAATCTACGTAGAGCGTCGGGTTCCACCACGCCGTCACGTACTTGCCCTCGCCGAATTTCGCCGACAGCGCAGCATTGACACTCTCGATCATCTTGTCGGGATCGATGCGGCCGGCGTCGAGCCGTCGGCTCGCGCTGTACTCGGGGATGTTCATGAAGCCATGGTCGGCGGAGAGCGTGATCAGCACGTTTTGCAGCCCGACCCTTTGATCGAGAAATGCGAACAGCTCGCCGAACAGGCGGTCAAGCCGAATCGTTTGATCGTGCGACTGCCGGCTTTCCGGCCCGAACAGATGATTGACATAGTCATGGCTGGTCCAGCTGATCGCCAGGAGATCGGGCACCCCGGCTGGGTTGTTGCCGAGGCTCTCGCCTTCGATCGCCGCCTTGACGAAGTCGAGCGTGAGCAGGTCGCCCCAGGGCGTCCACATCATGGCGTCGTAATACGCCTTGTCGGGCTTGGTGGCCCCGCCCGCAGTTGCATGGGGAAAGCGCGAACCCAGCCCTTTGGATCGCGTCGTCCACGGACGATCGTCCGAGGTCGAGCGGGCATAAGCCTCCTCGGGCAACAGCAGATCCCAGCTGTTGCCGAAGTACTTGTCCTGCGGTTTACCTTCGTAGAACGCTTTCCACCACGTCGGATAGTCTTCCATGTAGTAGTCGGACGTGATGAAACGGCCGGTGAGGGTCGAATGCATGTAGGCGGTGCCGTGCTGCCCGGCGAGGCCGATCGCGGAGCGGTCCTTGCCGGAGATCGCGATCACCTTCGACTTGCTGTTGGCGTAGATGAGCTCATCGCCGACCGCCGTGACCTTGATGTTGAACGGTGACGTGCCGGAATGCTGCGGCGTCTCCTCCCCGATGTATTTGTGGCGCGCGTCCTCAGTCGAATAGACACGCACGCCGGTTTTCTTATCGATCCAGTCGTTGCCGACAACGCCATGCTTGTAGGGATGCGCGCACGACAGCAGGGTCGCGTGGCCGACGCCCGTATAGGTCGTGGCATGGCTGTAGTGATTGTTGCCGTACCAGGCGCCGCGGTCGAGAAAGGTCCTGAAGCCGCGCTCGCCGTACTGGTCGTAGTACTTGACCAGCTGCTCCTGCGGGAAGCCGTCGATCACCATGAACAGGACCAGCTTGGGCTGGGCCTTTCCACCTGGTGCGCCCGCGGCCTGGGCGTGAGCACCGCTTGGCAGAAACGAGAGGCCGGATAGGCAACCGATGGAAAGCAGGCGTATGATCGCAATCATGGTGTCCTCCCCAAGTTGATTTTGATGTTCGTCGGAAAAATGTGAGCGAGCCCTCGGTTTTGTCAATCAGCCTCGTCGGCAACGCCATGCGCGAGCGACTTGCCAAACAGGTCCATCGCAATGGCTAAGGCCGGCTTGAATCAAGAACAATAGGACGCCAAGTGAACTTCCGGCGAAGGTAAGAACGTCCGGCCGTCGTTCCCTGAAAACTGCATCCGCGGGGATTCGCGTGATGAGGCAGAATCAGCGCATCATCCGGCGCGATGCTTGCGATCCTCCGGCTGCTTGGGACGTTTGTCGCTGACCTGTGTAGGCCGCAGCCCGCCTTGCAGTCGAGCACCTCGTTGTCCGACATCAGCTCAACAAATATGGCGCTGAGGCGTGCGCCGCGCCGTCCTGCGGTTCCCGGGGGGAAATGTCGATTACGACGGTACATCACTGCCGTAGTTGGCGACTTTCAATCATGGCAAGCCGGGTGAGGGACTGGCAGTCACGGTCTGACGATAAAGATGCCGTGGTCTGCAAGAGCAATTCCCACATGAGCACCCACCGGTCGCCTTGAGCGGACATCTGATGAGACCACGAAAAGCCGGCCAAGCCTGGTATCTATTTGGTACTCCATGTGCGCACCCATGTAGGTTGCCGTTAGGACCTGCCCCGCAATCTCGAACGGCCAAGCTCCCGGTTCGTCCACCAAGAGGGCCTCTGGCCGGATAACGACGTCAACGATCCCCGCCGGCAGCCCGGGATGCGGCAGCGCGAGGTCGATGCCCGCGAGCGTCAGGACGCCGTGATCGGCGGATGTCGGGGCAAGTGTTCCCCGCACCTGATTGGCCTCACCCATGAATGTGGCAACGAACGCATTGTCGGGATGCTCGTACAGCTCCTGCGGGGTCCCGGCCTGCGCGATCTCGGCGTTGCGCATGACAACGATCTTGTCGGAGACCGCCAAAGCCTCGCTCTGGTCATGCGTCACATAGATCACGGTGACACCAAGCTTCTGCTGCAGGGCCCGGATCTCGTCGCGCATCTGACGGCGTAGCCGGGCGTCCAGGTTCGACAGCGGCTCGTCGAACAGCAGCACGCGCGGTTCCAGCACCAGCGCGCGTGCCACTGCTACCCGCTGCTGCTGTCCGCCGGAGAGCTCGGAGGGGAAGCGCTCGCCGAGGCCCGCAAGCCCCACGAGATCGAGCGCGGCGTCGGCTCGCGCGCACGCGTCGCGCTTCGCGAAGTCCACCGGAGACCAATCCATAAGCCACGTTTTCGCGCACGCTCATATGCGGGAAGAGCGCGTAGGACTGGAACACCATGCTGACGTTGCGCTCGCCGGCGGACAGCGTGGTGACATCTTCCGCGCCGATGAACAGACACCCGTCCGAAGCCTGTTCGAGGCCCGCCACGATCCGCAATAAGGTAGTCTTGCCACATCCCGAGGGCCCGAGCAGCGTCACCAGCGTGCCCGGCTCGATCGTGAGGTCGAGTGGCTTCAGCGCCGTCACAGTGCCGTAGCGTTTGGCGATACCGGAGAAGCGGACCTCAGCGCCGCTGTGCGTTCTGCCGCTCATGCGCGGCCTCCTGCCGCCTGCACAGCGCTCGGCGCGGCCGCCGTCCTGCGTCCCAGCCGCCGCCGGCCGACCACCAGCTGGATGAGACCGATGGCCGCGAGCATCAGCAGGATCAGCGCCGACGAGTATGCGATGGCGAGCCCGTAGTCGCCGTTGATCACGCGATTGATGATGTAAACGGTCGCCATCTCGTGTTCAGCCGAGACCAGGAAGATGACGGCGCTCACCGTGGTCACAGCGCGTACAAACGAATAGACGAGAGCCGTGACAATCGCCGGCTTGAGCAGCGGCAGCACGATGCGCCGCAGCGTGGTTGCCGTGGAGGCGCGCAGCGTGGTGGAGGCCTCGTCCAGGCTCTTGTCAAGCTGGCTCATGGCTGCAAGTCCGGAGCGCACGCCGACCGGCAGGTTCCGGAACACGAAGCATAGCACCAGGATCAGGGCCGTGCCGGTGATCTCCAGCGGCGGCACGTTGTAGGTGAGCACGTAGGCGACGCCGAGCACGGTGCCAGGCACCGCGAACGAAAGCATCAGGGCGAACTCCAGGGCGCCACGTCCGTAGAAGCGCTGCCGCGCCAGGACCCAAGCGGCCAACAGCCCGAGCGCGGCCGTGAGCGGCGCCGCGATGCCCGCTAGCAGCACGGTGGTCTTCAGCGATGACCAGGCGCCGCCGGCCAGAATCATTCCGCCGCTTGTGAACTCGATCGCGAAAGCACGCCGGTAGTGATCGATCGTCGGTGTCCAGTCGCGACCCCAGACCTTGACGAAGCCGCCGGCCAGCGCAATGGCGTAGACCGTCACCGTCAGCATCGCCCACGGAATCGCGATGGCGAAGGCGGCGCGTTGGACCGCGATCGGCAGCGGCGCCGGCAGCCCGGCATCGCCCTTGCCGGTCATCGAGACATAGGAGCGCTTGCCGACCACGACGCGCTGCGCGAAGAACACCAGCAATGCAAGAGCAAGCAGAACGCAGGCAAGCATCGCGGCCCGCGCGAAGTCGGACTGCGCGCCGACGACCGCGAAGAAGATTTCGGTCGACAGCACGCCAAAACTGCCACCGAGCACCACCGGGTTGCCGAAATCTGCCAGGCTCTCCACGAAAACCACCAGGAACGCGTTGGCGAGGCCGGGCAACATCAGCGGTAGCGTCACGGTCCGGAAGACGCGGGCGCGGTCCGCCCGCAGGGTCTGAGCGGCTTCTTCGAGCGAGGGCGAGATGCCCTCGACGACGCCGATCAGCACCAGAAACGCGGTCGGCGTGAACGAGAATACCTGCGCCAGCCAGACGCCTTGGAACCCGTAGATCCAGCGCCCCGGCTGCTGACCAGTCACCGCCTCGACCGCCTGGTTGATCAGCCCCGAGCGGCCAAAGATCAGGATCAGGCTGAGCCCGATCACAAACGGCGGCGTGATGATCGGCAGCACGGTCAGCAGCCGGATCGCGCCCTTCGCGCGAAAGCCGGTGCGGGTCACGATTAGGGCGAAGCACACGCCGAGCACGGTCGCGGCGAACGCCGTGACGGTAGCCAGGAATAGTGTGTTCCACGCCACCCCGCAGGACGCGCCGGAATGGAGACACGCAAGTCCCCAGATGCGGCTGTCGGAAAGCCGCCCCGCGAAGCTCATCAACGGGTTGAGGTCGCCGGCGGATGAGAAGGCGCGGCGCAGGATGTTGAGCATCGGCCAGATGGTGAAGACCGCGATGCTGGCCGCGATGATGCCGACAGTGCCGGCCGTGAAGCGATCGCCCCGGAAGGCGCCCGCATAAGCGATGCCGTCGGTGAGCAGCAGCAGGAATGCGACGAATGTGAGCGCTGCACCGACGCCGATGCCAAACTGCCGGTCGTTGAGCGGACCGACCGCGGACTCGATCGCGGGCAGCTCCCAGCCCTGGCTGCCGATCAGGGCGGCCTGCAGCACGAGGCCCGCAAGGCCGAGCGCCCCGCCCGCGATCAGAAAGATGCGGCGGCGTTCCCGTCCGAGTTGGGGCAGATTCCGGGCAGCGCGACCAACAACGGCACGATCACTGACCAGAGCCAGACGCGCCCGAAGCGTGCTGCCTGGATGAGCGCTGAGCCTTCGTCGGCATCGGTTGCGGCGAGCGCCTTGAGGGACTGCCAGCCGAAATCAGTCTGCTGCGCGTGCCACGGCAGCAGCACGACACCGACCGCCGCCAGCAGCCACCACAGGACAGAGTTGAACCCGAACCTCACGCCCCCGGCTCCATCCGACCCTGCTTCGCTCCGGGCAGACGGAGCTTCAGCGCGGCAGCTTGCCGATCTCCGCGTCCCACTTCGCGAGCAGCCGCTTGCGCTCCTCATTGGCGCCGTACTTCGCAAAGTCGTAGGCGATCAGCTTGATCTTGGCCGGATCGGGCGCCCCGGGCGGCATCGGTGTCGCCGTTGCCGCCGGCAGTTGCAACTGCTTGCCGGCCTCGTACCCAAGCTTCTGGGCATCCGGCGTCAAGGCCCAGTCGTAGAATTTGCGCGCATTGGCGAGATTGCGGGCGCCCTTGATGATCGACATCGATCCGACCTCGAACCCGGTGCCTTCGCAGGGCGTCGCGATCCCGACCGGGAATCCGGCGTTCGCCTCCGTCACCCCGTCATGGATGAAGCTGATGGAGACTCCGGTCTCTCCCCGCGCTACTGCCTTGATGGGTGCCGTGCCGGAACGTGTGTAGCTGTTGATGTTCGGATGCAGCTTCTTCATGTAATCGAAAGCCTGCGCCTCGCCCATCACCTGCACCAGCGTCGCGATCATCGTGTAGGCGGTGCCGGAGGAGTTCGGGTTCGCCATCTGCACCTCGCCCTTGTAGTCGGGTTTGACGATGTCGGCCCAGCAGGCGGGTGCCGCGAGCTTCTTCTTCGCAAGGATCTCTTTGTTGAAGCCGAAGCCGAGCACGCCGAGGTAGACGCCGACCGTGCGCTTGTTCGACGTAGTCCACTGGTTCTGCGCCCATGGATGCAGCGACTTCACCCCGGCCGACTCGTATTCCTGTGTGAGCCCGTCTTCTGCCGCGCCCAGATGGGGATCGCCGGTACCGCCGAACCACACGTCGCCGCGCGGATTGGCCGTCTCCGCCCTGATCTGGGCCAGCATCTCACCGGAGCCCTTTTGCACCATATTGACCTTGACGCCGCTCGCCTTCTCGAAATTGACGGCGATCGCCTGGCACCATTCAACCTGCACCGAGCAGTAGATGTTGACGACGCCTTGAGCGCTCGCCGCGCTGGAATCAGCGAGCAGCAGCAGGGTGGCCGCGGCCGCGGCGTATGACGTGCGGATCATCTCTCCCTCCCTCGATCCTTTGCGTCACCTATGCCCCGCCAACTGGCAGAAGCCGCAGCACGCCGTATCAGCAAGGCCGGCAACGATTCGAAGATTCGAAAAGTCAACGCCGCAGCGGGTCCTGGAATAAGGGACGCGGATGCGGAGCGCTCCTCCGACCCCAGAATTGTTGCCATGGGAGGACGGACTTCGCCAGACCTTCGGCGGGGCGGCAAGGTATGCTCTAATGCGGCGGCACCGAGACGACAGGAGGCTCCAATGAACAGCCGGCCGGCATTGCCGCGAGCCGTCGCATTCGAGAATGCGGAGAACGACAGCCTCAATGGAAGCGACAATGGAACCATGGGAGACGTCATCGCCGAACGCCTCTCGCGCCGCGATCTCGCGAAGGGGATTTTGGCCGTCACAGCCATGACCGCGACGGCTGCGCCGCTGGCATTGCTGGCTTCCGACCGCGCACGTTCCCAGGGGGCAAGCGCCACCCCGTCATTCAACTTCACCGAGGTAAAGTCGGGGGTCGACGACAAACACTACGTCGCCGAGGGCTACGATGCCGACGTGCTCATTCGATGGGGCGATCCGGTATTGCCTGGGGCCCCACCATTCGATCCGTACAAGCACACGAAGGACGGGCAGGCCAGACAGTTCGGCTACAACAACGACTATCTTGGTTACTTCCCGATGCCGGATACACCAAATCCTTCGGAGCACGGCCTGCTCTGCGTCAACCATGAGTACACCAACGAAGAGCTGATGTTTCCGGGTCTTGGCCGGCAGGACGCCCGCCGCGGCAGCACGACGCCGTTCTCCAAGATGACCAGCGGAATCGCCGAGATCGAAATGATGGCACACGGCGGTTCGGTCCTGGAGGTGAAGAAGATCGCCGGCAAATGGGCAATCGTGGCCGAGTCGAAATATGCGCGCCGCATCACGGCGGAGACCGAGATGCGCATCTCCGGTCCGGCCGCGGGCCATGCGCGGATGCAGACCGGTGCCGACCCCGCGGGCAGCCGGGTCCTTGGCATGCTCAACAACTGCGCGGGAGGCCGCACGCCATGGGGTACATGGTTGACCTGCGAGGAAAACATCAACGGCTACTTCACCGGGGAGCTGGTTGAAGGGCATCCGGAGGCGCGCAACCACAAGCGCATGGGCGTCCCGAGCCGCTGGTACAACTGGGGGGACTACGTCGATCGGTTCGACGTCTCGAAGGAGCCAAACGAAGCCAATCGCTTTGGTTGGGTCGTGGAGATCGACCCCTTCGATCCCACGTCCTTGCCGGTGAAGCGCACGGCCCTCGGTCGTTTCAAGCGGGAAGGTGCCGCCGGGATTCTCAACAAGGACGGCCGTTACGTCATTTACTCCGGCGACGATCAGCGATTTGAGTACGTCTACAAATTCGTAACCGATGGGCGCTTTGACCCCGCCAACCGCGAAGCGAACATGCGACTATTGGATACGGGCGTCTGCTATGTGGCCAAGTACAACGCCGACGGGACCGGCGACTGGCTGCCGCTGATCTACGGTCAGGGACCCCTGACGGAAGCGAACGGTTTCAACAGTCAGTCCGATGTCGTCATCGAGGCGCGCACGGCTGCCGATCTCCTCGGCGCCACCAAAATGGACCGTCCCGAGGACATCGAGGCCAACCCGAGGACCAATAAAGTTTACGTCTTGCTCACCAACAACCCTGGTCGAAAAGCCGAACAGGTGGACGCGGCTAATCCGAGAGCCGAAAACAGGTTTGGCCACATCATCGAAATGATCCCCGAGGCCGACGATCACGCCGCGACGAAGTTTCGATGGGAAATTCTCGTCAAGTGCGGGGACCCCGCGATTGCTTCCGTCGGCGCGACGTTCAATCCGAATACATCCAAGCACGGCTGGTTCGGCATGCCGGACAACTGTGCCGTGGACTCCATGGGCAGATTGTGGATCTCGACGGACGGAAACTATCCGAAGCGCACGGGGCGGTCCGATGGTCTCTGGGCGATGGAGACTGAAGGGCTCGCACGCGCAACGTCGAAGCTGTTCTTCCGCTGCCCGCACGGTGCAGAAATGTGCGGGCCGGAGTTCACCCCCGACGACACCACATTGTTTCTGGCTGTCCAACACCCGGGCGAAACTGATGAAGGCGACCCGAATGCCGAGCCGGCAAGCTTCGAAAACCCGGTCACCCGTTGGCCGGATTTCAAGGAGGGAGTGCCGCCGCGCCCCTCGATTGTCGTGATCACCCGCAAGGGAGGCGGCAAGATTGCCGTTTGAACGGCCGCCCGGGGACTATTCGCCATCAGCTCGCTAACCGTGGCGACGACGAGGCACGTCGGCGGCTCAGTATGCCCAGGACCATGCCGGTATTGGACCAACGCACTGTGCCGAAGCGAGCCCTCAGTGCATGCGTTGCACCGATCACGCAGGCACCCGAAAAAGGCTTCCGCCAGGCAGACGGCTCACCGGGCTGCGCGCCGGTGCGCGGCAGCAAGCAACGCCTTGGTCGGCTTCGGCGGATTCTCGAGCAGCTTGAGCACGCTTTTCGTGTCGCGCTCCGATAGAACGATACGCTCCGCGCGATCTACCACGTCGCGCGCGACCGGCAGCACATTACGCATGATGAAACTGGTCACATCGAGTCGTTCGTAGGCAGCCGCGGCGCCCAGCAGGCGTTTCTCCTCCGCGGTGGCCCTCAGTTCGATGCGATCGTTGCGAGGTGCGGTCGGCGTTGGCATCTTGCCTCCGTTTACCGGGAAGATAGTGCACGTACAGCGTCCGTACAGGTACTCTGTCGCGACTGATGTGCCGCCGGCCTACGCCGCCTTCCCGACCGGCTTGTTCACCTGTTCGCGCGCAAAGCCGGCGGTCGAGGCGTAGCCGCGCACGATCGCCAGGCGCTGGTCGTGGGTGAGCACGTCGTCGATGTTGGCGAACCCATCGGGCGCCAGCGCCTCGACGGCGTCGATCACGCCTTCGGGACCGCCCTTGCGGTTCATGCGCACGATCTGCGCCGTCATCGGCAGGCGTTCTTGCTCGTAGGCGCAAAGCGCGTGCGCGGAGTGCTCGCCGCCGACCAGCCGGTCGGCCAGGCAGCGGGCGTCGAGGATCGCCTGCGAGGCGCCGTTGGAGCCGACCGGATACATCGGATGCGCGGCGTCGCCCAAGAGCGTCACCCGGCCGTGCGACCAACGGGGCAGGGGGTCGCGATCGCACATTGGATATTCCCAGGATTCCGATTCTGGCGTCGCCTCGATCAGCCGCTGCACGTTGATGTATGGGATGCGGAAGCGCCGCACGTGCGGCATCACGTCCTGCATGCGTCCCGGCCGCGACCAGTCCTCCTTGTGCGGGATCGGCGCCGCATCGTCGGCAATTTTCGCCGCCACCGCCCAGTTGGTCAGCCGGCGGTCCTGGCGCGAGCCCTCGGCGATCGGATAGACGACGCATTTCGCCGCCATCCCACCGGCGATCACCATCGATCGCCCGGTCAGGAACGCCGGCCAGTCGAGCGCGCCGCGCCACAGCATGATGCCGTTCCAGCGCGCCGCGCCCTCGTTCGGGAACAAGAGCCCGCGCACGCGCGAGTTGATGCCGTCGGCGCCGATAAGGACGTCGCCGCGACACGCTTGCGCGGTGCGAGCCGTCGCGATCGAACAGGCATGCGGTCACGCCGCCGTCGTCCTGGTTGAAGGCGTCGAGCCGGTGGCCGGCATGAATGCGATCCTCGCCGAGCCGCGCGCGCACCGCCTGGTAGATCACCGCCTGCAGGCGGCCGCGGTGGATCGAGAATTGCGGGAAGTCGTAACCGGCATCGGTGCCGCGCGGCTCCCGCCAGATCTCTTGCCCGAGCCGATTGGTATAGATCAGCTCATGGGTGCGGACGGCGACGTCGTCGAGGCGCTCCAGCAAGCCGCTCGGCAAGCTCCTTGATGGCGTGCGGCAGCGTGTTGATGCCGACGCCGAGCTCGCGGATCGTGTCCGACTGCTCGTAAAGCTCGCACTCGATCCCCCGCGCGTGCAGCATCAGGGCGGTGGTCAGACCGCCGATGCCGCCTCCGACAATGATGGCCTTCACCGGATCCACGCTACGCGCCGTAGAGCCTTCGGCTGGCCCACATCCTCCGCTGCGGCCGCGAGGCAACGGCCACCTGCACGGGTTAGCGTGCGGGGCTGGGCCCCGCTGGCCCGGACGCGGCGCTACGGGATCGTGTCGGCCATCACGGCTGGAACGAGCAGTCCGGCGATCAGCTTCGGCCGGAATTCCGCCTCGGCAGATCGGCTGGCCTCGCCGCACAGGTTGATGGCTCGAAGGGTCTGGCCGCAAACCGGGATCGGCACGTTCATGATCTCCGCAATGCCGAGGCTTGCGATCAGCCGTGATCGGAGAACGTGGCGCGCACTCACGGCTGTCGCGCGCGATGAAGACCTGGCCCTCATCGAGCAGGATGCGGCCCACGGCGTGTCGCGCTTCTGCTTGTGTCCGCTGACTGCATACGCGGCAGGATCGCTGCTGTAGTGCCGCTCGACTTCCCCCGTTGTCGGCAGGCGCTGGTCACGGTGAACAGGATATGGCCTATCGTGCGCCGAGCGAATGCGTCGCCGGCGCGGAGGTCGCGTCGCGCCTTTGCCGGCGGCGATCTCTATTACGGCCGGAATGTCGCGCTCGCTCAGCCGGCCTTTCGGTTCCATCATCGTCCGTTTCGCTCCACCGGTTAGCGCCCGAAGCGCTGATGGATGAAGGTGGTCGAGAGCATGGTGAGCATGAGGTCGTGCCGATCAGGATGAAGGCGAGCGCCGGGCCGAACGGCGAGTTCGATTGCCCGACGATCCGCTGGTAGACCTGCGGCCCCATGACGTGGAAGCGCGTCCGCCGAGCAGCACCGGCGTGGCGCAGGCGTTCATGCACAGGATGAAGACCAGCGCGGTGCCCGCGATCACCCCGGCAGCGCAAGCGGAAGATCATGCGTCGGAAGGTCGTGAAGGGCCGGCCCGAGGTTGCCGGCGGCTTCCTCCAGGCTCGGGTCCATGTTCTCCAGCACGCTCTGGAGCGACAGGATCATGAACGGGAGCACCATGGCGACGATGCCGATGACGACCGCGGTCGGGGTGTAGAGGATCTCCAGCGGCTCCCGATCGCGCCGAGCTCCAGCAGCATCTGGTCGAGAAACCGCGGTCGCCGATCACCGCCATCCAGCCGGCGGCCCGCACCAGGTCCCCGACGAGCAGCGGAAACACGACGCAGATGACCAGCAGGCTCTTCCAGCGTGCTGGCGCGCGCGCGACGAAGTAGGCGACCGGAAAGGCGAGCACGAAGGCGACGGCGGTGGAGACGGCCGCGACGTAGATCGTGCGCAGCAGCACGTTGCGGAAAAAGGCGTCGCTAAAGATCGAGGCGAGTTCGAGAGTGTGAACGCCTCAACCATCATGCCATAGCGGTCGCATCGGTCGAGGCTGTAGCGGAACAAGAGGACCATCGGCAGTCCGAGCACCGCGAGGACGACCAGCGCTGCTGGCAGCGTGAGCGCGAACGATGCGGCATGCGCCGAGCGCGGCGTCTCCTCTGCTGATGCCTCTACTGCGGCGGCGACCGTGGCAGTGCTCATGGCGGCAGGTTCTTTCCGCGCGTGTCATCCAGGCCGAGCGCGCAGCGCGAGAGCCGGGATCCATGTCTCCTTGGGTCGAGCGATCAACGCTCGATTGCGGTATCCACGCATCCGGATCGCGCCTTCGGCGCGTCTGGGACGACAATGCGGACATGGGGGCGAGCCGCCGGTCACGCCAGGAACTCGCGGTCCCATCATTGCTTCAGGCTCTGGAATTCCTTGGCCATGTAGCCGTAGTCGGCTACTTCAGCCTGGCCTGCTCCGCGGCGCTGAAGGTGAGCTTCTGGCCGAGCTCCGGCGGCAGCTGCGCGTTCGAGACGGTCGGCGCATAGCCCATCTTTTGCGGCGAACGCGATCTGCGCCTGCGGCTCCAGCGAGGCGTTGAGCCAGGCGTAGGCGCCCGTCCTTGTTGGGAGCGTTCTTCGGCACGGCGAAATCGAACACGATCGGGATCGCGCCCTCGCTCGGAGCAACGTTTGGTCACCGGGATGCCGGCGTTCTGCCACTGGACCGCGCGCGGCCCGCCACATCGGCGTGATCCAGACCTCGCCTGACTGCAGCGCCTGCGCCATCGCCTCGTTGGACGGCAGCACCCGCACGCCGAGCTTCTTCAGCTCCAACAGCCTCTTCTTGCCCGGCTCGAAGTCCGACAGCGTGCCGCCTGCCGCAAGCGTCGCCGCCATGAAGATCTGCTCATAGAGCACGTCAACCACGCCGACTTTGCCGCGGTATTTGTCGTCCAGAGGTCGGCGTACGCCTTCGGCTGCGCGTGGTTGGGGTTATGGACCAAGACCATGCCCGAATAGATGTGCGGCACCGAGTAAGGCTTGCGCAGCGTCGCGACCGCGTTCTTCAAGTTCGGCATCTTCGACTCGTCGATGGTCTCGAGCGCGCCCGACAGCGAGATGTCGATACATGTCGACATCGCACAGGCAGGCGATGTCCAGCGTGCCGCTCGGCAGCCGCCGCTCGGCGATCAGCTTGTTCTTGCGCGGGTCCTGCGCGGCGACGTCCCACTGCACGGTGACGCCCTTGCGGCTCGAGCAGCGGCTTGACGATGTTGGCCTCGAACAGGTTCTGGTAGTCGCCGCCCCAGGTGCCGACGACCGCGTCGTCCTCGGCTTGCGCATGCGCCGACCAAGGCCGACCGCGGCAGCGCCGGCGAGCGACGCCGCGCCTGATTCCGAAACTGCGCGCGCGTGATGCCGAAGCTGATGTCCCGATGCGTGCATGGTTTCTCCCTGAAGCAAGTGGTTGATTTTGGCGCGCGGTCGGACGCATCGAGCACGAGGCTCGCCTCCGACGGCCAGGCGAGCCGTGACCGGCTCGCCCGGATGATCGCCGCCGCCGTTGCCGCCGCCGTCGGCGTGTGCACCATGACGGTTTCGCCCGATCCGAGCTCGATCAGCGATTCCGTGGTGGCGCCGAGGAAGGTCACCACCTTGGCCACCCCGGGGACGATGTTCGGATACGCGCGTCGGCTCGTCCGCGCGGAACACCTGGATGCGCTCCGGACGCACCGCCATCACCGAGTCGCCGGCGCGGCGTCGCCGGCGAACCGGATGTCGAGGCCTGATCTGGTGCGGAACACGCCCGGCCCCGCGATCTCGCCCGTCGAAGAAATTCGACTTGCCGATGAAATCGGCGACGAAGGCGGAGCGCGGCCGCTCGTAGAGCTCCGCGGCGTGCCGACCTGCTCGATCACGCCCGGTTCATCACCACCAGCCGGTCGGCGACCGTGAGCGCCTCCTCCTGGTCGTGGGTGACGAACACCGTGGTGAGGCCGAGGTCGCGCTGCAACTGCCGGATCTCCAGCCGCACGTCGTGGCGCAGCTTGGCGTCGAGGTTCGACAGCGGCTCGTCGAGCAGCAGCACCTCCGGATCGATCACCAGCGCGCGCGCCAGCGCTACCCGCTGCTGCTGGCCGCCCGAGAGCTGTTCCGGATAGCGCTCGCCGAAGCCGGAGAGCCGCACCAGCCGCAGCGCGTCGGCGACCCGCCGCGCGATCTCGGCTTCGGCACGCCGCGCATCTCGAGCCCGAAGGCGACGTTCTGCGCCGCCGTCATATGCGGAAACAGCGCATAGCCCTGGAACACCATGCCGGTCGCGCGCCGGTCGGCGGCAGGCGGTCACGTCCTGCGCCGCCGATGCGGATCTCGGCCGGCGGTCGGCAGGATGAAGCCCGCGATCATCCGCAGCGTCGTGGTCTTGCCGCAGCCGGAGGGCCCGAGCAGCGCCACCAGCTCGCCGTGCGCGACGTCGAGCGAGAAGTCGCGCACGGCGAGCGTGGCGCCGAGGCCTTGCTGACGCGGTTGAGCACGACCTCGGACACTCAGACCACCTTCGAGAGCTTCACGAACCGGTCGGTCACCAGCAGGCCGACCGCCGACGATGACGATCTGCACGACCGAGACTGCGGCGACGGTCGGATCGAACTTCCATTCGAGATACTGCAGCATGGCGATCTGCAGGGTCGAGCGGCCCGGCCCGACCAGGAACAGCGACATCTCGAGATCGGTGAACGAGACGATGAACGAGAAGATCGCCGGCCGCCACCACGCCCGGCCGGATCATCGGCAGCGTCACCCGGCAGGAAGGCGGTCAGCGGCCGCGCGCCGAGATTGGCCGCCGCCTCCTCGATCGACGGTCGACGCCGACGCAGGCTCGCCGAGACCAGCCGCACCGTCCAGGGGATCGTCAGCGCCACGTGCGCCAGGATGAAGCCGGGCAGGGTCGCGATGACGCGCACGCCGGTCCACAGCTCGAGCTGCACGAAGTAGATGTAGATCGCGGTGCCGGCGACGATCCCGGGCACGATCAGCGGCGAGAGCAGGAAGGCGTTGAGCGCCTCCGTCCCGGGAAGCGCCCGCGCACCAGCGCGAAGCTCGCCGGAATGCCGAGCGCGAGCCCCGCCAGCATCGAGAAGAGCCCGACCTGGATCGAGGTGATGAAGCCGTCGAGGAAAGCGGGGTTCGCCCAGGCGTTGCCGAACCAGCGAACGTGTAGCCCTGCGGCGGAAAGGTGACCACCTCGTTCCTGAAGACGCTCACCCACAGGACGAAAAGAAGCGGCGTGAACATGAACCCGAAAACCACCGCGACCACCGCCAGATAGGCCGCGCGCAACAGCGACGGCGCCGGCCGCGGCAGGGCGCTGCAAGGTTGGCGGTCGATGGCATGACACCCTCGATACGGGGACGACGCTAGTGCGGATTGCGGAGGGGTACAAGGCGAACGCATGACACCGTCATTTGCGAGCCGACGGCGAAGCAATCCAGTACGGCGGTGGAGTGTCTGGATTGCCTGGAGGAAGAAGACGGGGGGAAACGACTTGCAATGACGGAGGCGGATGGGTTTTGAGCCTCCCACGCCGTCATCCTGAGGTGCCCGAGCGAGGCGAGT